>NZ_BAGC01000011.1 GCF_000308655.1 Nocardia niigatensis NBRC 100131 | reverse complement strand
AGGAGGCTCAGTGCCCAACCATGCCAACGCGCAGATCACAAAGGTCCTCGTAGCCAACCGAGGCGAGATCGCCGTGCGCGTGATCCGGGCCGCCAAGGACGCCGGTATCGCCAGTGTGGCCGTATACGCCGAACCGGACGCCGATGCGCCGTTCGTCAAGCTCGCCGACGAGGCCTTCGCCCTGGGCGGTCAGACCTCGGCCGAGTCGTACCTGGTGTTCGACAAGATCCTCGACGCCGCCGCCAAGGCCGGCGCGGACGCGATCCACCCCGGCTACGGCTTCCTCTCCGAGAACGCCGATTTCGCGCAGGCCGTGATCGACGCCGGGCTGATCTGGATCGGTCCCTCGCCGCAGTCGATCCGCGACCTGGGTGACAAGGTCACCGCCCGCCACATCGCCGAGCGCGCTCAGGCGCCGATGGCCGCGGGCACCAAGGACCCGGTCAAGAACGCCGACGAGGTCGTGGCGTTCGCCAAGGAGTTCGGCGTTCCGGTGGCCATCAAGGCCGCCTTCGGTGGTGGCGGTCGCGGCATGAAGGTCGCGCACACCATCGAGGAGATCCCCGAGCTGTTCGAGTCCGCCACTCGTGAGGCCATCGCCGCCTTCGGTCGCGGCGAGTGCTTCGTGGAGCAGTACCTGGACAAGGCCCGCCACGTCGAGGCGCAGGTCATCGCGGACAAGCACGGCAACGTGGTCGTCGCCGGCACCCGTGACTGCTCGCTGCAGCGCCGCTTCCAGAAGCTGGTCGAGGAGGCGCCCGCGCCGTTCCTGTCCGACGAGGTGCGCTCCAAGATCCACGAGTCCGCGAAGCGGATCTGCAAGGAGGCCGGGTACTACGGTGCCGGCACCGTGGAGTACCTGGTGCAGGGCGAGACCGTCTCTTTCCTCGAGGTGAACACCCGCCTGCAGGTCGAGCACCCGGTCACCGAGGAGACCGCGGGAATCGACCTGGTGCGCCAGCAGTTCCGCATCGCCGAGGGCCACGAGCTTTCCATCACCGAGGACCCGGCCCCGCGTGGGCACTCCTTCGAGTTCCGCATCAACGGTGAGGACGCCGGCCGTGGTTTCCTGCCCGCCCCCGGCCCGGTTGTCGTGTACTCCGAGCCCGCGGGCCCCGGTGTGCGCGTCGATTCCGGTGTGGTCGAGGGTTCGGTCATCGGCGGCCAGTTCGACTCCATGCTGGCCAAGCTGATCGTGACCGGCGAGAACCGTGAGCAGGCGCTGCAGCGTGCCGCCCGCGCGCTCGACGAGTACCAGATCGAGGGCCTGGCCACGGTCATCCCGTTCCACCGCCACATTGTCGAGAACCCCGCGTTCGTCGGCGACGGCACCACCTTCGACGTCTACACCAAGTGGATCGAGAACGAGTGGGACAACCACATCGAGCCCTACGCCGGTGCTCAGCCCATCGAGGACGAGGACGAGGCGCCGCGTCAGAAGGTGGTCGTCGAGGTCGGCGGCCGTCGTCTCGAGGTCTCGCTGCCGGGTCAGTTCTCCGTCGGCGTCGCGGCTTCCGCCAATGGCGCGGGCGCGGTGCGCAAGAAGCCCAAGCCGCGCAAGCGCGGTGGCGCGGGCGCCGGTGCCGCTTCCGGTGACGCCGTGACCGCCCCGATGCAGGGCA
>NZ_BAGC01000012.1 GCF_000308655.1 Nocardia niigatensis NBRC 100131 | reverse complement strand
GCGGATATCGGTGACGATAGCCGAGAAGTCCTTGCCCGCTTCGTCCTGGTTGAAGCGGCTGTAGATCTCCGCGGCCAGCTGCCCGATCTGCCCGTCGACGCCATTGGCCCGCAGCGCGTTCGCTGCCAGACCCAGGTCCTTGGACATCAGCGCGGTGGCGAAACCGGGCTGGTAGTCGTTGTTGGCCGGGCTGCCCGGAACCGGTCCCGGCACCGGGCAGTAGGAGGTCAGCGCCCACGACTGTCCCGAGGCGGTCGAGACCACGTCGAAGAACTTGTCGTGGGTCAGCCCCAGCTTCTCGCCCAGCACAATGGCTTCCGAGAGCCCGATCATGGAGATGCCCAGCAGCATGTTGTTGCAGATCTTGGCGGCCTGGCCCACGCCGGCGCCGCCGCAGTGCACGACCTTGCCGCCCATGATCTCGAGCAGCGGCAGCGCGTCGGCGAAGTCGGCGTCCGCGCCGCCCACCATGAAGGTGAGAGTGCCCGCCGCCGCGCCCGCCACGCCGCCGGAGACGGGGGCGTCCAGGGCCCGATGTCCCGCTGCCACAGCGAGTTCCGCGGCCTGCTTGGCATCGCCCACGTCGATGGTGGAGCAGTCGACGAACAGGGTGCCCGGCTTGGCGGCCGGGAGGATCTCGGCGTAGAGGTTCAGCACGATGCGGCCGTTGGGCAGCATGGTGATGACGATGTCGGAGGCCGACACCGCTTCCGCGGCGGTGGCGACCACGGTCGCGCCGTCTCGGCGGGCCTGGTCCTGCGCGGCGGGCACGGGGTCGAAGGCCAGGACGTCGTATCCGGCCTCGACCAGGTTGGCGGCCATTGGTCCGCCCATGTGGCCGAGTCCGAGGAACCCGACCTTGGTGTTGGTGCTCATTGCTCGTCCTTCGGTGCGGCCAAACCCAATTCGCGATCGCCGAGCGCGCCGAAGTAGGCGTCCACGTCGGCGTCGGTGACGTCCGCCAGGGTGGCGGGCGACCACTGCGGGTTGCGGTCCTTGTCGATGACCTGGGCGCGAATGCCTTCCACCAGGTCGTGGGTGTTGAGGGAGGCGACGGAGACCCGGTACTCCTGGTTCAGGACGGTCTCGAGGTCGGCGGCCCGGCGCGCGTCGCGCAGTGAGCGCAGCGTGACCTTCAGTGCCACCGGCGATTTCGAGAGCACGTCCTGCGCGGCCTTGGCTGCTTCGGCGCGGCCGTCGGTCTGGAGCCGGTGCACGATCTCCTCGACGGTGTCCGCGCTGTAGCAGGCGTCGATCCAGTCCCGCTGGGCCACGAACTCCGAGATCGGCGCGGGCTGCGCGAATTTGGCGATGGCCACGTCGACCTCGGCGGTGGCCAGCGCCTCCAGCAGCGCCGGAAGGTGTTCCGACGGAACGAAATAGTCGGCGAAGCCGGCCGCGATCGCGTCGCCGGCGGACATGCGCGCGGTGGTGAGCGCGACATGGGTGCCGATCTCGCCGGGCGCGTGCGCCAGCAGGTAGGTGCCGCCCACGTCCGGGATGAAGCCGATGCCGGTCTCGGGCATGCCGACCATGGACCGCTCGGTCACGATGCGGTGCGACGCGTGCCCGGACAGGCCGACGCCGCCGCCCATGACGATGCCGTCCATGACCGCGACGTAGGGCTTCGGGTAGCGCTTGATCAGGGCGTTGAGGATGTACTCGTCGCGCCAGAACGTGCCGCTCGGGGAGTCGGCGGCCGTCTCGGGCGAATCACCCTGTGCGACAGTGTGCTTGGCATCGTTGTGGATGGCGACGATGTCGCCGCCCGCGCACAGCCCGCGTTCGCCGGCTCCGGTGAGCACCACGGCGCGCACCTCGTCGTCCGCCGCCCAGCCCCGCAGCGCGTCCAGGATGGCCAGCGCCATCGGATGATTGAGTGCGTTGATGGCCCGGGGCCGGTTGAGCGTGATCAGGCCGAGGCCGTCGCGCTGCTCGATCAACACCTCGGGTTCGTGCACCGCTGTGCTCATGCTGCTCCTACCACCGAGCGGGCGACGACCACCCGCATGATTTCGTTCGTGCCCTCGAGAATCTGATGCACCCGCAGGTCGCGAACGATCTTCTCGATGCCGTATTCGGCCAGGTAACCGTAGCCACCGTGCAGCTGCAGGGCCTTGTTGGCCACCTCGAACCCGGCGTCGGTGGCGAACCGCTTGGCCATGGCGCACAGCTCCACCTTGTCGGGGGCGTCGGCGTCCAGGGCGGCCGCGGCCCGCCACAGCAGGGTGCGGGCGGCCTCCAGCGAGGTGCGCATGTCGGCCAGCTCGAACTGCAGGGCGGTGTTGTCCAGCAGTCGCGAACCGAAGGCCTTGCGCTGGGCCAGGTACTCGACCGTCCGGTCCAGCGCGGCCTGCGCCCCGCCCATCGAGCAGGCGGCGATGTTGAGCCGCCCGCCGTTGAGCCCGTTCATGGCGATGCGGAAGCCGTTGCCCTCCGCGCCCAGCAGGTTGGCCGCCGGGACCCGGGCATTGTCGAGGATGACCTGCCGGGTGGGCTGCGCGTTCCACCCCATCTTCTTCTCATTGGCCCCGAAGGAGAGCCCGGGCGTATCGGCCGGGACGATGAACGCCGAGATCCCGCGCGCCCCTTCATCTCCGGTGCGCGCCATGATCACGTACACGTCGGTGCTGCCCGCGCCGGAGATGAACTGCTTGACGCCGGTGAGCAGGTAGTCGTCACCGTCCCGCACGGCCTTGGTGCTCAGGGCCGCGGCGTCGGAGCCGACGCCCGGCTCGGTCAGCGCGTACGAGGCCAGCAGGTCCATGGAGCTCAGGCCCGGCAGCCACCGATTGCGTTGCGTCTCATCGCCGTAGGTGTCGATCATCCACGTCGCCATATTGTGGATCGAGATGTAGGCGGCCACGGCCGGGCAGCCGGTCGCTAGCTGCTCGAAGATGCGCACGGAGTCCAGCCGCCGCAGCTCCGAGCCGCCCACGTCCTCGCGCACGTAGATGCCGCCCAGGCCGAGCGAGC
The DNA here is from genome assembly GCF_000308655.1 of Nocardia niigatensis NBRC 100131. Lineage (GTDB taxonomy): Bacteria > Actinomycetota > Actinomycetes > Mycobacteriales > Mycobacteriaceae > Nocardia > Nocardia niigatensis. Next base: position 55,806 of record NZ_BAGC01000012.1, on the reverse strand, counting down.
CCGCCTTGCGCAGCACGTCCACCGGGAAGTGCTTGCGCTCATCCCATTCCAGGGCATTGGGCGCGAGCAGTTCATCGGCGAAGGAGCGGGCGGTCTCGACGATCGCCTTCTCGTCCTCGTCAAGTACGAACATCGGTCAGTCCATGGTCGGGATGACGAAGGCGTTGGATTCCTTCTGCCCCGCGGGCCAGCGCTGCGTCACCGTCTTGGTCTTGGTGTAGAAGCGGATCGAGTCCGGGCCGTGCTGGTTGAGGTCACCGAAGCCGGACCGCTTCCAGCCGCCGAAGGTGTGGTACGCGATCGGCACCGGGATCGGGACGTTGATGCCGACCATGCCGACCTGCACGCGGGCGGCGAAGTCGCGGGCGGTGTCGCCGTCGCGGGTGAAAATGGCCACGCCATTGCCGAATTCGTGCTCGTTGGGCAGCCGCAGTGCCTCTTCGTAGTCCTCGGCGCGGACCAGGGCCAGCACCGGTCCGAAGATCTCTTCCCGGTAGATCCGCATCTCCGGGGTGACGCGGTCGAACAGCGAAGCGCCGGCGAAGAAGCCGTCCTCGCCGCCCTCCACGACCAGCCCGCGGCCGTCGATGACCAGCTCGGCGCCCTCGTCGACGCCGATCTGCACATAGTTGTTCACCCGGTCCACGCCGTCACGGCCGACCAGCGGGCCGAAGTCCGCGCCCGGGTCGTCGGAGACGCCGACATTGAGCTTGTTGATCCGCTCGACGAGCTTGGCGCGCAGGCGATCCGCGGTCTCCTCGCCCACCGGCACGGCGACCGAGATGGCCATGCAGCGCTCGCCGGCCGAGCCGTAGCCCGCGCCGATCAGCTGGTCGGCCACGTCGTCGAGGTCGGCGTCGGGCATGACGATGGCGTGGTTCTTGGCGCCGCCGAAGCACTGCGCGCGCTTGCCGTTGGCGGTGGCGGTCTCGTAGATGTACTGCGCGATCGGGGTCGAGCCGACGAAGCCGACGGCCTTGACGCGCTCGTCGTGCAGCAGCGTGTCGACGGCCTCCTTGTCGCCGTTGACCACGTTGAAGACACCGGCGGGCAGCCCGGCCTCGAGGAACAGCTCGGCCAGCCGCAGCGGCACCGAGGGGTCGCGCTCGGAAGGCTTGAGCACGAAGGCATTACCGCAGGCCAGCGCCGGACCGGCCTTCCACAGCGGGATCATGGCCGGGAAGTTGAACGGGGTGATGCCGGCGACCACGCCCAGCGGCTGCCGCATGGAGTAGACGTCGATGCCGGTGCCGGCGCTCTCGGTGTACTCGCCCTTGAGCAGGTGCGGAATGCCGACGGCGAATTCGATGACCTCGAGGCCGCGCTGGATGTCGCCCTTGGCGTCGGGGATGGTCTTGCCGTGCTCACTGGACAGCAGCGCTGCCAGCGAGTCCATCTCGTCCTGCACGAGCGTCAGGAACTTCATGAGGATGCGAGCCCGCTTCTGCGGGTTCATGGCGGCCCAGGCGGGCTGCGCCGCGGCGGCGTTCGCGATGACCGCCTCGACCTCACTCTTGCTCGCCAGCGGCACCCGGGCCTGAACCTGACCGGTGCTCGGGTTGAACACATCGCCGAATTTGCCGGAAGTTCCCGGGACCTGCTTGCCGTCGATGAAATGAGTGAGTTCGCGAACCATGCCAGTCCTGTCTCGATGCTTGCGCGCCGATTGCGCTTTCTGTGGCGATCCTATAGTTGGACATCCAAGTATTGGCTGTGGGATAATTCACAGCACCCAGAGAGCCTCCGAGACTTGGAGCAACCGCATGCCAGATCTGCATGTCCCGGTTCATCCAGTGCGGTTCGTGACCGCAGCGGCACTGTTCGACGGCCATGACGCGGCCATCAACATCATGCGAAGAATCCTGCAGGCCCAGGGAGCCGAGGTGATTCATCTAGGGCACAACCGGGCCGTGCGCGAAGTCGTGGACGCGGCCGTCACCGAGGACGTGCAGGGCGTCGCCGTCAGCTCGTATCAGGGCGGGCACATCGAGTACTTCGAATACCTGGCCCGGGCCTTGAAGGAGGCCGGCGCCGAGCACGTGAAGATCTTCGGCGGGGGCGGCGGGGTGATCATTCCCGAGGAGATCGCGCGGCTGGCCGAGTCGGGGGTGACCATCTTCTCCCCGGAGGACGGGCAGCGGCTCGGACTGCCGGGGATGATCAACCGGCTGATTTCGACGTGCGACGTGGATCTTTCGCACACGCCCGCACCGGTCGAGGCGGTGCTGGCCGGGGATCGGGCGGCGCTGGCGCGGACGCTCACCTGCCTGCAGCAGGGCACGCTGCCCGAGGCGGACGTGGCGGCCCTGACCGCCGCGGCGGCCGGGCGGCACGTGCCGGTGCTGGGCATCACCGGCACCGGCGGATCCGGAAAGTCCTCTCTCACCGACGAACTGGTGCGGCGGCTGCGCACCGACCAGCAGGACAAGCTGCGGGTCGCGGTGCTGGCCGTGGATCCCACCCGGCGACGCGGCGGCGGTGCGCTGCTGGGCGACCGGATCCGGATGAACGCCCTCGACGGGGAACGGGTCTACTTCCGGTCGCTGGCCACCCGGGGCGAACGGGAACTGCCGCACGATATCGACACCATGGTGATCGCCTGCAAGGCAGCGGGATTCGACCTGATCATCCTCGAGACGCCCGGCATCGGGCAGGGCGACGCGGCGATCGCCGAGCACGTGGACGTGTCGCTGTACGTGATGACGCCCGAGTTCGGGGCGGCCTCCCAGCTCGAGAAGATCGACATGCTCGACTACGCGGATGTGGTGGCCATCAACAAGTTCGAGCGGCGCGGGGCCGAGGACGCGCTGCGCGATGTGTCGCGGCAGCTGGTGCGGAATCGGGAGGAGTTCGATGCCGCGCCCGAGGACATGCCGGTCTTCGGCACCAGCGCGGCGACCTTCAACGATGACGGGGTGACGGCGCTCTACCAGCACCTGAGCGGCCTGCTCGCCGAGCAGGGGCTGCCGTTGCAGGAAGGCGTGCTGCCGCGGGTGACCACCCGCACCTCCACCCGCTTCGCCCAGATCATCCCCCCCGCCCGTGTGCGCTATCTGGCCGAAATAGCGCAAGCCGTAAGGGATTACCACGCCGGCACGGCGCGCGAGATGGACGCCGCACGCCGCGTCCAGCGCTTGGAGCAGGTACTCGCCGAGCTGCCGGGAGACGGCGCCCTCCAGGCTTCCCGGGAGACCGCGGCCGGAGTCGCCGCTACGACCACCGGCGATACCGCCGCTGCCGGGGAGGTCCTGCGCGGGCTGCTCGCGCAGGCTCGCGCCGGACAGTCGCCGGAAACCGCTGCGCTGCTGGCAGAATGGCCGGCCGTCGTGGAATCGTATCGGGGCGACGAACAGGTCGTGCGGGTCCGCGATCGGGAGCTGCGGACCACACTGCGCCGGGAGACATTGTCCGGCAGTTCGATTCCCCGGGTGGCGCTCCCCCGCTTCACCGATCATGGTGAGCTGCTGCGGTTCCTGCGATCGGAGAATCTGCCCGGACGGTTCCCGTTCACGGCGGGGGTGTTCCCGTTCAAGCGGGACAACGAGGATCCGGCGCGCATGTTCGCGGGCGAGGGCGACGCCTTCCGCACCAACCGCCGGTTCAAGGTGCTCTCCGAACACGCTGAGGCCAAACGGCTTTCGACCGCCTTCGACTCGGTGACGCTGTACGGGCACGACCCGGCCGAGCGGCCCGACATCTACGGCAAGGTCGGCACCTCCGGGGTCTCCATCGCCACCCTCGACGATATGAGGGCGCTCTACGACGGCTTCGATCTGGACTCGCCCACCACCTCGGTGTCCATGACGATCAACGGTCCCGCGCCGACCATCCTGGCCTACTTCCTCAATGCCGCCATCGATCAGGCGGTGGCCGAGTTCACGGCCGAGCAGGGCCGTGAACCCACCGCCGACGAGGCGGCCGGCCTGCGCGCCCGCACCCTGGCCACGGTGCGCGGCACCGTGCAGGCCGACATCCTCAAGGAGGATCAGGGTCAGAACACCTGCATCTTCTCCACCGAGTTCAGCCTGCGCATGATGGCCGACATCCAGGAGTGGTTCGTGCGCAACGGCGTTCGCAACTTCTACTCGGTGTCCATCTCCGGCTATCACATCGCCGAGGCCGGAGCGAACCCGATCAGCCAGCTGGCCTTCACGCTGGCCAACGGGTTCACCTATGTGGAGGCGTATCTCGCGCGCGGCATGGACATCGACGACTTCGCGCCGAACCTGTCGTTCTTCTTCTCCAATGGCATGGACGCCGAGTACTCGGTGATCGGACGGGTGGCACGGCGCATCTGGGCGATCGCCATGCGCGACCGGTACGGGGCCAACGAGCGGTCGCAGAAGCTGAAGTACCACGTGCAGACCTCCGGGCGGTCGCTGCACGCACAGGAGATGAGCTTCAACGACATTCGCACCACGCTGCAGGCGCTCATCGCGGTCTACGACAACTGCAACAGCCTGCACACCAATGCCTACGACGAGGCGGTCACCACGCCGACCGAGGAATCGGTGCGCCGGGCGCTGGCCATCCAGCTCATCATCAACCGGGAGTGGGGGCTCGCCATGAACGAGAACCCGCTACAGGGCAGCTTCGTCATCGACGAGCTCACCGATCTGGTGGAGGAGGCGGTGCTGCGCGAGTTCGAGCGGATCAGCGAACGCGGCGGGGTGCTCGGGGCCATGGAGACCGGGTATCAGCGCGGCCGGATCCAGGACGAGTCCATGCTCTACGAGCGCCGCAAGCACGACGGCAGCCTGCCCATCATCGGAGTCAATACCTTCCGCAATCCGCACGAGGAGGAACACCGGGTGCTGGAATTGGCGCGCGGCACCGAGCCGGAAAAGCAGTCTCAACTGCAACGAGTCCGCGAATTCACGGATCGGCACCGGGACGAGGCGCCGGCAGCGCTGACCCGGCTGGCGGCGGCCGCGGCGAGCGACGAGAACGTTTTCGAGGTTCTGATGGATGCCGCGCGAGTGTGCACCCTCCAGCAGGTCACCGACACCTTCTTCACCGTGGGCGGTCAGTATCGGCGCAATGTCTGATATGAGACCTTTGATAGCTCATTGCTATATCTCATGAGTCATCGCAATGGGCTATTAGTTCCTCCTGCATTTTTGCCATCCCCCAATTTCCACTGCGTGGCAATTTCCGATCTATAGCAATTACTCAGCTATATCTGAATCGTTCGGTTCGATCACAGCTGACTTCGAATCCGGTCGGGGATTCGGAATCGGGGAGGACAGGAAGACCATGATGCGTCAGACCACCAAGAGAGCCACCGCCAGACTGATCGCCGTCGCGCTGCCCGTCGCGGCCGCCGCCACCCTGTTCGCGGGCGTGGCCTCGGCACAGGCGCCGGACACCGCGCCGGCTCCCGCACAACCGGTCCAGGCCACCCCCGTCGCCGCCGACGGCATCCCGCTCGACCCGGTGGCCACCAACCCGAATGCCCAGTTCCCCGACCCGGCCTGGAACGGCGCGGCGGCGGGCGCCCTGAGCGGCAGCGCCGCGGGCGGCGCCCTCGGCTCGGTCGTCGGCTCCGTGCCCGGCCTGGTGACCGGATCCGCGCTGGGCACCGTCATCGGCGCCGGGATCGGCGCGCTGGTCGGCATCCTGGACCCCAACGTCATTCCGCAGGTACTGCCGTAACCACCGCGCCCACCGACGGTGCCGCGTCCACCTCGCCGGGCGCGGCACCGTCATTTCGCGGCCGGGGGCGGGTGCGCGTGGAACAATCCGGGACAGGCCGACCCAGGCGAAAGGGACCTCATGGACCTCGCGGGAATGACTGTCGTGGACGCCCACATCCATCAGTGGGATCCGCTCGCCACGCCACGTGAGTTCAGCGGGCTGGCGAAGCTGTTCCGCTACGTGCCGATACCGATCGACCTGGCCAAACGGCTGGCGCCGCGGCGCGATCGCGAATTCGCCGGGGATCCCACGCCGGTCGTCCATCCGTACCTGCCGCGCGACTACCGCGAGGACGCCGGCGACGTGCCCGTCGAGGCCATCGTGCACATCGAGGTCGAGTGGGTCGGCAAGGGACCGCTCGGCCCGGCCGACGAGACCCGCTGGGTGGCCAGCCTGCCGTTCGGCGTGGACACACCGGCACTGGGAGCGATCATGGGCGCGGGCGATCCCGCCGCCCCCGAGTTCGCCGAACTGCTCGACGCGCATCAGGCCGCCTCGCCCCTGTTCCGGGGCATTCGCTCCCGCGTCGAGTACCACCCGGATCCCGATGTGCGCGCGACCTGCCGGACACCGGGCCGGCTCACCTCCCCCGCCTTCCTGGACGGCTTCGGCGCGCTCGCCGATCGTGGGCTGGCATTCGAGGCGTGGGTGTACTCGGGGCAGCTGCCGGAGGTGGCCGCGCTGGCCGAGCGCTATCCCGACACCACCATCGTGCTCAACCATCTCGGCACGCCCGCGGGCATTTTCGGGCCGGTCGGGCGGAACACCGGCCACAATCCCGGACAGCGGCGCGAGCTGTTCGTGCGCTGGCGCGACGATCTCAGCGCCCTGGCCCAGCATGCCAATGTGGTATCCAAGGTGAGCGGTCTGATGATGCCCATCCTCGGGCATGCGGTGCCCAAGCGCGGCAATCCGACGCCGGTTCCCGTACTGCTGGAACGGATTTCGCCGATGCTGGAGCACGCGCTCGACGTGTTCGGGGCGGATCGGCTCATCTGGGGCTCGAATTTCCCGGTGGACAAACCGATTACGAGCATCCCGAACGCCGCGGAGGCGGTGGCCACCGCACTGGCCGGGCATGGCGCGGACGCGAAGGCCATCGAGCAGATCTTCCGCCGCAATGCCGAACGGGTGTACAGGATCGACGTACTCTGAGCCCGCTCAGCGGGATCGGCGCCTCCCCGGCCGGACGGATTTGCCGTGTCCGCCGTTGCCGGACGGTCGCTCTGGCTATCGTGATGCGCCATGGAGCGGATCCTGCGGATCGGAATGGGTTTCTGGGAGTCCCGGACCTTGCTCAGCGCCGTCGAACTCGGAGTGTTCACGGTGCTCGGGCATCGACAGCTGACCGCGGAGCAGCTACAGCGCGAACTGGGCCTGCATCCGCGGTCCGCCCGCGATTTCCTGGACGCGCTGGTGGCCATGGACATGCTGCGGCGCACCGACGATCGGTACGCCAATACCGCAGACACCGCAACCTATCTGGACAGCACCGGCAGCGAGTACATCGGCGGCTTCCTGGAGATGGCCGCGGCCCGGCTCTACCCGTTCTGGGGCGGGCTCACCGCGGGCCTGCGCACCGGGCTGCCCCAGAACGAGGCCCGCGACGGCGGCGACTTCTTCACCACCATCTACCGGGATCCGCAGCGGCTCTACGACTTTCAGCGGGCCATGACGGGTTTGTCACTGCCGGCCGCGCACGCCATCGCCGAAGTGTTCCCGTGGCATCGCTGGAAGTCGGTGGCCGACATCGGCACCGCCCAGGGCGGGTTGCTGCGCACCGTGCTGGAGACCAATCCGCACCTGCACGGCATCGGCTACGATCTGCCCGCGGTGGAGCCGATCTTCACCGAATACAGCGCGCCGGTGGAGGATCGGGTCACCTTCCGCGCCGGTGACTTCTTCGCCGAGGAGCTGCCGGAGGCCGATGTCCTGGTCTTCGGCCACGTCCTGCACGACTGGGATCTGCCCACCAAGCTGATGCTGCTGGAGAAGGCCTACCGCGCGCTGCCCGAGGGCGGGGCCATCATCGTCTACGAGTCCCTCATCGACGATGATCGCCGCACCAATCTCCCCGGCCTGCTGATGAGCCTGAACATGCTCATCGAGACGTCCGGGGGCTTCGACTACACCGCCGCCGATCTGCGAACCTGGCTGGCCGACACCGGCTTCCAGAATCCTCAGACCGAGCACCTCGCCGGGGCCGAGTCCATGGTGTGGGCGGTGAAGTAGCCGCTCGCTCAGCCCGGCAGCGCGAGATACTGCGCGCCGAGCAGATCGGCGGTGCGGCTGACATGGTCGACGATGCGGTCGGCGTCGGCGTCGATGGCGCCGGTGCGCCAGGCCGTCAGCAGTTCGATGAAGCCGCCGATGCCCAGCAGCACGCCCATGCGCAGATCGGATTCGTCGACGCCGGGCCGCAGGTAGGGGCGGGCGGTGACGATGAGCAGATCGGTGGCCTCGGTGAGCATGGCGGTGCGGCGTTCCTCGAGGATGCGACTGCCGGCGTGGTCGCCGAAGAGGATGCGCGCCGGGCCCTCCGATTGCAGGGCGACCGCGCGGGCGATGGCCATGCGCAGGATGCCCAGCGCCGGATGCTGGAGGTTCTCGGCGACCACGGCCGAGAGTTCGGCCAGCACCTGGAATCCGACCTCGTCCCACACCGCGCCCAGCAACTCGTCGCGGTCGGCGAAGTGCTCGTAGAAGTAGCGGTCATTGAGACCCGCGCGGGTGCACACACCGCGCATGGTGACTGCGGCCCAGCCATTTTCGAGCCAGATGTCCAGTGCCGCCGCGATCAGCCGCTCGCGACGCTCGGCGCGGCGTTCCTTCTGGGTACGGCCGCCCCAGGTGCCGCCGCGCCGGGTCGGCGCGGGTCCCGGGGACACGGCGGCTGCCGGTGCGGGCACGTCCATAGTTGACAAAATAGCGCACCCGGAGCCTAATTGGTGGCAGGTGCGGCCAATGGTGGCATACGCCACCAATTGACTGCCCGGTCGGCACGGCCCCGGGAGTTCCCATGCGACTCAACCCCTTCGGCGGTTCCCGCCGCACCCAGCAGGCGGACGCGGTGGTGACCGGTGCGGGCAGCGGCATCGGCCGCGCCTTCGCGCTCGAGATCAGCAAGCGGGGCGGGCGCGTGGTCTGCTCCGACATCGACGGCGACCGCGCCCGCGACACCGCCGAAATGATCGGCGACATCGGCGGCAAGGCCTTCGACACCGTCTGCGACGTGCGCAGCCTGGACCAGGTGACCGTGCTGGCGAACACCGCCGAGGAATGGTTCGGCAAGAGCCCGGACCTGGTGGTCAACAATGCCGGCATCGGCCGCGGCGGCACCCTCATCGGCGACACGCCGCCCGCGGAATGGCATCAGGTGCTCGACGTCAACCTGTGGGGCGTCATCCACGGCTGCCACATCTTCACGCCCCGGCTGCGCGCGGCCGGGCACGGCTCGATCGTGAACGTGGCCTCCGCGGCGGCCTTCGGATCCGCGCCGCGCATGGCCGCCTACAACGTGAGCAAGGCCGGGGTGCTGGCGCTGTCGGAGACACTGGCCGCGGAACTGTCCGGCACCGGCGTCACCGTCACCGTGCTGTGCCCCACCGGCGTCCGGACCAACATTCTCGAGGGCGTGACGATCGGCGACGAGACCGCCCAGCTCTGGGGCGACCGCCTCATTCGCTGGACCGGCCGCCCGCCCGCGTCCATCGCCCGCGCCACCCTCGACGCGGTGGATCACGGCCAGCTGTACGTGGTCCCGCAGCTCGAGGCAAAGGCGATCTGGCAGTCCAAGCGACTGCTGCCCGAAACCTACACCCGCGCAGCCGGATTACTGGAGCGGCTGGTGCGGTAGCCAAGGCGGCAAGGAGTTGAACAATGGCGTTCGCGTATTCCGACATGCTCGGTGTCGTCCAGGATCGGCAGTGGGCACTGGCCGATATCGACTGGGACGCACCGGGAGCCGAGCTCATCACCGCGGAGCAGCGGCCGGCCCTGACCGCGTTCATGGCCGATCTGGTGTGGATCGAGCACGTCGGCGCCCGCGGGTTCGCGGCACTCACGCTGCGCGCCCCCGACGGGCCGCTCAAGGAGATCTACCGCTACTTCCACGCCGAGGAGCAGAAGCACGCCAACGCCGAACTGGCCCTGATGCGACGCTGGGGCATGCTCGACGGGAACGCGATGCCGGTGCCCAACAAGAACATCCGACTCGTCATCGAGTGGCTGGACCGGTACGGCGACGAGCTGTCCCTGCCGGTGCTCGGCACCGTCATTCCCTCGCTGGAGTGCGCACTGGACGGGGCGCTGGTGAAGTTCCTGCTCGACGAGGTGCGGGATCCGCTGTGTCACGAGGTGTTCCGGCACATCAACAGCGACGAGTCCCGGCATCTGGCGGTGGGCTTCCAGGTGCTCGAACAGCTCGGCGCCGGACCGATGCGGCGGATCGCCATCGAGACGGCGGGTTTCGCGCTGCGACCCACCTTGCTGCTCGGCGCGCTGCTGTACACGCCGCTGCTCTCCCGCATGTCCGCCAACATCATGGCGATGGGGCTCGACGAGGAGAAGCTCTGGAATGCCGTGCGGCGCTACGAGAAAGCCGGGGAACGCAGCCCGGAGATCAAACGCGTGCCGCTCTACCACGTCGTCCGCCTGCACGGCAGGGCAACCATCAACCACTGGCAGCCCATCCAGGGCGTCAACGACGCCCTCAACAAGGCCATCGACCACTTCCCGGTGCGTGTCCTGCGCCGCGCCCCGTCCTGGTCCAAGGCCCTGACCTACGAGCCGGTGGCGAGATGACCGCCCCGATCCGCCGCAACGATCCGGGCAGCGCCCGCGGCGCCTATACCGGCCCCCAGATCCACTGCACCCGCTGGCGCGACCAGCACGAACTCGATCGACTGCATGTCGCGGTCATCGGCGGCGGTACCGCGCTGGCCAGGGTGGTCCCGCCGGTCGTCGCCCAGGCGCGCCGAGTGACGGTGTTCCAGCACGATCCCATCTGGATTCTGCCCACCCCACCCATGCCGGGGGCCGGAATCCTGTTGCGCCAGTTGCCCGCCGACGCGCTGGGACGGCTGCCCGGCGACTCCGGCGTGAATGTTCTTCGCTGGTGCGAACGGCAGGTGCTGCGACGCGTCGCCGCGGCGAATCTCCGCGCGCATATCGGAGATTCGTGGGAGCGGCGGCAGCTGACGCCCGATCGGCCCGCCGCCGTGCGAGTGCACAGTCACTACTACCGGGCCCTGCGGCAGCCGAACTGCCGGATCGTCAGCTGGCCCATCGCCCGGCTCGCGCCGCTCGGGATTCGCACCGTGGACGGCGTCGAGCATCGGGTGGACTGCATCATCTACGCGGAGGACGCATCGTGACAAATACCGTCGTGGACCACGAGATCGTCATTGTGGGCGCGGGATTCTCGGGGATCGGGACCGCGATCGCCCTGCGCAAGGCCGGCTTCGACGATTTCGTCATGATCGACGAGGCCGACGGGGTGGGCGGCACCTGGCACTGGAACACCTATCCCGGTATCGCCGTGGACATTCCGTCCTTCAGCTACCAGTACTCGTTCGAGAAACAGCGCTCCTGGTCACGGGTGTACGCGCCCGGGCGGGAGCTGAAGGCCTACGCCGAGCACTGCGTGAGGAAGTACGGGCTGCGGCCGCGCATCCGGTTCGGCACCACCATCGCCCGCGCCGACTTCGACGATGTACTGCACCTGTGGCGGGTGCGCACCGCCGACGGCGACGAGCTCACCTGCCGGTATCTGATCGGCGCGACCGGGGTGCTGACCCGGCCCAAACTGCCCGATATCCCCGGCGTGGAACGGTTCCGGGGCCAGACCATGCACACCGCGCGCTGGGATCACGGGATCGAGCTGCGCGGCAAGCGGGTCGGCATCATCGGGACCGGGGCCTCGGCCATCCAGATCATTCCGGAGATCGCCCGCGAGGTCTCGGAACTCGTTGTCTTCCAGCGGACTCCGATCTGGTGCCTGCCGCGACCGGACGCGCCCATGCCGCCGGTCGCGCAGGCGCTCATGCGGCTGCCGGGCGGGCAGTTCCTGACCCGCTGGCTGAGCCAAGCCTTCGTGGAGCTGACCTTCCCGCTCTCGGCGCACTATTACAAGGTGCTGCCCGTGGTGAAGCTCGGCGAGCGCACCGGGCTGGCCCACCTGCGCGACCAGGTGCACGACCCGATCGTGCGGGAGCGGCTCACGCCGAAGTACGCGCTGGGCTGCAAGCGGCCGTCGTTCTCCAACGACTACCTGAAGACCTTCAACCGCGAGAACGTCACGCTGGAAACCGATCCCATCACCGAGATCACCGCCAGTGGCCTGCGCACCACCGGCCGCCACCACCAGGTCGACGTCCTCATCATGGCCACCGGCTTCAAGGTCATGGAGTCCGGCAATATGCCCACCTTCGACCTGCACGGCAGCGACGGGCTGCGCCTCGAGGACTGGTGGGACACCCACCGCCTGCAGGCCTACGAGGGCGTCAGCGTGCCCGGCTTCCCCAACTTCTTCACCATCATCGGCCCGTACGGCTACAACGGCGCGTCCTACTTCACGCTCATCGAGATGCAGACCACCCACATCCTGCGCCTGCTCCGCAATGCCCGCCGCCGCGCCGCCACCCGCATCGAGGTCACCCCGGAGGCCAACGAGCGCTACTTCCAGGAAATGCTCTCCCGCCGCCGCACCCAGGTCTTCTGGCAGGACAGCTGCACCCTGGCCAACTCCTACTACTTCGACAAGAACGGCGACGTCCCGCTGCGCGCCATGAGCACCCCCGAAGCCGCCTGGCGCGCCGCGCATTTCGACCTGAGGGACTATCGGTTCGAATCGGCGGAGGCACGCCGCACCACCGGCCACCCCGCCACCCGCACCGCGACCGCCTAGCCCCGCGGCCTCAGTTGTCGAGCGCGCGGTAGAGGGCGCGGAGTTCGCGGAGACCCGCGGCGACGGATTGCTCGTCCTCGGCCGTCATGCGGAGGGCCTGTCGGAGCAGGACCGCGTCGAGATCCTCGGGTGCCGGGCGGAACTCGGGCTTCGGGAGAGCCGGGAGCGCCGTGTCGTCGCCATAGAGATCGGTGGATTCGGCGGGCGGACTCGCGCGCTGGACGCTGCCGATGAGGGTGTCGAGCTCGATGCCGCGCAGGGTGAGCAGTTCACCCGGACGTTCGTCGAGGCGCTCCGCGATGACGTAGCAGACAGCGGCCGTGTGCTTGCAGGGCCAGCCGGAATCGGGGCAACTGCAGGAGAAGTCGAGCTCCGACACCGTCGTGGGGAGCAGCAGCGGGCCCAGGGCCTGGGGCAGGGTGCCCGCGGCGATCTCGCCCAGCATGCCCGGAGTGGCGCGGACCAGGTCCACCAGTTCGTCCAGGCGGTCGCCGCGCAGCTGCCGCAGGGTCAGCACCGAGATGAACGGGCGGGGCTGGCTGCCCTGCACCTCCGCGCTCACCAGGCCGGGCTCCAGGCGATAGTTCACCACCTGACCGGTGCGAGCGTAGGAGCGGCCGCGGGCCAGCCGGCCGGCGTCGGCGACCTGCTCGACCGCCTCCAGAAACGAACGGCTCCACCAGGTCCGGGCGAACGCGGCGCCCCGGCGGCTGCGCGACTGCACCCCGCCGCGCACCGGGCGGCGCCGGCCGTACTCGTTGAAGTCGATGACATTGCTCATTCGCCGACCGCCTCCGATCCGAGGGCGAACAGTGCGCGCAGTTCGTCGTCGCCGAGTTCGGTGATCCAGTTCTCGCCGGTGCCGACGGTGAGGTCGGCCAACTGGCTCTTGCCCTTCAGCATGTCGTCGACGCGCTCCTCGATGGTGTCGACGCAGACCAGCTTGCGCACCTGGACATCCCGACGCTGGCCGATGCGGAAAGCGCGGTCGGTGGCCTGGTTCTCCACCGCCGGATTCCACCAGCGGTCCAGGTGCACCACATGATTGGCGGCGGTCAGGTTGAGACCGGTGCCGCCCGCCTTGAGCGACAGCAGCATGACCGGCGCGCCGTCCTCCTCCTGGAAGCGGGTGACCATGTCGTCGCGGCGCTGCTTGCTCACCCCGCCGTGCAGGAACGGCACCTCCGACCCGAAACGCTCGGACAGGAAGGGCGCCAGCAGATTCCCGAACTCCGCGAACTGGGTGAACAGCAGCGCCCGCTCGCCGTCGGCGATCGCGGACTCCAGAATGTCCTCCACCAGCCCCAGCTTCCCGGACCGGTGATGGCCCCCCGGCGCAGCAGCGCCGACCCGTCGCCCAGGAAATGCGCGGGATGGTTGCACACCTGTTTGAGCCGGGTCAGCGCGGCCAGCACCGCACCCTTGCGCTCCATGCCTTCCGCGGCCTTCAGCTTGGCCGACATATCGTCCAGCACGGCCTGATACAGCGCCGCCTGCTCCACGGTGAGATTGGCCCGCACCGTCATCTCGATCTTCTCCGGCAGATCCGAAATCACCGCCGGATCGGTCTTGACCCGCCGCAGTACGAACGGCGACGTGATGGCCCGCAGCCGGGTGACCGCGTTCTCGTCGTGCTCGCGCTCGATCGGCACCGCGAAGCGGGCGTGGAATTCCGACGCCTTGCCCAGCAGTGTGGGATTGGCGAAATCCAGGATCGAACGCAGTTCCTCGAGCCGGTTCTCCACCGGGGTTCCGGTGAGCGCCAGACGGTGTCGCGCCGGTACCAGTCGCGCGGCCCGCGCCTGCCGGGTTCCGGCGTTCTTGATGTGCTGGGCCTCGTCCAGCACGACCCGCTGCCAGTCCTGGCGCTTCAGGTCCTCGACATCGCGGGCCAGCAGCGCGTACGTGGTGATCACGAGGTCCGAATCCGCAACCGCCGCATCCATTTCCGGACCCGAGCGCCGCCCGGCGCCGTGGTGCACCAGCACCCTCAGGTCCGGGGCGAAGCGTTCGGCCTCGCGCTGCCAGTTGCCCACCACCGACATCGGGCAGACCAGCAGGGTCGGCCCGATTGCCACCGATTCGCCTGCCGCGGCAACGGTTTCACGCTCGTGTACCAATAGCGCCAGCACCTGCACCGTCTTGCCGAGACCCATGTCGTCGGCGAGGATCGCCCCGCACCCGAGCCGGCTCATGGCCGCCAGCCAGGTCAGGCCGCGCTGCTGATAGGGCCGCAGCTGGGCCTTGAGACCGACCGGGTCCGGCACCGGCTCGACGGTCCGCTCACCGTCGAAAAGCGCTGCGGCCCAGCCGGTCGCCGTGACCTCCTCCAGCGGCACCCCGATCACCGGATGCGCGTTCAGCTCAGCGAACAGGCCGCCGACGGTGGTCTCGGTCTCGTCGGTGCGGCCCGAGACGTAGTCGGCCGCCGCGGCCAGCATGCGATGATCAGCCTGCACCCACTCCCCGCGCAGCCGCACCAGATCCGATTTGGCGTCCACCAGCCGCGACATCTCGGCGGGCGTCAGCACGGTGTCGCCCAGTGCCAGCTCCCACCGGAACGACACCAAACCCTTGAGCCCGACGGCGGTTTCGGTGGCGGCCGGACTCTGCACCCGCAGCTTCATGGCCGGCGCGGCCACCCGCCAGGCCCGCGGCAGCATGAGCCGCACCCCCGCCGATCGCAGCGCGTTCGCCCCGTGCGCGACCAGATCCATCACCACCTCGGTGGGCAGGAACAGATCCATGCTGCGGGCATCGCCGGGCAGATCCCGCAGCCGCGGGTACGCCTGCTTGGCGGCCGCGAGCTTCTCCCCCGCGATCCGCATGAGCTGCGGATCACCCGGCAGCAGTACCGGTTGCGGCGCTTCGCCTTCCTCGCGCAGGCAGACCTCGAGCCGCCACAGCTCGCCCGGCTCCTCACCGTCCGGTTCCAGCAGCCGCAACACCAGTTCCGGCTCGTCCGCGGTGAGGCTGGTCCGCCAGTCGTCCAGCACCGACGCCACCCGATGCGATCCGGTCTCCAGCGGCGTCGCCGCCACCAGCGCGGTCAGCAGCGGATGCGACCCGGACGCCCGGTCCGGCGGCTCCGTAATGCGCAGGCGCACCAGGGGATCGGCCAGTTCCGCGACGAGGTTCTCCAGCAATTCCGCGGGCCGCCCGGCCACCTGCAACGCGCCCGGCATGGCCACGGCCAGCTCCGCCAGCCAGGCCCGCTGCCGCTGCCCGCCGACCAGCCGCCACCGCACCCACCACTCCCCGTCGTCCCGCCGCACCTCCGGCACCACGCGACCCGCCCGCACCCACCGCTGCACCCCGCGCGCCACATGCCCCAGAAACCGCAGATCCCCCGCGACCAGCCCCGCCGGCAGGTCCTGGGACAGCACCTTCGCGGCCGTCTCAGGTGCGAGCGCGTGCGCCCGCACCTGCGCCTCCTCCGGCCCGTACTCCCCCATGACCAGCACCCGCGCTCGATGCCGCCACTTCGCGCCGCGCACGATCGACCCCAGGGGCTCCGGCAGCTTCTCGACCTCCCCGGCCAGCACGGAACCGTCCGGATCGTGCCAGAGCACCAACCCGGACCCGGGCGTCCACAGTCCGTGCAGCATTCCGCCCATCCAACCAGCCGCCCCCGACAACCTCCCGACTACCCGAGAGTCGGGTCCCCCTTTATTTCTGATCGGATACGGAACATACTGGATAAATCCGCAGGTCACCGCACCCGCCGGTGTCAGCTGTGTCCGTTGCACACCATGCTCGTGCCCGGATGGCAGCCGTGCGGGGCGCACCCGACAATCCACCGCGACTCAATCCGGAGCCGTGGCACTTTCGAGACCGTAGGGAGGCCGTTGACGATGACGATTCTGCTCCAAGTGCTCGAGCAGAGCTTCACGCCCACAACTTCGTGGGAACGGCGGAAATTCACCTTCGTGGACACGTCCAAGATCGTGGGGATGCGCCTGGACGGACAGTCCGGGGTGTGGCTGGATCTGTCCCGGCCGGGTGAGTCACAGCGCCTCGCCCGCACCGCGGACCCGCACGACTCCATCACATTTCTGCTCACCGTTTTCGCCAAGATCGCCGAATGCGAGGAACGAGGCGGTTCCTGGCTCATCGGCCATGACGGCGCGCACGTGGATTCCATTGCGGCAACACGCTTTCCGCCGCAACTCTCGGAAACCGCCGCCGACGACATCCTGGCGCACGCCTGGCTGTAAGCAGCCCCCGGGGGAGTGCGAAGTTCGCGTGACAGCACTCGCCGGCCGAAGGGTGCGGTACACGTATTGCCGTGCGGCTCACGGGCGGACCCCTGCTGTTCCGGCTGCTCGGCGCGCTGGTGGTCCTGGTCGGGGTCCTCGGGTGCGAATCCCTGGGACAGGTGTCGCCGGCGCCGGGCAGTCCCACCCGCGTCCAGCTGGAACGGCTGCTCGCGGGTGTGCGGACCGTGCCCGCCCGACCGCGTCCGGGTGGTTACGAGCGTGGCTGCGGCAGCGGGCAGGGGTGCGTGTTCGGACCGGCGTGGACCGACGATCACGACGGACCGGGTGGTCACGACGGCTGCGACAGCCGCAATACCGTGCTGGCCAGGCAGCTCACCGAGGTGAGTTTCCGGCCCGGGAACGCGTGCGTGGTGCTGGCCGGGGACCTGAACGATCCCTATACGGGCCGGCACATCGCGTTCGCGCGGGGCGAGGCGAAGACCGTGCAGATCGACCACGTGTATCCGCTGGCCGCCGCCTGGGATCTGGGCGCGTCGGGGTGGCCGCCGGCGCGGCGCGTGCGCTTCGCCAACGATGTCGACTACAACCTGCTCGCGGTGGACGGAAAGACCAACGAGGACAAGGGCGATCGCACACCGGGCGACTGGCTGCCGCCCGCTCGCGCCGGCCACTGCTTCTACGCCGGCAAATATCTGATGGTCGCGCACCGGTACGGGCTACCGGTCACCGCCGCCGACCGGGACGCCCTGGCGCGGGTCGCCCGCGCCTGCCCATAGCGTCGCGAACTGCCGGTACGCCTGGTCGGCGGTGAGCTCCTGCCGCGGATCCATGACCGATTCCAGCAATCCGTAAAGACCCCACGACAGAAATGTGACGATCGCGCCCGCCGCGACAGGGTCCGGCCCGAGCCGCGGGCCCAGGTGCTCGGCGAGCAGTTCGGCGTACATCTGCCGGATCGACCGCAGCACAATGGCGTTCGCGCGCTGTCCGATCAGTGGCCGGTACACGTCCGGATGCGCCGCGATCAGCCGGAACAGGATCTCCACGGGCGCCAGCGGCGGCGGCTCGCCCGGATAGCGGGCCAGCTGCGCCGAAATCTCGCCCCGCACATGCTCGATACAGCTGATCAACAGCAGATCGTCCTTGTCGCGGTAGTGCGCGTAGAAGGTGGAGCGGCCGACATCGGCGCGATCGATGATGTCCTGCACCGTGATCCGGGCATAGGGCTGATCCTGCATGAGCTCGATGAGCGCCCGGTGCAGCGCCATCCGCGTGCGGCGGACGCGACGATCGAGCACCGTCCCGGTGGTCCCGGCGACGACGTCGGAGGCCGTTCCGGGACGGATTCCGCCCGGGTGTCCGGAAACGTACACATGCTCAGAAACTGCGTCTGGCCTGGGCTTTCCCATCCTTCGATGATTGACCACATGACCCAGCACAATCAAGTGTCCGATATCGAATCCCAACCCGTCGGAGCCCTCATCAACTGGCCGCGCCGCTACCAGCTGCTCACCGACGTCTATTTCCTGGGCCGCGCCGGCAGCCTCGCGCGGCACTTCGCCACGATCAGCGGCATCCGCCCGGGCGATCACGCCATCGATCTGGGCTGTGGCCCCGGGCGGCTGGCCAATGAGCTGGCCCGGCAGGCCGGGCCGCACGGCCGGGCGGTCGGCGTCGACCCGTCGCCGCAGATGATCGCCTACGCGACCGCCCACGCCGCCCCCAACTGCACCTTCGACCTCGGCGCGGCCCAGTCGCTGCCCTACCCGGACGCCTCGTTCGATGTGGCGACCTCGACCTTCGCCATGCACCACATCGCCGAATCCGAGCGAAAGACCGCCCTGGCGGCCGTCTTCCGCGTCCTGCGCCCGGGCGGCCGCCTACTGCTCGCCGACACCCACCCGACCACCGGCCTGCGCGGGCTGGCCATTCGCGCCATGGCCGGACTGGCCGCGCACCGCTCGGGCGGCCGGGGGCACAGCCATGACGACGACCACGCGGCCGCGGATCCGCTGTCGGCGGTCGATATCCGCCGCTACCGCGACGTGCTGACCGACATCGGTTTCACGGCAGTGCAATTCCGCACCGGCCCGTTCGCGACCGGCATTCTCACCGCCGTCAAGCCGTACTGATCAGGCCGGTTCGGCGCCGGTGGCGGCCGGTCGCTTGGGGTCGTTGGACCACTGCGACCAGGACCCGGGATAGAGGGCGGCGTCGATCCCGGCCACGGCCAGCGCCGCGACCTGATGGGCGGCGGTGACCCCGGAGCCGCAGTACACCGCGACCGGCCCGGCGCCGAATCCCTCGAAGCGGGAACGCAATTCGGTCAGCGACAGGAATTGCCCGGCGGCCGTGAGGTTCTCGGCGGTCGGCGCGCTCACCGCGCCCGGAATGTGCCCGGCGCGCGGGTCGACGGGCTCCACCTCGCCGCGGTAGCGCTCGCCCGCCCTGGCGTCCAGCAGCAGGCCCTGCCAGCTGGCCGCGCCATCGGCGTCGATGGTCGGCATATTGCCCGGGGACAGCACCACGGTTCCCGCTTCGGGGGCGGTCTCGTCACCGGCGACGAGCTCGCCCCCGGCCTGCTCCCACGCGGGTAGCCCGCCGTCGAGAATGCGCACATCGGCCACGCCGCCCCAGCGCAGCAGCCACCAGGCCCGCGCTGCGGCCATGCCGCCGGTGGCGTCGTAGACGACCACGAGGTCCCCGTCGGACACACCCCAGCTGCGCGCGCACTTCTGCAGGTGCGCCAGGTCCGGCATGGGGTGGCGGCCCTTGGCGGCGGAGGGCGGATCGGCGAGTTCGGTTTCCAGATCGACGAATACCGCACCCGGAATATGGCCGTCCAGATAGTGCTGCGGCCCGTCCGGGTCGCCGAGCGCCCACCGGACATCCAGCAATCGCACCCGGCTGCCGCTCTGGCTCAGCAGATCCGCAAGCTCCGCAACCGAAATCAGCACCGAACTCAAGCCAACTCCTCTTCGCCGAATCATCGCCCTGTGAAGCCGAACCACCCCACCCTAACCACCGCCGGCCGGACCCCGCAGCAGCCCGGCCGTCCCGCTGTCTCGCCGCGGGCGGGAACCTATTTCGCCGGGGGCAGGAACCAGCGCGCCAGCAGACCCGCGACCAGCGCCCAGAAGGCCGCCCCGACACCGAGCAGGGCGATGCCGGAGGCGGCCACCAGGAAGGTGAGCGCGGCCGCGGACCGGTGCGCGGCGGGCGTCAGCGCGGCGGTCAGCGCGCCCGCCAGCGTGGCGATGAGGGCAAGGCCCGCAACGGTTTCCAGCACGCCCTTGGGCGCGGCGGCCACCAGCATGACGAGCGCGCCCGAGGCCAGGGCGAGCACCAGGTACATGCAGCCGGCGGTGAACGCGGCGATCCACCGGCGCCTCGGATCCGGATGCGCGGAGGGGGCGGCGGAGAGCGCGGCGCTGATGGCCGCCAGGTTGATGGCGTGCCCGCCCGCGGGCGCGCCGAGCACCGTGCCCAGCCCCGTGATCGTCATGGCCGCCCGCCACGGCACCTGATAGCCGAAGGTCTTCATGACCGCCGTGCCCGGAATGTTCTGCGCGGCCATGGTCACGATGTACAGCGGCACCGCGACGCCGATAACGGCCTGCCAATTCCAGTGCGGCACAGTCCATTCCACGCGCGGCACCAGGGCCGGCAGATCCATGCGGCGGTGGGTCACCGCGATGTCGACCGCCGCGCCGACGGCCGCGACGGCGAAGGCGGCCAGCACCGACCAGCGCGGTGCGAAGCGTTGCAGCACAAGCCAGGTCGCGATGACCGGCACCACCACGGCCGGGCTCACCGGTAGCGCCTTCACCGGCGCCAGGCACATCGGCAGCAGCACTCCGGCGAGCATGGCCTGCGCGATCTCCACCGGAATCGCCGCGATGAGCGCGCCCAGGCGCTGCCAGAATCCGGTCAGCACGATGAGCCCGCCCGCCACCGCGAACGCGCCCACCGCGGCCGCCCAGCCGCCGGACACCGCGCCGGTGCTCGCCAGCAGTGCGGCACCGGGCGTGGACCAGGCCAGTGTGATCGGCATCCGGTACCGGCGGCTGAGCACGATCATGCCGACGGCCTGGGTCACGCAGACTGCCAGCAGTCCGGACGCCGCTTGCGCGGAGGTCGCCCCCATGGCGGTCAGGCCCGCGAGCACCACCGCGAAGGAACTGGTGAATCCGACGAGGGCGGTGACGATGCCGGCCCCGACCGGCTGCCCGATGCCGGCCGTGGGCGGACTCTCGACCTCCGGAGTGCTGGTGACGCTGGTACCCATCGGGTCATAGTCGCGGTCCAGTCACCCCGAGGTCAGCGGCCAATCCCTCGAAACTGGACTGAAATTCAGCGAAACAGTCAGAACCGGTCGGCATCCTGCGGTCGGCCCGACCCGTTCTGCACCGCCAGCCGTTCCAGCAGCGGCGTGACGCGCGGCCCGACCAGCGAGCGCATCACCAGCGCCATATTGGTGCGCTCCACCCCCGGAATCTTCAGAATGCTGCCGGTCAGACGGTACAGATCATCGGCGTCGGCGGCGACCACCCGGACCGTCAGATCGGTCGGCCCGGTCATGCCGCAGACCTCGGTGACCTCCGGAATCTCGGCCAGTTCGGCAACCACCGAGTCGAGTCGATGCTGATCGACCACCACCGCCACGAAGGCCGCCAGCGGATAGCCCAGCACCCGCGGATCCACCCGGCGCTCGAAGCTGGAGAGCACCCCGCCCGCCTCCCAGCGCGCCAGCCTGGCCTGCACGGTATTGCGCGAGAGGCCCAGCCGGGCGGCCAGTTCGACACCGGTGGCGCGCGGGTTGGCCACCAGTTCCAGCAACAGACGGGCATCGGTGGCGTCCAGCGGGGCAGAAAGGGGCTCCCTGCTGCTCATGGGGATCAGTATGACACCCGCGACCGGCCGACGACCGAGCATTCTGCACAGTTCGGCGCGGCGGGCTTGCACACATCGCTCAGCGGAGGATGCTATGTGATACAGGACACACATCGGTTGCTCACGGGACACAATCCCCAGGGCGACAACGGTGTAACCCGGTGTCAGGAGGCGATACCCATGCCCGAGAAGAACACCTACCCGGTGCAGCTCGTACAGCCCGACGGTCATCGCGTACTGGATCGCGCGCACGCCCCGCTCGTCGCCGATATCGACGGCACCCGACTCCGAGCCATGTACACCGACATGGTCGTGGCCCGGCGCATCGACACCGAGGCCACCGCCCTGCAACGGCAGGGCCAGCTCGGACTGTGGCCGCCACTACTGGGCCAGGAGGCGGCGCAGATCGGTTCGGCCCACGCCCTCGCCCCCGACGACTACGTCTTCTGCAGCTACCGGGAGGCCGGCGTCGCCTACTGCCGCGGCGTCCCGCCAGAGGACCTCACCCGGCTCTGGCGCGGCGCCGCCCACTCCTGCTGGGACGCCGACGCGGTCAAGATGACCAACCCCGCGATCGTGGTGGGCTCCCAGGGTTTACACGCCACCGGCTACGCCTACGCCGCCCATCTCGAAGGCGCCGAGATCGCCACCATCGCCTACTTCGGCGACGGCGCGACCAGCCAGGGCGATATCGCCGAGGCACTCGGGTTCGCGGCGAGCTGGAGCGCGCCGGTGGTGTTCTTCTGCCAGAACAATCACTGGGCCATCAGCGCGCCGGTGCGCGTACAGAGCGCCACCCCGATCGCGCGGCGCGCCCTCGGTTACGGCATCCCCGGCGTGCAGGTGGACGGCAACGACGCCCTCGCCGTGCTGGCCGTGACCCGGCAGGCGCTGCTGCACGCGCGGGCAGGCGGCGGGCCCAGCTTCATCGAGGCCATCACCTATCGGATGGGCCCGCACACGACTGCCGACGACCCCACCCGCTACCGCACCGCCGCGGAACTCGAGATCTGGCAGCAGCGCGATCCCATCGACCGGCTGAAGCGGCTGCTCGAACGAGAACAGCTGTGGGACAACGCCTTCGAGACCTCGGTGACCGAACGCGCCGACGAGGTGGCGGCCCGGCTGCGCACCGCCACGCTCACCATGCCCGACCCGGAACCCACCGAACTGTTCGACCACGTCTACGCCACACCGCATCGGCTGATCGAGGAGGAACGCCGCGAGTACGCCGCCTATCTGGAGGGAGCCGGGCGATGAAGACCACGTTCGCGGGAGCGATCAATGCCGGACTGCGCCGGGCGCTGGAGGACGATCCGAAGGTTGTGCTGATGGGTGAGGACATCGGCCGGCTGGGCGGCGTATTCCGGGTCACCGACACGCTGCAGAAGGATTTCGGCAACAACCGCGTCATCGATGCGCCGCTGGCCGAATCCGGAATCGTGGGAACGGCTTTCGGAATGGCATTGCGCGGATTGCGGCCGGTATGCGAAATCCAGTTCGACGGATTTGTGTATCCGGCCTTCGACCAGATCGTCTCGCAGGTCGCGAAAATCCACTTCCGGACGCGCGGAAAAGTGCGCGTGCCCATAACCATTCGCATTCCGTTCGGCGGCGGCATCGGTTCGGTAGAGCATCACTCGGAATCGCCGGAGGCGTATTTCGCGCACACCGCGGGATTGCGGGTGGTCTCGCCGAGCAATCCGGCCGACGCGTATCCGATGATCCGCCAGGCCATCGCCCTCGACGATCCGGTGATCTTCTTCGAGCCCAAGCGCCGGTACTGGGACAAGGCCGAGGTGGATTTCGACCGGCTCGACCAGGACGGCGGAATCGCCCTGGACCAGGCCAGGGTCTGCGCCGGCGGGGAGGACGCCACCATCGTCGCCTACGGCGGCACGGTCGCCACGGCGCTCACCGCCGCCGATATCGCGGCGTCGGAGGGACATTCGATCGAGGTGATCGATCTGCGCAGCCTGTCCCCGATCGATTTCGACACCATCGAAACCTCGGTGCGGAAAACCGGGCGTCTGATCGTGGTGCACGAGGCGCCCGTATTCGCCGGGCTGGGAGCCGAAATCGCGGCCCGGGTCACGGAACGCTGCTTCTACCATCTGGAATCACCGGTATTGCGCGTCGGTGGCTTCGACATCCCCTATCCCCCGGCTAAACTCGAGCGGCACCACCTGCCCGACCCCGATCGCATTCTCGCCGCGGTCGATCGCTCGCTCGCCGCCTAACGGTCAAGCCACGGAGGAAGCCCGGTGGAAGATCAGCAGCAGGTCATGGAATTCCGTTTGCCCGATCTCGGTGAGGGATTGGCCGACGCGGAATTGGTGTCGTGGTCGGTCGCGGTCGGCGACACCGTGGCCCTGAACCAGACCATCGCCGAGGTCGAGACGGCCAAGGCTCAGGTGGCGCTGCCCAGTCCGTACGCGGGCCGGGTGCTGGAACTGCTGGCGGAACCGGGCGACACGGTGCCGGTCGGCGCGCCGCTCATCCGGATCAGCGTGGCCGCGCGGGCCGCCGCGGCGCCCGCCGCCGGTCCGGAGGCGGGCTCGGAGCCGAGTGCGCCGGACGGACGGCAGTCGGTGCTGGTCGGCTACGGCCCCGACAGTGAGCCGGTATCCCGCCGCGCCGCCCGCGCTGCGGCGAAAGCGGCTGACGCACC
The DNA here is from genome assembly GCF_000308655.1 of Nocardia niigatensis NBRC 100131. Taxonomy (GTDB): domain Bacteria; phylum Actinomycetota; class Actinomycetes; order Mycobacteriales; family Mycobacteriaceae; genus Nocardia; species Nocardia niigatensis. The sequence goes on along the minus strand of NZ_BAGC01000012.1, from coordinate 31,418 downwards.
GACTGTTTCGACCCGGCGCGCCATGGGCTCGGACGGTCCCGAGGGCCTGGGCAGCTCGGCTCCGGCCGGGCGGGCGGCCGCCACCCCCGCCGCCCGGAAACTGGCCCGCGAGATCGGGATCGATCTGCGGGCGGTACGCGGGACCGGGCCGCACGGCGCGGTCACCGTGGAGGATCTGCACGGCATGCGGCCCGAAGCCCTTGGAGCGGGCCACATCACGATCCACACCCCGCCCCCGCCCGCCACCCTCAGCGCGCTGCCCACGCCGCATCCCGCGCCCGAGGTGCCGCCCATGCATCCGGCGGCCGGCGGCCGCGCCGTCCCCGCCGAACGCGAAACCCGCACACCCATCAGCGGAATCCGCAAGCGCACCGCCGCCGCCATGGTGGCCAGCGCCCAGCACATTCCCCAGGCCAGCGCCTTCGTGACCACCGATTTCACCGCGTCCATGGAGCTGCTCGAGCATCTGCGAGCCACGCCCAGTTTCACCGGCCTGACCCTCACCCCGCTGGCGCTGGTGGCGCGGGCCGCGCTGGCGGCGCTCATCGAATTCCCGGAGATCAATGCGGTCTGGGACGAACCCAATCAGGAGATCGTCACCAAGCACTACGTGAATCTGGGCATCGCAGTCGCGACCGAACGCGGGCTGCTGGTGCCGAATCTCAAGGAGGCACAAGGGTTCACGCTGCGCGATCTGTGCCTGGAGATCGCCGGGGTGGCCGGTAAGGCGCGCGGCGGCACCGCCACGCCCGCCGACCTGACCGGCGGCACCTTCACCATCACCAATGTCGGCGTCTTCGGCGTGGATACCGGTGTGCCGCTGGTGAATCCGGGCGAGGCGGCCATCCTGTGCCTGGGTTCCATCCGCAAGCGCCCGTGGGTGCATCGCGACGAGCTGGCCGTGCGCTGGGTGACCAGCCTTGGGCTCAGCTTCGATCACCGCATGATCGACGGCGAGCAGGGCTCGCGGTTCCTGGCGTGCATCGGGGCCCTGCTGGAGGATCCGCTGACCCTGCTCGGCCGGGTCTAGCCCTCCGAGGGAGCGGTGACCACCAGCGGCTCGGCCACCGCCCGGATGACCGCCGGGATCGGGACCGGCTTGCGGGTTTCCTCGTCCACGTAGACGTGGGTGAAGGTGCCGGTGGCGGCCAGCTCCAGCGTGTCGCCGGCGTCGCGGAAGATGGCCAGCTCGTAGTTGATGCTGGAGTTGCCGAGCCGCGCGATCCGGATGCCCACCCGCAGCATGTCCGGGAAGCTGATCGAGCCGCGGAAGGTACAGGAGGTCTGCGCGACCACGCCGATGGCGTGCAGATCGCGGATATCGGTGCCGGTGGCGCTGATCAGCCAGGCGTTCACGGCGGTATCGAAGTACGAGTAGTACGTCACGTTGTTGACGTGCCCGTAGTGGTCGTTGTCCGCCCAGCGCGTCGGCACCGGCCACAGCACCGGGTAGCGCTCTGTCATTTTGCCCTCCGCTTCGCTCCGGGCGGGTTCGCGGCCCTGGAGGTCTCGATTCTTCCCTCCCTCCGCTCCTCAGCTTCGCTCCCCCCGCTCCACTCAGTCCAGAATCGAGACGGGCCGCGAACCTTTGGGTGAGGGTTGCCGTGAACGAACCTTAGCCGCTCCGGCCGCGATGCTCTCCAGCGATCAAGCGGAGCGTTCGTCAGGGGTGGCGCGATGGTCCCGGGGGCTGATGCCGTAGTGCCGTTTGAAGGCGGTCGACAGGGCGAAGGCGCTGCCGTAACCGACCCGGCGGGCAATGGATTCCAAGGTGGCGTCGGATTCGTGCAGCAGGTCGGCGGCCAGGGCCAGCCGCCAGTCGGTGAGGAAGGCCATGGGCGGCTCGCCGACCAGTTCGGTGAACCGGCGGGCCAGTGCGGCCCGGGACACGCCGACCTCGGCGGCCAGCGACGCCACCGTCCACGGATGGGCCGGATTGTGCTGCATCAGGCGCAGGGCCCGGCCGACCAGCGGATCACCGTAGGCGTGATACCAGGCGGGCGCCTCGGACCGGGAGAACCAGGCGCGCAGGGCCGCGATGAGCAGCAGATCCAATAGTCGGTCCAGCATGGCGCTCTGGGCGGGCAGGTCCTTGGCGGCCTCGTCGACCAGCAGATCCAGCACCCGGGCGTCGATCTCGTCGCGGCCGAGCACCGCGACGGGCGGCAACGCCCGCAGCAGGCGGCGACTGGCCGCCGATTCGTGCTCGTAGGTGCCGGTGACCAGCACGGTCTCCGCGTCGACGCTGGTGCCCCAGCTGCGCACCCCCAGACTCAGTGTCTCGCACAGCACCTCACCGTCCATGGTGGTGGTGATATTGCCGGGTTCGATGAGCACCTGCGGCGGAGTGGCCGGATCGTCGGCGACCACATAGTGGTCGGGGCCGCGGAAGATGGCGATATCGCCGGTGCGCAGCTGCCGCGGCGGAGTCGGCTTGCCGCCCTTGGGTTCCGGCGTCACCCAGCCGCCGCCGCGCACCACCGCCACCACGGTCAGCGGGGCCTCGTCACGGACGCGCAGCGACCAGGGCGGGTCGACCGACGAGCGCATCACGAATGCGGCTCGCGCGCGTGGTCCTTCGAGCAGGCTGGCCAACGCATCCATACCGAAGACGATGGCAAATGCCCGTGCGCTTCTCAACCATGTTCGCGCTCGCCGAATCCCGGTGTACTCGATACATGATCAACGAAGACACCTCGAACTGCGCAAATACCGTTCTCGTGCTCGGTGCGAGCGGCAAGACCGGGCACCGGGTGGCCGATCTGCTCGGCGCGCGCGGCGTGCCCGTGCGGGCCGGTTCGCGCACCGCCGCAATCCCGTTCGACTGGACCGACCGCGACACCTGGGCCGCGGTCCTGGCGGGCGTCGACGCCGTGTACCTGACCTACCAGCCGGATCTGGCGGTGCCCGGTGCGCCCGCGGACATCAAGGCGTTCTGCGATCGGGCCGTCGCCGCCGGGGTGCGCAAGCTGGTGCTGCTGTCCGGTCGTGGCGAGCCCGAGGCGCTGGAATGTGAAGCCATCGTGCGGGATTCGGGCCTGGACTGGACGGTCGTACGGTGCGCGTGGTTCGCGCAGAATTTCAGCGAGGGCGCGTTCACCGATTTCATCCTGGCCGGCGAGGTGGCGCTGCCCGCCGGGGACGTGCCCGAGCCGTTCGTGCACGCGGACGACATCGCCGAGGTGGCGGTCGCGGCGTTGCTCGACGACCGGCACGCCGGCCAGGTGTACGAGCTGACCGGACCGCGCGCGCTCACCTTCGCCGACGCGGTGGCCGCGATCGGGGCGGCGACCGGGCGGGACATCTCCTACATTCCGCTCACCCGAACCGATTTCGTCGCCGCGCTGACCTCCTACGGGGTGCCCGCGGACGAGATCAGCCTGCTCGACTACCTGTTCGGCACGGTGCTCGACGGGCGCAACTCACCGCCGGCCGACGGGGTGCGCCGGGCGCTGGGCCGGGAGCCGCGCGACTTCGCCGATTATGTGCGCGAGGTGGTGAGTTCGGGCGCCTGGACGGTCGCAGCGAGCGCGTAACTTGTCCGCCCCGCCTGGACTGGCCGGCAAACAGGTTGTACTGCAAACGATTCGGATCGCAGCCGAAGCGCCGACGCTGTCATGAAGAGCTGCGGAAACCGGGGAGCGGCCGGGCCACACCCGGTAGCGTCGTATCGATGGCCGCTACGACGCCCGCTCCCCGGCTCCGGAAGGCGCGCCTGGCGCTGTTCGCGGTGTTCGGTCTCAATGGGATGCTCTCGGCCGTCTGGATCGTGCACATCCCCGCCGTCACCGGACGCACCGGCGTGTCACCCACCACCCTGGGCATGCTGATCCTGTTCATGGCGGCCTGCGCCATTGCCGGCATGCAGGCCGCCGGGCCCCTGGCGGACCGGCTCGGCAGCCGCGCCCTCACCGGCACCGCCGCCACCCTGCTGTCCGTGGCTCTGCTCGGCCCCGCCCACGCGAGTTCACCGCTCGCCCTCGGACTGGCGCTGGGCGCCTTCGGTTTCGCCAATGGCGCGATCGACGTCTCCATGAACGCCCAGGCCGTCCATATCGAGCGCGCCTACGCCCGGCCCATCATGTCGGCCTTCCACGCCTTCTTCTCCTGCGGCGGCTTCCTCGGCTCCGCCTTCGGCGCCGCCACCCAGCACGCCCACTGGCCACCGCACCTCGCATTCCTGGTGTCCAGCGCCTTCGGCCTCGCCGTCGTCGCCGTCACGATCCCCCGACTGCTCCCCCACTCCGCCGCGGCTCCGCCCGGACGAGACTCGGGCGGCGCACCGCCACCCGTGGAGCACCCGATTCCAATGGGCCACACGGGGATTCCCGCCACCGACTACATCATCAGCCGGCCCGACGCGGCCGGAACCGAGGGTGATTCGCCGCCCACCCGGGCACGGCGCGCGGGCGACCACGCCGACGGCGAACCGGACGGGACCGTGCCCCACCACACCCCGGGGGCGGCTGAAGTCCATGCCACCGGACCGGACCCGGTGGGAGATGGTGCGGCCGCGACGGAAACGCTCGCGGGCAGCGCCGGGCCCGCCCGGGTCGGGCGGAAGGTGCTGGCGCTGGGCCTGATCGCCTTCGCGCTGCTGATGACCGAAGGGGTCGCGGCGGATTGGAGTGCGCTGCAGGTGAAAGGGCAGCTCGAGGTGGACGCGGGGACGGCGGCGCTGGCGTTCGCGGGGTTCTCGCTGGCCATGACGCTCGGGCGGTTCGCGACGGACCGGGTGAGCGAGCGGTTCGGGCGGGTGGCCATCGTGCGCTGGGGAACGCTGCTGGCGGCCACCGGTTTCGGGCTCGTGGTGACATCGGGGTGGCTGCCGCTCACCCTGCTGGGGTGGACGCTGTGCGGCATCGGACTGTCCGGCGGCGTCCCGCAGGTGTTCACGGCCGCGGGAAATCTCGGCTCCCGCACCGCCGCCACCGATATGTCGCGGGTGTTCGGGCTCGGGTACGTGGGCCTGCTGGCCGGGCCCGCGCTCATCGGCTGGCTCGACAAGGCCGTGCCCCTCACCACCGCGATGGCGGTGCCGCTGGTGGCAATGCTGTTGTGCGCCTGGGGCGCTCGCGCGGTCGCCGCACCCGCCGCGGACCGGTAGCCGCGGCGGCCGGACGGCTCAGGCGGTGCCGCTGGGCCGGTCCCGGGCGGTCGCGCCGAAGTCGCCGATGAAATCGGCGTGGTCGAGGAAGGCGTCGACCATGCGGTGGTTGAGGGTCGCGAGGGACTGCAGGTCCTCGGTGGTCCAGTCGGAGAGCGCCTCCAGCATCCACCCGCGCAGCACCTCGCGGACCGCCTCGACGGCGCGGCGGCCGGTGGCGGTCGGACGGACCAGCTGGGCGCGGCGGTCGTCGGGATCGGGCACCCGCTCGACGTATCCGGCCTTCTCCAGCCGCTGGATCTGACGACTCACGTGCGGGGCCTCGACATCGAGGCGGGTGGCGAGCTCGCCCAGGCGCAAGGGCCGGTCCGCATCGGCGAGCAGCCGCAGCAGCGGAACACTGGCCCGATCCATGGTGAGCCCGCACTGCACCATGGCTTGATCATGGCGGCGGACCCGGGTCAGCAGATAGGCGACTCGGGCCAGCGCGCGCTCCAGTTCAACGATGTGACCTGCATCATCTCGGGTGGCGGGAGTGGCTTCCGGTCGCGGCATGTGGTTATCTTACGAAACCCATTTACTTAATTTTGGTAAGTAAACCAAAGGATCGCCGCATGACAACGACCGCTGTCGGTCAGGTCGACGGGACCAAACCCGACGACCACACGAAGGCCCACCTGGGCCTCACTCTGCTTGCGCTGTGTGCGGCCGGCCTGGTCGTGTCGCTGCAGCAAACCGTTGTGATTCCACTGCTGCCGCGTTTCATCACGCAGCTGCACACCGACGTCGCCGGGGTCACCTGGCTGTTCACCGCCGCCCTGCTCTCCGGCGCGGTTGCCACCCCCTTGCTCTCCCGCTTCGGCGACATGTACGGCAAGAAGCCGATGGTCATGGTCACCATGGGCGTGCTCATCGTCGGCTCGGTCATCTGCGCCTTCGCCACCACGCTGCCGGTCTACATCGCAGGCCGCGCGCTGCAGGGCATCTCCTCGGCCATGATCCCGCTCGCCATCGGCATCATCCGCGACACCTTCCCGCGCGAAAGACTGGTCAGCGCAATCGGAATCGTGTCCGGCACCATGGGTGTCGGCGGCACCGTCGGCCTGCTGGCCACCGGTCTCATCGCCGATCACACCACCGATTCGCACCCGGTCTTCTGGCTGACCGCGGCCCTGGGCGTCATCGCCACCGTGCTGATCCAGGTGAGCGCCAAGAACAATGGCGTCCGCCACGGCGGCAAGCCCGACTTCGTCGGCGCCGCACTGCTGGCCGCCCTGCTGGTCTGCCTGCTGCTGGGCATCAGCGAGGGCCCGCGCTGGGGCTGGGGCTCCGGCTCGGTCATCGCGCTGTTCGTGGCCGCGGCCGTGCTCGCCGCCATCTGGGTCTTCACAGAGCTCAGGGTCGAACAGCCGCTGGTGCGCCTGCAACTGCTGGTCGGACCGCAGTCGCTGTCCGCCAACGTGGCCTCGGCGCTGCTCGGCTTCTCCATGTTCGGCGCGTTCTCGCTGGTGTCGAACTTCATTCAGACCCCGGCGGACAAGGTCGGCTACGGCCTGTCGGGCACCGTGCTCTCGGTCGGCCTCTACGGCATCCCGAGCGCGGCGCTCATGACCTACTTCTCCTTCAATACCGGCCGCATCTCCGCGAAGATCGGCCCCGCCTACACGCTGGCCATCGGCGCGGTGTTCGCCGGGCTGTCCATGGGCTGGCTGGCGATCTCGCACGATCACCAGTACGACATGATCATCGCGCAGATCTTGCAGGGCGCCGGTTTCGGCATCGGCTACGCGGCGCTGGGCAGCCTGGCCGTGCAGCACGTCCCGATGAGCGAGAGCGGTATCGCCTCCGGCATCAACTCGCTGGTGCGCACCGCGGGCGGCTCGATCGCCGGTGCGATCACGGGCTCGATCCTGACCGCCCACGTGCTGCACCTCGGCCCGCACGCCACCGTGCCGACCGAGGGCGCCTACGTCGCCAGCTTCGCGACCCTCGCGATCGGCGCGTTCGGCGCGGCCGCCGTCGCTCTCGGCCACGGCATCCGCCACAAGGGGTACTGAACCAACTGCCGGGCAGCAGAACCCGCGCACACCACCCGGTGTGCGCGGGTTTTTCTGTGCCGGAACGGTTAGGTCAGGACCTCGGTTCGAGCGCCGTCGACGACCACGACGTGATCGTCGGTCAGCGCCCAGTGCGGAACCCCCGCCGACGCGTACTCGCGCACCAGTTTTCGGGACAGGCCCTCGGGGTCGGTCGGGGAGTCGAGATGCGGGACGATGCGGTGATCGACGAGACCCAGTCCGTCCCACCGGGGTTCGACGCCGCAGGCGGTGCGGACCTCGTCCGGATCGTCGATGGACTCGATGCCGTGCAGGTCGGGCGTCATGACACAGGCGCCCGCGCTGTAACCCGCGTACACGAGAGCGTCCTCGGCGAGCAGTGTGGTCAGCGCGAGATCGGCTCCGCTGCGGGCGAATTGGGCGCGCAGCACGAAGGTGTTGCCGCCGCGCACCCAGACCATCGGATACCCGCGCAGTCGCCGCTCGACCTCGGCCGGGCGGCCGATATGGTCGCGCAGATCGAGGATGTCGGGCCGGAAGCCCAACCGGCGCAGCGGCACCAGGTCGCTGGTGACCGCGCCCTGCCAGGCCGAAGGCCAGGCATCACAGGCGTTCGCGATCACCGCCACGGGGCCCGGGTCGCCGATCATGTCGAGCAGTCGCTGCTGGTGCGCGCCGAAACGGTAGCTGGACAGGAACAGTCGCACGGTCAGATGGTGAAGGCCAGGCTGCGGACCAGGCGGTTGCCGAGGTCGGTGTCGCCGGTGAGGGTGATCTCTCCCGCGTGCGCGTCGGCGGTGGTGCGGCCCCCGCGCAAGCGGGCGAACAGACCGGAGCCCATGGCGACCACCAGACCCGCTGGGGCGTCGAGGGTTTCGACCAGGCCCGCGCGGCCGCCGTCGACCGCGAGGTGCAGGGTCTGCGGCAGCGGCCCGGTCAGTTCGACGGTGATGCGCGAACCGTCCGGCGCGCCCGCGCCTTTCACCGCGGCCTTGCCCAGCGCGGTCAGCAGTTCGGGGAAGGCCGCGGCGCCGCGGCTGCCGCCCTCGTCGACGGCCACGCCGAGCGCGTCGGCGATGTCGTGCTCGTGCATCCAGCAGTCGAACAGGCGGATGCGCATGAACCGGGCGTAGGGGGCCATGCCAACGGGGGTCGGCACGGGTTCGGCCCAGGCCTCGGGGGTGGTCTGCTCGAGCGCCTTCAACCGGCGGCCGGTGACGTCCAGGAACCGTTCCAGCAACTGGGAACCGGCAAGTGGGCGCAGCGATTCGATCCACTTCTCGTTGAGTGCGCCGATGTCGTTGCGAATGTGCTCACCGGCCACCGCGAGATCGGGGGTCGGCTCGCCCAGCAGGATCGATTCGGTGCCGACCACGTGGGCGAGCACATCGAACACCGTCCAGCCGGGCAGCGGTGAGGCCGTGCGCCATCGGTTCTCGTCCAGGCCGTCCACCAGCCGGGTCAGAGCGTCCCACTGGTCGGACAGGAGGGCTGTGATCTCGGCGCGGTCCGGCACCGTGTCCGTCATGCGGTGGTCTCCCTATCTTCCTCGGCGAGCCGGTCCAGTCCGGAGCGCAGTGCCGCGGCCGTCCGCTCGGTGTCGTGTGGGCGGCGCAGCACGAAACCCTTGGCGAAACGCAGCGTGTCGCCGTGATGACGCGGGATGACGTGCAGATGCACGTGATGAACGGTCTGGAATGCGGCCTTGCCGTCGTTGATCAGCAGGTTGGCGCCGTCGGCGCCGAGGCCGGCGCGGCGCATGGACTTGGCCAGGCGATGGCCGAAGGCGAACAGCTGGGCGCCGAGAGCCGGGTCGAGCTCGTCGAGATCGGTGGCGTGCCGCTTGGGGATCACCAGCGTGTGGCCCCGGGTGATGGGCCGGATGTCCAGGAACGCCACGAGGGTGTCGTCTTCGAAGATCTTGGTCGCGGGTGCGTCGCCCGCGACGATCCGGCAGAACATGCAGCCACTCACCATGCAGACATTACGGCGTACAAGTGGCGCGCGACACCCCCTACACGCCCCCGATGTGAGCACAATCAGACCCACACCTACTGGTCGGTAGCACACAGAATTCTTCGAGCTTGCCGGGGCGTGAACCCCGGTCGAGCATGGAGTTGTCCGGTTTTCTCGCCACACCATGTGACGGGCATCTCCGCTACGCTCACCGCGAACCAGGTACAGTTGCGAGAATTCTCACGAACTTACTACCGAGTAAGTTCGGCCCGCCGTTGGACCGGTGACGCGGCCCCGACATCAGGGTGACCTGGGCTCACCACGAGAAGGAAGTTTGGCAAGTGGACACAACGCAGAGCGCACAGACCGCTGCGCCCCGCGGTGCGCGCGTCGGAGTGGTTCGCGAGACGAACCCTGACGAACGACGCGTCGCATTGGTGCCGAAGATCATTCCGGCCCTGCTGAAGCAGGGTGTCGAGGTGATCGTCGAGGCCGGTGCCGGTCTGGGCGCGTTGATTCCGGACGAGGCGTACACCGAGGCCGGTGCGACGCTGGGTGATCCGTACAGCGCCGAGGTGGTCGTGAAGGTCGCCGCGCCGAACGACAGCGAGATCGCCAAGCTGTCGTCGGGGCAGACGCTGATCGGTTTCCTCGCACCCCGCAACGCCGACAACAAGATCGGCGCGCTCGAGAGCGCGGGCGTGCAAGCCTTTGCGGTGGAAGCCATTCCGCGTATCTCCCGCGCCCAGGTCATGGACGCGCTCTCCTCGCAGGCCAACGTCGCCGGCTACAAGGCCGTGCTGCTCGCCGCGTCGGAATCCACCCGATTCTTCCCCATGCTGACCACCGCCGCGGGCACCGTGAAGCCGGCCACCGTGCTGGTCCTCGGCGTCGGTGTCGCCGGACTGCAAGCCCTGGCCACCGCCAAACGCCTCGGTGGCCGCACCACCGGGTACGACGTTCGCCCCGAGGTCGCCGACCAGGTGCGCTCGGTCGGCGCGCAATGGCTGGACCTGGGCATCGACGCCGCCGGTGAGGGCGGCTACGCCCGCGAACTCACCGACGAGGAGAAGGCCCAGCAGCAACAGGCCCTCGAGGACGCCATCAAGGGCTTCGACGTGGTCATCACCACCGCGCTGGTCCCCGGCCGCCCGGCCCCGCGCCTGGTGACCGCCGCCGCGGTGGAGGGCATGAAACCCGGCAGCGTGATCGTGGACCTGGCCGGTGAGACCGGCGGTAACTGCGAGCTGACCGAACCCGGCAAAACCGTTGTCCGCCACGGCGTCACCATCGCCTCGCCGCTGAACCTGCCGGCCACCATGCCCGAGCACGCCTCGGAGTTGTACTCCAAGAACATCGCCGCCCTGCTCGAACTCATGCTCAAAGACGGTGTACTGGCACCCGATTTCTCCGATCAGGTGCTGGCGGATTCCTGCGTCACACGCGAGCGAAGCGAGCCGAGCGCTCAGAAGGTGGAAGCCTGATGTACACCCAACTGCTGGCGAATATCGCGATCCTGGTGCTGTCCGGGTTCGTGGGCTTCGCCGTGATCTCCAAGGTGCCCAACACCCTGCACACCCCACTCATGTCCGGCACCAACGCCATTCACGGCATCGTGGTACTCGGCGCGCTCGTGGTGTTCGGCAAAGTACAGCACCCGTCGGTACTCATGCAGATCATCCTGTTCGTCGCCGTCGTATTCGGAACCCTGAACGTCATCGGCGGTTTCGTCGTGACCGACCGCATGCTGGGCATGTTCAAAGCAAAGAAGCCTGCTGCGGGCGAAGCGAAGCGAAGCGATGAATCTGTGAAGGCGGGCCGCTGAGCCATGGACAACCTGGTCAATATCCTCTACATCGTCGCGTTCGCGCTGTTCATCTACGGCCTGATGGGCCTGACCGGCCCCAAGACCGCCGTGCGCGGCAACCAGATCGCCGCCACCGGCATGGTCATCGCGGTCGTCGCGACGCTCATCGCCATCCGGCACACCAGCAACTGGATCATCATCGTCGCCGGCCTGGCCGTCGGTGTGCTGCTGGGCGTTCCGCCCGCCCGCTTCACCAAGATGACCGCCATGCCGCAACTGGTCGCCGCGTTCAACGGCGTCGGCGGCGGCACCGTCGCACTCATCGCCTGGGCCGAATTCCTCGACACCAAGGGCTTTTCCGCGGTGCACGAGCAGCCGACGGTGCACATCGTGATCGCCTCGCTGTTCGCGGCCATCATCGGCTCGGTCTCGTTCTGGGGCTCGGTCATCGCCTTCGGCAAACTGCAGGAAATCCTGCCCGGCAAACCGATCGGCCTGGGCAAACTACAACAGCCCCTCAACCTGCTGCTGCTCGCCGGCTCGATCGCCGCGGCCGTCGTCATCGGCATCGGCGCCACCGACACCGGCGTACCGCAATACTGGATGATCGCGCTGCTCGTCCTCGCCGGCATCCTCGGCCTCATGGTGGTGCTACCCATCGGCGGCGCCGACATGCCCGTCGTCATCTCCCTGCTCAACGCCCTGACCGGCCTGTCCGCGGCCGCCGCGGGCCTGGCGCTGGACAACACCGCCATGATCGTGGCCGGCATGATCGTCGGCGCCTCCGGCACCATCCTGACCAACCTCATGGCCAAGGCCATGAACCGATCCATCCCCGCCATCGTCGCCGGCGGATTCGGCGGCGGCGGAACAACACCCGGCGCGGGCAGCAGCGGCGAGCAGAAACAGGCCAAAGCCACCTCCGCCGCCGACGCCGCGATCCAAATGGCCTACGCCAACCAGGTCATCGTGGTCCCCGGCTACGGCATGGCCGTAGCCCAGGCCCAGCACGCGGTCAAGGAAATGGCAGCCCTGCTCGAAGCCAAAGGCGTCGAAGTCAAATACGCCATCCACCCCGTCGCCGGCCGCATGCCCGGCCACATGAACGTCCTACTCGCCGAAGCCGAGGTCTCCTACGACGCCATGAAGGAAATGGACGACATCAACGGCGAATTCGCCCGCACCGACGTCGCCCTCGTCATCGGCGCCAACGACGTCACCAACCCCGCCGCACGCGAAGACGCCTCCTCCCCCATCTACGGCATGCCCGTCCTCAACGTCGACCAAGCCAAAAGCGTCATCGTGCTCAAACGCTCGATGAACTCCGGCTTCGCCGGCATCGACAACCCCCTGTTCTACGCCGACCACACCTCCATGCTCTTCGGCGACGCCAAGAAATCCGTCGGAGCAGTCACCGAGGAACTCAAAGCCCTGTAGCCAACGGGTTGCCCCACGGCACGGCACAACCGGCCCGCGTCTTCCGGCGCGGGCCGATTTTCACTACAATTCTTGACCTGAAGGTCTAGAACTTCTAGAGTCGAGGCATGGGCCGGCCACGCAACTTCGACGAGGAAGCGGTGGTGGATCGCGCCATGGAGGCGTTCTGGACCCACGGGTACGCGAATACCTCGCCCGCCCAGCTCGCCGAGGCGACCGGGATCGGAAAAGGCAGTCTCTACAACGCCTTCGGCAGCAAGCGGGAGCTGTTCAACCTGTGCATGGCGCGCTACGACCAACTCGGGGCCGCGTTCGCACGCGAGTCCCTGGCGCAGCCGGGGACCGCCCGGGAGTGCCTGCGGGCCTGGATGCGCTGGGTTGTGGACAGCGATCTGTCGCAGCCGGTGCGGCGCGGGTGCATGGTGGTGAACACCGCCATGGAGCTCGGCGGGCACGATGCGGAGGCGACCGAGGCGGTCACGGCCGCCCATGCCCACATGATCGAGGTGATCGCCGAGCGCATCGAACAGGGACAGCGCGACGGCGACGTCCGCGCCGAGCTCGACGCTCGCGCCTACAGCGAGTACCTGATGAATGCCATTGGCGGCCTTCGCGTCACGGCGAAGATCGCGGATACGGCGATGCTGTACCGGATCGTCGACACTACCCTGTCCACCCTCTGAAACCACTGCCCATCGGGGCCGCATCCCGCGGCCTTTTCTTTTACCCCCGTTTTTGACCCACAGTTCAAGAAAGGTACGGATCATGGATCTCGGACTGAACGGCAAGACCGCACTCGTCACCGGGGCCAGCCGAGGCATCGGCCTGGCCGTCGCCGAAACCCTCGCCGCGGAGGGCGTGCGGGTGGCCGGCGTCGCCCGGAACATCTCACCCGAACTCGAAAAAGTCGCGGCGGCAACCATTTCCGCCGACCTGAGCAGCACCGAGGGCGCGCTCGCAGCGGTCGAGGCGGCGCTGACCGAACTCGGCGGCATCGACATCCTGGTCAACAATGTCGGTGGCGGCGACCCCGACCAGCTGGTCCTCGGCGGCTTCCTCGAGACGCCGGACGAGCAGTGGCGAAAGCTGTTCGACCTCAACCTGTTCGGCGTCGTCACCACCACCCGGGCGGCGCTGCCGAGCATCATCGAGCGGCGCGGCGCGATCGTGACAGTGTCCTCGATCAACGCCCGGATCCCGGCCAAGGGCCCGGTCGGCTACAGCGAGGCCAAGGCCGCGCTCACCAACTTCGGCAAGCGGCTCAGCGAGGAGTTCGGCCCACGGGGCGTCCGCGTGAACACGGTGTCGCCCGGTCCGGTCGGCACCGACATCTGGCGCGGCCCAGACCATCTCGGCGCGAAGCTGGCCGCGGCCAGCGGACTGGACCAGGAGCAGTTCCTGAACGCCATTCCGGCCCAGTTCGATATCGCCTCCGGCCGCATCGCCGAGGCCAGCGAGGTGGCGGCACTGGTGGCCTTCCTGGCCTCCGAGCAGGCCGCCATCATCAACGGCGCGGACTACGTGATCGACGGCGGCATCCTGAAGACGGCCTGATCGGCCGTCACGGCAACGGCCCGCGTCCTCGAAAAGGGCGCGGACCGTTCGGGCTTCGAGTGCGCTACAGGTACAGGCCGGTGCCGTGTTCGGGATGGGCATTGGCGACCGCGTGCAGATCACGTTCGCGCAGCACGTAATACGCCTGCGCCTGGATCTCCACCTCGAACTGATCGTCGGCGCTGAACAGCACCTGGTCGCCGACGCTCACCGCGCGAACATGGGAACCCACGCCGCAGACCTCGCCCCACGACAGGCGCTTCGCCACCTGCGCGGTGGCCGGGATGAGAATGCCGCCACTGCTGCGCCGCTCGCCCGCCTCGGGATTGAGCTTGACCATGACGCGGTCGTGCAGCATTTGGATCTCTAGCTTGGCATCGGACACCGCGGCAGTGTACTGCGCGGGGACGAGCGGTTATGCCCCGGTGCCCGCCGCCGGTGCCACGGTCGCGGTTTCGCTCGCGGGCTCGACGATCCGCCGGATGGCGTCCTTGATCCAGGCGCGCTGCTCCTCGGGGTCGGCCGCCACGCCCAGGGTGAACGCGTTGACCTGCGGGACCGCCAGCGGATAGTTGATCATCGACATGAGCAGCATGAGCACCTGTCCGGACGGCATGTCCGCGCGCAGCAGGCCCTTGCCCTGCGCCACCTCGATCTTCGCGCGCTTCTCCAGGTAACGGCCGCACCGCAATTCACCCGCCGAGGCATGGTCCCGGCCCAGTTCCAGCGCTTCCCACTGGAGCAGGCGCAGCAGTTCGGGGTGCTCGCGGTGGTAGTCGATGTGCTGGTCGATCCAGGTGTCGAGGTCCTCGATATCTGTGGTGACCGAGCCGGCGACGGTCAGCATGGTCTTCTCCAGGACCTGATGGAAGAGCTTCTCCTTGTCGCCGAAGTAGGCGTAGATGAGCTGCTTGTTGGCCTTGGCATTGCGCGCGATGCGGTCCACCCGCGCGCCGGCGATCCCGTACTGCGCGAATTCCGCCGTCGCGGCCTCGAAGATGCGCGCCTTCGTGGCCTCGGGGTCCCTGATACCTGCCATGCCCCCGATGGTAACCAACCAACTGGTTGACAAGACGCGGGATCCGGGTGGAATATCTCTAACCAACCGGTTAGTTACAAAGCTCGAGCTTCCCGGCGCAACGGTGCGCCACCGCCTCCCATCCCTTTTCACGTTCGGGAGAACGACGTGACCACCCTCGAAAACAGGCCCGCCGCAACGGCTCCCGTCGCCGCCGGCCCCCTCGAGTTCGCCGCCCGCTGGCGCGCCCTGCCCGTCATCCTCAGTGCCATGTTCATGGCGATGTTCGACTGGTTCGTCGTCAATGTCGCCGCCTCCTCGCTGGAACACGACCTGCACGCCGGCGAATCGGCGCTGGAACTCATCGTCGGCGGCTACGGCTTCGCCTACGCCTCGGGCCTGATCACCGGCGGCCGCCTCGGCGACCTGCACGGGCACCGCCGGCTGTTCGTGATCGGCATGCTCGCCTTCACCTTCGCCTCGCTGCTGTGCGGGCTCGCACCCAATGCCTGGGCGCTAGTCGCCTTCCGCATCCTGCAGGGCGGCACCGCGGCGCTCATGGTGCCGCAGATGCTCGCCCTCATCAACACCCTCTTCCCGCCGCACGAACGACCCAGGGCCATGGCCGCTTTCGGCGCCACCATCGGCATCGGCGCGGTCTCGGGCCAGGTGCTCGGCGGCGTACTGCTCGACGCAGACCTGTTCGGCTGGGGCTGGCGCACGATCTTCTACATCAACGTGCCCATCGGGCTGATCGCCGCCGCGCTGGCCGCCCGCTGGCTGCCCCGGCACGAACAAATCCAGCGGCCGAAACTGGATCCGATCGGCGCACTGGGTATCTCGGCCGCGCTGGCGCTGCTGCTGGTCCCGATCACGCTGGGCCGCCCCGAGGGCTGGCCGGTGTGGACCTGGCTCAGCATGCTCGCCTCGATCCCGGTGCTGCTGCTCACCCTGCGCTACGAGAACCGGCTGGCCGGCCGCGGCGGCGAACCCGTCCTCGACACCGGCATGGTGCGCGAACGCGGATTCAGCCTCGGGCTGGTGATCGCGGGCGGATATCTGGCCTTCTTCGCCGGATTCATGCTGTGCCTGACGCTCATGCTGCAGAACGGGCTCGGCCTCTCGCCGCTCACCGCCGGGCTGGCCTTCGCGCCACTGGGACTGTGCTTCGCGGGCAGCTCGTTCTTCCTCGCGCCGCGGGTCGCCGCCCGGATCGGCAACCGGGTCATGGTGGCGGGCACGCTCACCAGCCTCACCGGGCTGGCGCTGACGCTGGGCGTGCTGTTCACCCTGGGCGGCGGGGTGAGCGTCCTCGCGCTCATCCCGGGCATGATGATCGTCGGGACCGGGAACGGGCTGACCATTCCGTCGGTGGTCGGGGCGGTGCTGTCGTCGGGGATCCCGGCGCGGCAGGCGGGCATGGCGGCCGGAGTGCTGACCACCTCGCAGCAGTTCGGAAACGCCATCGGCGCAACGGTTCTCGGCGTCATCTTCTTCAGCGCGCTGGGCGCGCACCACGGGACCGGCGGCTACGTGACCGCCATGGAGATGGCCGCCCTGGGCGGAGCCGCGGTGCTGGCCGTGGTGCTCGCCGCCGCACTCGCGCTGCCGAAGACCGGAACCGCGCGCTGAGACAGCCACGGGGATCCACGGGCTTCCGGACAAACCAGCCGGGAGCCCGTAGTTTTCTGAGTGTGGACATCGATCTCGACTCACTCCGCACCCTGCTCCCGGCCGGCATGGTGGTCACCGATCCGGATGTGCTCGCGGGATATCGGCAGGACCGCGCACTGGATCCGGAGGCCGGGACCGCCCTCGCGCTGGTGCGGCCGTTGACCACCGAGCAGGTCGCGACGACCGTGCGGTGGGCCGCCGGACATCGGGTGCCGATCGTGCCGCGCGGGGCCGGAACCGGCCTGTCCGGCGGGGCCACCGCGCAGCGCGGGGCGCTGGTGCTGAGCACCGAGAAGATGCGGGAGATCAGCGTCGACACCGTGACCCGGACGGCGGTGGCGCAGCCGGGACTGCTGAACGCCGAGGTCAAACGGGCCGTGGCCGAGCGGGGGCTGTGGTATCCGCCGGATCCGTCGTCGTTCGAGATCTGCTCCATCGGCGGGAACGCGGCCACCAACGCCGGCGGGCTGTGCTGCGTGAAGTACGGCGTCACCACCGATTACGTGCTCGGCATGGAGGTCGTGCTGGCCGACGGAACCGCGGTGCGGCTGGGCGGGCCGCGGCTCAAGGACTCGGCGGGGCTGTCGCTCACCAAACTGTTCGTCGGCAGCGAGGGCACGCTCGGGATCATCACCGAGCTGACCCTGCGGCTGCTGCCCGCGCAGCCGCCGCAGTCCACCGTGGTCGCCACCTTCGCCACGCTCACCGCGGCGACGGACGCCATCCTCGCCATCACCGGCCAATTGCGGCCCTCCATGCTGGAATTCATGGATTCGGTCGCCATCAACGCCGTCGAGGACGAGCTGCGCATGGGACTCGACCGGAATGCGGCCGGGCTGCTGGTGGCGCGGTCCGACGCCCCGGGCGAACACGCCGGGCACGAGGCCGACATCATGCTCGCCGCCTGCGAAAAGGCCGGAGCCACCGAGGCTTTCCGCACCGACGATCCCGAGGAGGGCGAAGCCTTCTGCGCGGCACGGCGATTCGCCATTCCCGCCGTGGAACGCAAAGGGCCGCTGCTGCTCGAGGATGTCGGCGTGCCGCTCCCCCGGCTCGGCGACCTGGTCACCGGCATCGCCGAGATCGCCGCGCACCGCCGGGTGCTCATCTCCGTCATCGCGCACGCCGGCGACGGCAACACCCATCCGCTGATCGTGCACGATCCCGCCGACCCCGACGAGTCCGAGCGGGCGCACCGCGCGTTCGGCGAGATCATGGACCTGGCCATCGGACTGGGCGGCACCATCACCGGCGAGCACGGCGTGGGCCGGCTCAAGAAGGCCTGGCTCCCCGATCAGCTCGGCCCCGACGTGATGGCGCTCACCCGCCGCATCAAGGACGCGCTGGATCCGGACGGGATACTCAATCCGGGCGCGGTTCTCTGACCGGGCACCGGAACAATCCACCTCACAAGGAAGTTCACACAGGTCATGAGCACCAAGCTGGAACACAATGCCGACGCGACCCGCTACGAGATCTACCTGGACGGCACTCTCGCGGGCTACGCCGACTACGCGGAGCGGGTGGACGGCGACACCCGGGTCCGCGACATCCAGCACACCCTCACCTTTCCCGAGTTCCGGGGCCGCGGCGTGGCCGCGCAGGTGGTGGAGTTCGCGCTGAACGACGCGCGCACCGCAGGCTTTTCGATCATTCCCACCTGCTGGTACGTCGAGAAGTACATCGGGGAGCACCCCGAGTACGCCGACCTGGTGGCCTAATTCGAGCGGTGATGCCGGCGCCGCCACACCCGGAAGTGCCGGTCGGCGCTACCCACCATCGCCTCCCCCACCTTCGCGTCGTCGAACCCCGGCAGTGACTGGAGTTTGGCCAGGAACGCGGTGTCGGCGGCCGAGTACGGCACCACACAGCCCTTACCGGTCGCCCCGATCAGCACGAAGAACACATCGCCGGCGAACGGGCCGTCGGCCGCCGTAATGATCCGCACCTCTGCCAGTTCCGTCCACGCGACCTCTTCCACCCGTCCGTCGGCCAGTGTGCGCCGGACGAAGGTGTCGTTGATTTCGACTCCGGCCATGGGTCAATAGTGCCTCCAGCACCCCGGCCCGAACAGCCCTGAAACCCGTGCTTTACCCGAGGGAGCCGTGAAGGAAAAGTCCGGCGAACCAGCCCGCCGCACATCGGCGGTTGACCGCCCCCCGGAGCAATTCCTCGGCTACTGAACAGATTTCGGCGTGGCAGCCCAGGCGAGCATCCGGCGTGCCGGGCCCGGCCTGCGGCCGGGCGCCTCGAATGCGGCTCACGCGCAGGGCAGGACCGATCTCCGGGACCCCGCGGCGGACACCCGCAGGGCCGCCAGTTAGCTGCGAAGAAGAAGCATTTCACAGTCACGCGACACCCGGCGCGAACAGCGGCGCGGAAGCCCCCTCGACACCGCGGCAGCCCTGCCGAGGGACCGGAGGCGGCCCCGAGCCGAAACTCGGAACCGCCTCCGGGACTTACGAACTCGCCGAGAACGTCAGCGCAGGATCTGACGCGACATGACGACGCGCTGGATCTGGTTGGTGCCCTCATAGATCTGGGTGATCTTGGCGTCGCGCATCATGCGCTCGACCGGGAAGTCGGTGGTGTAGCCGGCGCCACCGAAGAGCTGGACCGCGTTGGTGGTGACCTCCATGGCCACATCCGAGGCGAAACACTTGGCGGCCGCGGAGATGAAGCCCAGGTTCTTCTCGCCACGCTCGGCGCGGGCGGCCGAGGTGTAGACCATGAGGCGGGCGGCCTCGATCTTCATGGCCATGTCGGCCAGCATGAACTCGGTGTTCTGGAAGGACGCGATGGTCTTGCCGAACTGCTTGCGGTCCTTGGTGTAGGCGATCGCGGCGTCGAGGGCGCCCTGCGCGATACCGACGGCCTGCGCACCGATGGTCGGGCGGGTGTGGTCCAGGGTCTGCAGCGCGGTCTTGAAACCGGTGCCGGGCTCACCGACGATGCGGTCGCCGGGGACCTTGCAGTTCTCGAAGTACAGCTCGGCGGTCGGGGAACCCTTGATGCCCAGCTTGTGCTCCAGCGGGCCGACCACGAAGCCCTCGTCGTCCTTGTGGACCATGAACGAGGAGATGCCGTTGGCGCCCTTGTCGGGGTCGGTGACGGCCATGACGGTGTACCAGTCGGAGCGGCCGCCGTTGGTGATCCAGCACTTGGAGCCGTTGATGATCCAGCCGTCGCCGTCCTGGCGGGCGCGGGTGCGCATGGAGGCGGCGTCGGAGCCGGCCTCACGCTCGGACAGCGCGTAGGAGGCCATCTTGCCCGCGACGATGTCGGCGAGCACCTTGGTCTTGAGCTCCTCGGAACCGTTCAGGATCAGGCCCATGGTGCCGAGCTTGTTCACGGCCGGGATGAGCGAGGAGGAACCGCAGACGCGGGCCACCTCCTCGATCACGATGCAGGTGGCGACCGAGTCGGCGCCCTGGCCGCCGTAGGCCTCGGGCACGTGGACGGCGTTGAAACCGGCCGCGTTGAGGGCGGTCAGCGCCTCCTCGGGGAAGCGGGCGTTGCCGTCCACATCCTTCGCGTACGGGGCGATCTCCTTCTCGGACAGGCCGCGGATGGCCTCGCGCAGTTCGTGGTGGAAGTCCTCGAGCTGGAACAGGTTGAAATCGGGGTTGCCCGCCATGGGGTGCTCTCCTGGTCGTCGGGGGATCGCCGGTGGTTGTCCAGCATCGCCAACATGTACGGCACTCAGTGCCATTCGAAATTAAGTATACGCCGCGATATCCCGATCACGTGCGGGTACTTGCTCACCAATCTGTGGCACGCAGTGTCATTTATGCCACTGGGGACAGCTCACAGCGTATCCAGCCGACGAGCCAGCAGGTCAGCGACCTGCCGGGGCGGGAGATCCCGGGGGAACACCGCCACCACCATCTGGTCCGAGCCCGGCGCGGCTTCGCGCGCGACGCCTCCGCGTGGAATCGTCGCCAGCGCCGACCGCAGATCCTCGGGACTCGCCGCCGACTCGCCGCGCACCATGCGCCGCAGCAGATAGTTGTGCGTCGCCGTCACCGCGGCGGTGAACTGCACCAGCGCCAGATCGGAACTGTCCGGCGACCGCCGGCGCAGAAAATCGGTGAACAACCGCTCGTACCGGAAGACCGTCACGATCTCACGCTCCCGCAGCGTCGGCACCTGCCGCACCACCCCGTAGCGCCGGGCCGCGATCTCGCGCCACTGCGTGAACCGCTCGAACACCTCGACCACGGCCTCGCACACGGCCTCCCACGGATCCCCCACCGCGGCATCCAGGAAGGCCCGCGCCTGCGTCAGCTGCGACTCGTGATCGGCGAAGACCACGTCCTCCTTGGACCGGAACTGCCGGAAGAAGGTCCGCCGCGAAATCCCCGCGGCCTCCGCGATCTCGTCGACCGTCGTTGCCTCGTAACCCTTTTCGGCGAACAGCCGTAATGCCTGATCCACCACGGTGAGACGGCGCTGGGTGGAATCCGTGTCGGCGCGCGGCCGCGCGGGCTGGTCGGTAGGCATCCGCCAACGGTAGCGACCCCGGCGGACCGTTCCGCACGCCACGGCCGACGGCGCGCGGAAACGGGGTGAGGTCGGTTCGGGAAGACGGGCGCGTCAGCCCAGGAGTTTGGTGCGCAGCGTCTCGTCCTTCTCCAGGACCATCTGCTCCAGGCCCGCCTGGAAACGTTCCATGCGAGAACGCAATTCGGGGTCGGCGGCGGCCAGGATGCGAACCGCCAGCAGGCCTGCGTTGCGGGCGCCGCCGATGGAGACCGTGGCCACCGGGACGCCGGCGGGCATCTGGACGATCGACAGCAGCGAGTCCATGCCGTCCAGATACTTCAGCGGCACCGGGACGCCGATGACCGGGAGCGGGGTCGCGGAGGCGACCATGCCGGGCAGATGGGCCGCGCCGCCCGCGCCCGCGATGATGACCTTGATGCCGCGGCCGGCCGCGTTCTTCGCGTAGTCCAGCATGCGCTGCGGGGTGCGGTGCGCGGAGACCACGCCGACCTCGAAGCGAATGCCGAACTCGGCCAGGGCTTCCGCGGCCGCCTCCATGGTGGGCCAGTCGGAGTCCGACCCCATGATGAGGCCAACCTGCGCGGTGTCAGTCATGGTGCGGATCCCATCCGTCGGTCCAGATCGCGTGCGACATCCAGTACGCCGCCCGCTCGGCTTTCTCCCGGGTCTCGGCGATGTCGTCGCCGAGGATGTTGATGTGGCCGATCTTGCGGTCGGGGCGCTCGCCCTTGCCGTAGAGGTGCACCTTGGCCTCGGGGATCCGGGCCGAAAGATGGTGCAGCCGTTCGTCCATGGACATCGCGGGGGCCTCCGCCGCGCCCAGGATATTGGCCATGACGGTGACCGGGGCCAGCGGCTTGGTGCTGCCGAGCGGGTAGTCCAGGACCGCGCGCAGGTGCTGCTCGAACTGGCCGGTGCAGGCGCCGTCCATGCCCCAGTGGCCGGAGTTGTGCGGGCGCATGGCCAGCTCGTTGACCAGCAGGTCGCCGTCGTGGGTCTCGAACAGCTCCACGGCCATGGCGCCGGTCACGCCGAGCTCCGCGGCCAGGCGCAGGGCCAGCGCCTCGGCCTCGGTGGCCCTGGCCTCGCTCAGGTTCTGCGCGGGCGCGATGACCACCGCGCACTGGCCGTTGCGCTGCACGGTCTCGACCACCGGCCAGGCGGCCGCCTGGCCGAACGGGGAGCGCGCGACCATGGCCGACAGCTCCCGCTTCAGATCCACCTTGGCCTCGGCCATCAGCGAGACCCCGTGGGCCAGCTGGTCCTCGATGATCGGCGCGGCCTCGGCGGCGTCGGCGGGCATCCACACGCCGCGGCCGTCATAGCCGCCGCGGACCGCCTTCAGCACGAACGGCCAGCCGTGCTCGTCGGCGAAATTCACGGCGTCGGCGACCGAGGTCACCTCGGTGTAGGCCGGGATCGGCACGCCCAGTTCGGCCAGCTTGCGGCGCATCAGCAGCTTGTCCTGGGCGAAGATCAGCGCCTGCGGCGGCGGCTGCACGTTCACGCCCTCGGCGATCAGCGCCTCCAGGTGCGCGGTCGGCACGTGCTCATGATCGAAGGTCAGCGCGTAGGAGCCGACGGCGGCCTTGCGCAGCGCGGCCAGATCGTCGTGGCTGCCGAGCACCACCTCCGGCGTCACCTGGGCGGCCGGATCGTCGGGGCGCTCGGCGAGGACGCGCAGCCGCTGGCCCAGCGCGATGGCCGCCTGATGGGTCATGCGCGCGAGCTGGCCACCGCCGATCATGGTGACGGTGGGCATCGCGGAGGAATCGAAGGAACGGGCGCTCACGCTGCACTATGTTGTCATGGCATCCACCGGTGCCCGACCCGCGGGTCACCCGACAGGTATATGCCCCAATTTGTACCGGCCGGACACAGCGTGGACGAGCGACGTAGACTCGGCCCGTGTCATTTGTCGACAAAGTGGTCAACCGCCTGCCCACACCCCTGCGGGCCCTCGCGGATCGCCATTACGAACTGATCAAGTTCGCGATAGTCGGTGCGACCACGTTCGTCATCGACCTGGGCATTTTCTACGTCCTGAAATGGACGATCATGGACACCAAGCCGACCGTGGCCCGCATCATGTCGGGCACCATCGCGGTCATCGTGTCCTACATCCTCAACCGGGAATGGACCTTCGACAAGCGCGGTGGACGCGAGAAGCACCACGAAGCGCTGTTGTTCTTCCTGGTCAGCGGGATCGGCGTCGGACTCGCCGCGCTGCCGCTGTGGGTGTCGAGCTACGTGTTCGACCTCCGGCAGCCCAATGTGAGTTTCACCGTCGAGAACATCGCCGACTTCTTCAGCGCCTTCATCATCGGCAACCTACTGCAAATGGCATTCCGGTTCTACGCCATGAAGAAGTGGGTCTTTCCGGACGAAATGCAGGAACTGCAGAACGAATTCGAGGATCTCGTCAGCGAGAACGAGGAGCAGCTGGGCCACAGCTGAGAGTGACGGTGAGGCGGACGCCGCCCGCCGGATTTTCCTCGATTGTCGCGGTTCCGCCGTGTAAGCGGGATTGCCGAGCCACCGGGGCCAGACCCAGGCCACTGCCCGGCGTCGTACTCGCCCGATAACGGATAGCGGGTCAGCGCGGCTCGGTGCCGACCGCGATCGGCCGCGACGCCACCCCCGAGGAGCCGAGGAACACGGCGAACAGGGCGGGCCGGCGGCGCTGCAGTTCCAGTCGCCCGCCGTCGGCTTCGATCAGCGCGCGGGCCAGCGCCAGCCCGACGCCGGTGGAGCCCGCCGCGGAGAAGCCGCGGTCGAAGATGTGCGGCGCCAGCTCGTCTCGCACGCCGTCGCCCTCGTCGGCGACCTCGACGACCACCAGCGGCTCGCGGTCGTCCATGCGGCCCGCCACCGTGCGCACCGACACCGTGCAGGTGCCGCCGCCGTGCATGAGGGCATTGTCGACCAGCACCGCGACGGCCTCGCGCAACCGCGAACCCGTCACGGGCGCTTTGAGAGTCGGGTCGCCGAGCAGCACCAGCTTGCGCCCGGCCTCGGCGAACGGATGCCGCCATTCCGCGACGACACTGCGCAATTCGGCCACCACGGGCAGCGGATCGCGTTCGGCCGCGCCCTCGTCACGGGAGGCGCGCACCAGTTCGTCGATGGCGTCGGTGAGCCGATCCACCTGTGCCATGGCCTCTTCCGCCTCGTGCACCACCGCCGGGTCGGCGTGCGCGGACAGTTCGTCCAGGCGCAGGCGCACGGCGGTGAGCCGGCTGCGCAGCTGATGCGACACATCGGCCACCAGGGCGTGCTCGCGCTGCAGCCGGCCGGCGATTTCCACTGTCGCCGAGTCCAAGACGTCGGAGACGCGGTCCAGCTCGGTGATGCCGTGGCGGCGCGGATCGGCGCGGAAGTCGCCCATGGCCAGCCGCGCCGCGCGGGCCGCCACATCCCGCAGCGGGTCGGCCACCCGGCGCGCGGTCACCACCGCCACCGCGATCCCCGCGCCCAGCGAGATGAGCACCAGGCCGAGCACCGCGCCCAGCGCCTGCCGCTGCATGGAATGCATTGGGGCCGAGGGCACTTCCAGCCGTAGCGAGCCGTCGGTGCCCATGGACCAGGACTCCGAGAGCGGATCGCGCACCGTGTCAGCGCCGATGTCGACCCGTTTGTTGGGTTCGGTCGGCGTGGGATAGATGATGGTCAGCTTGCCGTTGGCCGGGATCAGCAGCCGCACCGCCTTGACGTCCAGATCGCCGTACACCACACCGTCGCGTTCCTGCCGCGTCACCTCCTCGGAGATGCCGTTGAGGCGGTTGCGCAGTTCGTTGCGGTTGATGTCCTCGACCCACTTCCAGGCCGTGAACGCCAGCGGCACACCGAGAACCAGGGTGGTGAGGGTCAGAGCGGCCACCATCGACAGCAGAATTCTGCGTCTCATCGTCGAGATGCCTCGCTTCGCCGGGCTTTCGGGGTTCGGACGCGCGCGGAACAGCACAACACAAACGATTTCGAACTGAGCGGCTAGTCGGTGTTGAACCGGAAGCCTACGCCGCGCACCGTCACGATGCGCCGCTCCGCCACCGGGCCCTCGTCGCCGATCTTGCGGCGCAACCACGACATGTGCATATCCAGAGTCTTGGAGCCGCGCAGATCGGCGTCACCCCACACTTCGCGCAGGATCATCTCGCGCGAGACCACCTGCCCGGCCCGGTCGATGAGCACCTTCAGCAGCTCGTACTCCTTGTTCGCGAGATTCACCTCGACGCCGTTCACCAGCACCCGGCGCGCGGCCGGCTCCAGCCGGATGCCACCCACCTCCACGGCCTCGTCGCCGATTCCACTGCGGCGCAACAGCGCCCGCACCCGGGCCAGCAACTCGGCCAGCCGGAAGGGCTTACCCACATAGTCGTCCGCGCCGGCGTCCAGGCCGACCACGAAGTCCACCTCGTCGGTGCGCGCGGTGAGCATCAGCACGGCCAGCTCGGCGCCGCGCGCCCGCACCTGACGGCACACCTCGAGACCGTCCATGCCGGGTAGGCCGAGATCCAGGATGAGCAGGTCGTGGCCGCCCTCGAGGGCCCGTTCGAGCACGGCGGGACCATAGCTCTCCACGGTCACCGAATAGCCTTCCCGGCCCAGCGCCCGCGACAGCGGGGCGGCGATGGCCTCGTCATCCTCGGCCAGCAGTACTGCGGTCACGGCACCAGACTACGGGTACGCCCCGGCGGATCAGTAGAAGCCGCCGCCGTTCGGATTCTTCTGCACCACATCGAAGACCTGGTGATAGAGCAGCGCGTGCACCTGCTGCACATGCGGAATGTCGTCGTACTCCAGCGGATCCTCCGACGACGAGCCGATGATCAGCGTGCCGGTACCCAGCATGCGGTCGAACAACCCATGGCGGAACTGCACATTCGAGATCCGGTTCATCGGAATGTCGATCCCCGTATGGGTGAGCACGCCCTGCCGGATCAGCACCCGCCGATCGGTCACGATGAAATGCGTCGACTTCCACCGGATCAGCGGTGCGACGCTGCGCCACAGCACGATCCCCAGCCACAGCGCCAGAATGCCGAGCAGTAGAACGGTCTGGAGGGTGTCGTGGGTATTACGCGCGGTCACACCCGCGGCGAATCCGGCCAACGCGGTGATCAGGATGAAAGTCACAGCGGGCCAGAACAACATCTTCCAATGCGGATGGCGGTGCAGCAGCAGCACCTCTTCGGCCGCCAACGCCTCCTCCGGATAACCCATGCCGAAACCCTATCGCGGCCAGATGTCGGAATGCCGCACAGCAGCCTGCGGGCCGGGGCACAATCGTGCGGTTACCGATACCATCGGCAGGCACGAGTTGCCTTACTTCCTAGTTGTACCGCGCAAGACCTTCGTGGTTTCCGAGCAAGACCTGTTCAGGCTCTACCCGGTGTGCAAGACACAGGAGGCGTGTGTGACCCGCGAGTTGACGCAGTTCCAGATACTTTCCGAGCTCGAACCCGTCGCCGAGGCGAATCTGAATCGGCATCTGTCGATGGCCAAGGAATGGCACCCCCACGATTACGTGCCGTGGGACCAGGGCCGCAATTTCGCCGCCATGGGCGGCGAGGACTGGCATCCCTCGCAGTCGCGGCTGTCCGAGGTCGCCAAGATCGCGATGATCACCAATCTGCTCACCGAGGACAACCTGCCCTCCTACCACCGCGAGATCGCCGAGAACTTCTCCCAGGACGGCGCCTGGGGCGCCTGGGTGGGCCGCTGGACCGCCGAGGAGAACCGGCACGGCATCGTCATGCGGGACTACCTGGTGGTCACCCGCGGCGTGGATCCGGTGGCGCTGGAACAGGCCCGCATGATCCACATGACCAATGGCGTGCAGTCGCCGGAGAACTGGGGCGGCTTTCTGGAGAACGTCGCGTACGTGACGTTCCAGGAGCTGGCCACCCGTGTCTCGCACCGCAATACCGGCCGGGTCTGCGACGACCCGATCGCCGACCGCATGCTGCAGCGCATCGCCGCCGACGAGAACCTGCACATGATCTTCTACCGCAGCCTGTGCGGCGCGGGCCTGGACCTGGTCCCCGATCAGGCGGTCGAGAGCATCACCAGGGTGCTCACCAATTTCGTCATGCCCGGCCACGGCATGCCGAACTTCCGCCGCAACGGCGTCATGATGGCCAAACACGGCATCTACGACCTGCGCCAGCACCTCGAGGAAGTCGTCGGCCCGGTGCTGAAGAATTGGAATATCTTCGAGCGCAACGACTTCGGGCCGCGCGGCGAGCAGGCGCGCGAGACCCTGGCCGCTTATCTGGACAAGCTCGGCAAGGATGTCGTCAAGTTCGAAGAGCAACGCGACCGCATGCTCGCCCGGGAAGCCGCCCGCGGCGAATTGCAGTCGGTCTGACGCGGACGCGCGTCGTGCGCGATTGAAATAAAGTCCGGTTCGCTATGGTGTCCCCCAGTGTGACGAGAGGAAATCCGTTGGGGGATGGCTACCTGGGCCGATACCGCCTCGACGAACTGCTCGGCAGCGGCGGGTCGGCGGAAGTGTGGCGTGCGCACGACACCGTGGCGGATCGCACCGTGGCGCTCAAAATGCTGGCGCCCGTACTGACCGCCGATCCCGAATACCGGCAGCGCTTCGAACGGGAGGCCCGAGCCGCCTCCCTCTTGCACGGACCCCACGTGGTCCCGGTGCACAGCTACGGCGAACTCGAGGGCCGGCTGTACATCGATTCCGAATTCGTGGACGGCCTCGACATCGAGGCCCTGCTCGAATGGGAGGGTCCGATGGCCGCGGACGCGGCCGTCGAGCTCATCTCGCAGGTCGCCTCCGCCCTTGACGACGCCCACGCCGCCGGGCTCATCCACCGCGACGTCAAACCCCAGAACATCATCGTCGCCCCCGACGACGTCGCCTACCTCATCGACTTCGGCACCGCCCTGCAGGACGGCCAGAGCCCGATCACCCAGACCGGCATGCTGATCGGCACCCCCGCCTACATGGCGCCGGAACGCTTCGAGGGCGCCGTCACGGCACGCTCCGACATCTACTCGCTGGGCTGCGTGCTCTACGAATGTCTCACCGGCCAAAGGCCTTTCCGGGTCCGCAATCCGGCACAGCTCATGCGCGCCCACCTCGAACTCGCACCCAAACCGCCGTCCACCATCGACGCGACCGTACCGGCCGCACTCGACGCGGTCGTGCTGCGCGCCCTGGCCAAGAAACCCGGCGAACGCTATTCCACCGCAGGCGAATTCGCCGCCGCCGCGCAGGCCGCTCTCGCCGCGCCCGCGGTCCAGCCCGAGCCCGGGACGCAGGCGACCGTGGCCATCCCCAACCCAGCCCTCACCGATGCCCGCACCACCGCCATCCCGCACCCGGTGCCCGCCGCGGCAACCCCATCCGAGCCGGAGACACGGACGGTCGCGCTGTCCAAGACCACCGATCTGGGCCTGGGCCGCTGGACCGGACGGCGGCGGCTCGCCACCGCGGGCTTCGCGGGCGCCGCCATCGTGCTCGCGATCGGCGCGGCAACGTTCACCAGCTGGGCCGCGGACGCGCACCCCGAGCAGCGCGCCCGAACCTCGGCCGTACCGACCACGAAAGTGATTGTCCGAGAAACGATCCCGACGACCACCGAGCAGCCGAGCGACACATCACCGACTCCCGAGGCCCCCGCGGCCGAACCCGTGGCGCCGCCGCCGGATGACACGCTGGCCCCCGCCGGACCACCGGCAATCGGCATTCCGAGCGCCCCGTGGCAACCCGATCCCGACTTCACCATCCCGGGTCTGTCGATTCCGGGCATCCCGAGCCCGGGTTCGGGTCCCGGCGGCGGCACTCGGCCCGGCGGCAACAATCATCGCGGACAGCACGGGCAGTACAGCCAGTAACGGCCTGCCGGATCAGTATTCGGCGCGCAGGTGGGTGACGTCGCCCGCGGACACAGCACGATCACCGATCAGCAGGCGGCCGTATTCGTCTATGCCCGTGGCGATTCCGGTGAGAACCTCACCGCCGGGTAGCTCCGCGCGGACCTGTGCGCCGAGCGTGGCGCAGCGTTCCCGGTAGGCGGCCGACAGCTCGGCGATATCCCAGCCGGACGCCTCCCACGCGGTGAAGCGCCGCGCGAACTCGCGCAGCATCGCCTGCGCCAGCACCGTGCGATCGATTTCCGGCACACCGGCCAGCAGCAGCGACGTGCCGTGCGGGACAGGCAGTTCGGCCTCGGTGAGCGACACGTTCAGCCCCACCCCGACCACCACCGCCGGGTCCGTGCCCGCCGCCGCGATCTCGGCCAGGATCCCGGCCAGCTTGCGGCCGTCCACCAGCACGTCATTGGGCCACTTGAGCACGGCCTTCACCCCGGCCACCGCGCGCACCGCGTCCACCACGGCCACGCCGGTCAGCAGCGGCAGCCAGCCCAGCACGGCCGGATCGATACCGCGCACCCGCACCAGCAGCGACATGGCGATCTGCGCCCGCTCGGGGCTCACCCACCGCCGGTCGTGGCGGCCGCGGCCGTGCTCCTGCGACTCCGCGATCAGCACCAGCCGATCAGCACTCGAATCCGCGGCCCGCGCAACCAGATCCGCATTGGTCGACCCGGTCGACTCCACCACCTCGACGGCCGAGAAGAAACCCAGCTCGGGCACCTCGGCAACACTCCGGCCCAGCACGTCAGCATTCAGCGGCGACCTGTCCATATCCGGCACGCTACTCCCCCGCCCGGCCGGGGACGGAAACGACAAGGGGCGGGTCCGGATCGGACCCGCCCCTGATGCGCCCGGAGCACTATCGTGCCGCGGAACCCGCCTGCAACAGGCCGGCGAGAGCCTCGAACAGGCTGGTGAGCGCGTGTTCGGAGATGTCCTCGTGCGCATCGCCGGTCGCGTCGGACTCCTCCGCGCCCGGCATCTCCGCATACTCGGAGGCGGCGGCGTCCCCCGTCGTGTCGTCGCCGCCTCCGGTGCGGCAGTCACCGTCGAGCGGAGCGGT
This sequence comes from Nocardia niigatensis NBRC 100131, assembly GCF_000308655.1. GTDB lineage: Bacteria > Actinomycetota > Actinomycetes > Mycobacteriales > Mycobacteriaceae > Nocardia > Nocardia niigatensis. Next base: position 1,334 of record NZ_BAGC01000012.1, on the reverse strand, counting down.
GCGCCCGTCTTCGGTCGCGCCGTCCCCGTCCCCCGTCTCACTGAAATCCGGATCGGTCACTGTCGGCTCCGGGTCACGGAACCGCCACGCGGTGAACGATGCCGCCGCTGCCCGATCTGCTTGGTGTGCACTCCAGCTCCACATAACCGCCTCCCCAGGTCGTCGGTTTCGGATGCGACTCCAGAGTGACCCACGACCGGGGCCCGGCACGACCGATTTTTTCGGGTCCGGATGGCATTACGGCTGGCAGAGGCGGACTTTCAGGGTCCAGATCCGTGTCCGGACCGGACAGGGGAGGCAATCCGGCGGGCCGGATTCAGGCGTCGACCGGGTCCAGGCCGAGGGCGCCCGCGGTGAATCGGCGCACGGTCACCAGACCGTCCGCCAGCGCGGCGTCGTATCCCGTACGCGCCCAGCCGGTCACGGTCGCGGTGCCGTCGGCATTGGGCCGGACACCGATCTCGGCGACCATCTCCGCGGTGGTCGGGATGCACACCGCCCACGAGAAGTGGGTCTCCTCGGCCCATTCGGCGCTGCGCCGGGCCACATAGCCGGCCTCGGTGATGCCGCCGTCGGCGAGGGCCGGCCGGTCGTCGATGCGCTCGTCGGCGCGCAGGGCGCGCAGATACCAACTGCCCGCATTGATTTCGATGGGTTCCATCAGTCCTCCGATCCCCGATCCAGCCGCCGCTGCCGCCGGCGATCCCGGCGGTCCGGCCGCCGGCCCGGATTGCGCCCGCCGTACAGCACCGCGCCCGCCAGCGGAATCAACAGGAACATCCACCACTGGTGGGTGACGAAGAACAGGATCAGCGCGACGATCGGGACGACGGGCATCACCCGGTCGCGCCAGTGCGCGCCGAACCGCGACTCCCGTTGCGCCGGAACGCTCTTCTCCGCGACCGGCTCCGGCAGATCGGTGAACACCCGCTCGATGTCCCCGCGCGTCAGCGCCGCGGCCACGACACCGCTGCGCTCGTCGAACTCCGCCACGCTGAGCCGTCCCGCCGCGAAATGATCCGACAACCGCTTCATCGCGTCCTCACGCTCGGCGGTTCCGATACGAATCTCGGGTGGTTCAGCCATGCCACGACATTAGCGCGAGTGGCCGCTCACCTGCAGGTGAGCGGCCACTCGGCGAATCATGTTGCGTTACTTGATTTCGGCGAGCACGGTGCCCTGGGTGATGGCGGCGCCCGCCTCCACCGCGAGCCCGGTGATGACACCGGCCTTGTGGGCGGTGACCGGGTTCTCCATCTTCATGGCCTCGAGCACCACCACCAGGTCGCCCGCCTCGACGGACTGACCCTCTTCGACGGCGACCTTCACGACTG
>NZ_BAGC01000013.1 GCF_000308655.1 Nocardia niigatensis NBRC 100131 | reverse complement strand
CACAATCTCCCGGGCTTTTAGTCCCGCTCGATCGTGAGGCAACTTTTACAGCTTAGCCCCGTCCGCACAGCAGAACCAAATCGGCTGGTTGGGGGGGAGCTAGTGTGATCATCAGGCGAAGCTCGTCTCACCGGAGTCGGTGTCCGTGTCGCTCTGACCTGGAATAAGTTACGTGTTGGTTGTTCTCATGTCAAATCGCCTGTTCAGGATGGGTTTTCGCGAACCCGCCCCGACACCGGTTGTTCAGTCCGCGGTTCCGACGCGTTCGATCTCGGCACCGAGCGAGCGCAGGTTCTCCACGAAATCCGGGTAGCCACGGTCGATGTGGAAGACATCGTGGACCTCGGTGACGCCGTCGGCGACCAGACCCGCGAGCACCAGACCCGCGCCGGCCCGAATGTCGGAGGACCACACCGGCGCCGATGACAGGCGCGGAATCCCGCGCACCACAGCGTGATGCCCGTCGGTGCGGGCGTCCGCACCCAGCCGGATCATCTCCTCGACGAAGCGAAAGCGCGCCTCGAAGATGTTCTCGGTGATCATCGAGGTGCCGTCCGCGATCGCGGCCAGGCCGATGGCCATGGGCTGCAGATCGGTGGGGAACCCGGGGAACGGCAGGGTCGAGAAGTTCACGGCGCGAGGGCGATCCGGCTGCACCACGCGAAAACCGTCCGGTTCGAACGAGATTCGCGCCCCCGCGGAGCGCAGCTTGTCCAGCACCAGTGACAGGTGCTTGGGGTTGATGCCCGTCACCCGCACGTCACCGGTGGTCATGGCGGCGGCGATGCCCCACGTCGCGGCGACGATGCGGTCACCGATCACCCGGTGGGTGGTGGGCGAGAGCTTGTCGACGCCCTCGATGGTCAGCACCGAGGTGCCGGCGCCGGAGATCTTCGCGCCCATGCGCGCCAGCATATTGCAGAGATCCACGATCTCCGGTTCGCGCGCGGCATTGTCGATAACCGTCTCGCCCTCGGCGAGGACCGCGGCCATCAGGATGTTCTCGGTCGCGCCCACCGACGGGAAGTCGAGACGGATCCGCGCGCCCTGCAGCTCCTCGGCACGCGCCACCAGGCAGCCGTGCTCGATCTCGGAGGTCGCGCCCAGCAGGCGCAGACCCGCCTGATGCATGTCCAGCGGACGGGAACCGATGGCGTCACCGCCCGGGAGCGCCACCACGGCCCGCTTGCATCGCGCCATCAGCGGACCCAGCACACACACCGAGGCGCGAAACTGGGTGACGGCCGGGAAGTCCGCGTGATACTTCGGTTCCGGCGGCGTCGCGATGGTCACGGTCTCGTGGTCGACGGTGACGTCACATCCGAGACCGCGCAGCACCTCGGCCATGAGCGGCACGTCGAGGATGTCCGGGCAGTTCGTGATGGTGGTCGTCCCCTCGGCCAGCAACGCGGCGGCCATCAGCTTGAGGACGCTGTTCTTCGCGCCGCCTACCGTGACCTCACCGACGAGCCTGCTGCCCCCGGTCACCAGAAACCGTTCACTCACGGGGGTCAGCCTAGTGGTCCTCTCTCGCGCTCGCGGCGTCTCCGCCCGGCCGCCAAAGTATGTCGCCGTCCGGATTGGCGACCCGGCCGAGAATGAACAGCAGGTCGGACAGGCGGTTGAGGTATTTGGCGGGGAGGACGTTCGTATCGTCCGGGTGCTCCTCGACGGCGGCCCAGGCCGAACGCTCGGCGCGTCGCGCGACCGTGCGGGCGGTGTGCAGCAGCGCGGCCAGTGCCGTGCCGCCGGGCAGGATGAACGAATTCAACGGCGCCAGAGGCGCATTGAACTCATCGCACCACTTCTCCAGGCGGTCGATATAGGCCTGGGTGATGCGCAGCGGCGGGTACTTGGGCTCCGGGACAACGGGGGTGGACAGGTCCGCGCCGGCGTCGAACAAATCGTTCTGTATGGAACGCAGCACACCGAGCATCCGCTCATCCGGCTGCCCGAGCGCGATGGCGACGCCCAGCGCGGCATTGGTTTCGTCACAGTCGGCGTAGGCGATCAGCCGCGGGTCGGTCTTGGCCACCCGCGAGAAGTCGCTCAACCCGGTGGTGCCGTCATCGCCGGTGCGGGTGTAGATCCGCGTCAAGTGAACGCTCACTGTCCCGCCTCTCCGCGCCTCTTGCCGACCTGTAGGAGCCACCTTAGTCGCGTCGCGGACCGGAGGACGGGTACGAGGCCGGGTTCTGGACGTTCCCGACGAGTTACCCCAGCCGTCACGAAATCACTTGTCACGCTGACATTCGCCTCTCACCCCGCGCGGCGGCGACGGATGCGCTCGGAGGGGCGGGATTCCACCCAGGACAGGAAGGCGGCCATGGCGCCGCGGTCGAGGGCCAGTTCGAAACTGTCGTCGCCGTCGGAGACCTGCACGATGACCTCGTCGGTCATGATGTCGTACTCGTCGTCCTGCGGGGTCCGGCGCGCGCCCACCTCGATGCCGAGCCGGCGCATGGTGGAATCCGGGCCGAGTTTGAGGCTGGAGAGTTTGTAGAAGAGGAGGGTGTCCTCGTCGTAGCGGATGAGGCCGTGCCGCCAGCCGCCGCCGTGCCCGCGCGCGGGCAGGACCCGCAGCAGCGCGGCCGTGCCCCCGCGGCGCAGCATCACCAGGCGATACGTCGAGGCCAGGGCCAGGCCGACCAGCAGCAACACCAGAATGATCAGAAGCCACATCCCGGTTTGCAATGCCGCTCCGTCCCTTCACATCCGCGTTGCTGTCGATCATCGACCGGCCAGTGGCCGGGCCCCGCTTTCGGTCGATATTAGCGACCGCGGAAAGGCGAAGTCCGGCCATCCACCGAATGTGACGTATGCGCTGATCAGCGGGGTGCAGGAGATATATCAACCCATAGTGGACGGTTCACCCCGAAACACCAGGTTGCCGATGTAGGTCGAGCTGTCGACCTCGACCGCCACGGACGAGCGCGCCTGGGCGTACCACCACAGCCGTCGACGGCGAAGGTCTCGTCGACCCGGCTGATACTGGCGTGCGTGCCGGGAACCTTGTTGTAGCGCTTGTGCGATTCCTGGCGGTAGTCGTCGGGCCGCTCCAGGCCGAGTATCAGGCGAGCCACCGCTAGCCCGAGCCGAGGGTGATTCCGGCGCCGAGGGACTTACTGGGGACGCCCGATGTCATTCCATTGCTGCTCGCCGGCGTTCTCGTTCGGAGAAAGAGTCCCGATGTCGATCTGGCTGCCGGCCACGTATCCGGGGCCGATCTTGATGGTTGCGGACGAGGCAGTCGGTCCCTCGAGGTCCACGCTGGCCACCGCGGTGGTCCAGACGTTGCATCGGATCGGCGTGTCCCCCATCGAACCGCTGATCTCGCACCCAGGAGGTGCGGCCGGCGCCGCTACGGCCGTGACATCGACCGGCTGGCCGGCTCGACTCCGTCGCTGGTCCTCTCGCACCCCTCCGGCGAGTCCATGCCGTTCGCGGCCAGTGAGCGCGAAATGATCGCCCGCTCAACGAGACTCGTGTGTCACGCCCGGGCCCTCGATGTACGCAATGTGCAACGTGAGGTAAAGCCGAGAATGCCGGAATTGCCGATATTTTGCGAGATGCTTCAGATCGCATCCAGATACCGGCGGACGCATTCAACCGCATCGAGGTAACCGGTATCACGGGCAAATCCCGGAGAACCCGAGATCGGCTCGCGCCTACCAGCTCCCGGCCCCAAGGTCCCACTACCCGACCCGCTGACCGGGATCCCCGATGGCCGTAAACTGGAACACGTTCTTATGCTCCGGACAATTGGGATGTCTTGGAAGGAGATTCCGTGGAAATTACCGCTGCGGTGGCCCGGGGAGCGGACGCGCCGTTCTCGATGGAGACCCTCACCCTGGAGGAACCGCGACCCGGCGAGGTGCTGGTGCGCATCGTCGCGACCGGGGTCTGCCACACCGACCTGGTCTCGAAGAGCGTGTTTCCCGCAGAGTTGCCGATCGTGCTCGGACACGAGGGCGCCGGGATCGTCGAGCAGATTGGCTCGGAGGTAACCGGAATCGAAGTCGGCGATCACGTTCTACTCACGTATGCCAGTTGCGGTACCTGCTCGCGATGCACGAACGGGCTGCCGCCCTATTGCGAGAATTTCGTCATTCTGAATACGTCCGGTGGTCGCGCCGATTTCACCTCACCGTTGAGCGCTGATGGTGAACGCGTCATGGGCGCCTTCTTCGGGCAGTCGAGTTTCGCCACCCACGCGCTGGTATCGGCGCGCAGTGTCGTGGTGGTCGACAAGTCGGTGGACCTGGTGGCCACCTCCCCCTTCGGCTGCGGCGTGCAGACCGGCGCGGGCGCGGTCGCCAATGTCATGAAGCCGGGCCCCGACGATTCCATCGCCATCTTCGGCGTAGGCGGCGTGGGCATGGCGGCACTCATGGCGGCCCGGGCCCTCGGCGCGGGAACCATTGTGGCCATTGACCTTTCCGCGGACCGCCTCGCGGTGGCCAAGGAGCTGGGCGCGGACGTCACCATCGACGGCTCGGCCGAGGACGTGGTGGCGCAGATCGTCGCCGCGACCGACGGCGGCGCGAACTTCGCCCTCGACACCACGGCCGTGAACGCCGTCATCGCCAAGGGCCTGGAAGCGCTGGCCCCCATGGGCACCCTGGTGCTCGTCGGCCTCGGTGAGGCCAGCATGGACTTCGAGATCGGGCACCTCACCGGCAACGGCAAGGCCGTACGCGGCTGCATCGAGGGCAGCGGCGATCCGCAGAAGTTCATTCCGCAGCTGCTGCGGTGGCATGCCGAGGGCAAGTTCCCGATCGAGAAGATCAGCAGGACCTACGCTTTCAGCGACATCGACACCGCGGTCGCGGATGCCCACCACGGCACCACGATCAAGCCGATCCTCACTTTTCAGTGAGAAGCGGCACGCGCGCCCGGCCGGTGCCCGGCGCGCGTGTGAAATCGGGGGCAGTGGCGAAACAGCGGCGGCCCCGGGGATTTCCCGGGGCCGCCGTCGTCGTTTCAGCGTCGAGCTAGTGCGCCGCGGCAGCCTTCTCGACCGCCCGCAGCTGGCCCTGTGCCTTGGCCAGCGCGGCCGGGCTCGCAGCCGGATCGGCGATGACGGCCTTGGCGGCCGCCTCGTCGACGTCGAAGGCGAATTCCGCGGACTCGGCCAGCACGCGCACCGAAGTGGCGGTGACCGAGAAGAACCCGCCGTGCACGGCCACGACGACCCGCTCGTTGTCGTCGGACACGATGGTCACGGTGCCGCCCTCGACCAGCTGGCCGAGCAGCGGCTCGTGGCCGGCGAGAATGCCGATCTCACCCTCCGTGGTCTGGGCCGAGACGAAGGACGCCCGGCCCGACCACAGCAGTCGCTCGACGGCGACCAGATCAACGGACATATCTGCCATGGGTGACTACTTCCCGGCGATCTTCTTCGCGGCAGCCTCGACGTCGTCCAGGCCACCGCAGGAGTTGAACGCCTGCTCGGGCAGGTGGTCGAACTCGCCCTTGCAGACCCGATCGAAGTCGTCGATGGTCTGCTCCAGCGGCACGACGGAACCCTCCTGGCCGGTGAACTTCTCGGCCACGATGAAGTTCTGGCCCAGGAACTTCTCCAGGCGACGGGCGCGACCGACGAGGACCTTGTCCTCTTCGGAGAGCTCGTCCATACCCAGAATCGCGATGATGTCCTGGAGTTCCTTGTACTTCTGCAGGATTCGCTTGACCTCGTTGGCCACCCGGAAGTGCCGCTCGCCGACAATCGAGGCCTCGAGGATTCGCGAGGTCGACGACAGCGGGTCGACGGCCGGGTAGATGCCCTTCTGCGAAATCGGACGCGAAAGCTCGGTGGTGGCGTCCAGGTGCGCGAAGGTGGTGGCCGGCGCGGGGTCGGTGTAGTCGTCCGCGGGCACGTAGATCGCCTGCATCGAGGTGATCGAGCGACCACGGGTCGAGGTGATGCGCTCCTGCAGCTGACCCATCTCGTCCGCCAGGGTCGGCTGGTAACCGACGGCCGAAGGCATACGACCCAGCAGGGTCGAGACCTCGGAACCGGCCTGGGTGAAGCGGAAGATGTTGTCGATGAACAGCAGAACGTCCTGGTTCTGCACGTCACGGAAGTACTCGGCCATGGTCAGGGCCGAGAGGGCGACGCGCATACGCGTGCCCGGCGGCTCGTCCATCTGGCCGAAGACGAGGGCGGTGTCCTGGAGGACGCCCATCTCTTCCATTTCGAGGTGGAGGTCGGTGCCCTCACGGGTGCGCTCACCGACGCCCGCGAACACGGACGTACCGGAGAACTCACGCGCGATACGGGTGATCATCTCCTGGATCAGAACGGTCTTGCCGACACCGGCACCACCGAACAGACCGATCTTGCCACCCTTCACGTACGGGGTGAGCAGGTCGATGACCTTGATGCCCGTCTCCAGGATCTCGGTCTTGCCCTCGAGCTGGTCGAAGGCGGGCGGCTGGCGGTGGATGCCCCACTGCTCGCCGTCGCGGCCCAGGCCGGGGGTGTCGAGGCAGTCGCCGAGCGCGTTGAACACGTGGCCCTTGACGACGTCACCGACGGGCACCGAGATCGGCTTGCCTGTGTCGCGCACCTCGGCGCCACGGATCAGACCATCGGTCGGCTGCATCGAGATGGTGCGAACGATGCTGTCGCCCAGGTGCTGGGCGACCTCGAGGGTCAGGGTCTTGGCCACGGACGCGAGCGCGATGTCCACGTTCAGGGCGTTGTACAGGTCGGGAATGGAACCGCGCGGGAACTCGACGTCCACGACGGGTCCGATGACGCGGGCGACACGGCCTGTGCCGACCCGGGTTTCAGTAGCTGCGGTCATTGGTTCTCTTCCTGGGCCTTAGTCGCGGTCCGAGCTCGACGCCAGCGCGTTGGCGCCACCGACGATTTCCGTGATTTCCTGCGTAATCTGTGCCTGGCGCAACGAGTTCGCGGTCCGGGTCAGCGAGTTGACCAGTTCCGTGGCGTTGTCCGTCGCGGCCTTCATGGCGGTGCGGCGCGCAGCCGACTCCGATGCCGCCGCCTCGAGCAGCGACGAGTAGATCCGGGTGTTGACGTACTTCGGCAGCAGCGCGCCCAGCAGGCGATCCGCGTCCGGCTCGAACTCGTACTGCGGCTTGACCTCCGCCGACTCGGAGTCGGTGAAGGAATCCGGGCCCATGTCGAAGTTCTCGTCCACGAACGTCACCTGGATCGGCGCCAGGCGGCGCACCTCCGGCTGCTGCGACAGCATCGACACGAAACGCGTGTAGACGATGTGCAGTTCGTCGACGCCGGCCATGGTGTCAACCCCGTTCGGGGCGGCCACCTCACCGTCGGATCCGGCCATGAACGCCTCGACCAGGTGGTTGCACGCGGCGGACGCGTCTACGTAGTTCGGCTGCTGCGAGAAGCCCAGCCACGAACCGTTCACGGTGCGACGGCGGAAGGTGTAGTAGGTCAGGCCCTTCGCGCCCATCACGTACAGCACCGGCTCCTTGCCCTCGGAGCGCAGCGTGGTCATGAGCTCCTCGGCGCGCTTGAGCACGTTGGAGTTGTAGCCACCGCACATACCGCGGTCGGAGGTGATGACCAGAACCGCTGCGCGGCGCGGGTTCTCACGCTCGCTGAGCAACGGGTGATTGAGATTCCCACTGGCGCTCGCCAATTCGGCGAGCACCTTGGTGATCTCCTCCGCGTACGGCTTGGCTGCGGCAACTCGGGCCTGCGCCTTGCTGATTCGCGAGGTGGCGATCAGTTCCTGGGCCTTGGTGATCTTCTTGATCGAGCTCACAGAACGAATGCGGGAGCGCAATTCGCGCACGCTTGCCATTAGCGGTTCACACTCCCTTCATTCGTCGATTCGGTCAGTCGCATTGCTGGTCTCGATTACTTCTCGACGTGCTTGCGGGTGACGGAAAGGGACTCGACCTCTTCGTGGTCCAGCTGGCCGGCCTCGGCCTCGACGACGCGGGTGCCGTCGGACGCCAGGAAGGTCTGCTTGAACTTGTCGGTCGCGGCCTTGATGGCGTCGGCGGCCTCGCCCTCGAGCACCTTGGCGCCGCCCTGCAGGGCGTCGAAGGAGGACTGCACGCTGGCGTGCAGGCTCTCCAGCAGCTCGGAGTTGAAGCGGCGGATGTCGCCGACCGGGACGGAGTCGTAGTAGCCGGCGTCGACCAGGTACAGCGAGACGACCTGGTCCTCAACGGAAACCGGGGCGTACTGGTCCTGCTTGAGCAGCTCGACCCAGCGCGCGCCACGCTCCAGCTGGGCCAGCGAGGCGGCGTCCAGGTCGGAGGCGAAGGCGGAGAACGCCTCGAGCTCACGGTAGGAGGCCAGCTCCAGACGCAGCGAACCGGAGACCTTCTTCATGGCCTTGGTCTGCGCGGCGCCACCGACTCGGGAGACGGAGATACCGACGTTGATGGCCGGGCGGACACCCTTGTTGAAGAGGTCCGACTCCAGGAAGACCTGGCCGTCGGTGATGGAGATGACGTTGGTCGGGATGAACGCCGAGACGTCGTTGGCCTTGGTCTCGATGATCGGCAGACCGGTCATCGAGCCCGCGCCCAGCTCGTCGGACAGCTTCGCGCAACGCTCCAGCAGACGCGAGTGCAGGTAGAAGACGTCACCCGGGTACGCCTCACGGCCCGGCGGGCGGCGCAGCAGCAGCGAGATGGCGCGGTAGGCCTCGGCCTGCTTCGACAGGTCGTCGAACACGATCAGGACGTGCTTGCCCTGGTACATCCAGTGCTGGCCGAGGGCCGAACCGGTGTACGGCGCCAGCCACTTGAAGCCGGCGGAGTCCGACGCGGGCGCCGCGACGATGGTGGTGTACTCCATCGCGCCGTGCGCCTCGAGCGCGGACTTCACACCCGCGATGGTGGAGCCCTTCTGGCCGATCGCGACGTAGATGCAGCGCACCTGCTTCGACGGATCGCCGGTGGCCCAGTTGGCCTTCTGGTTGATGATCGCGTCGATGCAGACCGCGGTCTTGCCGGTCTTGCGGTCGCCGATGATCAGCTGACGCTGGCCGCGGCCGATGGCGGTCAGGGCGTCGATGGCGGTGATGCCGGTGGCCATCGGCTCACCGACCGGCTGACGCTCCAGCACGGTGGCGGCCTGCAGCTCGAGCACGCGACGCTCGTCGGCCTCGATCTCGCCCAGGCCGTCGATCGGGGCGCCCAGCGGGTCGATGACGCGGCCCAGGAACTTGTCGCCCACGGGGACCGAGAGCACGTCGCCGGTACGGCGGACCTGCTGGCCCTCTTCGAGGGTGTCGAACTCACCCAGGACGACGGCACCGATCGCGGTGTCCTCCAGGTTCAGCGCCACGCCGAGGACGCCGCCCGGGAACTCCAGCAGCTCGTTGGCCATCGCGGACGGCAGGCCGCTGATGTGGGCGATACCGTCGCCGGTGTCGGTGACGACACCGACCTCTTCGATGGAGGTCTCGGGGGTGTAGCTCTGGGTGTAGCTCTCGATCGCGCTACGGATCTCATCGGGGGAGATCGTCAGCTCCGCCATGTTCTTCCTGCTCTCGCTGTGGTCTCGAATGTCGGTGTGTTAGTGCCCGCCGGCGAGCCGGCAGTGCTGCGCAGTTGGCGTGCTGTCTCTAAGCGAGAGACTGACGCAAGCGCTGGAGGCGGCCGACGGCGCTGCCGTCGATCAGGTCGTCGCCGACGCGCACGACGACGCCGGCCAGCAGGCTCGGGTCCTCCTGCACGTGCACCGTGACGGGCTTGTCGTAGATGCGCTGCAGCGAAACAGCCAGGTGCTCGCGCTGCTGCGGCGTCAGGGCCACCGCGGCACGGACGTGCGCCACGATCTGCTCCCGAAGCGAAGCCGCCAGGTCGGACAGCTCGTCGATGGCCGTACCGGCATCGCCCTTGTGGCGCAGCACGGCCTGCTCGACCAGCTGCAGGGTGATTTCCTCGACCTTGCCCGCAAGCAGACGCTGCACCAGGGCACGCTTGGCTTCCGCCGGCTTGCCGTGGTCCTGCAGCGCCTGCTCCAGGTCCGGGTTGTCGTCGATGATCCGGGCCAGCCGGAACAGCTCGTCCTCGACCGCGTTCAGGCGGCCACGCTCGTCCGCGGCGCGCAGCAGCGCTTCACGGCCGAGCAGGACCAGCGTGTCGACCAAATCCCGGGCGCGCGACCAGTCCTGGGCCACGGCCGTGGTCAGCACGGCCAGCGTGGTTCCGCTGATCTTGCCGCCGAAGACGCGTTCGGCCAGCTCGGCGCGTGCCGAGCTCGACACCGACTTATCCGCGAGCGCCACACGCAGCGAACGCTGGTCGTCGAGGACGGCGACAACGGCGAACAGTTCCGACCCCGTAGTAGCCGCGACGGTGTCGCTACCGGTCAGAGCGGCCCGAAGAGCTTCCCGCGCACGGGAACTCGCCTCGCGGCTCGCTGCGTACATGCTTCCCACTTTCGCGTCGTTACCTTCCGACCCCGATGCCGGCGTTCGCGTCCAGTTCCGCGAGGAACCGGTCGATCGACGCCGCCTGCTTGGCCTCGTCGGCCACCGACTGACCGATGATCTTCTCGGCCAGGTCGACCGCGGTACGGCCCAGCTCGGACCGCAGCTCGGTCACGATCTGCTGGCGCTGAGCCTCCAGCTGCGAGTGACCGGCGGCCACGATGCGGTCGGCCTCGGCCTGCGCATCGGTACGCATCTGCGACAGGATGGCCGCACCCTGGGTGCGGGCTTCCTCACGGATACGGGCAGCCTCGAGGCGAGCCTCGGCCAGCTGCTCCTGGTACTGCTGCAGGGTGGCCTGCGCCTCGGCCTGCACGGCCTCGGCCTTGGCGATACCGCCCTCGATCTTCTCGGAACGCTCGTCCAGCACCTTGGTCAGGCGCGGCACGACGTACTTGGCGAAGACAAAGGCGATAACGATGAAGACGATCGCAGACCAGACAATGTCATAGGTCTTCGGGACGAGGGGGTTGATGTCCTCCTCGGCCGCGAGCAAGTAAATGCTGTTCATCGTTGATTCCTAGTCTTTTGCCGGAATCAGAAAATGAAGCCGGCGACGAGACCGATCAGCGCCAGGGCCTCGGTGAACGCGATACCCAGGAACATGTTGGTCCGGATGGTGCCCTGCAGCTCGGGCTGACGGGCAATGCCCTCGATGGCCTTACCGACGACGATGCCAACACCGATGCCGGGGCCGATCGCAGCGAGGCCGTAACCGATGGCGCCGAAGCCCTTGGACTTGGACTCGGCAACTTCAGCAGCCAGGTACGAGAGGGTGCTCATGTGTGTTTCATTCCCTTTCTGTCGCCCACCCGCCGGGCGGCGTGGAAGGCAGGTTTGTGATGTTGGTGCGGTCGGTCAGTGAGAGTCGGCGTGCTGCGCCAGACCGATGTAGACAGCGGTCAGCAGCGCGAACACATACGCCTGCAGGAAAACCACCAGCAGCTCGAAGAGGGTGAAGCCGAAGCCCGCGAGCAGCGAGAACGGCGAGAACACCTTCATCCAGGAGACGGCATCGAACAGGAAGAACTGGGTGGCACTGAAGAACAGCACCAACATGATGTGGCCTGCCAGCATGTTCGCCATGAGACGGACGGTCAGCGTGAACGGGCGCAGCACGAAGGTCGAGATGAACTCGATCGGGATCAGCAGCACGTGCAGCGCGGCCGGAACATTCGGCACCACGATGGACGAGCGCATGTACTTCAGGAAGCCGTACTTCTTGATGCCCACGTAGTTGAAGGTGACGTAGGCGACGACCGCCAGCACCAGGGGCATGCCGATTCGCGCGTTCGACGAGATGTTCAGGCCCGGAATGACACCCGAGACGTTCAGGAACAGCACGGTGAAGAAGATCGACGCGATCAGCGGGAAGAATTTCTTGCCGGTTTCCTTGCCGAGCACCTCGTCGCAGATCTGCTCCTTGACGAACACCAGACCGGATTCGGCGACATTCTGCAGTCCGCGCGGAACCAGCTGCGGCCGACGGAAAGCGGCGAACATCACGGCCAGGAGAACGACCGACATGAGGATGCGAATCAGCATCAGACGGTCGAGCTCGAAAGGCGTCCCCTCGAACAGCACTGCTGGAGGGAAGAAGTCGTTGAGTGACGGCGCGTGGAACTCGCCCGCCAAAATGGTGACGCTCAGCGTTCTCTCCCGTGGTCGGCCGCAGGAGATAGTATTCTCCCGCGGTTCGATCGGACATTGACGATCTGGTGGGTCGACTCAGGTCGGCTCGAAGTTCGTCAGCAGCTGTGGCATCACGCCCTGGCGTCTGTACGCGCGTCGGCGACATCGTCGACGGTGCAGAACCGTGACCCGACAGGGTCCGGTACGGCTGTAAGCATAACCTGCTCTCGGGCGAGTCTCGGAGGACCCCCCTGTTGATTCGGTTGGCTACAGGTAAAGAGTTTATCAAGTTATCTACGACAATGCGTAGGGGGTCGCCGAAACGCGTGATGAACGGTGTTTCACGAGGTCGCCGCGGGGATCCCGGGCTACAGGTCGCGGTCCACCTGCACGGTCGGAACCCGTTGGCGCAGAAGGCCGTACGTCTCCGCGCCCAGCACGATGAGCAGCGCGCCGACCACGGTGAAGAACAGGGCGCCGCGGCTGTAGAAGTCGTATTGCTGGAGCACTGCGACGACGATCACTGCCAGCAGCAGCTTTCCGACCCAACTGCCGAGCAGCACGATGCCCTGCAGGCCGGATTCGATCTTCGCGCTGAACAACACCGAGGCGGCGGTGGTGAGGATGAAGGCGCCGCCCAGTGCGGCGCCGATCAACGCGCCCCACAGGCCGGGCAGGCCCGCGAAGACGGTCGAGAGGATGGCCGAAACCACAACCAGCACAGCCAAACCGGCGATGCCATAGCGCAGTGCCGCGCGCAGCGGGGCGTCCGGACCGGGAACGGAAGGCGTGCTCACGGTCAGCAACTCTACCCGGCGGCGTTCTCGCGATCGCGGGGCGGTTTGCGGACGGAGTTGATCTTCAGTTCCCGCCACGACGGCACCGCGGTGACGATCAGCGCGAAAACCAGTCCGGCGGCGAACAGCAGCACCACCATGCGCCGATCCGAGATCAGCGAGGTACCGACAGCGCCGAATGCGAGCACGCTCACCCACAGATAGATCACCAGCACAACGCGGCGCTGCGAATGCCCGATCTGCAGCAAACGGTGATGCAGATGCATTTTGTCCGGAGTGGAGAAACTCACACCTGCGCGAACCCGGCGGACCACCGCCAGAACAAGATCGAGTACCGGAATGAACATCACCGCACCGACCAGCAACAACGGCGACAGCAGACCCACGATGTCGCGCGGGCCGTAACCCTGCAGCGGAATTCGACCGGAAGCGCCCGTGGACACCGCGGCCAGCATCAATCCGATGAGCATGGATCCGGTATCACCCATGAAAATGCGGGCCGGAGAAAAATTGTGCGGCAGAAATCCCAGGCACGCGCCGGCCAGCGCGGCGGCCAGCAACGCCGGCGGATAGGTATCGGTGGAACCGCCCACCTCATAGAGCAAACCCACGGTGAACACGAAAACCGCGACCGCCGCGATGAAACCGAGTCCCGCGGCCAAACCGTCCAGGCCGTCGACGAAATTCATGGCGTTCACGACCGTCACCGTGATTCCCACGGTCACCAGACCGCCCTGCAGCGGGTCGAGCACCACGGTCTCGTTGGTGAAGGGGTTGTAGATGGCCACCCAGCTCAGGCCCATCACCGCCATCACGCCCGCCGCTGTGATCTGGCCCACCAGCTTGGTCAGCCAGTCCAGGCCCCAGCGGTCGTCGATGATGCCGACCAGCACGATGAGCGTGGCGGCGGCCAATACCGCGGGAATGTCCTTGGGATAGTCGAATCCTCGGCGCAACGCCGGCAGCTGGTGCGCGAACAGCACGGCCGCCAGCAGGCCCAGATAGATGGCCAACCCGCCCATGCGCGGAATCGGCTTCACATGCACATCGCGCTCACGCGGGATGGCCACCGCGCCGAAAGCGATGGCCAGCACCCGGATTCCACCGGTGGTCAGGTAGGCGATGACCGTGGCGACGAGCAGCACCAGCAGCAGCTCCCGCAGCGGGACGACCGCGCCCTGGCTGAATACGCCCTGACTCAGCAGCATTTAACGGCCGTCACCGCGCGCCCGCCTGACGGAGCTCCTCGGGCGACATGCCGAGCACCTCCGCGATCTTCTCGATCGGCACCGCGCCCTCGCGCAGGATGCGCGGGGTGTCGGCGGTCAGATCGACGATGGTGGACGCCACCGCGTGATCGGCCGGGCCGCCGTCGAGATACACCCCGACCAGATCGCCCAGCTGCGCCTGCGCCTCGGCGACCGTGGTGGCGGGCGGCTGCCCGGACACGTTCGCGCTCGACACCGCCAGCGGGCCCACCTCGCGCAGCAGCTCCAGCGCGACCGGATGCAGCGGCATACGCAGCATCACCGTGCCGCGCGCGTCGCCCAGATCCCAGGCCAGCGAAGGAGCCTGCTGCACAACCAGACTCAGCCCGCCCGGCCAGAAGGCGCGGATCAGCTCGCGAGCCTGCGGGCGCACCGAGAAGACCAGTCCGTCGATGGTGGTCCACGATCCGACCAGCACCGGCACCGGCATGTCCCGGCCGCGCCGCTTGGCGGCCAGCAGCGCGCTCACCGCCTGGCTGTCGAACGCGTCGGCGGCGAGTCCGTAGAGCGTGTCGGTGGGAATGACGGCCAATCGCCCGGACTTCAGCGTGCTGCGCGCGGCGCTCAGACCGGCGGCGCGGGAGTCGGGATCGGCACAGTCGTAGACGGTACTCACGGCTGACATCTTGGCACGGATCAACTCGCGAACGCGTTCAGGGGCGGCCGGACGAACGTAGGCTCGGGGGCGACGAAGGAGGCACGAATCATGATGCGTGCGATCTGGAACGGAACGGTCATCGCCGAGGCCCCGCAGACCGTGGAGGTCGAGGGCAATCAGTATTTCCCGGTGGATTCGCTGAAGCGGGAGTACTTCACCGAGAGCTCGCAGCACACCGTGTGCCCGTGGAAGGGCATCGCGAGCTACTACACCATCACCGTCGACGGGAAGCAGAATCCGGACGCGGCCTGGTACTACCCCAGGCCGAGTCCGCCGGCCCGCAAGATCAAGGACCACGTGGCGTTCTGGCACGGCGTGGAGATCGAGGGCAGCCCCGAATAGCGGGACGCCCTCAGTCCGCGGTGCGGCGGGCCACCACGAAACGTGGCTTGCCGGCCAGGTCGGGATGCTCGACGATGTCCGTGAAGCCGCCGTGCGCGGTGAAGAGGTCGACGACGCCCGAACCGTTGGTGTCGTCGTGTTCGACTGCCACCGTGCCGTTTTCGCGTAGCAGGCGGGCGATGGTGGCGGTCATGGGGCGGATGACGGACAGGCCGTCGGGTCCGCCGAAGAGCGCCCGGTGCGGGTCGTGGTCGATCACCTCGGGATCGAGTTCGGCATCCTCGGGAATGTAGGGCGGGTTGGAGACCACCACATCCACCCGGCCGTTCAATTTCTCGAGGATGGCCGGGTCGGTGACGTCACCGGCGTGCAGGTCGATCGGGGTATCACCCTCGTCGGCCAGTTGCAGCGCGTTGCGGCGGGCCCAGGCCAGGGCCTCGGGATCCAGTTCGACAGCGTGCACCTGTACATCGGGGCGGGCGTGCGCGATGGCCAAGGCCAGCGCGCCGGAACCCGTGCACAGGTCGACCACGATCGGCTGATGCTCGTGACCGACCGCCTCGAGCTGAGCCAGCGCCCAGGCGAAGAGCAACTCCGTCTCCGGACGCGGGACGAAAACGCCGGGACCGACCGCGAGATCGATCTCCCCCATCGCCGCGATGCCCGTAAGATGCTGCAGCGGAACGCGTTCCGCCCGCCGCGCGACCAGCTTGCGGTACTCCTCCAGCTGGTCGGGGGTGAGCATGGGCATGAGGGCCAGGCGCCCGCGGTCGACGCCCAGCACATGTGCCGCAAGGTATTCCGCGTCGGCCTGCGGACTGTGGACCCCGGCCGCGGCCAGGATCTCGACGGCCTCCCGGATGGCCGGGCGCAACGGTGCACGACTCACGGTTCGCAGCCTTTCACTCCCCCGCCTCTCCGAGCCTTCAGCGGACGGCCAAGAGCCGTCGACCGTCATGCATCCGCGCCGACGGTCGCGTGCCGAACCGATTCTGGACGTACCCGAGGAGTTACCCCGGGCGCGACGAAATCAGTTGTCACGTTGGGAGACGATACTGGCCGCCGAGCGCTGACCGTGATGATATGCCGGTTACTCCGCTTATTCCGCGGCCAGGCGGGCGGCGCGGTCGGCTTCGCCCAGGGCGTTGAACAGGTCATCGAGGTTGCCGTCCAGCACCGAGTCCAGGTTGTGCGCTTTGAAACCGATGCGGTGATCGGCGATGCGGTTCTCCGGGAAGTTGTAGGTGCGGATGCGCTCGGAGCGGTCGACCGTGCGGATCTGCGAGGCGCGGCCGGCGGCGGCGTCCGCGTCGGCCTGCTCCTCGGCGAGCGCCTGCAACCGGGCCGCGAGCACCTGCTTGGCGCGAATCTTGTTCTGCAGCTGCGACCGCTCGTTCTGGCAGGTCACCACGAGCCCGGTGGGCAGGTGGGTGATGCGCACGGCCGAGTCGGTGGTGTTGACGCCCTGACCGCCCTTGCCGGAGGAGCGGTAGACGTCGATGCGCAGGTCCTTCTCGTCGATCTCGACTTCCTCGACCTCGTCCGGCTCCGGATAGACCAGCACGCCCGCGGCCGAAGTGTGAATGCGCCCTTGGGATTCGGTGACCGGCACGCGCTGCACCCGGTGCACGCCGCCCTCGAACTTGAGCTTGGACCACACACCGTCGCGGGTGGGCTCCTTGCTCTTGATGGAGAAGCTGGCGTCCTTGTACCCGTCCAGATCGGAGTACGTGACGCCGAGCACCTCGACCTTCCAGCCGTGCCGCTCCGCGTACCGGATGTACATGCGGGCCAGATCGGAGGCGAACAGCGCCGACTCCTCGCCGCCCTCACCGGATTTCACCTCGAGGATGACGTCGTCGCCGTCGTGCGGGTCGCGCGGCGCGAGCAGGTCGGTGAGCTGCTTGTCCAGCTCCTCCATCTGCTCCTGCAGCCCCGGGACCTCGGCCGCGAAGGACGCGTCGTCGGCGGCCAGCTCCTCGGCGGCGGCCAGATCCTCGCGCGTGGTCTTCAGCTTGTTGTAGGTGGCCATGATCGGGCCGAGCTCGGCGAAACGCTTACCCACGCGCCGTGCCGCTCCGGGATCGTTGTGCAGCGCCGGGTCTGCGAGCTGAGTTTCGAGACCCGCGTACTCAGCCAGGATGTCGTCGATCGCGGACGGGGCCGCCTGCTTGTCGGCCATGGCGTGTGAGCTCCTTGAACTTTGAGCTGAGTATTCAGCAAGAGCGGAACCGCCCACGGTTCGCGGCCCGGCTCGATTCTGGACTGACGGAGCGGGGAAGCGAAGCGGAGGAGCGGAGGAGGGAAGAATCGAGCTCGCAGGGCCGCGAACCCGCCGGAGCGAAGCGGAGGCAATTAAACGCCAACGCCCGGCCTGCGGTGCGCAGGACGGGCGTCGGCGGGACAGCTACTTGGCAGCCTTGTCGCGCTTGCCGTAGCGAGCCTCGAAGCGAGCCACGCGGCCACCGGTGTCCAGAATCTTCTGCTTGCCCGTGTAGAACGGGTGGCACTGGGAGCAGACCTCGACCGTGATCTGGCCCGACTCCTTGGTGCTCTTGGTCTGGAAGGTGTTGCCGCAGCCGCACACGACCGTGGTGTCCACGTACGTGGGGTGAATTCCTGCCTTCATGGATGTCCTTTCGAAAGGCTCCGGGTCGCCTGGCGATGCGAGACGTGAACCGGAACCGACTAGGCATGGTTGCCGACGGAACAGTATATGCGCCGCGGGCGGGTGGCCGTCACGAGGGGTGACACCGTCCTGAACAGGCGGTTGGACCCGTTTGTTCCCGCCGTTCGCCCATAAAACTACGGGCACGCATATTTCGTGTATTCGAGTGAGGCTGGAAGTCGAGTAGCTCGCTACTCAGGAATACGAACATTCATGTTCATAGAGTTCGTCCAGGTGAGAGCGACCATCGGAAGGGCAACAGTGACCAGGAAGGACGCGACGATCGGGGACCTGTCCCCCGTCACCGTGCACGCCGAGGCCGGGAGGGCGGACCGGCGGCGTGCGGAGCTCGTCGCGGGGGCGGTCCTGGTCACACTGACGCTTCTGGCGGTAGCGGGTTGGTGGATGGCTCCCGGAGAGTCCGGCAACGCGGTGGGACCCCTGAATCCGACCCCCATCCCGCCCCGGGGGGACGCCACCCTCACCTACACAGCGGTCACGGCAGCGGACGTGTCCGGTACCGTGACCGCGCTCATTCTCGGCTTCATGATCGCCGGCGGCGCGCTGATCGGACTGTTCTTCTACAGCCCGCGCCCGGTCCCGAGAAGACCGGAGGCCTTGCCGGAACGACGGCGGCGGCTCCGCAGAAGCGGAGCCCCAGTACCGCCTCCCGGCATATTCAGCGGGCGGCTACGTGCCACCGAGCTCCCAACCCGCGCCACCGGTCTCGTAGCTCCGCGAGTTCCGTACGTACCCGACGAGTTACCCCGATCGGCACGAAATCACTTGTTACCCTTGCGAAACGAGAAAGGGGGCTCCGCACTGCGGAGCCCCCTTTTCACTATTCGTCGAGCGCGCCCGGGGCGGTCTTGGAGACCGTCATCAGGAACTCGACATTGCTCTTGGTCTTCTTCAACCGGTCGACCAGCAGGTCGATGGCCTGGTGCGAGTCCAGGCCGGAGAGCACTCGGCGCAGCTTGTGCAGGACCGCGGCCTCGTCGGGCGACATCAGCAGATCGTCGCGGCGGGTGCCGGACGGGTTGACGTCGACCGCCGGGAACACGCGGCGCTCGGCGATCTTGCGGTCGAGCTTGAGCTCGGCGTTACCCGTGCCCTTGAACTCCTCGAAGATGACCGTGTCACCGGTGGAACCGGTCTCCACCATCGCGGTGGCGATGATGGTGAGCGAGCCGCCGTTCTCGATATTGCGGGCCGCGCCGAGGAACCGCTTGGGCGGGTACAGCGCGGTGGAATCCACACCACCGGAAAGGATTCGGCCCGAGGCCGGGGACGAGTTGTTGTACGCACGGCCCAATCGGGTGATCGAGTCGAGCAGCACGACGACGTCCTGGCCCTGCTCCACCAGGCGCTTGGCCCGCTCGATGGCGAGCTCGGCGACCGAGGTGTGGTCGCTCGGCGGCCGGTCGAAGGTCGAGGCGATGACCTCGCCGCGCACGGAGCGCTGCATGTCGGTCACTTCCTCGGGACGCTCGTCCACCAGCACCACCATCAGGTAGCACTCGGGGTTGTTGACCGAGATCGCGTTCGCGATGTCCTGCATGATCGTGGTCTTACCGGCCTTGGGCGGCGACACGATCAACGCGCGCTGACCCTTACCGATCGGCATGATCAGGTCGATGATGCGGGTGGTCAGCTTGTTGGGCTGGGTCTCCAGCCGCAGGCGCTGGTTCGGGTACAGCGGGGTCAGCTTGTTGAATTCCGGTCGGCGCTTGGCACTTTCGACGTCCGCGCCGTTGACCGTGTCCAACCGCACCAGCGGATCGAACTTCTGCCGCTGGTTGCTCTGATCGCCGTCCCGCGGCGCGCGGACCGCGCCGGTGATGGCGTCACCGCGGCGCAGGCCGTTCTTGCGGACCAGGTTCATCGAGACGTACACGTCGTTCGGGCCGGCCAGGTAGCCCGAGGTGCGGACGAACGCGTAGTTGTCGAGCACGTCGAGAATGCCGGCGACCGGCTGCAGGACGTCGTCCTCGCGGATCTCCATCTCGCGGGCCTCGCCACCGGTGGCGCCACCCTCGCGGTCCCGCCCGCGACGACGCTCACGGAAGCGACGGCCCCGGCGACCGCGGCCGCCTTCCTCGTCGTCACCGCCGCGGTCGTCACGCTGGCCACCGCGACCGGCGCCGTTCTGGCTCTGCTGGTTGCGGTCACCCTGGTTGCCGCGCTCACCCTGGTTACCGCGATCCCGGCGGCGCTCGCCGCCGTCCTGCTCAACCTTGTCGGCGGCCGGAGCCTCGGCGGTGGTCTCGGCGGTGGCGGCGCCACGCTGCTCACGACCCCGACGCTGGCGGCCGCGGCCGCGCTGGCCACCGTCCCGGCTGTCGTCGCCGCCCTCGGCGCGGGCGTTCTCGCCCTCCTCGCGCTTGGATTCGCGAGTCTCCGAAGCGTTTTGGCGCGGCTCGTCGTTCTTGCGCGGCTCGGCGTCGGTCTTGCGCGACTCGACCTTGTCCGCGCGCCCGGCCTTCGCCTCCGCCTTCACCTCGGCCGCGGCCGGAGCGGGATCGGCAGCCGCAGCGGCCTTCTTCACCTCGCGAGCGGGGGCCGACGCGGACTCCCCGCCGGTCTGCGCGTCCTCGGCCTTGGCCTTCGCGTTCCGCGTGGGCTTGCCGCCGGCGGCAGCGGCGACGGGCTTGGCGCCCCCGGCCTGGTTCTCCTTGATAGCGGCGATGAGATCACCCTTACGCATCCCGGAAGTGCCTCGGATACCGAGCTCTCCCGCAAGCGCACGCAACTGCGGCAACAACATTCCAGTCAGCCCCGATCGTGCGACGTCAGTTTGTTCGCTCATCTTCGAAATCTGTCCGGAGTCACTTTCGCGGCTACCCGAGGACGCTGAATCGCTATCCATCCCGGGTGTCGCGAGCAGGTCCGTATCTGTCACGGAAATCCTTTCCTTCCCTCGACCGCCGTGTGCCTGTTCGAGGGTTCCTCCTGCAGTCCGGTCTCGTGCCGAACTCGGATGCCGTATCGCCTGTCCCGCCGGGCCGGTGGGGGCACCACCACGTGGGCTCCACCACCGAATGCTGATGCTTCGGACCGCAAGGTGGGAGAGATCATTCCAGTTGACTGGCTACCCCCAAGTTTCGAGCCTCAAGCCTCGAGCCTGAGCAAGGAGCCTCTGGAGCGATTTGCCCTGATGAAGCACCGGCGTCTGACGCGCACGATGTACGGACTCGCTCAGGATAGCTCCCACCTTTTGCATCGGCAAGGCAGGCGCGCTGTCAATCCACCGAGACGCCGCCGGCGATGCCCGGCTCGAGAACGCGCATGCCGTCCGCGACGGCGAGTTCGCGCAGTTCTTCGGGGAATTCGCTGGTCGCGAAGGCCAGCACGGTCGGGCCGGCGCCCGAGACGGTGGCCGCGATGCCCGCGGCACGCAACCGTTCCACCCATTTGGTGGTGAGCGGCAGCGCCGAGGCGCGGTAGCCCTGGTGTAGCCGGTCGGCCGTGGCGGGAAGCAGCAGGTCGGGCCGCTGCGTCAAGGCGACCACCGCGAGCGCGGACCGGCTGGCATTGAAAGCCGCGTCCGCGTGCGGCACCGTCTCCGGGAGCAGGCCGCGGGTGTGCGCGGTCGCCGAACGCTCCTCGGGAATGAGCACCACGGGCCGCAGCGAGGGATGCGGTTCCAGCCGCACCGCGCGGTACAGGCGCGCGTGATGCGCGTCGGCACTGCCGTTTTCGTCCGCCGAACGGTCGGTTTCGGTCCAGCACACCACGAATCCGCCCAGGATGCTGGCGGACGAATTATCCGGGTGGCCTTCGAATTCACCGGCCAGCTGGACCAGCACCTCGTCGCCGTAGGCCAGGTCAGGATCGAACTTCGCGGCCAGCCCACGCCCGGCGGCCAGTCCCCCGACCGCCGCCGAGGCCGACGAACCCATGCCTCGCGAATGCGGAATCACGTTGCGGCACACCACGTCCAGGCCGTCGGCCCACACACCCGCGGCCTGCAGGCCGCGCTCGATGGCCCGCACCACCAGATGCGAAGGGCCCCAGGGCACATCGTCGGCGCCCTCGCCCTCCACCCGGATGGTCAGCCCGGAGTCGGTGGTGGACACCGTGATCTCGTCGTACAGCCCCAAAGCGATTCCGAGGGAATCGAAACCCGGGCCCAGGTTGGCGCTGGACGCCGGAACCCGCACGGTGACGGAGATTCCGGCGGGCAGCGTCCGCGTCATGAGCTGAGCGTCGCGCGCAGTCAACTCAGGCCAGCTCGAGTTCGTGGGCCACGGCGACCGGGTCGACCGCGATCGGCGTGACCTCGGGCATGCCCTTGAGCGCGTTGTCCGGGTCCTTGAGGCCGTTGCCGGTCACCGTGCAGACCACGGTGAGGCCGGAATCCAGCCAGCCCTCGGCACGCGCGGCCAGCAGACCGGCGATCGACGCGGCGGAGGCGGGCTCCACGAAGACGCCCTCCTTGGCCGCGACCAGGTGATACGCGGCGAGGATCTCGTCATCGGTGGCCGCGCGGAAGGCGCCGCCCGACTCTTCCTTGGCCGCCACGGCCTGGTTCCAGGACGCCGGCGCACCGATCCGGATGGCGGTGGCGATGGTCTCCGGGTTCGCGACCGGGGCACCGTTGACCAGCGGCGCGGCGCCGGCGGCCTGCACGCCCAGCATGCGCGGGCGCGAGGCGGTGACGCCGTCGGCGTAGTACTCGCTGTAGCCCTTCCAGTACGCGGTGATGTTGCCCGCGTTGCCGACCGGCAGCGCGTGCACATCGGGCGCCTTGCCCAGCGCGTCCACGATCTCGAAGGCCGCGGTCTTCTGGCCCTCGATGCGAGCCGGGTTGACCGAGTTCACCAGGCCGACCTCGGGGAAGTCCGAGGTGACCTTGCGGGCCAGCTCGAGGCAGTCGTCGAAGTTGCCGTCCACCTGGATGATCTTGGCGCCCAGCATGACCGCCTGGGCCAGCTTGCCCATGGCGATCTTGCCCGACGGGATCAGCACCGCGCAGTGCAGACCGGCGCGGGTGGCGTACGCCGCCGCCGACGCCGAGGTGTTGCCGGTCGACGCGCACAGCACGGCGGTCTTGCCGGTGTACTTGGCGTCGGTCATGGCCATGGTCATGCCACGGTCCTTGAAGGAACCGGTCGGGTTCGCGCCCTCGACCTTGAGGTACACCTCGCAGCCCGTGAGCTCGGAGAGGTGGTGCGCGGGCACCAGCGGGGTACCGCCCTCGAAGAGAGTGACGGCCTTCCAGTCGGCGGGAATCGAGAGACGATCCCGATACGCGTCGATCAGCCCCGGCCACGGGGTGTGCACAGTCGCGGCCCGTGCAGTTGCACTCATTCCTCGGTGCCTTCCAATCTCAGAACACTGGTCACGGACGTGACGGAGTCCAGTTCGGCCAACGCGGCAACGGTATCCGCAAGCGCGGACTCCAGCGCGTGGTGGGTCACCACGACCAGGCGCGCACCCTCGTCGTGTCCCTCCTGGCGGACCGTCGAGATGCTCACACCGTGCTTGGCGAATTCACCCGCGACCGCTTCCAGCACACCGGTGCGATCGGCTACCTGCAGGTTCACGTGGTAGCGGGTCGGGGTGTCGCCGATCGAAGCGATCGGCAGCTCAGCATAGACCGATTCGCCCGGAGCGCGGCCACCGAAGAACTTGTTGCGCGCCGCCATCACCAGATCGCCCATGACGGCCGACGCGGTGGGAGCGCCGCCCGCGCCCTGACCGTAGAACATCAGGCGGCCGGCGTTCTCGGCCTCCACGACCACGGCGTTGAACGCGCCGTTGACCGAGGCCAGCGGGTGCTTGCGCGGGATGAGGGCCGGGTAGACGCGCACGGAGACCTTGTCCTTGCCGTCCTCGTCGGTGACGCGCTCGGCCATGGCCAGCAGCTTCACCGTGCAGCCCACGGCCGCCGCGGTCTCCAGATCCTCGGCGGTGATCTTGGAGATGCCCTCGCGGTAGACGTCGCCCGAGGTGACGCGGGTGTGGAAGGCGACCGACGCCAGGATCGCGGCCTTGGCGGCCGCGTCGTAGCCCTCGACATCGGCGGTCGGGTCTGCCTCGGCGTAGCCCAGGCGGGTGGCCTCGGCCAGCACGTCGGCGTAGTTCGCGCCGGTCTCGGCCATGGCCGACAGGATGAAGTTGGTGGTGCCGTTCACGATGCCGACCACGCGGTTGACCCGGTCACCGGACAGCGACTGGATGAGCGGGCGGATCACCGGGATGGCGCCGGCGACGGCGGCCTCGAAGTACAGGTCGGCGCGGTGGTTCTCGGCGGCGGCGGCCAGCTCGCCGGTGTAGTCGGCGAGCAGCGCCTTGTTGGCGGTGACGACCGACTTGCCGGCGTTGAGGGCGGCGGCGATGAGGGCGCGGGCCGGGTCGATGCCGCCCATGACCTCGACGACGATGTCGACATCGTCACGGGTGACCAGGGATTCGGCATCGGCGGTGAGCAGCTCGGCGGGCACGCCGCGGTCCTTGCTCAGATCGCGCACCGCGACACCGCGCAGCACGACGGGCGCGCCCACCCGGTTGCACAGGTCGTCGGCGTGGTCGCGAATGATGCGGACCACCTCGGTGCCGACCGTGCCCATGCCGAGGACGGCGACGCCGATGGGGTGATCCTGTCCCCACACGCCATTCTTGCTGGAACCAATTTCACGGCTCGCCGTGGACCCGGTCATGCCTTCACCTCCAAGCTGAGTAGGTCCTCCACCGTTTCACGGCGAAGGATCAAGCGCGCCTTGCCGTCTCGCACAGCGACCACCGCGGGCCGGGTGAGCAAGTTGTAGCGGCTCGACATCGAGTAGCAGTACGCGCCGGTCGCGGCCACCGCCACCAGGTCGCCGGGGCCCACATCGGCCGGGAGCCAGGTATCGCGGATGACGATATCCCCACTCTCGCAATGCTTTCCGACCACGCGAGCCACCACCGGACCGGCCTCGCTGGAGCGCGAGACCAGGCGGCAGTCGTACTCGGCCTGGTACAGGGCCGGACGGATGTTGTCGCTCATGCCGCCGTCGACGCTCACATAGCGTCGGCGATTACCGCCGTCGAGCACAACATCTTTGATGGTGCCGACCTCGTAGAGGGTGACGGTGCCGGGTCCGGCGATGGCACGGCCCGGCTCGACCGCGATGGTCGGCACCGGCAGCCCGGCCCGCTCGGCCTCCTCGGCCACGATGCGGCGCAGGTTGGCGGCGAAGCCGTCCAGGGCCGGCGGATCCTCGTGTGGAAGGTACGAAATGCCCAGGCCGCCACCGAGATCCAGCACCCGCATCTGTTCGGCGCGTTCCATGCCGAACTTGTCGGCGACCTCGCGCAGCAGGCCCAGCATGCGGCGGGTGGAGATCTCGAAGCCGTCGATCTCGAAGATCTGCGAGCCGATGTGCGAGTGCAGGCCGACCAGGCGCAGATTGTCGGACTCGAAGACCCGGGCGATGGCCTGCATGGCGTCGCCGCCGGCGATGGAGAAGCCGAACTTCTGGTCCTCGTGCGCGGTCGAGATGTACTCGTGGGTGTGGGCCTCCACGCCGACGGTGACGCGGACGAGCACGTCCACCACCTTGCCGGCCCGCTTGGCCACGGCCTTGAGCCGCTCGATCTCGATCAGCGAGTCGACGACCACGTCGCCGACGCCCGCCGCGACCGCCATCTCCAGCTCGGGCACCGATTTGTTGTTGCCGTGCAGGGCGATCCGCTCGGCCGGGAAGCCGGCGTGCAGCGCCACCGACAGCTCGCCGCCGGAGCACACGTCCAGGTGCAGGCCCTCGTCGCGGATCCAGCGGGCGACCTCGCCGCACAGGAACGCCTTGGAGGCGTAGTGGACTCGCGCGCCGTCACCGAAGGCGCGGACCATGTCCCGGCAGCGGGAGCGGAAGTCGTCCTCGTCGATCACGAACAGCGGGGTGCCGTACTCGGCGGCCAGCTCGTGCACCGGCACACCGGCCAGCCGCACGACCCCGTCCGCGTCACGAGAGGCGTTGCGCGGCCAGACATTCGCGGGCAGCTCGATCATCTGCGCCGGGGCGCTGGGCCGCTCGGCGAGCGTCGGCGCGTGCGGGATGTCCGCGTGGCGGGGTCCGGCGGGGTGGGCACTCATCTACATACGCTCCGGTGCACTGACGCCTAGCAGGCCGAGGCCGTTGGCGAGAACCTGACGGGTGGCTTTGACCAGCTCGAGGCGAGCGGCATTGAGCGGGGTGACCACATCGTCGCCCTGCGGTATGACGCGCAGCGTCTTGTCGGACTGGAAGGGGTGATAGGCCCCGGCCAGCTCCTCGAGGTACCGCACCACGCGGTGCGGCTCCCGCATCTCGGCGGCGGTGGCCACCACGCGCGGGTACTCGCCCAGGGTGCGGATGAGCGCGCCCTCGCGGTCGTCGGTCAGCAGCGCGAAATCCGGTGTGACGGAGGCGTAGTCGAACGCGGCCGCGTTGCCGAGGATCTGGTTGGTGCGGGCGTGCGCGTACTGCACGTAGTAGACCGGGTTCTCGCTGTCCTGGCGGGTCCACAGGTCCAGGTCGATGTCGATGCTGGAGTTCACCGAGGAGCGCACCAGCGAGTAGCGGGCCGCGTCCACGCCGATCTGCTCGACCAGGTCGTCGAGGGTGACGACGGTGCCCGCGCGCTTCGACATGCGAACGGCGGCACCGTCTTTCACCAGGTTCACCATCTGGCCGATGAGCACCTCGACGGTGTCCGGGTTGTCGCCGAACGCGGCCGCGGCGGCCTTGAGGCGGCCGATGTAGCCGTGGTGGTCCGCGCCCAGCATGTAGATGCACAGATCGAAGCCGCGGGAGCGCTTGTTCTGGAAGTAGGCGATGTCACCGCCGATATAGGCGGACTTGCCGTCGCTCTTGATGACGACGCGGTCCTTGTCGTCGCCGTACTCGGTGGAGGCGATCCACCAGGCGCCGTCCTTCTCGTACAGCTTGCCGGACGCCTTCAGCGTCTCGATGGCCTGCTCGACCGCGCCGGAGGCGAACAGCGAGCTCTCGTTGAAATACACGTCGAAGTCGGTGCCGAAGTCGTGCAGCGTCTTCTTGATGTGCGCGAACATGAGCTCGACGCCCTCGCGGCGGAACAGCTCGTGCCGCTCGGTCTCCGGGAGTTCCAGCACACCCGGGTTGGCCTTGACGACCGTGTCGGCGATCTCGTTGATGTACGCGCCCGCGTAGCCATCCTCGGGGGTCGGCTGTCCCAGCGCGGCGGCCACCAGCGAATTGGCGAAGCGGTCGATCTGCGCGCCGTGGTCGTTGAAGTAGTACTCGCGGGTGACGTCCGCGCCCTGGCTCGCCAGAATCCGGCCCAGCGCGTCGCCGACCGAGGCCCAGCGGGTGCCGCCCAGGTGGATCGGGCCCGTCGGGTTGGCGGAGACGAATTCGAGGTTGATCTTCGTGCCCACGAGCGCGTCCGCGGTGCCGAACTTCGCGCCGGCCTCGAGGATCTTCTCCACGATCGCGCCCTGCGCGGCCTTGGCCAGGCGGATGTTCAAAAAGCCAGGTCCCGCGACCTCCGCGGCGTCGATGCCCTCGGCCTCCGACAGCGCCGCGGCCAGCAGCGTTGCGAAATCGCGGGGGCTCATTCCCGCCTTCTTACCTACCTGCATGGCCACATTCGTGGCATAGTCACCGTGCTCGGGGTTGCGGGGACGCTCCACCTTGACCTCGTCGGGCAGGATCGCAGGGTCTGATCCGCGTTCGACAAGTACCTTCGCCGCGGTAGCACGAAGGAGATCTGCAAGGTCAGCTGGAGTCACGAGTCACTATCCTATGGTCTGAGCAGGTGAACGCCGCGAGCGGGCACCACCGGGCAGGTGCCCAGCAAACGATGCGGCCGCGTCGTTTGATTGTCCGACACGTCGAAAAGAGCACAACAAGCATGCCGAGCAAGACCAGTGCCAAGTCGGCCAAGGCCATCAAGGCCGCGGGCAAGTCAGCCGGATCGTCCAGGAAGGGCGGTGGCGGCGGCCTGGGCGGTAAGCGTCAGATTCCGTGGCTCATGATCGGGGCCGTGGTCTGCATCCTCGCGCTCATCGGCGGCATCGCCTGGGTGCTGGTGCCCAAGATCCAGGACAAGCAGGAGCAGGACAAGTACACGCCGTCCGCGCAGAAGAAGGATCCCTCGGATCAGATTCCGGGCGTGGTGAAGAAGGACTACGCGGCGGGCATGCACGTCGCGGCCACTCAGCGCGTGAACTACGACCAGTCCCCACCCTTCGGCGGCCCGCACGACGGCTCGTGGGCGGCCTGCACCGGTGTGGTGTACGCCAAGGCGATCCGCACCGAGAACGCGGTGCACTCGCTCGAGCACGGCGCGGTGTGGATCACCTACAACCCGGACAAGGTCGATCAGGCGGCCATCGACGCCCTGAAGTCGAAGGTCAAGGGCAAGCCCTACAGCCTGATGTCGCCGTATCCGGGCCTGGACACCCCGATCTCACTGCAGTCGTGGGGCCACCAGCTGAAGCTGAACAGCCCCGACGACAAGCGCGTGGGCGAGTTCATCACCGCGCTGCGCCTGAACCAGTACGCCTACCCGGAGGTCGGCGCGGACTGCGCGAACCCGACCTTCAATGTCGACAACCCGCCGGCCTTCGACCCGACCGCGCCCGGCCCCGACGCCGTGCCGATGGACGGCAAGGGCCTGCAGCAGGATTCGAGCGAGCTGGGCGGCGGCAGCATTCCGGGCATGCCCGCCGGCGGTATCCCGGGCCTGCCGAACGGCGTGCCGGGTCTGCCCACCGGTAGCCCGAGCCTGCCCGGCGGCATCCCATCCATCCCGGCCCCGACCGACGGCCCGACGCAGCCGGATCAGCCGGCTCCGACGCAGTAGTGCCGCCGTTCATGTCCGACATCCCAGACCGCAGCTCCGAGCCCGATCCCGCCGCCGAACCGGTGCCGCAAACGCGCCGCAATCAGCGGTCGGCCCTGATGGCCATCGGGGTGGTCGCGGTACTCCTCATCGGTTTCATGGCCGGGCTGCTGGTGGGCAATGCCATGCACCACGGCCCGGAGACCCCGGGCGCGGTGGACGTCGGCTTCTCCCAGGACATGTCGGTGCACCACGCCCAGGCGGTCCAGATGTCGGGCGTCGCGCTGTCCGGCACCACGGACCCGGCGGTGAAGCGCCTGGCCTACGACATCCTCACTACTCAGGCCAATCAGGCCGGCCGCATGCAGGGCTGGCTGCAGCAGTGGGACAAGCCGCTCATCTCCCCCGACGGCTACATGGGCTGGATGACCGATATGTCCACGCATCAGCACTCGGGCACCGCCATGCACTCGGGCGCGGTGCAGGCCATGCCCGGTATGGCGTCGGATCAGGAGATGGCCGCCCTGGGCCAGGCCACCGGTCCGGCCCTGGACGCGCTGTTCCTGCAGCTCATGCTGCGCCACCACCAGGGCGGCATGCCGATGATCGAGTACGCCGCCCAGCGCGCGGACACCGACGCGGTGCGCTCGCTGGCCGAGAGCATGGCCAAGACCCAGAAGAGCGAGGCCGATCTGATGACCCAGATGCTGGCCGAGCGCAAGGTCACACCGCTGCCGCTGAACTGAGAAAGCTCCGTCACGAACCCGGACCGGGCATAGAAACGCCCGGTCCGGGTTTGTTTTTGGCGCAGCGCGACCGATGCGATACGCTTTCCCAGCCCGACCGGGAGACCGGACGGGACCATCCCCGCCCTCGTAGCTCAGGGGATAGAGCGTCTGCCTCCGGAGCAGAAGGCCGCAGGTTCGAATCCTGCCGAGGGCACCACAGCAAGGCCTCGACCATGAATCACGGTCGGGGCCTTGCTCGTTGACGGGGGTGTCGGGCACGATCCGGCGCGGGGCGACTGACTTTTCGTGCCATCGTGGCCGATCAGTATTCCGATTCGAGGGTTCGGGGGCAAAGGTAGGAGTTGCGCATCGCGGTGTCCGGTTGTGCAGGAGGCAGCCGGACACCGCGACCGCGTTTTTCGGACCGATGCCACGCCAGGTACACGGTATCGGTTGGGACGCTGACGGTTTCGGACCGCGCGGGGTGCGGCCCAACTCGATGCCGGGCGGTCGGGCCACGTTTTCGGGGCCATGGCAGCGATCACCGGAATCAGGTGGAGTGCGGGGAGCGGGACGCGGCCGGAGGGCTCGGCGCGAATGGTGGTGAAGACGCCGCCGGTCACGCCGCCGACTCATTCGCAGTGCGAGCGGCCCCGCTTGCCATCTGAAACAAGAACAGGCCGGTATGTTCTGACAGGTGTCGGACAACGAGAGCGCCCGTGCAGAACAGCCGCAGCGTCGCGTCTCACGCCGGCTCGCCGGGGGATTCAGCATGGTCCTGACGGCCGCCATCGCGGGCCTGAGCCTGGCCGCGCCGGTCACCGCCGCCCCGATCGCCCCGGAGGAGACGAACCTCGCCTCGTTCTACTTCCCGGCCGGGGACCGGGTCCCGGGCACCCCTGGTTCGGTCATCCAATTGCGGCCGCTCACAGGCGATCCCGCCCTCGCGGGGGCACGCAACTACCTGGTGCTGTACCGCTCGGTCGACATGGCGGGCAACCCGGTCGCGGTGTCGGGCACGCTCGCGGTCCCGGACAGCACCGCGCCGCCCGGCGGCTGGCCGCTCATCTCATGGGCGCACGGCACCACCGGCGTCGCCGAGGTCTGCGCGCCCTCCCAGGACACCTCCCCCGAGTTCCCCGCCCACGACTACACCTCGCTGGTGCGCCGCCTGCAGGAACGCTGGATCGCGGCCGGGTACGCCGTCGCCCAGACCGACTATCAGGGGCTGGGCACGCCCGGCCCGCACGGCTACCTGATCGGCACCGCGGAACAGCGCGCCGTCACCGATATGGCCAGGGCCGCACGGGAAGTCGACCCGGACATCGGGGTCCGCTGGGTGGCGATGGGGCACTCCCAGGGCGGTCAGGCCGCCATCTTCACCGACGCCGAGGCCCAGCGGTGGGCCCCGGCGTTGCAGCTACTCGGTTCGGTGGCGCTCGCGCCGGCCTCCCATCAGGGCCTCGGGCTGCAGGCCTCGCAGCTGGCCACCAGCGCGGGCGTGGCGGGTGCGCTGGCCCCGCTCACCGGCGGGGCGGTGTCGTTCCTGCCCTTGCTCATTCGCGGCGCGCAGACGGTATCGGCGCTGGATCCGGCCCGATTCCTCACGCCCCGTGCACAATCCATGCTCTCGCTCGCCGACAGCGGATGCATCGGCCGGCTGCGGCAACCGGATTCGTGGGGCGGACTCACCGCCGACGACGTCTTCACCCGCGACGGCGACCTCTCCGCGCTGACCCGGGTGCTGAACGAGAACGATCCCAGCGCACTGTCTTTCACGCAGCCGCTGCTGGTGCTGCAGGGCCGCGCCGACACCACGGTGCCGGCGCCGGCCACGGACGCCATGGTGGTGCAGCAGCTCGCGGGCGGGCGGCCGGTGCAGTACCTGAACTATGCCGGCGCGGACCACCGCGGCGTGCTCGACGCGTCGTTCAATGACGCGCTGGCCTGGGTGAATGCCCGGTTCGGCCGGTAGCGGTCAGGCCGCGGGCGTCCAGCCCGGATCGCGGCCGAACCACGCGGCCAGCCGGTCGTAGGCGGGCGCGTCGGCGGCGATCGGCACCTCGTGCCCGAAAGCCTTTCCGGGACCGCGGTATTCCGGCTTCAGCATCTGCTTGGACCAGGCCAGGCCGTGCTCGGCGAGTTCGGGATCCAGGGTGCGGCCCTGACCGGTGGCGCGGGTGAGATCCCAGGCGTGCATGGCGAATTCGGTGATCTGCTGATCGGCGCGACCACGCAGCGGGGACTCCCCGCCCATGCCTGGCACCAGCCGGTCCGGATCGGCGGCGCGCCACGTCTCGAGGAGCGGCTGCGCGCCGGCGCGGAACTCGGCGGACCAGTCCGCGCCGACCGGGTCGTGCGGCGCACCCCAGTCCGGCATGTCGCCGCGGGCGGCGATGGTGAAGTCGCGCAGGATCTGGCCCACGAGATGGTCCAGCAGCCGGCGCACGTGCCAGTTCTCGCACGGCGTCGGCAGCGCTGCCTGGTCGGGGGTGATCGCGGCGATGACATCGCCCATCTGGGCGACGGCCCGCTCCAGGAGTTCGATCGTGGGGTCCACCGGTGACGTGTCGGCCATGCGGCCAGACTAGCCCTGTGACAAGACGTTCCGCGCCGCATCGGGCACGGCGATCACCCGTGGCGCGGCCTGCGGGGAGCGGATCCGCCACAGCAGGTACAGCCCGGCCGCGCAGCCGACGGTGATCACCAGGGCGACCAGGCCCGGAACGGCCGAGACCGCGCCGCTCGGATCCCGGTACCAGCGCGGTGAGTAGGCGACCCGGCCGAAGGCACTGCCCCGCAGCGCCACCACCAGGCACGGCACCACCAGCACCGCGAGCGCCACCACGACGCTGCCCGCGGTCTTCGGGACCGCCGCGCCGAAGCAGAAGCCGATGGCCAGCGCGGTGAGGATCACCCCGACCACCGGGATCAGCGGGTACTCGTGCGCTAAACCGGCGGTGCCGGCCGCGAAGACGGCCAGTCCGGCGGTCGCGGCCAGCGCGATCCAGGGCGAACGCCACCGGCGTCCCGCCGCCAGCCCCGCCACCACGGCCAGCACCGGGAACGGCGCGGTCCAATCCGGCCGGGGCACCGCGATGATCGCGCTGCCCGCGCCCGCCACCGCGACCGTCAGGAGCACCAGGGTGCCCTCGCGTCCGGGCAGCAGCAGCGCCGCGACCATGGCCGCGCAGATCGTGATGGCCGCGGCCGCCCCGATCTGCACGAGCGTGCCCGCGTGCCGCACGAACCATTCCGCGGACAGTGTGGTCGCGGTGATCAGCACCAGCGCGGACAGGATCGGGCCGATCGCCAGATCGGTGTTCACCTCCTCGCCCGCGGGTTCCGGCCGCTGCACGACGATCCCCGCGACGAGCAGCGCACCGGCCAGCACGAACAGCCACGCCGGTGGAGTTCCGGCGGAAGCCCAGGAGATGAGCGGATTGCCGTGGCCGACGGGCAGCGAGGTCTGGTCGCCGATCAGGATCGCGGACAGCGCCCCGATCAGGTACGCGCCCGTCGCGACGGGTTTACCGAAGACCGCGACCGCGAGCGCGCCGAGCAGGATGCCGCTGAAGATGGCGTCGATGTAGTTGGCGGTGGTCAGATTGCCCGTGGTCGCGGCGTCCCGGTTCCACAACTGGTCCACCAGCAGCACCACCATGCTGCCGCCCGACACGATCCAGGCGGTCTTCCGGCCGAGCGCGACCACCAGCGCCGCCGACACCACCGCGAACGCCGCGCCGGCGGCGGCCGCGCGCGGCATGTTCAGGACCAGCAGGTCCAGCTGCAGCACCGGGCCTTCGGAGGTCCAGCCGAGATCGAGGGGGGCCGTGAGCAGCAGACCGGCCACCGCTGCGGCCAGCAGGGCGGCCAGGGCTTCGATCGGGACCGCGTAGCGTCGGAGCGTCATAGGCGCTGTCATGTCCGGCGGGTGTGCCAACGCGAATCTCGCGCCCATCTCGTCACCTACTCCCTCGGTGATGCGACGCTTTCCGCGTTACAGCAATAACGAGCAGCTATCCCTCGCGAGATTAACAGCTGCGGTGTATGCGAATCCCGAGATGTGGAGGCGGTCACAGTTCACGCGCGGGCCGGGAGCGGGTCCGCGACACCGTCATGCGCAGCGGAAACGGAAGTTGGCGACCGGGGTGACGCCGGGCGCCGAGGTGACCTGGACGGCCTGATCGCCGTCCAGCGCGCAGCCGATAGGGGTGCTGACCTGAACTCGGTAGCAGCCGAGCGCGCCGGTGTAGACCGCGGTGCCGTCGGCGCCGGTGGTGAGGCTCGCCACGTTCGCGCCGCCGCCGCAGGGCGCGATGTCGGCGGCCACGCCGGCCATGGGGAACTGCTCGGGTCCGAAGACCGCCTGCACCTTCAGCGCCGGATCGGCCGGCGGCTCCGCGGCGGCGAGCGGGGTCAGGGCGCACGCGGCGGCGAGGACGGATGTGACGAGCGGCGTGCGGCGCACCGGGTCTCCTTCGGGATTGGCTGAGGCGGTTCGCCTCAGCGACCGACGATTCGGCCTCCGCGCCACTATAGGTACTCCCCGGTCGGATCGGTCACATTCCGGACGACCGGAGGCGCCGATCGGTCAGACCGCGGCGGCCGCGTCGGACAGGCTCACGGCGACCTCGCCGGGCGACCGACCGGCGGCGGCGCACTGCTCGGCGGTGAAAGCGACTGCCGCGCCGAGGACTTCGAGCTCGACCCGGTCGCCGACCGCGGGGGCGTCCACGCTCACCCGGCGCACGTGGATGAGCTCGGGGCAGCCGTCGAGGTCGAGGGTGAGCATGACGTCCGCGCCGCGGAATTCGAGGGCGCGCACGGTGGCGCAGCCGGTGTGGCCGGCGGCGGCCGCGCGGGCGAGCAGCTGTTCGGGCCGCATCATGACCGCGCCCGCCCCGGTCGGGGCGTTCACCTGCACGGGGATGCGGCCGAGCACGGTCTCGGCGGTCTCGGCGCCGATGGTGGCGTCGAGAAGCACTGTGTCGCCGAGGAATCCGGCGGTGAACAGGTCCGCGGGGGCCGCGTACACCTGTTCCGGCGTGCCGACCTGGGTGAACCGGCCCGAGCACATGACCGCGACCTGATCGGCGAAGGACAGCGCCTCCTCCTGGTCGTGGGTGACGAGAATGCTGGTCATGCCCGCGGCGCGCAGGGTCTCGGCGACGGCCTGCCGGGTGGCGGCGCGCAGTCCGGTGTCCAGGGCGCTGAAGGGTTCGTCGAGCAGCATGAGGGCGGGCTTGCGAGCCATGGCGCGGGCCAGCGCGACCCGCTGCTGCTGTCCGCCGGAGAGCTGATGGGGCCGCCGGTCCGCGAAGGACGCGTCGAGCGAGACCATGTCGAGCAGTTCGGCGACCTGCTGCCGGTGCTTGCGCCGCGCGCCGGGGCCGCCGCCGAGCCCGTAGGCGATGTTCTGCCCCACGGTCAGGTGCGGGAACAGCGCCCCGTCCTGGGCCACGTAGCCGATCCGGCGGCGGTGAGCCGGCACCGAGAAGCCCTGGCGGGTAATGGTTTCCCCGCCGACGGACACCGATCCGGCGTCCGGGTTCTCGAATCCGGCGATCACCCGCAGCAGCGTGGTCTTGCCGCATCCGGAGGATCCGACCACCGCGGTGGCGGTGCCGTCGGCGACGTCGAGGCTGATGCCGTCGAGCACCGGCGTCTGCCCGAAGGTCTTGCGAACCTGGTCTACGACAAGACGACTCACAGTCCCGCCGCCTTCCTGGATTGGGTGAACAGCAGATAGGTGACCGGCACCGAGACGACGATCATGATCAGCGCGTACGGCGCCGCCGCCGCGTAGTCCAGTTCGCCCGACAGCTGCCAGAACTGCATGGCGAGGGTGGTGGTGCCGTTGGGGGCCAGCAGCAGGGTGGCGGTGAGTTCGGTGGCCACCGCCACGAACACCATGGCCGCCGCCGCGGCCGCCGCGGGCGCGGTGAGCCGCAGGGTGACGCGGAAGAAGGTGGCGGCCGGGGACTTTCCGAGCACCTGCGAGGCCTCCTCCAGCCCGACGGGCACCTGGGCCAGTCCGGCGCGCACGCTCACCAGGGCGCGCGGCAGGAACATGAGCGTGTAGGCGGCCAGGATGGTCGCGGCCGTCTGGTAGAGGGCCGGCAACCAGCGGATCGACACGGTCACCAGGGCGAGTGCGATCACGATCCCCGGCAGCGAACTGGTGATGTAGTTGGCGCCCTCGATGATCCGCGCGAACCGCGAGGTGGAGCGGACCGCGACCCAGGCGACAGGAAAGGCGCACAGGGTGGTCACGACCGCGGCGGTGGCGGCCAAACCGAGGGTCTGGCCGAGGGATTCACCGATGCCGGTGGTGTTCCAGACGGCCGACCCGCCGATCTTCAGCCATCGGCCGATGGTCCACAGCGGCACGCCCAGCGTCGCCGCCAGCGCGGCGGCCAGCACGAGGAACAGGGGAATCTTGGTCAGGCCCAGGCGAATCCGGTTGGCGGATCGCTGCGCGCCGCCGCCGATCCGGGCGTAGCGGGCCCGGCCGCGCACCGTGGCTTCGCCGGCCAGCAGCACCAGGCACAGCACCACGAGTACGCCCGAGAGCGTGCTGCCCGCCGCGCCCGCGAAACTCGACTGGTACTGCTGGAAGATGGCGGTGGTGAAGGTGTCGAACCGGATCATGGCGAAGGCGCCGTACTCGGCCAGCAGGTGCAGTGAGATCAGCAGTCCGCCACCGAGAATCGCGAGTCGCAGCTGCGGCATGACGACGCGCGCGAACACGGCGACCGGCCCGGAGCCGAGGGCCCGGGCCGATTCCTCCACGGCGGGATCCAGCCGCCGCAGGGTGGCGGCCGCCGGGAGGTAGACCAGCGGGAAGTAGGAGACGGTCGAGACGAGTACACCCGCCCAGAGTCCGTGCAGCGAGGGGATGGCGCTGACCCAGCCGTAGCTGTTGACGAAGGCCGGAACCGCCAGGGGCGCCGCGAAGATCGGGCCCCACCAGGCCGCGCCGGGCACGTCGGTGCGTTCCACGATCCAGGCCAGGCCGATGCCCAGCGCCACGCAGATCGGCACGGTCAGCACCACCAGTTCGGCGGTGTTGCGCAGCAATTCGGCCACGCGCGGGCGGAACACGAGCTGCGCGGTGTCGTGCCAGCCGGTCGAGACGAGCGTGGACACGATGTACCCGAGCGGCACGAAGGTGGCCGCCACCATGAGCAGGGCGGCGACCGTGACGAGCGACCCGGGCCGGATGACCGAAGCCCGGGAAGCCCTGCTGGGCAGGTCCTTCCCGGCCCGGTTGGGTACAGCGGTCCGAACAGCCACGGTTAGAGCAGGCCCGCCTCGGTCATGAGCTGGGTGACCTTCTTGGCGTCCAGCTTGCTCGGGTCGATCTTGGGCGCGTCGAGCGAGGCCAGCGGCGGCAGCGCCGGGTTGGCCGCGACGTCCGAGGCCACCGGGTATTCCATGGAGTCACCGTCGTGCAGGACCTGCTGGCCCTTCTTGGAGGTGATGAACTCGAGGAACTTCTGGGCGTTGGCCTGCTTCTTGCTCGATTTCAGCACGCCGCCACCGGAAATGGAGACGAAGGCGCCCGGGTCCTGGTTCTTGAAGTAGAACAGCTGGGTGTTGCCGCTGTTCTCCTTGGTCTTGGCCTGGTCGCGGTACCAGTAGTAGTGGTAGATCACGCCGCCGTCGAACTGGCCGCTGTTGGTGCCCTTCATGACGGTGGTGTTGTTCTGCGAGGTGACCGCGTTGTCCTTCATGCCCTTCAGCCACGCTTTGGTGGCCTCCTCGCCCTTCTGGGCGAGCAGGGCGGCCACGATGGCCTGGAAATCGGCGCCGGAGGGGGCGGCGCTCCAGCGGCCCTTCCACTGCGGCTGCTGCAGGTCGAGCAGCGACTTGGGCAGCTGGTCGGCCGGGAGCTTGGCGGTGTTGTAGACGAAAACGGTGGAGCGCGCGGCGATTCCGGTCCACTTGCCGGTGGAGGGGCGGAACTGCTCGGGGACCTGCGCGAGGGTGTTCTGGTCGACGTCGGAGAACAGGCCGGCGTTCTCGACCAGCGCCATGGCCGGGGAGTTCTCGGTGAGGAAGACGTCGGCGGGCGAGTTCTTGCCCTCGGCGACGATCTGGTTGCCCAGGTCGGTGTCGCCGCCGTTGCGAATGGTCACCTTGACGCCGGTGTCCTTGGTGAACGCGTCGATCCACTCCTTGGTGAGGGATTCGTGTTGCGCGTTGTAGACCAGGATCTCGTTGTCGTCCTTGGACGAACCGGTGCAGGCGGTGGTCGCGCCCAGCACCGCGATCGCCGCCAGTGCACCGGACACCAGTTTCCATCGAGCCGCCGTCATGACCGTCCTTTCCTCTGCCCAGCCTCATGTTCCCGGAGATCCAGGAAACAACCTCTGAGGTTTGCCTAACCAACGTACCGTCCCACGTCACGGGTTCAAATGCCACCCCACCAATCGACACGGAATCGCTGTAGTCTGCGTGCGTTCCAACCGAAGATCGGCCGGAGTCGAAGGATCTCGATGAGCTTGCAGCGGCGTACCCCCTTGACCATCGGACTCGGCGTCGCCGCCGTGGTACTCGTGGGAGGTGGCATCGCCACCGCGGTGACGTTGAACGGCAAGGACTCCGGAACCAGCGACGACAAGCGGGTCGAGACCGCGGTGCGCGACTTCTACGACACGCTCGGCACCGGCGGCGCCTCGCAGGCCGTCGGCAAGACCTGCGCCGGCGATCGCGCCCAGTACGACGCGCTGCCCGAGGCCAACAAGAAAGCCATGGACCAGGGCAAGATCGCCATGAAGGTCGATTCGGTGCAGGGCATCGTCATCACCGGCGACCACGCCACCGCGACCACCTTCGGCATCCTCACCCTGCCCGGCGCCCCCGACAGCAAGCGCTCCACCAACGAACACCTGCGCAAGGAAGACGGCGTATGGAAGGTCTGCTCCACCGACGCGAAGTAGGACCGTCATGAGCTGCTGCGGGCCGAATCGACGACAGGTCCTGGGCCTGCTGGCAGCGGCCGCGGCGGTACCGATGTTCGGGCCGGGAACGGCTCGGGCACAGGCGGGTTCGCTGGTGGTGACCGATCTCGAGGTGGTCACCGTTACCGAGCAGTCGGCCGTGTTCACCTGGACGACGCTGGGCCCGGACGCGGCCGGCGATCCCGTTCCCGTCGAGACCGACAGCGAGGTGTGGCTGGGTCCCGCGGACGGATCCGGACTCCGGCAGGTCTTCGGCGCCGCGCAGCCGACCGCCTACCACTACGCGGAGGTCACCGGCCTGGAACCCGGGCGCGCCTATCGATTCGAGGCCCGCTCGCAGGGTATCCCGGCCGCGCCCGCGCCGAATGTGGCCACGCGCGTGCCGAATACGCCGGAATCGCAAGGCGTCTTCACCACGCTGGTGCCGCCGCCGGGGCGGCTGCTGCGAACCCTGGCCCTGTCCAACGATATTCACTACGGCGAGGAGGTCAGCGGGCTCATCGCCGCCGGTCTGCCGCCCGGCCTGCGTCAGGAGCCCGGTCTCGCACCGTACCCCGAGGTCATGCTGACCGCTCTGCTCGACGATATGCACCGTCCCGACCGGGCCGTCGACCATCTGCTGCTGGCCGGTGACCTCACCGCCGAGGCCACCCCGGACCAGGTGCGCGGCGTCCACACCCACCTCGCGAACTGGGGTGCGCCGGGCCGGGACTGGTTCGCGGCCCGCGGCAACCACGACCGCCCGCACCTGGGCGCGGACTACGCGGACTGCACCCCGTACCTCGACCATTACGACTGCTGGGGCGATTCCTTCACCGTCAGACAGCAATTGGCGGCCCACGAGGTCGGCGAGTTGCGCCTGATCGCCCTGGACACCACCCAGCTCGACGCAGCCGGCGGCACCC
Source organism: Nocardia niigatensis NBRC 100131 (assembly GCF_000308655.1). Taxonomy (GTDB): domain Bacteria; phylum Actinomycetota; class Actinomycetes; order Mycobacteriales; family Mycobacteriaceae; genus Nocardia; species Nocardia niigatensis. Next base: position 3,417 of record NZ_BAGC01000013.1, on the reverse strand, counting down.
TGGACCGCTCCCAGCTCGACGAGCTGCGGGACCGGCTCATCGCCGACCCGGACCGCCCCACACTCGTTTTCGGCCACCACCCGGTCACCACCGAGTCCGGCTGGTCCAATCTGGCCGGACCGGGCTTCATCCTCGATGCCGCGAATGCGGCCGAGCTGCAGTCGATCTACCGGTCGGCCCCCGGCGTCTTCCTGCATCACGCCGGGCACACCCACCGGAACCGCCGCACCCGGCCCGATCTGCCCATTCCAGTGGAATTCCTGGAAGTCGCGGCGGCCAAGGAGTATCCGGGCGGCTACACACTGCTGCGTCTCTTCGAGGGCGGCTACCTGGTGAACTTCTACAAGACCCGCACCGAGGGCGCGCGGCGCTGGAGCACGCGCTCGCGCGGTGAATACTTCGGCCTGCTGCCCGAATACACCCTGGGCACGATCGCCGACCGCAATTTCGCGGTATCGCGCGATCTCACCGGCGTGACCGCGCTCTGATGCGGAGAACGCCTCCCGTGCGGGCACGGGAGGCGTTCTCCGATGGAGCGACCGACGGGACTCGAACCCGTGTGACAGGCTTTGCAGGCCTGCTCCTGACCAACTCGGACACAGCCGCGGGGCGTGTTCGATAATGCGGCGAATCGGGCCTGCGGCCGAGGTTTTGAATCACCGTGATTCCTATGCGACCCGGCGGATCGGCTCGGCGCTGCGACCTACGGGTTCGCGACGTGCGATGATCGGGACATGTCCCGACCACGTCCGCTGCCGCTCGATCCGATCGAGGAGGCGCATCGTCAGTGGATCGAGCACGGCTGGGGCGACGTGGCCGACGGGATGGCGGCGGTGACGTCGCTGGTGCGGGCCCAGCAGATCGTGATGGCGCGGGTGGACGAAGCCCTGCGGCCGTCCGGTTTGACCTTCTCCCGGTATGAGTTACTGATGTTGCTGAGTTTCAGCAAAACCGGCGCGCTCCCGATGGCGGTGGCCAGCGCCCGTCTGCAGGTGCATCCCACCTCCGTCACCAACACCGTGGACCGGCTGGAAGCGGCCCATTTGGTGAAGCGCGTGCCACATCCCAGTGACCGGCGGGCGACGCTCATCGAAATCACCGATGCCGGAAGAGAATTGGTGGCCAAGGCCACCACCGAGCTGAACCGGCGGGTTTTCGCCGAGGCCGGGCTGCCGCCGGAACGATTGCATCTACTGCTGCAATTGCTGGCGGAGTTCCGGCAGAGCGCCGGCGACTTCGACCCGGGTAGCTCGCCGACACGATGGGCCGGTCAGTAACCGCTCAGCGACTCGGCAGCCAATTTCCTGCGTCATAGTCTTGGATTCGGCCCGCAAAAGGTTCACCATTGAGGCCATGGTGCTGGTCCTCGGGGTGTCGGCGGGCAGTGCTGGCGCACGTGCCATGCTCACCCATTCCGACCAGCCACACCTGCCCCCCATCGACCGCTGCAAGGTGCCGCGCCGCGCCGGTGGCGAGCGCATGGAGGAGACGGTCTTCGAAGCCATTCAGCAGATGCGGAAGTCGGCCGCCGAGCGCGACGAGTTCATCACCGGGATCGCCGTGACCTGCCGGAGCACCACGCAGGCCGAGGCCATTCGCACCGCCGCGGGCCGCAATCGCCTCACCGTCATCGACGAGCCGGTGGCTCAGCTGCGGTACCTGCGATTCACCCGGAAGCTACCCACCGAGGGTTCGGTCCTGCTCTACGACCTCGGCGCGTCGGGACTGACCCTCACCCAGATCGACTGCCGAACCGATGCCGTCCTCGCCACCAAGCGCAGCACCGTTCTGGGCGGTGACGGCCACGATGCCCTGCTGCGCTGGCTGCTCACCCGGGGTGGGGTGACCGTGGATCTGGCCACCACGCGCCGGCAGAAGGAGGCGCTGGCCTCCGAACGCGTTCTGGCCGTCTGCGATCCGATCACCGGGCAGCGTGCCGTGGTGACCCGCAGTGATTTCGCCGAACTCGTCGAAGCGGGCATTCATCACTCGGCGTCCTTCGTCCGCCACATGATCGACGAGACCGGCATCCAGCCCACCGGTATGGCCCTGCTGGGCGGCTGCACCCGCAACAAGAGCATCCGGGACGAGTTGAAGCTGCAGCTGGGCTATCCGCTCATCTACGATCCCGAGCCCGACTTCGTCTCCACCCGCGGCGCGGTGCTGCTGGCCGCCGAACGCCCGTCGGCGCGCAGTATCCGCAGCGTCCACCGGCCTCCGGCCGCCACTACCCACGAGCCGCCGCCCCCCTCCCCCGTCTCCCGCCGCAAACTCGTTGCGGCCGTGGCGGTTACCGCCACCCTGGGCGGCACCATCGTCGGCGCGCTGGCCATGAACCGCGAAGGCGCCGATCACACCGACGGCAAACCTCCCACCGTCGAGGTTGTAGGCCCGCCCAAACACGGCTGACAGACTCCGAACCGCACGCCCGCTCTCCACGGCCGGTACCCCGCGCCGATGGCGCCTGGGCCACGAGGCGCGCCGGGCAATGCCCGTCCGCTCTCGTCAACGTGCCCCGCTGCCATCCGGCAGCGGGGCACGAGAGCGACGAGAGTAGTTGTCGCGCTTATTTGTTGGTGAAGTTCGCGGGGCGCTTCTCGACGAAGGCGGTCATGCCTTCCTTCTGATCCTCGGTCGCGAAGAGCGAGTGGAAGACCCGGCGCTCGAAGCGCACGCCCTCGGCGAGGGTGGTCTCGAAGACGCGGTCGACAGCTTCCTTCGCGATCATGACCGACGGCAGCGACATGGACGCGATGGTCTCGGCGACCTCCATGGCGGTGGCGACCAGCTCGGCGGCCGGGACGATGCGGGAGACCAGGCCCGCGCGCTCGGCCTCCTCGGCGTCCATATTGCGGCCGGTGAGGATGAGGTCCATGGCCTTGGCCTTGCCGACAGCGCGGGTGAGGCGCTGGGAGCCGCCCATGCCGGGGATGACGCCGAGCTTGATCTCGGGCTGCCCGAACTTGGCGGTGTCGGCGGCGAGCAGGATGTCGCACATCATGGCGAGTTCGCAGCCGCCGCCGAGGGCGTAGCCGGCGACCGCGGCGATGATGGGCTTACGGAACGCGACCAGTCGGTCCCAACCGGCGAAGTGGTCGGTCAGGTACATGTCCATGTAGGACTTGGTCTGCATCTCCTTGATGTCCGCGCCGGCCGCGAAGGCTCGATCGGACCCGGTCAGCACGACCGCGCCGACCTCGTCGTCGTTCTCCAGCTCGTCCAGCGCCGCCGAGATGTCGGTCAGGACCTGCGAGTTCAGCGCGTTCAGGGCCTTCGGCCGGTTCAGCGTGATAAGGGCAACGCGCCCCTTGCGCTCCAGCAGAATGGTCTCGAAGTCCGGCCCGCCCGTCGCCCCGCCGCCGCCCCCAACGGAATCGCTGCGCGATACGGTCATTTGCTCTCCCCTTCAGATCGCTT
>NZ_BAGC01000014.1 GCF_000308655.1 Nocardia niigatensis NBRC 100131 | reverse complement strand
GCCATCTCCCGGGCAGTGAGCCCGTTCGATCAGCTAGGCAACTTTTCAAGCTTAGCTCGCACCTTGCAGCAGAACCAAATCCGCTGGTCAGGTCGAACCAGTGTGATCATCAGGCGCTCCTCGTCCAACCTCGTTTCCCAGGCCCTTGGGGCTCCGGGTCGGTGTCCGTGTCGCTCTGACCTGGAATAAGTTACGTGTTGCTACGAACAGAAGTCAAATCGGCTGG
>NZ_BAGC01000015.1 GCF_000308655.1 Nocardia niigatensis NBRC 100131 | reverse complement strand
AGAAGTGCTCCTTAGAAAGGAGGTGATCCAGCCGCACCTTCCGGTACGGCTACCTTGTTACGACTTCGTCCCAATCGCCAATCCCACCTTCGACAGCTCCCTCCACAAGGGTTAGGCCACTGGCTTCGGGTGTTACCGACTTTCATGACGTGACGGGCGGTGTGTACAAGGCCCGGGAACGTATTCACCGCAGCGTTGCTGATCTGCGATTACTAGCGACTCCAACTTCACGGGGTCGAGTTGCAGACCCCGATCCGAACTGAGACCGGCTTTAAGGGATTCGCTCCACCTCACGGTATCGCAGCCCTCTGTACCGGCCATTGTAGCATGTGTGAAGCCCTGGACATAAGGGGCATGATGACTTGACGTCGTCCCCACCTTCCTCCGAGTTGACCCCGGCAGTCTCTCACGAGTCCCCGCCATTACGCGCTGGCAACATAAGATAAGGGTTGCGCTCGTTGCGGGACTTAACCCAACATCTCACGACACGAGCTGACGACAGCCATGCACCACCTGTACACCGACCACAAGGGGGGCCATATCTCTATGGCTTTCCGGTGTATGTCAAACCCAGGTAAGGTTCTTCGCGTTGCATCGAATTAATCCACATGCTCCGCCGCTTGTGCGGGCCCCCGTCAATTCCTTTGAGTTTTAGCCTTGCGGCCGTACTCCCCAGGCGGGGTACTTAATGCGTTAGCTACGGCACGGATCCCGTGGAAGGAAACCCACACCTAGTACCCACCGTTTACGGCGTGGACTACCAGGGTATCTAATCCTGTTCGCTACCCACGCTTTCGCTTCTCAGCGTCAGTTACTTCCCAGAGACCCGCCTTCGCCACCGGTGTTCCTCCTGATATCTGCGCATTTCACCGCTACACCAGGAATTCCAGTCTCCCCTGAAGTACTCTAGTCTGCCCGTATCGACTGCAAGCTTGCAGTTGAGCTGCAAGTTTTCACAATCGACGTGACAGACCGCCTACAAGCTCTTTACGCCCAGTAATTCCGGACAACGCTCGCACCCTACGTATTACCGCGGCTGCTGGCACGTAGTTGGCCGGTGCTTCTTCTACAGGTACCGTCACTTGCGCTTCGTCCCTGTCAAAAGAGGTTTACAACCCGAAGGCCGTCATCCCTCACGCGGCGTCGCTGCATCAGGCTTTCGCCCATTGTGCAATATTCCCCACTGCTGCCTCCCGTAGGAGTCTGGGCCGTGTCTCAGTCCCAGTGTGGCCGGTCACCCTCTCAGGTCGGCTACCCGTCGTCGCCTTGGTAGGCCGTTACCCCACCAACAAGCTGATAGGCCGCGGGCCCATCTCGCACCAGTAAACCTTTCCAACCCAGACCATGCAGTCCAGGCTCATATCCGGTATTAGACCCAGTTTCCCAGGCTTATCCCAGAGTGCAAGGCAGATCACCCACGTGTTACTCACCCGTTCGCCGCTCGTGTACCCCGAAGGGCCTTACCGCTCGACTTGCATGTGTTAAGCACGCCGCTAGCGTTCGTCCTGAGCCAGGATCAAACTCTCCGTTGAAGACTCTAGATTTACCCCGAAAGGGCGAATCAGAAGTATCTCGAACCAGAGTCCGAAAACCTAGCAAAAAAAGCCGGCCGGAAAATAGCCGACTCAAATGTCCGACCCTCACACGGGGGGTGAGGAATCGGAACCAAATAAAATATTTGGCACTGACATTCATCGACACACTATTGAGTTCTCAAAGAACACACGCACAA
>NZ_BAGC01000016.1 GCF_000308655.1 Nocardia niigatensis NBRC 100131 | reverse complement strand
TTATCCACATGAGCCGAGAAGTTTTCGTCTACCGGACTCTCACCGTCTACGGTTGGCCGTCCCAGACCAATTCGACTAACAACTCGGTTTCTGACTCACGCCCAATTCGGCAGAATTGAGAAGAATAA
>NZ_BAGC01000017.1 GCF_000308655.1 Nocardia niigatensis NBRC 100131 | reverse complement strand
CATTACTTCCTGTTTCTGCCGAAACAGGCGACAGTCAGAAAAGATCGCGTTAGTCGAATTGGTCTGGGACGGCCAACCGTAGACGGTGAGAGTCCGGTAGACGAAAACGTGTTCTCTGTCGTGTAGTG
>NZ_BAGC01000018.1 GCF_000308655.1 Nocardia niigatensis NBRC 100131 | reverse complement strand
CCACCAGCGGTGGTGACGGTGACTGCCACCGTCCCGGCTGAATGGGCTGGGGTCACCGCCGTGATCTGCGTCGAGGAGTTGACCGTGAACGAGGTTGCCGGTGTCCCACCGAAACTCACTGCGGTGGCTCCGGTCAAGTTCGTCCCGGTGAGCACGACCGTCGTCCCACCGGCCGCCGACCCCGAAACCGGACTGATGCTGGTCAAGGTAGGAACAACCGCACCATAGGTGTAGGGCAGCGGGTTGCTCGTGCCGTCCAGCAGTGCCTGTACGACGACGTTCACCGTGCCGGTTCCCGGCGGGACTATGGCCGTGATCTGAGTATCGGAGTCGATGGTGAATGTCGTTGCCGTCGTGCCGAACCGGACACTCAAGGGACCGACACCGCTGAATCCGGAGCCGGTGATGATGACAGAGTTGAAACCCGCTGGAGGGCCGGAAGCGGGGTTCAGCGAAGTGATAACAGGTGACATTTTCTTGCCTTCTAATCAGTGATCGGTGAAAAGGGTTCTCCCCCAGCAGCGCAGGCCTTGGCCCTACACCGCCTATGTCCAGTAACCCGCCAGCGGCGGCACTTCGGCAATGCATCTCATGTCCGTTTTCGTCCGGTCTGTTTCCGTTTTCGGGTTCGGTCGGTAGCTATTGGGAAACTGGACACCAGCGTGAGCTTGTCGCCCCGGCTGTGTGCTGGTGCCTGGAGCGAGTGGGCCGTCCCCGATGAATGAGACCACTTGGTATTACAGTCCTGTTTGGCCTGGTGAGGGCCGAGGGCGTCAATCTGTTCTATGCGCGCACTTCGCCGGCGAGGCGGTGCTAACGGGTGCCACGCTCCAGCGGCCGATCGTAAGCATCGCGTTGAGCGCATTCAGGTCTGCTCGTTGGTGCGGATTCTGCTATCGCTCCGGAGCGCTACTCTGTTCTGCTATGAGTGTCCGTGACCGAGTTCTGCAGGCCGCGCTCGACTGCTTCACCGAGGATGGGTACGAGCGGACGACGATCGCCCGGATCCGCGAGCGCAGCGGCGTGTCCAACGGCGCGTTGTTTCACCATTTCCCGACCAAGGAGGCGATCGCCGGCGCGTTGTACGTGGAGTCCATCAGCTCTGTACAGGACGGTTACCGGCGGGTCCTGGCGCAGCGGCCGACGGTGCTGGCCGATGCGGTGGCCGGGGTGATCCGACACCAGCTGTCGTGGGTCGAGACGAATCCGACGCGGGCCCGTTTCCTGTATTCGCAGGGGCGGCTCAACTGGACCACCGAGGCCGGCGGCCAGCTGCAGGCGATGAATGCGGACATCGGTGCCGCCTACCGAGAGTGGCTGGCGCCCTTCGTAGCTCGCGGTGAGGCCCGCGAGCTACCGATGATCGTGACAGTTGCGGTGGTTACCGGGCCCGCGCACGCCATCGCGCAGCAATGGCTCGCAGGCCAGCTTCTCGGATCTGCACTGGATTACCTCGATGACCTGGTCGACGCCGCGGTTGCGGGCCTGTCCGGAACGCCGGCACCTCGGCGCGAACCGACGATGCGCCCAGTGACCGGCCGGATCCGTGTTCAACTACTCGACAGCGAGGGGGTCCTCGTCGGCGAGGGCGAGGCGACTGCGGCACTGGACGACCTCCCGCGCTGAATCCCTGCCTGCGCCGGCAACCTCTACCGAGTAAAACTCCGGAGTGTTACTCTGCTGCTGACGTCTCACTCGTTCGCTGCCGAGCACAGGAGCCTCCATGATCACCGCGCCGACCACGGCCCACCCGTTCGACCTATTCGCCGAGCACTCTGCGATCCAGCATGAGGCTCGCCGTGTTGCGGCCGAGTTCGCCCCGCGTGCGGCCGAAATCCGCCGGCACCTGATCGATCACGGTGAGTTGCATCCGCAGCTGTGGAAAGACTTCTGTCAGCACGGGTGGTCGGCCCTGATGCTGCCGGTCAGCGACGGCGGCCACGGTGGCAGCCTGCTCGGCACGGCGCTGGTACTGGAGGCGTTCGCGGAGCAGGGCATCGTGTTGTGGATGCCGGTGCTGTCCTGTGCGATCGCCTATGCGATCGACCGGGTCGGCCCCGATGCGGCGAGACAGGCCTGGCTACCCCGGGTGGCTGCGGGTGCGTCACATCTGGGCATGGCAGCGACCGAGCCGGGCAGCGGCCACAACCTCTTCCGGACACAGACTGAAATCCGTTGCGAAGGTGACCATTTCGTCGTCAACGGGCTCAAGCGGATCACCTCGGGACTGGACCTGGTCGACCGCGTTCTCGTCTTCGGCCGGGCTGTTGAGGGTGACCGCGCCACCGGGTACACGACACTGCTGGTCGATCCGCGGTCGCCCGGTACGAAGATCACCGAGATCCCGATGCGTTACCGGGATGGAGTGCGCCAGTTCCAACTCGAGTTCGACCATGTCGCGGTGCAGGCCGACGCCCTCGTCGGCGCCGTGGGCGCGGGACTGTCCGCCCTGTGGCCGTTCACTCATGTCGAACGAGTCCTCACCGCCGCGATCTGCACGGGCTCCGCTGAATACAGCCTGGCCCGTGCCACCGCCCGGGCGAAGGATCGCATCGTTGACGGTAGCGCACCGATCGGCGCCGATCAGGCGATTGCCCACCCGTTGGCGCAGCTGCACGCACGGTTGGCGGCGGTGCGGCTTCTAGTGCACCGCACTGCGGCTCGCATCGATGCCGGCGTCGACGACCGGATCGCCGCTACGGACGCAAATGCCGCGAAGCTGCTCGCCGCCGACCTCGCATTCGACTCGGCAGACCACGCAGTCCAGGTCTTCGGCGCGGAAGCCTGGGATGAGCGTGAGGGCTGGCTGGATATCTACCTCGACGCTCGGCTGTCCCGATCCGGCCCGGTCAGCAACGAATTCGCGCTCAACTACCTCGCCAAGCACGCGCTCGGCCTCCCAGCGCACCGGTAGTGCTGCCCGCTGCAGCGGCCGGTGCCCACCAGCGGGCTCGCCGATCCGCCATGCACGCGACCGGCGGGCCGGGCCCCTGGCTCCGAACCGGAATCCCAGCCGTAGAACCAACGGCTGAGGCGCGCTGTGTGGAACCCTGCCGGCGGCATCGTCCTCCTGTAAACGCCCACCGCGCCGGCCACAACGCCTGTCCCAGTTGCCTCACTGTGCGCAGTAGCCGGGCGCCGATCCCGGCATACGAAACTCCTACCGCTCGAACCCTTCCCACCTGTCCCGCTGCATATTGGCGTTGAGGGAGCGTTCGAGCGGCGAGGGCTGGGCGCTGAGGATCGTCGGATGCTCGAACTCCGACCACGCCCGCTCCCACCGCGAGTGAGCTTCGCGACTGCGCAGGCCCAGCTCGTTCCGCTCCCCGTCATCTGGGACCTTGCGCACCAGATCGTCGAGCCGCTCGAGGTCCTGGCACAGCTGTTCGAGGGTTGCGGCCCCAGGAGCTGCGCCGGTACGGCTCAGCTCGGCGATGACTTCCCCGAATTTCTCTTTCAGCTCTTTCGGACTGTCCATGGTTGTGCCTCCCGCAGAACAGCATCGCACCGGAACCTGACGTGATCCGCGCGAATCGTGCTGGCTGTTGCGGGATTTCAGGACCGGTGCAGGTTAGGCACGCGGGGTCCAGTTGACCGGCAAGCGGCGTTAGCGAGGGTTTGCAACCGAAACACTTTGCTGTGGAGGTCAATTCGCTGGATTGGTGGGTGCTGGTGACCTCCGTTGTGACCGTCCCGATGTCCCAGAAAAGCAAACCGATCGCTCTACCTGCGAAAAGATGCGTTCGGCGGGCGGAAGCCTGTCGGTGGCGTGTGAGAGCATCCGGTACCTGGTTCAGGCAGTCGTTGCCTAAAAGTTGACCGACGAGAAGGAATTCACCACCATGGGATACATCTACGCCTAATCAGTTCTGGGAGTGAGCCCGTCGGGCAAACTCCTGGTGGTAGCCGATCGGCGGGTGAGCACTGTTGTGCCCTGGGCGTTGAGTCCTGACGATCAGGTCGGCCGCCATGGTCACCGGCCGACGTACCAGCATTCGTAGCTGCGCAGCGACGCCATGAGCTGGCGCCATTCCACGACAAGATGGGGCGCACTGGCAATCGGCGCACGAGGAGTGTGAGCGCCTGCGACGACGACACTTTCGAATGAATGCCAGCATTCCTGGCGTCCGCAGTTCGCGCAGATGTTCGGGTTGAAGCTGCGCCCGCGCTCACGCCGTTTTCCCAGTAGCGTCGCGGCGTCGGGTCGGCCAGCTGCCGTCAGCACGCTGCGCGCGATGTGCACGGGAAGTTCTTGGTCGGTCGTGATCGCTTCGACCATGCCGTCTCGTCCGAGCGCACGCGCTTCAACTGCCCACACCCACTGTTGCTCGCTTCCGCACCTGTCACAGATGTGCGGGAATCCCATGACATCGACGAGCAGTGTTGCTTTCCCCATAGACCGAGACTGCCATGCGTCCCGCCGCATCGGTTGCGATCGGCTGCGATCACGCCGAAAAGGCTGGTGGCGCAGCGGCTCTGGGCAAGGCAGCCCTGTGTCGGAGTCACGGCCGACGCTGGCGGCCGGGAGAAATTGTCAAAACCTGTGGTTCGGCAGGATTCAGGCGACCTCCGTTCGGGCGGTGCCGGCCGGGCCGGTTGACGGCGGCGGGTGATCTCGCGGGGGCGTTCGAGCAGCTTGCCTCTTGTGGAACAGGCACCGTTGCGGACGAGCGCGACGAGCTCGGGGGCGTTGACCTTGCGCCAGCGGGCCTGGGCGGCCTCGATCAGCTTGTAGGCCATGGCGATTCCTGCCGCGCGGGAGCCCGGCCCCTTGGTGACCTTGGTCCGCAACCGGACCGAGGCGAAGGTCGACTCGATCGGGTTCGTGGTGCGCAGATGGATCCAGTGCTCGGCCGGGTACTTGTAGAACTCCGGCCGTCGCGCAACGCGCGCCAGAACCCGAGCGCGCCGTCCCCGACCGCCAGGACCGGGGCGGTCATGCCACGGCGGCGGCAATCACGCAGCAGATCGGCCCACGGTTCGGTCGATTCCCGGTAGCCGTCGCTGAGCGCGACCAGCTCCTTGCGGCCGTCGGCGCGGACCCCGAGCATCACCAGCAGGCACAGTTTCTCCTGCTCGAGGCGCACTTTCGTATGGATGCCGTCGACCCACAGGTAGACGTAGTCGGTGCCCGACAGGTCCCGGGCAGCGAAGGCTTTCGCCTCGTCCTGCCACGACGCGGTCAGCCGCGTGATCGACGCCGCCGACAACCCGGCCCCGGAACCGAGGAACTGTTCCAGCGCCGCGCCGAAATCGCCGGTGGACAGCCCGTGCAGATACAACAGCGGCAGCACCTCGCTGACCTGCGGAGAGCGGCGGCACCAGGCTGGCAGGATCGCCGAGGAAAACCGTTGACGCTCGACGCTTTCCGGATCCACACGGCGGTCGTTGACCCGCGGCGCGGTCACGGTCACCGCGCCGGCGGCGGTCATGACCTGCCGCTGCGCGTGGTAGCCGTTGCGCACCACCAGCCGCCGGCCGTGCTCGTCGACCTGGTCGGCGAACCGGTCGATATAAGCCGCGACCTCGGCTCGCGACGCCGCAGCGAGCATCTGCCGCGCACCCTCGCGCACGATCTCATCGATCGCAGAACCCGACACCGGACCCGCCGCGCCGTCCGGATTGGACTCGGCGCCGCCGTGATTACCTTGAGCATGGGACGTACCTTCCCGCCCGGTGTTGGCGCGCCGAGCAGATCGAAACCCGTTGTCTTTCAGATCATCCGGGAAGGTAATCCCTCCCGGTCATCCACAGGTTTCGATCATGGCTCCCAGGTACATGAAGCTGTCGTAAAAGCTCTGCGACAACGACTTTGGTGGGTGTAGCTTGCCGCGCGTGACGAGGGAGCTGGACCCGGACGAGCTGATCGACTGCTGGACCCTTGTGAAGGGCGAGCCGAAGCCGGTGGAGACCAAGCGGGGCGCGGCGCGAAGCTGACTCGGCGACTACCCCGCCGCGCTCGACGCCCACGCTCACGAGGAACGCGGCTCCTAGGGTGCCGGCTGCTTCGGTATATCGGCCAAGGGCGGTGCGGGCGATCGCATGAAAGCGAAGGGCATGAGGCAGTAGCGCGAGCGGCGCGGCGCTAGGTCCGGGCGGCCCGGGAATCCGGGCGGGCCGATACCGAACTCGGTGGGGCGACGACCTCACCGGGCCCTGTTCGTTCCGCAACGGCCCGGTTGGCGCAGGTGCCGATGCCCTCGATCGTGGTACGGACAAGTTGCCCTGCGCGCAGGTAGAGGCCGGTGGTCTCGCCGACTCCGCTGGGTGTGCCGGTGAGGATCACGTCGCCGGGCAGCAGGGTCAGGAATCCACTGATGTAGGCGACGAGATCCGAAGGCGAGAACAGCAGATCGGCGGTAGTGCCGGTTTGCAACAGGTGGCCGTCTATCTCGCAGGTGACCGCCAGGTTCCGGGCATCGTCGAGTTCGTCGGGACCGACCAGGACCGGCCCGAGCGGGGTCGAGTGGTCGAATGTCTTACCCTGCAACGCTTCGCTGGTGCGGTGTTGCCAGTCGCGCATCGAAATGTCGTTGGCGACGGTGTATCCGGCGATCACCGCCCGCGCCTGCGTGGAATCGATCCGGTAAGCGGGACGGCCGATCACGACGGCCAGCTCGGCCTCCCAATCGACTCGATCACTGACCGCTGGGAGTACCAGCGGCTGTGTGGGGCCGAGCAGGGTCGAGGCGAACTTCGCGAACAGGGCCGGGTAGACCGGTTCGGGCCGGCCCAGCTCGCGAATGTGACCGCGGTAGTTCAACCCGACACACAGTATGTGGGCAGGCTCCGGGGAAACCGGCAGGTATTCGACCGCGCCGGCATCGAGTTCGGCCAGATCCCGGACGGCGCTCCGGCCTCTCATCGCGGCCACCGCATCGGGGGCGTCGACGACGATCAGCCGATCACCCTCGACGCGAGCGGCGGACACGGCACCGTCGTGCCGGATCGTGGTGTATCTCATCCGATCTCGACCGATTCCCCTGCGGCGAGCCGATGGTACGGGGCACCGGTGCCGGGCCCGTTGTCGCCGAGCAGTCCGCCGACCATCGCGATGCCGATGTCGTTGAGGGCACCGTCGTGTACGGCGTAGGCGCGGCTGGGAGCCACTTCTCGCACATAGTCGATCAGCTGACCGGTCGTCGACCACGGGCCGTGCACCGGCAGCAGCAGCGTGTCGACGGTGACGTCGGGCACGGTGAGTGCGTCGCCGGGATGGAACAAGGTGCCGTCGATGAGGAACCCGATGTTGCCGACCCGGGGAATGTCAGGGTGGATGACCTCGTGCCACGTCCCGAACACCCGCACCTCGAATCCGGCCGCGGTGAACACCTCACCGGCACCGACCGCGTCGACGCGCTGTTGCAAACCGTCCAGCTTGCGGGCCACCGCGGTGTTGGTCCAGATCCGCAGCGCCGGATCAGCTTCCGCCGCCCTGCGCAGCGTCTCTTCGGAGAAATGGTCGAAGTGCTCATGGGTCACCAACACCGCATCGACACCGTCAAGGGCACGCGGATCGGTGAGACCGCCTGGATCGACCACCAGCCGCCGGCCATCGATTTCGACACGGACACAGGCATGGCCGAACTTGGTGAGCTGCATGAGATTCCTCTCCCGTAGCAGATATTTACAACCAAATTGTACAACCGAACTGTACAGTTAAGTTCCATGATTCGGCTAGTATGGGGTGGTGAACGACACCCTGGCCGAAGACTTAAGACAGGCGATCGGCGCACTGGTTCGTGTCGTCCGGGTCGCCGACGCCATGCCGCCCGGCCACGCGGCCATTCTGGGATATCTCGACCGCGACGGACCGCAAACCATCGCCGAGTTGGCGCACCGCCGCACGGTGACCCACCAGTCGGCCGCCAAGTCGGTCAAGGAACTACTGGACGTTGGCCTGGTGCGCGCCGAACCGCATCCCGTGGATCGCCGAAAGCGGTTGCTGTACATCACCGACGACGGAGTTACCCGCCTGTCGCAGGAGCGCGCTCTGCGCGCGTCGTCGCTGGGCGACGCTATCTGCGGCGCGCTCACCGTCGGCGAGCAAGAGCGGATTCGCGACTGCATCCCCCTGCTGGACAGGCTCACCGTATATCTCAGCGCCCATGGTGGTGATCATCCCGGCGTACTTGCGCAGGGCGCTGTGGCGGTGGCCGGTGACGATCATCGCGGCGTCGGAGGTGGCGGTCTTCAGAACCAGCAGGTCCGTATCGTCGAGGATCGGAAGCCGTAGCCGCAGTATGCTTTCCATCCGCTCCCACGCCTCCCGCGAATCAACATCGGGGCGCATTGCCCAGCGATGTCGGGATTCGATCCAGGCCGAGGCAGTCCCGGGCATGTCGGAACTCGGCCCAGCGTGAGCGTCCACCGCATTGCGCCTGTTCACTGGAGGTCGAGTCCGGCCGCGGCTTCTTCGGCGGAGTCGCTCGGAGCGCGGAGAGCCGGGGAAGGTGTGCACACCCGCACCGTGAGCTGGCACAGACATAACAGACCCTATTTCGCGGCGTAGATCGTGCGCCGCAGCGCCCCGTATTCCTCGAGCGCCGCCGCCAGCGCGTTCTGACGCCCGGACGCCGAGAGTTTCCCGACCAGCAGCGACGCGGTGGCGTGCCCCGAATTTCAACAACCCCGCCAACCGGAGCAGGTCGTCCCAGTGTTCGGCGATCAACTCCATGTTCACCCTGCGCGTCATCAACGGTCCCGTGCGCGGAAACCGTGTCTCGATATCGGTGCGCGGACCGGGCCGATACAGGGTGATGCGGCCCAGATCCCGAATCCGGGGCGAGAGCTGTAACCCGAGCAGGTCGAACAGCCCGAAATTCACCAGCGTCACGCCATGGGTGTCGGTCGTCCTGGCGGCATTTTCGCCAAGCCGCCGCCGAGGAGGTCCGCGCCGAGCTACGCCGTGGTGGTGGCCGGATCGGCGTACCACTGCCCATCGCCGGCGCACCGCACCCACAGCTGTGGGTTGTGATGTTGTCGGTCACCCACCGGTTGCGTTCCGTAGCGGTGTCCGAGCTCCAAACGCGAAGTGCTCCAGTATGTTCGGGTCAGGCCCGTTGGGAAGACCACCATAGCAATTACAGCGAAGGATGACTGATCATGAAGCGATGGATCAGGCCCGCGGCACTGTCGGCCGGCCTCGCGGCTTTTGCGATCGCGTTGCTCATCGACAGCTGGAACCCGGCGCGAGCTGCGCTCTATGCCCTCGGCTGGGCGATCGTGACCGGGCTGCTCGTGTTCACGGAATGGCGGACACAGCAGTAGCCGATGGCGGCCAGCCACCTTCGACCCGAAGGGGGCTGGCCGTGTAGCCACCAGTCCGCGTCGTCAGCGTGGTGGGTGAAGATTTCGCGGTGTCGGTCGTTGCCGACGCAGGGCCGTCTTCTTTTCCCTCGACGGTGGGCAGCCCTGCGGGCGGCGCAGGTTTCGGGAGCGTTGTCGCGTCTTCCGTCGAGATTTTCCAGTTGTGGTGCTGCCGTCGTGGACTCGAAGCAGCACCTTCACCATGGAGATGTCGTCGGTGCGCTTCTCAGGATCGCGAGATAAGGATCCACTCCAAACCGGGGGAACCAGGACCAGGATCAGAATGATCAGCAGTCCGCCGATCAGCCACGGCAAGGCGGGCAACGGAAATGACAGCAGGGCTGCAGTTGCTCCGATGCCGCCGGCAGAGGCATGGATCGTCGTCTTCAGCGAGCGCATCGGGAAGCCTCCCGCTGGTAGCCCACACGATCCGGTGCAGTGTTGATCACGCGGAGACCTTCTTCCGCTTCGCCGCATTGCGGCTGATCGGTGCGGCGCCGAGACTTTCCCAGGTGCGTTTTACGCAAGCGTTCTATGGCCGCATTCGCGGCCGAGCCCACGCACAACTTGAGAAGATGTTGAAAGCGTCTGTGTGCCAACGGCTTCCCTGGCGCGAGGCCTCGCCCGACCGGGTGATGCCAGTCTCGGTCTGAAAAACTACGAGCCCGAGCCAGGTCATGGTCGCGGTATGCCCGGCGTCGGCGGTGCCGAGGGTGATACGGATCCGCATACTGGTGGCGACATCCCGCCGGGTACCCATTCCGCCTGCGCGGCTGGTCCTACACAGCGGTGTCGGGCAACGGGCCGCGGTCCTCGGGGAGAGGTGGGCGGGTGTTGAGGTAGCTGTAGACGGTGTCGCGGTGGACCCCGAATTCCTTGGCCAGCTTGGCTTTCGGCTCGCCGGCCGCAGCGCGGGCGCGTAGGGCGCGGGCTTGTTCGGTGGTGAGGGAGGGTTTGCGGCCCTTGTAGACGCCGCGGGCTTTGGCTTTGGCACTGCCTTCGCGTTGGCGTTCGAGGATGAGGGCGCGTTCGAATTCGGCGACCGCACCCATCATGTTCAGCAGCAGGTTGGCCATCTGGGTTCGGGTATTGGGTGGTGGATTGCTCCCGGCGTGTTGTTCTGCGCGCAGGACCCCACCCTCTTCACCACCTGGCAGGGGCACATCATCAGCGGCCACCTCCACTTCCTGACCCCGAGTGACGCGACCACCGCAACCAAAGCGGCGCGCCAACTCCTACCCGACGACACCAACGAACTCCGCCAGGTGCGAGGTCACAACCCGGACTGGTCGAAGGTCTCGACTGGCACCTGCAAAAGCATCGAATACCACTCGGACACCCTCGCCAAGACCGTCTCCAGCATCAATCCCACCTGGAGGGACGCCGATAAAGCTGAGTTCACCCTCTACAGCGGAAAGTCGTCGAGCGACGTCGGATCGGACACCGCCTACGACGGCTCACACATCAAAGAGATGCTCATCGGGATCGGCAGCATGACGCCGAATCCCGACGGCAATTACCCCTGCTGAAGGACAGCGCCGACCACAGGCTGTTTTGGGTCCTCCACCTGCCTGGTGGGGCAGGCAAGCCGTGGATCAGTAGTAGGCCGGATCTGCGAGGCTGTGGCCGGCGTAGACGGCGCGGTCCAGGCGGCCGGGGCGGCCGAGGAATCGTTCCTGGCTGGCGCGGGCGATCTCGGCTTTCCGAGAAGCGTTCCGGCCCTTCAGGGTTCGCTGTGCCTTGCTGTGCGTTGCTCGCAGGCGCATTCGGGGTAGTCCAGCGGCGGGGTGTAGACCGTCGCGCCGCAGACGCGGCACTGGTGTGTGCGATGCCCGGTCCGTGCCGGGGAACTTCC
>NZ_BAGC01000019.1 GCF_000308655.1 Nocardia niigatensis NBRC 100131 | reverse complement strand
GCCGCCGCGCCCGCGCCGCGTCCGTCGCTGGCGCACCTGCCCGGCACGGTCCAGAAGGCCACCCGCATCCGGCAGATCACGGCGACCAAGACCGTGGAGTCGCTGCAGACCACCGCGCAGCTCACCCAGGTGCACGAGGTCGACATGACCAAGATCGCCGCCCTGCGCAACCGCGCCAAGGCCGCGTTCAAGCAGCGTGAGGGCGTGAACATCACGTTCCTGCCGTTCTACGCCAAGGCCGTCATCGAGGCACTGGCCGTGCACCCGAACATGAACGCGTCGTACAACTCCGACACCAAGGAGATCACCTACCACTCGGTGGTCAACCTGGGTATCGCGGTCGACACCGAGCAGGGTCTGCTCTCGCCGGTCATCCACAACGCCAACGACCTGTCGCTGGCCGGACTGGCGCGCGCCATCGCCGATATCGCCAACCGTGCCCGCACCGGCGGCCTGAAGCCCGACGAGCTCGCCAACGGCACCTTCACCATCACCAACATCGGCTCGAACGGCGCGCTGTTCGACACCCCGATCCTGCTGCCGCCGCAGGCCGCCATGCTCGGCACCGGTGCGATCGTCAAGCGCCCCATGGTGATCAGCGACGACGGCTCCGAGTTCATCGGCATCCGGTCGATGGCCTACCTGCCGCTCACCTACGACCACCGCCTCATCGACGGCGCCGACGCGGGTCGCTTCCTGACCACCGTCAAGCACCGGCTGGAAGAGGCGGCGTTCGAGGGTGACCTCGGCCTGTAGGAGTCCTCGGATGCCGGCTGCGGGATTGATCGGATGAAGGTCGTGATCGCCGGTTCGTCCGGGCTGATCGGGACGGCGCTCGTCGCGGCTCTGCGCCGCGACGGGCACGAGGTGACCCGCCTCGTGCGCCGTCCCGTGCACGCCCGCGACGAATTCACCTGGGACCCCGTCCGTTCCAACCTGAACGAGCGTGCGCTGCGCGGCGCCGACGCCGTGGTGAATCTCTGCGGCGCGAGCATCGGGCGGCAGCGCTGGACCGGCAGCTACAAGCAGGAGTTGCGCGACAGCCGCATCGTCCCCACCGACGTGCTGGCCGCCGCGGTCGCCGACGCGGGAGTGCCGACGCTGGTCAATGCCAGCGGCGTGCACTACTACGGCGGCGACGGCGGCGACCGGGTCGTCACCGAAAGTTCCCCCGCCGGAACAGGTTTCCTGGCCCGCCTGTGCACCGACTGGGAGGCCGCCACCGCACAGGCCGCCGAGGCCGGCGTGCGCACGGTGCTGCTGCGTTCGGCGGTGGTGCTGGCCCGGCACGGCGGCATGCTCGGAATGCTGTACCCCCTCTACTATCTCGGCCTCGGCGGACGCCTGGGCAGTGGCCGCCAGTACGTCCCGTGGATCTCCCTGGACGACGAGGTCGGCGCGATCATCTACGCGCTCACCCACGAAACCCTTTCCGGCCCAGTCAATATGGTGGGTCCCGCGCCCGTCACCAATGCGGAGTTCACCCGGGCGCTGGGCCGCGTCATGCACCGGCCGACGCCGCTGATGGTGCCCGCGTTCGCTTTGCGGCTGGCGGTCGGCGAGTTCGCCGAAGAGGCAATCCTGCACGGCCCCAGGGCGATTCCCACCGCTCTCGAAGAGGCCGGATACTCCTTCCAGCACCCGACCATCGGCGCGGCGCTGTCCGCGACGCTCGGCCAGTCCAGCTGATCCGGCCCGTTCCGATGGGCGCGGCGCACATCACACCGGACCCGTCGATACCGTGTGGGACGTGACCGATCAACCGTCCGACCTGCTGGTGCGGGATGCGCGTGAGAGCGATCTGCCGGAGATCCTGGTGATCCACAACAACGCCATCGCCGAGACCACGGCCATCTGGGATACCGAGCTCGCCGACCTGGACGAGCGCAAGGCGTGGTTCGCGACACGGACCGGGGCAGGACATCCGGTGCTGGTGGCCGAGATCGACGGCCGGGTGGCGGGGTACGCCAGCTACGGCCAGTTCCGGCCGAAGTCCGGCTACCGCTTCGCGGTCGAGAACTCGGTGTACGTGTCGGATATATTCCAGCGCCGCGGCGTCGCCACCGCGCTCATGCGAGAGCTGTTGGACCGCGCGAGCCTGAACGGCGTGCACACCATGATCGCGGCGATCGAATCGAGTAACCGCACGTCGATCGCCCTGCACGAGAAGTTCGGGTTCCGGATCGTCGGGCAGCTACCCGAGGTCGGGCACAAGTTCGGGCGCTGGATGGATCTCACACTGATGCAGACTGTCCTCGATGAAGGGGTAACGTCGCAGCCGTGAGCACGAGCAGTACGGCCACCGCACCGTTACCCAGCGCGGTATCGGCCCGCTTCGACGACACACCCCTTTCCGTCGAGAATCTGGGCCTCATCGACTATCAGGAAGCCTGGGAGCTTCAGCGAGCCATTGCCACCGAACGCGCTGACGGCATCGGGCAGGACCGGCTGCTTCTGCTGGAACACCCCTTCGTCTACACCGCCGGGCGCCGCACCGAGCCGCAGGATCTGCCTATGGACGGCACTCCGGTCATCGAGGTGGATCGCGGCGGGAAGATCACCTGGCACGGACCGGGGCAACTTGTCGGCTACCCGATCGTCCGGCTGGCCGAACCCGTCGATGTGGTGGCCTACGTGCGTCGGCTGGAGGAAGCGCTCATCGCGGTATGCGCGCAGCTCGGACTGGAAACCGGCCGGGTGGAAGGCCGTTCGGGCGTTTGGGTGCCGGAGACGGAGTATCAGCCCGAACGCAAGGTGGCGGCCATCGGCGTGCGCATCCAGCGCGGGGTCACCATGCACGGCATCGCACTCAACTGCAATTCCAGCCTGGACGGCTTCAATGCCATTGTGCCGTGCGGGATTCGCGATGCCGGGGTCACCACCCTGAGTCGCGAACTCGGGCGTGAGGTGACCGTCGACCAGGTGCGGCCGCTGGCGGCCGACGCGATCGCGCGCGCCCTCGATGGCGCTCTGAAGGTGGCCGACCACACCATCTCCCACTGCGTGAAGACGTCAGCCGAATGTCCGGAGCCGCTTCCCGCATCGACGACCGATCAGCTCCCGGTGGTGCCGCGAACCGTGCCTGCCAAGGCCGAATGATCACCAGC
Source organism: Nocardia niigatensis NBRC 100131 (assembly GCF_000308655.1). Lineage (GTDB taxonomy): Bacteria > Actinomycetota > Actinomycetes > Mycobacteriales > Mycobacteriaceae > Nocardia > Nocardia niigatensis. The sequence continues at coordinate 119,395 of NZ_BAGC01000019.1, read as the reverse complement.
GTAGGGTGGACAAAGTGACCTCCGTCGATACCCCGGCATCCGATAACACGGCCGCACCCAATGGCCGCAAGCTGCTTCGCATCGAGGCCCGCAACGCCGAGACCCCGATCGAGCGCAAGCCCTCGTGGATCCGCACCCGCGCCACCATGGGCCCCGAGTACACCGAACTCAAGGGCCTGGTGAAACGCGAAGGGCTGCACACGGTCTGCGAGGAAGCCGGGTGTCCCAACATCTTCGAGTGCTGGGAGGACCGGGAGGCCACCTTCCTCATCGGCGGTGAACAGTGCACCCGCCGCTGCGACTTCTGTCAGATCGACACCGGCAAGCCCGCCGCCCTGGACCGGGACGAGCCGCGGCGCGTGGCCGAGAGCGTGCAGGCCATGGGGCTGCGCTACTCGACCGTCACCGGTGTCGCGCGCGACGACCTCGAGGACGGCGGCGCCTGGCTCTACGCCGAGACCGTCCGCGCCATCAAGCGGCTCAACCCGCACACCGGCGTCGAGCTGCTGATCCCGGACTTCAACGCGGTGCCCGAGCAACTGGCCGAGGTGTTCGAGTCACGTCCGGAGGTGCTGGCGCACAATCTGGAGACGGTGCCGCGCATCTTCAAGCGCATCCGGCCCGCGTTCCGCTACGAGCGGTCGCTGGCGGTCATCACCGCGGCGCGCGAGGCCGGTCTGGTCACCAAGTCCAACCTCATCCTGGGCATGGGCGAGACCCCGGAGGAAGTCACCCAGGGTCTGCGCGACCTGCACGAGGCGGGCTGCGACATCATCACCATCACCCAGTACCTGCGGCCGTCGCCGCGTCACCACCCGGTCGACCGGTGGGTGAAGCCGGAGGAGTTCGTGGAGCACTCCAAGGCCGCCGAGGAGATGGGCTTCGCCGGTGTCATGGCGGGTCCGCTGGTTCGCTCGTCCTACCGGGCCGGGCGGCTCTACGCGCAGGCCATGCGCCACCACGGCCGCGAGATCTCCCCGGAGATGCAGCACCTCGCCGAGGAGGGCACCGCTTCGCAGGAGGCCACCAGCGTGCTGGCCCGTTTCGGTTCGTAGCGCACCGAATTCGCGTCACTCGATTCCCGACTGCGCGCCGCGACCCGTGAGGGACGCGGCGCGCAGTCGTCTATGCGGGCTCCATGACCCGTGACCTCCGGGTGAATGCCGTGCGGCCCCCGCTGAAACGCTGGTAGACGAGTTATCCCGCGATTCGCGCACGGGACAGCCTCGCTGGTGGGAAGCTCGAACTACCGCAATGATCGACCCCGGGAGCGAGCCATGGTCGAGCGAACGACGACGGCGCAAGGCGTCAACGGCAGGGTGGTCGTGGCCGAGAGGCCGGACGAAATACGGAATGTGGTGCTGGTGGGGCACAGCGGGTCCGGGAAGACCACGCTGGTGGAGGCCCTCGCGGTGGCGGCCGGGGCGGTACCCAGAGCCGGGCGGGTGGAGGACGGGACCTCCGTCTCCGACTACGACGACATCGAGCAGCGACAACATCGATCGGTCCAGCTGTCGGTGGTGCCGATGGGCTGGGAGCGGGTCAAGGTCAATCTGCTGGACACTCCCGGCTACGCCGATTTCGTCGGGGAACTCAGGGCCGGTCTGCGGGCAGCGGACGCGGCCCTTTTCGTACTCTCCAGCGCCGCGGGCGTGGAGGGCGTGAGCGGGGCGACCCTGGCACTGTGGGAGGAGTGCGCGCGCGTCGGCATGCCGCGCGCCATCGTGCTCACCCACCTCGACACCGCGCGTGCGGATTTCGACGAGATGACCGAGACCTGCCGCGAGATCCTGGGCGGCGGACGGTCGGAAAGCATGCTGCCGCTGCATCTTCCGGTGTACGGGCCCAAAGCGCCCGACGGGCACCGGCCGGTGACCGGGCTCATCGAACTGCTCACCCAGCACGTCTACGACTACGCCACCGGGGAACGCCTCGAAACGCCCGCGTCCGAGGAGCAGCGGGAACAGATGGCGGAGGCTCGCGACCGGCTCATCGAGGGCATCATCGCGGAGAGCGAGGACGAGACCCTGATGGACCGCTACATCGGCGGCGAGGAGATCGACCTCGCCACGCTGGTCGCGGACCTCGAGAAGGCCGTGGCGCGCGGGAGTTTCCATCCGGTGCTGATCGCCGCGCCGCCGCCGGAGGGCGCGCGGCAGGGGCTGGGCACCGTCGAGATCCTGGATCTCATCACGCGCGGATTCCCCACGCCCGCAGAGCATCCCGTGTCCGCGACCGGATCCGGCGGCAAGGCCGCCGCGCTGGCGTGTGATCCGGCCGCGCCGCTTGCCGCCGAGGTGATCCGCACCGCCTCCGATCCGTATGTGGGCCGGTTGTCGCTGGTGCGGGTGTTCTCGGGCACGCTGCACGCCGACGACACCGTGCACGTGTGCGGGCACAATGCGGGCGATGGCGGCGACCACGATGCCGACGACCGCGTCGGCGGCGTGTCCGCGCCGTTCGGGAAACAGCAGCGGCCGCTGCCGCAGGCCATCGCCGGGGACATCGTGTGCGTGAGCAAGCTCTCGCACGCCGAGACCGGAGACACATTGTCCGCCAAGGACTATCCGCTCATCATCGAGCCGTGGTCCATGCCGGATCCGCTGCTGCCGGTCGCCGTCGAGGCGCACAGCAAGGCCGATGAGGACAAGCTGTCGCAGGGGCTCTCGCGGCTGGTCGCCGAGGATCCGACGGTGCGGCTGGAACAGAATCCCGACACCCATCAGCTGGTGCTGTGGTGCCTGGGTGAGGCGCACCGCGATGTGGCGCTGGAACGGCTGCGGTCGCGGTTCGGGGTGCAGGTCGACGTCGTCGATCACCAGGTGGCATTGCGGGAGACCTTCGCCACCGAGGCGTCCGGGCGCGGTCGGCACGTGAAGCAGTCCGGCGGGCACGGGCAGTACGCCATCTGCGAGATCGAGGTGGCTCCCCTGCCGGAGGGGTCCGGGATCGAGTTCGTGGACAAGGTGGTGGGCGGAGTCGTTCCGCGGCAGTTCATTCCGTCGGTGGAGAAAGGTGTGCGCGCCCAGGCCCTCCGGGGTGTGGCGGCGGGATATCCGCTGGTGGATGTGCGGGTGACCCTGTACGACGGGAAGGCGCACTCGGTCGACTCCTCGGACGCGGCCTTCCAGATGGCCGGGGCGCTGGCGCTGCGCGAGGCGGCCGGCGCCGCGCGTATCAGTCTGCTGGAGCCGATTTCCGAAGTGAACGTGGTGGTCGCGGACGACTATGTGGGCCCGGTGCTGGGTGATCTGTCCAGCCGTCGCGGCCGGGTGCTGGGCACCGAGCCGGTGGGGCTGGGGCGCACCGCGATTCGCGCCGAGGTGCCGGAACTGGAGCTCAGCCGCTATGCGGTGGACCTGCGTTCGCTGGCGCACGGCGCGGCCACGTTCACCCGCGGCTACGCCCGGCACGAGGCCATGCCCACCCAGCTGGCGGAGTCGATGCGGGACAAGGCCAAGAGCACGGGCTGAGGCCCTGGCGGCACCGACCGCCCGCCATCCCGATGATCCCGTCGCGAACCGGGCGTACCCGGGCCATTAAGCTGGATCGCATGGCAGCAGGCAAGGGCGGTAATCCGTCGAAGGAAGCGAAGGCCGCGGCGAAGGCGGCGCGCAAACAGGCGTCGAAGGAGCGCCGCCAGCAACTCTGGCAGGCATTCCAGATGCAGCGCAAGGAAGACAAGCTGCTGCTGCCGCTGATGATCGGCGCCTTCGTGGGCATCACCGTGGTGTTCCTGGTGATCGGCCTGATCTTCGGCATGCAGTGGTTCCTGCTGCCGATCGGTCTGCTGCTGGGCGCGCTGGCCGCGTTCATCATCTTCGGCCGCCGGGTCCAGAAGAACGTGTACGCCAAGGCCGAGGGCCAGGCCGGCGCGGCCGCCTGGGTGCTCGACAACCTGCAGGGCAAGTGGCGCGTCTCCCCCGGTGTCGCCGCCACCACCCAGCTCGACGCCGTGCACCGCGTGGTCGGCCTGCCCGGTGTCATCCTGGTCGCCGAGGGCTCGCCGCAGCGCGTCAAATCCCTGCTCGCCCAGGAGAAGAAGAAGGTCTCCCGCCTCGTCGGCGACACTCCGATCTACGACGTCGTCATCGGCAACGAGCAGGACCAGGTGCCGCTGAAGGAACTGCAGCGCTACCTGACCAAGCTTCCCCGCAATATCGACGCCAAGCGCATGGACCTCATCGAGGGCCGGCTGTCGGCGCTGGCCACCCGTGGCGGCCCGGCCCTCCCCAAGGGTCCGCTGCCGAATGGCGCGAAGATGCGCGGCGTTCAGCGCAGCATCCGCCGCCGCTGATCCATCGGAAACGCCGAGGCCCGCGTCCCCAGGACGCGGGCCTCGTTCGTTGCGGAACCGTCAGCGGCGCAGCGGTATTCGCGCGCGGATCCGGTGTCAGCCGACGTGGCGGGAGAGGAAGCGGAGGACGTCCGGAGTGACCGTGCTCCAGTACTCGTCGGTGTGCGTGCCCGGGGTCACCAGGCCCACCTCGGGGTGGGCGGTGGCGATGTAGCGGCGGCAGCCGTCGATGAAGCGGTCGCGGTCGCCGCACCACACCCCGACAGGGGCCGGGCCCGCCTTGTCGAGGTTGCGCAGCGGGTCGAGCGCCGCCCACTGATCGGCGTCGATGAAGGCGTTCCGCTTGGCCATCTCGGTCCACGAGGTGAGCAACCCCGGCGACATGGTGGCAACCGCGTTCAGCGGCCGGCCCTGTTCGAAGCGGCGGCGCGAGTAGACCAGCGCGCCGAAGCCGCCCATGGAGGTGCCGGTGCAGGCGAACGGCATGCCGCCCGGCCCGCCCAGACGGCGCTGCGCCAGCCAGCCGGGAACCTCGTTGAGCAGCATGGACATCGGATCGTCGCCGGTGCCGTGGTCGTGCCAGTAGTTGTCACCACCGTCGAGGGCCACGAAACCGAAGGCCGGGGAGAGCCGGGTGGCGACCGCGGCGGCCAGGAGGTCGGCGATATTGCCGACGGCCGCGGTGCGGGCGGTGCCGTGCAGGCCGTGCAGCAGCAGTGACACCGGCAGGTTCTCGGTGGGAACGCCGGGCGGCAGGATGGTGACCAGGTCCACATCGCGGCGGCGGGCGGTCGAGTAAACCCGTTCCACCCGGATGACAGGATTGATGCCGACAGCGGTGGCCTGGCCGATCTCCTCGGGGTCGACCGCGGCGTTACCGCCCGCGCTGACGGCGGCGCCGGCGGCGGCCAGGCCGAGCAGGCCGGTGGTCGCGAACAGGGACCGCCGGCTGAATCTCCGCGCGGCAGCCCGGTAGTCCTCGAGCATCGATCCTCCATCGGCACAACATCAGCTACCTGCCCGACGTCAACCTGGCGGCTGCGTCCCGGCAAATCGCCGTCACCATACCGATTGAAAGCAAACTGGGGTGAACATTTGGCAACGCCCTATTACACAGTGCACCAACAGCATCGCAGGTCACGGTCCCGGCGCACGTCGACGCGCGCGGGAGGTGTGTTTCGAATCAACCCGCGCGTAAGTCCGGGACGGGAGTCAGCGGCTGTAGACCAGGGTGGTGCCGGTGGCGCGGTCGTGCATGCCGCGGCCGTCGCTGTCGGTGAACAGGGCGGGGATGACGAACAGCAGGATGAGCTGCCGGGCCAGGGCGCGGATGAAACCGACCGGCGCCTCGGCGTCGACCCGGGTGACCCGCAGCTTCAGGAAGTACTGGCCGGGCGTGAAACCGAACAGGGTGACCGCGGCGATCCCGAGCACGAACCACACCAGCAGCGTCGGCGTCGACAGCGCCTGCGTGATGACCTCGAAGTGCGAGGGCGGCTGCTGCCCCTTGGGAATGGTCATCTTCGAGATGATGCGCTCGGCGTCGGGCCGCACGATGATCGCGGCCAGGCCCATCGAGATGAACCAGTCGACGACCAGGGCCAGCACCCGGCGGGTGAAGGGGGCGAGCGCGCCGGGTCCGGATTGCGGCAGGCCGAGTTCCTTGCCCTGATATTCACCGGGCGGGTTGCCTCCGGATTCGGCGTTCGGTCCGGACAGCCAGGAGCCGGTGATACGAGCCATGGGCCCAGCTTAGGCGGCGTCGGCGGACCGGTTTCGCACCCCTGCCGGTCGGGGCGCGAGGACGGGAACCATATATGGGCGCGTCCTAGCTGTTCACCCGATTCCGGGGTACTGCGCAATCGTTCAGCATCCGAGATTGCCAGGTGGATGCCCGACGGTGAGGATTGTCACGATGGCCGGGCTTCACCTGGTAAGGACCCTAACTTTTCAGAGTCTTAACAGCCGCTTCGGGCAGGTCGGTGGCAGGATGTTCCTGCTGGTCGAGCATTGCTCGGCGACCGCTGTGGCGTCTTCGCGAACCCGGGGGCACCGCCGAACCCCCGGCCAGCTGTGCGTGTAACACTGGCGAAACACAGCCTTGATTGCAGGGAAACACCGCGTCCATACCGTGTGGTCGCGACGAACCCATGCAGTCACCACTGGCTGGGAACCGATCCGTAAGGAGTACAAGTGGCGTTCAGCACGGCCGACGAGGTCATCAAGTACATCAAGGAGGAGGAGGTCGAATACGTCGACATTCGTTTCACCGACCTCCCCGGTGTGCAGCAGCACTTCTCGATCCCGGCGAAGGCGTTCACCGCTGATCTCGCCGACGAGGGCCTGGCGTTCGACGGTTCGTCCGTCCGCGGCTTCCAGTCGATCGACGAGTCGGACATGCTGCTGCTCCCCGACTTCAGCACCGCGCGGATCGACCCCTTCCGTGCCGCGAAGACCCTGAACCTGAACTTCTTCGTGCACGACCCGTTCACCCGCGAGGCCTACTCCCGCGACCCGCGCAACATCGCCCGGAAGGCGGAGGAGTACCTGCGCTCGACCGGTATCGCGGACACCGCGTACTTCGGCGCCGAGGCGGAGTTCTACATCTTCGACTCGATCCGCTACGACTCGGCGATGAACGGCGCCTTCTACGAGATCGACTCGATCTCGGGCTCCTGGAACACCGGTGCGGAGTACAACCTGGACGGCACCCCGAACCGTGGCTACAAGGTTCGCAACAAGGGTGGTTACTTCCCGGTCGCCCCGTACGACCACTACGTCGACCTGCGCGACAAGATCTCGACCAACCTGCAGAACGCGGGCTTCGAGCTGGAGCGCGGCCACCACGAGGTCGGCACCGCCGGTCAGGCCGAGATCAACTACCGCTTCAACACCCTGCTGGGCGCCGCTGACGACCTGCAGCTGTTCAAGTACATCGTGAAGAACACCGCGTGGCAGGAGGGTAAGACCGTTACCTTCATGCCGAAGCCGCTGTTCGGCGACAACGGCTCGGGCATGCACGCCCACCAGTCGCTGTGGAAGGACGGCAAGCCGCTGTTCCACGACGAGGCCGGCTACGCGGGCCTGTCGGACCTGGCGCGTCACTACATCGGCGGCATCCTGCACCACGCCCCGTCGCTGCTGGCGTTCACCAACCCGACCGTCAACTCGTACCACCGTCTGGTGCCGGGCTACGAGGCCCCCATCAACCTGGTGTACTCGCAGCGCAACCGCTCGGCTGCCGTGCGTATCCCGGTGACCGGTTCCAACCCGAAGGCCAAGCGCATCGAGTTCCGCGCGCCGGACTCCTCGGGTAACCCGTACCTGGCCTTCGCCGCCATGCTGATGGCCGGCATCGACGGCATCCAGCGCAAGCTCGAGCCGCTCGCCCCCGTCGACAAGGACCTCTACGAGCTCCCGCCGGAGGAGGCCAAGAACATCCCGCAGGCCCCCACCTCGCTGGCGTCGGTCATCGACCGCCTCGAGGAGGACCACGACTACCTCACCGCGGGTGGCGTGTTCACCGAGGACCTGATCGAGACCTGGATCGACATCAAGCGCACCCAGGAGATCGCGCCCGTGAACCTGCGGCCGCACCCCTACGAGTTCGAGCTGTACTTCGACGTGTAAGTCGAAGGATCGCAACCGATCTCAGGAGCCCTGACCGCCGAGCGGTCGGGGCTCCGCCCTTTTCACCCCGAGAACGTCAGCGCCCGAGCCAGCGTCGCCACCCACGCCGCTCCTGCGGCTGCCCGAAATGCGGTGCGGGCTCCCCGTATTCGAAGCTGCTCGCCATGGCCCACCGCCCATCCTCGTTCTTCGAGTACCGGTAGACCATGCCTGCCGGCCCGGTTCCCGCTCGGCTGTGCAGATCGACCAGTGCGCCGACGGTCTGCAGCAGGTTGTCGGAAGGCATGATCGCCGATCGGGTATCCGAGGACACCGCGACGCTCTACTGCCCGCCTGCGATGTCGATCGACAGTTCCGCCGCGGCGTCCTCCTCGTACATCTCCGCGAGCACGCACTGCCCGATCGCCATGTCGACTTCCATCTGCTCTTCCACATTCACGCTCTCCCCTAGCCAAGTAACTGGTCGCGCCGATTCGGCACCGCGCCGACACTCTCGATCCCCTTCCACCGCAACGCTTTGCGCCCCCTTGCGCGTCCACACCGCCAGTCGAACCAGACGGCGGCTCTCGATTCCGCTTCTCGGCCTCGCCTGCTGGGCACACGATCTCGGAATCACAGTCGATGTGGAATCCCCAGCTCGTTTATCAGAAATCGAGATTGGGCCATGGGAATCGCTACGACATCGGGCCGCATCCGATCTCCGGGGCCTCGACCGCAGGGTGGTTGGGGCCCCGCCCCTCGAAGCCGGACATGCGCAGCCACAGGGCGATAGCGGTGCGCTTCCACTGTTCAAGCCCCCGCTCGGGGGTCGATCCAGGGCTGAAGCCGGCGAGTGGGCGCGGTAGAATGGTTGCGCGAGATTTACTGGGGTGCAATGACATTGGCGGGGGCCCAGGCGTTGTCCCGGTGGGCGGGGTGGCAGGTTCGGTGGGTCGGATGGTTGGTGGGTAGGTCTGCGGGGGAGGCGTAAGCCGCCATAGCGTCGCGGGCTGTGAAGACCAAACGTTTTGCACGACTTCGTGTTTCAGTGTTCACTTTGACTGCTGTTGCTACCGCGGCGCTCGGGGTGGGAGGCGGCGTGCCGGCTGCGGTGGGTGCGCCGATCATGCGGGCGGATGCCACGCAGATCACCTTGCAGGGGGCGGTGAATGTCCGGGATATGGGTGGGTACATCACCTATACCGGGGATCCGACGCGGTCCGGCAAGGTGATTCGGTCCGATGCACTGAACAAGCTGACCGATGCGGATGTCCAGAAGCTGGGGACGCTGGGTATTCAGAAGGTGATCGACTTCCGGACGCAGGCCGAGGTGCAGGCGCAGGGGGCGGATCGGCTGCCGAGCGGATTGACCGCGGTGGCGCGGCCGATCGACGACGGCGGCATGTGCATCAACGCGGCCGATCGACGACGGCGGCATGTACATCAGAATGGCGCAGGCGATCGGGTCCAAGGACCCGGTGCAGCAGCAGGCGGCGCTCGGGGACGGCAAGGCCGAGCAGATGATGAAGGACGCGTATGTCAGCTTCCTGAGCGCGGATTCGGTGTCCAAGTTCGGTCAGACCGTCAAGGACATCGCGGCCGCCGGCGGGGCGACGCTCTACCACTGCACGGCGGGCAAGGACCGGACCGGCTGGATGACGTATGTGCTGCTGCGGGCGGTAGGTGTACCGGAGACCATCGCGCGCCAGGACTACCTGCTGTCCAACCAGTACCGGGCCGCCGCGGACGCCGCGCAGCGGGCGCAGCTGAAGGCGGCCGGGATCATGCAGAACCCCGATCTGCTGATCCCGCTCCAGGTGGTCAGTGACGAGTATCTGGACACCGCGGTGAACCAGATGAACCAGCGGTACGGCGATTTCGACCACTTCCTCACCAAGGGCCTGGGTCTGGACGCCGGCACCATCCTGCGCCTGCACCACAACCTGGTGGGCTGACCCGCTCCCCCGCCGAGCTCCGTCGCCTCACCCGCGACGGGGCTCTCGCCTGTGAACAACGCGGTCGACCGCCAGGTTCGACGACAGCCAGGTCCGGCTGTGCGGCGTCGTCTCGGGTGAGGAGAGCTTCGACGGGGAGTTCGACACTGCCGTCGCAGGCGACGACATGGTTGCCCTGATCAACTGGGGTCGCTCGCACTGGCCCGCGTGACCCGGGGCTGCCCGGCGAGCTGGGGCTGCCCGAAATTCCCCACTGCTGTGCGGAATTGAAGGCACGATCGCGGGCGCACTACGTATCGTCCTGCTGGTCCGACCGGGGCCGGGACGGCGCGGCCAGGGCGGAAAGATCCAGGGCGGTGGTCGCGGTCCAGCCGGTGGCGCGCAGATCGTCGGGTGTCGGGACGCCGAGGGCTTCGTGCAGGCCGCGCGCGGCGGAGCAAGCGAGATCCTCGAAGCCGGTGCGGCCGATGGGCCAGAAAAGGGTGCGGCGCCAGTTCTCGATTTCGTGCTGGAGAGCGGGGGCGGTCCAGCCGAGATCGCGTAGTAGCCGGTCCGCTGTTTCGGAAATCGGTTCGGCGAGATAGTAATTGCCGGTCAGCTCGGCGGAGAGTTTGATATCGAACTGCTGGAATTGCACGTAGCGATTGCCGGTGGCGGCGAGGATGACGGTCGCGCGCGAGGGTAGTTTCGCGAGAAAGCCGGCCAGGCCGTGCACGAACACGTCCCAGTCGGTAGTCATAACTCGCAGGCGCTGGCTCCGGGTGCCCATCGCGGCCGATCATACGCCGTCCAAACACCAGGTCGGCGAAAAACCGTGGCGCCCAGTCTGATCAGCGGAAATCATGGCGGAATCGGTTCAACACCGTCTCCGGCAAATCTCCGAAATGATCTCGGATACGGCGATCAGGCCGTTCGGAAACGGCCCGATCGCGATTGTGAATGCCGGTGTGTGTTCGCCGGATGGCGAATTGGCTCAGCGCATTTCGAGGTTCAGGTCACTGAGCAGATCAGGATCGGCGAGCATTTCGATGGCGGTGATCCGGCCGTCGGCGACGGTGAAATCGAACACGACGCGCGGGGCGCCGCCGGTTCGGCTGGCGAATTCCCGTGCCACCAGGTCCAGTTCGTCACGTCCGTTGCCCGCCCACACCTTCATGACCGACCAACCCCGCAGAATGTGACAGCAGCCGGCAATCCCCATGTCACAAGATCGATGCCCCGCGCGAGGACGCCGCGGCGGACGTCGGACATCGCAGTTCGTCACGCTCGGCCGGGAATCGATCATGGACGCCGGCTACCCCGTCGGCTATAACGGCAATGGCCGGGCCAACGGTTCGGCCCCTCGACGGAAGGAGCAGACGATCGTGTCCTCGGAATCCCCCAGCAGCCCCGATCATTTCGAGGTGCGCCCGGTGGGCCGGGTCCGCTCCCCGCTCACCGACCGGGCGGGCGCCCCACGCCAGGCCGACGAGGACGCCCCGCCCGCCGACATCATCCTCGCCCCCGAATTCGCGGCGGCCGCAGCCGATCTCCATCCGGGCATGCGCGTCATCCTGCTCACCTGGCTGCACGCGGGCAGCCGTGACACCCTCGCCGTCTACCCGCGCGGCGACCGCACCCGCCCGCCCACCGGCGTCTTCGCCACCCGCTCCCCCGACCGCCCCAACCCGATCGGCCTGCACGAGGTCACCCTGACCGCGGTCGGCCCGGAGGTGCTGGGGGTGGCCGGCCTGGAAGCGATGGACGGCACCCCGATCCTGGACATCAAGCCGGTCCTCGGCTCGATCGAGAGTCGCTGACCGGCGGGCGGGCCGGGCTCGCTCGGGCGTCCGGTGCCGCGGCGTAGGTTGAGGATCGTGGCGGCTCCCAGGCATCCGGTTCCGACCGTTGGTACCCAACGGTTGGCCGCCGCATGCCAGGCGGAGGTGCCGGAGCTCACGAAGCAGCTGATCGGGGCCATTTTCACCGACAACCCGGGATGGACGGACTACACGGCGGTGCCGCGCGCGGATCTGCGGGACGGGTGCCGGCGGTATCTGACGCGGATTCTGGATCTGCTGGGCGGGCAGCCGCCGGATCCGGATGGGGACGATGTGGCCGCGGCCATCGGCAGGCGACGGGCCGAGCAGGGCGTGCCGTTGGAAGCCATGCTGCGAACTTTCCGGCTGGGCGGCCAGATCGTGTGGGAAGCGTTGCTGGACAAGGCCGATGACATCGGTTCGGCGGAGACCCGACAGGTCGGTTCGGCGATGTGGGCCGTGGTCGACGGCATGTCGTCGGCGCTGGTGACCTCGTACCGGAACACCGAACTCGATCGCGTGCGCAGTGACGAGCGGCGCCGGCATTCGCTGATCGAGGATCTGCTGGCGGGCCGGGCGCACGACGCGACCTTCGCGGCGCGAGCCGGGCGCGAGTTGAATCTGCCCGCGAACGGGGCGTATCTCGTGGTGGTGGCGCGCGGTGAGGGCGGGCCGCGGCTGCACATGGGCACCGAGGCGGCGCTGGGGGTGTCGGGTATCCGGTCCGTCTGGCATGAGCGGGTGGATTCCACGGTCGGCCTGGTGTCGCTGGAGCATCGCGAGGCTTCCGCTGTGCTGCAACAGATTCGGCCGTTGATCCGGGTTCGGGCAGGTGTTTCCCCTGTGGTCGCGGGCCTGGCGGCGATCGACACCGCGCACGGGCTGGCGGTGCTCGCCCTGGACACGGTGCCCGGCGACAAGCGGGGACTGCTGGTGTCGCTGGACGAGCGCTACCCGGAGGCGCTGCTGCTGCGCTCTCCCGATCTGACCGATCTACTCCTCACGCACACCCTCGGCCCGGTGCTGGATCTGCAGCCCAAGGAACGCGACATCCTGCTGCGCACCTTGGCCGTCTGGCTGGCCGAGAACTGCTCGGCCGCGAACGCCGCGCCGAAGCTGCACTGCCATCGGAACACGGTCATCAACCGGCTGCAGCGCATCACCACGCTGCTCGGCCGCCCGCTCGAGGGGCAGCGCGTCTACCTGGAACTTTCCCTCGCCCTGGCCGCCTTGGAACTGACCGGCACCGCCCGCGACTGAGCCGTCGAATGCCCGCTACTGACGGGTACTGATTGTGCTCTCCGCCCAATCGCGCCCTGTCATATATGGGCTTCGAGTGCATTGATTGTGCATTTGGTGACCGACAGACTCGATCGGGATGACTCGTATCACAACCGATGGCGGGTCGAGCAATCGAGAACGAGGAGCACCACGAGTGCCGGAATTCGATCTTCTGGTGATCGGCGGCGGTCCGGGCGGTTACGTGGCCGCCATCCGCGCCGCGCAGCGGGGCCTGAAAGTGGCCCTGGCCGAGAAGGAACGCCCGGGCGGCGTCTGCCTGAACTGGGGCTGCATCCCGACCAAGGCGATGCTGCGGTCCGCCGAGGTCTTCCACACCGTCGCGCACGCCGCCGACTTCGGCATCTACGCCGACAACCTGCGCTTCGACTACGCCGCGGTGCGGCAGCGCAAGGACGGCATCGTCAAGGAGCTGACCGACGGCGTCGCGGGCCTGCTGAAGGCCAATGGCGTGACCGTCATCGAGGGCCACGCCCGCTTCACGGGCCCGACCGCTGTCGAGATCGTCGAGGCCGGTCCGTCGCCGATCTATGAAGGCGGCCCGCGCTACGCCGCCGCCCCGACCGCCAACGCGGTCCGCACGGTCACCGCCAAGGACGTCATCGTCGCGACCGGTTCGATCCCGGCCGTCCTCCCGATCCCGGGCGCGGACCTGCCCGGCGTGATCACCTCCGACGGCGCGTTCGGCCTCACCGAGGTGCCGAGGCGGCTGGTCGTCATCGGCGGCAGCGCGGTGGGCGCCGAGTGGGCCAACCTGTTCCACGAGTTCGGCGCCGATGTCACCGTGGTGGAGATGCAGGATCGCCTGGTTCCCTTGGAGGACAAGGAGATCGGCACCGCCCTGGTGCGCTCGTTCAGCAAGCGCGGTATCAAGGTGCTGACCGGCGCCACCGTCACCGCCCTCGCCCAGGGCGACAACGGCCTGACGGTCACCGTCGGCGGCCCGCAGGCGCAGGAGCTCGCCGCGGACGTGGTGCTGGTCGGCGTCGGCCGCCGCCCCAATACCGCCGGGCTGGGCCTCGACGTCGCCGGAATCGACACCGACGCAAGGGGTTTCATTCCCGTCGACGCGCAACTGCGCACCGCCGTGGAGCACGTCTACGCCATCGGCGACGTCACCGGTAAGGCGCTGCTCGCGCATGTCGCCTCGCATCAGGGCCTGGTCGCGTCGGACACCATCGCCGGCCGCGACGCCCACATCGACTACAACGTCATCCCCGCCGCGACCTTCACCCATCCGGAGATCGCCAGCGTCGGCCTCACCGAGGACGCCGCCAAGGCCGCGGGCCACGACGTCATCACCGCCAAGTTCCCGTTCGCGGCGCTGGGCCGGGCCAAGTCCTTCGGCGATCAGGAGGGCTTCATGAAGATCGTCGCCGGCAAGCGGCACCAGGAGGTGCTGGGCGTGCACATCATCGGCCCGTCGGCCAGCGATCTCATTACCGAAGGGGCCCTGGCGATCTCGCTGGAGGCGACCCTCGACGAGCTCGCCGACACCATTCACGCCCACCCCACCCTCGGCGAGATCGGCATGGAGGCCGCCCTGGTCGGGCTGGGCCTGCCGGTTCACGTCGCGCCGCCCCGGAAGCGTTGAGGAGTCCCGTCATGACCACGACCACCGCCGCGCCGCGCAAGACGGCGCGCAAGGCCACCCGCCCGGCCGACCAGGCCGCCGACGCAGCCACGTTCGAAAAGGGCGCAGCCGAAAACCTGCTCGGCGGAGCCGATTTCGGCGGCGCGGATGCGAACACGCTGCGCGAGCTGTACACCGACATGCTGTTCATCCGCCGCTTCGAGGAGCGCACCGCGCAGGCGTACCAGCAGGCCAAGATCGGCGGCTACTGCCACCTCAACCTCGGTGAGGAGGCGACCGTCGTCGGTGTGGGAAAGGCCATGCGCCCCACCGACTACCTGTTCACCAACTACCGCGAGCACGGTTACGCGCTGGCCAAGGGCATCGAGCCCGGCCGCGTCATGGCCGAGCTGTACGGACGCTCCACCGGCACCTCCAAGGGCTGGGGCGGATCCATGCACATGTACGACACCGCCACCCGACTGCTCGGCGGTTACGCCATTGTCGGCGGCCAGGTTCCGCTCGCCATCGGCGCGGCGCTGGCCATCGACTACCGCGGCGGCGACGACGTCGTAGTGTGCCAGATGGGTGAGGGCACCACCAATATCGGCGCCTTCCACGAGTCGCTGAACATCGCGGCGCTGTGGAATCTGCCCATCGTGTTCCTGGTGATCAACAACCAGACCGGCATGGGCACCACCGTCGAGAAGTCCTCCGCCGAACCGGATCTGTGGAGGCGCGCCTCCTCCTACCGCATGCGCGGTGAGCGCGTGGACGGCACCGATGTGCTGGCCGTGCGCGAGGTCGCGGGCGATCTCATCGAGACCGCCCGCCGCGAGGGCAAACCCGCGCTGCTCGAGGCCGTCTCCTACCGGCTGAAGGGCCACTCGGTGGTCGACCCGGCCAAGTACCGCACCGAGGACGCCGTCTCCACCGCGGCCGAGCACGACCCGATCGTGCTGTGGCACAACCGGCTTCTGGACGCGGGCGTACTGAGCGAGGACTCCGCCGCCGCCATCGAGGCCGATGTCAGGGAACGCGTGCGCGCCGCGGTCGATTTCGCCGACCGATCCCCGCACCCGGACCCGGCCACCCTGTTCGACTACAACTACGCGACCCCGGTCGCGGGCGATTCCCATCGTCTGCCCGGCGATCCGCTCTTCACCGCCTAAGGACATCACCGTGGCTGTCATGACCTACCGTGAAGCGCTGCGCGAGACCCTCCGCGAGGAGATGCGGCGCGACGACGACGTCTTCCTGATCGGCGAGGAGATCGGCGTCTTCGAAGGCTCCTACAAGATCACCGCCGGCCTGCTGACCGAATTCGGCGAGAAGCGGGTGCGCGACACCCCGATCGCCGAAGAGGGTTTCGTCGGCGCGGCCATCGGCGCCGCCATGCTGGGCCTGCGCCCGGTCGTCGAGATCATGACGATCAACTTCTCGCTGCTGGCGCTGGATCAGATCGTCAATCACGCCGCCAAGATCTACGGCATGTTCGGCGGACAGACGTCGGTGCCGATGGTCATCCGCACCCCCGGTGGCGGCGGCCAGCAGCTCGGCGCGACGCACTCGCAGAACATCGAGCTGTACTACGCGTTCGTGCCCGGCCTGAAGGTCGTCGCGCCCAGCACCCCCGCCGACGCGAAGGCACTGCTGAAGGCCGCCATCGCGGACGACGATCCGGTGCTGTTCCTGGAGAACCTGTCGCTCTACAACACCAAGGGCGAAGTGCCGGAGGATCTTCCGGCCGCCGAGATCGGCAAGGCCGCGGTCACCCGCGAGGGCACCGACATCACGCTCATCGGCTACTCGCGCATGGCCACCGTGTGCACTCAGGTCGCCGAAAAGCTTGCCGCCGAGGGCATCTCGGCAGAGGTCGTCGATCTGCGCAGCCTGCGTCCGCTGGACCGCGACACCATTGTCGCCTCGGTCAAGAAGACCGGCTGCGCCGTCATCGGCGAGGACGACTGGCTGACCTACGGCATCGGCGCGGAGGTCGCGGCCACCATCTCCGACGGCGCGTTCGACTATCTGGACGCCCCCGTCCGCCGCGTCGCCATGGCCGAGGTGCCGCTGCCCTACGCCAAGCCGCTCGAGAAGCTGGCGCTCCCGTCGCCGGAATCCCTCTACCAGGCCGCCCTCGAAACCCTTGCCGCCGTGGGCAAGCGCCGCTGAGAACCGGAAGGAATCATGTCTGAGGTAACCATGCCCCGGCTCTCCGACACCATGGAGGAGGGCGTCGTCTCGGCCTGGCTCAAGCAGGTCGGCGACCAGGTCAAGGCCGGCGAGATCCTCGCCGAGATCGAGACCGACAAGGCGCTCATGGAGCTCGAGGCGTACGAGGACGGCGTGCTCGAGCAGATCATCGCCGCGCCGGGCACCACCGTCGCGATCGGCGAGCCGATCGCCCTGCTGGGCGACGGCAGTGGCGCGTCAACCGCGGCTCCGGCCGCTGCTCCCGCTCCGCAGCCCACCCCGGCCCCTATAACCATTGGCGCGCAGGCCGATTCGGCTTCTGTGGCCGGAAATGCCAGCGCTCCCGCAGTTTCCGCCGGCCTCGGTGAGCGCAAGAAGTCATCTCCGCTGGCCCGCAAGGTCGCCAAGGAGATCGGCGTCGACATCAACGCGGTGACCGGCACCGGCCCCGGCGGCCGCGTCACCAAGCAGGATGTCGAGAACGCCGGCAGCGCAGTCGTTCCGGCAGCCCCGGCCGCCGCCGCTCCGGCTCCGGCCGCCGCGGCCGCTGTCGCTCCGGCGACCGGCGACTACGACGAGATCCCGCTGACCACCATCCAGCGCGTCTCCGCCCAGCGCCTCACCGAGTCCAAGCAGCAGGCCCCGCACATCTATCTCACCAGTGCGATCGATGTGACCGAGCTGCTCGCCTTCCGCGCGCAGGTCAACCAGACCCTGGCGGAGACCGGCTCCGGCAAGGTCAGCGTGAACGACCTGCTGGTGAAGGCGGTCGCCACCGCCCTGCGCCTGGATCCGGCGGTGAACGTCTCCTTCGCGGGCGACAAGCTGTTGCGGCACAGGGCGATCAATATCGGCATCGCCGTGGCCACCGACGCGGGCCTGTTCGTCCCGGTCATCCACGACGCCGACCGCAAGAGCGTGTCCGCCATCGCCGCCGAGGGCCGCGAGAAGGCCGCCCGGGCCCGCGACCGGAAGCTGAAGGGCGAGGACATGTCCGGCGGCACCTTCACCATCTCCAACCTGGGCATGTTCGGCATCGAGCAGTTCACCGCGGTCATCAACCCGCCGGAGTCCGCGATCCTCGCGGTCGGCGCGGCCCAGGACGAGCTGAAGCTGGACGGCGAGAAGGTGGTGGCGCGCAAGATCCTTCGCGTCACCCTGTCGGCCGATCACCGTTCCATCGACGGCGCCGTCGCGGCCCGCTTCCTGCAGCAACTGAAGGAGCTCATCGAGCATCCGCTCCGCATCGTGACCTAGTCACGCCCTGATCGCCGTCCGATTTTCGATCCAGGATCGGACGTCGCCCGCCACCCGGTGCGCGGTTACCCATGCCGTACCGCGCGACCGGAAGCCGAACTCACCCGGCTGGCGGGGTAGTGAACGCCGGATGGCGTGGACCGGGTTTACCCGTCCGGTCCCGCCATCCGGCTCTTCACGTTCCTACGCCGGAACGGGCGATGGTGTGGCGGGTGCGCGGTGCAGTTCCTTGCGGTCGTAGTAACCCGTCACCACCAAGCCCACCAGGAGACCGATCACCAGACCCAGCAGGGTCATCCAGAACGCGTGACTCAGCCCCGCCGAGCCGTCACCGTTGAAGTAGAGAATCGCGCGCACCCCGAGATACACCTGATGCATCGGCTCGAAATCCGCAAGCCACGCAACGGGTTTCGGGATCGCCTCGACCGGGACGGTGCCGCCGGAGGACGGCAGGCCCAGTACGATGAACAGCACCAGGTTCACCAGCATGCCCAGGGTCCCCAGCGCGGACACGATCGACAGTGCGGTGACACCGACCGCGATGATGGCGAACGTGCTGTAGAGGAACAGCAGTGGCGGACGGTCGATGGGCATGCCCAGCCAGTGCCCGATCCCCATGAAGATGGCCGCTACCACGGGTGCGACGCCGGTGATGAGGCCCCATTTGAGGAACAGCGTCCGCAGCCGGGAGATCGGTACCGGCGGATAGTGGACATACCAGGGACCGAATTCGGTGGGCGCGAAACCCAGTGCGGAATCGACCATTCCATTGATCACCATCGCGCCGGTGAACCCGGCCAGCAGGATCATCACCGTGTAGAAGAAGGCGGTCAGACCACCACCCGTACCGGCGGGCAGCGGATGGAACGGCGTGATGGTCACATCGATCGGCGCGGCCAGCATGAGTTTGCTGAGCCCCGACAGCTGTGGCGGGGGTGCACCACCGCCGCCCTGAAGCTGGGTGTTCACGGTCGTGGTGAGGCGTTGGCCGACAGTCTCGTTGGCCTGTTTCAAGGCCGTCCCGGCGACGTTCTGCACGATCGTGGTGCTGAAGGTTCCGGCGCGCGGATTGGTGTACACCGTGATCTGCGGTTGCGTGACGTCCCCGGGCAGCACGCCGGCGGCGGCGAAAATGCCCAGCCGCTTGGTGAAGTCGCTCGGGATGACGATCGCCCCGTACACCTTCCCCGAGTTCAGCTGCTGCTGAGCCTCGTTGATGCCGAGCACCCGCAGGTCGAATTTGTCGGCCGGAATCTGCTGCACCAGAGCGTCGCCGATCTGCTTGCCCACATTGGTGGGCTGCCCGCCGATTACATCCCCGGCGTCCTGATCGACCAGGGCGATCGGGAATCCGTGCAGATGCTTCGCCGGATCGACCACATACGCCAGATACATCGTTGCCAGCAACGCCATGAGCAGCGAGACCACCACTGCCGGAGCCAGCCACACCCGCACCCGCTGGCGCGGGGTACGCGCCGGAACCGTCTGTTCTGCCTCCGCCATTGTGCACCCAGCTCTTTCGGTTCAGGGGTTGGTGCCGGTAACCCTTCGACAGCGCGGTCGTCTCGCATCATGATCCACGCATTCGGCGGATTCCGTCGCCAACCTGACTGTTGCCACGCTCGCGACATGATGAGAAGATTTATTGGTAACTCTCTCATCCTGTCGGAGTGTGTCGCTTCGGCGGGAGTGATCAAAGGAGATCACCATGACCGCCGCTGTCGCGCTGGACCAGGAGACCAAGGGTGGCCGGC
Organism: Nocardia niigatensis NBRC 100131; assembly: GCF_000308655.1. Lineage (GTDB taxonomy): Bacteria > Actinomycetota > Actinomycetes > Mycobacteriales > Mycobacteriaceae > Nocardia > Nocardia niigatensis. The sequence continues at coordinate 99,656 of NZ_BAGC01000019.1, read as the reverse complement.
CCGAACGCCGGCCGTTCGAACCCGGCAGCCGGATGTGGGAGGACGTCGGGCTGCTCACGTTCTCTCTCACCGCCGGGTCCGCGTTCCTGCTGCAGACCATGGAACCGACCATCGCCGCGGTGGTCGACGAGCACTCGAGCTTCCGCACCGATCCCATGGGCCGGGCCACGCGCAGTATCGCCTCGGTCATGATGTGGATCTACGGCGGCGACGAGGCGCTCGCCGAGGCCGATCGGCTGCGGCGCATGCACGCGACCCTGAATTCCACCGACGCCCAGGGCGTCAAACACCAGGCGCTCGCGTCCGCGCCCTGGGCGTGGGTGCTGCACACCGGCGTGTTCGCCTTCACCGAGGGCAGCAAGTACTTCTCCCGCGAGAAGCTCACCGACGCCGACAAGGAGTCCTACTACCAGGAAACCGTGCAGCTCATGCGCAATTTCTCGGTGGCCCCCAAGGAGATTCCCGCGACCTACGCGGAGTGGGAGCCGTGGTTCTGGAATCAGGTCGAGAGCCACCTCGTCGCAACGAATGTCGCCTATGACTATCTGAAGGTGATCCGGAAGATCAACCCGCCCAAGCAGATTCCCGCTCCCCTGCACCCGGTCTGGCGCGCGGTGACCAACCCGGTCGGCCGTCTCCAGTACTTCGTCACCGTCGGCACCACCCCCGAGCTGATCCGCGACCGGCTCGGCCTGGAGTGGACCGCGAAAGACGAACGCATCTTGCGTCTTCTGGGCCGCGTCATCGGCCGCACCGTCCCCCTGCTGCCCGAGCGCGTCCGCTACTTCCCCATCGCCTACGAGGCCCGCCGCCTCGAACGCGACCGCGCCCGCCTGCGCAAGATGATCAACCTGCGTCCGGTGTGACCACCGGAATCCGGGAGCTCTCGGCGTGGGAATCAGGCGAAACTCCACGGTGAGAGCTCCCTCGTCACGTCAGCGGGCGGACGGGGTGGCGGAGCAGGGTGCGCATGGCGGCGTCCTCGGTGCGGCGGGGATCGGAGAGGTAGATCTCGTGGTGGCGGCCGTTCATGGCGAGGCCGTGGTCGGCCATGAAAGTCTGCATGCGAGCGAGGGTCTCGGGCTCGGCCGAGTACGGGCCGCGGTGCATGACCTGGATCGCGTCGCCCTCGGTCAGCTGGCCGAAGCCGGCTCCGGAGACCATGTCCGGGGTCACCGGGTCGGGCATGCGGATCATCATGGTCCAGTGCCATTCGTCACGCGGCACCTCCAGGGCTGGGCGATCCGACTCGACCCACCACAGGCCCTCCAGCTTGGGAACCACGAAGTCGTTGCCGTCCGCCTTGGCGATCTTCTTGGCGCCGTAGGCGGCTCGGTACAGGGTCGAGACGGCCTCGGTGTAGGCGTCGCCGAGGGGTGCGCCGACGCCACTGACCATGGCGTAATTGCAGGTGGGGAAGGTACGGAGGACGGGGTCGGCCGGGGCGTCGTAGTAATGCTTGTCGGTCTTGGCCAGGTTCAGTTTCATGGCGGCTCCTTTCTCGGGGTCGATTCGAGGATGCGGTCTCCCGTGGCGGGAGGGTCGAACCCGGCGCGGTGTGGCGAGCGGTAAGCGGACCGCGCACCCCGGTTCCTGGGGCTGGATCACGGCCGCCGCAACCGCCAAGGTCACTATGGTGAGCATGCGGATGGTGTTGTGGCGCGCGTTGATCGGCGTGCTGCTGCTGGTGGTGGGGGTTGTGGCGGTGCCGGGGCGCGCGGGGGCCGACCCGCGGTATCAGTGGCACGAGGAGTTCATCACCGCGCCGGACGGGACGCGACTGCACGCGGATGTGCTGCGGCCCGCCGGGATCGCCGACGACGTGCGCACACCGGTGATCATGACCGTCAGCCCCTACCGGGCGCATCTCATGCGATTGAGCGAACCGCGGATCAAGGGCGGGCCGTCCACCGAGGATCTGCCGGTGTCGATGTTCCTGCGGGCCGGATACACCTACGTGATCGTCGATCTGCGCGGATTCGGCGGCTCCAACGGCTGCCCCGATTTCGGCGGGCCGGGCGAGCGGTCGGATGTGAAGACCGCGGTGGAATGGGCTGCGGGACAGTCGTGGTCGACCGGCCGGGTCGGGTTGGCCGGCATCTCCTACGAGGGCTGGACCGGGCTCATGGGTCTGTCCGAGCAGCCCGCGGGGCTGGCGGCGGTGGCCTCCTTCGAACCGGTCGTGGACCCCAACGCCTACCTGTACATGCAGGGCATCGCCTGGAAGTTCTCGCTCAAACCGATCAGTGAGAACGGCTTCCGGCCCGGCGATCTCGCGGGCTTCGAACATCTGCTGATCGCGTCCACACCCGGGTATCCGACCGATTCGGCGGAGTACAGGGCGAACGCGTCGAGCATCGATCCGGCCTGCTATCAGCACTACCTCGCCGAAACCACCAACCACGACGCCACCTCCGCGTTCTGGCGGGACCGGGATCTGGTGGAGAAGTTGCGCGGCAACACCATTCCCCTGTTCCTCGGGCAGGGCTTCGTGGACTACAACACCCGGCCCGACCGGGTCTTCCAGCTGTGGAACGAACTCGGGCCGGGCGAGCACAAGGCCTGGTTCGGGCAGTGGGGTCACCGCGACTGCACCGAGAAATGCGGTGCGCCCGGCTTCGCCGACGAACTGCTGGCGTTCTTCGATCGGCAGGTGGCGGGCAAGGACGTGACGGTGCCCGGGCCCCGGATCACCGTCGGCCAGTTCGACGGCCGGTGGCGGTCGGAGACCGCGTGGCCGCCCGCCGACAGCCGCGCCCTCGACATCGATCTGCGCACCGGACGCTACAACGATCGCGGGCTGCTGCCGGGCGCGGACCGCGAGATCTGGACCGTCAGCCAGCCGCTCGACCGGGACCAGCACCTGTCCGGCGCGCCGACCGCAACCCTCAGCCTGGACGGGCCCGCCACGGCGGCGGTGACCGTCGAGGTCTACGACATCGACCCGGGCAATCGGGCGACCGTCATCACCCGGGGCATCGCACCGGTCGCTCCGACCGTGGAGGTCCGGCTGCTCGCCCAGGACTGGCCCATTGCCGCCGGTCACCGGATCGGCGTCCGGGTCACCGATGTGGTCGACGACGTCTGGGCGCACCCGCCGGCCTTCGCACCGGTCACCGTCGCCGCCGCCCGGATCCATCTGCCCCTGCTCACCACGATCCGCACCCCGGACCTGGCCGGCGACACCAGCGAGGCCATTCCGAAGTGGCGGAACGAGAAGACCGTCTCACTCGCCCCCGATGTGGTGAACAATGCGACTGTGACCGTGAACTTCCCACCCAGGACCGGCGGCTAGGCCCATGACCAGCACCGCGCCGACCGACGCCACCACCGTCGACGATGCCACCGCCGAGCGGCTGGCCGCGGCGCTACGCTGCCGAACCGTCTCCTACGAGGACCGCGACCGCGTCGACCCGACCGAGTTCGACCGGCTCATCGCCCACCTCGAGGCCTGCTTCCCCCTGGTCCACACCCACCTCACCTGGGAAGCCTTCGGCCACAGTCGCCTCTACCGCTGGGCAGGCCGAGACGGGGCAGTCGCCGCGTCCGAGCTGCCAACCCCGAAAGCGGCGGTCTCCGAAGGCCGTACGAGCCTGTCCCCGGGCTCTCCCCGCAGGGAATCGGCGCCGGACACCTCGGAGCGCGAGCCGGGTGCCAACGGTTCGAGCGTTACTACCGGGCCGCTCGGCGCCGCGTCCCGTTCAGCAGACCGGAGCGACGGGGCCGGCGCCGAGGCGGTGGCGGCGATTCTGCTGGCGCATCTGGATGTGGTGCCGGTGGACGATGTGGCGGGGTGGACGCATCCGCCGTTCGACGGGGTGGTGGATGACGAATTCATCTGGGGGCGTGGGGCTATTGACGACAAGAGCCGGGTGCTCGCGATTCTGGAGGCCGTCGAGCAGGCGCTGAACGCGGGGGTGCGGCCCAGGGAGACCGTGTATCTCGCGTTCGGGCACGACGAGGAGATCTTCGGGGCCGAGGGCGCGGGGCGGATGGCGCGGCGGTTGCGTGACGCCGGTGTACGGGCCCGTTTGCTGGTCGACGAGGGTGGCGTGATCACCACCGGGGTGGCCGACGGGATCGACGTGCCGGTGGCCACGATCATGGTGGGCGAGAAGGGATTCGCGACCGTGCGGCTCTCGGTGACCGATGTGGGCGGGCACTCGTCCATGCCGGGGCGGCAGACCGCGGTCGGGCGGCTGGCGCGGGCGGTGGCGCGGATTCAGGATCACCCGTTCCCACTGCGGCTGACGCCGGTCGCGGTCGACATGCTCACGCGGGTGCGGGAATTCATGTCCGAGCCGCGCCGGACCCTGCTCGGGCTGGTGAAGATCGCCGGGGCCGTCGCGGCGCGGGTACTGGCGGCCCGGCCGCAGACCGAGGCACTGGTGCGGACCACCACCGCGCCGACCATGATCAGCGGCGGGGTGAAACCCAATGTGCTGCCGCAGCGGGCCGAGGCGTTCGTGAACTTCCGCATCCTGCCGGGTGATTCGGTGGCCGATGTGCTGACCCACTGCCGGAAGGTGGTGCGCGACAAGGGCGTGACCATCGAACTCGACGGCGTCACCTCCGAGCCGTCACCCGATCCGTGCGCGGGCCCGGACTTCGATCTCGTCGCCGCCGTCGCGCGTGAGGTGGCGCCGGGCATCGCCGTCACGGTCGGCGTGGTGCCGGGCGCCACCGACTCCCGCTACTACGACGATCTGGCCGTCACCCGCTGCAATTTCGCGCCGCTCATCCTGACCGCCGCGGATCTGGAGCGCATCCACGGCACGGACGAACGGATCTCCCGCGCCGACTACGCCAGGCTGATCCGGTTCAATCGCCTGCTCCTCGACAGGCTGGTCTGACCACAATTGCCGATCTCACCGCGCGGATCCGCCCGTCCGGCCCCGCCGCGCGCCGAATGCGCGAGAATGGCACCGCCGGTAGGGCGACATTTCAGGCGCACCCCGCACGGGGCGCACCCGCCGGCAGCGTGACGACCTCGAACCGAAGGGAGCGGCGGATGACCCGCACTGAGACCGGTGAATTCCAGGGAGCGGGGGGCCGCGTGTTCTGGCAGTCGTGGCTGCCCGACGGCGAACCCCGTGCCGTCGCCGTGATCGTGCACGGGTACGCCGAGCACTCGGGCCGGTACGCGCATGTCGCGCAGCGGCTCACCGAGTCCGGGTTCGCGGTCTACGCGCTCGATCACACCGGGCACGGTAAGTCGGAGGGGTCGCGGGCGAATATCGGCTCGCTGGACACCGCGGCCGACAATGCGCGCACCATGCTCGCCACCGCCACCGGACGCTATCCGGGACTGCCGAGCTTCCTCATCGGCCACAGCATGGGCGGCCTCACCACCGCCTATCTGGCCACCCGCGATCAGCCGGAGGTGACCGGCATCGTGCTCTCGGGCCCGGCCATCGAGATCGAGGCGGGCAATGCGGTACAGCGCGTGGCCGCGCCGCTGGTGTCGAAGTATCTGCCGAATCTGCCGGTGGTGAAGCTGGATTCGAAGCTGGTCAGCCGCGACCCGGACGTGGTGCGGGCCTACGACGAGGATCCACTGGTGCACCACGGCGGGGTCCCGGCTCGCACCGCGGGTGAGATGCTGCGCGCGGGCGAGTTCGTCAAGAACCACCTGGACCGGCTGACCGCCCCGCTGCTGGTGCAGCACGGCACCTCCGACGCGCTCGCCTCGCCGATCGGCAGCGACCTGCTGGAACGGAACGCGGCGTCGAAGGACAAGACGGTCATCCGCTACGACGGGCTGTACCACGAGATCTACAACGAGCCCGAGCAGGACAAGGTGCTCACCGACCTGGTGAACTGGCTCGAAGCGCACCTGTCGCAGAACTGAGCCGCCGGACGCGATGCCTCACCGCCTCGGAATCCACTGCGCCACAGTGGATTCCGAGGCAGTCGAATCGGCCCGCGCGACGCGCGCTCAGTGGCCGCCGATCAGGTCGCTCAGTTCCGACACCGACCATGGCGGCTGCTGGGAATGGTCGCGGTAGGCCGGCGTTCCGACCGCCGGACGAGCGAAACTGCCGATGAATCCACCGGCGGCTATGAAGATCTCACCCGACACCGCGCGAGCGGCGTCCGATGCCAGGTAGACATAAAGTGCGGCAACGTATTCCGGCGGAGGCGCGTCCAGCGACGCCCGCATGGTCATCTCATCGAGCAGGCCTCGGTGATGCAACTCGCGAATATGGGCCTCATAGTCAGGGCCCGGGGAGAGCCGAGTCTTCGCGCCTGGGCAGATCACGTTGACACGAACGCCGCAGTCCTTCAGTTCGGCCGCCATCGCCAGGGTCAGGCTGACCACCGCGCCCTTGCCGGCAGGGTAGCCGGTTCCGCCGTAGTCGCCGAGATGGGCAAAGGATCCCGTATTCATGATCGAGCCGCTGCCGTTCGCCGCCATCCATCAGCCCACCGCACTCGAGTCATCGGCGAGATCAGGGAAACAGATCCGGACAACGAAGCATCCGCACAGCCCATTTGCCCTGGTCAAGAGACGTCAGTAGGATTCAGACACATGTCCGAACCAGCATCGACCGGTATCGAAGCCACTCGGCGGCGCCTCACCGGAAAGCAGGCCGACACCGTCGACCGTCTCACCGCGGCCGCGGTCGAAGTGTTGTCGCGGGAAGGCTACGCCGGCACGACCATCAGACTCGTCGCAGCCGCCGCTGGCGTCGGCACCGCCACCGCGTACACCTACTTCTCATCGAAGGAACATCTCATCTCAGAGGTGTTCTGGCGACGCCTGATGTCGACCCCGCCATTGGAGCTCGGCGATGCCGACCCCGCGACCCGCGTGGTCGCGATCCTGAGGCAGGTCTCACTCCTGGTGGCCGACGAACCCGCTCTGGCCATCGCCGTGAGCAACGCGCTCCTCGGCGACGATCCCGATGTCCGGCATCTTCGGGTGCGCATCGGCACGGAGATTCGCAACCGGCTCGCCGCCGCGCTCGAATCCAGGGACCCGGAACGTCTTTCGATGCTCGAGTTGCTCTACGCCGGCGCCCTGCTGCAGGCAGGCATGGGCTTGCTGTCGTACCAGCAGGTCGCCGATCTGCTCGAGGTTTCCGCGCGGCGCATACTGGCCGATCCCGACAAGCGGAGCTGATCCACGCCCTGCTCGATATGACGCGATACTGATCCTTCTCTTCGATGGCCGCCGACCGTGCACCGGTCGGCGGCCATCGCCGTTCTCCCAGCCGGTCTTGTCGTGCGTAAGGAACCATAGTACTGTCCAGACACTTGTCTATCATATGTCCGGACAGCAATCTCGAGAGGGATCTTCGATGACTCTGGCAAGACCGCAGCGAACTCCCGGGAGCGAGAACGGGCATCTGCGTATTGCCCTACTGTCCTATCGCTCCAAGACTCACTGCGGAGGACAAGGTGTTTACATCCGATACCTGAGTCAGGGGCTGGCGGAACTCGGCCATCAGGTGGAGGTCCTGTCCGGTCAGCCCTATCCGGAGAACCTCGATCCGCGAGTGCGGCTCACCGAGGTCCCCAGCCTGGACCTCTACCGTGACCACAATCCTTTTCGCACGCCCCACCCGCGCGAGCTCCGCGACCGCATCGACCTGCTCGAACTCGCCACCATGTGGACCGCCGGATTTCCCGAGCCGCGAACGTTCAGTCTGCGTGCCGCACGGCTGTTGCGCTCGCGCGCCACCGATTTCGATGTTGTGCACGATAATCAGTGCCTCGGTTACGGACTGCTCGATATCGCCGGGCGCCTTCCGGTGGTGGCGACCATTCATCACCCCATCACCCGCGACCGCGAAGTGGACCTGGCAGCCGCGCCGTGGCGGCGCAAGCCCTTCGTACGGCGCTGGTACGGGTTCCTCGGAATGCAGAAGCAGGTCGCACGCCAGATCCCGGATCTGATCACGGTGTCCTCCTCGTCGGCGACCGATATCGCCCAAGACTTCGGGGTGTCGCCGCAGCAGTTGAACACCGTCCCGCTGGGCGTGGACACCGAGTTGTTCCGGCCGCGCGACACGCCCCGGAGGCGCAACCTCATCGTCGCGGTCGCCAGCGCGGACAAGCCACTCAAAGGCATCGGGCACCTACTCGAAGCCGTTGCCCGACTGCGTCATTCGCACGATGTCGAGCTGCGTCTGGTGGCCAGGCTGGAACCCAACGGCCCGACCGAGAAAGCCATCGCCGAGCTGGGCTTGGCCGACATCGTCACCGCCGTCAGCGGGCTGAGCGACCAGCAACTCGCGGAGTTGCTCGCCTCAGCGCAGATCGCCTGCATTCCCTCCCTGTACGAGGGATTCTCGCTGCCGGCCGTCGAGGCCATGGCCAGCGGCACGCCCCTGGTCGCGAGCAGAGCGGGCGCGCTGCCCGAGGTGACCGGCACGTGCGCAGAGCTGGTCGAGCCCGGCGATGCGGCGGCGCTGACCGAGTCCCTGGACCGACTGTTGCGCGATCCCGATCGTCTGCGGCACATGGGGAACGCGGGGCGCCGGCGGGCACTGGACGTCTTCAGCTGGCCGGCGGTCGGCGCGCAGACGGTCGCGGTCTACGAGCAGGCGATCGAGCGACATCGCCGCCGCGCGCCGCTCGAGACGGATCCCGCGACCCGCTGATTCATCCTTCGACAAGCAGCATCAGCAGAAAGGAGATCCCATGCTGACCGTGGATTTCGATTATCTGGGCGTAGGCCCGGGAGTACGTGTGATCGATGTCGGCTGCGGCGCGGGACGCCATTCGTTCGAGGCGTATCGACGCGGCGCCGACATCGTGGCATTCGATCAGAACGCCGATGACCTCGCCGACGTCGACCTCATGTTCGAGGCCATGGCCGTGGGCGAGGAAGCACCCGCCTTCGCGAAGGCCGAAACCGTTTGCGGCGATGCGCTCGACCTCCCCTACGGTGACGGCGAATTCGACGTGGTCATCGCCTCGGAGATCCTCGAGCACATTCCGCAGGACCGACTGGCCATCGCTGAACTCGCGCGTGTCCTCAAACCCGGTGGCGTACTGGCTGTCACAGTTCCGCGCTGGCTGCCCGAACGCATCTGCTGGGCGCTGTCGGACGAGTATCACGCGAACGAAGGCGGCCATGTTCGCATCTACCGCGCCGACGAGCTGTGCGGCAGGATCGTCGCTACCGGGATGCGCTACCTCCATCAGGAGTTCGCGCACGCGCTGCACTCACCGTATTGGTGGCTCAAGTGCGCGGTCGGAGTCACGAACGACTCCCATGCGGCAGTACGGGCCTACCACCGCATGCTGGTGTGGGACATGATGTCCGCGCCGGCGCTCACCCGCACCGCGGAGCGGCTTCTCGACCCTTTCATCGGCAAATCGGTTGCCCTCTACTTCGTCAAATCGGGGGTGCCACGTGGCGGTCACTGACCTACCGTCGGTTTCCGGTGTCCTTTCCAGCCGTGACATCCTGCGCAGTGCCGAATCCATTGCCGCCACACAGGAACCCGACGGGGCACTGCCCTGGTTCACCGGCGGACACACCGATCCCTGGGATCACATCGAATCGGCCATGGCGCTCACCGTCGCCGGACTCTGGGACCAAGCGCGCGCAGCCTACATCTGGTCGGCCAAGAACCAGCGCGACGACGGATCGTGGCCCATGCAGTACCGCCTGGGCGTCATCGAGAATCACGACGCCGACACCAACTTCTGCGCTTATCTCGCCACGGGCCTGCTGCATTTCCTGACCGTCACCGGCGATCGCGAGTTCACGGCCGACATCTGGCCCACCGTGCGGGCCGCGATCGACTTCGTGCTGAGCCTGCAGCTGGGCGAGCACGGGGAGATCCATTGGTCGGCAAACGAATCCGGCAGTTCCGGAGAGGCCCTGCTGACCGGCTGCTCGAGCATTTTCCACAGCCTCGGCTGCGCCGTGGCCCTGGCGGAACGCCTGGACGACCCGCGCCCGGACTGGGTGGCGGCCCGTTGGCGGCTCGGTCACGCGCTGCGCGAGCACCCAGAAGTCTTCCTGGACAAGGCCCGGTATTCGATGGACTGGTACTACCCGATCCTCGGCGGCGCGGTGCGCGGCGCGCGGGCCCGTGACCGGATCCGGTGCCACTGGGACGAGTTCGTAGTGCCCGGTCTGGGTATTCGATGTGTCTCCGATGCGCCCTGGGTCACCGGCGCCGAGACCTGCGAACTGGTGCTGGCGCTGGAGGCGGACGGCGACAGCGCGACTGCCGCGAAGCTGTTCGCCGAGGTCCAGCATCTGCGCGAAACAGACGGATCGTATTGGACCGGACTCGTGTTCACCGATGGCAAACGCTGGCCCGAGGAGCGGACCACATGGACCACCGCCGCCGTCGTGCTGGCGGCGGACGCGATCTCACGAACCACGCCCGCCAATGGCATCTTTCGCGACGCTGCGCTCCGCTGACTTCGTCGACGCACGCGAAATGACCTGAATCGAAACAGGTTCGGGGGTCAGGTCGTTCCAGCTGTGGCGTGCCGTCCATCGACGACGGCACGCTGCAGGACCCGGAGTGAGCCCGTCACCGAAAGCTCCACGAACTCCCCGGAATCCAGAGCGCGACGATAGATGTGGTACGGGGCTCGACCACCGTCGGCCGGATTCGGGAACACATCGTGGATGGCCAGCAGGCCCCCGATCTCCACCCATCGGGCCCAGCCGTCGTAATCGCGTTGCGCCGCATGCTCGCTGTGGCCGCCGTCGATGAACAGCATGCGAAGCGGTGCTCGCCAGACGAGAGCGGCGGCCACCGAAGACCCGACGATTCCGATGACAGTGTCGGTCAGTCCGGCGCGCACCATGCTGCGGCGGAACGCGGCGACAGTATCGAAGACACCGGTCTCCGCGTCCACCAACGTGGCGTCGTGGTATTCCCAGCCGGGCTGATGCTCTTCCGAACCGCGGTGATGGTCGACGGTGAAGACGGTTGCCCCGGTCTCGACCGCAGCGGCGCCGAGGTAGATCGCCGACTTGCCGCAGTAGGTGCCGATTTCGAGGATGGTTCCGTCGCCCGCGTGGGCTCGGGCCGCCTCGTAGAGCGCGCGGCCTTCCTCGGCCGGCATGAAACCCGGCACTTGCTCGGCCAGTGCCAGCAGCTCGCCGGTACGCGCGGCGACGCTGGTCACAGCACGACCACCGATCGCAACACCGTTCCCGACTTCATGGTCTGGAAGGACTTCTCGATGTCATCGAGCGCGATCCGCTCCGAGACGAAACGGTCCAGCGGCAATCGGCCCTGCCGATAGAGCTCGATCAAGGTCGGGAAATCCCGCTCGGGCAGGCAGTCGCCGTACCACGAGGATTTCAGAGCGCCACCGTGCGAGAAGAAGTCGATCAACGGCAGGTCCACCCGCATATCGGGAGTCGGCACGCCGACCAGCACCACTGTTCCCGCGAGGTCCCGAGCGTAGAACGCTTGCAGCCAGGTTTCGGGTCGTCCGACCGCGTCGATGACGACGTCGGCGCCGAAACCACCCGTGTACTGCTGAATCCGGGCGACCGAGTCCTCGAGCGAGGCATCGACGGTATGCGTGGCCCCGAACTCGACGGCCGCCGGAAGTTTGGCGGCGTCACGATCGACGGCGATGATCGTGGTCGCGCCCGCCAGCCGGGCGCCGGCGACAGCGGCGGCGCCGACGCCACCACAGCCGATGACCGCCACGCTGTCCCCGCGTTCGACGTGCCCGGTATGCAGCGCCGCTCCCAGTCCCGCCATGACGCCACAACCGAGCAAGCCGGCTACCGCCGGGTCGATCGTGGAATCGACGATGGTGCACTGGCCTTCGTGGACCAGGGTCTTCTCGGCGAACGCCCCGATGCCGAGCGCCGGCGTCAGCACAGTGCCATCGCCGAGGGTCATCTTCCGATCGGCGTTGCAGGTATCGAAGCAGTACCAGGGCCGCCCGCGCCGGCACGCACGGCACCGCCCGCACACCGCCCGCCAGTTCAGCACGACGACGTCGCCGACCTCTACATGGCTCACGGACTCACCGATCCGATCGACCACCCCGGCGGCCTCGTGCCCGAGCAGAAACGGGAACTCATCATTGATGGCGCCCTCGCGGTAGGTGAGGTCGGTGTGGCAGACCCCGCACGCCAGCACCCGCACCACGACGTCATGCGGCCCCGGGTCCGGAATGGTGATCTCCACGGTCTCGACGGGCAGGCCCGCCGACCGGGCGATGACGCCGCGCACGATCTCGCTCATGTCAGCGCCCCGTCTTATGCGGAACGGCTGCCACCAGTCCGCCGTCCACGACGAACTCCGAACCGGTGGCGTAGGCGGATTCGTCACTGGCCAGGAAGAGGACGAACGTGGCGACCTCTGCGGGCTGGGCGGGCCTCCCCAACGGGATGGTGACCAGATCGTCGGGAATGTTCTCGGTCATCGGCGTCCGGATCAGTCCGGGGTGCAGGGAATTGACACGAATGTTGTGGGGCGCCAGCTCGAGGGCCGCCGACTTCGCCAATCCACGCACGGCCCACTTCGAGGCCACATACCCGTGCGCCCACGGCGCACCACGCAGCCCTTCGATCGAGGAGACATTGATGATCGACCCGCCGCCGGCTGCGGTCATCGGTTCGACGACCGCACGCATCCCCAGGAAGGTCCCGGTCAGATTGACATCGATGATGTGACGCCACTTGCCGAGATCGAATTTCCCCAGCGGGCCGCCGTTGACGATGCCGGCGTTGTTCACCAGGACATCGAGCTTGCCGAACGCCTCCACGGCCTCGTTCACCGCCGCCTCCCAGTGCGCCGGTTCGATGACATCGAGATGCACGTAACGCGCTGCCGGACCGAGTGATTCGGCGAGCGCCTTGCCCTCGTCATCGAGTATGTCGCCGATCACGACCTTGGCGCCTTCGGCGACCAGTATTTCCGCGTGCGCGGCGCCCATCCCCCGGGCTCCGCCACTGATGAGTGCAACCTTGCTGTCTACACGTCCCATGGCGGCCACGCTAACATGCCGACTGGAAGCCAATCCAGACTACTGTCCGGATATATGACCGGAATATGGTATGCCCGTCGAGAGCGGGACCGATTCCGCAGTTCACAAGGAGAACCCATGCCCATCCGCGTCGCCCATATCGGCACCGGGAACGTCGGCCGGTTGGCGCTGACCGGCCTCATCGAGAGTCCCCGTTACGAGCTGACCGGCGTGTGCGTGTCGACGCCGAGCAAGGCCGGTCGCGACGCGGGCGAACTGGCCGGACTGGATGTCACCACCGGCATCGCCGCGGTCGGCGACCTCGACGCGCTACTGGCGACCCGCCCCGACTGCGTCGTGTATTGCACGATGGGCGACACCCGCCTGCTGGAGGCGATCGAGGACTGCCGGCGCATTCTCGCCGCCGGTGTCAACGTGGTCGGTTCGGCTCCAGGGCTGCTGCAGTATCCGTGGCAAGTACTGCCCCCGAAGTACATCGATCCCGTGGAAGAGGCTGCGCAGGCAGGCAATTCGAGCATCTTCATCACCGGCGTCGACCCCGGATTCGCGAACGACCTGCTGCCCTTGGCACTGACCGGGACCTGCCAGACCGTCGAACAGGTCCGGTGCATGGAGATCGCCGACTACGCAACCTATGACGGCGCGACGGTCATGTTCGATGTCATGGGTTTCGGCAAGCCGCTCAGCGAGATTCCCATGCTGCTGCAGCCCGGCGTGCTGAGCATCGCCTGGGGACCTGCCATCCGCCAGCTCGCCACCGGACTCGGGATCACGGTGGATTCGATCACCGAACACTACGAACGGATACCCGCCACCGAGGCTTTCGATATCGCCGCAGGCCACGTGCCCCGGGGTGGCGTGGCAGCCCTGCGATTCGAACTGCATGGAATCGTCGGCGGACATCGGGCCATCGTCATCGAGCACGTCACTCGCCTGCGCGACGATCTGTGCCCCGAGTGGCCGCGCCCCGCACAGGAGGGGGGCTCGTACCGCATCGAGATCACCGGTGAACCGTCTTATGTCGTGGATGTCTGCCCGACCAGCAGAAAGGGCGACCACAACCATGCCGCGATCGTCGCCGCCGCGGGCCGCATCGTGAACGCGATTCCAGCCGTCACCGCCGCGACGCCAGGGATCCGCACAACCCTGGACCTACCCTTGGCCACGGCACCCGGGAGCTTCGCGCTCCCGGGTGCGGATGTAGTGGCCATCCGAGATCGGCTTGTCCCGTCCAATGAACCGGACTAGCATACGGACACATGTCCGATCTAATGTCCGCCGAGGGGTCGCCGCCCAATCCCCGGGCGGATCGACCTGAGACGCTCGAACGGCTGCTCGATGCGGCCCGGACGATCGGCGCCCGCGAAGGATTCGAGAGACTGACCATTCAGGCCGTCGCCGCCGAGGCGGGTGTCAGCATGACCGACGCGCACGCGTACTTCGGGTCGAATGCACAAGTCGTCTCGGAAGTGCTGTGGCGCCAGCTCATTTCGCCCTCGGGCACGCCCGCCGCCTCCGGCGACACGGCATCCAGGGACAGGAACGAAATGCGCGCCGACGCACTCGACCTGCTGCGACTGCGCGCCCGGACAGCCGGCAAGGTGCAGCGCAGGATACGGGCCGCACTGGGTCGCCGGCACGACATCGCGATCGCCGAGCGCCTGGAGGCGATCTACACCGCGGCCCTGTTCGACGCCGGGGTCGGATACGCCGGCCTCTCCCAACAACTTCGGTCGCCGGAGAATTTGGTGCAACGCATACTCGATCGACGATGACGCTCTGACATCACCACGACTACACGTACGACGAGATTCCCTTCATCGCGTACCGAACGTGGTCCGGCCGGAGGTCGTCATGCCAGGATGCGCCGAGTGCAGCGCGCCATGCGGTCGGCGACCTCCGCATAGGACAGGTGCCCCATCCCCGCCTGCAGCATGGCTCCGTAGTACAGCAACTCCAGATGTTCGAGGTCCTCACCGTTTCCCGGACCCAACGCGGCGCTCAGCCGCGAGTGCAGCTCGGCGCCGATCAGCACACGCAGATGTGCGACATCAGGGTCACTGCCGAGCAGAGCCTGGCCGATCGCCGACGCCAGTGCCGGCTCATCGGCCAACAGCATGGCGGTCCGTCTCAGCACGGCGGCAGCGCGAGCCGGCGCCTCGGCGTCATCAGGCATCTCCGATGTCGCCGCAGCCAGCCGCCGCCAGTACACCTCGGCGATCAGATGCTCCTTCGAGGAGAAGTAGGTGTACGCGGTCGCCGTGCCCACCCCGGCCTCGGCGGCGATGAGCCGAATCGTCGTGCCCGCGTAGCCCTCTCGGGCCAGCACGGTGATCACCGCCGCGGTCAGCCGTTCGACGGTCTCGACCTGCTTCTTGGACAAGTGACGGCGCGTGGATTCGACGTCGGCCGACATGGAGGTAGACATTTGACCAGATAGTAGCACCGACAGCTGTCCAGACAAATCTGGCCACTCTTCAGCGACGTTCACCGTCGGCACCGGCCGGCTCGCGCGCCGGCCAGGTAGAGGCCGGCGGGGTCTCACGCACGCGCTGGTCATAGGCACGACGCGCAATCCCATCGACATCCTCGAGAAAGACATGATCGATACCCAGGCGTCGCATCATGAACTCGCCGACCGGTCGCGGCGTCAGTTTGTTCGATGCCGCGAGCCAACCCGCCCGCCGTGTCACCGCGACGCGCCGCCGTGGCCGCTCCACCAGACCCGCCACCGCACGGGCGACATCCTCGGGCTCGGCCAGCAGCCCGAACGGGGCACGTGTGCCGGCGAGCATCTCGGTCCGTGTGAAGGTGGGCAACACGACCGAGAAGCTCACTCCGCTGCCGCGATACTCCCTGCGCATCGCTTCGGTGAAACCGAGCACGGCCTGCTTGCTCGCGCAATAGGTGGCCATTCCGGGCGTCGGGTTCTCGGCCGCGAGCGACGAGATGTTCACGATATGGCCGTGCTCGCGCGAAAGCATCCGGGGCAGTGCGTGTTTCGTACCGACCATGACCCCGTAAAGGTTGGTCTCGAGAATGCGACGGGTTATCGCATCAGGTTCCTCGGTGAACCGCCCGAGCGGCATGACGCCGGCATTGTTGACCAGGACATCGACAGCGCCGACCGCCTTCTCGGCATCGCCGAGGAAGCGCTCGAAGGAACCGGGATCGGTCACGTCCAGCAGGCAGGCGCCCGCCAAACCCAGTGCGGTGGCGGTATTCCGCGCGGCCTCGATGTCGATGTCGCCGATGACCACCTTCGCGCCCCGCGATGCCAGTTCGCGGGCAATGGCTCCCCCGATCCCGCGAGCGCCTCCTGTGACGGCGATACCCCGCCCGGCCACCGGCGACCTCCCGATTCCCGGAACCATCTGCCGCACTGACCGCCGAGTTCTCATCGAACCTCCCTCGTGAACCGCGAATCGATTGTTCTGTACTTATGTCCAGAATAATATCTAGACTCATGTCCGATACAGTGCTCATTGCACGGATGGTCCGCGCCGGTCCCCCGCTGCCGCTACTCACTTCGGCGGCTCGACATCGGAGAGCAGTCGAAATGTGCAGGCCTCGAGCAGATCCGCGACCTGCGTATACGACAGGCGCCGGATTCCGGCCTGCAACATGGCTCCCGTGAACAGAAGTTCGAGCACAGCGAGGTAGCGGGGGTCCGCACCGCCCAGCGCTTCCACAAGCCGCCGGCGGATCTCGGCCGCGATGTGGACACGAAGATGCCGAACGTCCGGGTCGTCCCCCAGCAAGGCGCTGCTCACCGCGATGGCCAGCGCAGGCTCGTCGGCGACCGGCTTCGAGATCTGACGCAGGGTCAGCACCACGCGATCGACGGGACCGAGCTCACCGAATCGCGGGCTCGGAGCCACCACCAGGCGACGCCAGAAGACCTCGGAGAACACGTGCTCCTTGGAGGAGAAATAGACATACGCGGTAGCGGTTCCCACTCCGGCCGCCGCGGCGATCCTCCGGATCGTCGTGGATCCGTATCCGCTGGACAACAAGACGTCGACAGCGGATATCGTCATACGTTCGACAGCGTCCGCCTGATTCTCGGTCAGGTGACGCCTGGTGGATTCGGCACGATCAGGCCATTGTCCGGACATACACCCAAGGGCTGGTGAGAGCAGCGGCGCCGACCACATTCCGGGCCCCGCGCTGCCTGGTCGCCGTCTCGGCGAGGCTGACGCACCGAGACGGCGAACAACTGGTTTGGATTACATCACCGATGTGCGGGCATCTCGGCACGGAACGCCGGCTCGTGACCGTCGGCGAACTCCTTCGCCCACCGATAGTCGGGCTTGCCACTCGGGGAACGGGTTATCGAATCCGCGATCCACACCGTTCGCGGAACCTTGTACCCGGCAAGATGGGATCGCACATGCCTCGTGAGCGCCGGGAAATCGAGTTCCGCTCCCGTGGCCACCGATATCACCGCGGCGACCTGCTGCCCCCACCGTTCATGGGGTAGGCCGATCACCACCGCGTCGAAAACTGTGGTGTGAGCTTTCAATACGCTCTCGACCTCTTCGACGAACACCTTCTCGCCGCCGATATTGATCACCATGTTCCCGCGCCCGATCAGCGTGATCGAGCCGTCGCTCTCGACGCGTGCACGATCGTCGGTGACCACCATGCGCGCGCCGTCGACGGACTTGAACAATCGCCGGGACTTCTCCGGATCCTTGTAATACCCCAGCGGCACGGCGCCCGTCTTGGCCAGCCATCCTTCGTCACCCGGTTCGACCGGGCAGCCGTTCTCATCGACGACCACGGCACCGCGGCCGGTCTGCACGCGGGGTCCCCGGCCAGGGTCGTCGTCCTTGGTCGCGAATCCGATTCCGCCGAAACCGGTTTCGGAGGATCCGATGGAATCGGAGACGACGGCATTCGGGAACTGTTCGAGGAGTTGGTTTTTCACCGGCTGCGAGAGCAGGGCCGCGCCGGAGGCAATGGCGACGAGCGAGGTGGCGTCCGCGGGCTTCGCGCGGTATGCGTCGAGTAGCGGACGGGCCATCGCATCACCGGTGATCACCATGACGGCCGGCCGGATCCGCTCGACGGTTCGCCAGATCGCGGTCGCATCGAACCGGGACTCGTAGGCGACCGTGTTGCCACTCCACAACGCGTTGAATGTCGGCATCATGGCGGCGGCGTGGATCAACGGCGGCAGGACGAGCCACACGCTCGGGTCGTTCCCGGCACCGACGCGGGATTGCTGGTATTCCTCGGCTACCGGCTCCCCGGTGTAGAAGTCGATACCGCCGCCGAGCACCCGCCACATGTCCTCCTGCCGCCACATGACGCCCTTCGGAAGGCCGGTGGTGCCGCCGGTGTACATCATGAACAGATCGTCGGCACTGCGTTCGGCCTCCGGCCTGGTCGTCTGCTCGGACAGTATCGATTCGTACGGCGCCGCATCCGTGTCGTACCGATCGCTGCCCAGATCGTCGTCGACGGCGATGGCATGACGTACATGTGGTGCTTGCGCGAGTGCCTGCGCTACGGCGGCCGCGTAACTCCGGTGGAAGATCAGTGTATGGACGTCGGCGTTGTCGTAGAGGTAGCGCAATTCCTCGGCGCTGTAGCGATAGTTGATATTGATCGGTACTGCCCGAACCTTGTAGCACGCGATCAGCGTTTCCATGGTTTCGATGCTGTTGTGCATCTGAAATCCGACGTGGGTGCCGGGGCCTACGCCGATCGAGATCAGGTGGTGGGCAAGACGGTTCGCGCGGGTGTCGAGCTCACGGTAGGTGAGGCTTCGATCGTGCTGGATCAGCGCGGTGCGCTCTGGCATCGCGTCGACCGCGTGCTCGAACAGGTCAGCGAAATTACACGCCATGGGCAGTTCAATCCTTCAGGAGGCGGTCAGATCACGGTGAGCGGCAGTGGGATACCGCGATCGGTGAAGCGAAAGTCGGCTCCGGTGCTGAATCGGGTAATGGCCACCTCGCCGGCTTCGGCGAACGGCTTCTCGGCCAGCAGGAACCCGACCGCCAATTCCTCTTCCGTGTCGGAGATGACATACACCGCGTAGCGCGGGTTGACCCCACGGGCGATGGCCTCGACGGGAGCCAGGTTCATCCCGTCGATCAGCGCCGGCCAGACCCGATCGGCGACGGCGCCGCTGCGTTTCGGAATGCGCAATCGCACCCCGATATCCTCGCGGTCGACCCGTACACCGGTGTAGGGCAACGGATTCCATGCTGGATGCAGTCGCAGGACCTGCGCCAGCGCTTCATCGTCAGCGCCGAGCCCGAGTGCGTCACGCAGCCGCTCGGCGGTCAGCCCGGCGATGCCCGCGAACTGTTTGCGCCCGATCTGCGCGGAGAGGTCCGAATCCGCGCGCACACCGACCGCGATGAGGAATCCGAGCGTGAGCAGATGGTGCTGCAGACACACCTCGTCGGCCATACGGATCAGCGCCGAACGCGAGAAATCGGCGAAGCGCAGATCGCTGAGCAGCGGACCGGCATAGTCCGGACGACCCGGATCACTCGGATCGATCGGATCGAGAATCGTTCGGGCCGCCCACGACTCGGCGACGGTCTCGTAGTTCGGCGGAATCGGGGGTGGTACATGCGCGGAATCGATGGTGACGGTCCACGCGCAGACCGGGTGGCGGTCCGACGGCACCCGGGGCGGGCGATGAATCGGCCGCACCTGGGCGTGCGGGTTGGTCGCCAGAGCGGTGGCATCGAAGGTCGGATCCTCGATGTCATGGCACATGGCGCGGACGTAGTCCTCCCCCATCGGCTCCACATCGGCCAGGGCGCCGCAGTGGTCGAGCCAGAATTCGCCGTGCCGGTCGTCCTCGACACGGTAACGGAAGTCCATGAACTGGGGTGGGGCGCCGATATCGAGCTGCAGTCCCTTGAAGATCGTCTCGACGGTGTCACCGGTGAAGTTCAGCGCCCGCTGCATACGGCGGGTGTAGACGGGGCTGGCGACCTGCCACTCCTCGATCGCGATCTGCGCCATTCCGTCCCGCCCGAACGCGGCGATGCTGTGCGCCATCCCGGAGCGATCGATGAGGTGCCCGCTCAACAACAGCTCCGGCACCAGCACGGCAAGCTGTTCGCGGGTGAGATCGGCGAAACCGCTGCGACAGTCGCCTCCGGAGTTCACCACAGCGGCACCGGCGCTTCGCCGATCTTGTACCAGCCGGGCAGCGCTTCGCCGGAGGTCGCGCGCGCGATCCGCTGGTTCATTCCCGGCGACAACGCATTGGCCGTCATCATCTCCAGGAACAACGCGCTGACATTGCCGAAGTCGAAGAAGTCACGCTGCCACGACCACTGGTAGTTCCCGCCGTAGCGGAACCAACTGCCGCCGATGCCTGCGGGCGAGTACGGGGTGCCGTCGGCGCGGGAGGTGTCGGCGACCTGCTTCCACAGCCCGATCAGGTTGCCGCTGCGCTCGTCGATCACCCAGTCCTGATAGGGGTAGGTCCAGCCCTCGAGACCATCCATCTCCAAACCGATGGCGATATCCCGGATCTCGTCGCGGCCGACGGCCATGAATTCCTGAGTCGGTCCGTAGTTCCAGCCGTACGTGGCGTCCGGGGTGTAGAACTCCGCGAGCGGCCGCCAATCGCCGGCGGCCTCGCAGTCCTTGTTGGCCTGCAGCCAGCGGCGCACCATCTCGTCGAGCTCGGCGCGATCGAAATCAGCCATGGTGGTTGTCCTCTCGTGAATACACAGGTGGTCAGTGGCCGGTGCTGTCGACGATCGACAGGGCCTGGGTGGGGCAGTAGCGCACGGCAGCGGTGACGGCCGCACGGGTTTCGGGTCCGGGATCGGTATCGAGAATCTCGACCTTGCCGCGGTGCGGCACCGTGAAGACTCCGGGCGCCTCCGCGGCGCACACCGCGTGGCCCTGGCACAGGTCCAGGTCGGCGACGACTTTCATGAGTTGCTCCTGACAACATCAGCCCGGACGCGGGCCTCGGGTTGAACTTCGGTCAACTGGATGTGCGCACCCCGCGGGGCCGAGACGACCGCGACGATCGCCGACGCCAGATTCTCGGCCCGCAGCATTTCCGAGTGCCGGATGAATCCCCACGTGGTCCAGTCCTCCAGCACCGGGCCGATGATCTCGGCGGTGGTGTCCATCCCGATCTCGGTCCTGGTCGGGCCGGGCCGTACCACCGAGACCCGCACACCGGTGCCTTCGAGCTCCATGGTCATCTGTTTGGCCATGGCCTCGAGCCCGGCCTTGGCCGCGGAATAGGCGCCGGAGCGGGGCCGCGGGGCCGGAGCGGTGTCGGAGCTGATGATGACGAAGTCGCCGCGAGCACGCTCGGTCATGCCGGGAATTACCCGGTGCGCCAGCCTTTGCACGCCGAGGAGGTGTACTTGCACCTGCCCCAGGAACTGCTCCGGGGTCAGCTGGTGGACCTGGCCGAACACCAGACTGCCGGCACCGGAAACCAGAATCTCGGTCGGCCCGAACGCTGCTTCGGCGGCGGTGACGAACTCATCGACCGAGGCGCTCTCGGTGACATCGAGACGAACGGCGAGCGCCTCCCCGCCGTTGGCGCGGATCTTCTCGGCCAAGACCTCACACTGATCCACGCGGCGCGCTCCCAGCACCACCGGATGGCCGAGTTCCGCGAGCGCTTCGGCGGTGGCGGCGCCGATTCCGGAGGACGCGCCCGAGATCAGGACCGGCCTGCGGTCAGGATGGGGTGCGAAGCGGGGCATCAGGCAATCTCCGTCGTGATCGGCAGCGCGGCGAAGCCGCGCACATTGGTCGAGTGCACACGCACGATTCCGGTGTCGTCGAGCGCGTAGTCGCGGACCCGGGAGGCGAATTCGCGCAGTGCGATGGTGGCTTCCAGACGGGCCAGGTGAGCGCCGAGGCAGAAGTGCACGCCCGCACCGAAACTGGCGATGGCGCCCTTCTCCGGACGATCGATTCGGAATACGTCCCCGTCGGGGAAGGCATCGGAGTCCCGGTTGGCCGAGCCCATGAGCAACAGCACCTTGGCACCCGCCGGAATGGTGCGGCCGTACATCTCGATGTCCGTGGCAGCGCTGCGCGCCACGATCTGGCTCGAGGTGTCGAACCGCAAGGTCTCCTCGACCCAGTCGGGCACCAAGTCGGAGTCCGCGACCACCTTGGCGTACTCACCGGGTGTACGTGCAGCCCAATACAGCGCGTTCCCCAGGAGTTTGGTGGTGGTCTCATTGCCGGCGACCACCATCAGGAACATGAACCCGATGATCTCCTCGTCGCTGAGCCGGTCACCGTCGATCTCGGCGTCCAGCAGAGCGGAGGTGAGGTCTTGGGTGGGTTCGGCCCGCCGGGCGGTGACCATCTCGCTGTAGTACGTGATCAACTGCAGCGAAGCTTCGATGGCACCCATGGGCACGTCGAGGACACCGTCTTCGCGATGCACGACCAGATCGGCCAGGCGACGAATCTCGGCGCGATCGGAAACGGGTACACCCATCAGTTCGGAGATGACGTCCATGGGCAGCTTGCCCGCGAAATCCTCGATCCAGTCGAAGGATCCACGTTCCAGAGCCGGCTCGAGGTGTTCGAGGGTCAACTCGTGGATGCGCTGGTCCATCTCGGTGACCCGGCGCGGCGTGAACCCCTTGAACACCAAGCGCCGCATGCGCATATGGCGTGGATCGTCCATCGCCAGGAACGACATGGTCCGGTGCGCGTGCGGCCCCCAGGCGGCCGGGTCGAGGGAGACGCCATTGGCACTGGACAGGCGTGCGTTGTCCCGGAACCCGGCGATGACGTCGGCGTGCCTGGACAACGCCCAGAAGTCCTGTTCCGGGTTGTGGTAGAGCGGGGCGTGCCGACGCAGCCGCTCGTAGATCGGATACGGATCCTCGTGGAACTGGTAGTCGTACGGATCGAACGTGAACGGCTCCAGAGAGGCCGAAGTCATCACGCGCACCTCGAATTCGATTGAACGCTCTTCCGGGCCGCGGTCCGATGGCCGCCGCAGAAGGACATTAGACTGGACAACTGTCTGGACAGTATCATCGACGGCTTTCCATCACAATGGCCGCGCCGAGAAGCGACCCCGGCGACGGCCGACCGGCCTTCACACGCCATTGCCCGCGAGGGCGAGCATGTCGGCAGCCGAGACGAATTTGACTCGCGGACGCCGCATTTCGGCTCCACCGGCACGCTCAGCGGCGTCTATCGCCATCCAGCCGCCATAATCGACTCGACGCGGACAGCGTCGAGTCAGCAGTCGCGAGAACGATTCGGGGCCACGCGGGGGATCCGCCAGGCCACCGTCGAGGAAGTCGCCGATCAACTCGTTCACCGTTTCTTCGGCATCGCCCCTGTTCGTGCCGATGACACCCCGCGGCCCCCGCTTGATCCAGCCCGCGGTGTACACACCCGGCACGGAGTCTCCTCCGGCATCTACCACCCGGCCACGCACATTCGGGATGACCCCGAGAACCGGATCGAACGGCACATCGGCCGGCGGCAGCCCCCGATAGCCGACGGCTCGCAGAACCACAGAGGTGGTGAGCGTTTCACCGCGTTCCGTCGCAACTGCTCACAGCCCCCCGTGTCGCGCAATTCATTGTGGGCGATCGTCAAGTGTTGCCATGTGGCGGTCCTCCCTACTCATGCCCGGTCGAATCTATTTGGTGGGCAGCGCATTTTGCAGCCCACCGACGTCGGTGATCTTCCACCCCGCATTGCGATCGATGGTCAGCGAGTAGGTGACCGTGGTCTGGGCGCCCTCCGGAGACTGCGCACTGGTGGACGTCACATTCACGTATGCGTTGACCTTGTAGATTCCGCCCGACTCGGAGGTGACCGACGAGGACAGCGGTACCGCCTTCGAGGTCCATTGCAGCGGCAGCAGAATCTGTTCGAGCTGTGGTCCGGTGGCCTCGAATTTCGCCGCGAGCTGGGGCGTAGCGCCGGCCTGCAGGCGGCCCAGCCACGCCTTGGTGTCCTTGTAGTCGATCGTCGATGCGCCCACCGCATAGTCCGACGCCACCTGCTCCGCGTGACGATCGTCGGCAGCCTTCGAATCACGTTCCGCGAGATCCGATTTCGCCGACCAGTACAGGGCGCCGAGCACGATACTCACGATCAGCGGCACCGCCACGGCGGCGGCGGTCAGCACCGTCGACAGCCGCACCGATACCGTGCGGGCGCGCGAATCACGGGGCTCCCGCGGCTCGCTCTCGGTTACTTCCTCGACGGCTTCGTCGATTTGCGTCGCCATGCCTCTGTCCTTCCTCGAGATGAGTTGCCGCCCGGTGCGGGCCGGCTATCTGACGCCGATCCGAAGATGCACGGTGCCGTCGGCGTCGACGTCCTGCAGCCCCTGCGCGATGAGGGCACTGATATCGATGGCCGGTGTGCGACGGACGGCATCGGTCACCACCGGCTCCAGGACCGGCCCCAGCTGCGCGGCCGTCGGACCGATCTGCTCGAAGAAGGCTGTCAGGTTGCGGAGAAACGGGACGAGTCCGTCGCCGGTGAAATAGCTGGCGACAGGGCGGCTTTCGGCGAGCGCGGACCCGGACTCGACGATCTTGTTGAGGGTGGTGCCGAAGGCGCCGAACTGCGGTCCGGCACTGGCCAGCGACGGTCCCATCCATTCGATATCGCCGCCCAAGGCCTGCATATCGCTGAAGAGCTGACGGATCGTCTGGGTCCGGCTGAGCAGGGTGGCGGCCAGTAGCGAGGTCGAGCGCTGCAGGGTCTGCATGGCCGGATCGGTGCCCGCCAGCGCGCGTGAGAAGGTGCCCACCAGGTCGGCGACGACTTCGGGTTTGATCTGCGCGAGCAGATCCACCACCTTGCCCGACAGTTCGGTGATGGTCATCGGCTTGCGGATCCGGTTCGCCGGGACCACCTGCCCGTCCTCCAGGAACGGTCCACCGGCTTGTTGCGGGGAGAATTGTATGTAGGGCTCGCCGAGCGCCGAAAGCTGTTCGATCCGGATATCGCTGGACAGCGGTATGCGATAACGGCTTTCGATGCGCAGCCGGACCAGGACACCGGTCGCCTGCCGGGTAACCGACTCGGTGCGACCGACCTGCACACCGGCCAGCAGCACGGGCGAGTGGGCGACCAGACCTCCGGAATTGTCCAGCCGCATCTCGGCGGTGATGTAGGTGCGCCGCGGATCCAAGTGCAGCACTCCGAAAGTCATGTACGAGACACCGAAAACCAGGACCGCCACGATCGACGAAAGCGACACGGCCGCACGCACATTCACCGGACCACTCCGATCATCCGCAAGGTGTCGAGAATGCGGGCGGTCTGCTCGGCCGGCGACATCACCGCAGGCTGTCCCGAACCGGCCGATATTCCGGCGATATTCACCTTGGGACCGTGGTCGACGAAGGGAATGATCTTGTTCTGGATGAGATCCACAGCCTTCTTCAGATTCGACGGTGAGTCGGTGTCGAGCGGATGGCTGCCGAACAGCATCGGCACCACGGCCCGCGCGGTGCCGTCGAGCGACTGCACCACCGGCGCCAGCCATTGCAGGCTCGGCGCCACCGGTCCCAGCGCGGTCAGCACGAAGATGACCCCGATCTCGGCATTGATGGTGTCGATGGTGTGCTGTGCACCATAGGGAGTCAGCAGTTCATCGAGCTTGGGCAGGTTGTCGCCGACACCCTGGTCCAACGTGGCCTGGACGCCGTCGAGCAGCGCGTCGACGGAGTGGAGGTGGTCACCGAGATCGGAGATATCGGCGCCGAGCGTGGCGGCGATGCGCGCGGTGTCACGCGAATCCTTGGGCAGAATGGCGTTCATCTTGTCGACGATGCTCTGTACATTGCTGACCGCGCCGCTGCCGACGAAGGTGGACAGGCCGGCGAAGATGTCCTCGATCGGCTGGGACTGCCGGGTCTGAGCCAGCGGTATGGTCGCGTCGGCGTCGAGCGTCCGCCCGCTCGTCGTGGCGGGCACGCTCAGGGCGATGTGGACGTCGCCCAGCGGCGTTTCCTGCCGCAGTGCGGCAGTGGTCTCGGCGGGCAGGTGCACCGACGAGCGGATGACGACATCGGCGACGACGTACCCCTGGCGTCCTGGTCCGCTCTGCGTGGCGGAGACGGGATCGACCAATGTGAGGTGACTCAGTTGCCCCACCCGCACCCCATCGGCGAAGACCTTGGCTCCGGGCGGGAGATTGAGGACATTGGCGAATTCGATTCTCAGGCGGTACGTGGGCCCGTCGACCCCGGATCCGGGAACGGTGAGATCGGAGGGCTGGAAGTCACATCCGGCCGCGCCCACTGTCAGCGCCAAGGCCAGCGATGCGTGCACACCGGCCCGGCGCCATCGTGCGGTGAACCGAGTCATCGAGCGCTCACCGCCGACAGCAGGACGGGTAGTACGGGCACATCCACCGCTCCGTTCTCCGATTTCCGGCACTGCTGCCCGGTGACCGCCTGCACGGCGACGCAGATCTGATCGGTATCCGGTTGCGCGAGTGCGATTTCCGGCGCCGCGTAGCCGATGTTCAGCCGGCCCGACGCGGGGTCGATCGCACTGCTGAACCCGGTCGCGATGGCCGGCACCATGCCGATGATCTCGGCGAGCGACCCGACTCCGGCCGTCAGCAGCCTCGACAGGTTCGGAACCGAGTTCAGTGAGCGCAGCGCCGGTGAGCCCAGCATGATGATCACGTCGTTGATCTGGGGCAGCAGTTTGCTCAGCGCGTCGACCAGATCGATGATCGGGGGAAAGGCGATGACATTGATGTCGGTGAACGTCCGCGGCAGTCCGGTGACGGTGTCGTGCACCTGCCCCCAGCCGCTATGGGCCCGGTGTGCCAGTTCACCGATCGCGTCCAGCAGCTGCCCGAGGTGGCCGATGGCCGCGTCCGGTGCGGCGAGCGCGTTGCCGAGCTGATTGATGATGGCGTTGATCTGATCACCGGAGCCACCGGTTGCGTTGTCGAGCGCGGCCATTCCGTCACCCAGGGCATGGCGTTGCGCGGGATCATCGGAGGAGTCGAGCTGATCAGCGAGATGCGCCAGGGCGTCGAATGTTTCGGTCAGGCTCTTGGGTGTCACCGTCTTGGTGATGCACTGGCCCGGATTCCAGCTCGCTCCCGAGGGCTCGGCCCCGATCAGTGCGAGCTTCCGGTCCGCGACCAGGGTGTCACTGACGGTCGTGGCGCCGACGTCGAGTGGGAGTTTGCGATCGGCGCGCACGGTGAACCGCACTCGGGTGGCCGTGCCCTCGAGTTGGATGCCGGTCACCTCGCCCACCGGAACACCCATGATCGTCACCGCGCTGCCGGTGAAAAGACCTACAGCATCGGGCATGTCGGCGCAGTAGCCCTGAGTCGCCGGGTGCGGCCGGCTGACACGCAGCCCGACCGCCGCACCCGCGACGAGCGTGAGGATCACCGCGGCCGACATCACGGCGCGGGAGCCGAGAATTCTCGTCAGCATCAGCAGCCTCCCCCGGGTACGGGTACGCACACCGACGGCGCGGACAGGGTCACAGCGGACTGGTCGACGGTGATTCCGCCGCCGACGGGCATCAACGGCAGCAGCCGCTGTCCCAGACCCCGTAGTGCATCGAGCAGGTCACCCAGACGCGAATCCAGCTGTTGCAGTTGCGGAATCGCGTCGGCCAGGGGCTGTGCCCGGTCTTTCAGCCCGTGATCCCATGCGCGGCCCAGCGGCGTGAGATCCTGCAGCACGACTGCCAGATCGTTGAGCGTCTGGGCCACCTGGGCCTTGTTGTTCTGGATGAGATTCTCCAGAGTGCCCAGGTTGACCAGCAAGGTGGCCAGCACATCGGAGTTACGGCGCATCGCCGTGAGGTATTCGTCGCTGAACGAGAGCGTGCGGGAGATATCCGCATTCTGCTTGTTCATCATCGTGACCAGATCCGAAGCTGCCCGCACGACAGCGCGGATCGAGTCCGGGCTCTTCTCCACCGAGGCGGACAACACCGCCAGGTTCTGCCGCAGCACGTCACCGTCGATCTGCCGAACCGGCTGTGCGGCGTCCTGGAACGCCTGAGTGAGGTTGTAGGGCAACAGCACTCGCTGCATGGGGATCACGCCTTTGCCGAGCGGACTCGTTCCGGCCGGTTCCACGGCGACGTAGTAACCGCCGACCACGGTCAGCATGCGAATGTCGAGTACGGTCTGGTCGCCGAGGAAGGCACTGGACTGGGCAGTGAACTCCATCCGCACGCGATCGGACAGCAGCGTCAGCGATTTCACCTTGCCGACCGGTATGCCGGCGATTCGAACATCGTCGCCGGGGCGGATCGACCCGGCCTGCGCGAGTTCCGCACGGTAGAGCTGTTCAGGGTCGGTTCCGGTCACGTACACGACGCCGATGGCAGCGATCAGCACGATCACCGCACCCAATCCGGCCAGGCCCCAGCGCAGATCGGTATTTCGGGCAGGTGCCACCTCTGCTTGCGCCCGCGAACCGGGCCGCCGCTTCAGGACTTGCATAGGATGATCCTCTGTCCGGTGATCAGAATTCGAAGGGGCTCGGGCGCATCCGCGTTGCCATGGGAACAGGCCGGCAGCGCCTGCGATCCGGTCTGCGGAACGGCGGCGGTAACGGCCTGGATGAGGCCGGGCATGCGGCCGAACACCGCGACGGCGTCATAGGGGTCCGGGAACGCCTGTTTGAGCAGTGCGTCGAGATCACTGTCCTGCTTACCGGTCAGGCCCAGTACGGTCAGCATGCTGCGCAGTGGCTGCAGCACCGGTGGAATCTGATTCGAGAAATCGATGAGGCCGGGCAGTTTCTCGGTGATGACCACGAACAGGTCGGTCAGACTGACCAGAAGTTTCATCGCGTTCCCGGAATCGCCACCGATGTGGTCGGAGATCCGTGACAGATTGCCCACCAGTGTCGATAACACCGACTGCCGGTCGGACACATAGCGGCTCAGCCTCTCGATGGCCCCCAACGCCGGGCCGAGGCCGGTGCCATCGCCGTCGATGACGGCCAGCAAGCTGGTGGTGAACTGATTGAGGTCATCCGGCGACAGTTCCCGCAGCACCGGCTGCAGTCCATTGAACAGGGTGGTGATGTCGAAGGCCGAGACCGTCTGGTCGACGCCGAAAACCGCTGTGGCAGAACGGCGCCGGCCCGGTGAATCCGGTTGGCGGATCTCGAGAAACCGGAACCCGGTGAGGTTCTGGTAGCGCACCGCGACCTTGGTGTCGGTGAACAGCGGTCGATCACTCTGCACGGTGAAACGCACGCGCGCCTGCGCGCCTGCGAGTTCGACGCTGCGAACCTTGCCGACCTGCACTCCGTACAGCCGCACATCATCACCGGGACGCAGGCCGTTCGCGTCGGTGAAGATCGCCGTGTAGGTATCGGTCGGCCCGGTCACCGGCCGTTCGATCACTCGAAAGATCCCGATCAGGATCAACAGCATCAACACCACCGCGGTGACGACGCGCGCAAGCAGCGCCCTCGTCTTCATCGGCCGCCTCCCGCAACAGGATTGGCGCCCAGGACCGCGGCCAGCGGGCTCGCCAATCCGGGAACGAGGTCGAGTTCCACGTGTGTCTGCACTACCGGCCCGTCGGGACCATCGCGGAACGAGGCGTCGAGGCGATCGAGCAGGTCGCGCAACTGGCCGTTGGAACCGGCCGGGTCGCTGACCGATCCGGAGATCCGATCCAACACGACGGTCGCGATGGGCAGCAGTCCGGAGAAGTACGGCTGGGTGGTGCCGAACAGTTGGGTGACGACCGGCAACAACTGGTTCTGCACGCCGGGCCACATTTCCGCGAACTTCTGGATGTGCGCGTCTTCCCGCAGATAGCCGTTGTCGTAGCTGGCGTAGAGCAGGGTCAGGGCGCCGGTCAACATCGGCGGGATACCGGTCAGGGTGGCACCGAAGCGCTCGAACAACTGCGACGGCGGTAGCTGCCGGGTCTCGGTGTAGGCGCGGACGGTGGTCCCGATGGCCTGCAGCAGCGGTGTGAAGGCGGTCAGATCGCGGGACAGCGTGCTCAACAGTTGCGAGAGTTGCGGTGTCAGCACCTGCGCGGTGAGATCTCCGGTCGAGTTCAACAGCGAGGCGAGCGTGGCGTCGCGGACGCGGTCGGAGTTCTCACCGGTCAAGTCGACAGTCGCGCCATCGACGAGTGCGGCGCCTCCGGTGTCGGGACACAGCTCGAGCGCACTTACTCCGAACAGGTTGCCCGGCACGTAGTCGACCTTCAATCCCGTTGTGAGGCCGAATAATTGGGATCGGTCCAGACTCAGGTTCAGCTTTCGCCGGTCTCGGCCGGCGAAGTCGATGGTGTCCACGGTTCCCACCCGGACACCGTCGAGCCGAATTTCGGTGCCCGGCCCGATTCCTTCGCCGACGTACCCGACGACGAGTGCGATATCGATACGGTCCGCGGGGCGGGAATCAGGGACGAACCTCCAGACCATTGCCAGCACGATCGCCGATACGAGGGCGCACACACCGAGAATGCGCGCCTTACGGGGTCCGACTTCGGTTCCGGGGAGTGCGTATGCAGGCATGCGGCTACCCCGTGAACACGATCGGAGATTGGAAACCCCACAGCACGATCGTGGTGACCATGTCGAGTCCGATGATCGAAACCAGACTCGCGCGAATCGCACGCCCCGAGCCGATGCCGACACCTTCCGGACCACCCATTGCGAAGAACCCTTGATAGCAATGGATAAGCACTACAGCAATGGCGAACACCACGACTTTTGCCGTCGCGGCGAAAACATCCCATGGCACGATGAATTGGTCGAAATAGTGCTTGTAGGTACCGGATGGCGTTCCATGTACTGCGGTCACTATTACCTCGCAGGAGAAATAGCTCAATATCAGAGCGACAACGAATGCCGGCGCGACGGCTACGATGCCCGCGAGGACCCGGGTGGTGACGACGAACGGTACGGAACGGATTCCCAAGGACTCGAGGGCATCGATTTCCTCCGAAATGCGCATCGACCCGATCTCTGCCGTCATTCGGCAACCCGCCTGCGCGGCGAACCCGATCCCCGCCGCGATGGGCGCGAGTTCCCGGGTGACGCCGAATGCCGAAATGAGTCCGCTGAGCTGCCCCAGGGACAGCAGGTTCAACGCGCTGAACGCCTCGATTCCGATCGATGCGCCCATCGCCGCGCCGAGCAGCAACATCAGCGGCACCACTCCGCCACCGATGATGATCGAGCCACGGCCCCAGGTCATATCGGTGATGGCGTTGATGGTCTGACGCCGGTAGTGCAGGACGGTGTACGGCACGGAAGACACCACTTGCCAGCAGAATCCGAGCACGAATCCCATGGAGTCGACCGCCTGCAACGGCCGCACCCGCCGCTGCATCCGGCCGGCCCACCGCAACCCGACCGGGCGGTACGGCGCCGCCGCCATCAGGCCATCCTGACGGGCAGGAACATGGTTACCACCTGGGTGATCGCGGTATTCAACACCACCACAGCGGCAATCGACATCACCACCGCGGCGTTCACCCCATCGGCGACGCCTCGCGGTCCACCCTTTGCTTCCAGTCCACGCTGACAAGCGATCACCACGACGAGGAACCCGAACAGGGTGGATTTGACCAGCGACACGCAGACATCGACGGGCGTGGTGAAGGATCCGAACGATTGCCAGTAGCTGCCCGGGGTCACATCGAGCGCGGTGACCGCGACCGCGAAGCCCGAGGCGATGCCCACGAAGATGATCAAGATATTGAGCAGCGGTGCCACCAGCATCATCGCGGCGATCCGGGGAACCACCAGCCGCTGAATCGGATCGACGCCCATGACTCGCATCGCGTCGACTTCCTCACGGATGGTCCGGGCACCGAGGTCGGCAGCGATCGCCGCCGCGCCGGCACCGCCGAGCAGCATGGCGGTGGCCAAGGGCGCACCCTGCTTGATCACACCGAGTCCACCGGCCGCGCCGATCATCGAGTCGGCGCCGAGACGAGAGACGATATTGCCGACCTGCGCGGAAACGATGACGCCGAACGGTACCGCCATCAAGATGCTGGGAACTCCGGTCACCCGGACGAGAAACCATGCCTGGCTCAAGGTTTCACGCAGTTGAAAACGCCGATTGACGACATCGACAACTCCGACCCGGATGGCGGTGGCCCCGATTCGAAGCGCGCGCCCCAGAGTTGCGACGCTCGACAGAACGGTGTCGGCGAAATTCCGGCGCAGTGCATCGGCCGCGGTCGCCCGATCCGGTACAGGAGGGCCTATTTCTTTCGTGGACATCGAGATCCCCTGTTCGACCGAACCGCCGATTCCATGCCTGCACGGGGGTGGTCCGGGGTCGAATGACATCGACCAGGCGACTCGGTGACCACTCCGAATCGGGAAAGAGCGTCATTGCACTTCGTCATGAGATTCTCGCGTCGTTCCACTTCTCAGGAAGTCACTCATCGACCGGATCGAATGAGCAATACCGAATCCGTTCCGAGGGAACGGATTCGGTTTCGGCGACATCGATGGCCAGGTTCGGTGAGTGCACCCTGCGCCACCCCGTATCGACCGGCTCCGCCGCCATGCGGGCGACACTACCATATGAGCTGGAACACATTCCAGACATTATTCCGGATGACTGAATGGAACTGGTTCAGGAACCGTGTACTGCTATCCGACAGGGCCTGAGCAGCGAGAAGGATCCGTCTCCGACATACGACGACGCACCCGCGGCCCAACCGCCACGGCCCACGACCACTCGGTTCGCGGGGTCGCGGCGCGCTCGACTCCAGCGATCAAAATGCGGGCAGCTCGGACAGTTTCGCCACGAGACGGTCGAGATAGCCCAGCGCCTCGTCCTCGGACCGATCGGGAAGTCCGTACAGCACGTCGGTCACACCGTCGGCGGCCCACCGCATCAGCTTGGCCGCGTCGGGCGTGAAGTCGAGAGCGACCACCCTCGGCGCCCCGGGCCGTCCCACTCCGATGCGATCACCGGGGGGCCGGGCGCGATCATGCTGCGCAAGACGACAGCGCCGGTGGACGTCGCTGATTTCTGGTATCCCATCCTCGCACCACTCTGCCGAGTTCGGCGATGTCGAGCCCGGCCGCCGCGGCCAGCCGTTGCGCTTCGGTCGCCGCGGTGAACGCGACGAAATGAAGCAGGTTGCGCGCCAGCTTCATCCGGGTTCCCGCTCCGACCTCGCCGGCATGGACGATGAGGTCCGAGAAGCTGCCGAAGGGGCGCGGATGCGGTCCAGGGCGGCTTCCGATCCACCGACCATGACCGCGAGCGCGCCCTGGGTGGCGCCCGGGGCTCCGCCGCTCACCGGCGCATCGACGAATTCGACATCGTGGTCGGCGCAGACCGCCGCGAGCTCTGCGGCGGTGCGGTCGCTGATGGTCGAATGCACGGCGACCACGGTGCCCGCGGCGGCGGTGCGGAGTACCCCGTCGGCGCCGGTCAAGACCTCACGCACCTGCGCGTCGTCGATCACGGTCACACAAATGACGGTCGAATGCTCGGCCACCTCGGCGGGGGTGGATGCCGAGCGGGCACCCGCGTCGACGAACGGTTGCACGGCTTCGGCGCGCACGTCGCAGACGGTCAGTCCGCCGGGCCAGTCCAGCAGTCGCTTCGCCATCGGCGCGCCCATGTTGCCCAGCCCGATGAAACCGACTCGGGCGAAGCCGGATTCGTCGTTCATCGGATGATCTGCCCGCCGTCGACGTTGAGGATCTGGCCGGTGACCCAGCCCGCGTCGTCCGAGAGCAGGTACAGGCAGGCACCGACCAAGTCCTCCGGGGTGCCCATGCGCTTGATCGGGATTCGCGCGACCATGTCCTTGACGATGCTGCCGGGGGTTACGGTCTGGGTGGCCTCGGTGTCGATCGGGCCGGGCGCGATGGCGTTCACTCGGATCTTCGAACCGCCCAATTCGGTCGCCAACTGCTGCGTGAGTCCGTTGATCCCGACCTTGGCCAGTCCGTAGAAGCCGGAGTACAGCCATGCGGCAGTGGAGGACTGGTTGACGATCGACCCACCGCCGGCGGTGATCATCGGCTGCCACACCGCGCGCGTCACGTTGAGCGCACCGTCGAGGTTCACGCTCATGAACTTCTTGTAGTAGTCCCACGGGACGGTCAGCAACAGGTCCAGCTTCATGTCGCCGTAGATGGCGGCGTTGTTCACCAGATGATTGATCGCCCCGAACTCGGCGACGGTGAAATCGGCCAGCGCGGTGGCGGATTCGGGATCGGAGACATCGACCCGGCGGAACGCGGCGGTGCCGCCGTCGGCGGTGATCTGCTTGGCCACTTCTTCGCCGCGCTCGGCGTTCAGGTCGGCGACGACGACATTGGCGCCCTCGGCGCCCAGCGCCTTGGCATAGGCCGCGCCGATGCCCTGTGCGGCGCCGGTGACGATCGCGGTGCGCCCGGTGAAACGTGCCATGGTGTGTTCAGCTCCCTGTGCTGTGGTGAAGAGGGTTGTGCCGTAGTGAAAGCCGGGTCAGGCCGGGGTCGCGACGAGCTTGGTTTCGAGATACTCCTCGAAGCCCGCCACACCCATCTCACGGCCGATGCCGGACTGCTTGTAGCCGCCGAAGGGCGCGTCCGCGTGGTACCAGAGCCCGCCATTGACACTCAGGGTCCCGGTGCGCACCCTCGCGACCACTCGATCCACCCGCTCCGGGTCGGCGCCCCATACCGAACCCGAAAGCCCATAGGGTGATTCGTTGGCGATGCGCACCGCGTCGGTGTCGCCGTCGTGTGGAATCACCACCAGCACCGGACCGAAGATCTCCTCCTGGGCGACGGTCGCCGTGTTGGGTACGTTCGCGATGACGGTCGGCTCGATGAAGTAGCCGCGGTCGCGGCCCTCGGGGCGACCACCGCCGGCCACAACGTGGCCGCCCTCCGCGCGCGCGATGTCGATGTACCGTTCCACCCGGTCGCGTTGCGCCTCGGAAATCAAAGGGCCACAGATGGTTCCGGCATCGGTCGGATCACCCGCCCGCATTCCGGTCATCGTCTTGGCCGCCGCGGCCACCGCGTCGGCGTAGGCTGCACGCGGGACCAGCAGCCGGGTCGTGAGCGCGCAGCCCTGGCCGGCGTGCACGGCCACCGAGAAGGCCGTATAGCTCACGGCGGCCGCGATATCCGCGTCATCGAGCACGATGGCAGCCGACTTGCCACCCAATTCCAGGAACGTGCGCTTCAAATTGCCCGCCGCGCCGACCATCACGGACCGGCCGGTGCGGGTGGATCCGGTGAACGTGACCATGTCCACCCGCGGATCCTCTACCAGCGCGGCCCCGATGTGATGGTTGTCCGAGGTCACGATGTTCACCACGCCGGCGGGGATGTCGGTGTGCTCGGTGATGAGTCGGCCGAGCACCGCCGCCACCCAGGGCGTATCCGGGGCGGGCTTGAGCACCACGGTGTTTCCCGCGGCCAGCGCGGGTCCGAGCTTCGCGAGATTGATCTGATGCGGGAAGTTCCATGGCGTGATCGCCCCGACCACGCCGACCGCTTCCCGGCGAATCACCCGACGACTCGCGATGCCCATCTGGGTCGCCGCGCCGAGATCGGTTGTCCAACCGTAGGTTTCGGCCAGATCCGCGGCAAAGTCGAGGTCGGAGATGGGTCCTTCCAGCTGCGGTCCACTGGTCAGCATGACCGGGGCGCCCACCTCGGCGACGGTGATCTCGCGGAGTTCCTCCACATGTGCGCGCATAGCGTCCCGCAGCTGCCGGATGCAGTGCGCTCGAAACTCGTGGTCGCGCGACCACTCGGTCTCGTCGAAGGCCGTGCGGGCCGCGATCGTCGCCGCGGCCAGATCGTCGGGCGAGGCGTTGGCGGCATGGCCGAGCACTTCCTCGGTGGCCGGATTCACCGTCGCGAAGACGCCGGCTCGGCCGGGCACCAGCTTGCCGCCGATCAGCAGGGAGGTGCCTGCACTGGGGACGAGGCCATTCATTACACGACTCCCGATACTTGTCTGGACAACTGTTCGGAATATAGTTCGGATACTTCTACAATTGCAACCACGAGCTTGATCTGGAAGGTCGGATGCACTGCTTGTTGCAGACTGCTTTTCGTAGTACTGTCCGGACACATGTCCACCGTTTGTCTGGACAGATATTCCGGAAGGATTTCCAATGACATTGGTCAAGCCGCAGCGGGTGTCCGGCGGTCACGGCGAGCACGGGCACCTGGACGAGTTCCGAACGGACCCGATCGCGCTGATGCGACGGGTGCGCGCCGAATGCGGAGCTGTCGGATCGTTCGAACTCGCTGGTCGCGATGTCATTCTGCTGTCGGGCGCGGAAGCCAATGAGTTCTTCTTCCGGTCTTCTCGATCCTGTTGCGGGACTGGGAGTTCGAGATGGCGCAGCCCTCCGAAAGCTACCGCAACGACCATTCCAAGATGGTCGTTCAGCTGGAGCAGCCGTGCCGCGTCCGCTATCGCCGACGCCGGCGATGAACTCACCCCTTTTCCGGACCACAGCGCTGTCGGCCCATCAGGAGGAACCCATGCCCGCGCCGTCCCTGCCTACCGGATTCGACTTCACCGACCCCGCCCTGTGGGAAACCCGAAACCCCGTAGCGGAATTCGCGCAGCTGCGCCGCACCAGTCCGGTGTGGTGGAACGCGCAGCAGGACGAGGCTTCCGGCGGATTCCGCGACGGCGGCTACTGGGTGGTCAGCAAGCACGAGGACATCAAGGAAGTCTCCCGAAAGTCCGAGTTGTTCTCATCGCAACGCAAAGGCGCGGTCATTCGGCTGCCCGGGCAGATAACCATCGATCAGATCGAACTCACCAGCGCGCTGCTGCTCAACATGGACCCGCCCAAGCACACCAAGATCCGGCGCATCATTTCCAGAGGGTTCAGCCCCCGGGCGGTAGAGTCGCTGCGGGCCGCCTTGACCGAACGCGCGGAGCGCATCGTCCACGCGGCCAAGCAAGAAGGTCGCGGCGACTTCGTCGAGCAGGTCGCCTGCGAACTTCCGCTGCAGGCCATCGCCGAGCTCATCGGTGTGCCGCAGGAGGATCGGCGCAAACTCTTCGACTGGTCCAACCAGATGCTCAACTACGACGACCCCGAGTACGCCGATACGGCGACCACCGACACCTCCACAAATGCCTCCGCGGAGATCCTCGGCTACGCCTGGAATATGGCCGAGCAACGCCGTTCCGTCCCCGGCGACGACATCGTGACCCAGCTCGTGAACGCGGACATGGGCGGAGAGGCGCTGGGATCCGACGAATTCGGATTCTTCGTCATCCTGCTCGCCGTGGCGGGGAATGAGACCACCCGAAATGCCATCACCCATGGCATGAAGGCCTTCATCGACCATCCGGACCAGTGGGAGCTGTTCAAACAACAACGACCCCGGACCGCGGCGGATGAGATCATCCGGTGGACCACTCCCGTCACCGCGTTCCAACGCACCGCGACCGCCGATACCGAGCTCGGCGGACAACTGATCCGCGCAGGCCAGCGCGTCGGATTGTTCTACAGCTCGGCCAATTTCGACGAGGACGCGTTCACCGATCCGTTCGCCTTCGACGTGTGCGAGATCCCAATCCACACTTGGCGTTCGGCGGCACCGGCGCGCATTTCTGCGTGGGCGCCAACCTGGCGCGGTTGGAGATCGACCTGATGTTCAACGCCATCGCCGATGCCATGCCCAACCTCTCACAGGTGGCCGAACCCGAGCGGCTGCGCAACGGCTGGATCAACGGCATCAAGCACTGGCAGGTCAGCTACTCGTAGATCACGTCGCGACCGCGGGGCCCGGGCCGGCCGGCGCCCCGCACCGGGCCGCCGTGACATCACGACAGCAGACGCCGCACCAGCCGATTGCCGAATGCCCGGATCAATCCGTCGAGATCGCGAATTGTCTTGTCGGTGTACGGGTACCAGATGCTTTCGCGCTTCGGCTGCCAGCGATCGATCAGTACGGGCTGGGCGTGGGTGAACCCCCGCAACGCGTGCACGCCGTTGACCTGGCCGACCCCGCTGTCCTTGCGCCCGCCGAACGGAGCCTCGGGGACTCCGTAGACGACGGCGGCGTCGTTGTGAACCACCGAGCCCGTGGTCAACCGCGCCGCTATGCGCCGGGCGCGCGCCGGATCCTTGGTGAACACCGAACCGCTGAGCCCGTAACGAGAGTCGTTGGCCAGCCGGATCGCCTCGTCCTCGTCGGCGACGCGCACGATGGCCGCGATCGGACCGAAGGTCTCCTCGGTCATGATCCGCATACCGTGATCCGCGCCGGCGATGACGGTCGGCTGGAAGTACAGGCCCTCTCCCGCCTCGGCCGATCCGCCGACCAGGATCTCGGCGCCCGCTGCCCGGGCCTCGGTGACATGCCGGGCGACCAGATCGAGCTGGCGATCCCAGAACAGCGGCCCCATATCCGTGTCCCCCGGCCCGTAACGGACCTCCGCGGCCTTGCGCGCGACCAGTCCGATGAACTCCTCGGCCACACTCTCGACAACGTAGATGCGCTCGACGCTCATGCACACCTGACCGGTATTGAACATCGACAGGTACACGGCACCGGCCGCGGCGCGTTCGAGATCGGCGTCCGCGCACACGATCATGGCGTCCTTGCCGCCGAGCTCCAGTGTGCAGGGCACGAATCGCGCGGCACAGGCGCTCGCGATCTTCCGGCCGGTGGCGACGCTGCCGGTGAAGCACACCTTGTCCAGCTCCGAATCGACCAGAGCCGCACCGGTTTCGCCGTCGCCGTGCAGGACCTGCACCACGTCCTCGGGTACACCGGCCTCGTGCAGCACTCTCGCCACCCACTCCCCCGCGCGCGGCGTCACTTCCGAGGGCTTGAACACCACGGTGTTGCCGGCCAGCAACGCCTGCACGACGGGATTGAGCGTCAGGACGAACGGAGCGTTCCACGGTGTGATCACCCCGACCACGCCCAACGGCTGATACTGGATATGCAGCTTCTTGAACGGGCGCAGGTAGCCGTGCAGCCGCTGCCGATGCGGCCGTAGATCACGACGGGCACGGCCCGACCAGTAGTTGAGGAAGTCGCACGCCGGCACGATCTCCACCCCGAGCGCCTCGGCCATGGGCTTTCCGGTCTCTATCCGGATCGTCTCGGCGATCTCGGCCCGGCGCGCACTGATCACGTCGATCGCACCCCGGACCAGAGCCGCACGCTCGCCGATACTCCTTGCCGCCCAGCCGGGTTGGGCCGCGCGGGCACGGGCGACCGCGAGCTGCACCTCGGCGCCGCCGTCAACGTCGATTTCGTCGATGGGCAGGCCGGTCACCGGACTGGCCAGGGCCAGTCGACGTCGTTCACCGTCTGTGTGCGACACGGCGCGCACGATGGCCATATCCACTCCCTCTTCAGCACCGACACCCAGTTGGACATCGGTCTGGACTGTACTATCGACAACTGGCCAGAACAAGATCGGCAGGCCCGCGGCCGGGTACCGACCAGGCGCATCCCGGTGCCGCGGCAGGCGAAATTACCGCGCTCCCGAGCGGCATCCGTGGCACAGTCGAGCAGCATGAGCGACTACCGCCGCCTGAACCGGGCCAACTGGGACGATCGCGCTCCACTGCATGCCGGTTCCGGCGACTACGCCCTCGACAATTTCCGCACCGATCCCTCCTTCCTGAGCCACGTGGTCCGCTTCGACCTGCCGCGCCTCGGCGACATCCGCGGCCTGGACGCGGTCCACCTGCAATGCCACATCGGCACCGACACGCTCTCACTGGCACGGCTGGGCGCCACCATGACCGGCCTCGACTTCTCCCCCGCCTCCCTGGCCGAGGCCCGCAAGCTCGCCGAAGCCACCGCCACCCCGATCGATTTCGTCGAAGCCGACCTCTACGACGCCGTCCCCACGCTCGGCGCGGCACGATTCGACCTCGTCTACACCGGTGTCGGAGCCCTGTGCTGGCTGCCGGACATTCACCGGTGGGCCGAGACGGTGGCCGGGCTGCTGCGGCCGGGCGGGCGGCTGTTCATCCGCGACGACCATCCCGTCCGCATGGCCGTCGACGAGACCCGCACCGGCCCCCTGACCCTCGGCTACCCGTACTTCGAGACGCCGGACCCGATGGTGTTCGACGACGAAACCACCTACGTGGACACCGATTTGGCGGTCGCGCACAGCACCACCCACGAATGGAATCACGGCCTCGGCGAGATCGTGGAAGCCGTCCTGCAAGCCGACCTCACCCTCACCCAGCTCGTCGAGCACCGCAGTGTGCCGTGGGAGGCGCTGCCCGGCCGCATGGTGTGCGGCGAGGACTCCGAATGGCGGCTCATCGAACACCCCGAACGACTGCCACTCAGCTTCACCCTGCAGGCCCGCAAGCTCTGAAACCCCGAAAACATTCGTACGCATCCGGTTCCGCCCTGGATACGACCCCGGAAACCCTCAGCGCCGCGGGTAGGGGTCCATATTGCGCAGCTGTTGCCGGTGGGTTCGCTGCAGTTCGCCCGCCCGGATGAGAAAGCGCGCGATCATCTCCAGTTCCGCGGGATCGAACCAGCTCAGCATCATCTGGTAGCCCTCGTCGACCAATGGTGAGATGAGTTCCTGCATGCGACGGGCGGCGAGATCCGTGGCCACCACGATCACCCGGCGACGATCGGTGGGATCCAGCGAGCGGGCGATATAGCCCTGCTTCTCCAGCCGGTTGAGCATGACCGTCGCGCCTGCGGCAGTAAGGCCCAGTCGTTCGGCGAGCATGCCAGGTGTCGTGGACTTCCCTTCCCCGAGAACGATTTCCAGCGCACGCCGATCGGTCTCGTTCACGCCCAGCAATCTGATCGATTCGCGGGCCAGATCCTCGATGGTTCCGTGATAGAACTCCAGGGCCTTTCTGAGCTCTACTGCGATCCGAGCGGGTTCGGTTGACATCGGACGCACAGGCTCCCACCCTCGAACACTTGAAACACGAAACCTCTCAACCAAATTCACCGAGGCCGTGCCGGACATGTACTGCACGACGACACCGAAGCCGATACGATAGCCGGTATTGCACCCCGGCCAGAGTGGTTTTCGCCGCACGAAAGCCGCAGCGCGCGAAAACCATCCGGGGCGGCGAGTGTCCGATCCGATCGGACGGAACCTGGACTGGGCTGCTGGTAACAGCCCAGTCCAGGCACATTCACCACATTTCGCCGGAGCGGATACTGCGCGTCACGCTGCTCCGCCTACCCTCCGATCAGCTGACGGTCGTGGTGGTGAGGGTCGGGGACGGATTCGGGTAGCACGCGGTCGCGACACCGCCGACCCATTGCACGTTGGTCGTCATGGTCATACCGGGATTGGCATAGCTGGTCCCGGCGTACTTGCTGGTGATCGGCGTTCCGGGAGTCCCGGCGGTCACATTGATGGTCACCGCCGGCGGGGTGAAGCTCGTGCCGCCGGCGATCGGACCCGGCACGGTGAGAACGACATTCCCACCCGAGGTGGTGACGGTGCCGGCCACGCTCCCACCGGATGCGGTGGCCGAGACCAGCGTGGAATTCGCCGGAGTCGGGAAGATCATCTTCAGGTTGCTGATGCTCGTCACCGTGAAGCCCGAGGCCGAGCTGGGAACCGTGGATACACCGGGGGTGAGGGTAATGGCCACCGCGGAGCCGGATGCCGCCGATCCCGGCGCGGCCCCGTCGACCGATGTGGTCATGCTCGAGGTTTGGCCTATCCCGAAGATCGTGCCCTGACAACTCCAGTTCACGCTCACGGGGGCGGCATTTGCGGGTGCGGCCAAACAGAAGGCGGTGGCCAGCGCCACCGGCGTAACAACTCCGGCGCGAAGCAGCATGGATGCGGTCGATCTCATAACTATCTCCAAAAGGTGAAGCAACAGCACGAGCCACATGTCGCGCCGTAACCGTAAGGGATCTAAAATATAACCTGTTCTCATCCGGTCGCGATCGAGATCCAAAATAACGTTTTGGCATCGATGGCTCGCCGGAGGGCGGTTCCGGCAAATCCTTATCCGCTATTAAATATTCAGCCTGGAAAGTTAATTCCACTAAGACTTCGGCACCAGCCGACCGACGCCATGCCGCCCATCAGGGTTCCGATCACAGGATCGAAAGCGGGCTAGATTTGATCAAATACAAGCTCTGACCTGGTGTTATATCCAACGCCTTCACTGCATGCGGTTATCGAGTCCCACGATTCCCTATTGCGAAACAGGTTCCCGAAAATTGCGCCCACCGGCTCGCCCGACCCGAAGCCGACCGCATGAACGATCGAGACTTCTCCCATCAGGAGCTCATTATGCGTAGGTAAACGCATTTTGCCGTGCGTTCACTCAGCGGCGGAACGCCGCCCGAGCCGCTGGTGCATCTATTCAGCTCCGAAGTTGCCGGCGACGCCAGGTGAACGAATTTACGGCTCACCCGGCAACATCGTGAAACAGCATCACCCGGCGAATTATCTTATCTTCAGGCATTCCTGTATCTGCGACTGGGCATGCCATCGAAACAGCCGATGGAGCAAGGAAAGAATTCGGTTCGCGTGGCCGGCCTCGTCCGTATCGGCGAATCGCGCCGCGGCGGAACCGACGCCCAGTCCCCGGCGTCGAAGTGGAAGAGACCGGATGAGGGGAGGACGCCGATGGAACCGGAAGCCTTGCGGCGCAGGGCCCGATTGAGTCAGTCGGGGGCCGAGCACGAGCAGTCGCGCATCACCATGCGCGGACTCGACCCGGATTACATCCGGCAGCTGGAGCACTTCCCACGGTTCTCGCACGAGCAGATCTACTCCCGGGTCCAGGCCATGAACCCTGGCGACATGCACACCGCCGCCCAGGTCTGGGTGAGCATCGCCGACAGCCTGTTCGGCGCTCTGTGCACCCTGCACGCCACCGTCCAGGCCACACTCGCCGACGCCCTGTCCGGCCACATCGCCCACGCCGCCGAGCAGGCCGCCCGCCAATTCGTCCGCGACGCCACCGATGTCGCCGAAATCGCCCACGGCACCGGCCATCGCATGATTGCCGCGGCCTACGGCGCCGAAGCCGTCCGGAAAACCGTGCCCCCACCCGTGCCCGATGGCCCCGCCCACACCAAGGACGAGCAGTACCACCTCGCCCTGGCGGCCCTCGACGCCAACTACGTCCCCATCTACCCACCCGCCGGCACAGCCGTCCCCGCCTTCTTCGCCCTCGGCTCCCCCGGCGACTCCGCATCCGAAGACTCCAGCGGCACAACCGGTTCCGGAGCGGCCCCAGGCTCCCCGGGCATCTCATCCCAACCCGCCATCCTGGATCCCTGGGACGGACGAGGCGGAACTCCCGAGCCCGCGCCCGGCTCTCCTGGCACCATGGCCGCCGCGACCAATCCGGCCGATACCCAGCACTTTCCGGAATCCGGCACCGAGGCCGACCTGAATGACCCGGCCTACCGAGGTTCGGACAGTCGAACCCAGGACGGCCAACGCTCGAAATCCCCTCGGCCGGCCGACATCGAAACCGAACCCGCCACCACCCCACCCACTTCCCCGCTCACCCCCGCCCCCATCGGCCATCCGACCAACCCTCTCGCACCCCGCCCATCGCCCGCCACGCCCGACCCCGGCCAGAGCTTCCCCGGCCCAGTCAACCCAGAACCCCTCACCCAGCCACGACAACCCGACTCCCCCAAC
This sequence comes from Nocardia niigatensis NBRC 100131, assembly GCF_000308655.1. GTDB lineage: Bacteria > Actinomycetota > Actinomycetes > Mycobacteriales > Mycobacteriaceae > Nocardia > Nocardia niigatensis. The sequence goes on along the minus strand of NZ_BAGC01000019.1, from coordinate 56,123 downwards.
GGCTCCGGCCCACCGGCCTCCGCACCATCGGGCATGTTCGCCCCCGGCGCCCGCCCCACCGCGGACCCCGACTCACGCCACCGCACCCCGCCCTGGCTCATCCGAGACCGCCAGGACGAACTACTCGGCAATCCCCTCCCCCACGTCCCACCCACGATCGGCGCCGAGTTTCCAGCAGCCCGAAACGATCTCATGCTGCCCAGCGGCGATTCCCGGGACTGAGGTCCTCTCCGACCGAGTGTCCGCCGCGGTCTCCTTCAGCGAGCCCGCTCTACTTGTACCCGCGGCAGCAGCCTCCCACGCCACACGTTCGTCCCCGCGTTCGGCAGCGATGTTTCAGACCGGCAGGGCGAGAAGCGGTTTCGCCCCGCCGGACAAGCTGCTACTCGCCGCCGAAGACGCGTTCGACCACTGTCTTGGCGCGGCGGGTGACGCGCATGTAGTGGTCGAGGAATTCGCTGCCGTCGTCGTTGGGCCAGCCGGCCACGCGGGCCACGGCGGAGAGCAGGGTGCCGGGGCCGGGGAGTTGGTCGGCGGGTTTGCCGCGCACCAGGACGAGGGCGTTGCGGGCCTTGGTGGCGGTGAGCCAGGCGTCGCGGAGGAGGGCGGCGTCGGCGGTGTCGATGAGTTCGGCGCGTTCTATGGCGTCCAGGGATTCGAGGGTGGAGGTGTTGTGGAGTTCGGGGACCTCGTGGGCGTGCAGGAGCTGGATCAGCTGGACGGTCCATTCGATGTCGGCGAGGCCGCCGCGGCCCAGTTTGGTGTGGGTGGCGGGGTTGGCGCCGCGCGGGAGGCGTTCGGAGTCGACGCGGGCCTTGATGCGGCGGATCTCGCGGACGCCCTCCGGGGACATGCCGCCCTCGGGGTAGCGGATGGGATCCATGGTGCGCAGGAAGCGGATTCCGAGTTCGCGGTCCCCGGCGACCTGGTGGGCGCGCAGCAGGGCCTGTACCTCCCACGGCTGCGCCCACTGGGTGTAGTAGGCGGAGTAGGCGGCGAGCGTGCGGACCAGCGCGCCGTTGCGGCCCTCCGGCCGCAGCCCGGCGTCGACCTGGAGCGGCGGGTCGGTGCTCGGCGCGCCGAGCAGCCGCTGCACCTGTTCGGCGACGCTGATCGCCCACTTCACCGCGACGGTCTCGTCCTCGCCGGGCCGCGGATCGCACACGAACAGCACGTCGGCGTCGGAGCCGTACCCGAGTTCCATGCCGCCCAGCCGGCCCATGCCGATGACCGCGAGATCGGCGGGCGCACGCTTGCCGAGTTCGGCCTCGCCGGCCCGGATCACGGCCTGCAGCGCCGCCTCCAGGGTGGCGATCCACACCGAGGACAGCGCCTCGCACACCTTCGGGACGTCCAGCATGCCCAGCACGTCCGCCGAGGCGACGCGGGCCAGCTCATGCCGGCGCAGCGAGCGGGCGGTCGCGACCGCGCGCCTGGGATCGTCGTAACGACTTGCCCCGGAGAGGATTCCGCGCGCCACATCCGAGGGCTTGGTGGCCAGCAGCAGCGGCCCGTCCGGCCCGTCGGCGTACATGCGGATGGTCTCGGGCGCGTTGATCAGCAGATCCGGCAGGTACGCCGAGGACCCGAGCACAATCATCAGCCGCTGCGCGATGGCCCCCTCGTCGCGCAGTTCGCGCAGGAACCAGATCTCGTTGTCGAGCCCCTCCGACACCCGCCGGTAGGCCAGCAGGCCCGCGTCGGGATTCGGTGTCTCACCGAGCCATTCGAGCAGGGTCGGCAGCAGCAGCGCCTGGATCCGCCCCTTGCGCCCGACCTCGCCGGTCAGCGCCTTCAGATGCCCGAGCGCGTTCTCGGGCGCCACATAGCCCAGCGCGGCCAGCTGCCGCACCGCCGCCGCGGGGCTGAGTCGCAGGTTGTCCGCGTCCAGGCGCGCCACCGATTCCAGCAGCGGCCGGTAGAACAGCTTGGCGTGCAGCCGCCGCACCCGCACCGCATTGCGCTTGATCTCGCTGGTGAGGACCCCGACCGCGTCCTGGCGTCCGTCGGGCCGCATGTGCGCGGCGCGCGCCAGCCAGCGCATGCCCTCCTCGTCCTCGGGGGCGGGCAGGGTGTGCGTGCGCTTGAGTCTCTGCAGCTGCAAACGGTGTTCGAGCAGCCGCAGGAATTCGTAGGAGGCGGTGAGGTTGGCGGCGTCGTCGCGGCCGACGTAGCCGCCGGTGGCGAGCGCGGTCAGTGCCTCGACCGTGCCCTGCACGTGCAGCGATTCGTCGGCCTTGCCGTGCACCAATTGCAGCAGCTGGACGGCGAATTCGACATCACGCAGACTGCCGTGGCCGAGCTTGAGCTCACGTTCGCGCAGGTCCGCGGGCACCAGATCCTCGACGCGCCGCCGCATGGCCTGCACGTCCGTCACGAAGTCGGGACGTTCGCTGGCCGCCCACACCATCGGCATGAGCGCGTCGCGGTATTCGGCGCCGAGCGCGAGATCGCCGGTGGCGGGCCGCATCTTGAGCAGCGCCTGGAATTCCCAGGTGCGCGCCCACCGCTTGTAGTAGGCGATGTGCGATTCCAGGGTGCGCACCAGCGCACCGGCCTTGCCCTCCGGCCGCAGCGCCGCGTCGATCTCGAAGAACGCCGCGCTGCCCACGCTCATCATCTCGGCGGCGAGCCGGGTGGCGGTGGTATCGGCGGGTTCGGCGACAAAGATGACATCCACGTCGGAGACGTAGTTCAGTTCCCGCGCACCGCATTTACCCATGGCGATGACGGCCAGCCGGACCGGTGTCTCGCGGTCGGGGCACACCCGCGCGACAGCCACCGACAGCGCCGCGGTGAGGGCCGCGTCGGCCAGATCGGTGAGATGCTGACCCACCTGCTGGTAGGGCAGGACCGGTTCGTTCTCCACGGTGGCGGCCAGGTCGATGGCGGCCAGCAGCATGAGCTGATCGCGATACCGCTTGCGCAGCAAGGCGATCGCCTCCGGCCCCGCGATGCCCGCCCGGTGCATCGTGAGCCCGGCGTTCTCCCCGGTCTCGGGGGTGGCGTGGACGGCGTCCAGCAGATCCGCGAGCAGCTCCGCACGATCGGGCAGCTTGGACCGCTGTAACAGCTGCCAGGAGCCCGGATCCGCCACCAGGTGATCGGCGAAGGCGCTGGACGAACCGATGAGGGCCAGCAGCCGCCCGCGCAGCCCGGTGTCCCGGCGCAGTTCGGAATCCAAAGCGGCCCAATCGCTCCCGAGTTGCTCACGCAACCGGATGAGCGTCAGCAGCGCCAGATCGGCGTCGGGGGACCGCGACAGCGCCCACAGCAGTGGCACGCTGTCCACGTTGTCCCACGCCAACTCTCGCAGAGAGTCGGCGGCCGACGGCTCGAGCAGACCGAGCCGTCCGACACCGGGCACAGCGGAACGAGCAGTCGATGGCCGAACCATGCCCTTCAAATTACATGGCAGGCCAAACCAACATGCCGCCCATCCCTCGCAAACGGGACTTCGTTGCCTGCTTGCAGCCGCTTCGACTCCCGAACGCACTCACCCTTTGTTCGCGGCCCGCCTCGGCCTGGACTGCGCTCCGCCTCCCCGCGCTTGGAGCGGGGGGAGCGATGCGGAGGAGGGAAGGCCGAGGTTCCGGCTCCAAGGACCTACGCCTCGGCCGCGAACCGCCCGGAGCGAAGCGGAAGGCAAATTGTCACAGCCCCAGGTATTCCTTGAGCTCGTAGGGCGTCACCTGGGCTCGGTAGCCGGCCCACTCACGGCGCTTGTTGCGCAGGAAGAAGTCGAAGACGTGCTCGCCCAGCGTCTCGGCGACCAGCTCGGACTTCTCCATCGCCTTGAGCGCCTCGTCCAGCGACGCCGGCAGCTCCCGGAAGCCCATGGCGCGACGCTCGGCGCTGGTCAGCGACCACACATCGTCCTCGGCCTCCGGCGGCAGCGTGTAGCCCTTCTCGATACCGCGCAGGCCCGCGGCCAGCAGCACCGCGAAGGCCAGATACGGGTTGCAGGCGCTGTCAGGGCTGCGGATCTCGACACGGCGCGAGGCCGACTTGTTCGGCGTGTACATCGGAACCCGCACCAGCGCAGAGCGATTCGACCGGCCCCAGGAGGCGGCCGTCGGCGCCTCGCCGCCGTGGATCAGACGCTTGTAGGAGTTCACCCACTGGTTGGTGACCGCCGAGATCTCGTGCGCGTGCTCGAGAATGCCGGCGATGAACGCGCGCGCGGTCTCCGACAGGTTGTCCGGGTCGTCCGGGTCGGCGAAGGCGTTCTGCTCACCCTCGAACAGCGACATGTGGGTGTGCATGGCCGAACCCGGGTGATCGGCGAACGGCTTGGGCATGAAGCTGGCCCGCACGCCCTCGTCGATGGCCACTTCCTTGATCAGGTAGCGGAAGGTCATGACGTTGTCGGCCATGGACAGCGCGTCCGCGTAGCGCAGGTCGATCTCCTGCTGGCCCGGCGCGCCCTCGTGGTGGCTGAATTCCACGGAGATGCCCATGGATTCCAGCGAGTCGATGGCGTGGCGGCGGAAGTTCGGCGCCTCGTCGTGCACGGCCTGGTCGAAGAAGCCGCCATTGTCGGCCGGGACCGGCGAGGAGCCGTCGTGCGGGCCCGGCTTGAGCAGGAAGAACTCGATCTCGGGGTGCACGTAGCAGCTGAAGCCCAGGTCGCCGGCCTTGTTCAGCTGGCGGCGCAGCACGTGCCGGGGATCGGCCCAGGACGGCGAACCGTCCGGCATGGCGATATCGCAGAACATGCGCGCCGAGTGCTGGTGCCCCTTGGACGTGGACCACGGCAGCACCTGGAAGGTGGACGGATCCGGCTTGGCCACCATGTCCGCCTCGGAGACCCGGGCAAACCCCTCGATGGCCGAACCGTCGAACCCGATGCCCTCCTCGAAGGCGCCCTCCAGTTCGGCGGGCGCGATCGCGACGGACTTGAGATACCCCAGGACATCGGTGAACCACAGTCGCACGAATCGGATATCCCGTTCTTCGAGCGTCCGGAGCACGAATTCCTTCTGACGGTCCATGACCGCGAGCGTAGGGAACCGGAGTTAAATCCGTGTTACATAAACGTCAGCAGGCGCGGCGAGTCGCGCCAGCTCAACATGTGAGGCCCGGCGCGGGGGCCTTCAGATCGATCAGATACGAAATCACCGGGTCATCGACACACTGAACGCCGGACAGCGACACGGTGTGCCGGGTGCCCTTGTAGGTGATCAGCGAGGCGCCCAGCTGCTGCGCCAGATTGACGCCGGCCTGATACGGGGTGGCCGGGTCCTCGGTCGTGGAGATCACCACGGTCTTGGGCAGGCCCTGGATCGAAAGCTTGTGCGGCGCGCTCGTATTCGGGACGGGCCAGATCGCGCACAGCTCCAGCGGCGCGGCATTGCTGCCGTGTCCGTCGTCGAGGAAAGGTGCGACGCGGCGGTAGTCGGCGTCCTGCTGGGCGACGATGGACCGATCGGTAATGGCGGGGTCGTCGACACAGCGGATGGCGTTGAACGCGTCGGAGCTGTTGTCGTAGCTGCCGTCGTCGTGGCGGCCGTCGTACATGTCGGCCAGGGCGAGCAGCGTGTCGCCGCTGCCCTGGGCCAGCTCCCGCAGGCCCTTGGTCAGCGCGGGCCACAGGCGGTTGGAGTAGAGGGTCTGCTGCACACCGGTGATGGCATCGCCGTAGTGCAGACCGCGCGGGTCCTGGGTGGGAACCGGCTTGTCCCACAGCGGATCCACCAGCGAGCGGAACTTCTTGGTGGCCTGACCCGGATCATCGCCGAGCGGGCAGTTGGTTTTCTCCTTGGCCGCGCAGTCCGCGGCGTAGGCGTCGAAGGCCTTCTGGAAGCTGGCGGCCTGCGCCACCGACTCCTTGACCGGGTCCTGCTCAGGATCCAGCGCGCCGTCGAGGACCAGGGCGCGCACATGGTCGGGGAACTTCTCGGCGTAGGCGTAGCCGAGGCGGGTGCCGTACGAGTAGCCCAGGTAGGTCAGCTTCGCATCACCGAGCGCCGCCCGGATCACGTCCATGTCCTGCACGACCTCCCGGGTGCCGACGTGGGCGAGAAAGTCCTTGCCGGTGCGCTGGACGCACTTGTTCGCGAAGTCCTTGTTCTCGGTTTCCGCGGCCGTGATGCCCGCGGGCGAGTTGTCCTTGTTGGGTTCGGCGCGCTGGGCGTCGTCCTCGGCGGCGGTCATGCACTTGATGGCGGGCTGCGACGCGCCGATACCGCGCGGGTCGAAGCCGATCCGATCGAAGCGGTCGGCCAGCTTGGTGCTGTCACCGAGGGTGACCATGTTCAATCCGGTCACGCCCGGTCCGCCGGGGTTGAGCAGCAGCGAACCGATCTTGTTGCCGGTGGCCCGGACCCGCGAGATGGCGATCTTGGCGGTCGCCCCATTGGGATCGGCGTAGTCGACCGGCACCGTCACCCGGGTGCACTCGGCGTTCTTGGGCATGTCGTCTTCGCTGTACTCGGCACAGCTGCCCCAGGACAGGGTCTGGTTGTAGAAGGAATCCATCCCCACCGGTGTGCTCGAGGTTGGCTTGCCGTCCACCGTGTTGGTGCACGCAGCCGCGGTCATCGCCAACGCCGTCATCAGGAGCACGACCCGGCCGGTTCGCATCAACGCCATCCCACGATCGTGCCATCCCGCCGAAATCACCCTCGCACCCCTCGTCCGCTCCATATATCTCTCCGTTTACATCGCGCCCGCCGTCGTTGTGCGAAACGTCACGCATGGCACGGATTGGGTAACGGTAGAGGTTCGGAGCGGGCACCACCGAGTACGTGGGCGTTCACACGGTAAGTCCCCAGGCCGCTCTCAGAAAGGGCATGCTTAATGGGAGGTGACCGGGGGGCTCTACTCATGAGGGATGTCATGACCGTGCAACCACATTCGCCGAATCGGTCCGCCGCGGCCGGTTCCGGCTCATCGCGTTCACGCACCATCCGGGCCGCGGCCGGCGCGGCGGTGGCCCTGGCCGCCACCCTGGGGCTGGTGGCCTGCGGGCCGGCCACGCTGCCAGGGGCGCCGATCGCGCAGTCGCCGGGTGGCGTCACCCAGAGTCAGCCGATCGACTTCACCACTCCCCCAGCCGATCTCGATTCCGCGGCGCAGCACGTGGTGCCGGGCATCGTGGATGTGAACACCGAGCTCGGGCTGCAGAACGGGGAGGGCGCGGGCACCGGCATCGTGCTCAGGTCGGACGGCATCGTGCTCACCAACAATCACGTGGTCGAGGGCGCGACCAAGATCTCGGTCACCGATCTGGGCGACAATCGGACCTATGACGCGACCGTGCTCGGCTTCGACCGTAGTGAGGACATGGCGGTCATCAAACTGAGCGGTGCGTCCGGTCTGCAGACCGCGCCGCTCGGCGATTCGGACAAGGTCGCGGTCGGCGACGCGGTGGTCGGCGTCGGCAATGCGGGCGGACGCGGCACTCCCACCGCGGCCACCGGCAAGGTGACCGCCCTGGATCGGGCCATCACCGCCAGCGACGATTCCACCGGCAGCTCGGAACAACTGACCGGTCTCATCCAGGTCGCCGCCGATATCCAACCCGGGGATTCGGGCGGGCCGCTGGTCGATGCGGCCGGACAGGTCATCGGCATGGACACGGCCGCCTCCCAGGGCTTCCGCTTCAGCATCGGCGGCGGCGAGGGCTTCGCCATCCCGATCGACAAGGCGCTCGCGGTGGCCAAGCAGATCCAGGCCGGCCAGGCCTCGGACCGCGTCCACATCGGCGACACCGCCTTCATCGGCGTCTCGGTCAGCTCGGTCGGCGGCGGCGCGCAGATCCGCGGCGTCGTCCGGAACGGCCCCGCCGACCAGCTCGGCCTCGAGGCCCGCGACGTCATCACCGCCGTCGACGACCACGCCATCGCCTCCGCCAACGACCTCATCTCCACCATGGACCAGCACCACCCGGGCGACACCGTCACCCTGAAGTGGACCGACCAGACCGGCCAGTCCCGGTCGGCCCGGGTCCAGGTGGCCAAGGGCCCGGTCGGATAACAAGCAGCGAGCAGAAGAGGCGAGGGCGCACCCCTCGCCTCTTTTCTGTGCGCGTCTGCCCGGTCCCCGGTGTGAGGAATTCCATCCCTGGTGGGAGCGGGGGAAATGGCAGACTGAGGATCGTCAGAACAACCCGGGGACCCGGTCATGGGCCTCGAGGAACGACGAAAGGGACGATGATGTCCGTATCCGATGCGGAAACCCCTGTGTACGGGTCTGCGGCGCCGACAACTCCCAAGCGCGGGGAGGCGGAGCGCCGGCGGAAGACGCGAGTGCAGCACCTGCAGCAGATGAAGCAGGCCGGGGAGCGCTGGTCCATGCTCACCGCGTACGACTACTCCACCGCCCGGCTGTTCGAGGAAGCCGAGATTCCGGTGCTGCTGGTCGGTGATTCGGCCGCCAATGTGGTGTACGGCTACGACACCACGGTCGCCATCACCGTCGACGAGCTCATCCCGCTGGTGCGCGGTGTGGTGCGCGGTGCGCCGCACGCGCTGGTGGTGGCGGACCTGCCGTTCGGCAGCTACGAGTCCTCGCCCGAGCAGGCCCTCGCGACGGCCGTCCGCTTCATGAAGGAGGGCGGGGCGCACGCGGTGAAGCTGGAGGGCGGCGAGCGGGTGGCCGACACCATCCACAAGCTGACCGCCGCCGGCATCCCGGTGATGGCGCACATCGGATTCACCCCGCAGAGCGTCAACACCCTCGGCGGGTTCCGGGTGCAGGGGCGCGGCGACGGGGCCGAGCAGCTCATCGCAGACGCCATCGCCGTGCAGGAGGCCGGGGCCTTCTCGGTGGTCATGGAGATGGTGCCCGCCGAGCTGGCCGGGCAGGTCACTCGCAAGCTGACCATTCCGACCATCGGCATCGGCGCCGGCGTGGAATGCGATGCGCAGGTGCTGGTCTGGCAGGACATGGTCGGCTATACCGGCGGTAAGACCGCCAGGTTCGTCAAGCAGTTCGCGGATGTGGGCGGTCAATTGCGCACCGCCGCAGCCACTTACGCCGACGAGGTGCGGCGCGGGGTGTTCCCGGGCCCGGAGCACAGCTACTGAGCCGTCCGGTCGCACGGTGACCGAGGACGCCCCCGCGAGGTTCGCGGGGGCGTTTCGTTTGCCCACGACGACACCGGGGGCGATAGCGATCAGCTATTACCGCATATTCGCCCGCCGCCATCTCCGTCCACAGCGAACTTTTGGTGGCAGACTCGGAAGCCAACGAGCTGGATCGACCAAAGGGAAGTTCATGGATCGTGGAATGAGTCGCTGGGTTCGGCGGACGCCGCTGCTGGTCGCGGCGGTCGCCGCCGTCGCGTTGACCGCGGCCTGCGGGGGCAACAGCTCGACGGGATCGACGCAGCCGCAGGGCTCCTCCTCACCGCTCTCCTCGACGCCGGGCAAACCGACCACCTCGGGCGGGCCGACCACCTCGGCGGGCGGCTCGGGGATCACCGTCTCCGACGACGCGGCCAAGCAGCTGTGCGACCTGATGCGGCCGCAGCTGTCGGACTGGCGGGTGCAGACCCCGACCCTGGACAAGATCTCGCTGAACGCGACCGTGATCCAGTGGGCGACCCAGAACGGCTTCCTGCTGCAGCTGCCGGGCAACCGCGGCCTGGTCGATCAGGTCACCACCAAGGCTTGCCCGGATGTGCGGGATCAGGCGCTCTCCGCGATCGAAATCCCGGATCTGGCCTCGGGTCTGGCAGCCGGGTGATGCGCACCCTGTACCCGCCGCTCGAGCCCCACGAGCACGGCATGCTGGACGTCGGCGACGGCCAGCGGCTGTACTACGAGGTGAGCGGCAATCCGGACGGCAAGCCCGCGGTCTTCCTGCACGGCGGGCCCGGCGGCGGCACCTCGCCGTATCACCGGCAGTTCTTCGACCCGGCGGCCTACCGGATCGTGCTCTTCGATCAGCGCGGCTGCGGGCAGTCGACGCCGCATATCGCCGACGGGGCAAGCCTCGAGCACAACACCACCTGGCACCTGGTCGCCGATATCGAAAGGCTGCGAACGCATCTCGGCGTCGAGCAGTGGCTGGTGTTCGGCGGCTCCTGGGGTTCGACGCTGGCGCTGAGCTACGCGCAGGCCCACCCGGACCGGGTCACCGAACTGGTGCTGCGCGGGATATTCCTGTTGCGGCGCAAGGAAATCGATTGGTACTACAATGGCTCCGCGGGGTACGTGTACCCCGACGAGTGGGAGAAGTTCCTGGCGCCGGTGCCGGAAGCCGAACGCGGGCAGGATCTGGTAGAGGTCTACCACCGGCTGCTGCACTCCCCCGACGCCACCCTCGCCACCGACGCGCCCGTCGCGTGGTCCACCTGGGAGGGTTCCACGAGTTCCCTGCTGCCCCAACCGGATCGGGTCGCCGAAACCGCCGATCCGCGCTTCGCGCTGGCCTTCGCGCGCATCGAGAACCACTACTTCATCAACCACGGCTTCCTGGACGAAGGGCAACTGCTCCGCGATATCGCGCGCATCGCCCACATTCCCGGTGTCATCGTGCAGGGCCGCTACGACGTGGTGTGCCCGGCCACCAGCGCCTGGGACCTCCATCAGGCCTGGCCCGCTTCGGAATTGCACCTGGTGCCCGACGCCGGCCACGCCGCTCTCGAACCCGGCATCACCCACCACCTGGTGGAGGCCACGGACAAGTACAGGACGTAGATGAGTACCACAGCCGGACTCGCATTGGTCAACGCCGTGGCCGCCGATGTGGACCGGCTGTGTACCGCCGAACCCGATGTGCGCCAGGACCTTCCGGATTCGATCCACAAGATGCGGGTCGCCACCCGGCGACTGCGCAGCGTCCTCAAGTCCTACCGGCGGATGCTGCGGCGCAAACGGGTCGGCGAGATCACCGACGAACTACGCTGGCTGGCCGGGCTGCTCGGAGTGGCGCGCGACGCCGAGGTGCGGGCCGAACGGTTCGCCGCGTTGCTCGTCGACACCGGGGTTCCGCTCGACGTGGAGACCGAGTCGACGGGCGAGAAATCCACTCCCCGAAGGGATTTCGGTCAGCAACTGGTCGACGAGGAGCGCGGGTTCTACGCCGGGGCGCACCGCGCGGTGGTCGAGGCCTTCGACACCCGCCGCTACCGCCATCTGCTCGACCGCCTGCACTGCTTGATCGCCGACCCACCACTACGCGCTTCGATCGCCGACGAGCCCGCCGAGCCGGTCTTCACCGCCGTCCTGCGCCACGACTTCCGCGAACTACGCCACCTGGTCCGTGCAGAGTCCGACCTGTCCGAAGCCGAACGCGTCGACCACCTGCACGAAATCCGCAAGGCCGCCAAGCGATTGCGCTACTCGGCCGAGGCGGCCACCGAGGTCCTCGGCAAACACGCCGAAGACCTCGGCAAGAAGGCCAAACGCCTCCAGACCATCCTGGGCGACCACCGAGACGCCATCGAAGCCCTCCAGGTCCTCCGCACCCACGCCGCCGAATCCGCCGAAACCGACTATCAACGCCTCTGCGACGCGGAAGAAGCCGCCGCCGCCAAGGCCCTCGAGGAATACCCCGAAGCCATCGAATTCCTCCACGACCGCCCGCTGGGGTGATCCGGCCGTCGTGCCGCGGCGGTCAGAGCAGGTCGATCTCGATCAGGTCGATGTCCATCTCGAACGGACGCAACCACTGCGGAAACGGTTCGACGGTCACGGCTTCGGGTATGGCACCGAAGTGCCCGGTCCGGCCGGGTAGCTGAACTTGACGGTGCGGGTGATGGGGTCGGCTTCGGTGAGGCGGACCTGGATCGTTCCGCCCTCGGGGGGTGTGCCGGCGCATTTGGCGAGGACCGGTGGGTCGGCGATGAAGATTTCGGCGGGGCGGGTGCCGTTGGCTTCGCGGAGAACCACGGCGTCGAAGTCGGTGCCCAGACGGGGAGACAGGACGGTGGCCTCGGTGAGGTCGACGCAGGCGCGTTCCACCTTGCCGGCGACGGCGTCGGTGCGGCGCATGGTGTCGGCGACGGTGGCAAGGTCATCGCGAACCCAGTGCGGGACTTCGGTTCTCGCGCAGTGGGCCAGGCAGATCTCGGTGGCGTAGCGGTCACCCAGACGGCGCAGCGGGGCGGTGACATGGGCGTAGGGTGCGCCGATCGCGCTGTGCTGCAAGGCTTCCGGGGACTGGCCGTTCATGATGGTGTAGGAGGCGCCGCGCAGCAGGCTGATGGCCACGGACATGAGCACCAGGGCGGCGGACGTGTTGCAGTCCAGCGCGGCCAGCATGCGGCCCGCGGACTCGTTCCGCGGCCAGGTGACCCCGACCGCGGCGGCGGTACGGCGCATGGACTCGATGGCGGTCGGCATGGGCGGTGGCATGGTGCGCAGCAAACCCACGTGATCGGGGTTGCCGGAGCCGTTCGAGTTATTGCCATCGAGCATGATTCGGGCGGCGCACATGCCGGTCAGCAGCGAGACCTGCTCGTTCCAATCGTCGGCGGCGGTGCGCGGTTCGACGGCAAGCTGCCAGTGGTCGATTCCGGTTTGCTCGCCGTCGCGGATCACTGTCTGCGAGGGCAACCGCAGGGTGATCGCGCCGCGCGCGATACCGGCGTCGATGCGCAGCCGCCCGAACGCGGGCAGCGCGGCGATCGACGGGTGCAGGCGGCCGGCGTCGGCGTCGGCCTGCACGCCGTGATAGTCGAGGCGGGCGCGGGAGCGCACCAGAGCGCGGGTCACGGACCAGCGCACGGGCTCGGCGTGCGCGTCGCATTCGATGGTCCACAGCGCGGCCGGGCGGTCCACGCCGGGCAGCAGGCTGGCGCGATCCTCGGACAGCACCGGCGGGTGCAGCGGGACGGTGCCGTCGGGAAAGTAGAAGGTCTGGCCGCGGGCCAGGGATTCGCGGGCCAACTGCCCGCCGGGCACGACCACCGCGGCCACATCGGCGATGGCGTAGTGGAGGAGGAATCCGCCGGTCGGGGTGCGTTCCAGATGCAGCGCCTGATCCAGATCCATGGCGCCCGGGGGATCGATGGTGACCAGCGGGATCTCCCGCCGATCGGCTCGGGCACCCGCGAACGCGTCGACCGCGTCGCGGGCCTCCGAGACGGCCCCGGACGGGTAGTCCGAGGCCAATCCGAATTCGGTCCGGACGGCGCCGAAGTCCACCGGCGCCGACACGATCCGTTGATGCAGTTCCACTGCGGAGGCTGTCCCTACTGCAGGGCCAGCATGGTGCCGTTCAGCTCGTTGAACGGACCGTACACGGTGAAGACCACACGCCCGTCCGGGTACTGGGACGACAGCAGCGCCGCCGAGTCCAGAGCCTCCCCGAAGGAAGCGGCCGAGGGGTGCGGCAGGCCCGCTATCGCCTGCCCGAGGTGGGTCTGAGCCACCCACTGGGTGTCCGCGGGGGTGAGGTCGACCTGCACCCCACCCGGCAGCGGGGTCACGGTGGCCGCGGAGGCGGAACCGGCACCCAGCGCAATGGAAGCGGCAGCAGCGATAAGCGCACCGACTGCCAGTTTGCGAGCAATTCGCATTGAGACGAGACCTGCTTTCCGACGATTGTTGAGCCCTTCGCCCGTTGCGGACCGCAACGGAACTTTCCAACGCGCAACACTTTATGACGTCGATCACGTTCCGTGCCAGTTCGGAGCAGATAACTCGCTCGACACGCCGAGCCGCGCCGCTACACACCGTGTGGCGCGTCGCGATTCTCATCCGACCCGTCGGTCCGCGCACGCGAACGGGAGAGCGGCGTCGCGCACGCCGCCCTCCCGTCGAGTATTTCCGCGCCCGCGGGGCCTACCGGCCACGCACCCCGTTCGGGAACTTGGCGCTGAAGAACTTGAATCCGTACGCGATACCGAACAGCACCACGACGGCCGCCGGCTGAATCAGACCCGCCATGATTGTTTCCTCACCCTCTTGCCGCCGGACGCGCCCGGACCCGGTGCCCGCGCTACGCCGACTCCTTTCCGCCGCCGGGCTCCCCGGCCGCGTTCGTCTTCTCTCGCGCATCGGCCTGTTCCAGCGCCGCCAGAGCCTCCCGGACACTGGGCTGCGCGAGGGCAGCCATCAGCTCGCCGAGTTCGGCGGGACCCAGGGCCGGGCGCTCGGTCTCCTGGCCCGGTACGGCCGCCGCGGCCTGCTGATGGGTACGGCGCTCGAAGAAGCGCAGGAGTTCCACCGGGAAGGGCAGGACCAGAGTCGAATTCTTTTCCGCCGCAACCTGAACCACGGTCTCCAGGAAGCGCAGTTGCAGGGCGGCCGGGGTATGGGCCATATTAGCGGCCGCCGCGGCCAGCTTCTCCGACGCCTGCAGCTCGCCCTCGGCGGAGATGATGCGGGCGCGGCGTTCGCGTTCTGCCTCGGCCTGACGAGACATGGAGCGCTTCAAGGCATCCGGCAGCGCGACATCCTTGATCTCGACGCGGTCGATGTGCACGCCCCAGTTCACGGCCGGGCTGTCGATCATGATCTCCAGGCCCTTGTTGAGCTGCTCGCGGTTGGACAGCAGATCATCGAGTTCGCTCTTGCCGATGATGGAGCGCAGTGACGTCTGCGCCACCTGCGCGACCGCGAACAGGTAGTCCTGCACCTCGATCAGCGCCCGCAAGGGATCGATGACCCGGAAATAGACGACCGCGTCCACCCGGACGGTCACATTGTCACGCGTGATCCCCTCCTGCGCGGGCACCGGCATGGTGATCACCTGCATGGAGATCTTCTGCATCTTGTCCACGCCCGGAATCAGCAGCCGCATTCCCGGCTCCCGCACCGACCGCACCCGTCCCAGCCGGAAAACCACGCCTTTTTCATACTGCGTGACCACCCGCACCCCGGCCGCCAGGCCGATGCCGATGATGACCGCAAAGGCGGCGAGCCAGCCCACCAACAGATACAGAACATCCATCGTTCGCTCCGCGAAAAGATTTCTGCTCCACCGGAAATCCGATGGGGTACCTCCATCATCGCACCCGAAGATCGCCCCCGTGACGAGATAACAACCCCGCAACATCCACGCGAGCGCATGGGTTTCGGGGGGACGGCACCCCGGCCTGGGGCCAGGGGTGCTGAGGCGGACGAGTCGGTCTGTAAGCCGGATCCTGTCCCCGGCGGTTTCCCGCCAGGTGGCGACCATCCATCTGGACACACCGTTGCCGGGTGCCTCGAGCGGTCCACCCGCAGGCTCGGGCGAGCAGCCCTCGAACACCTGCGCAGCCGCACTCTCGCGAGTGCGGCCTTCGACCTTGCTCCGGGCGGGGTTTACCGAGCCGCGCCGGTCACCCGGCGCGCTGGTGCGCTCTTACCGCACCGTTTCACCCTTACCGGCGGTGCACTTCTCGCGAAGTGCGGCCCACCGGCGGTCTCTTTTCTGTGGCACTGTCCCGCGGGTTGCCCCGGGTTGCCGTTAGCAACCGCCCTGCTCTCCGGAGTCCGGACTTTCCTCGGCGAGGGGCAGCGGCACCGCTGTGCCCGTTCCTCTCGCCGCGGCCGCCCGACCGACTCGTCCGCGGCCACCAGGGTACGGTAGGTGGCCATGGAGCGTGTCGAGGTGGGGTTCCCTTCGGGTGGCGAACAGTGCGCGGGGTGGCTGTATCTCCCGGACGGACCGCCCAAGCCGCGCCCACTGGTGGTCATGGGTCACGGGCTGGGGGCGGACCGGGAAATGGGGTTGGACCGCTATGCCCGGCGTTTCGCGTCGGTGGGAATCGCGGTTCTGGCCTTCGACTATCGGCATTTCGGGACGAGCGGCGGCGAGCCGCGACAGGTGATCAATATCGCCCGGCAGCGTGCGGACTGGCACGCGGCGATCGCGTTCGCGCGCACCATCCGGGGCATCGACGCGACCCGGATCGCGCTGTGGGGCAGTTCTTTCGGTGGCGGGCACGTGCTGGCGGTCGCGCCCGACGATCACTACATCGCCGCCGTGGTGGCGCAGTGCCCGTTCACCAGCGGCTGGTCCTCGGCCCTGGCGAAGGGGCCGATCAGTCTGCTCAAGATCGGCACACTGGCGGTCACGGATCAGGTTGTGGGACCGATCATTCGGCGCCCGATCAATGCCCGGCTGGCCGGCAAGAAGCACTCCGCGGCCCTGATGAGCGCCGCCGACGTGCCCGCCGGTTTCGGGCGGCTGGCCGAGGAGAGCACGCGATACCGGCCGAAAGTGGCCGCGCGGGTCGGGCTGTCGGCGCTGTTCGACAATCCCACCCGGCACGTCAAGGACATCAAAGCGCCGGTGCTGTACGCGATCTGCGACAACGACTCGGTGGCGCCGGTGGGCCCCACCCTGAAGGCCGCGGAGCGCACCAAGCACGCCACCGTGAAGCGTTACCCCATCGGGCATTTCGAGATCTACTTCGACGACTGGTTCGAGAAGGCCGTCTACGACCAGACCGAATTCCTCATGGCCACGCTGCGGCCCTGAGCCCGGGGCATGTCCCCGAACCAGGTGGGGCGCGACGGTGTCAGAGGTACGAGGTGTCGTTGACCAGGCGCACCGCGGAGCCGCCGTCCGGATAGAACTCGGCGATGGACAGCGACCCCAGATCCAGGTGCAGCCGGTACAGCAGTGACGGCCCGACTCCGAGCGCCAGCTGCAGCAGTGTCTTGATCGGCGTGACATGGCTGACCACGAGCACATTCGCGCCCGGATACAGCGCCACCAGATCCCGCCGCACCGTCTCGACCCGCTCACGCACCTGGTCGAAGCTCTCGCCGCCGGGCGCCGGGAACGACGGATCGCCGAGCCAGCGGCCGTGCAGCTCCGGATCCTGCTCGCGGGCCTCCTGGAAGGTCAGCCCTTCCCACGCACCGAAATCCGTCTCGGTCAGGCCGTCCAGCACCCGTACGGGCAGTCCGAGCGCCTCTCCCGCGGCCTCGGCGGTCTCCCGGGCACGTCCCAGCGGGGAGGACACGATGGCCTCGATCCCGCCCTTGCCCGCGAGCATGGCCGCGGCATCGGCCGCCTGCCGCCGGCCCAGTTCGGTCAGCGGCGGATTGCCCCGGCCCGAATACCGGCGCTGCACAGACAATTCCGTCTGCCCGTGGCGTAGCAGCAGCAGCCGCGTGGGCCGCCCGATCGCTCCGGTCCAGCCGGGCGCGATGGTCGCCGTCCGCGCGGGGCCGGCCGCGGGGGAATCCACCACGCCGCCCGCGACGGCCGCACCGATTTCCCCTACCGCCGAACGGGTTTCCGTCGTCGCGGGCGCGGCCAAGCGCGAATCCGCACCGGCGGCCCGTTCGCCGGCGAGCGCCTCCCGGACCTCGGCCACGGTTCCGGCGTCGTCCATGGCCTCGTTGGCCAGCCGGTCGGCGTACGAATTCTCCTTGCGCGGAATCCAGGTGAAGCTCACCCGGTCGAACCCGGCCATCAGCCGGCGTGCCCGGTCGGCGAGCGGAATCATGGCCTCGTGCTTGACCTTCCACCGCCCGGACATCTGCTCGACGACCAGCTTGGAGTCCATGCGCACGGCCACCTCCCGTGCACCGAGCTCGGCCGACGCCTCCAAACCCGCGACGAGCCCGCGGTATTCGGCGACATTGTTGGAGGCGACCCCGAGGAATTCCTTGCGTTCGGCCAGCACGCGCCCATGGTCGGCATCCCACACCACCGCGCCGTAACCGGCCGGCCCCGGGTTGCCCCGCGACCCGCCGTCAGCTTCGACGATCACCTTGTCCACCAACGCTGTTCACCTTCCGTACCGGTCTGATACTCCGCGTCGGACCGCTCCGAGCACGGCTCGTCGGGCAGCGTGCCGCACTTCGCGCGCGGCCGCCGGATCAGAGCCCGGACTGCTTGGTGCGCACCAGGATCGCGCCGCACTCCGGGCAGCGGACCACCACGTCGGGAGCGGTCTGCGTGATGCGGGAGATCTCGCCGCGGTCGAGTTCGATGCGGCAGGCGCCGCAGCGGCGGGCCTGCAGCAGGGCGGCGCCGACACCGTAGGTGGTGCGCTGCTTGTCGTAGGCGGTGAGCAGCTCGGCCGGGAAGGATTTGGTGAGGGCGACGCGGTCGGAGTCGCAGCGCTGCTGGGCGACGTTCAGGTCGGCGACCGCCTCATCGCGGCGGCGCTCGGCGTCGACCAGATCGGCCTCGGCCTGGTCCAGGTTGGCGCCGGCGTGGTCGTGGTCGGCGGCGGCCGCCTCGCGGCGCTCCATCACCTCGATGAGGTCGTCCTCGAGGACCTTGCGGCGGCGTTCCAGGCTGCCCAGCTCGTGCTGCAGTTCGGAGAGCTGCTTGGCCCCGACCGAACCGGCGGTGAGCAGGCCGCGATCGCGTTCCTCGCGCTTGCGGACGGCCTCGATCTCGCCCTCCAGCTTGCGGATGTCGCGGTCCAGGTCGTCGATGAGGATCTCGACCTTCACCGCCGCGTCCTTGCGGGTGGTGCGCTCACCCTCCAGCCGCGCCACCTCCTGCTGCTCGGGCAGCACCTTGCGGCGATGCTCGATCCGCGTCAGCTCGGCGTCGACGGCGGCGAGGTCGAGCAGCTTGGCCTGGATCGATGGTTCGGCATTCAACGCGAAGGTCTCCTGGACGCTATGGACGAATTCAAGACTCCCACCGTACAGTGCCCATTTGCCCTACGCTCCGCTCCGGGCTGTTCGCGGCCACGGCGCAGGTCCATGGAGCCGGAAGCTCGATTCTTCCCTCCTTCGCTCCCCCGCTCCAAGCGCGGGGAGGCGGAGCGCAGTCCAGAATCGAGCCGGGCCGCGAACCTTCAGCACTCTTGCATCAGCAGTCCGACACGCCGATTGTCCACGGGTCGGTGCGGAGGGTGGAAACCCGGGTTTCCAGATCGGGCAGGGCAGCGCGCACCACCCCTTCCGCCTGGGCGCACCACGGGAACTCGGTGGCCCAGTGGGCGGCGTCGACCAGGGCCGGACCGCCCGCGCGCAGGTGCTCGTCGGCCGGATGGTGGCGCAGGTCGGAGGTCACGTAGGCGTCCACGCCGAGGCGAGAGACCTTGCCCAGGAAGGAGTCTCCCGCGCCGCCGCACACCGCGACGGTGCGGATGACGCGGTCCGGGTCGCCCGCGGCGCGCACCCCCCAGGTGGTGGCGGGCAGGGCGGCGCGGACGCGAGCGGTGAACTCGCGCAACGTTTCCGGGGCGGGCAGCTCGCCGACGCGGCCGATGCCCAGGCCGGAGGGCAGCTGGGCGCGCTCGGTGACGTGGTAGGCGGGCTCCTCGTACGGATGCGCGGCCCGCAGGGCGGCCAGCACGGCGGCGCGGCGGGACGGCGGGGCGACCACCTCGAGCCGATCCTCGCTGACCTCGTGCAGTTCACCGACCACGCCCAGGGCGGGGTTCGCGCCGTCGAGGGGCCGGAACTGCCCGGTGCCCGCGACCGTCCAGGCCGCGTCCGAGTAGTTTCCGCTGACGCCCGCGCCCGCGGCGAACAGGGCGTCGAGCACCTCGTCGCGGTGCGTGACGGGCACCGCCACCACCCACTTGTCCATGGCGGTCAGCGGTTTCGGATCCAGCGGCCCGGTGATGGTGAGCCCGAGGGCGTGCGCCAGCGCGTCCGAGACGCCGGGGTCGGCGGAATCGGCATTGGTGTGGGCGGTGAACAGCGCGCACCCGGAGCGGATGAGCCGGTGCAGCAGAGCGCCTTTCGGCGTGTTGGCCGCGACGGTGTCCACACCGCGCAGCAGCAGCGGATGGTGCACGACCAGCGCCTGCGCACCCCATTCGATGGCCTCGTCCACGACCGCGCCGGTGGCGTCGACCGCGAACAGCACGCGCGACACCGGCTCGTCCGGGTCACCCGCCACCAGCCCCACCGAATCCCAGGATTCGGCCAGCCTCGGCGGGTACGCCGCATCCAGCGCCGCCATGAGATCCGCCAGCCGCACCGTCGTCACCACAACCGAACCTCCTTTTCGCTCACCAGCTCACCGTGTCTCACAGGCCCACGTCGCGGATGGCCGCGACCAGCCGATCCACCTCGGCGGCCGGCCGCACCGCCACGCGCAGGAAGCCCGTTTCCAGTCCCGGGAAGGTATCACCGCGACGTACCGCGATTCCCTTGTCCGCGAGCTTCTTTCGCAACAATTCCGCATCCGGCACGCGGAGCAGCAGGAACGGCCCGTGCGCGGGCTCGTGCACCTCGATGCCGAGTTCCCGCAGGCGCGGAATCATGGCGGCCCGGTCGACCGCGATCGTCTCGGCCCGGCGCTGCGCCTCGGCCACCGCGGCCGGTTCGCTCGCCGCGGCAATGGCCTCCAGCTGCAGGGTGCCGAGCGGCCAGTGCGGGCGGCCGTGGTTCAACCGCGCCAGCACCGGCGGCGCGCCCAGCACATAGCCGCAGCGCAACCCCGCCAGCGCCCAGGTCTTGGTGAGGCTCCGGAATACCAGCACATCCGGATGACTCTCTCCGGCAAGCGATTCCGGCTCCCCCGGCACCGCGTCGGCGAACGCCTCGTCCACCACCACGACGCGCCCCGGCCGCCGCAGCGCACGAATACTGTCCGCCGGGTGCAGCACCGAGGTCGGATTGGTGGGATTGCCCACCACCACCAGATCCGCGTCCGCCGGCGCCACGGCGCTCTCGAGGGCGTACGGCGGCGCGAGCATCACGCGGGCGACCGGCACCCCGGCCTCGCGCAGCGCCAGCTCCGGTTCGGTGAACGACGGATGGATCACCGCCGCCAGCCGCGACCCCAGCCGCGGCAGCATGGCGAACCCCTCGGCCACTCCGGCCAGCAGCAGCACCTCGTCGACGGCCCGCCCGTGCCGGGCGGCCACCGCCGCCCGCGCCGCCCGCTCGTCCGCCTCCCCCGGATACCGCCCGAGCTCCCCCAGCCGTCCCGCCAGCCGTTCCCGCAACCAGTCCGGCGGCGCGCTCCCCTGGACGTTCACCGCGAAGTCGACCATCCCCGGCCGCGCATCCACGTCCCCGTGGTGCCGCAGCCTGGCATGGTCGAAATCGGGAAACTCCGTGTCGTCCGGCACAGCCGTCCACCCTACGTGGCCGCCGCCCATGCCCACCGGACAGAATGGCTGTCGTGGGCGAGCTGCACGTGACTTTCATCTGCACCGGCAACATCTGCCGGTCCCCGATGGCCGAGAAGATCTTCGCCGCGCATCTGGTGCGCGCGGGGCTGGCGGATCGGGTGCGGGTGAGCAGTGCCGGGACCGGGAGCTGGCACGTGGGGAACGAGGCCGACTACCGGACGAACCGGGAGCTGGAGGGGCACGGGTATCCGACGGGGCATCGGGCGGCCGTGATCGGGCCGGATCATCGGGCGGCGGATCTGCTGGTGGCGCTCGATACCGGGCACGAGCGGGAGCTGGCTCGGCTGGGGGTGCCGTCGGATCGGCGGCGGCTGCTGCGGAGTTTCGACGCGGGGGCGAACGGGCGGTCGGTGCCGGATCCGTACTACGGCGACCAGACCGATTTCGCGCTGGTGCGCGAGCAGATCGAGGCGGCGATGCCGGGGCTGCTGGAGTGGGTGCGCGAACAGCTGGGTGAGGCGGCATGAATTCGAAGACCTCGCTGCTGCGGCGCTTCACCTTCCTGCTCCGGCCCAGCTGGCTGATTCTCGCGGTGGTGGTGGCCGGTTTCGCCTACCTGTGCTTCACCGTGCTGGCACCCTGGCAGCTGGGCAAGAACACCCGCACCTCCGAACGCAATGACCGCATCGCGAACTCGGTGCACGCCGACCCGGTCGACATCGGCACCCTGCTGTCGGGCAGCGGCAAGAACACCGAATGGCGGCGGGTCACCGCGAGCGGTGCGTACGTGCCGGATTCCACCGTGCTGGTGCGGTTGCGTCACCTCGACGGCCAGCCCGCCTACACGGTGCTGGCCGCCTTCCGTCTCGACGACGGCCGCACCCTGCTGGTGGACCGCGGCCAGGTGGCGGCCGCCGAGGGCGGCACCCATCCGCCGGTGGTGGCCGCGCCGCCCACCGGCGCCCAGCAGGTAGCGGCCCGCATCCGCGCCTCCGAGGGCGTGATCGAGAAGAAGCCGCCGACCACGGAAGACGGCTACCGCCAGGTCTATACGACCGACACCCAGCAGGAGGCCGCCGTCCTCGGCATCCCCCTGACGCCCATCCCGACCGACGGTCTGGGGGGCTATCTCCAGCTGGAATCCGGTCAACCCGGCGCCTTCACCCCCGACCCGCTCCCCCAGCTGGACTCGGGCCCGTACCTCTCCTACGGCCTGCAGTGGCTGGCCTTCGGGGTGATGGCTCCGCTCGGCCTCGGCTACTTCGTCTGGGCCGAGATCCGCGCCCGCCGCCGCGAAAAATTCGAGGCCGCAACCCAGCCTGCCGCCACCACTCAGGCCGCCGGCCCACCGGCCGATACCGACCGGCCCGGTGACGCAACCACACTCGAATCACCCGCTCCCGCAACCGCGGCGAAGCCCAACGACCCACCGTCGAAGCCGAAACCCACCACGAACGAAGCCCGCCTCGCCGACCGCTACGGCGGCACCCGCCGCTGAACCGGCCTGCAACCCGTGCTCATCGGTCGGCCGCGCGATCCGACCGGACGACTTCCGGCGATAGCGAGACCTCCGGGCACGGCAGCCGTGAGTCGACCGGGGCCGATCGCGACGGTGGTCTCCGATAACCTCGCCGGGTGCGTACGGGAATTGCGACTGCCGCGGGACTGCTGATCGGGTTCGGCATGGACCGGGCCTTCGGCGATCCACGGCGCGGGCATCCGGTGGCCGGGTTCGGTTCGGCCGCTGTGAAGGTGGAGCAGATCACCTATCGGAACAGTCGCGCGGCCGGGGTGGCGCACGAGGTCGTGCTGGCCGGCGTGGTGACCGCGTTGGGGATCGGGCTGCGGCGAGCCGTCGCAGGACCGCGAAACTCGGGTCGGCGCAGGGTGATCGGGGCCCGCGCGGCCGGTGAGGTGGCCGTCACCGCGGCCGCGACCTGGACCGTGCTGGGTGGGACGACCCTGGCGAAGACCGGGCGAGAGATGGCGGATCGGCTCGAATCCGGCGATATCGAGGGGGCGCGGGCGTTGCTGCCGTCGCTGTGCGGGCGCGATCCCGAGACGCTGGACGCGGACGGGCTGGCGCGGGCGGCCCTCGAATCGATCGCGGAGAACACCTCCGATGCGACTGTGGCGCCGCTGTTCTGGGGCGCGGTCGCGGGGGTGCCCGGACTGCTGGCGTATCGGGCCATCAACACCCTCGACGCCATGGTCGGCTACCGCAACGACCGCTACGGCAATTTCGGGTGGGCCGCGGCCCGCACCGATGATGTCGCGAATCTCGCGCCGGCACGGGTGAGCGGCCTCTTGACGACCGCCCTCGCCCCAATGATCGGTGGCCGCCCCGCCGAGGCGTGGCGGGCCTGGCGTCGGGACGCCGGAAAGCATCCGAGCCCGAATGCCGGTGTGGCCGAGGCGTCCATGGCGGGCGCGCTGGGTGTGACGCTCGGCGGCCGCACCGAATACCGCCACGGGACCGAGCTGCGTCCCACGCTCGGTGACGGTCCGGTGCCCCGAGTGCCGGATCTGCGCCGCGCGGTGCGGCTCTCGGCGGCGGTGCAGGTGGCCGCCGCGGTCGCCGCC
Source organism: Nocardia niigatensis NBRC 100131 (assembly GCF_000308655.1). Taxonomy (GTDB): domain Bacteria; phylum Actinomycetota; class Actinomycetes; order Mycobacteriales; family Mycobacteriaceae; genus Nocardia; species Nocardia niigatensis. The sequence goes on along the minus strand of NZ_BAGC01000019.1, from coordinate 32,644 downwards.
GCGGCCTTCGCCTACGCGCGCCGGCGCTGAGCCCGCCGCTCGAATTCACGAACCGTTCGGTCGCCTTCGCTAGATTCGGCAAGGGAATGTCACAGTCCGCCGGCCTGCGTCGTCGGTCCTGTGAACGGTCCGCCCCACCGGGCGGGCGTGAGCGAAGGGTGAGGGTGCGATGAGTGGTGACGGACGGCCGGACGGTCCCGATCAGGCCGAGCTGGCGCGACGGTTCGAGGAGCATCGCGGCTATCTCCGGCGGGTGGCGTACAGCACGCTCGGCAGTCTCAGCGATGCCGACGATGTGGTGCAGGAGGCGTGGCTGCGGCTGGTCCGCTACTACGAGACCAGCCCGGAGGGCGCGGATATCGAGAACCTGCGCGCCTGGCTGACCACCGTCACCGGCCGCCTCGCCCTCGATCATCTGGGTTCGGCGCGGTCCCGGCGCGAACAGTATGTGGGCGAATGGCTTCCGGAGCCGGAGATCACCACCTGGGACGATCCCGCCGACCGCGTCTCCCAGGACGAGCGCGTCACCACCGCCCTGCTGGTGGTGCTGGAATCCCTTTCCCCCGCCGAGCGCACCGCGTTCGTCCTGCAGGACGTGTTCGGCATGTCCGGCCCGGAGGTCGCCGAGGTGGTGGGCCGTACCCCGGCCGCGGTGCGCCAATTGGCTTCGCGCGCCCGCAAACACGTGGAGGACGGCACGCCCCGCTTCCCGGCCAGCGCCGATGAGCACGAGAAGGTGGTGTCGGCATTCGCGCTGGCCTGGCGGTCCGGTGATCTGAGCGCACTGCTCGGCCTGCTGGACTCCAATGTCACCTTCACCTCCGACGGCGGCGGCAAGGTGCAGGCGTTCCTGCACCCGATGCACGGCGCGGACAAGGTCGCCAAGACACTGCTCGGCTTCCTGGACTTCGCGTCGAAGATCGGTGGCGCGTGGGGTCGTTCGGTACTGGTCAACGGCCGCCCGGGACTGGTGGTGTTCGACGGCAAGTACACCGGTGTCTTCTCGTTCACCATCGACGACGGCCGCATCACCAAGATCGACGTGGTCCGCAACCCGGACAAGTTGCAGGGCATCCCGGCCGACGGCGCGCAGCCCGACTGGCCGCTCGGCGCCGCCGAGGCCTGACCGGCGGAAACCGCGGGCCCGTAACCGGATTCACCCGGTCGCGGGCCCGCGGCGATTGTCGGTCAGGACGCGACGTGCGTCACCGGCCGCAGCCCGTGGGCGGCGGCCACCTCGGGCGAGTAGAGCCGGCCGGCGTCGGCCGTGAGCCCCTGTGCCAGACCGGGATCCGCGGCGCAGGCGCCGGGCCAGCCGAGATCCGCGATGGCGCGGGCATACGGCAGCGTGACATTGGTGAGCGCCACGGTGGAGGTGTGCGGGACCGCGCCCGGCATATTGGCCACGCAGTAGAACAGCGAATCCGCCACCCGGAAGGTCGGCGCCGCGTGTGTGGTGGGATGCGAACTCTGAAAGCACCCGCCCTGGTCGATGGCGATATCGACGAGGACCGAGCCCGGGCGCATCACGGCGACCAGGCTGTCGGGCACCAGTTTCGGCGCCCGCGCGCCCGGCACCAGCACCGAGCCGATCACCAGATCCGCGGCGAGCACCGCCCGCTCGACCTCGGCCACGTTGGAGCCGATCGTGGTGACGCCCCCGTCGAATCGGGCGTCGAGCTCCCGCAGCCGCGCGATATTGGTGTCCAGCACGGTGACTCGCGCTCCCATGCCGATCGCGACGGCCGCCGCGTTGCGGCCCGCCACCCCGCCGCCGAGCACCACCACGTCCGCGGGCCGGACCCCCGGCACCCCGCCGAGCAGCAGGCCCTCCCCGCCCTGCGGCGACATGAGGTGATACGCCCCGACCTGGCCGGCGAGCTTGCCCGCCACCTCGCTCATGGGCGCGAGCAGCGGCAGCGACCCGTCCGCGGCCCGGACGGTCTCGTACGCGATGGCGGTGATGCCGGAACTCAGGATCGCGTCCGTGCATTCGCGCGAGGCGGCGAGGTGCAGGAAGGTGAACAGCACCTGCCCCTCCCGCATGCGCGAATACTCCTCGGCGACGGGCTCTTTCACCTTGAGCACCAGGCCCGCGGCGTCCCACACCTCGTCGGGGCCGGGCAGGATCCGCGCGCCCGCCGCGAGGTAGTCGGCGTCGTCGAACCCGGACCCCACCCCGGCCGTGGCCTCGACCAGCACCTCGTGCCCGCCCCGCACCAGTTCCCCGGCGCCGGCCGGGGTGAGGGCGACGCGATACTCCTGCTCCTTGACCTCCCGCGGTACGCCGATTCTCATACCGCCATCGTTCACCCGCGGGGGCCGCGCCGCCATCAGCGCCACGGCCCGATTTCACCTAACGCAACCTACTGGCAACCTTCAGCGAGGGCGGGAACGGGAAGCGCTGCCACGCGGGAAGCGGCCGCCGCCACCTGGATTCGAGCCGGGACGCGCGGCCGATCAGGAGGCGACCGCGGTGACGGCCAGGATTTCCCCGGCCGTCGGGATGCGCAGGCGGTCCGCGCGCCCGGCGACGGTGAAGCGGTGGATCAGATAGTCGAGGTGCTCGGAGAAGTGCGCCCAGCCCTCGGCGTGGACCGGCACGATCACCGCGGTGCCCAGCGCCTCCGAGGCGTGGACCGCGGTGCGGCCGTTGAGGGTCAGGTCGTGGTCGCCGAAGCGGTCGGTATTGGCCGCGCCCACATTGAGGACGGCGATGTCGATGCGCCCGAAGCGTTCCGCGATCCGCCGCACGTGGTCGACCGAGGCGTTGTCCCCGGAGACGTACACGGTCGGCAGCCCGTCGGCCTGCAGCACGAACCCGGTGACCACTCCGGTGAACGGCTCGCAACCCTCCGGCCCGTGCAGTGCGGGCACGGCGGTGACGGTGACCGCGCCGACCCGCACCGACTCCCATTCGGCCAGTCCCCGAACGCCGTCGATGCGCCCGGCCGCGTCCGGAGTCGAGAGCACGGTCTCGACGCCGGCCAGGAATTCCCGCCCGGACCGGTCGAGATTGTCGGCGTGCTGGTCGTGCGAGAGCAGCACCACGTCCACGGGCCCGATCTCGGCGGCGGGCACGGCGGGCCCGGCGAGCTTGAAGAGGGTGACGCCACCCGGGTATTCGCCGGGTTCGTCGAAGGTCGGATCGGTCAGCCAGACCAGGTCGCCATAGCCGAATCGCACTGTCGGGCCGCCGATGTGGAGCAGTTCGAGGGTGGAGGCGGCAGCTGCGGTGTCGATCGTGTTCGTCATGCCGACAAGTCTCGCCGCCGGAGCGCGGTACACGACAGTGGCCCGAAGGCCGCGCATCGATAAGATCGGGCCATGAGCGCTGGCCCCTCTCCCGCGTCCGACGACCGCCATACCGTGGCCGTCCTGGTCTACGACGGCATCAGCCCGTTCCACCTGGCGGTCCCGACCCTGGTGTTCGGCCGGATCGGCGCCGGCGGTCCGGACGGCAGCCCCTACCGCGTGGTGGTGTGCGCCGAACGGCCCGGAACCATCACCACCCCAGCGGGTTTCGACATCGTCGTCGCCCACGGCCTGGAGGCGACCGAGACCGCCGACACCGTGGTCATCCCCAGCTGGGAGCGCGATCGCCCACTGCCCGAACCACTCCGGGACGCCCTGCGCCGGGCGCACGCCCGCGGCGCCCGCATCGTGGGCCTGTGCCTGGGCGCCTGGGCGGTGGCGGCGAGCGGCCTGGCGGACGGCCGCGAGATCACCACGCACTGGTCGGCGGCGGCCGAGCTGGCCCGGGCCCATCCGGCGGTCCGGGTGCGCGCGGACACCCTGTGGTCCGACGACGGCGATCTCATCACCTCCGCCGGCACCGCGGCAGCTCTGGACTGCTGCCTGCACCTGGTGCGCACCGATCACGGCAGCCGGGTCGCGGCGGAGCTGGCCCGCCGCCTGGTGCTGGCCCCGCACCGCAGCGGCTCACAGGCGCAATACATTCCGGTCGCCGTGCCCGAGGCGGCCGACCGGGATCCGATCGAGCACGCAATGGTGTGGGCCAGAACGCATCTCGACGAGCCGGTGGACTTGGACGGCTGGGCCCGCACGGCGCTCATGTCGCGGCGCACCTTCACCCGCCGGTTCCGCGATCGCACCGGCACCAGCCCGCAGCAGTGGCTGCTGCAGCAGCGTGTGGATCATGCCCGGCTGCTGCTGGAGTCGACCGACGACACCATGGACCGCATCGCCGCCGACTCCGGTCTGGGCACCGGCGTCAACCTGCGCCACCATTTCCATCGGCTGCTCGGCACCACCCCTGCGGCGCACCGCGCCCTGTTCCGCCGCTAGGTTCGGGGCTATGAGGATCAAGCTGGGTGAGGACGCGCCGCAGATCGACGACAAGGCGTGGATCGCGCCGAATGCCACCGTGGCCGGGCGGGTGCGCCTGGAAGCCGAAGTGAGCGTCTGGTATTCGGCGGTGTTGCGCGGCGACATGGATCAGATCACCGTGGGCGCGCGCAGCAATATTCAGGACGGCTGCGTGCTGCACGCCGATCCGGGCTTCCCCTGCACGGTGGGCGAGGGAGTCTCGGTGGGGCACAACGCGATTCTGCACGGCTGCACGGTCGGCGACGATGTGCTGATCGGGATGGGCGCGACCGTGCTGAACGGTGCGGTGATCGGCGCGGGCAGCCTGATCGCGGCCAATGCCCTGGTTCCGGAGGGCGCCCAGATTCCGCCGGGCTCGCTGGTGGCGGGCGTGCCGGGCAAGGTGCGCCGGGAGCTGAGCGAGGCCGAGCGTGACCACATTCGCATGAATGCGACCGCCTACCTGCACAACACGGAGCTGCACCGGCAGGGTCAAGAGGAGTGACTGAAGGGGGCGTGTGAGAATCCCCACACTGAACAAGCGACCATAAAGGCCGCTGTTAGCATCGTCCGAAGCGTTCCCGGCGGCCCGGGCTGTGCCGCCGCGAGCCGGGTGCGCGTTCGGGGCTAGCAGGAGGTTTCAACGGTGTCGTACGAGCACGACGGTATGCACCGACGGCGCATCAGCGTGGCCGATATCGCCGCGCAGCCAGGGGGAATCGAGGCGCTCCAGCGCCGGGTGCACGAACTGCGTTCCAACGGCATCGATTTCGCCGCCAACGCGATAGAGAGCGAAATGGCCGCCCTCGACGTCCGCTGATCGGTATCGGCGTTCACTGATCGGACGGGGTTGTGACCCGCAACCGCCGGGCGATGCGATAATGCGGCTCGACCCGTGCGCCACTGTGCGCCTTGGCCGTTCACCGCAATGTCGCGGTCGCCAACCGACCGACTGGAGACTCGATGCCGTCCGTGCCCACCATCCTGCAACGCATCCTGGAGAAGCCACGGACCGAAGGCGAACAGCTACTGGAGAGCGCGCTGTCGGCCTTCCTCGACTTCGGGATCAAGCGAACCAGCATGGGGGAGATCGCGCGTCGCGCCGGCATCAGCCCGGCCACCCTGTACCGGCGCTTCGAATCCAAGAACGATCTGGTCGAAGCGGTGGGCGTGCGCGAGGCGCAGCTGTTCATCGCGGAGGTCGACAAGCGCGTCCAGGAGGCCACGGCCACCGGTGATTCCGGGAACGATCAACTGGCCGAGATCTTTGTCGCCTTCATCACCCAGCTGGCGAGCAACAAACTGCTGCAGCGCCTGCTGCGCACCGAGCCCGAGACGATCCTGCCGCGCCTGACCACCGAGGCCGGGCCCATTCTCGCGGTCGGGCGCACCTACCTCGCCGAGAAGCTGCGCGTGCTGCAGGCATCCGCGGACGTGCCCGCCTTCGACGCCGACCTGGTCGCCGAAGTGCTTGCTCGCCTGGGCCAGTCGCTGGTGCTGACCCCGGACGGTCTGATCCCGCTGTCGGACGCCACGGCCGCGCGGGAGTTCGCCCGGCGCACGGTGCTGCCCATGATCGGCGTGCAGCCGGTCTGACCGGAAGTCCGGGCGCCGGAACTCGGTCGGGCGGGCCGCCGAAAACTCGTTCGGACAATTCGGGCCGCTCCGGCAGACTGGCGATCATGCAGTACCGCGCCGCTCTTCGCTCCACCCGCGCCCGGGTGGCCGCCCGGTTTCCGATCCGCCGGGTCGTGAAGCTCGCTCTCGCGCTGGTGGCGCTCGTGCTGGTCGTGCTCGTCGGCTCGGATCTGTGGATGCGGCTGGCCAATCGGCAGTACCAGTACAGCGCGGAGACCGTGCCTGCCGCCGATGTGGCGATCGTGTTCGGCGCCGAGGTCAAGGCAGACGGATCGCCGTCGGCGTATCTGGCCGCGCGGCTGGATCTGGGGCGCAGGCTGCTGGAGTCGGGAAAGGTGAAGGCGCTGTTGCTCACCGGCGATAATGGCCGCCCGAGCTACGACGAGCCGACGGCCATGCGGGCCTGGCTCGTCGCACACGGGGTTCCGGCCGCCAAGATCGCGCTGGACTACGCCGGGTTCAGCACCTACGAGTCCTGTGTGCGCGCCCACGACATCTTCGGCGTCACCTCCGCCGTCGCGGTCACCCAGGATTTCAGCCTGCCGCGCACCATCGGGCTGTGCCGGGCCGCCGGCATCGAGACCACCGCGATCGGCGACGACACCCAGCTGCACAACGATCTCTACCGGAAGATCTGGCTGCGGGATCAACTCGCCGACACCAAGGCCGTCTACTCCATCCTCTTTCACCCCGAGCCGAAATTCCGCGGCCGGCAGGAGACCTCGGTCCGCGACGCCATGGCGGCCGACCCGCATCAGTAACCCGGAGATGACGAACCCCCCGCCCCGTACCCGGGTCAGGGGGTTCCGGCGGCCGTATCCGGCCGGCCGCCCGTTTCTGCGTGCCCGGATATCCCCGCGTGCCTAGATATTCCCGGCGAACGCGCCGGCGCTACCCGCGGCGCCCGCGGCGACGGCGCTGCCCGAGATGAGACCGACGGCGGCAAGGATCAGAGCGATCATTTCAAGACCTTTCGACTGAATACTGCGAAGATGCCTCGAAAAGTACTGCCGTGCAGCGCCTTTCGACGAGACCCGGATCCGAACTCTGGGCGGATTCTATGACGATGCGCAGGAGCTTCACAGTTCACCATCCGGTGGCGGTGTGGTAGGCGGAGCGTGACCACCGGGCACGGCGGCGACCGGCTCGATCCCGCGTTATCCGAAATCGCTTGGCACACAATGGCACGAGACCATCTTCCCGCAGAATCAGCTGCTCGATTACTTCGGCCGCTTCCCCGGGCCGAAGCGACGCGCTCTGGCGATCGGAGACCATGGCGCGGTGGAGGTTCCCAGTTTGTTGCTGGGCGTCTACACCCGGACCACCGGGTTTTCGAGCCCGCGGGCGGCCGTTGCATGGTGATAGCACGGCCGCACCGCGGTCACAATGCCTTGAACCAACACAATTGGGATATTCCGACTGGTGCCTCGGCCTCGCGCCCGTATGGCAGCATCCCTAATCGGGTTGCTCGTCGGTGACTGCGAGCGGGAACGGCGGCGATCGGGTGTTGGGAAGGCGGGTCTTCGGTGTCCGAAGACGAGGAAAGCGGTTGGTTTGCTGAGGATATCGCGGTGCCGACCTTCGGCCAGGCGCTGCGGCGGCTGCGTGACGAACGCGGTTACTCCCGGGAACACCTGGCCTATATGGCGGGCGTGAGCGCCAGCTACATCACCGCCCTGGAGAAGGGCGAACGCGAGAAGCCGACCCGATCGGTGGTCGATTCGCTGCTGCGCTGCCTGAACCTGATGTCCCCTCTGACCCCCACCGAACGCCGGCACCTGCTCGACCTCGCCGGCCTGCGCATGCCCGAAACCGTGGACCCCGAGGAACTGCACGCCGCCATCACCGCGGACCAGCAACAGGCTCTCACCCTGTTCGAACCGGCCCTGGCCGCCTACCTGGACCCGTGCGGAAACATCCTGGACACCAACGACTCCTGGAACGCCGCGTTCCCCGGCCTCCGCGAGGACGGCAATGTCTTCCGCTGGATATTCGGCAACCCCATCTCGAAAACCGTCGAGATCGACTGGGAATCCGAAGCCCGCCAATATGTCCAATGGCTCCAGATGACCGTGAGCCTCTCCCCCGACGACCCGGTCTTCACCACTCTCGTCGCCGATCTGGCCCACTACCCCGACTTCCGGCGCTTCTGGGACGAGGGCGCCACCGACTTCATTCCACCCGTCCGCAGCCTCAGTCTCCGCGCCCCGGACACCGGGGAAATCCGCCAGTACACCGTCCAAGCCGGGCCCATCCAAACCGACACCTATCCGAACCGGATAATCCTTCTCCTCTGCCTGCCCCGCTGATTCGGTTCGGCCCCGCACAACGCAGCAGCGGAGTCCGTGCCGTATCGGCACGAACTCCGCTCGGGGAACGTCTTGTCCTACCGCGAATTACGCGGGGACTTCACTGCGGTCGCCGCTCCACAGGGTGTGGTACTTGCCGTCGGCGTCGACGCGCTCGTAAGTGTGGGCGCCGAAGAAGTCGCGCTGGCCCTGGGTGAGGGCAGCCGGGAGGCGCTCCGCGCGGAGGCCGTCGTAGTAGGAGAGAGAGGAGGCGAAGGCCGGGACCGGGATGCCGAGCTGAGTGGCCACCACGACCACGCGCCGCCAACTGTCGATGGCGGTCTCGATGGCCTCCCGGAAGTACGGCGCGAGGATCAGGCTGGGCAGGGCCGGATCGGCTTCGTACGCCTCCTTGATGCGGTTGAGGAAGCGGGCTCGGATGATGCAGCCGCCGCGCCAGATGGTGGCCAGATCGCCCGGGTGCAGATCCCAGTTGTACTCGGCGGAGCCGGCGGCGATCTGGTCGAAGCCCTGCGCGTAGGCGACGATCTTGGAGGCGTAGAGGGCCTGGCGAATGGCCTCGGTGAATTCCGCGACGTCCGTGGGCTTTTCGCCGAGCACGCCGGAGGCCAGGCCCTTGGCGGCGGCCCGCTGGGCGCGCGAGCCGGACAGCGCGCGGGCGAAGACCGCCTCCGCGATGCCGGTGACGGGGATGCCGAGGTCGAGCGCGGACTTGACGGTCCAGCGGCCGGTGCCCTTCTGCTCGGCGGCGTCCACGATCACGTCGACCAGCGGCTTGCCGGTCTTGGCGTCGACCTGGTTCAGCACCTCGGCGGTGATCTCCACCAGGTAGCTCTCCAGCTCACCGGAGTTCCACTGGGTGAACACGTCCGCGATCTGCTTGGCGTCGAAGCCCAGCGCGTCCCGGAACAGGTTGTAGGCCTCGCCGATGAGCTGCATGTCGGCGTACTCGATGCCGTTGTGCACCATCTTCACGAAGTGGCCGGACCCGTCGGGGCCGATGTGGGTGCAGCAGGGGGTGCCGTCGACCTGTGCCGCAATGGATTCCAGCAGCGGGCCCAGCGACTCGTAGGACTCCTTCGGGCCGCCCGGCATGATGGCGGGGCCGTTGAGCGCGCCCTCCTCGCCGCCGGAGATGCCCGCGCCGACGAAGTTCAGCCCGCGCGCCTTCATGGCGGCCTCGCGGCGGATAGTGTCGGTGTAGAGGGCGTTGCCGCCGTCGATGATGATGTCGCCGGGCTCCATGGCCGCGGCCAGCTCCTCGATCACCGCGTCGGTGGCGTCACCGGCCTTGACCATGATGAGCACCCGGCGCGGCTTCTCCAGCGCGGCCACGAACTCCTCGACGGTTTCGGTGCGCACGAAATCACCCTCGGCGCCGTGCGCCTCGAGCAGGGCGTCGGTCTTGCCGATGCTGCGGTTGTGCAGGGCGACGGTGTAGCCGTGCCGTGCGAAGTTGCGGGCGATATTGCTACCCATGACCGCCAGGCCGGTCACGCCGATCTGAGCGCGCGCTTCCGAGGTCGCCATGAAACAGCCTCTCCGTTCGAAGATGTGATGGCCGCACGAAGTCTCCTCGGCGGCGGCATCGACGGATGCGCTCCACGACGCCATACCTTTTCTACCCCACGCCGGATTCCCTCCCCAGCCGGGATGCGGGCAGCCCACGCCACACGTCCGGTGGCCGCTCGTGGCGTCGCCCCGGCTCACGCGACTTCGGTCGCGGCCTCCCGGGCGGGCGATCGGAAGGCGACGTCGGTCCCGCCGGGTTCGCGGCGGGCGGTCCAGCCGAGCCGCGCGCCGAGCGCCCGGGCACAGCAGCGAATGGACCGTACGGCCTCGGTCTCGCCGTTCGCGCGCCACAGCAGCGACCACGGGTAGTAGCAGTGCTCGGCGATCGGAATCCAGTGCAGGCCCGGCAACGGCGCACAGGACCGGGGCACGCACACCACCGCGTGACCGTCGCGGACCAGCCGGCCCGCGCCCAGCACGCTGTGCACGGTGCCCGGATACGGCGTGGCCGCGAATCCCGCTGTGCGGCACAGCTCCCGGATGTACTCGTTGAACTCCGGCGCCCGGGATTCGTCGGCGAACACCAGCGTCTCGCCGGCCAGCTCGGCGAGCGGTACGGCGCGCCGGGGCGCCCAGGCGTGCTCGGCGGCGACCAGCACGCCCAGCCGATCCAGGCGGATCACCTCCGACGCCACCCCGGCCGGCAGTTGCGCGGCGCGCCCGATACCGACATCGAGCCGGCCCTGGGCCAGCAGCCGGCACTGCTCGGGCACCCCGGCCTCGATCTGATGCACCTCGACCAGGTTCGGATGGTGCCGCCGGACCGCGGCCAGCACCACCGGCATGGTGTCGAAACTGGCGTCCCCCACCGCAACCCGGAGGATGGCGTCCGGTCCGGTCATGGTGCGGGTCGCGGCCGCGGCCCGGTCGACGTGGCTGAGGATCAGCCGGGCCTCGGACAGCAGCAGCGTGCCCGCGGCGGTGAGACGCACATAGTGGGTGCTGCGCTCCACCAGCGGGACGCTCAGTTCGCGTTCCAGCCGTTGAATCTGCTGGCTCAATGCCGACTGCACGATGTGCTCGCGCGCCGCGGCGCGCCCGAAATGCAGCTCTTCCGCCAGCGTCACGAAATAACGCAGTTGCCCGCAACTCCACGACCGACCCCCTAGCGCCGTTCGACACCGGTGGTCGATGACCGGCTGCCGTCGGCAGTTCTCTGCTTCGCGTGCACATCGAATATCCCGCGATCGGGCGCCGGGGTAACGAGTGGTGGGCTACCCGATTTTCCGGGGCTCGTCTCGATCAGTTCGAGTGAAGACGTTTTCGAACTTCGCTCGTTTCCGATTACGGCCGCGCGGGCTGCACTGGAGGACATCAGAACTCGCCCCGCCGGGCGATTCACCGTCGACATCCGAAGGACCGCCCGTCATGAAAACAATCAGCGTCAAGCAGAACAAACAGCTCGGCTGGATTCCCGACCTGCCCGACCAGCGCGACCACCTCTATGCCGCGCCGGCCGAGGTGCTCACCCAGCTGCCGCCGTCGGTCGATCTGACCTCCCAGTTCGGCGCCGTCTACGACCAGGGCAAGCTCAGCTCGTGCACCGGCAACGGAATTGCCGGGGCGCTGCAGTTCGACGCCATCGAACAGCGGATCGCCGACGAGTCCACCCCGTCCCGGCTGTTCATCTACTACAACGAACGCGTCATGGAGGGCACCGTCGATCAGGACGCGGGCGCGATGATCCGCGACGGCATCAAGAGCGTCGCCACCCTGGGCGCCTGCCCGGAAACCGAATGGCCCTACGACATTTCGGAATTCGCGACCGAACCGCCCCGGCAGTGCTTCACCGACGCCACCAAGCATCGGGCCATCCAGTACTCCCGGGTCGCGGGCACGCTCTCCCAGATGCGCGGCTGCCTGGCCGACGGCTATCCGTTCGTCTTCGGCTTCACCGTCTACGACAGCCTCTTCACCCCGGAGGTCGACAAGACCGGCGCGATCCCGCTGCCCGGCGCCATGGACCGCGTGGAGGGCGGACACTGCGTGGTCGCGGTCGGATACGACGACGCCACATCGCTCTTCAAGATCCGCAACTCGTGGGGCCCCGCCTGGGGCCTCGACGGCTACGGCACCATTCCCTACGCCTACCTGCTCTCGGTCAACGCCTCCGACTTCTGGACCATCCGGACCGTCACCAGCTAGAGGCCGAGCGCCGCCACGATGGCTCGTAAAGCCCAGCCGCCCACCGGCATCAGGTGCATGAGCATGGTCCGGTAGACGGCGTGGCCGGAGAGCGCGCGGCGATAACGAGCCGAAACCCCTTGGCCGCCAAGCTGAAACAGGTCGGCGCCAGGCCGGGCAGCCACGGCGGCGACCGCCGGAAAACCGGTGGTCGCTTCCGTGCGAGCACCGATACAGTGCCCGAATGACACGTTTGAATCAGATTGTCGCCGTCGAGAAAGGGATCAAGTCCCGGACCTTCTCCGACCTCACCGAGGCCCACCACAAACTGGCCAAAAACCCGCTGCTGAGCGGTATTTCGCGCACCTACCGCCCCAAGGACGAGGAGGGCGAGCAGCTGCCGCCCGAGTCGACGCGCGTCCAGGTGAAATCCGAGGAGGTCCTGCAGACCACGGCGGAGATCCTGACCAAACTGTTCGACGTTGTCGCGACCAAGGATTGGGCCAACTGCACCGCCGCCGCCGACGTCGTGGTCGACGGCCGCACCCTGATCGCCGACGCGCCCATCACCTACCTGCTGTTCCTGGAGAAGCAGCTGGTGGACCTGCACACTTTCGTGCGCAAACTGCCGGTGCTGGACGCCGCCGAGTCCTGGGAGTACGACTCCGCCGCGGACTGCTACGCCACCGAACCGGTACAGACGGTGCGCACCAAGAAGATTCCGCGCAACCACGTGAAAGCCGAAGCGACGGAGAAGCATCCGGCGCAGGTCGAGGTGTATCACGAGGACGTGGTGGTCGGCTACTGGCGGACCATCCGGTTCTCCGGCGCGCTGCCCGCCAAGCGCGTCAACGAGCTCACCGAACGCGTCGAAAAGCTCCAGCACGCAGTGAAATTCGCGCGCGAGGAGGCCAACAATGCCGAGATCACCCAGCGCAAGCTCGGCGGCGAGATCTTCGGATATTTGTTTGGCTGATCGCCGCGGCGCCGTCTAGAGTCGACAGTGCGCAAGGAGCGCAAGCTGAAACCGAAGTTCCCTGTGACGGGCACAGCGGCCCAGTGGAGGTTCGAGTCCTCCTCCCGCCATCCACGGCGGGATAGCCCAAATGGCAGAGGCACCGCGCTCATCAAACTCACACTATCGCTCCAGTTTCAGCATTCTCCGCCGAACGCCGAATCGAGAGAACGGATTGTCAGCGTGAAGGTTGCGGGTTCAACTCCCGCCGGCTCAGCCACCGATGGGCCGTAGCTCAATCGTAGAGCGTCACGTTAACGTCAGACTCACACCGTTCTTAAACGTGTCGGCGTGCCGCAAATGGGCGGACACCGAAACCCCGGGGCAGGCTAGACCCCGGGGTTTCCCGTCCGCCGGTGCCGCGGCTCCGGCTGCTGCCCCTTCGGCTGCCCGTGGTCGCCGATGGCAGGGTTCGCGCCGCTATTCGCGGACGGACATATCACGCGAAACCAGTGCGGGCGCGACCCATCTCGACAGATAGCCGCGAATCTCGCTGCCCCGCCGCGGCGGCCGGCCCGGATCGATGACGAACGACTGCACGATGCGCAGCATGTGCTCGACGAGTTCATCCAGATCGGCGCCGGAGATTCCGGCCGCGGCCCAATCCACCGAGAAGCGTTCCAGAATCGAACGCCCGAAAGACCGTGCGGTATCGGAAGTTACGCCCACCGAGAAAGCACCGGCCCGCCCTGAACGCAACAGCAGGCCGAGGTATTTCTCCTCCGGCAGGCGCTCGAGCGTGTAGGCGATGCCCTCCACCACGGCGGTCGCCGGATCGCGGATATCGCCGAGCCGTTCCGCCAGCACATTCAGGAAATGTTCCGTCTGCGCCAGCGCGGTGGCCGTCAAAAGCGCTTCGGCACTGGGGAAGTAGCGATACACGGTCTGGCGCGTGACACCGAGATCGCGGGCCACCTCCGCAATGCTGAACTCGTCGCCGGATCGATCGATGGCCCGCCGGGCGGCGGCCACGATGCGGTCGACGGCCTCGGCGTCATCGGCCGGCGCCGACCCCGACCATCCATGCGTGCGCACCGGATCGCCATCCCTTCGCTCGCGATTGTCCCGTCCGAGGCTACTGCCGGGCCTTGACCATACACATGGCTATCACTGTATGGTCGATGGACGCGAAAGGACGCCCATGACCACCACCCCGCCCCGGCCCAGCCAGCTCGACTCCCCGATGCTGCCCAAGATCTTCAAGCGCGTCGGCAAGGCCCAGGTCTGGATCTACCGCCGCACCGGCGGCCGCATCGGCGGAAAGTGGCGCATCGGAGCGGGTTTCCGCAAACCGGTGCCGACCCTGCTGCTCGAACACCGCGGCCGCAAGACGGCGACCGTCTACACCGTGCCGCTGCTCTACATCACCGACGGGCCGGACACCATCGTGGTGGCCTCACAGGGCGGGCTCCCCAAACACCCGCAGTGGTACCGCAATCTGTGCGCCAACCCGGACACTCACATCCAGATCCGCGCCCACCGGTTCCCGGTACACGCCGTCACCGCCGACCCGGCACAGCGGGCCCGGCTGTGGCCCCGGCTCGTCGAGGCATACGCCGACTTCGACACCTACCAGGCCTGGACCGAACGGGAGATTCCGGTCGTGATCCTCCGGCCGGCCGAGTAGCCATCGTGCGGCACAGGACATCGCCGTGCGGTCTCACGCCAATAGTCCGACCGTGTCCCGATGATTGTCATAGCCGTAAGCTCCTTTCCCGCCGCGCGTCTCGTCGACCAATTCTCCGAGATCGCGGCCGGGGCAACTCCCGAGACGGGATGCCGCCGCAACTCCAGCCCCCGCCTTCTTCGGCGACACCGATAATTGGCCGGGGCAACTCCCGAGGCAGGATGCTGCCGAAATTCCAGCCCTCGCGCCCTGCGGCGATACCGCTGATTCGCTGATAGCAGGGCCGAATCGGCGAACCGGCGGCATCCGGGGATTGGGCGGGCCACAGCGACAGCGCGTCGATACAAGTGACGCCGGTCTCCGGAATTCGCGATTTGTCTCGATCCGAATAGTTACGGCGCAAGGGAATTCGAGCCGGACATCGGCGAACCGGGAGTGCGCGCCTGCCCAGGTCCCACATATCCGATCTGTCTGGTTCTCGGCGTTTCCCGCGCGATGAGCAGCGGGACCAGCCAATTCCTTTGGTATGTTCGCCTCGTTATGCCGCCCCTCTCGGGCATACACGGTGGTCTGCCCGGAGACACCGCGTGGGGCGCGAGCAAAGCATCAACCCTGCGGTGGAGAAGTCGTCCGAACGATCCGAACAAGGGGTGTGTACCTTGTCTTTTCGAACAGCGCGAACCTACCGGGTGGCATATGGCGCCCTGACGGCCGTCGTGGCGGCCGCGGCCGGAATGCTCACGGCCACCGGCGCACCCAGCGCCCAGGCCGCACCCGCGGACTGCCCGAGTCTCAATGTGATCGCCGTCCCCGGCACCTGGGAGACCTCCGTCGACGAACCGAAACAGGGCATGCTCGGGCAGGTCACCCACGGGCTGCCCGGCTCGGTGCGCAGCGACTACGTCAGCTATCCGGCCACCGCCTTCCCCTGGGACGGCGAGGTGTACGGCACCTCGAAACGGGACGCCGTGAATGCCGCGCGCGCCCTCATCGCCGGGACCGCGGCGCGGTGCGGCGCAACGCGTTTCGCCCTGATCGGCTACAGCCAGGGCGCCGACGCCGCGGGCGACCTGGCCGCGGAGATCGGCACCGGCGTGGGCGTGGTCCCACCCGATCGCGTGGCCGCGGTCGGGCTGATCTCCGACCCCCGCCGCTCCCCCACCGACGCGCTGATCGGCCCCCCGGTGCCCGGCACCGGCGCGGGCGGGGCGCGCGCGGGCGGCTTCGGCTGGCTCAGCCCGAGGGTCCGCACCTTCTGCGCCGCGGGCGATCTCTACTGCTCGGTCCCCAACGACGATCTGGCCGGCCGCTCGGCCGGGCTGCTCACCCAGATGTCCGCTCAGGATCCGCTCCAGATCCCGAGTTACGCCATGACTTTTCAGTCCATCCTGAACGAGGCCCTGTGGCAGGGCACCGCCGCGATCCTGTCCGCCCCGGCCGACGACCCGGCGAGCGAGCAGTGGGTCCGCCAGGTCCAGGACTTCCTGGCCTCCGGCGTCCACCAGTCCTACCCGCGCTACGTCGTCGACGCCAACGGCACCACGGCCACCACCTGGCTCCGCAACTGGCTGGCGGACACCGCCCGCGAAATCTCCTGATACCGGCGACTTTCCACGCGGCCGGGCCGCGTCACCTCGCCCCATCGAGGTGACGCGGCACCCACCGACCCGCCGAGCGCCTCGAGCAGCCACTGCTGCGAGATCCCCGTGCTGAGTGCCCCGGACCGCTTCGGTGCACATCCAGTACCGCCGCACCCGATCATCGGAATCCCTCGCGCCGCACAGCGATCCCCGACGGAACCGGATCGTGTCACGTGCACCGCGCGCGGCGGCGCGCGCATCCGAGAATCGATCCAGCCCCGGGCGGCCCGGCCGGGGTGGCTCCTGCGCGATCAGCGCCGGCCCCACCGCTTCACAAGCCTGGGCAACACCTTCCAGCAGCCCGCGCCGGAGCCGGATCCCCGCCCCGCCCGACCGCCACAGTTGAAATCGTTACGCCCAGAACCGGATCCGCGATCGTCCTGGCCAGCTCGGCGAACGCCACGAGCTGCGCCGGATCCCGATCCGTGCGCAGGTCCGGCACATTCATGGCGATGAACTCGTCGAAGATCGCGGGCGGCAGCGGCCCGCCGCCACATCAATTCCGCCAGTTCGGCATCCGCGACACGCCGGGCGGCCATTCCCTCGTCGCTACCGACACCGACTGGGACGCGGGCCGCGTGGTCGAGGCCACGATCGGGCATTGCTGCTGTTCGCGAGCGGACGCGAACTGCCGCGCGAACGATGAGTTACCGTTGGCGCTCGTTAGTGGGGGCCGCATTCTCGGTGCACCCGATCACCACTGAATGAAGGAACTCGCACCGATGATCGCCACCTACGCCCGTACCGCCGCCCGCGCCGCGCTCGCAGCGGCCGTCGTCGGGACCGTAGGTTTCGGACTGTTCGGCAGCCTCACCGTCGCCAACGCCGGCGGGGACTACGGGCCGGACACCTGCCAGGAAGGCTACGTCTGGCGGGAGGCCAACGCGGCCGACCACGTATGCGTCAGCCCGGCCACCCGGGATCAGGCGCGGGCGGACAATGCCGCAGTCGCGTCCCGGAAGGCCGGCGGCGCCTACGGGCCCAACACCTGTGTCAACCGCTTCGTCTGGCGCGGGGGCCGACGACGGGGACGTCGTCTGTGTCACCACGGCGGTGCGGCAACAGGCCAAGGACGACAATGCCGCGGCGGCCTCGCGCAAGGCGTCGCTGAACATCTGGCTCACCACCTACACCGCCGGGGACAAGTGCAACGGCGACGTCTGCACCCAGACTTCCGACGCGGGCAGCCAGTACAAGATCAATGGCGACCACTTCGACAAGGGCACCATCACGCTGATCGTGAACCGCGACAACGGCACCCGGCTGGCCGTCTACGCCGTGACCGCCGGCGTGCACAACGGCTACGCGGGCGCCTCGTTCGGCTACGAGACCACCATGTGGGACCCGAACTCGGGTTTCCACGCGCCTGCACCGGCGGCAACGACGCCTACATCCAGGCTTACGACCCGAACTCGCAGCGCTGGTCGGACCGGCTGCCCTTCAAGCACGGCTGCAACTCGTAACCAGGACCGCGCGGGCCCGTCGCAGAAAGGGCCCGCGTTCCGGCGCCCGACCGGCGCGTCCGCAAATTTCCGGAACAAGTTCATTTCAAAACAGCCCGACCGGTCCCCGTCTCGGGGTACCTTCCTGCCCGTGTCCGTTACCGGACCCGGAAGGAATTGAAAGACAGTGTTCATTGGGCAAATCGGGTCGACCGCGATCCTTGCGGCCGCAGACTCGGCCGACTCCTCCGGCGTCTCCGCCGGCACCCTGCTGATCCCGACGGCCGGTGTGGTCCTGCTGGTGGTGGGCCTCGTTCTGCGCAATCGGTCGAAGCAGCCCGCAGACGACGCGGCCGCCTCGACCGGGATGCCCAAGCACACCGGCACCGTCGTCGCCGTCGCCGGCGTCCTGATCCTGGCGCTCGGCATCCTCGCCACCGTCACCAAGGGCACCAGCACGACCACCACCCACGATCCCGAACTCGCCGTGGGCAACTGCGTGTCCGCCACCGACTACCGCGGCGCCCAGATCGGCAAGATCCACCCCACCTCGTGTGACGACCACGCGGCCGTCTACGAACTCGCCGCCTCGGTCACCAACGGCGCCACCTGCCCCGACGGCAAGCTGCGCGACGCCGGCTACTTCGTGCTGACCGACGGCAACCACTCGCTGTGCTTCGCCCCCAATGTCAAGGTGGGCGACTGCTATTCGATGCAGCCCGACGTCAACCAGATCACCCCGATCGACTGCGCCGGCAAGGCCGGGCCGGGCGTCACCGTCCAGATCGGCGGCCGCTTCGACGGCTCCACCGACCCGAACCAGTGCGCCATCCCCGCCGGGGCGACCGTTACCCCGCAGCCCGCTCGCGTGGTCTGCTGGCAGCCGGTCAAACAGGGCTAGACCCGAGATGTGAACGGGGCCCGGCAGTGTGACTGCCGGGCCCCGTTCACATCGTCTGCCGCGAATTATCCCACCGCGGCCACCGCGGGCACTCCCTCGGCGGGATCCTGCTCCCCCAGCCGCGGGTACGTCGGGTACTCGATACCCGAGATGTACTGCACGGTCCGGACCACCTGGCAGGAGTAGCCGAATTCGTTGTCGTACCAGAGGTAGAGGATCGCGGTGTCGCCGTCCACGATGGCGGCATTGGCGTCCACGATCGACGCCGCCCGCGACCCGATGAAGTCACTCGACACCACATCGGTGGCCGCGGTGAAATCGAGATTGCGGCTCAGCGGACCCGACAGCGACACCTGCCGCAGGTACTCCAGCACCTCGGTGCGATCGGTCTCCCGCTTCAGCTGCAGATTCAGGATCGCGACCGAAACATCCGGCGTGGGAACGCGAATCGAGCTGCCGGTGATCTTGGCCTGGAAGTCCGGCATGGCCTTCTTCACCGCGGACTGCGCGCCGGTCTCGGTGAGCACCAGGTTGAACGGCGCGGACCGGCCACGGCGATCGGACTTGTGGAAGTTGTCCAGCAGGTTCTGGTCATTGGTGAACGAGTGCACCGTCTCCACGTGCCCGCGCACGATGCCGAACTCGTCGTCCATCGCCTTCAGCGGCGGCACGATCGCGTTCGTGGTGCAGGACGCGCAGGAGAAGATCTGCTGCGTCACGTCCTGGTCGCGGTGGTTGACGCCGTGCACGATGTTCGGCACATCGCCCTTGCCCGGCGCGGTCAGCACGACCTTCGCGATGCCGGGACGCAGATGCTGCTCGAGGCCCGCGCGGTCACGCCACTTGCCGGTGTTGTCGATCAGGATCGCGTCGTTGATCCCGTACTCGGTGTAGTCGATCGCCGCCGGGGAGTCGCTGTAGATGAACCGGATCACGTTGCCGTTGGCGATGATCGTGTTGTTCTCGGCGTCGACCTTGATGGTGCCGTTGAACTGCCCGTGCACCGAGTCCCGCCGCAGCAGCGACGCGCGCTTGACCAGATCTTCTTCGCCGCCCTTGCGCACCACCACGGCCCGCAGGTTCAGCCCGTTTCCGGAGCCGACCTTCTCGATGAGCAGGCGCGCGACCAAGCGGCCGATGCGGCCGAAGCCGTACAGCACGACATCGCGCGGACCCTGCGGCTCGGCCTTGTTCCCGTCGAGCACCTCGGCCAGCACCGTCGCGGTGAAATCGGGAATCGACAGCCCGCGGTCGTCGGCGCGGTAGGCGTGGACCAGGCGGCCGAGATCGATCTTGCTCGGACCCAGATCCAGCCCGCTGAGCACCTCGAGGAAGGGCAGGGTCTCGTCGATCGACAGTTCCTCACCCTCGATCTGCCGGGCGAAGCGGTGCGTGCGCAGGATGCTGATCACCGACTTGTTCACCAGCGACCGGCTGTGCAGGAGGATCGTCACCCCCTTGTCGCGATAAAGCCTGCCGATAATCGGAATCATCGCCTCCGCGGCAGCCTCGTGAGCGTTCCAGCGGTCAAGATGGTCGGTAGTCAACACAAGTCCTCGGGGTTGCCTCGATGCGTACGTGCACCGATGCTATCCAGCCCCGCGTTATCACAAGCCGCGGCTACCCGCATGTGAGATCCAGATCGCCCTCCGACGGACGGCCGCCGCGCGAACGACGACCGCCCGCCCGGTCCGCGGCTACTGCGAGGACAGCCCGCTGAGGACGCCGCCTACGTACCCGCCGCCGAACGCGCTGCCGAGCCCGGCCGCCGCGCTGCCGACGTTCACGGAGCCGTTCCCTACGGCGTTCCCCAGATCCGCCGCCGAACCTGGCGTGATGTCCACGTCCGACAGGGTCAGCGGCTCTGCCGCAGCCGTTCCGAGCCCGGCCGTGAGCAGCGCACAGGCCGCAACTCCCACAAGGATGGTTCGCTTCATAAAACTGTTCCTCTTATCCAGTCGGCGGAGCAGGTGCAGTCTTCCCCCACTCCGCGCGCCAGAGCATATGAAACATAACTAATTCAGATGAGCGTTTTGGACCGTTTGGTACGCCGACCGCGTCCGATCCCGATCGGGCCGCCTGGATACCACCGATTTGCGAATAGATCGCCGAATCGCCCACCCTGCGATCGCAGGCCGTGAAGGTCGTGGTTCCGGCGGCACACCCCGGACGCGGGGTCGTTGCCCTCGGCGAATACTCGTCACTGTAGACGCATTGCGGGAAGCCGGTCATATTCGCGGTGCGGCAGATTGCTCCGCGGGCTTTCCGTAGCCACGCCCCTCACCGCCGCGGTCGGCGTCGCCGGAGCGGGTTCGGCCACCGGCGAGGATCCCGAGTGGCCGAGCAGTCCCCGCAACCGATCCCGGACGTCCGACCTGGTTCACCGACCCGTCAGACCATCCCCGACGCGATGCCGAGTCGGTGCGGGCGTGTGCACATTTGGAATATGGCATGTCACGGAATTCAGTCCACGAAACGAATTGGGAAATATTCGGCTTCGATCTTGCGTCAGGTTCAGTCGGATTAGTATTTCGAATCCCATCGGCATTATTTCGCGAGGACCAGGTAGCGGCCGTCGAGCGACCTGGCCACGGATCCGATTGTTATCGAATGGAATGACCACTCCGCACGGTTGGTCGGATTCGTGCTGGTCAGCCCCGCGCAGGCCACAGTGCAAATTGAACAAGAAGGACATTACGAACGGATGGTTGTGGCCGATTATCGCCTCGGCAGATAGGCACGGTCGTATACTCTCGTTATGGCGGATGAGCAGTCATCCACGGAATTCTCCGAATCGCCGGTTCTTGTGGTGCAGACGCGAGAACACGTCTATCGGCTGCGCGCCGGCGGTGCATACAACATCGGCCGTGATCCGACCGCCGACATTGTGGTCACCGATCCGCGTGTTTCGAGCTTGCATGCTGTGCTCGAGCGGGGATCGAACGGCTGGGAGATCGAAGACGCGCACAGCCTGAACGGCACCTTCTTCGACGGCCGCCGCGTCGAGCGGATGCTGATCGACCACGACGAGACCTTCAAGCTGGGGCATGCCCGAGATGGCGCCCGATTGTCCTGCTCGCTGGAGACATCAGCCAAGCCCGCCCCCGACCCCGACGACGAGTTCGGCGGGGACACGATGATCGTCCCGAATCCCGGCTACAACGTCGACGATGAAGCCACGGTCACCAAGTTCGAGCCGGGCCTGCCCCGGCGAGTGTCGCGCTCGTCGCCGCCGTCGGCCCACCCCAGCGCGATAGTGCGGATCATCTCGGGCACGCTCCGGATCGGACGCGCCGCCGACAACGACATCGTTGTGCCCGACCTCATGGTCTCTCGCCATCACGCCGAACTACAGGTGATCGGTGAAGGCAAGTATCGAGTCGTCGACCTCGACAGCCACAACGGCACCTACGTCAACGGCCACCGGATCGAGGCCGCGGACCTGTCCGAATCCGACTTGATCGGCATGGGGCACACCACCTACCGGCTCGTCGGCGACGAACTGCGCGAGTCGGTCGACACCGGTGACATCTCGGTCTCGGTACAGAACCTCATCGTGCGGACACCGGAAGGCAAGGTACTGCTCGACGAGGTGAGCTTCCCCATCGGGCAGCGCTCACTCGTCGGGGTCATCGGGCCCAGCGGAGCGGGCAAGTCGACGCTGCTCGGCGCGGTCACCGGGCTGCAGCCCGCGACCGAGGGGACCGTCCGCTACGACGGACGCGACCTGTACACCGATTACGACGAGCTGAGACACCGGATCGGATTGGTTCCGCAAGAGGACATCCTGCACAACCAGCTCCCGACGCGACGCGCCCTGCTCTACGCGGCCGAACTGCGGTTCCCCGGTGACACCCGCAGAGAGGAGCGCGAGCAGCGGGTCGATGAGGTCCTCGAAGAACTCGGCTTGACGCGGCATGCCGACACCCGCATCGATCGGCTCTCCGGCGGGCAACGCAAACGGGTGAGCGTCGCATTGGAACTGCTGACCAAACCGTCTCTGCTGTTCCTCGACGAACCGACCTCCGGCCTGGACCCCGGCCTGGACAAGACGGTCATGGAAATGCTGTCCGAACTCGCCCACGACGGGCGGACGGTCATCGTCGTCACCCACAGCGTGGCGAATCTCGATTTCTGCGACCGCCTGCTGGTGCTGGTGCCCGGCGGCAAGCTGGCCTATTACGGCCCGCCCGCCGAGGGGTTGGAGGAGTTCGGGCAGCGGACCTGGGCCGAGGTGTTCCAGGCCTTCGACCGGGAGGAGAACCGCGACTGGGCCGGCGAGTTCCGGGACTCCCCGCGCTTCGAGAACTACGTCGCCGCAGGGCTGACCGGCGACGTCGGACCGACGGAAGAAGTACACACACCGGCGCCACCGCCCCCGCGGCAGTCCAAGCTCAGCCAGCTCAGCACACTGTGCCGGCGGTATCTGGCGGTGATCGCCTCGGACCGCAGCTATCTGGCGTTGCTCGGCGTGATGCCGCTGCTGCTGGGCGGTTTGATCGCCGCGGTGCCCTCGGGCGCGGGGTTCACCGGGGCGCCGGGAACCAACACCGATGCCGGGACCAAGCTCATGATCCTGGTCTTCGGCGCCTGCTTCGTCGGCACCGGCAACTCGATTCGCGAGATCGTCAAGGAACAGACGATCTACCGCCGAGAGCGCGCGGCAGGACTGTCGGCCGGGGTCTATCTGCTGTCGAAACTGCTGGTCCTGGGAGTGATCACCATCCTGCAGACGGCGGTGCTGTTCTTCATCGGCACCATCGGCGAAAAGTTCCCGCCGACAGGCATATTCACCTCGGTCCAGCTGGAGGTGGTCCTGGCGATGGCGTTGCTGGGCATCGCGTCGCTGGCCTTGGGCTTGCTGGTGTCGGTCTCGGTGAACAGCTCGGAAAAGACACTGCCGCTGCTGATCGTGCTGTCGATGGCGCAACTGGTGCTCACCGGCGGGCTGGTGCGGCTGCCCGGCACGCCGGTGCTGCAACAGCTGGCTTACCTGTCGCCGTCCCGGTGGGGCTACGGCGCCGCAGCGGCCAGTCTCGACCTCGACACCCTCTCGCCGCACGACGGTGGGCCCGACCCGCTGTGGAAGCACACCCTCGGCACGTGGCTGCTCGATATGGGAGTCGTCGCCGGCCTGGCGGCCATCTTCCTCATGCTGGCCTGGTATCGCCTGCATCAGATGCGGCCGCGGCGGCGCGGCGCCCCCGCGCGGATCTGAGGACTCTGCCCACCTCTCCGAATCCTGATAGCCCGGCGAACGATTCTGCGAAGCGGGTCACATTCGTGTTGTGCCCCACAGTTCGCCGACGATGGTCGGGTGACAGCACGCACCACCCTGGAGAGGCAAACCCCCATGGCCGGACGGCACCGCGCACCGAGCACCCCCACGAAGTTCTTCCGCGGCCTGCCCGCTGCCGTGGTCGTCCCCGCCGCCCTCGGCGTGGCCACCGCAGCACCGGCCGCCGCCCAGCCCGCCGATGCGCTGCCCGTCGCGACCACCCTCTCCGCGCCCATTGCCGAGGCGACCGCGGTCACCGTCACTGATCCGGCCGCCGGGCCGGTCACCGAGCAGGAGGCGCCGCTCAGCTTCGCGCCCGACGCGGCCACCGCCGCCCCTGTGCTCGACACGTTCGAACCCGCTGCGCCGCAACCTGTCTCGCAGGCCGCCCCGATCGCGGCGGCTGCCCCCATCGCCAGCCCCATCGAGAACGCCACGTACATCGGCCAGACCGCGGGCCAGATCATCGGCGGCGTCGCCGGAGCCGTCCTGGGCGGCGCGGCCGGTGGCGCGCTCGCCACCGCGCTGACGGCCGGGGTCGGAGCGCCGGTCGGCGTCATCGGCGGGGGCATCCTCGGCGGCGTCGCCGGCACGTACATCGGTTACTACGCGGGATCTTTCGCGGGTTCCTGGGTCGCGGAGCAGGCCCCGGGCCTGATCCCGAACGTCCTGCCCTGAACGCGGAACGGCCCGCCGTCTCCGGCGAGCCGTCCGTGATCGAGCAGTCCTACATCAGTCCAGGTTCGGCAGCACGTTCACGCCATTGCCCTTGGCGGCGTCCAGCTTCTGCGGGTTCTCACCCAACAGCTTCAAGATCGTCGGAGCGATCTGGGTGGTCTGCACGGCCTCGGTGACGACACCCTTCTTGGCGCCCGGACCGGAGACGACCAGCGGTACATTGCGGTCGGCCGGGTTCGCGCCACCGTGCTCGGCGATCTTGCTCTTCCCACCGGTGTAGACCGTGCCGACCTGCGCGACACCGACCAGGTCGGGGTGGCGCGGGTCGTTCGCCGGGGCGCCCAGGTACGAGGCGGCGTCGGCGCCCGCGTGTACCTCGGTCAGGCCCGACTTGGTGTACGGCTTCGCGGCGCCTTTGATGTCGTTACCGGTGCCGTTGTTGCTCAGCAGCCACTGCTCGGCGAAATCGGCGGCGCCCTGTGAACGGTCGTTCAGCCACAACAGCATGGCGTCGTCGTTCACGCTGAACGCGACCAGATCCTGCTTCGCGTCGGGGTGCTTGGCCTTCCACGCGGCATTCAGGGCCGTCATGATCGGGGCGTCGTCGATGCGGGTCAGATCGCACGGCTTGGTGGGCGACTGACCGTGCTTGGCGGAGACGATGACGGTGGTGTTCTTGTCCTCGTCCTCGGTCTTCAGCTCACCGACCATCCGGCCCAGCTGACCGTCGACGTAGTCCAGGGCGCTCGACAGCAGCGCGCCGGGGGTCACGCCGTCGGCCTGGTAGCCACCGGTCATGCCGTCGGAGGTCGGCAGCTTCTGCGCGACCGAGACCGTCTGGAAGTTCATGCCGAAGATCGACGGCTCACCGACCTGCTTGCTGTGGCTGTGGTCGAAGCCGTCGATCTCGTTGATGACGGCCTGCACCTTGTAGCCGTCGTACTGCTGGGTGTACTTGTCGTCCTTGGTCCAATCCTTGCCCGCCACCGGCGAATCCGAGTTGATCTCGGGGGTGAACAGGTCGTCGATGGAGTTGCCGGCCTTGCCCTCGAGGATCGAGTAGGCGGGGTGCTTGTCCGACCAGGCGGTCACCTTGCCCGCGGCGTGCAGGATGTCGAAGACCGAGTTCACCTGCAGGTACTGGTTCGGGTAGACCGGCTTGCAGGTGGCCGGGTCGACCGGCATGGCGGCCGGGTTCAGCAGGGTCGCCGGCCTACCGGTCATGGCGAGAATGCCCTCCGGCAGACCCGGCAGGCCCTGACCTGCGTCGATGGAGTTCTGGTTCTTGTCCATCGCCTCGGTCATCGCGACCTCGGCGCCCTTCGGGGTGTGGGCGCAGTCGGTGGTGCCGGCCGGCAGCAGGTCGTAGTTGAAGGTGTCGTCGTAGTAGACGCCCGACTGTCCCGCGGTCGCACCGGTGAACTGCGCGACCATGCCCGGGAACGAGTCCGACGGGTTGGTGGTCTGCGCGCCGGTGTAAGTTCGGAAGTGGATCGATATAACAGCAGATGAGCAAGGCCGTCGAATTGATATCGCCTGGAAGATTTCCCGATGGAACCATTCTCTTGGACGGGCGGCCATGTCGAGATCCGTTCTGCCGCAACAGCATTCACCACTGGCATAAATACGAGAACCCGGGCATTGCCCGGGTTCTCGGAGTATTGCCGGAGCCGCTGACTCAGCGGGTGGCGATAATCGCGGAGCCGTGGCCGAAGAGGCCCTGGTTCACCGCGATACCCGCCCGCGCGCCCTCCACCTGACGTCCGTCGGCCTGGCCGCGCAACTGCCAGGTGAGCTCGCAGATCTGGGCGATGGCCTGCGCGGGAATGGCCTCACCGAAGCAGGCCAGACCGCCACTGGGGTTCACCGGCACCCGGCCGCCCAATGTGGTTGCGCCGCTGCGCAGCAACTCCTCGGCGCCACCGGTCTCGCACAGCCCGATGTCCTCGTACCAGTCCAGCTCCAGCGCGGTGGACAGGTCGTAGACCTCCGCGAAGGACAGGTCGGCGGGCCCGATGCCCGCCTCCTCGTACGCGGCATCCGCGATGGCGGAACGGAATACGCGCGAGGACGGCTCCACCGCCACGGCGGAATCGGTGGCGAAGTCCGGCAGATCGATCACGGTCTTCGGGAAGGTCGGCGTCACCGTCGACAGCGCCCGGATCCGCACCGGATCGGCGATGCCGTGCTTGCGCGCGTACTCCATCGACGTCAGCACCAGCGCGGCGCCGCCGTCACTGGTCGCGCAGATGTCGAGCAGCCGCAACGGATCCGACACGATCGCCGAGGCGGCGACCTCCTCGGCCGACACCTCCTTGCGGTACCGGGCATACGGGTTGTTCAGCCCGTGCCGGGCGTTCTTCACCTTGACCGCGGCGAAATCCTCGAGCGTGGCGCCGTGCAGCGCCATGCGGCGGCGGGCGTACAGCGCGAAGTAGATCGGGTTGGTGGCGCCGAGCAGGTGGAAGCGCAGCCAGTCCGGGTCATCACGGCGTTCACCACCGACCGGCTGGAAGAAGCCCTTCGGCGTGGTGTCCGCGCCGATCACGAGCGCGACATCGGTCAGCCCGGCGAGGATCTGAGCGCGCGCGTTGGCGATGGCCTGCGCGCCCGAGGCGCACGCGGCGTAGCTGCTCGAGATCCGCGCACCCGACCAGCCCAGTGCCTGCGCGAACGTCGCGCCCGACACGAACCCGGGGTAGCCGTTGCGGATGGTGTCCGCGCCGGCGATGTAGCCGACATCGAGGTGGTCCACGCCGGCATCGGCGAGTGCGGCACGCGCCGCGACCAGCCCGTACTCGACGAAGTTCCGCCCCCACTTGCCCCACGGGTGCATGCCCGCACCGAGGACGGCGATGTCCCGATTCGCGTCAGTCATTGACCGGCCTCCACATCCACACCGTGTGCTCTGCCTCGTCGTCCTCGTACAGCGTGCCCACGGCCAGTTCGACCGGCATGCCCACGGCAAGATCGTCCACGGTGAACCCGCGCACGACCTGCCCGAGGATCACCATCTGCTCGACCTCGAGCTCCACCGCCGCAACGACATACGGCTCGAACGGATCGGCCGAGACGTACGGGGCGGGCGGCTTGTACCGGGCGTCCGCGTACGACCAGATCCGGCCACGCGTGGAAAACAGGTAGTCCTGCAGCTCGGAGCCGTCCTTGGGACCGGCGCAGCGCGGGTTTCGACAGGCCAGCGTGTTCTTCGGGAAGTACGGTGTGCCGCAATCCTTGCAGCGGCTCCCCTTGAGCCGCGCCACACCGTCCTCCGCAGTGAACCAGTCAGCCACAGCGGGGCGTTGTTCTTTCTGCACAACCCCGACCGTATAGGAACACGTTCTACTTTGGGGCCGAATTCCGCTCCGCGAATCCCCGCCCGGAGGTACGGTGACCCCAGATCGAGGACGCACCGCCACCCCGAGGCGATCTGGAGTACCGCAACCCGATGGGCACCAAAGCCATTGACCCCCAGTCAATCCGCGACATCACCCTCCTGGGCGACCCCGCCGGCACCACGCGAGTGGCCCACCGCCTCCTGCAGCACTCCACCCGCCCGGTTTCGGCCACCACCCTGCACTGGACAACCAACGGCATCGACCACACGATCCGCCTCACCGAGTTGTCCACCGACACCCCCATCGCGGAACTCCAGCGCCACATCCGGGTAGCCAACGGCGTCATCGCGGTAATCGACGCCGCCGGCCCCCTGGCGCCCCGCTTGGAGACGATGCTCCGGGTAGCCGACGACCACCAGGTCGCCCGCCTCTGCCTCATCACCAACCTCGACCACCCCGCCGCGAACTTCGACCGCTGCATCCGCGCAATCGCCGCCACCCGAGGCGCCACCCCGCTCCCCCTGCAATTCCCCTTCAGCACGGGCACCGCATACGAGGGCATCATCGACCTGCTCTCGACCTGGTCCCTGCTGCCGATAGCCGCCGAAACCTACGGCAGCCATTGGAAAACCGCGCAACAGTGGTACGACGCACTCGCGACCGCGGTGACAGAGCAGGACGCATCCCACCCGCGTACGCCGTCCGCGGCGACCGACGGCCCATCCGATCACCTGCATCGCCGGATCCGCTCCCTCACCCGCATCGGCGACATCATCCCCATCCTCTGCAGCGCCACCCCGCCGGCGGCCGGCACCCCCGCCCTCCTGAACGCCATCGTCCGCTACCTCCCCTCTCCCCTGGACGTCTGCCAACCAGAACACGCCCTCGACTATTGACGGTGCGGCTGCACCACGAAAATCCTTGGCATAGAAGCGTTTTCCAGGGCCATCCCACCAGATTTCCGCTCCTAGCACTTTTCGGTGCCATGCGGCCGATCGCCGCATGGCCGAAAACCAGATAACGCGTAAGCTGAAATCGGACGCGCCGCAATAGTCACGCGGCGACCGAAAACTACTCGCATCGAGGTGAAAGAAACATGGCCTCCGATGTTTCGCTACGGCCCCGCTGAGCCGGGCCCAGGTAATTGTTTCGCCGGCGGACGAGAACGCCAGTAGTTTCCGGTCGCATTCTGCACGGGCCGGGCCGATCCCGGAGTCAAGAACAAAGAAAGCACGATCATGCGTAGAGCAATGGCGCTCTTCGCCGCACTATTGTCGGCCACCCTCTTTTCCCTCACCGTCACGACGAGTCCGGCGGCCCGGGCCGACTACTGCACATCCGACTGGGCCATCGGAATCGGCGGATCGGGCGACAACACCCCATCGGTGTTCGCCCCCTACGTCGACCAATCGGTCGGATACAACTCCGCCGATCCCATGTCGGCCTACAACCAACTCGACCAGCTCTTCCGGTCGCACCGCAACGAATGTCCGCGCGATCACATCCGGCTGATCGGCCACAGCGAGGGGGCAGGCATCCTCCACGCCTGGATCACCGCCCACCAGAACGCCGGCAACACGAACGCCATCCTCCTATCGGACCCCAAACGCGCTCCCGGCCCCGGCTCAGCCGGCCTCTCCGCAACCCCCTGGAATTGGCTCATAGGCTACCCACTCGCCGGCGTCGACGACTGGTTCGGCAACACCCCAGTCCTCACCATCTGCAACCACGACGACCAAATCTGCGACACCTCGGCCGGCTGGACAGGCTACGTTTTCGCAGGCGCCCACGACCGCTACGATTTCAATGTCTGGGACTATGGCGACTGGGATTCCGGCGTCTGGTACCGGTAGTCGAGGATTCGACGGGATCAGAATCGGAAGATGCAATTAGTGGCTAATATCCGACGAATCCACTAGGCCGCAATTAACGGATATCATCCGCCGTCACAACTGACCGAGTTCGGACGATCGCGGCCCCGGCACCCCAGCAGCATCGTCCGGCCCTCGACTCCCTGGTCGAGGCGCGAGCCATCGGTCCGGCGTACCGCGGCTCCCGCCCACAGGACGCCCGATTGCGACGCCATGGGACCCCAGTTGCGTTCTGACATGGCACAGTTCGAACTGGCTGTGCATGAGGAGTCGATTCTCGAGGAGCTGCTCTCCGATCTGGTATGAAGTCGGCGCAGCCACTTCGACAGTCGATCCCGATCGCCGCGAGGCGTCCGCATCGCGTCACCGACGTGAACTCAGATTCCGACGTTACGCCGAATGATGGCGGTGAATCTGGCGTAGTTCGCGGAGCCGGTGAACGCGCTCCGCCATTTACCTTGGCGGGCGCCGAAGGCTGAAGCAACGTGCGCGACCGTGGGATCTTCAGGGACGACGATGGTCATCGTCGCGTCGGTCGGCTCGACCGGGGAGAACCCGACGACGGTGAGATCAATGATCTCGGGCCGATATATGTGCACGGTGGTAGGCAGCTGCCACAGCGCGTAGGCGTCTGCGGCGAGATCGCCGGACACAACAGCATTCAGCCCGAAGTCATTCAGCAACCGCAGAGCGGTACTTACTTGCGTTGCGGGATCGTCCAGGCCATACAGCTGACAGTCCCGCCAGGTCCCGAATAGTCACGCACCCAAGACTCGAGCGCACCATCAAGAGTGACCCAGCCATTCTCGTTGCGAGCCACCGTGGATGAAAGCCGACTCAGGGCAAGAGAAACGGCCTGCTGACTGACACTGATCGCCGCCGCAGGTTCGGACTGCTGCAGTGGCCGGAAGGCCAACACCCGCAAGACCGCAATTCGGCTCCAGGCAGGCCTGCCACTGCCGGAACGACGTCTCGGTTCTGCCGACTGCAGCAAGACCTCCCCGCCGACGATCACCAGTTCGGGATCGTCCGTGAGCAGATCAAAGCCTCCGGCGAGGGCAGCAGCAATGACATCGGGTGTGGCCGACGGCGCTACAAACAACGTCCGGGTGCTGTCAGTCTTGCGGTTTGTCATGCTCGTCGATAGTCGCTGGCGCACTGCCTTCATATCTAGCGGGTGGCAGACACATCCCCCGGCACCTTCAGCACCAAATCTTTCTGCGTGCCCGCTATGACCATAACCCCCGCTCGCCGCGGCAATGGCAGCAGCCGAGCAAGCACGTGGTGCTGGACTGCCGGATTCACGAAGTTGGTTGTAAGGCTCAGAGGTACGCTGAACCTGCGACAGGTTTGTTGGCGGACTTCTGGGCACGATCCGCGCACTCGCACCGGGCCAGTGCCCGGCCGCGTACTTGCCGGCACGAGCATGGCTGGGAAATTCGCGCGCCGACGATAGCGCCGACTCTCGACTGTCTGGCCTGGCTAAATCAACTAGTGTGGGCTACCCGCTCTCGGACGGGGCTGGAGTGCAAGCAGGTACACCGTTTGCCAGTCGGGTGGTCACGGGACGGCGCAATGAACGACAAGTCAGTGGGTGGCGTGGACGCCACTTGGGGGCCAGAGGAGACGTTCGGACGCTATAGGCTGCTGTCGCTGCTGGGTCAGGGCGGAATGGGCCAGGTGTGGCGGGCGCATGATTCGCTGACCAACCGGGTCGTGGCGCTCAAGGTGTTGCCCGAGCGCTTCGCCGATGACGAGCGGCTGCGCGAGCGGTTCCGCCGGGAGTGCCTGGCGGTGGCGCAGTTGACCGAGCCGCATGTGATCCCCATCCACGACTTCGGCGACATCGACGGTCGGCTCTATCTGAATATGCGGTTGATCGAGGGCACCGACCTGCGCAAGGTGATCACGCGAGAAGGGGCCTTGTCGCCGCAGCGGGCAGTCGCGATCGTCACACAGGTGGCCGGCGCGCTGCAGGCGGCCCACGACGCCGGGCTGGTCCACCGCGATGTCAAACCCACCAACATCCTGCTAGGGGCCGATGAGTTCGCCTCCCTGATCGACTTCGGGATCGCCCACGCCACCGACGACCGTACGCTGACCGCGATCGGCGAGACCATCGGCACCATTGCCTACATGGCGCCGGAGGAGATCAGCGCGGAGCTCAAGGCCGATGCCCGAGTGGATGTGTACGCGTTGACGTGCGTGCTGTATGAGTGCCTGACCGGCCGACCGCCGTTTGCGAGCGAGTTGGGGATGCAGGGTGTGATCGCCCATCACCTGCACACCCCACCCCCGCGGCCCAGCACCACTACACCCGATGTACCGACTGCGTTCGATGCGGTCATCGCCAAGGGAATGGCCAAAAATCCCGACGATCGTTACCAGACCGTGCGCGAGCTGGCCGCAGCGGCCCGCGCCGCGTTGGGCGATTCCGCGGTCAGCACCACCGAGGACGTGGCTGCGCGCCATCGGCGGCGAATCAGATTGTCGCCCAAGACCGCCGGGCTGCTCGCGGCGGCAGTCGCGGTTACGGTGGTGGCCGCCGTAGCTGTCGTCATCAGTGTCCAACGAGAATCAGGCGGCGGTGGCAACTCGCCCGCAGCTGTCGCCCCGGCCTACTCGTCACAGACTTCACTGCCGTTCACCGGTGTCACCCTGCCCACCGGTGTGGCGGTCGACGCGGCAGGCAACGTATACGTCAGCGACATGGGTAACGATCGGGTGGTGAAATTGGCGGCCGACGCGTCGACCCCGAGCCCGTTGCCGTTCACCGGCCTGAAGAATCCCCAGGGCGTCGCGGTCGACACGGCGGGCAACATATACGTCACCGACACGAGTAACAATCGGGTGGTGAAATTGGCGGCCGACGCGTCGACCCC
>NZ_BAGC01000020.1 GCF_000308655.1 Nocardia niigatensis NBRC 100131 | reverse complement strand
GGCTCCCGCCGTGGTTCCGGCCGCGGCCGCCCCGGCCGAGGAGCCCTCCGCCAACGGTGGCCCCTACGTGACCCCGCTGGTGCGAAAGCTGGCCGCGGAGAACGACGTTGACCTCGCGAGCCTCACCGGTTCC
>NZ_BAGC01000021.1 GCF_000308655.1 Nocardia niigatensis NBRC 100131 | reverse complement strand
GGCCGCCGCCGCGCCCGCCCCGGCCGCCGCCGCTTCCGGCACCCCGGTCAAGATGCCGGAGCTCGGTGAGTCCGTCACCGAGGGCACCGTCACCCGCTGGCTGAAGCAGGTCGGCGACCAGGTCGCCGTGGACGAGCCGCTGCTCGAGGTCTCCACCGACAAGGTCGACACCGAGATCCCGTCGCCGGTCGCCGGCACGCTGCTGGAGATCTCCGCGCAGGAGGACGACGTGATCGCCGTCGGCGGTCAGCTGGGCGTCATCGGCAGCGGCGCGCCCGCCGCCGCTCCGGCTCCGGCCCCCGCGCCTGCCCCGGCTCCCGCGCC
>NZ_BAGC01000022.1 GCF_000308655.1 Nocardia niigatensis NBRC 100131 | reverse complement strand
TCTACCTGCGCTTTTCCGACACTTCGGGCGTGCGGACGCAACGAGTCGCCGGGCCTTCGGCTCCGAATACCTCCCAAATTGCCGATCAGCGAGGAGGTCCCGTGGCCGGAGCGCTTCGGACGCGAACAACGAGTCACGAAGATCGATCCGGAATTCTGCGGGCGGTGTCCCGGGCCGCGGACGCCGCACGCGCCGGCGACATCCAGTCCGCCACACAACTATTGAGAGAGGCCGAGCGGCTGGCCGCCGGACAAGGCGGCCGCATCGCGCGGAATCAACCCGTCCGCAGACCCCGAGAACACCCCCTGCGGGCCGCGTTGACAAGCATCTCAGCAGCAACGATTGTCGGAGGGCGCCGTCTGACGGGGTTCTGTGCGTCATCTCGGTCTAACCCAAGGTGGTTGGCCCGAGCCCACCGGGCTCCGGGCCGGGACGAAGGAGTCTGCGTGGATTCAACGGTGGGAGCGCGAACACCCGGCGACCAGGTGGGTGGGGCGGACGGCCTCGTCTATGTCGTGTTCATTACCGCCGCGGCGGCCATGGGCGGATTCCTGTTCGGGTATGACAGCTCGGTCATCAACGGTGCGGTTGAGGCGATCCGAGATCGGTACGACATCGGGTCGGCGACCTTGGCGCAGGTGGTGGCCATCGCGCTCATCGGGTGTGCGGTGGGCGCCGCGATCGCGGGGCGGATCGCGGACCGGATCGGGCGCATCTGGTGCATGCGGATCGCGGCGACGCTGTTCACCTGTAGCGCGATCGGGTCGGCATTGCCGTTCGCACTGTGGGATCTGGCGATGTGGCGCGTGATCGGTGGCATCGGGATCGGGATGGCGTCGGTGATCGGGCCCGCGTACATCGCCGAGGTGTCGCCGCCGGCGTATCGCGGGCGGCTGGCGTCGTTCCAGCAGGCGGCCATCGTGATCGGTATCGCCACTTCACAGTTGGTGAACTTCGCGATCCTCGGGATGGCGGGCGGTGAACAGCGCGGTCACATCGCGGGATTCGAGGCCTGGCAGTGGATGCTCGGGGTGATGGTGATCCCGGCGGGGCTGTACGGGCTGTTCTCTTTCACCATTCCGGAGTCGCCGCGGTATCTGATCTCCGTCGGCAGGACCGACAAGGCCAAAGAGGTGCTGGCCGAGGTCGAGGGCGACAAGGGCAATCTGGACGCGCGGGTGGCCGAGATCCAGCTGGCCATGCACAGCGAGCACCGGTCCACCTTCAAGGATCTGCTGGGCGGGAAGTTCGGGTTCCTGCCGGTGGTGTGGATCGGTATCGGACTGTCGGTGTTCCAGCAGCTGGTCGGCATCAATGTCGTCTTCTACTACTCGGCGACGCTGTGGCAGTCGGTGGGCATCGACCCGTCCAGTTCGTTCCTCTACTCGTTCACCACGTCCATCATCAATATCGTCGGCACCGTGATCGCCATGGCGCTGGTCGACCGGATCGGGCGGAAACCGCTGGCGCTCATCGGGTCCACGGGCATGGCGATCTCACTCGCGCTGGAGGGGTGGGCGTTCTCCTACAAGAGCGGCTCCGGCGACAGTGTCAGCCTGCCCCACACCCAGGGCGTCGCGGCGCTGGTGGCGGCACACAGTTTCGTGCTGTTCTTTGCCATGTCGTGGGGTGTCGTGGTGTGGGTGCTGCTCGGCGAGATATTCCCCAACAAGCTGCGCGCCGCCGCCCTCGGTGTGGCCGCGTCGGCGCAGTGGATCGCCAACTGGGTCATCACCGCCAGCTTCCCCAGCCTCGCCGACTGGAACCTGTCGGGCACCTACGTCATCTACACCGCCTTCGCCGTCCTCTCGATTCCCTTCGTGCTCAGGTGGGTTCCCGAGACGAAGGGCAAGGCGCTGGAAGAAATGGGCTGACCGGTTATTTGATGATCTTGGTGATCTGGCCGGCGCCGACCGTGCGGCCACCCTCCCGGATGGCGAACTTGAGACCCACCTCCATGGCTATGGGCTGGATGAGCACCACCTCCA
This sequence comes from Nocardia niigatensis NBRC 100131, assembly GCF_000308655.1. Lineage (GTDB taxonomy): Bacteria > Actinomycetota > Actinomycetes > Mycobacteriales > Mycobacteriaceae > Nocardia > Nocardia niigatensis. The sequence continues at coordinate 4,739 of NZ_BAGC01000022.1, read as the reverse complement.
TGGAGACGTTGTCACCCGGGAGGACCATCTCCACCTCCTTCGGAAGCGTCACCACGCCGGTGACATCCGTGGTCCGGAAGTAGAACTGGGGGCGGTAGTTGTTGAAGAAGGGGGTATGGCGGCCCCCTTCCTCCTTGGAGAGGATGTACGCCTGACCCTCGAACTGGGTATGCGGCGTGACCGATCCCGGCTTGATGACGCACTGGCCGCGTTCCACATCCTCGCGGCGGACGCCGCGGAGTAGCAGGCCGACGTTCTCCCCGGCCTGACCCTCGTCCAGCAGTTTCCGGAACATCTCGATACCGGTCACCGTGGTTTTGGTCGTCTTCGGACGGATGCCGACGATCTCCACTTCCGCGTTCACCTTCAAAACGCCGCGTTCGATGCGGCCGGTGACCACCGTGCCGCGGCCGGTGATGGTGAAGACGTCCTCGATCGGCATGAGGAAGGGCTTCTCGACCTCACGCGTGGGTGTGTCGATCCAATCGTCCACGGCGGCAAGGAGTTCGGTGATGGTGTCGCCCCATTCGCCGGTCGGGTTCTCGAGCGCCTGGTAGGCGGACACCCGCACGATGGGGGTGCTGTCGCCGTCGAACTCGTACTCGCTGAGCAGGTCGCTGACCTCGAGTTCGACCAGTTCCAGGATCTCCTCGTCCTCGACCATGTCGCACTTGTTCAGGGCCACCACCATTTTCGGGACGCCGACCTGCCGGGCCAGGATCACATGCTCCTTGGTCTGCGGCATCGGGCCGTCGGTCGCGGCGACCACCAGGATGGCGCCGTCCATCTGGGCGGCGCCGGTGATCATGTTCTTGATGTAGTCGGCGTGGCCGGGGCAGTCGACGTGCGCGTAATGGCGGTTCTCCGTCTGGTATTCCACGTGCGCGATGGAGATGGTGATGCCGCGCTGCCGCTCCTCGGGGGCCTTGTCGATGGCCTCGAAGGGCGTGAAGGGATTCAGGTCCGGATACTTGTTGTGCAGGACCCTGGTGATCGCCGCGGTGAGAGTGGTTTTGCCGTGGTCGATGTGGCCGATGGTGCCGACATTGACGTGCGGCTTCGTCCGCTGGAACTTCGCCTTCGCCACTGGAAACCTCCTGCGCGCCCGTGCGATTCGAGGCGGGCACCGGAGGGTGGGGACACCGCGAGGTCGTGCCCGACGGCGGTGTCCGTTCCAGGGTATTCAGCCCGGGGCGGGAAAGGTCAGAAACCGGTTGAACCGGGCGTCGAGGACTATTGACGAAAACCCGGTCCGACCATAGGTTTTCCGCTGACTTTCCCGGAGCGGACGGCCGGTTCGCACCGGACTCACTCGCCGACGACCGCGACATCGATACCTCGCCCGAATCGTCCTTTTCCAGGGGGCGCACAAACCAACAGCGATCGACCGGCTATTACAAAATGGACGGTCTGGAGCGCACTGACTGCGCCCAACCGGCTCGGGCCGGACGGGCGCAGTAACGTGGGCTCCTATGACAGCTGTTGCAGATCGTTCGCTCGGACCGGAACTCGTACGCGTCGAGGGCATCGGGGAGGCCGATGTACTCGTCATCGGCCTCACCTCCACGGAGGACGGGCCGGTGATCGCGCCCGCCGACGCCTTCGAGGATGTGCTGGACGGCGACACTCGGGCGGCACTGCTGAGCGCGCTGCGAGCGGTCGGTGCCAAGGGCAAGGGCGAGGAGATCACGCGGGTGCCGGCGCCGGCCGGGCTGGGCGTGGACTACGTGCTGGCGGTCGGGCTCGGAGCGGAGGACAAGCTCGACGCCGAGCAGGTCCGCAAGTCGGCCGGTGCGGCCGGGCGGGCGCTGAGCGGGGTCGCGACCGCGGTCACCACGCTGTCGGGGCTGGGCCTGGGCGCGACCGCGGAGGGCTTCTACCTGGGCGCGTACCAGTTCACCACCTTCAAGTCGGCCAAGAGCGCGCCCAAGGCCGATGATCAGCCGGTCAAGCGGGTCGAATTCCTGGTTCCCGACCCGGGATTCGGTGAAGAGGAGCTGTTCCGGGCGCAGGCCGTCGCCGAAGCGGTCGCCACCGCACGGGATTTCGTGAACACCCCGCCCAACGATCTGTTCCCGGCCGAATTCGCCAACCGCGCAGCGGAATTGGCCCAGGCCGCGGGTCTGCAGGTAGAGATCCTGGACGAGAAGGAACTCGAAACCCAGGGCTACGGCGGCATTCTCGGCGTCGGCAAGGGCTCCTCGCGGCCGCCGCGGCTGATCCGCATCACCTATGCGGGCGGCGACCCGAAGGTGGCGCTGATCGGCAAGGGCATCACCTTCGACACCGGCGGCATCTCCATCAAGCCCGCGCAGAACATGGAGAACATGACCTCCGACATGGGCGGCGCGGCGGCGGTCATCGCCACCACGCTGCTGGCGGCGCGACTGAGCCTGCCGCTCACCGTGATCGCCACCGTGCCCATGGCCGAGAACATGCCGTCGGCCACCGCGCAGCGGCCCGGTGACGTGCTCACCCAGTTCGGCGGCACCACCGTAGAGGTCATCAACACCGATGCCGAGGGCCGGCTCATCCTCGCCGACGCGCTCGTGCGCGCGGGCCAGGACGAGCCCGACTACATCATCGACGTCGCCACCCTCACCGGTGCGCAGATGGTCGCGCTCGGCACCCGCACCCCGGGCGTGATGGGCACCGATGCCTTCCGCGACCGGGTGGCCCGCATCTCGCAGGCCATCGGCGAGAACGCCTGGGCCATGCCGCTTCCCGCGGAACTGCGCGCCGACCTGAACTCCAAGATCGCCGATTTGCAGAACGTCGCGCCGCACCGCTGGGGCGGCATGCTGTCGGCCGGGCTGTTCCTCAAGGAGTTCGTCTCCGACAGCGTGCAGTGGGCGCACCTCGACGTCGCCGGTCCCGCCTACAACACCGGCGGGCCGTTCGGCTACATCGGCAAGGGCGGCACCGGCGTCCCGGTCCGCACCCTGATCGCGACCCTCGAGGACATCGCCGCCGAATAACGAGCGGTCACAGAGACGCCCGCCCCCGCGCTGTGCGGTGGCGGGCGTCGTCGTTCGGCGCGGCCGGACTCGCGCCGGACGTTCCGGGGTCAGAAGTCCTGGGCCGCGCGGCGTTCGAGGATGCGGCGGCGGGCTTCGTAATCGCGCATGCGCTGGGGATAGCCGACGCGACGGGCGTCGTAGACGGGGATGTTCAGGGCGGCGGACAGGCGTTGCGCGCCACGCTCGCCGACCACGCGGCGGGTCCAGGCCCCGTCGTGGGCGACCAGGAGAACCGACACATCGGTCACCGTCGTGCGCGGCTCGACGAAAGCCTCCACGCCGTAATGGCTTCGAGTCCAGGCCACGAGATGCGCCATGGCCTCGGGGTCGACGTCACCCCGGCGCGCGGTACCGCTGCGCCCGAACAGATCCAGGAAACCCATCCCGGCCACCTCCTCTCCGGCCGCGAAGGAAGCGCCGGATATCTCGATAGTGCCAGCCTCAGGCCGGTTCGCCACTCCCCCGCCCAACTTCTGAGCAGCCCCACAGAATCTGTTCAGCCCCAGCTCAGCCCGGTGCCGGCCCAGCGCACGACCAGGCCGCGACAAGTGCGCCGCGACCACCTCCGTTGCGGTTCTCGGTGCCACTCCCGACTTCCGGCAGGCCATTGCGGCGAGCGTTCGGCGTGCGGTCACCGCCGGGGAGTCAGCGGTCGGTGAACAGCTCCCGCCCGCAACGGAACTCTACGACCCCTTCCGCTCGTAGCCGCCTGATGCGACCAGGACAGTGTTGCGGTCGACCGACAGACCGTCAGCATCTGCCAGCCCGCCGCGGTGATCCGGCAGCAGGCACGATCCCGTAATCGATCAGGTACGCGAATACGGTGGCATGACGAGCAGATTCGACGGATTCACCTCGAGATGCGTCAGCCCCCGGGCACGTGGTGCCCGAGGCCGCCCGCTCCGGCAAGGGGACCGCGAATCAGAGCCGATGCGGCGGAGCCATTTCCACATGCCGGCACAGGCGGAATCCCGCCGGAGCCGTAACCACCACAGCCCGGGTACGCCGTGGCCGTCCGCCGGACGAGCGCCGGCGGGTCCAGCTAGCCGACCGCTAACCCGCTCGGCGTTGCCGTGACTCCCGCACAGCGGCACCCCGGTAAGCGGTGGTGAGCGCAAACGTGATACGTCTCATGCCATTCCCGCCAATCCAGGCTCGCGCCAGGGAGATCTCTTGCTCACGCGGGGGATCGCGGCACTGAGAGGTCGGCACAACCGCCGCCCTGTGACACGCCGCACCCGGGCGAGTGCAAGGATGGGTGATCGGAACAAGAACCAACACGGATCTCCGGTGCCACTGAGTCTTCGGCGGCCGTCGGGCCGACACCGCGACCCGCGGTGCCAGGCTCGCGGAGAGACGAACTGTTTAACCCGACGAGCAGTCAGAGGAGTCAACGGACATGACCTTCTCCGTCCAGATGCCGGCTCTTGGTGAGAGCGTCACCGAGGGCACTGTGACCAGGTGGCTGAAGCAGGAAGGAGACACGGTCGAGGTCGACGAGCCGCTGCTCGAGGTCTCCACCGACAAGGTCGACACCGAGATCCCGTCTCCGGCCGCAGGCGTTCTGCTGAAGATCGTCGCCCAGGAGGACGACGTGATCGAGATCGGCGGCGAGCTCGGCGTGATCGGTGAGGCCGGTTCCGCTCCGGCCCCGGCCGCCGCCCCGGCTCCCGTGGCCGCCCCTGCCCCGGCACCCGCGCCTGCCCCCGCTCCCGCCCC
>NZ_BAGC01000023.1 GCF_000308655.1 Nocardia niigatensis NBRC 100131 | reverse complement strand
CCGTTCTATCCGGCGGCGGTGCACTCGGTGAGCGCGGTCGAACCCGCCGATCTCGGCTGGCGGCTGGCCGCGGAACGGATCGCCGCGGCGACGGTTCCGGTGGAGCGGGCCGGTCTGGACGGGCAGGCGCTGCCGTTCGACGACGACAGCTTCGATTCCGCGCTGTCGACGTGGACGCTGTGCACCATCCCCGATGTCGGGACCGCGCTCGCCGAGGTGCGCCGGGTGCTGGCGTCCGGCGGCACTTTTCATTTCGTCGAGCACGGTCTCGCACCCGATGCCGGTGTCCGGAAATGGCAGCAGCGGCTCAATCCGATACAGATGGCACTGGCCGGCGGCTGCCACATCAATCGCGATATTCGCGGATTGATCGAGGACGCGGGATTCGAGATCCGCGATATCGATCAGTATTACCAGCAGGGGCCGAAGCCCTGGGTCGCGCTGTCGGTGGGCACCGCGGTGGCCGTCTAGCTTTCACCGCGGCGCCCGGTGAGAGTTACTGCGGCCAGCCGCCGTACGGGACGGTGATCAACTCCATGTAGTGGCCGACGGGATCGAGGAAATAGATCCCCCGGCCACCGTCATTGTGGTTGATCTGATTGACGCCCTGCTGACGCGGATCGGCCCAGTAGGTCATGCCGTACCGCTTGATCTTGTCGTAGGCGGCGTCGAATTCTTCCTCGGAAACCAGGAAGGCGTAATGCTGCGGCTGCGGTTCGCCCTCGAAACCCGGTGGCAGATCGGCGAAGTCGAAGGTGACGCCATTCCCGACGGTAATCGGAATGAACGGACCATACGGCTTGCCCACCTCCACCCCGAGGATGTCCGCCCAGAATTCGGCGGAGACTCGTTTGTCCGTGCACGCGACAATGGTGTGGTTGAACTGGATAGTGATAGGAATTCTCCTGCGCTCGTGACGATCCCGACCCTGGACCGGTACAAGTCGGCCGACAGGAGCATCGCCACGCCTTCGACGTTAACCACCCGCCGGCGAATCCGCCAAGCGCCCTGTGCGAACCGTCACAGCGGTGGGCGGCGCCGGAAAGCAGGGGCAGCTCAGGTGTCAGGTGCGCCGCGGTACCGAGTATTCCTGTTCCGGGCGGCCGATGCTGCCGTAGCGCAGCCGCACACGCAGGTCGCCGGCCCCGGCCAGATTCGCGAGGTAGCGCTGGGCGGTGGCGCGGGAGATGCCGATGGCGGCCGCCACCTGGGCGGTGGACATGGGCGATTCGGCATCGCGGACCGCTTGCAGGACAAGCTCTTTCGTAGGCGAGGCGACGAGGGACGCTCCGGCCGCGATACCGGCCGGGGCCGCCGCCCGCCGCCTCGCTCTACATGCGCTGCGAGACCGTGGCCGGGCACCCGGACATCGTGCAGAAACTGGCGAACCCCTTCGTCCAGACCCTGCGGTGGGTCAAGACCCACTCCCCCGAGGAGATCGCGGCGAAGATACCGAGTCAGTACGCGGGCGGCGATCCGCAACTCTACGTCCCATCGCCGACTCGATCAGCATGTTCAACGACGACGGCCTGATGAAACCCGAAGGCGCGCATAACGTCCTGCGCATTCTCGCCCAGTACTCGCGCAATGTCGCCCCGGTGCTGGACCGCATCGATCTCGGCGCCACCTACACCAACGAGTTCGCGGAGAAGGCCCAGGGCGCACGCAAACCCTGACCGGCCCACCTGGAACCGCACATCGATTGAGGGGTATGCGGTTTCGCGCTATTCCGGGACGGCGACCACGGGTCGGCGGGAGCGGCGCAGGGCATCGACGGTGAAGATGGCCAGCGCCAGCCAGATCAGCCCGAACCCCGCCCAGCGGGACGCGGGCATGGGCTCGTGCCCCACCGCCACACCCCAGGCCAGCTGCAGTCCGGGCGTGAGGTACTGCAGAATTCCCATGGTGGACAACGGCACTCGCGGGGCCGCCAGCGCGAACAACACCAGTGGTACGAGGGTGACCGGGCCGGTCAGCATGAGCAATCCCGTATACGGAAGTGAGGAACCGAAGGTCGCGTTGCCGGTCACCGCGATCACGATCACCGCGATCAGCGCGAACGGCGCGGCCGCCAATCCCTCTGCCGCCAAGCCGGGTAGCGCGTCGAGCCGAATCACCTTCTTGACCAGTCCATAGGTGGCGAAGGAACAGGCCAGGATCACCGCGATCCACGGCGGCCGACCGTAATCGATGGTCAGCACGATCACCGCCGTGGCCCCCAGCCCCAGCGCGACCCACTGCGGAGCCCGCAGCCGTTCCCGGAAGATGACGACCCCGAATGCCACCGTCACCAGCGGATTGATGAAATACCCCAGCGCACACTCCACCACGTGATGCGAGATCACGCCGTAGACGTACGCGCCCCAGTTCATCGAGATCGCCGCCGACGCGACGACCGCCAACCGCCAGGTCCGCGTATCGATCCGCCGCAGCTCCCCCAGCCGCCCGGCGAGCGTCATCACCAGCAGCGAGACCACCAGCGTCCAGAGAATCCGCTCGACCAGGACCTCGCCCGCGCTCGCGAAGGACAGCAGTCCGAAGAAGGCCGGAAAGAGTCCCCAGATGAAATACGCCCCGATGCCGAAGGCGATGCCCGCGTCCCGGGGGCCCTCGTGTCCCGTCGGCCGACCACGCCGACCCGTATCGACCGCTGCGTCCGAGTTCCCAGGTCCTTCCGCCACCCGAATACGTTAGCCCGCGCAACAAAAGTCACGACAGCGAATACATGGGATGATCCTCACACACCCCTCTGTCCCATAACGGGCAGCTACGGGCCAGTTTCTTTGGTCGCCCTTTACTGTGGAGGGCATGTCGATTACTGCGCAGGCAGCTAGTCCGCCCAGTCCACCCGCGCTGGGGCTCACCTCCGCCGAGGTGGAACAGCGGCGCCGCGAGGGGCTGACCAACGACGTGCCGGAGCGCGCCAGCCGATCCGTCAAGGACATCGTCCGGGCGAACGTCTTCACCCGGATCAACGCGATCCTGGGTGTGCTGTTCATCCTCGTGCTCGCCACCGGATCGCTCATCGACGGCATGTTCGGGCTGCTGATCATCGCCAACAGCGCGATCGGCATCATCCAGGAACTGCGCGCCAAGAACACCCTCGACAAACTGGCCATCGTCGGGCAGGCCAAACCCATGGTGCGTCGCGAGGGCCGGGCCACCGCCGTGGCGCCGCAGGCGATCGTGCTCGACGACATCATCGAACTCGGGCCCGGCGACCAGATCGTCGTCGACGGCAAGGTGATCGAGACCGAACTGCTCGAGGTCGACGAGTCACTGCTCACCGGTGAGGCCGACCCGATCGACAAAACCCTTGGCGCGCCGATCATGTCGGGCAGCTTCGTGGTGTCCGGCAGCGGCGCCTACCGGGCCACCAAGGTCGGCAAGGACGCCTACGCCGCCAGACTCGCCGACGAGGCCAGCAAGTTCACCCTCGTCAAGTCGGAACTGCGCAGCGGCATCGACACCATCCTGAAAGTCATTACCTACCTGCTGATTCCGGCGGGCCTGCTGTCCATCTACAACCAGCTGTTCTCCTCCAAGGAATCCTGGCGGCCCGCCGTCAACGGCATGGTGGCCGCACTGGTGCCCATGGTGCCCGAGGGCCTGGTGCTGATGACCTCCATCGCCTTCGCGGTCGGCGTGGTCCGGCTCGGCGCGCGCAAGTGCCTGGTGCAGGAGCTGCCCGCCATCGAGGGGCTGGCCCGGGTGGACGTGGTGTGCGCGGACAAGACCGGCACGCTCACCGAGAACGGCATGCGGCTCTCGGAAGTCCGTCCGGTGAACGACATTCCGGAGGCGACGCTGCGCGAGGTGCTCGCCGCGCTGGCCGCCGACGACCCGCGGCCCAATGCCAGCGTGCTGGCCATCAAGGAGGCCCTGCCGGACGATCCAGGCTGGCAGTCCACCGGGGTCGCGCCGTTCTCCTCCGCCAAGAAGTGGAGTGGCATGTCCTACGGCGAGCACGGCAACTGGCTGATGGGCGCGCCGGACGTGCTGCTCGACCCAGCGTCCGAGATCGCCGACACCGCACAGGACATCGGGGCCAAGGGCCTGCGCGTGCTGCTGCTGGCGCGCACCGACCGGCCGGTGGACGCGCCGGACGCGCCCGGGCAGGTCACCCCGGCGGCGCTGGTGGTGCTGGAGCAGAAGGTGCGGCCCGACGCCAAGGGGACCCTCGAATACTTCGCGTCCCAGCATGTTTCGACCAAGGTCATCTCCGGCGACAACGCGGTGTCGGTCGGCGCGGTGGCGTCCTCGCTGGGGCTACTCGGCGGTGACGACCCGGTCGACGCCCGCACGCTGCCGACCGATCAGAACGAGCTCGCGGACGTGCTCGACCACAAGACCGTGTTCGGCCGGGTCCGCCCGGATCAGAAGCGCGCCATGGTCGGTGCGCTGCAGTCGCGCGGCCACACCGTCGCCATGACCGGCGACGGCGTCAACGACGTGCTCGCACTGAAGGACGCCGACATCGGCGTCGCCATGGGTTCCGGCAGCCCCGCCACCCGCTCGGTCGCGCAGATCGTGCTGCTGGACAACAAGTTCGCCACCCTGCCCTACGTGGTCGGCGAGGGCCGCCGGGTGATCGGCAATATCGAGCGGGTCTCCAACCTGTTCCTCACCAAGACCGTGTACTCGGTGGTACTGGCGTTCCTGGTCGGCATCGCGGGCATCGGATCACAGATCTTCAGCTACAAGGCCATCGGCTATCCGTTCCTGCCGCGGCACGTGACGATCGCCGCCTGGTTCACCATCGGCATCCCCGCCTTCATCCTCTCGCTGGCCCCCAACAATGAGCGCGCCCGCACCGGGTTCGTCGGCCGCGTCATGCGTTTGGCGGTCCCGTCGGGCGTGGTGATCGGCGTCATGACCTTCATCTCGTACCTGATCGCCTACAAGGGCCCCGACGTCAGCGAGACCGCGAAGGTCCAGGCCGGCACCACCGCCCTGATCACGCTGCTGATCATCGCGGTCTGGGTGCTCGCCATCGTGGCCCGGCCCTGGAACTGGTGGAAGATCCTGCTCGTCGCCGGTTCCAGCGCCGGCTACCTGATCCTCTTCGCGGTTCCCTTCACCCGCCACTTCTTCAAACTCGACCCGTCGAACATCGCCCTGACGACGCTGGCCATCGTATGCGGCGGCATCGGCATCGTCCTGGTCGAGGTGGCGTGGTGGCTGAGCGCCAGGCACCTCGGCGAGTCACCCCACACCCGAATGCCGGACGACAACGACTGAACCGGAGTTCGTTTCGAGCCGGGACCACCTCGAGGTCCCGGCTCGAATCATGTTCGGCCGCGCGGTACAGGAAGACGTTGGGGCGGTGTCGGATTGCTCGCGTGTCCAGGGGTCTGGTCAGCCAATTGGTCGCATGCTTCGGCTCGCCGTGGGTAATGCCGTCCTGGGCAGTGATTGAATTCGCAGGTACCTTGAGCGACATGGAGGTCTTGCTGCATCAGCTCGACGCATTCGCCGACGCACCGTTCTCGGGCAATCCCGCCGCGGTCATGCCGCTGCTGTCCTGGCTGCCGGACGAGCTGCTGCAGCGACTCGCCGAGGAGAACAATCTCGCGGAGACCGCCTTCTACACCTCGGCGCTACCGGCGGAAGCGGGTGCGCCGCCGGACAACTCGCCCGCCTTCCAGCTGCGCTGGTTCACCCCGACGGTGGAGGTCGACCTGTGCGGGCACGCCACCATGGCGGCGGCCGCGCAGATCCTGGAGGACATGCATCCGGGGGCCGATCGGGTCCACTTCTACACGCGCAGCGGATGGTTGCGGGTGGATCGGGATCGGGACGACCTGGTGCTCGATCTGCCATCGGTGTCGTCGGTGGAAATCGATGTGCACGATGACATTCCGCGTCAGCTCGCGGAGGCGCTCGGGGTGCGGCCGGTGCGCGCGTTCGAGGGGACCGATGTGGTGCTGGTCGTGACCGCCGAACACGAAGTGCGCGAATCCCGTCCGAACTTCTCGGTCTTCCCCGACCTGAACCGCGCCGCAATCCTCACCGCCGAAGGCGACGAGGTCGACTTCGTCTCCCGGGTCTTCGCGCCCGGCCAGGGCATCCCCGAGGACCCCGTCACCGGCTCCGCCCACGCCCAGCTGACCCCGCTGTGGAGCCGGGAACTCGGGCGCACCACCCTCACCGCCCGCCAGCTCTCCCGGCGCGGCGGGGCCATGCGCTGCGCCCTCACCGGCGACCGGGTGCGGCTCACCGGCCGGTGCCGCCGCTACCTCGACGGCGTGGTCCGCCTGCCGGACTGAGCAATTCAGCGTTCGGTGACCTGCCGGGTCAGCGCGTTCAGGTCCGTGACGCGGTAGCCCGGGTAGCCGTGCATGACCTCCAGCCATTCAGCCGGGATGGCCGACGCGCCCCAGCGCGCACCGAGCAGACCACCCGCGATGGCCGCCGTGGTATCGGTGTCGCCGCCCGCACGGACAGCGAGTTCCAGTGCGGCGGGCAGGGTTTCGGCGTGCGTGATGGCCCACCAAGCCGTCTGCAGGGCGTGCACCACCCAGCCGTTCTTGGGGAAGTCGGCGGGACTGCCCGATTCGGCCTTGTCCAGCAACGGTTCCCAGAAGCCGGTGTCCACCTGCGACAGCGCCTCCCGCAGGCCGTCGTAGGTGCCGAACAGGATGGCGTGCCGGATGGCCAGGGACCAGAGCTTGCACGCCTGCATGGCCTGCATGTCGTAGTGGGTCAGCGAACTGACGAGTTTGGCTGCCTTGCCACACTTCTCGGCATCGTCGAGATAGGTGAGGGCGACCGGGGCGGTGCGCATCAGCGAGCCGTTGCCTGCCGTCAGGCCCTTCAGATCGTGGGCGCGCATCTGCATGGCGCGGCCGGTCTGATCACGCCACTCCAGCACCTCTCGGGTCTGGTTGCCGATGTCCTTGGGGCCGGAATCCCACCAGGCCACGAATTCGGCCGCGACCGCGTCCAGCCCCTCCGGACTACAGATGTCCCCGACCCGCGCGGCCGCCCGCGCCACCGCGACCGCCATGGCGGTGTCATCGGTCCATTCGCCGGGCGCCCAGCCGAACGAGCCGCCGCCCTTCATCCGAATCTCCGCGTCCGGGCCCGGCACGGTGAACTCGTAGCCCGCCCCCAGCGCGTCCCCGGCCGCGGTCCCCAGCAGTACCCCGGCGGCCCGATCGGCCTGCTCCGGCGTCAATTCCATCTGCGCTCGCCTCTTCCGCTCCGATGCGTACACATCGATCTACCACGACCGTACTCACCCGGCGGGCACGCCGACCCGCGCAGCCGCCGTCTTTACGGGTTCTGCACTACGCTCGAGGACACTCCGGTGCAGTGTCGCCGCCGCAGTTGTTCCGTGCACTCCCTCCCGCTACTGGATGGAAGATCCGGAGGTCTGCCGATGATGAACGAGTTCGCCGACCATTCCACCCTGAACTCGAGCGACCCGCTGGCCACGCCCCTCGCCCCCGTCCCCGGCTCCGGGCACATCTTCGATGTCACCCGCCGGCTCGGCACCGTCGACATGGACGAGAACCAGCACCTGCGCATCGACGGCATCGCCCGCCACCTCCAGGACGCCGGCGTCGACCACCTCGTCCACTGCGGAGCCCTCGACACCCATCCACACTGGATCGTCCGCCGCACCGTCATCGACGTGCTGCAACCCATCACCTGGCCGGCCCAGCTGCGCATGCGCCGCTGGTGCTCGGGCATCTCCCCGCGCTGGTGCACCATGCGGGTACGCATCGACTCCGACACCGGCGGCCTCATCGAAACGGAAGGCTTCTGGATCCACATGAACAAGGAGACGATGAGCCCCTCCCGCATAGCCGACGACTTCTTCGAACTCATGTCCACCACCACCGACAACCGCCGCCTGCGCTGGCGCCAATGGCTCGACGCACCCCAGCCGACCGCCCCCGCCACCCCTTTCCCGCTGCGCCGCACCGACACCGACCACTTCCAGCACATCACCAACACGGCCTACTGGCACGCCATCCACGAAATGACCACCGAAGCAACAGATCTCACCCGCGCACCCCACCGCTTCGTCCTCGAATACAACAAGCCCATCCGCTACGGCGAAACCCTCGACATCCGCACCACCCGCACCCCCGACGCCCTCACCCTCTGGTTCGCCGTCGGCGACGACACCCGCGCCATCGCCCAGCTCCGGCCCGCCGCATCCTGATCGGCCCGATGAATCCGGGGGACTCGCGCCGTCTCGACTCGTATCAGCTCACCGAGGAGGAATGATGCTCGCAGATCCGGTATCGGCCCAGGACTTGAACATCTACGGCAAGGCGGAGCTGCCGTGGGATCGGGTGCAGAAAGCGGCGGAGGCGGGGATCGGGTTGCCCGAGACACCGGCGTTTCTCGGGACGGTGAGTGCTTCGGGGAAACCGAGTTCGGCGGGGATCGGGTGCGTCGAAGCTGGGCGGCAGCTGTACTTCACCAGTGGGCCCGGCAGCAAGAAGTCCCGCAATCTGGCGGGAAATCCGTTCTGCACGTTGTCCTTTCGGTTTCCGGAGGTCGATCTCGTGTTGTCGGGGGAGGCGTATCGGATCGTCGATCCTGGTGAGATCGATCAGGTGACCGCGATGTTCCGCGCGGGCGGCTGGCCTGCGGAAAGATCCGGCGATTCGGTTACCGCGCCTTACAGCGCTCAGAGTGCCGGGCCTGCGCCCTGGTACCTCTACCGGTTCACGATTCACACTGCGGTCGGGGTCGCGCTGACCGACCCGCACGGTGCCACGCGCTGGCAGTTCGCGCACTGAGGTCCGCAGACTGAACCAAGAGCCGAAGAACGAAAAGACAAAGAACCAAAGGACACAAGATGCCTGGAGGAGGGAGCCGGGCCGGGGGCCGCGCCCTCAGCTTCCAGCCCCCTCGCCTTCGAACCTGCATGTGGATGTCGCTGCCGGAGGTTTTCGCTTGGATCACAGGGCTGGGGCATCCGCATGACGGGTCGGCGGGTGGTCGCTGGCTGTGCCGGGGGTCGCGGTGTCCGGCTCGGGGAAGAGCGCTGAAGGTGTGGGGCTTGTGGAGGTACCGTCGTCGGTGGCGGCTCCCAACCCGGCGTCGGCGCAAGTCCGGTCGGGCAGACGACCAGGCCACACTCCCCGGGTTCCCGCGCACGCCAGCAGCACACCAGCAGCCGGGAGTTCATGCGGCCCGTGAACCCCACCCCAGGCAACTCGATTCGATCGCAGCAGCGACCCGCGCCCCGACGTGATGCCTGTCGTTCACGCGCGGGATACCGGTGGGGTCGAGACTCCTCGGGGCGATCCACCCGGTGCGTCCCCTGTATGGGGAATCTTTGCCCATCACAACGGTTTTCCAGCCCTCGGCACTGTCGTTGACCAGTGCGTGGCAGTGGTCGCAGGCCAGGGTCAGGTTGTCCAGGTCGGTGGGCCCGCCCTCGACCCAGTCGGTGACATGATGCACCGCGCACATACTCGCCGGAGTCTCACAACCCGGCCGGGTGCAGCCCTTGTCACGAGCGATCAACGCCAGACGCTGCGCCGGGCTGGCCAGTCGCTCGCAGCGACCGAGATCCACGCTCCCCCGCACGGCCTGCTTGCCACCGCCGACGCCGACACCCACAGCCGACTCCTCGGCATCATCACCGCCTAGAGCGAGGCATGGTGCACCAGCGCGTCGACGATCAGCGCCGCACCGGCAAGTAGCAGCAGGATGCGGACCGACAGCGGACCGAAGCGCTTCAGGCTGCGGACCAGCCCGCGATAGAAGCGCCGGGCGCGGCTCGATTTCAGGGTCGAGGTGACCAGGATCAGCGCCGGCGGCAGGAGCGCGATCAGGCAGTATCCGACAATGATCAGCGGCCACATCGACGGATGCGGATCGCGGGCCGAGATCATGGCCAGCGCTGCCAGATACGGCACCGCGGTCGGGGCCTGCCCCAGCCCGATCGCGACGCCCACGAGACCCAGCAGCAAGGGCCTGCGCCGCGCTTCCAGCGCCCACGGCGGGACCGCGGTCCCGCCCTCCCGCGACAAGCGCAGACCACCGAGCACGAGCAGGATCACGCCGATGAGCAGCTCCGCCCAGTAGCGAACCGTCGGAGTGATGTCGAAGCTGACCCGGTCGGTGAGAAATCCGAGGCCGAGCACGAACGCGATGCCGAAAGCCGTTGTGACGGCGAACACTCCGGCCAGAAAGCTCAGTGCGCCCGGCACCGGCGACCGGCGACTCAACCGGCTGTCATAGACCACCGCCGTCGTGACACCGACCAGCAGCACATCCAGCGAGTCCAGAAAGGCGAAGCCCGCGAGCGCCAGCAGAAAGATCACCATGACCCCACGAACATACGGGAACATTTCCCGGACGCTCTGCCACGCGCGGCGGGATGTCACCGCACCCGGTCTCCATCCGCCACATACCGATGGAGACATACAAACCGGCCGACCAGCAGCAGGATCATCAGCCCGCCCGTGGACCGACCTCCCGACGCGCCGGCTGCGCGAGAGGTTTCCACGACTCGGGTCGGACTCAGCCCCGGGACCTGGACCAGCTCAGTTGTCGGGCACGGGACCATCGTCGGAGGGTGGGCCGGCGGACTCGAGTTGTTCGGGCAGGAGCGGAGAGACCGCGAAGACATCCGCTGACGCGTCGGCAGGCAGTGCCTCGACGGCGCGCACTCCCGGGTGCGCGGCCAGCGTCCGGAGTTGATCCAAGGTGCCATGCAGGACGAGGGCGACGACACACGCGCAGTTGGCGCGCAGGCGGCCTGCCACCAGGTTCTTCACCCGGGTGGAGCGGTCGTCGAAGGTGGGCGTCGAATCCATCTGAGCGGCCGCCGATTTCACCGATGCCACGGCCACCGCGTCACCGGCAGGCACACCGATGCCGATGATCGGCGTCGCCACCCGGTCGACGGCCACGTGGTAGTCGACTTCCGAAATACGCAGGCCGCCATTGAATTCCGGGATGCGGTCGGCGGTGATGCCCTCGGAGAACGTCAGCAATGCCCAATGCCCGCCGGAGTCGGTGCCCTGCAAGGACGTCCGGGCCCGCTCCAGGTAGTGGCCCACCGGTTCACTGCTCTCCGGACCCAGCCGGTCCGAGGAGATGACTGCCGACCTGGGCGGGATGGCCCAGCCCAGCACCACGATCAGGATCGCGAAAAGCACCACGGCCGTGGCGATCCCGACGCGGCGCGGCGTCAGCGCATCCACTTGCGAGACTCCGATCAGTGCGCGCGCAGGACGTCGAGGGCGTGCTCCAGATCGGCGGGGTACTCACTGGTGATCTCGATCCAGCGGCCGTCGGCGGGGTGGTTGAAGCCCAGCTGGCGGGCGTGCAGCCACTGCCGTTCCAGCCCGAGACGTTCGGCCAGCCGCGGGTCCGCGCCGTAGGTCAGGTCGCCGCAGCAGGGGTGGCGGATGGCCGAGAAGTGCACACGAATCTGGTGGGTGCGACCGGTTTCCAGGTGGATGTCGAGCAGGCTCGCGGACTGGAACGCCTCGACGGTGTCGTAGTGGGTCACCGACGGACGGCCGTCCGCGGTGACCGCGAACTTCCAGTCGTTGCCGCGAGCGCGACCGATGGGCGCGTCGATGGTGCCGCTGCTCGGATCCGGATGACCCTGCACCAGCGCGTGATACCGCTTGTCCACGGTCCGGTACTTGAACGCCCGCTTGAGCTGCGTGTAGGCATGCTCGGACTGCGCCACCACCATCACGCCCGAGGTGCCGACGTCCAGCCGGTGCACGATGCCCTGCCGCTCATGGGCTCCCGAGGTCGAGATGCGGTAGCCCATGGCCGCCAGGCCGCCCACCACGGTGGGTCCGGTCCAGCCGACACCCGTATGCGCCGCCACCCCAACGGGTTTGTCGACGGCCACGATGTCGTCATCGGCGTAGAGGATCTTCATCCCCTCCACGGGAGTCGCCTCCACCGTGAGTTCCCGCTTGGGCTCGGGGAATTCGACCTCCAGCCAGGCCCCGGCGGTCAACCGGTCCGACTTGCCGGCCGCGACACCGTCGAGCTGAACCGCGCCCTCCTCGGCCATCGAGGCCACCGCGGTCCGCGACAGCCCGAGCAGCCGCGACAGCCCGGCATCCACTCGCATGCCGTCCAGCCCATCGGGCACCGGCATGCTGCGAGTCTCCCTCATGCTGTCTTCCCCTCCGCGCTCGACGCCGCCGACTGCCGATGCATGCGGGTGCCGTCGGGTTCGAACCCGAACACGGTCAGGGCCACCAGCAGAATGGCGCCGCACACGATCGACGAGTCGGCCACATTGAACACCGGCCACCAGCCGACAGCCACGAAATCCACCACATGGCCCTGCAGCGGGCCCGGCGCGCGGAACAAGCGGTCGATGAGATTGCCGAGCGCGCCGCCCAGCACCATGCCCAGGCCGATGGCCCACGGCAGCGAACGCAGGGTCCGGCCGATGCGGATGACACCGATCACCACGGCCGCCGCGACCAGGGTCAGCAGCCAGGTCATGCCGGTGGCCATGGAGAACGCCGCGCCCGGATTGCGGACCAGGGTCAGGCGCACCGTGTCGCCGATGAGATCGATCGGCCGACCGGGGGTCATGGTCGCGACCACGATGGTCTTGGTCAGCAGATCCAGACCCAGCAGGACCGCCGCGATGACCAGCAGCACCGGCAGGCGCAACGGCTGCGCCGGGGGAACGCTCTCCCCGGGTGACGTGTCTGGTTCCTCTGCGCCGAATTCGCGCGGCAGGTCGGTACTCACCCTGACATCATTCCCTATCCATGTCCGGGCCCTCTGAACGCCCCGAAACCACGGCCCCACGGGATCCCAGCTGTTTTTCAGGAACGCGTCGTAACCTGTTCGACGTGACGGTGTTGTCTTCCTCCCCCAGCTCGGCGAACGCCACCGCACGCTGTTCCGGCCTCCCGCGCCCGCCACGGCGCGGGCCGGGTACGCGCACCACACGCTCGGGGGTCCTGCTCCTGGTTCTCGCGGTGACGCTCACCGCGTTCGGCGTCGGCTGCAGCGATCGCGCCGAGACCACGGCCGAGGCCGACGGCTCCGAACCGGCGGGCATCAACAAAGAGGTCACCATGCCCATCGAGGCGGTAACCACCACCGTCGTCGACCCGGGCGCCGCACCCCGCTCGCCGCTGCGCCGCACTCTCGAGACCGGCGCCACCCAGCAGGTCACGCTGCGTACCGACCACCACATCGAGCAGCAGATCAATCAGCAGGCGCTGCGCGACATCTCCCCGCCCTCGGTGACCATCCCGCTCACCGCGCAGTCCGGCAGCGACGGGGTGGAACTCACCGTCGGCAATGTCACCTCCCCCGACCCGACCCTCGCCAAGGCGCTGCTGCCCGCGGACGGATCCCGGGTCGGCTTCGATGTCAGCGACCTGGGCGCGATCACCGCGATGAAGCTGGCACCCCAGCCCGCCACCTCCGACTCCGCGCGCGCCGCGCTGGAGCAGGCGTTCTATCAGGCCGTGTACCAGTCCATCGCCTTCCCGTCCGACGACGTCGGTGTGGGCGCGGTGTGGACGGTGCGGCAACAGGTTTCCGGCAGCGTGCCGCTGGAGCAGGTCACCACCTGCACCCTCACCTCGCGCGAAGGCAACCAGCTCACCATCGAACTGAATGTGGTGCAGACTCCGAAATCCACTGTCTGGCATCTGCCCAACGAGGCGGGCCAGCTGGAGATCGTCGACTACCTCATGCACGGCACCGGCACCATCGCGGTGGATCTCGGCCTGCCGCTACCGGTTTCCGGCAAGGTCGAGGTCGGCGGCAACCAGACCTACCGCGACCCCCGCAGCTCGGTGACACTGCGCCAGACCCTGCGCACGGAGGTGCAGTGGGGCGCGTGACGCGGTTGGCGCTGCTGACCGGGGTCCTGGCCCTGTCCGCCACCGCCTGCGGCAGCCACAAGGACTCCGCGCCCACGCTCCCGACCCTGGGACCGGCCGTGAAACCGTCCGGGAAGCCCGGCGGCGCAGCGGTGCTCGACCAGTTCACGCTGCGCATGGATCTGCTGGACGTCACCGCGATGCCCAAGGGATTCACCGCGCTCGACGATCCACCGCCGGGCAGTTCCGGCGGGGCGGGCGCCAAGACCGATCCGGCTCCGTGCGGGAATGTGCTGGCGACCATCGCCACTCAGGCTCCGGGGTCGGCGGCGCAGGCCGCGGCCCAGTTCGGCGGGCCCAGCTTCGCCAGTGTCGACATCGATGCCGCGTCCTACGCGAACGGCGGGGCGGCGCAAGCCTTTTCCGCTGTCCAGTCGCTGCTGCCGGGCTGCACCAAGTACTCCGGTAAGGATGCCGACAATACGAAGGTCGAATTCCAGCTGGGCGGTTTGAATCAGCCGCAGGCCGGTGACGGATCGACCGCCTTCCAGGTGCGCACCACCAGTGACGGGCTCACGCTCTACACGGACGTCAGCATCACGCTCGTCGGTTCGACGGTCGTGCAGATCGCCTACTCTGACGCGAAGGAACCCGACCCGCAGCAGCTCAGTGCCATGACCGCGGCGCAGGTACGCAAGCTTCAGGGCGCGGCCGGCCCGTAGGCACGGACCATCCACGGTCCTCCCCCGAAAACACCTCCGCACCCGTTCCGACAAGGAAACGGGTGCGGATCGCGGTGGCCCGGCGGCTACCGCCGGGCCCTCATGGTGACTACTGCCAGCCCGTCACATTGATCGGACCGGGGTTCCACAGACCGGTGCGGGTGTCGGTGGTCACCACCGGCTTGGCGGTCTGCGCCGAGCGGTCGATCCGCTCGAGCCGCTGCAGTTCGCCCCAATCCATGCGCGGGTCATGGTCCAGGTAGGTCGCCAGGGTGACCGGACGCAGCAGCATCGAACTCCAGCCCAGGGCGCCACCACCGTCGTGGCTCTGCCACAGCGTGGTCATGGCCGCGCCGCCGCGGTCGGGCATGATGCGGTAGTCGGGCACCTCGGCGATACCGTCGAGGTGATCGAAGGGCCGCTGGCACGGGAACTGCAGGCCCACTTCCCAATCCAGCAGCACCGGCTTGTCCCGGCCGACGTAGTCCTCCAGCGTCACCGTCTGCGGAATGCGCGGCGGGGTGAGAGCCACCCACTGCTTGGGATCACTGTCCCGATCCTCGGCCACCACGCGAATCGCGGTGGCCTGCACCGGAATATCGCTCAGCGGCACCCGCAGATTGCGCCAGGTCGGCGCGGGACCGATATCGATGGGCATGATGCGGCCCTGGGGTTCGACGGCGCCATCGGCACCCGGCACCCCGTACTCGACCTCGACCTGCTGGCCGGGGGTCACGACGCCGTCCTTGTCGGCCGAGCGGATGCGGCCGGCCGCGGTGAGGGCGATGATGCCGGACCGGTCCTGCTGACCGGGCAGCGCGTACCAGCCCGTGGTCATGGTCGAGACCGCCTCGCTGCTGCCGTAGCTGCCCAGCACCGGGGTGCTGGTGTCCAGACCGAAAGGCAGTGGCGCCGTGGTTGTTCCGTCGACCGTGCCGTTGCTGCGGTTGCTGACCGCGCTGGACACGCTGCCGCCGGTGTCGGCCTCGTCGTCGAGGCGCAGGTCGGTGGACACGCCCTTGGGCGAGAAGCCGACCGCGTCCGCGGTGAAGGTGCCGAGCGCATCGCCGTTGAGCGGCTTCAGCATTCCCTGGTTCGGGTCCGTCTCGACCAGCACGTCGCGGGCCAGGCCGCACGGCTTACCCGCCACCGCATCCACATTCGAGCGCGCCAGCGAGTACGCCGGGTACTGCGCGACCGCGCCCTTGGCCAGCGAGCCCACCTCGAACAGCACCATGAACGCGGCCGCCACGGTCAGCGGCGGAATCGCCACGAAGCGCCAGCCCAGCTTCGAGATCCGGTGCGGGCCGGGCTGTTCCGGCGCGCGCACATGGAACCAGCCGGCCAGCGCCAGCAGCGCCACCGTGATCGCGAGGAAGATCTTCGCGACTCCGATCCCGGCCAGCACCGGTGGCTTGTCGTTCCATGAGATGGCCCAGTTGGAGACGTACCAGTAGCCATTCCAACTGGAGAAGGAGACAGCCAGCGCGAAGGCCATCACCGCGGCGAACAGCGCGCGGTTGCGCGGCGAGCGCATCACCCGCGGCCCCACCGCCACGGCGGCCAAAACCGCCACGACACCGGCGATTCCGGCATAAATGCCGTTGTGGTGGGTCCACTTGGTGGGGGTGAACATCATCAGCAGCATGATGCCGAAGCCGGTCCCCAGCACCCGCCGCACCGGACCCGGCGCGGTGAACGGAATCCGGCCGCCCTTGCGCAGCAACGCGAACACACTCACCAGCAGGCCGATCCAGAAGGCGACCATACCGAAGCGACGCGACAGCGACCCGTCGATGGTGGGCATGAACAGATACTGGTAGCGGATGTATTCGCCGTCCCAGTGCACGTCCGGGCCGACCGCCGTGTGCACCCGGCTCATCTCGAACATCGATGACAGCGGCTGATCGCAGAACATGATGGCCAGCACCACCGCACCGGCCGCCGCCAGCGGGGCGGCGAGGGTCAGGTAGGCGCCGAAACGGGACTTCAGGATGGCGACGGCGTTCGCATCGGGTGCGGTCGGCCTGCCCAGCACGGTCGCGCGCTTGTCGAGGATCCGCCAGGCCGGCCGGATACCGGCCAGCAACGGCGCGAAACAGATGATGCCGGATGGGCCGACCGTACAGGTGAACGCGCCGATCATGATGGCCACGCCGTAGGGCAGCAGCCGGCCGGTCGCGATGGCCCGCTCCACCGAAACCCAGGTGAGCAGGACGCCCAGCGCCACCAGCGGTTCCGGGCGCAGGCCGTTGTTGTACGGCAGCCAGACCGCCAGGAAGCCCAGCGCGCCGGTCCACACCGCGATCCGGTCGCGGCGGATGCGCGCGCCCAGGCGGGGAATCACCTCACGGCTGAGCACCAGCCAGATCACGATGCCCGCCAGCAGGGCCGGCAGGCGCATCCACACGCTGGCCGGGCTGACCTGCGCCATGTGGCCGATGAGGTCGTAATACGGTGTGCCGACCGGCGTTTCGGGGACACCGAAGTAGCCGAAGTAGTTGGCCATGTAGCCGGCGTGGATCGAGGCCCGGCCCATGCCGTACTGGTAGCCGTCGTCGGAGGTGGTCGCGCCGATGAAATGCCAGAGGATCAGTGTGCCCAGCACCACGGCGTCGACCGGCTTGAAGGTCCACCAGTGCTGCGGCAGGAAGCGGCGCGCGCGACGGCCGTCGAGACGGTCCAGCCGGAACAGCGCGAACAGGGCGACGAGGGCGCCGACGACGGCGGTCCAGATGGCGATCCGCTTGATCGTGCTCGGCGTCGAGGTGAAGCGGCTGTCCACCTGTGCGGTGACCTTGGCGCCGTCGGAGACGGTCAGGTCGCTGAAGATGCCGACCAGCTGCGGCCGATAGTCACCGTTCAGGGTGACCGGCGCGGTCGTGGAACCACTCAGCTCCGCGGTGGAGGAGGTGAAATCGGAGTGCACGGTGAGCACGCAGCCCGCGCCCAGCTGCTCGACCGGGACGCTGACCAGCGTCTTGTGGTGCAGAATCGCTTCCAGTTTGGCGGGCGTGGTCACACCGTCGGTGGTGGACGCCGCCGTGACCCGGGCCACGAAGCCGTACTTCTCCAGGTCCGGTGCGCCGTTGGGGGCGGTGGCGGCCAGCGTGCCGCCCTTCGAACCCAGCTCCGTCACCGCCGAACAGGGGATGCTGACATCGAAGTCCACCGGCGCGTAGGTCACCAGCGGAGCCTCGATGCTCTGCGCCGAATTCCCCTGCGGCCAAGCCAGTGTCGTGTGATCCACGCGGACCGGCAGGAACGGCACCGCCAGCGCCGCCAGCACCGCGACCACACCGGCGATCAGAGCGAGCGGCCGAGCCCATCCCCCTCGAATCCTTCTCTCGGGTTCGGCACCAGCACTCCCGGCGGAATCCTGCCCCGCCTTCTCCAACACGTCGGTCACGACCGCCGATCCTAAGCGGAAGTCATCTTCCCCCGCTTCCCCCTCCATGCCTTCGCACCGCGAACCCCCGGGATCCCACGCGGATTACGCATTACGCACCACAATCTGTGCGCCAGCTCACATTTCGAGCGAGTCGAAGGCGGCCCGCGAGCGGGTCACGCGGCGGTGTCCCGGCCCGGCATCCGAGTGGCTCGATGCCGGACCGGTCGGCACCGGACTAGCTGCAGGCCGGGGAGGTCTGGTTGGCCAGCGAGAGGGCGTTGCAGATCCATTCCTTCTGGACCTTCCACTTGCCGTCCTCCGCCACGAACGGCACGACGGCCTGCTGGGGCGCGCCGCCGTTGAGCGCGATCTGGGCGTCGGCGGTGACGGTGCCGTTGCCCAGGTCGGTCACATTGGTGACGGCGATGGTGGCGTTGTTCTGCTTGTAGGCCTCGGCCAGCCGGCTGGGCAGGCTCGGGTCGGCAGTGACGCCCTGCATCATGTCGAGCTTCTCCGAGTCCGGGATGCTCGGGTCCAGCGCCTTCTGCAGCTGGGTGTTCAGGTCCGCCGCGGTCGGGGCCGGCGGGTAGCTCGTCTGCGCCGCGATGCTCTTGGAGGTAGAGACCTTGGCAGGCTTGCTCTCCTTCTTGTCACCGCTCCCACACGCGGACAGCCCGAGTACGGTCACGACAGCCAGTGCGGCGACCGCGATGCGTCCAGTCTTCTGAAGCTTCAACTGCTCGTCCTTTGCGTTCGAGTAGGTCCGTTCGACAACGTGCCAGCTACACCCGACCGGCGGCGCTGCACGACACGCGACACTACCAACGCCCAGTCTCAGAAGCCCCCTCCGCGACGGATGGCGCGGCATTTTCAAACTGAATCCTCATAATTCGCGCAAACCATGCTCAACCGGGTTCAGCGCAGGCTCCCGAGGGGATCAGCACGTGTGAGCTCGGCGTCTGTGGCCGGGAAGGTGCGGGCCGGGCCCGGGCCCGTCGACCGGGTCTCGAATCGGACAGTGACCACGCCGTGTCCCGCACCCTGCACCCAGCCGTGCCCGAACTCGGGGTGTTCGACATCGAGCCCGGGATACCAGGTCCCGATGGCGAACGAGCGAGTTGCGGGCGGCACCACCGGATCCGGGGCCACCGGCAAGGCCAGCGTCGGCTCCTCGGAGACCGCGCCGTCGGCCTCCACCGTCTGATCCAATTCCGGGAACAGCGATTCCTGCCGAATCTCCGACAACCCCGCGAAACCCACGCCCACCAGGCGAATCGGGCCGATCTCGGCCGGGTCGAGGGCGGAACGCTGAGCGGCGGCGGTGAGGGTGGCGAGATCCTCGGTGGCATAGGGCAGCGTGGACGAGCGGGTCACGATGCTCATATCGGTCTTCTTGAGTTTGAGCACCACGGTGCGCGCCGCGCGGCCGTCCGTGGTGAGCCGCCGGTGGGCCGAGACCGCCATGGCGTCGATGGCCGGACGCAGCTGGGCGAGGGTGAGAATGTCGGTTTCATAGGTGGTTTCGGCGCTGATCTGCTTGGCCTCCGCGCGCTCGGCCACCGGCCGGTCGTCGATGCCGCGGGCCAGCCGGTGCAGCGCCGCCCCGACGCTGCCGCCCAGAATCGAGGACGCCTCCGATTCCGGCAGCGCCGCCAGCGCCCCCACCGTCTCGATTCCCAGTGAGCGCAAACGGCTTTCGGCCACCGGCCCGATCCCCCACAGTTTGCGCACCGGCAGCCCCGACAGGAACCCGTCCTGCTCGGCCGCCGGAATCACCCGCACCCCATCGGGTTTGGCCAGGCCGGAGGCGATCTTGGCGAGCTGCTTGCCGCTGCCCGCCCCGACCGAGGCCACCAGCCCGGTACGCGCCCGCACCGCCGTCCGCAGCTCTTCACAGAATTCGAGCACCCGATCCGGGGTGGCGCCGGCCAGTTCCGCGGGTTCCCCGAACGCCTCGTCGAACGACAGCGTCTCGAGCACCGGGATCCGGGCCCGCAGGGTGTCGAAGACCTGCCCGCTGAGTTCGCCGTACACCGCGCCGCGCGGCGGGATCACCACCGCCGACACCCCGACCAGCCGCCGCGCCTGATGCATGGGCATGGCCGAGCGCGCCCCGAACACCCGTGCCTCGTAGCTGGCCCCCGCCACCACGCCGCGCCCGCCCATGCCGCCCACCAGCACCGGCCGCCCGCGCAGCGTCGGGCGGGTCAGCTGCTCGACCGAGGCGAAGAACGCGTCCATATCAATGTGCAGCACCCAGCGCCGCTGTCCCGAACCTCGGGATCGGCTGTCGCTTTGCCGTGAATCCACCCCGGTTTGCCGTGAATCAGCCACCGCCCCGACTGCCCGGCCAGCCACGCCCTTCGACCCGGTATGACCAGCCCCACCAGGCACGACACCAGTGTTCGCGGAGTCGGCGGACGTATTCACACCGGGAAATCTACAAGCGGCTACCGACAGATACGACCAGCCAGGTGTGTGATGATTCGTCCATGACGATTCGCAAGGCCGTGATTCCCGCAGCGGGTATCGGCTCGCGCCTGCTGCCGCTGACGAAGGCGATCCCGAAGGAAATGCTCGCGGTGGGTGACAAGCCCGTCATCGAACACACCGTCCGTGAACTCGTGGCGTCCGGCATCACCGACATCACCATCGTGGTCAGCGCCGGAAAGTCGTTGATCCAGGATCACTTCCGCCCCAACCCGGCGCTGGTCGCGCAGTTGCGCGCCGACGGCAAGACCGCCTTCGCCGACGCGGTGGAGGAGGTCGGTGAGCTGAGCCGGGCCGGTCACATCACCTACCTGGACCAGCACGGCCCGTACGGCAACGGCACCCCGGTGCTGAACGCGGCCCGCCACCTGGGCAATGAGCCCATGCTGGTGCTGTGGCCCGACGACGTGTTCGTCGCCGAGGTGCCGCGCGCCCAGCAGCTCATCGACGCCTACGAGAAGACCGGCGCGCCGGTGCTGGCGCTCATGCCGATGGATCCGTCGGAGTCGACGCGCTACGGCGTCCCGGTGGTCGAGGAGACCATAGGCGACGGCCTGATGCGGATCAGCGGCCTGAAGGAGAAGCCCAAGCCGGAGGACGCCCCCTCCTCGTTCGCCGCCATCGGTGGCTACGTGGTCACCCCGGGCATCATCGCCGAGCTGCGCAAGCAGGTCGACAACTGGTACACCCATCGCACCGGCGAGGTCTACCTGACCGATGCCATCAATGTCTACGCCGCCGAGAATCCGGTGTACGGCCAGGTGATCCGCGGCCGCTGGTACGACACCGGCAACCCGGCGGACTATCTGACCGCGCAATTCGCCTCGGCGCTGGCGCATCCGGAGTACGGTCCGCTGTTGCGTCAGCTCGTCGCCGAGTAGACCGCCGCCGCACCGGAGGCTCCCGGGTTCGGCACACAAGTGCCGTGCGCCCCAACCACGCCAGACCCAAGTTTGTCGAAACCCGAAACATGGGGGCATGTTTCGGCGATCATGCGGGTGGGTCGGGATACCCTCTGGATCGAAGGTCGGTTTTGCTAGGCGGATTGGGCACCCGGGCGGCACTGCTCGCGGCGGCAAGTTGTTCTCTTGTCACTACGTTCTCGATGGTCGTGCCCATGGGTGCGGCCTACGGCGCCCCTCCCGACCCGATAACCAGCACGGCGAGCCTCGCGGGCGCCGCGGTGTCCGACGACGGCTCCACGATCACCGCTTTCGAGGTGCACGACGCCCGCAATCTGACGCTGCACGTGCACTCGGCGGCCATGGACTCCGAAATCGCGGTGGAGGTGCAGCGTCCCGCCGACACCTCCGAGCCGCGGCCGGTGCTGTACCTGCTCAATGGCGCCGGCGGCGGCCAGGACACGGCGACCTGGAAGCGCAATACCGATTCCACCCAGTTCTTCATGGACAAGAACGTGAACGTGGTGATGCCGATCGGCGGTGCGTTCACCTACTACACCGACTGGCGCAGCCCCGATCCCAAGCTGGGCCAGCCCATGTGGAAGACCTTCCTCACCGAGGAGCTACCGCCGCTGGTCGACGCGGCCCTGGGCACCAATGGGATTCACGCCATCGCGGGCATGTCCATGTCGGGCACCTCGGTGCTGCAGCTGCCGATCGCCGCGCCCGGCCTGTACCGGGCCGTCGCCGCGTACAGCGGGTGCGCGCAGATCAGCGATCCGATCGGCCAGAAGTTCGCCGATCTGGTGATCTCCATCGGCGGCGGCAATCCGGTGAACATGTACGGGCCCATGGACGATCCGGAGTG
The DNA here is from genome assembly GCF_000308655.1 of Nocardia niigatensis NBRC 100131. Classification (GTDB taxonomy): domain Bacteria; phylum Actinomycetota; class Actinomycetes; order Mycobacteriales; family Mycobacteriaceae; genus Nocardia; species Nocardia niigatensis. Next base: position 88,469 of record NZ_BAGC01000023.1, on the reverse strand, counting down.
GGCCGACAACGACCCCTACGTGCACGCCGAATCGCTGCGCGGGCTGGGGATCTACGTCTCCAACGGCTCCGGCCTGCCCGGCCGCCACGACAATGTGGCCGATGTGCGCAGCCTCGGCCCGGCGGACGGCGGTCTGCCGCAACAGATCCTGGTCGGCGGCATTCTGGAGGCGGCCAGCGACTGGTGCGCCCGCAATCTCAAGACCCGCCTGCACCAGTTGGAGATTCCGGCGACCTTCGATATCGCCAAGCCGGGCACGCATTCGTGGGGCTACTGGCAGGACGCGCTACGCGCCTCGTGGCCGGTGCTCGCCAAGGGCCTGGAGCTGCCCGAAACGGATTGAGCCGCAACCGGTTCCGGTTCAGCCCTCGTCGGCGGCGTTGTAGCGCACCAGATATGCCGCCAGTCGCTTCACATCCGCGTCGTCCCAGTCGGCGAACCGGTCGGTGAACGCGGCGCTGCGGTTGCGCGCCGCGGCGCGGGCCACCCGCTTGCCCTCGGCGGTGGCATGCAGGACCAGGTTGCGGCGGTTGGCCGGGTCGACCTCGCGAGTCAGGTAGCCGTCGCGTTCCAGCGCGGCGACCTGGCGGCTGACGGTGGATTTGTCGAGGTGGAAGTGCCCGGCCAGGTCCGCCGCCAGGCACCCGTTCCGCTCGATGACCAGGTCGAGAATGCTCGACGCCACCAGCGACAGCTCCGGGTGCAGTTCGGCGGCGCGGCCGCGGGCGCGCCGGGCGAACGCCGTGAGCTCACGCTGTATGACCTCGATCGCATCGGATCGGCCGGGGAATGCGTCCGCGCTCTTCATGGTTGTAGACTACAACCTCGATTGGTTGTATTTACCAACTATTGGAGAAGAACCCATGGCCTCGTATCAGATCCGGCATGTCGCCGTGCACCTGCTCACCCCGCTGCTCATGTGCCTCGGCATGGGGCTGGCGTACCTGGGCGCGTTCCACCAGCCCGAGCCCAACCACCTCGCGGTGGCCGTGGTCGGCGACAGCCCGCAGGTCAAGGTGCTCGCCCAGACCCTGAAGGACAAGGGCGGCAATGCGCTCGACGTGATCACCGTGCCCAGCCGCGACGACGCGGTGAGCCAGTTGCTCCACCGCGATCTGGCCGGCGCTTACGTCCCCGACCCGCAACAGCCCGAATTGCTGGTCGCCAAGGCCGGATCCGATACCACGGCCATGGCGGCCGAGGCCGTCTTCGGCCAGCTCGCGGGGCTGCAGCACACACCGCTGACCGTCACCGACGTCACCATCCCGAGTTCCGGCGACCCGACCGCGCAGGGCATCTTCTTCCTGCTGGTCGCCCTGAGCATCGGCTCCTACGGCAGCGTCGCCGCCATCGGCGCGGCCGGCGCGGGCCTGTCCATGTGGCTGCGTGGCGCGATCAGCCTGGTCACCTCGCTGCTGGTGAGCCTGATCGGCCTGGCTCTCGCGGGCCCGGTGTTCCACATCGTCGACCACGACCTGGGCGCGATCTGGGGCATGTCCTGGCTGTACTCGGCGGGCATCCTGGCCATCGGCATCGGTCTGCACACCTTCCTGAAGCGCTGGACCACCCTGGCCCTGATGGTGCTGTTCGTCATGCTGAACTTCACCAGCTCCGGCGGCGTCTACAGCCCGTGGCTGCAGAACGACTTCTTCGGCACCCTGCACCACTTCTGGAACGGCGCGGGCTTCGTCGAGGGCGCACGCAGCCTGCTCTACTTCGGCAGCACCGGACTCGGTGGCCGGATGACGAGCCTGACGCTCTGGTTCGCCGCGGGCGTGCTGCTCATGATCGCGGCAGGGTCGGCCGAGAAGCGGCAGGCCGCGGCGCAATCCGTGGCGCGCCACGCCGCCCCCGGACCCGTCGAGGCCGCGACCCTGAAGAAAACCTCCGAGACCGAGGTCGCGGCCGAGGAGGAGATCGAGGAGGCGGTCGGCGTCTAGGGCAGCGGCCTATCCAATACCCAGCTGCGACAAGGCGGTCCGGATGCCCACCCGGACCGTCGCATTGTCTCCCACTCCCCCGCTGACGGTGACGCCGTCGCGGGTCATCAGGAGCACCCGGGCGGCAGTATCGATGTCGGTGTGCCCGGCGGCGCGCAACCGGTCGGCCATCAGGTCACGGAACCAGCCGCGGTAGTCGTCGACGACCTTGCGCACGGCGTGATCGGGATTCGGGAACTCCACGGCCGCGTTGAGGAACGGGCAGCCGCGGAAGCCCGGCTCGCAGCTGAGTTCGCCGAGGCGCGCGAAGATGCCGGCGATGGAGTCGGCGCCTGTGCCGGGGATGTCCTCCAAGATTTCGCGCTGGCGGGCGTATTCGCGGACCAGGTAGGCGACGACCAGGTCTTCCTTGGTCTTGAAGTGCCGGTAGAAGGTGGCCTTCGCGATGCCCGCCTCGGCGATGATGCGGTCGATACCGACGGTGTGAATACCCTCGGCGTAGAACAGCCGAGTCGCGGTGTCCAGCAGGCGATCACGGGCTTCGCTCATGGCTGACCTGCACTCCTTCCCCTCATCGGGTTCCGGTGTTGACGATAGCAGACAGATCTGTCTACCCTGAGTCCGGACGTAGACAGACAAGTCTGTCTAGATGAACGCCGGCAGGAGAAAACGAAATGGCTACCCTCTTCACCTCATCCGCCACCTCGGTCGGCCGCGAGGGCCGCTCGGTCAGCTCCGACGGCTACCTCGACCTGAAGCTGGCCCAGCCCAAGGCGGCCGGCGGCAGCGGCGACGGCACCAACCCCGAGCAGCTGTTCGCGGTCGGCTACTCGGCCTGTTTCGCCGGCGCGCTGCAGGCGGTCGCCCGCAACCAGGGCATCGAGCTGGGCGACACCTCGGTCACCGCGGACGTCAGCCTGAACAAGGACGAGGAGACCGGATTCGGCATCTCCGTCGTGCTGCACATCGAGCTGCCGGAGGAGCTGCAGAACGACAAGGGCCGGGACCTGGTCGAGGCCGCCCACCAGGTGTGCCCCTACTCCAAGGCCACCCGCGGCAACATCCCCGTGGAACTGGTTGTCGAATAACGCGATTCAGTAGAAGCGGCGAATGGTGTAGATGTCGAACTGGCTCAGCGGAGTCAGGCCGACGGGCACACCCCAGTCGTACGCGTTCAGCACATTGCCGCCTCCCGCGTAGATGCCTACGTGGGAGGCGTCGTCGTTGAGAACGACCACGTCACCCACCTGCATGGCGCCGACCGGGACCTCGAGTCCGGCGGCGGCCTGCTGCCAGGTGGTGCGCGGCATGTCGATGCCGACACTGCGGAAGGCCCACTGCACCAGGCCCGAGCAGTCCCAGGCGTCCGGGCCGGTGCCGCCCCAGCGATAGGGCTTGCCGGTCTGCGTGGTCGCCAGCCCGAGCGCGGCCATGGCCCGCGGACTGGCCAGCGGCAGCTGCGCGGAACCGCTCGCGCTGCCCGAGGCCGAACCACTGGCGCTGCCCGAGGCGGACCCGGATCCCGAGCCGGACGAGGAGCCGGTGTCCGCGTGCGCGAGGCCCGCCCAGAGTGCGGCGGCCAGTACCAGGGCCGAGGTCGTCGTGACGAACGATGCGAAACGGTGAACCTGCCTTCGAGCCATGTGCGTGCCCCTTCATAGGCGTTACCGCGGGAACATCTCGGGCCAGATTATTAGCTACCCGATAGCTGTTGTAGCGCACACGCAACATGCGTCACAAGGGAACCTGAGTTGGCGTGTCTCGAGACAGACGTCACCCTCGTCGGCGAATCGCCTGTTCAGGCGATTCAATCCTGGAAACAAGAGCGCTCGCCCGGAATCCACGGAAGGACGCTATAAGTTTGCTGCTGGTCAGTGGTGCAGTCGCAGGGCCAGGTGGTGATTGGCCTTCGTCAGCATCGGGATCAGGACGTAGGCCGAGGTGGGCACCACGATCACGGTCAGGACGAGGGTCCGCACGAACACCGGCAGGCCGGCCATGACCGGGCCGAGCAGGGCCAAGGCGAGGGTGATGGTCGGGTACACGGCCAGCCAGGTGATGAGAGCGCGCCGGTGCACCGACGGAACCGCAACGGGGGCAGCCGCATTCACGGGAGCGACGGCCGCATTCGCGGGAGCGAGAGCGGCGTTGGCGGTGGCGACTGTGGCGGGGGTGGTGATGAGGGTGGTCATTGTTCGCTCCTAGCGACCGTGTTCCCGAATATTGACGAGACGGTCCGTCTCGTCTCATGGAGTAAATTAGCCCCGGCCACCGCACCTGTCAAGACGAGACGTTCCGTCTCGCTCGGCGGTACCATGGACCCATGCCCCAGCCGCCCAATCCCGAACTGCGCAGCGCCAAGTCCCACCAGGCGATCCTCGACGCGACCTTCGAACTCGCCGTGCGCAATGGCTACGGCAAACTCACCATCGAGGCCATCGCCGCCGAGGCCGGTGTCGGCAAGCAGACCATCTACCGCTGGTGGCCCTCCAAGGGTGCGATCGCCCTCGAGGCCATCAACGACCAGATCGGTTCGGCCACCGACTTCGCCGACACCGGTGACATCGCCGCCGATCTGAAGACCCAGATCGGCGGCCTGGCCCGGATGCTGGCCGGCGATGTCGGCTGCGTCTACCGCGGTGTGATAGCCGAGGCCCAGAACGACCCGAAGCTCATGCAGATGGTCCGCGAGACCTTCGTCGAACCCCGGGCCCAGCAGGGCGCACTGCGGCTCGAATCCGCCATTCGCGCCGGGCAGATCCGCGGCGATGTGTCCCCGCAGGCCATGACCAACATGCTCTACGGCCCGGTCTACGTGCGGTTCCTGCTCGGCGTCGGCAATGTCCTCGACGCCGCGGAACTGGTAGACCCCATCCTCGACGGATTGCGTCCCCGATCCTGACGGCAGTCGGCTGACGGCAAAAGAAAAGGGGCGGAACCGTTTCGGTTCCGCCCCTTTCGACTATCGGGTCACGCCTTGACGATCGAGACCTTCACCCCGCCGACGACCTCGGGGGCATCCGCGCCCACCGCGCCGAGAGACAGTGTGGTGGCGAGGATTTCGCCCGCGATCAGCTCGCGGTGGGTCTCCGCCCAGCCCAGGCGCTCGGCCGGGACGTCGAGCACGACCGTGATGCGGTCGGAGACGTCGAGGCCCAGGGACTTGCGGGTCTCCTGCAGGTCGCGAATGAGATCGCGGGCCCAGCCCTCGGCCTCCAGTTCCTCGGTGACCACCGAATTCAGCACCACCAGACCGGCGTTGCCGGGCAGGGCGGCGGTGGACTCGGGTTCGGCGGCGACCAGGCGCTGGGTGTACTCCTCCGGCAGCAGGGCGATGCCGGCGGCGGTGACGGTGCCGTCGGCGGACTCGCTCCACTCACCGGCCTTGACCGCCTTGATGACCGTCTGCACCTCCTTGCCGATGCGCGGGCCGGCGGCGCGGGCGTTCACCACCAGCTCGAAGCGGCCGTGCGCGGCCACCTCGGTGGTGAGGTCGACCTTCTTGACGTTGACCTCGTCGGCGATCAGATCCGCGAAGGGCCGCAGGCGTTCCGCATCGGCGGCGGCCACGGTGACCTCCGAGAGCGGCAGGCGCACCCGGAGGTTCTGTGCCTTGCGCAGGCTCAGCACCGTGGAGCAGACCGTGCGGACCTCGTCCATGGCCGACACCAGCTCGGCGTCGTGCGGCAGGTCGGTCTCGGCCGGCCAGTCGGCCAGGTGCACCGACCGCTCGCCGGTGAGGCCGCGCCAGATCACCTCGGCGATGAGCGGCAGCAGCGGCGCCGCCAGCCGGGTGGTCACCTCGAGCACGGTGTGCAGCGTGTCGATGGCGTCGCGGTCCTCTTCCCAGAAGCGCGAACGCGACCGGCGCACATACCAATTGGTGAGCGCGTCGGCGAAGGTGCGCAGTTCGTCGCACGCCGTGGCGACGTCGTACACCTCGAGCGCGGCGGTCATGACATCGCGGGTCGCCGCCAGCTTGGCCAGGATGTAGCGGTCCAGCACGTGCGGGGAGTCGGTGCGCCAGGTGCCGGGCTTGGAGGCGTACAGCTGCAGGAAGGTCCACGCGTTCCACAGCGGCCGCAACGCCTGGCTGACGCCCTCGCGGATGCCGCGCTCGGTGACGATCAGGTTGCCGCCGCGCAGCACCGGAGACGACATGAGGAACCAGCGCATGGCGTCCGAGCCATCGCGGTCGAAGACCTCGTTGACGTCCGGGTAGTTGCCCTTGGACTTGGACATCTTGAGGCCGTCGTCGCCCAGCACGATGCCGTGCGCCACCACCGACTTGAACGCCGGGCGGTCGAACAGCGCGGTGGACAGGATGTGCAGGTTGTAGAACCAGCCGCGGGTCTGGCCGTTGTACTCGACGATGAAGTCGCCGGGGCTGTGCGCGGCGGAGACGGCGGTGCCTTCGAACCACTCCTTGTTCTCGAACGGGTAGTGCACCTGCGCGTACGGCATGGAACCCGACTCGAACCAGCAGTCGAGCACCTCGGGGGTACGCCGCATCATCGACTTCCCGGTCGGGTCATCGGGATTCGGGCGCACCAGCTCGTCGATGCCGGGCCGGTGCAGGTCGCTCGGCCGCACACCGAAGTCCTGCTCCAGCTGATCCAGCGAGCCGTACACGTCCACGCGCGGGTAGGCCGGGTCGTCGGAGATCCACACCGGGATCGGCGCGCCCCAGTAGCGGTTACGGCTGATGTTCCAGTCGTGCGCGTTCTGCAGCCACTTGCCGAACTGGCCGTCGCGGATGTGCTCGGGAACCCAGGTGATCTCCTTGTTGAGCTCCACCATGCGGTCGCGGAAGGTGGTGACCGCCACGAACCAGGACGGCACCGCCATGTAGATCAGCGGCTGGCCCGAGCGCCAGCTGTGCGGGTAGGAGTGCTCGATGGTCTCGTGCCGCAACAGCTTTCCGGCGGCCTTGAGGTCCTTGATGATGACCGGGTTGGCGTCGAAGACCATGAGGCCCTCGTACGGCGGCACCATGGAGGTGAACTTGCCGCCGGCGTCGAGCGGCTGCACGACCTCGATCCCGTTGGCGGAGGCCACATCCATGTCCTCCTCACCGAACGCGGGCGCGAGATGCACCACGCCGGTACCGGAGTCGGTGGTCACATAGTCGGCGTTGAGCACCCGGTGCGCGTTCGGGTGGCCCAGGAAGAAGTCGAAGGGCGGCAGGTAGTCCAGGCCCGCCAGCGCCGCGCCCGAATGTTCGGACAGCACAGTCGGTTCCTCGCCCAGCTCGCGCGCGTAGTGCGAGACCCGCTCGGCGGCAAGCACATACCGCTTGCCGTCCTTGCCCTCGACGTGGGCGTAGGTGATGTCGGGGTGCACCGCGATCGCCAGGTTGGACGGCAGCGTCCAGGGCGTCGTGGTCCAGATCAGGGCGTTGGCGCCGTCGAGGGCGTGCAACGGGTGCTCGGCCGGCACCCGCAGCACCATGTCCACGGTGACCGCCGGGTCCTGACGCATCCGGTAGGAGTCGTCGAGACGCGCCTCCTGATTGGACAGCGGGGTCTGCTCGTACCAGCTGTAGGGCAGCACCCGGAAGCCCTGATAGATCAGGCCCTTGTCGTACAGCGACTTGAACGCCCACATGACCGATTCCATGAAGTCGAGGTCGAGGGTTTTGTAGTCGTTGTCGAAGTCGACCCAGCGCGCCTGGCGTGTCACATAGTTACGCCACTCGTTGGTGTACCGGAGTACCGAGGATTTGCACGCGGCATTGAATTCCGCGAGCCCCATGGCATCGATCTGTGATTTGTCCGTGATACCGAGCTGCTTCTCCGCTTCGATTTCCGCGGGCAGGCCGTGAGTATCCCAACCGAATCGTCGTTCCACCTTCTTCCCGCGCATGGTTTGGAATCGCGGGATCAAATCCTTGACGTATCCAGTGAGCAGATGGCCGTAGTGCGGCAACCCATTGGCGAAGGGCGGGCCGTCGTAGAAGACGAATTCCTCTGCATCGGAACGGTTCTCGATGCTGGCACGGAAGGTGTCGTCGGCGGCCCAGTAGTCCAGGACCCGCTGCTCCAGCTCAGGGAAGGACACCTGACCGCTGGTCTTGCTCAGATCAACGCGGGGATATGCGCTTCGGGTGGTGGTCTCGTCCGCCATGGCGGCCTCTCAGCTCCTCGTGCCAGCACTGTGGGCACGGGGACGATGCCGGCGCTCGGTGCGCCGTAACCGCGGTACCACCCCGCTTGCCCGGCCGCAGGATCACGAAAACCCTTGCAGGACCGAGCCTCTCGTTGTGAGCTGTGACGGGCTCACCCGTTCGGTTCTAATGAGCGGGCGGGCCCGCCGTTCTTCCGAAAGCTCCCCGGTGATGGCCGGATCAACGCCGTGTAGCTGTCTACATACTAGCGGGGCGGGTCCAGCGGATATTCCGCGGACCCGCCCCGCTAGTGCTTCGCATGTCTACCGCCTGCCCGGGACGAGGTGTCCTCGTCGTCGGTCCGCAGCGACAACGCACTGACGAGCAGCAGCACCGCGCCTATCACGCACACGATGATGCAGCCCCATGCCCAGATCACCGAACCGGTGGTCAGTGCGGTCACCAGCAGGCCGAAACCCACGGCTGCGAGCACAAGCGTCACCACGAGCAAGTGCACCACCCCCTCGTTGGGCTTCGATAGCGCCGGCTATCGGAGGACTCGAAAGGTTGGCGGCGATACCGTGCCACCCGGGAGTTCCACCCGCACGACCTGGCATCGCTGGCCGTATCTACGACTTTACTTGCTGCCCTTGAGAAGTGCGCCGTTGCCCGACGGGTCCTGGCCGAACTCGCCGCCGTCGACCGGGACCGCCGAACCACGGTTCTCCAGCTCCTCCAGCTGCGATTCCAGGTAAGACTTCAGGCGCACACGGTATTCGCGCTCGAAGGTCTTGAGCTGCTCGATCCGGCTTTCCAGCACGCTGCGCTGCTGGGTGATGGTGGCCATGATCTCGGTGTGCTTGCGCTCGGCGTCGGCCTGCAGAGCGTCGGCCTTCTCCTTCGCCTGGCGCAGCTGGGAATCCGAGCGGGTCTGCGCGTCGGACAGCATGGCCTCGGCCTTCTGGCGAGCGTCGGCGATCATCGCCTCGGAGCGCGTGCGCGCATCGCTGACCAGGCGCTCGGAGTTGGCGCGGGCGTTGGCGAGCAGCTGCTCGGCCTCGGTCTTGGCATCCGAGGTGAGGCGGTCGGCCATCTCCTGGGCCAGCGAAAGCACCTTGGCGGCCTGCAGATTGGCGTCCGCGGACGGAGCGTCCTGCTTGACGGCGGCCACGGGGACCGGGGCCGGCATGGGGGCCGGGGGCGGCGGCGGAGCGGCCTTGATGGGCTCCGGCGCGACCGGCGCCTTCACGGTCTGGACCGCGGGGCCCCGATTCTTCTTGGCGTCAGCGAGTTCCGCGTCCAGCTCAGCAACCCGCTGGCGAAGATCAGCGTTCTCCTCGATGAGGCGTGAGAGCTCCTGCTCGACCAGGTCGAGGAAGGCATCGACTTCATCCTCGTTGTAGCCGCGCTTCCCGATCGGCGGTTTGCTGAACGCGACGTTATGAACATCGGCGGGGGTCAGCGGCATGGAACGATCCCTTCACGCTTCGTATGGAGATCTAGCGGTAGATCTGGGCAAGCTTTCTTTCGGCCCATTCTGTCACACCTGAGCTATCGACTGCCCTGCCTGGCCCGTGATCGTCATCAAGATGAACACGATGAAAAGCAGGACCATAATGGACAGATCGAGCCGAATTCCCCCAAGATTCACTGGGGGTATCAAACGCCTCAGAAGTTTCACCGGGGGGTCGGTGACCGTGAAGATCACCTCCAGGATGATCACGACGAAGCCCGTCGGCCGCCAGTCTCGCGCGAAGCTGCGGATGAACTCGACGATGACTCGGCTGATCAGCAGCAGCCAGAAGAGGAACAGCAGTAGGTTCAACACCTGGAACAGGGCCACCGCACCACTCTGCCCTAGATTCCATGATCGGCAAAATAGAAACACTGGGCCCGATTGCTCTCCGCTTCGCTCCGGGCGGGTTCGCGGCCCTGTTACCTCGGCCTTCCCCCTGTGTCCGATTGCCCTCCGCTTCGCTCCGGTCGGGGTTCGCGGCCCTGTTACCTCAGCCTTCCCCCTGTGTCCGATTGCCCTCCGCTTCGCTCCGGTCGGGGTTCGCGGCCCTGTTACCTCGGCCTTCCCTCCTACGCTCCCCCGCTTCGCTCCTCCGCTCCGTCAGTCCAGGCCGAGGCGGGCCGCGAACTTCGAGCGTGACCGCGACAAGAGACACATGTAGAGCCCGAGTCCAGGCATGTGATTCATGACATGCCCATCTGAATGAGCGTGCGATACCCGACAACTCGGGCGCAAGACTCCCCCACGAATCCCCCGCGACTATTTCGCAACCCCCGTTGACGAACGCAATTCGTTGCCGCCGTTCAGTTTTGGCGCAACGGTCAACCCCCGGCTGCCGCCTCCGCGTACTCGCAGCTGCGGCAGCTCGTCACTTCTGGTTGTAGAAGCCGTTTTCCGCGATCCGGCGGCGTTCCTCGGCGGAGACGTCCACGTCGGCCGGCGAGAGCAGAAACACCTTGGTGGCGACCTTGTCGAACGAACCGCGAAGCGCGAACGCGAGTCCCGCCGCGAAGTCCACCAGGCGGCGCGCGTCGGAGTTGCTCATCTCGACCAGGTCCATGATCACCGGGGTGCCGTCCCGGAAGCGCTCACCGATGATGGCGGCCTCCGCATAGGTGCGCGGGCGCAGCGTGGTGATCTTGGACAAGGTGCCTCCGTCCTCGAAGATCTGGGGACGGCGGGCCGCCTCTATCCGGCGCTCCTGCTCCCGCAGCTCCTCGATGCGCCGCTCCGCGTCGGTGTCCATCGCGAGCGCGCCGCGGGTGCTGCCGCGCACCGCGGGCGCGCTGCCGCCCATGGCACGGGTACGGCTGGACGGGGCGGTGTCGATGCGGGTGGGACGGCGGGGCGCGTCGTAGCGATCGTCGGCGTCGTAGCGGTCGCGGTGATCCCGCTCACGGTGATCGTCGGCGTAGTCGTCCCTGCGGGACACGCTGTACCCAGGCTTGTAGGGCGCCTTGTAGGACGGCTCGTACGCGGGCTCGTCGTCGTAGCGGTCCTCGCCGTATCGGTCGTATTCACGCTCGCGTTCGGCGTAGGGCCGGGGACGACGCTGGCCACGCTCATCGGCGCTCCGGGCGGCCCCGCGGTCGTCGACGTAATCGTCTTCGTAATCCTCGAGCGGAACCATCCCGAAGTACGCCTTGAACTTGTGCAGCGTGCTCATCTGGTCGACCTTCCTTCGGCCCCGGTTGGCCTGGGGTGTTGTCCTGCTCAGTCCTCGTCTGCCACCAAGCATATGTTTCATATGTGACTGGTGAGGTTTCTTTGCTACGCCGAGGTTATCGGTCGCGCGCCCATCAGGGCAGTACCGACACGCACGCAGGTGGATCCGTGGGCGATGGCCGACTCCAAGTCACCGGACATCCCCGCCGAGAGCTCTTTCGCCTCGGGGTGAACGGCCGTTAATGCGGCGTGGATGCGGGCCAGTTGCTCGAAGGCCGCATCGGGCTCCACATCCAGCGGCGGGATCGCCATCAGGCCCGCGAGCTGCAGGGATCGTGAGGCCGCGACCTGATCGGCGAGCGCGTGCAGCGCCGCGTCGCGGGCGCCGCCGCGAGCCGGGTCCGCGTCCAGGGACACCTGCAGCAGCACGCGCAAGGGGGTGGTGCGGAATCCGTCGCCCAGAGCGGCCTCCGCACCCGCGTCGAGGGCGCTCGCGAGCCGGTCACTGTCCACCGAGTAGACCGTATCGGCCCAGCGTGCAACGGATTTCGCCTTGTTGCGCTGCAGCCGTCCGATGAACTCCCAGCGTATCCGGGACAGGTGTCCCAGCTGCGCCACCTTGCCCGCCGCCTCCTGCTCACGGGACTCACCGAACTCGCGGCGGCCCAGGTTATAGAGGATCTCGATATCCGAGGCGGGGAAGAACTTGGTGACCGGCAGCAGGCGCACCGACCCTGGTTCCCGGCCCGCGGCCGCGCACGCTGCGTCGATTCGCTCGATGAGTGCCGAGAGGGCGGTGGCGAGCTCGCCGGCGCGACCTCCGCCGGACGTGACCTGCGCCGCATCCGATCCCTGTGCGGCGGTGAAGCTTTCGGTCATTCTGAAACTCCCTCGGATGACATCCAAATCACACCGGCGAGTCGGCCCGTCGGCGCGCCGCGGCGGTGCGAGAACAGCGTCTTGTCCTCGATGGTGCACCGCGGGTCCGCCGCCACCGCGCCCACGCCGGCCGCCTCCAACTGCCGGCGGATGCCCGCGCGCAGATCCAGGCCGGGCGTGCCCTTGGCCGTGGTGGTCGCGCTGCCGGGCAGATGCGCCTCGACATCGGCGCGCATGGCGGCGGGCACCTCGTACTGGCGACCACTGGCCGCCGGGCCGAGGAACGCGCCGATGCGCTCGGGCTTCGCGCCCACCGACACCATGGCCTCCAGCACCCGCGGCACGATCCCGATCCGCGCGCCGATGCGCCCGGCGTGCACGGCGGCGATGACGCCGGCCTCGTCGTCGGACAGCAGGATCGGCACACAGTCGGCGGTGAGCACGACCAGCGCGAGATCGCGACGGGTGGTCACCAGCGCATCGGTGGCGGGCACCGGCTCGGTGCGCGGCCCGTCCACGATCTCCACGTTCCGTCCGTGGATCTGTTCCATCCAGACCAGGTGGTCCGGCGCGAGCCCCAGACTCTCCGCGAGCCGAACCCGGTTGCGCCGCACCGCCTCCGGATCATCACCCACGTGATCACCGAGATTGAACGAGTCGTACGGTGCGGCCGAGAAGCCGCCCGCCCTCGTCGTCACAACCCGTCTGGTCCGAAACACCGGCGCCGCTGCAGTCATGCCTTCGAGGGTAGTAGTCACCGGCGGGCAACCCCGAACTCAGCTCCGGTCCGGAACGCGCTCGCGCCCGCTCCGGGAGCCGGAGCGGGCGCGAGGGGCGAATCCGTCAGGGGCGCAAGGTCAGTGGCGCCCGGACAGGTCAGCGACGCATGAAGGAGGGGACGTCGACGTCGTCGTCATCGGCATCCGGCGGCTGGATGTGGCCGCGATTGTTGCCCGCGACCGTCGGGTCCACGGCGGGCCGGGGCGCGCTGTAGGACGGGGCCGGGCCGCGCTCGGCGATCGGCTGCGGGGCCGGTGCGGGCTCGGGGCGCGGCGCGGGCGCCGACTCGGGGGCGCGGGCCGAGGTGTATTCGTGCGTGCGGCTGACGCTTCCGGCGCTGGCGCTCGCGGTGCCGGCGGTATTGGTGAACCGGCTGACCGCGGGTTCGATGCGCCGGGAGGGACCGCTGCCATCGAAGCCGGCCGCGATCACGGTGACGCGGACCTCATCGCCGAGAGAATCGTCGATGACCGTACCGAAGATGATGTTCGCCTCGATGTGGGCGGCCTCCTGGACCAGCGAGGCAGCCTCGTTGATCTCGAACAGGCCGAGGTCGGAACCACCCGCGATCGACAGCAGCACGCCGTGCGCGCCGTCCATGGACGCTTCCAGCAGCGGCGAATTGATCGCCGCCTCAGCGGCCTTCACCGAGCGGCCCTCGCCGCGGGCGGAGCCGATGCCCATGAGGGCCGAGCCCGCGCCCGACATGACCGACTTGACGTCGGCGAAGTCGACATTGATCAGACCCGGGGTGGTGATCAGGTCGGTGATGCCCTGAACACCGTTGAGCAGCACCTCGTCCGCCGAGCGGAAGGCGTCCATCAGGCTCACGGCGGCGTCGCCGAGCTGCAGCAGCCGGTCGTTGGGGATGACGATGAGGGTGTCGCAGGACTCGCGCAGCGCCTGGATGCCGGCCTCGGCCTGGTTGCTGCGGCGCTTGCCCTCGAAGGAGAACGGCCGCGTCACCACACCGATGGTGAGCGCGCCGAGCTTGCGAGCGATGGAGGCCACCACGGGCGCGCCGCCGGTGCCGGTGCCGCCGCCCTCGCCGGCGGTCACGAAGACCATGTCGGCGCCCTTGAGGACTTCCTCGATCTCGTCCTTGTGGTCCTCGGCGGCCTTGCGGCCGACCTCGGGATCGGCGCCGGCGCCCAGCCCGCGGGTGAGTTCCCGGCCGACATCGAGTTTCACGTCCGCGTCCGACATCAACAACGCCTGCGCGTCGGTGTTGACGGCGATGAACTCGACTCCCTTGAGTCCCTGTTCGATCATCCGGTTGACGGCGTTCACGCCGCCGCCGCCGATACCGACGACCTTGATCACAGCAAGGTAGTTGTGCGGGGGCGTCATGGGCTCTCGCCTTCCTTCGATCTGAAACAGCTTGTCGTCTTCGGCTACCGACAAAACGCCGCCACTATGGTCTCGGTCCGGTAAACCCTCAACCATAGGTTCAGCGTTATGTCAAGTATCCGACTGGTGCCGAACGGTATTCGCAGCCACCGCGTTACGGGCGCAGGCGCGCCGAACCGAGCATCAGAATCTTGTGTGATTCGACTCGTCCGACCCACCCAGGCATCGTATCGTGGACGGTTGCCCTCCGGTCCTGGATCGGAACCGACGGTGCCCTTCCGGCAAACCACCGAAAATTTCGGCAGCCCAATGGGTATCGCTCACTTTACCGTGACCAGATTCGGACTCGAAACATCGAATACCTTGCCCGGCTGGGAGAGCAGCGGTCCGACCACGGCGGCTTTCCGGGCCGAATCCCCGGTTCCGCCCCAGAGCACGGTACGGCCGTCACGCAACTCCAGGGCAATATCCGAAACCGAGCGGGCCACAACCGCTCCCACGCCGACCTGGTCGCGCAGCGGAATCGGAATGGCGGCCATGACCGCGACCGCGGCCTCGGTGACCGGGTCCGAACCGCCCGGATGATCGGTCACCAGTTTGGGTATTCCGGGCCCCGGCGGCTCGATCGCGAATTCCACGCTGTCGCAATCGAGCAGGTGGGCACCATCCGGACTGTCGAAGTACAGCACCGGAGTCCGCTCCACCACGGTCACCCGGACCGTGGAGGGAAAAACCCGCTGCACGCGGACGGAGCGGACCTTGGGCAATCGCGAGACCCGTTCGGCCATGGCATTGGTGTCCAGCCGCATCATGGACAGACCGTCCGGTACCTGTAGCGCGGCCTGAACCTGTTGTTCCGGAACAGCACTCAGCCCATCGACTTCCACCGTGCGCACCGACAGCAGCGGCGTAAACCAGGCGACCAGTCCAAACGCGATCAGCACTACGACCCCGGCCAGCGCCCCCCGGCGCACTCGGCGCGACTGCCAGGCCGTCATGATCCGCGATTCGCGGGGCGCCCGCCCGCGCCGCAGCCGGGCCCGCCGGGCCGCCGCGCTCTCGGTCGCGGATTCCCCGCTGTCCTGCGCTGCCGCACCGGATTCGGCGTCGTACCCGTCCGGGTCGTAGCTATCGACGGCGGTCCCGACCGGCCGATCCGCCGCTCCCCCACCCGAGCTCACGGTGACTCACCGCCCGTGTGCGGGTCGTGCGCGCAGCCCGTCCAGAATCTGGCTGCCCAGCATGGTCACATCGCCCGCGCCCATGGTGATCACCACGTCACCCGGCCGCGCCAGCGCGCCCACCTGCTTGCCCACCCGGGACATATCCGGCTGGTAGTGCACGGGTTTGGTGACCGCGTTGGCCACCAGCGCGCCGTTCACACCGGGCAGCGGCTCTTCCCGCGCGCCGTACACATCGAGCACCACCACCTCGTCGGCCAGCGACAGCGCCGCGCCGAACTCGGTCGCGAAAGTGGCGGTGCGGCTGTACAAGTGGGGCTGGAACACCACGATCACCCGGCCCGGCCGCGAACGCGCGCCGTCACGCGCCTCCTGCGCGACCAGTTCGGCGGCGGCGGACAGCACCGCGCGCACCTCGGTCGGGTGGTGGGCGTAGTCGTCGAAGACGCGCACGCCGTTCTCGCGCCCGGTGAGCTGGAAGCGGCGGTGCACACCGCCGAAACCCTCCAGGCCCTGGATGATCTCGCCCATGTCGGCGCCGGTCGCGCGGGCTGCCAGCAGCGCGCCCAGGGCGTTGAGGGCCATGTGGCGGCCGGGCACCGACAGCCGCAGGGTGCGCGGGGCGGCCTCGTCGGAGAGCTGGAAGACGGCCACGCCGCCGACATCGCGCGGCTCCCAGGACAGCAGCTGCGCGCCGACCGGGACGCCGGTCTCGGCGAAATCGCCGGAGCCGTAACCGATCACCCGGATGCCGCGCGGATCCTCGGCCAGCCGGGCCACCGACCGCTGCGCCAGACCCAGCGAACCCGGATCGTCCACGCACACCACCAGACGGCCGCCCGGTTCGAGCCGGTCCACGAAATCGTCGAAGACCTGGACGTAGGCCTCGTCGGTACCAAAGTAGTCCAGGTGGTCGGACTCGATATTGGTGACGACCGCGACGTCCGGCGCGTACTGCAGCAGCGAGCCGTCGCTCTCGTCGGCCTCGGCCACGAAGATGCCGCCGGTGCCGTGGTGGGCGTTGGTGCCCGCCTCGTTGAGCTCGCCACCGACCGCGAAGGAGGGGTCGAAGCCGCAGTGCTGCAGGGCCACCACCAGCATGGAGGTGGTCGAGGTCTTGCCGTGCGTGCCCGACACCAGCAGCGTCTTGTGGCCCTGCATGAGCGAGGCCAGCACGGCCGGGCGCAGCAGCACGGGCACCCCGCGCCGATGCGCCTCCACCAGTTCGGGATTGGTCTTGGGGATGGCGGCGTAGGTGGTCACCACGGCGGTGGGCCCGCCGGGCAGCAGATCCAGGGCGCCGGCGTCGTGGCCGATGCGCACCTGCGCGCCGCGCGCCCGCAGGGCCAGCACGCCGCGGCTCTCCTTGGCGTCGGAGCCGGACACCATGCCGCCACGCGACAGCAGTATTCGGGCGATCCCGGACATACCGGCACCACCGATGCCGATCATGTGCACGCGCTGCAGATGGTCGGGTAGATCGGTGTGAGCTTCCGCGGTACCCACATCACTGTCCGGCCGCTCCACTGTCACCTCGAAGTACCCCGTTCCCTGGCATGTTTCATCGGATAGTTGGGCTCCCAGGCCCGGGTGCTGCGCCACGACTCGGTGGAGCGGCTGGTGCGCCGGGCCGAATCCGAATCTATCGACCGCCGCGCCGACGGTTCCGACCCGCCCCGGCCTCGACCCGAGGGTAGCGCGCGCCGCTGCGGACCCGACTTCACCTTGGCGTTGGCCTTCGCCTTGGCCTGGGTGCGGGCGCGGGAGGCCCTCGCGCGCTCGGGCGAATACAGTTCGGGTTTCGGCAGTCGCAGCAGACGGCTGAAGCGCCCGTCCTGGCCGGCGTGCAGGGCCGCCACCGCCTCCGGCTCGTGCCGGGCGGCGTTGGCGATGATGCCGAACATGAGCAGCGTGATGGCCAGCGAGGAACCACCCGCCGACACCAGCGGCAGCTGCAGACCGGTCACCGGCAGCAAACCGACGACATAGCCGACATTGATCAGCGCCTGACCGGTGATCCAGGTGGTCGCCGAGGCGGTGAGCAGCCGGATGAAGGGATCCACCGAGCGGGTCGCGATGCGCAACCCCGCGTACACGAACAGCGCGAACAGTCCCAGCACCAGCGCACAGCCGAGGAACCCGAGCTCCTCGCCGATGATGGCGAAGATGAAGTCGTTGTGCGCGTTGGGCAGATAGCTCCACTTGGCCCGGGACTGGCCCAGCCCGCGACCCCAGATGCCGCCGTCGGCCAGCGAATACATGGCCTGCCGGGCCTGATAGCCGATGCCCTGCGGATCGTCGCCCGGACTGAAGAAGGCGCGCATGCGGTCGGACCGGTAACCGGCCGAGAGCGCCAGGATCGCCGCCGCGACACCACCCGAGACCGCGATGGTCACGAACATGCGCAGCGGCAGCCCGCCGAACCACAGCAGCGAGGTCAGCACGATGCCGAGCGCGATGGTGGTGGACAGGTTGGGTTCCAGCACGACCAGGAAGCACACCAGCAGGCCCGCGGGCACCAGCGGCATGAGAATGTCCTTGTACCCGGCCTTCTCGCTCTGCCGGGAAGCCAGCAGGTGTGAACCCCACACCACCAGCGTGACTTTCACGACCTCCGACGGCTGCACCGACACCACGCCCAGGTCGAACCAGCGCCGCGAACCCTGCACCTCGCTACCGATGCCGGGGATCAACACCAGCACCAGCAGCACCACCGACAGCGCGAAGACCGGGAACGACACGCGGCGCATCACCCGCATCGGAATCCGCAGCGCGATGTAGAACAGCACCGCGCCGAACGCGGCCAGCACCGCCTGCTGGATGAACAGCTTGTAGGCCGAGCCGCCGCCCGCGTAGGACTCCACGCTGGAGGCCGAGAGCACCATGACCAGACCGAGCACGGTGAGCAGCACCGCGATCGCCACCACGAGGTGGAACGACGCCAGCGGGCGGGCCAGCCAGGCACCGAACCATCCGATTCTCGGTCGCTGGGTCTGGTTCCCGGCCCGCCGCGGCGTCGCCGTCGTCATTCGGTTCTCCCGATGTCCTTCTCGTCCAGGGCCTGCACGGCGGCGGCGAAGCTGCGACCGCGGTGCGTGTAGTCGGCGAACATGTCCAGGGACGCCGCGGCCGGGGCCAGCAGCACGGTATCGCCGCGATGGGCGAAGCCGGCCGCCACGCGCACCGCGCGCGCCATCACCGCTTCGGGCTCGATCTCGGTGAAGGGGTCACCCATTCGAGCATCGTCCCCCGAATTCAGCTCCACGACCGGCACATCCGGCGCGTGTCGCGCGAGCGCGGCGGCGATCGCGGCCGCGTCCTGGCCGAACAGTACGGCCGCCACGAGATGCTCGCGGCATTCCTCGATCAGGTCCTCGACGCTGGCGCCCTTGAGCTGACCGCCGGCCACCCAGATCACGCTGGGGTGGGCCAGGATCGAGGAGCGCGCGGCATGCGGGTTGGTGGCCTTGGAGTCGTCGACGAATTCCACGCCGGACAGCTCGCGCACGAAGGCCGCCCGGTGCGGGCCGACCTTGTGCTCCTGCAGGCCCTCCTTCACGAACTGCGGCGCCACATCGATGGCTCGGGTCAGGGCGGCGGCCGCCAGGGCGTCGGCCACACCGGCCGGACCCTGCGGGCTGATGTCGCCGACCTCGGCCAGGATGGCGGCCTTGGTGAAGGCGCGGTCGAGCAGCTTGCCGTCCACCACGCCGAGTTCGCCGTCGGCCGGGACGCCGATGCGGAAGCCGACGGTGCGGCGCGCCTTGGACTTTCGCGCCAGCGACGCGGCGACGGCGTCGTCCAGGCCGACCACGCCGACCCGTCCGGTCAGCGCGCGCGCCTTGGCGGCGGCGTAGGCGTCCAGGCCGCCGTGCCAATCCAGGTGATCCTCGGCCACATTCAGTACCACGCCGGCCTCTGGGCGCACCGACGGCGCCCAGTGCAGCTGGAACGAGGACAGTTCCACGGCGAGGATCTGCGGGCCCGGACTGCGGCGCAGCGCGTCCAGGATGGGCAGGCCGATATTGCCGCAGGCCACCGAGGGGATCCCGGCGGCGCGCAGGATGGCGTGCGTCATCTGGGTGGTGGTGGTCTTGCCGTTGGTGCCGGTCACCACCAGCCACTTGCGGACCGGGCCGTAGATGCGGGCCTGGTCGACCCACCAGGCGAACTCGACGTCGCCCCACACCGGGATGCCCTCGGTGACGGCCGAGACCAGCACCGGGGAGTCCGGCCGCCAGCCCGGGCTGGTGATCACCAGCGCGAAGCGTTGCAGCGCATCGGGTGTCAGCAGGTCGGCGCTGGTGGCGGTGCCCAGACCCAGTTCCGCGGCCTCGGCCAGGGCCTTCTCGCCGCCGTCGGTGACCACCGGGCGTGCGCCGATGTCCTGCAGCGGCTCGATCAGCGAGCGTCCGGAGACGCCCCAACCGGCCACCAGAACGTCACGGCCACGCAGGAATTCGAGCATGGGCCCCGGCGACCGCAGAACCCTCGGAGAATGTTCGGACATTGCTCACTCACCCTGCCGCAGAGAGGTATTCGCTGTAGAACAGGCCCAGTCCGATCGCCGAGGCCATACCGGCCAGCAACCAGAACCGGATGATGACCGAGGTCTCGGCCCACCCGCTCAGCTCGAAGTGGTGATGGAACGGAGCCATCTTGAACAGGCGATTGCGCGTGGCCCGGAAGACCGCCACCTGCAGCACGACCGAGGTGGTCTCGGCCACGAACAGCGCGCCGATCACGACCATGAGCAGCTCGGTGCGGGTCGTGATGGACAGACCCGCGAGCAGACCGCCCAGCATCAGCGAGCCGGTGTCGCCCATGAAGATCTTGGCGGGCGCGGCATTCCACCATAGGAAACCGATACAGGCCGCACCGCCCGCCGCGCACACCAGGGCCAGATCGAGGGGATCCCGGACCTGGTAGCAGCCCGCGACCGCGTGCGCGGAGCAGGAGTTACGCCACTGCCAGAAGGTGATGATCATGTACGCGCCGAGCACCAGGCTCATCGAGCCGGCGGCCAGGCCGTCCAGGCCGTCGGTCAGGTTCACAGCATTGGACCAGGCCACCACGATGAGGCAGACGAACGCCAGGAACACAACAACGCTCATGGACAAAGTGTTGATATCGCGCGTGTAGGACAGGCGCTTGTCGCCGGGGGTCAGGCCGTGAATGTTCTTGAACTGCAACGCCAGCACGCCGAAGACGACGGCCGCGGTGATCTGGCCGATGTACTTGCCGGCCGCGGTCAGGCCCAGGTTGCGCTGCTTGCGCAGCTTGATCAGGTCGTCGGTGAAGCCGACGAAGCCCAGCGCGGTCGCCAGGCCCATGACCAGCAGGCCCGAGGCCGAGGGGCCCGGCTCGCCGTAGGTCATGGAGATCAAGTGCGAGCCGAGGTAACCGGCCCACATGCCGATCATGATGGCGACGCCGCCCATGGTGGGGGTGCCGCGCTTGGCCTTGTGGCTCTCCGGGCCGTCGACCCGGATCTCCTGTCCGAAGCCCTGTTTGGCGAAGTAGCGGATCACCACGGGGGTCAGCAGGATGGAGACGGCCAGCGCGATGGCCGCCGACAAGAGGATCTGGGTCATCGCGCGGCCTCCTGCTCCGCACCGATCAGATGGTCGGCGACCGTCCACAGGCCCGCGGAGTTCGAACCCTTCACCAGCACCACCGCACCCGGCTCCAATTCCTCGTCGAGCAGGGC
Organism: Nocardia niigatensis NBRC 100131; assembly: GCF_000308655.1. Taxonomy (GTDB): domain Bacteria; phylum Actinomycetota; class Actinomycetes; order Mycobacteriales; family Mycobacteriaceae; genus Nocardia; species Nocardia niigatensis. Next base: position 67,342 of record NZ_BAGC01000023.1, on the reverse strand, counting down.
GATGGCCGCGTCGATGTCCGGCACGTGAATGGCCTCCTCACCCCAGGAGCCCTCCTGCACCGCGCCCTGGAACAGGGCGCGCACGGGGCGGCCCTGGCCGACCACGACCAGGCGATCCACATCCAGGCGCACCACCAGGCGGCCGATCTTGTCGTGCTCGAGGACGGATTCCTCGCCCAGTTCCGCCATTTCACCGAGTATCGCCCAGCTGGGGCGCGGCTCGGTCCCGGCCTTGGACATGGTGACCAGCGCCTTGAGCGCGGCACGCATCGAATCCGGGTTGGCGTTGTAGGAGTCGTTGACGACGGTGACGCCGTCGGCGCGGGTCCGCACGTCCATGCGGTGCGCCGAGACGGCGGTCGCGACGGACAGCGCCCGCGCGACGGTCGCCAGGTCCGCGCCCTGGGACAGGGCGACGGCGGCCGCGGACAGCGCATTGCCGACCTGGTGCTCACCGTGCACGGCCAGCTGAACCTCGATCGATTCACCGTTGGCGTGCAAGGTGAATCGGGCACGGGCCTGCTCGTCGAGGACCACGTCGGAGGCGCGGACATCGGCGGTGGCGGCCTGGCCGACGGTCACCACGCGGGCGGCGGTCCGGTCGGCCATCTTCGCGACCAGGTGGTCATCGGCGTTCAGCACCGCCAGCCCGGAGGCCGGCAGGGCCTCGACGAGCTCTCCCTTGGTCTGCCCGATCACCTCGCGGCTGCCGAACTCTCCCAGGTGCGCGGTGCCGACATTGAGCACGACACCCACACCTGGCGGGGCGATCTCGGTGAGCGCCTTGATGTGCCCGGGTCCGCGGGCGGACAGCTCGAGCACCAGGAAGCGAGTCCCGGCGTCGGCGCGCAGTGCGGTCCAGGGGTGGCCGAGCTCGTTGTTGAACGAACCGGGCGGGGCCACAACGGGTCCCAGCGGCGCGAGCACCGCCGCCAGCAGATCCTTGGTGGAAGTCTTGCCCGCGGAGCCGGTCACCCCGACCACTGTCAGGTTCCCGGCCTCGACCAGGCGGTCCACGCTGGCGCGGGCCAGCGCGCCCAGCGCGTCCAGCACCGCCGCGCCGGAGCCGTCGGTGTCGTGGGCCAGCGCGATGGCGCGCGTGTTCCCGGGCCGGGGCGTCACCACGATGGCGGGCACCCCGACCGGGCGGGCGGCCAGCACCGCGACCGCGCCCCGCGCGACGGCCTGCGCCGCGAAGTCGTGGCCGTCGGCGCGCTCACCCGGCAGCGCCAGGAACAGGTCACCGGAACCGATACGGCGCGAATCGAATTCGGCCGAGCCGGTGACCTTCGCCTCGGGATCGGGGGCGTCGTGCAGCGTGCCGCCGACGACCTCCGCGATCTCCCGCAAAGTCATCTCGATCATGAATGCGTCAGGTCCCTCGTCTTTTCCGACAGGGCGGCCGCGAGTACCTCGCGGTCGTCGAACGGATGCTTCACGCCTGAAATCTCCTGCCCTGTCTCATGTCCCTTGCCCGCGACCAGCACCACGTCTCCGGGCTGCGCCCAGTCGACGACGGCTTTGATCGCGGCCGCCCGGTCCCCAACCTCCCGGACCTCACCGCGTTCCGCGACCGGCACCTGGTCAGCACCGGCGAGCACCGCGGCGCGGATGGCCGCCGGGTCCTCGCTGCGCGGATTGTCATCGGTAATGATGGCCAGGTCGCTGCCGCGCGCCGCCGCCGCACCCATCAAGGGCCGCTTGCCGGCATCGCGATCACCGCCCGCACCCACCACTACCGCCAGACGCCCCTCCCCCTGCTCGGCCAACCACGTGCGCAGGGTCGCCACGACCGATTCGATCGCGGCGGGCTTGTGCGCGTAGTCCACCACGGCCAGAAACTCCTGACCCCTATCCACCCGCTGCATGCGGCCCGGCACGTCGACCGCGCCGAGCGCCGCGGCGGCAGTCTCCGCCTCGACACCGGCCGCCGCGCACACCGCGACGGCCAGGATTCCATTGGCGATGTTGTACGCGCCCGGAAGCCGCAGCCGCACATCCACATTGACACCCGGCCCCGAAGCAGTGAACTCCTGGGTGCCGCCGAGCCCGGCCGTGGCCGCACCGGCGGTCCAGTCCGCGGGCGCGCCCGGCCGGGTCGCCACGGTGCGCAGGCGTCCGGTGGTATCACCGCATCCGGCTGCGAGACAGTCGGATACCTCGTCCGCCAGGCGCCGGCCCCACTCGTCGTCGACGCATATAACGGCCGTGCGCGCGGCCACCGAAGGCCGCGCCGCGGCGGCCGAGCCGGGGCCGTCCGGAATGAACAGCCGGCGCTTGGCGGCGAAGTAGTCCTCGAAGCCGGCGTGGAAGTCCAGATGATCCTGGGACAGATTGGTGAACGCACCGACCGCGAAACTCACCCCGTCCACCCGGCCCAGGGCCAGGGCGTGGCTGGAGACCTCCATGACCACCGCGTCCACGCCGCGCTCGATCATCAGCGCGAACATGGCGTGCAGCTGCGGAGCCTCGGGCGTGGTGAGCGCGGAGGGCACCCGGACGCCGCCGATACGGGTCTCGATGGTGCCGATGAGCGCGGTGCGCAGCCCGGCCGCCGCGAGCCCGGCCTCCACCAGATACGAGGTGGTGGTCTTGCCGGACGTCCCGGTGATACCGATGATGCGGAGGCCGCGAGACGGATCACCGTAAAGGGCCGAGGACAGCTCGCCGAGCACCGCGCGCGGCGCGTCGTGTACGAGCACGGGGACGGCGATCTCGCCGATCAGCTCCGCGCCCGCCGGATCGGTGAGCACCGCGACCGCGCCACGCTCGACCGCGTCGCGCGCGAAGCGGGCGCCATGCGAGTGGGCCCCGGCCAGACCGACGAACAGATCGCCCGCCAGCACCGCGTTCGAACGCTGCTCGATACCGGTGACCTGGATGCCGTCGAGAGTCTGCGCAGGTCCCGCGGACCGCGCGCCTGTCAGCTCCATCACCGCGCGCAGGGTGGTCGCCGGCGGTGCGGCCGGCCGAAGCACCTGCGGTGCCCGGTCTCCGCTCTGCGGCTCTGCGCGATCTCCACTGGGCGGCTCTGCTCGATCTCCGCACGGCGGAACCGACTGCGCGGGCACGAAGCTCCTCTCAGGGGCGGTCAAATGCGTGAATCGATCCGGAGGACCGGATCGACGTGTCAGGTTACCTGTGTTCGATCGCCGCGCGATCGGCGCGGCGCAGTTCGGTCACCCGCCGGTGCGCGCATCGGCGGCGGCCGGTGTCACGACCATCCGCTTCCTGCTCTAACTCGCCTGCAGAATCAGCTGTTTGGCGGGCGGTGACGGGGGGATGCGGTCGCGCTGCAACAGCCACGAGGCGATGCTGTGGAACAGGGGCGCGGCCGAACCGCCGCCGCTGCCGTCGGAGCTGCGCACCGGGGCGTCCAGCATCATGCCGATCACATAGCGCGGATTGTCGGCGGGGGCCATGCCCGCGAAGGTGATCCAGTAGCGGTCGCTGGAATAACAGCGGCACTTCGGGTCGATCTGCTGCGCGGTGCCGGTCTTGCCCGCGATCTGATAGCCCTCCACGGCCGCCGGACTGCCGGTGCCGCTCTGGATGCCACGCGGATCCTTCTGGACGATCGCCTGGAACATCTGGCGCAGCGTCTGCGCGGTCTGCGGGGTGACCACCTTGACGCCCTCCGGCGGCTCCTCCTCGGTGCGGGTGCCGTCCGGGGCGATCTTGGCCTTCACGATGCGCGGCGGAATCCGCACGCCGTCATTGGCGATGGCCTGGTACATGCCGGTCATTTGCAGCGTCGTCATCGAAAGACCCTGGCCGATGGGCAGATTCGCGAAGGTGGAGCCGGACCACTGGTCCCGGGCGGGCACCACGCCCGCGCTCTCACCCGGCAGGCCGACGCCGGTGCGCTGGCCCAGGCCGAACTTCTTGATCATGTCGAAATAGCGGTCCTCGCCGACGCGCTGCGCCAGCATGAGGGTCCCCACGTTCGAGGACTTACCGAAGACGCCGGTGGTGGTGTACGGGGCGACGCCGTGCTCCCAGGCGTCGTGCACGGTGACACCGCCCATGTAGATGCTGCCCGGAACCTGGTGCACCTCATCGGGAGTGGTGAGGCCGTACTCGATGGCCGCGGCCGCGGTGACGATCTTGTTCACCGAACCCGGCTCGAACACCTCCTGCACCGACGGGTTGCCCAGGTCGGTGGTGGACCAATACTGCGGTCCCATGGCGGGATTGAAGGTGTTGTCATTGGCCATGGCCAGCACCTGGCCGGTGTGCACGTCCAGCACCACCGCCGAGGCCGCGCTCGCGCCGGAGAGATCCTTGGCCTGCTGCACCTGCTGCTGCACGTAGTACTGCAGATCCGAATCCAGGGTGAGCTCGACGCCGAAGCCGTTCACCGCGGGCTGGCGGTCACGCCAGGAGCCCGGGATCACCGCGCCATCGGAGCCGCGGTCGTAGGTCTCCGAGCCGTCGGAGCCGGCCAGCAGCGCGTCCATCGAGGACTCCAGGCCGATCTGGCCGTGCCCATCCCAGCCGGTCGCGCCGATCACGTTGGCGGCCAGCGATCCACCCGGATACTCGCGCATGTCCTGGCGGTCCATCCCGACCTCGGGGAACTGCAGGGTGATGTCGGAGGCGATCCGGGGATCCACGTTCCGCGCCAGATACACGAACGGCTCATCGCTCTTCAGCTTCGCCAGAATGTCCTTCTCGGGCGCGTCTTTGCCCAGCTTGTCGTGCATGTACTTGGCGATGGCCGCCAGCCGGTCGTTCGGATCCGGGGCGGTCTTCGGCGACTTCTCGTGCGCGTCCGCCAGATCCTTGCGCACCCGCACCGGCTGGAAGCTCAGCTCCTTCGCCGCGATCGTGAACGCCAGCGACTTCCCGTACCGGTCCGTGATCGGCCCCCGGGCAGCCGGATCGGCCACCTTCACGGTGCGCTGGCTGGCCGCCTCCGCCGACAGCTTCGGCGCGGAAACACTCTGCACCCACAGCAATTGGATGGCCGCAACGGCGAGCGCCACCAGCATCACCAGCCGGCCCACCCCGAACCGGAATCGCGTGCTCGAGTCCAGTCCCGGAGCGGGCCGCGGTCTCGACTGCCGGCCCGGCCCCGAACCGGCCCGGCCGGAACCCGACCGGCTCCGGCCCGTGGCGGCGACCCGCCCCCGACCGGAATCGGACCGGCCCCGGCCGGAATCGCGCCCGCGCCCCGCGCGGGTTGGGCTCATCGAGCAGCCTCGATCGCCGGCGCGATGCGGGTCACCGGGGCGCTCCGTTCGCCTGGACCTGCGGGTTCTGCGGAGTCGTGACCGGCGCCGCCGGAACGGGATTCGCGGCGGTGGTGGTCGGCACGGCCGCGACCGGCGGGGCCGGCGTCGTGGTCACCGGGACCACCCGCTCGCCCTGGGACTGCTGCAGCTTCGGCGCCTGCGCGGCGGCCGACGGCGTGGTGTTGAGCGGTGGCGCGGGCGCGCCCTGCGCGGGCTGCGGATTGCCGACCACGGTGACCTGGCCGTCCGGGCCGATCAGCAGCCGCGCCGGATCCTTGGCCGGGATCATGCCGAGTTCGGCCGCGCGCTTGGCCAATTCGGGAGCCGAATCGGCGGAGGCGACCTCACGCTGCAGCGCGTCCCGCTCGTCGGACAGCTTCTGATTGGCGCGGCGCTGATCGCCGAGCTGATAGCTGTCCTCGGTGGCGCGGGTGGTGAGCAGCAGCGTCAACGCCAGGCCACAGCCCAGCAGCGCGATGATGGTGGCCACGAAGGACATCCGGCCGCGCGGCATCGGATCGCTGCGCCGGCCCCGGCGCATACCCGGCAGGTCGGTCCCGCCCTCCCGATTGCGACGGCGCGCGTAGGCCCGTTGCGCCGCACCCGATTTCACCCGTTCGGCGGCCTGCACCCGGCGAGCCCCCCGGCCCGTCGCCTGCGTCCTGATCGTCATCGTGCGGCTCCGATCCAGCGGATGCCCGCCCGGCGTGCCGTCGTGCCCCGGAACCTCACGATTGCTCCTCCCCTACGATCCGTTCCGCCGCCCGCATGCGCACCGGAGCGGCCCGCGGGTTCTCCTCGATCTCCTGCTCGGTCGCCTTCTCCGCGCCGCGGGTCAGAATCCTGAATTCCGGTCCCATGCCCGGCAATTCGACCGGCAGATCCAGCGGCGTGCGCGAGACCGACCGCTTGGCCAGCTCCGCTTTCACCACCCGGTCCTCCAGGGACTGGTAGCTCATCACCACGATGCGGCCACCCGGGGCCAGCGCGTCCAGCGCGGCGGGCAGCGCGGCCTCCAGGGACTCCAGTTCCCGGTTCACCTCCACCCGCAGCGCCTGGAAGGTGCGCTTGGCCGGATGCCCGCCCGTGCGCCGGGCCGCCGCGGGGATGGTGTCGTAGAGCAGCTCCACCAGCTGCGCGCTGGTGGTGAACGGGGTGCGCTGCCGGCGCCGCACGATCTCCGCGGCGATCTTGCCCGCGAAGCGTTCCTCGCCATAGGTTTTCAGCACCCGGGCCAACTCGCCGTGACTGTAGGTATTGAGCACGTCGGCGGCGGTGGGGCCGGTACTGGAGTCCATCCGCATGTCCAGCGGTGCGTCGATGGAGTAGGCGAAGCCGCGTTCGGCCTCGTCCAGCTGCATCGAGGACACACCCAGATCCATCAGGATCGCGCTGACCGAACCCTTGACGGGCAAACCGGCCTGCTCCAGCGCGGCCGGGATGTCGTCATACCTGGTGTGCACCAGGGTGATCCGGTCCTGGAACGGCGCGAGTCGCTCACCCGCCAGCTTCAGCGCGGTGGTGTCGCGATCCAGCCCGACCAGGCGGATGTTCGGATACGTCTGCAGGAAGTACTCGGCGTGACCGCCGAGGCCCAGCGTGCAATCCAGGTAGACCGCGCCCGCCGAATGCAGTGCGGGACCGAGGATTTCGTCGGCGCGATGCAGGAGAACCGGAACATGGCGGGGGCCGTCACTGCTTCGGTGCACCTGGACCTCCCGGAATTTCCTGCCTCACGTTCATTCGCACGGCCGCATGGGGTCGCCAGCGAAAAGGACCTTCGAAGTTGGGCGAATGCCCCGTGGTCTCTGACCGAAGCACCGCACCTGGCGTTGGGGAAGTACGTCAGGGTCGGTGTCGGGCAGAGGCCGCAGGGCACTCGCCTCGCTGCGGGCTAGAAGATCCCGCCCAGCGACTCGTCTCTGGCCTGCGAGTAATCCTCCTCGTGCTCGGCGAGATAGGAATCCCACGCCGTCTTGTCCCATATTTCGAGGAAGTCGACCGAACCGATCACTACGCAATCCTTGGACAGATTGGCGTAGCGGCGATGCTCGGCCGACAGCATGATCCGGCCCTGCGCGTCCGGACGTTGCTCATCGCTGGAAGCCGCCAGGGCCCGGACGAACGCACGGGCCTGCGGGTTGGACCGGGATGCCGCCGCGGCTCTCCGCGCCAGCGCGGTGAACTCGTCCTTGGGATACACGGCAAGGCTGTGGTCCTGTCCTTTCGTGACCATCAACCCTCCCGCCAGCTCGTCCCGGAACTTCGCAGGCAACGTCAGTCGCCCTTTGTCGTCCAACCGAGGGGTATAGGTACCGAGAAACAAATCTCGACACCTCCTGCCGGATCACCCTCTCGACTGTTCGGCCTCCTGTAGTGCGGGCTCCACATTACCCCACTTTCCCCCACTTTCAATCGAAAGCGTCGGTGATCTCGGTCCCCGCTTGGCGAACTTCGCAGGTCACACCAGCTATCACAGGGGTGGGGAAGATTTCGCGCAGTTCCCCCGACACGCGCGACGCGCGTCGGCGAGCATCCGACAACCGCCAGCAAACCCGCAGATAGCGTGCATTTCCGGCACATGCGGGGCGCGGTGGGACACTCCCGTGGGGAGGTGTGGGGAATCCTGGAGAACTCTCGACACGCCGCATCGGCACCAACGAGAAACGCCGTGGCGCCACACCCAAATCGGTGTGGCGCCACGGCGTGTCGCTGGAGCTCCGGTTAGTCGATCACGGTCCGCTGCCGCGCGGCGCCGAAAGCCCTCGGCGGCACGGCAGCCCGGTCAACTGTCCTGTTCGAACCTCTTGCGGAACCGGTCCTCCATCCGCGCGGAGAACCCGCCCTGCTTGCGGGGCTTGCCACGGCCGGCGCCGGGAGCGCCACCCGCACTGGGATGCGTGTCGGCGCCACGCCCGCTCGGCGCGCTCATCCGAGGGCCACCGATCAGCAACAGCACACCCGCGCCGAACATGACGATGAATCCGACCAGACTGATGATCGGGAAGCCGCCCGGCTTGAACGGAGCGGCAATACCGGCCACCAATAGAAACAGACCGAGGACGAACAGGGCGGCCGCCTGAAGTCTGCGTCGACCAGTGGCAGAACGTAACCGTCCGCCCCGAACAGTCGAGGCGAACTTCGGATCCTCAGCATAGAGCGCGCTCTCGATCTGTTCGAGCATGCGCTGCTCGTGCTCGGAGAGTGGCACGGTACCTCCCCCGGCACTAGGTGGTGGCGGTCGCCTCCGGGTAAGCGACGGATAGCCGACCTTGGCGGCTGTCTGCCACCAATAATACGAGTTCGATCAGACCGCTACCACCTACTCGCCGATACTCACGCCAGCATTCCGGTTACCCACCCTGAACTGGGACGCTGTCGAGCCGCGGCGGCCAGCAGATCCGCCACGTCGTGCAGGAATGCGTTTACCCGCGAAGCGAACTCGTCCGCGCGCCGATCATCGATGGGCCGCGGCAGCCCAGCCTCCAGGGCCGCCCGGGTCTCGGATTGACCCGTGAAATAGTCGGCCCACATCACGAATTCCGGTGCCGCGCGCTGCATCAGGACCCAGGCGTTGCGAGAACGCGCACGCGGCGCGCGGTCTGCTCCGGTCAGGGCCAGCACCGCGCCCGCGCCGCGCAGCGCCGCGAGGTAGGCGGTGCGGAAGCGCTCGGCCGGATCTGATTCCCCCTGGGCTTCCTGCAACAGGCCGTCCGCCTTGCGCAGTAGATCGCCGGCGCGGCCGGGATGGCCCGGCCGTTCAGTTTTCCCGCTCATTTCGGGTACCTCCCCACTCGCACACCTGATTCGTCTTCCGCGAGGACATTCGGTCCCGATCAGGCATTTCGCCCGCTGGAAAGATCGAACAGATATTCGAAGGTTTCTCGTGGGTTTGAATATAGACAGACCCACCGACAAGTTGACGCCCCTACGTGGCGCTACTGTCGATCCCATCCGTCCGCGCCAACGAGAGTTGCGTCCAGCCGATGACCGCAGTCACCCCCAAACCGACGCCCGCGCCCGTGGTGGTCGATCTGCCGGCCGCTACCCTGCGGCACCGGCTCCACGACGCCCTCTCGGTCTACGTGGCGGCGATGGATTATCCGCGCGGCACCGAGCATCAGCGCGCACCGATGTGGACCGAGCACACCACCCGGCCCGGCTGGCAGGCCGTGGCGGCGGTGCTGCCCGATGACGACGGACGGCTCGACCTGCGGACCGCGCCCATCGTGGCCATCGCCTACGGGTATCACGGGGCGCCGCACCAGTGGTGGCATCAGCAGGTGTACAGCGGCATGCGGCGCACCGGATGGCCCGAACACGCCGCGCGGGAACTGCTTTCGGACTACTTCGAGCTCACCGAGCTGCACGTGCACCCGGCCGCGCAGGGCCGTGGGCTCGGCGAGATCCTGCTGACCCGGCTGCTGCAGAACCGGCCCGAACGGACCGTGCTGCTGTCCACGCCCGAGGTGGATCGGGAATCCAACCGGGCCTGGCGGCTGTATCGGCGGCAGGGGTTCGGGGATGTGGTGCGGCACTTCATCTTCTCCGGCGATACCCGGCGATTCGCGGTGCTCGGCCGGCGGCTGCCCCTGTGAGGCGCGGCGATTCCCGCAGCGTCGTCATCGTCGGTTCCGGGCACAACGCGCTGGTCGCGGCCTGCTATCTGGCGCGGGCCGGGCATCGGGTGGAGGTGCTCGAGCGCGACACCGTGCTGGGCGGGGCGGTGTCCACGGTCGAGCGGTTCCCGGGCCATCTGGTCGATCGGGGCTCGTCCGCGCACATCATGATCCGGCATACCGGGATCATCGAGGAGCTGGAGCTGGCCCGGTTCGGGCTGCGGTACATCGACTGTGATCCATGGGCTTTCGCGCCCGCGCCGCCCGGGAGCGGGTCGGCACCGATCGTGTTCCATCGCGACGTGGACCGGACCTGTGCGTCCATCGCGGCCGCGTGCGGGGAACGGGACGCCGAGGCGTATCGGCGGTTCGTGCGCGTATGGGGGCCGCGCAGCGCCCGGGTGATGCGGGCGTTCTCGGGGACGCCGTCGGGCGGGCACCTGCTGAAGTCGTTCTGGGGCATGGACCCCCGCGAGGCCGCCGGCGCGACCGGGCGCACCAGCGGCGGGGCGCTGTCCCGGGAGATGGTGCAGACCGGAGACGCGCTGCTGGACAGCCTCTTCGACAGTGAGCGGTTGAAGGCGGCGCTGGCCTGGTTCGGCGCGCAGTCCGGACCGCCCATGTCCGAACCCGGATCCGCGCCCATGGTGGGATTCGCGGCGCTCATGCACACGCTGCCGCCCGGGCGCGCGGTCGGCGGCAGCGGGGCGCTGACCACGGCGCTGGTGGCGCGGCTGGAATCGGATGGCGGCATCGTGAGTGCCGGGGACGCGGTCACCGCCCTCACCCGGGCCGGGGACGGTTGGGTGGTGCGCACCGCGGAGGGGCGAAACGTGCGCGCGGACACGGTCGTCGCGGGCACCCACATCCTCACCACGCTGAACCTGTTGGAGCAGGGCGGATTCGACGCGGGGGTGCTCGCCGACTGGCGGCGGCGCATTCGCGTGGGACCGGGCATCGGCATGGTGGTGCGGGCCGCGCTGAGCGACCTGCCCCGCTATCCGGGCGCGGAGACCGCCGAATCCGCCCACGGCCTGCAACTTCTCGTCACCGATCGCCGCGAGCTGCGCCGCGCCCACGGCGCCGCGCTGGCCGGGGATCTGCCGCCGCGGCCGGTCGTGCTGGCCATGAGTTTCAGCGCCCTGGATCCGAGCATCGCGCCTGCGGGCGAGCATCAGGTGACGCTGTGGTCGCAGTGGCATCCCTACGATCTGGCGGACGGTAGTTCGTGGCCGGAGCACGCCGACCGTGAGGCCGATCGGATCATCGCCGAAGTCGACGCGCACGCACCCGGATTCGCGGGCACGGTGACGCAGCGCTTCGTGCAGACACCCGCCGACCTGGAACGCGAGATGGGTCTGCTGGGCGGCAATGTCATGCACATCGAGATGTCCATCGATCAGATGTTCATGTGGCGGCCGCTGCCCGAACTCTCCGGGCAGCGGGTTCCGGGCGCGCCGGGGCTGTATCTCACGGGTGCCTCCACGCATCCCGGCGGCGGGGTGTCCGGTGCGAGCGGACGCAGCGCGGCCCGGCTGATCGAACAGGACCTGCGGCCGCGCCGCCTGTTCTCGCCGCGCCGATGACCTCCCCCGGCCTACCCGAGCGGGCCGCGAATGCCGCTGGGGCCGCGCCGAAACCGGCCTGGTGGCCATCGCCCCGGCATCAGGGACCCCGGCCGACCGGCGACACGAGGCGAACGGCGATCAGATCGCAGGACCGGGTCACCGCTATCGCGGCAGTGCCGGCGGTGTTGCTGGTGCTGGTGCAGATCACGTATCCGCTGGCGCATGGGCAGGCGCGAGATCGGGTGACCGTGGCGGTCGTCCTGCTCTCGGCGGCCACGGCTCTCGTGCACGCCTTGGTGACGCGCGGAGTCCGGTGGGCTGCGGGTTTGCTGGTGATCGTGTCCGGGATCGGGCTCGGCGCCGAGGTGCTGGGGACCGCGACCGGATTCCCGTTCGGTAGCTACGACTACGCGGGTGGGCGGTTGGGGCCCGAGCTGCTGGGTGTCCCACTGCTCGTTCCGCTGGCTTGGACGGGCGGGCTGTATCCGGTGTGGATCGTGGCCGGGCTGCTGGGTAGCGGTGCGGCCGGGCGGATTTCGCTGACGGCGCTCGGAGCCGTCGGATGGGATCTGTTCCTGGATCCGCAGATGGCCGCCGATGGGCAGTGGACGTGGAGCTCGCCGATTGCCGGATTGCCGGGGCTGGGGCAGATCCCGGTCACCAACTACCTCGGCTGGTTCGCGGTGGCGCTGCTGATGGCGGGGTTGCTGGAGTGGTGGGATCGGACCGCGCCGGATACCGGCGCGGCGCGGCTGGTTCCAGTGGCGGTGTTCGGGTGGACGTGGCTGGGGTCGACGCTGGCGCACGCGGCGTTCCTGGGGCTGCCGGTGTCGGCGATTTACGGGTTCTGCGGCCTCGGTCTGCTGGGGATTCCGCTGGTTCGGGGGCTGAGCGCCCGTCGAATCACCCTGGGGCCCGGGGCGCATGGCACGATGTGAGCCGTGCAGCCGAGTCCGAACATGTCGACAGCAGAGGAAACGCTCGAATCCATGACACCGTCGGGTCCCAGCGCACCGGGAGCGCGGCGTACGCGCCGGTGGGTGCGGATGCTGGCCGTGGTCCTCTTCGCGGGACTCGCCGTCATGCTGACCGGATGCCTGCGGGTGCAGGTGTCGATGGGTGTGTCCTCCAATGACCGGGTGTCGGGCCGCATCGTCGCGGCGGCCGTGCCCCAGAACGACAAGGACAAGGGCCCGCAGCTGAAGGCGCCCGACGGGTTGCAGGGCAAGGTGCGGGTCGATTCCTACGCGCAGGACGGATACGTCGGCAGCCAGGTCTATTTCGACGATCTCACCTTCGGTGAGGTGCAGCAGCTGGGCAGCATGTCCGACCAGACCTCCGGCATGTTCAACCTGCTCTTCAGCCGCACCGGCGACCTGGTCACCCTGACCGGCCGGGTGGACCTGAAAAGCCTGCCCGCCCAGGGCTCCGACGTGCAGCTGACCGTGGCCTTCCCGGCGCGCGTCGCCACCACCAACGGCACCCGCGAGGGCGACTCGGTGGTCAGCTGGAAGCTGCCGGCCGGTGATGTGACCACGCTGCGCGCGGAAGTCGGCTACGCGGACCCGAATACGCGGTCCTTCGCCGGGTGGGCCGGCATCGTCGGCGGCATCACCCTCGCGGTGGCGGCCGTGGTCGCGGTCCTCGCCTACATGACCCGCAACCCCGATCCGCCGGCCTACGTCCGCGCGGCCCGCTGGCTGCGCCCCGATCGCACCAAGACTCGATGACCTTCGCCGCCAGGGCGGTGACGGCCGGTAGCGCCGTCGCCGCCCTGGGCGCGGCCACCGCTCTCGCGAACCGCCTCGGCACCCGCCGCCTCCGGGCCGCTGGGCATCCGATCGAGGAAACGGTCACCGTCTGTATCCCGGCCCGCGACGAGGCCGGCCGACTGCCCTCTCTCATCGCCGATCTGCGTGCCCAGCAGGGTGTTCCACGACTGCGGGTCCTGATCCTCGACGACGCCTCGACCGACGGCACCACTGCCGCCGCCCGCGCCGCCATCGGCGACGACGACCGTTTCCGGCTGTCCCGCAACGACATCGATCCCCCACCCGGCTGGACCGGCAAGACCGCGGCCTGCACCCGACTGGCCGACCTCGCCCTCGAACCGCCCGCCGGTTCTCCCCATCCGCAGGGCGCCCTGATCTTCCTCGACGCCGACGTGCGCCTCTGCCCCGACGCCCTGGCCGCCGCCGTGCGCGAATTGCGGTCCGCGCGAGCCGCACTCGTCTGCCCGTGGCCCCGCCAGCTCGCCGAATCCCCGGCAGAGCGCCTGGTTCAGCCACTGCTGTGCTGGTCCTGGGCCTCGACGCTCCCGGTCGCTCTCGCCAACCGCACGCTGTTTCCCTCGATGGCCGTGGCCTGCGGCCAGTTCCTGGTCTTCGACGCCGCCGCCTACCACGCGATCGGCGGCCACTCCGCGGTCGCTGACAGCGTCACCGAGGATCTCGCCATCGCCCGCGAACTACGCCGGAAAGGACGGCACACGGTCCTCGCCGCCGCCGGTCCGCTCGCCGAAACCCGCATGTACCGCACCGGATCCGACCTTGCCGAGGGCTACACCCGCTGGCTGTGGTCCGCCTACGGCGGCCCGGCGGGCAGCCTCGCCGTCGGTTCGATTGCGGCCCTGGCGTTCTGGGTCCCGCCGCTGGCCGCCCTCGGCGGGCGAGGACGGCTGCGACGCATCGGACTGCTGGGTTACGGCGCGGCCGTCACGGCTCGCCTGCTCGCGCGCTCGATCGAGTCGGGCGGACGCCCCGACGGCGCGGATGTCGTTGCCGCGCTGGCACACCCGCTGTCCGTCGTGGCATACCTGGCCCTGTCGGCCCGCTCCCACCGCGCCCATCGAGCCGGTGGCCTGCACTGGAAGAGCCGACCGCTCGACGCCCGCTGAAGTCGTCCCGTTCTGCCGCCGGCCTCCCGGTCAGGGAACCGGGGTCATGCCGATGGTGGGGAGGAAGAAGCAGGTGGTGTTGCCGTTGCGGACCGTGCCGAACATGGCGGCCAGGACGGTGCCGGAACCGGTGGTGACGGGGACGGCGCGGACGCCGCCGACAGGCAGGGCGGCGGTGAAGTAGTTGCTGACCGCCTGCTCGACCATGGGGCGGAGTTCGGCCGGAACCTGGGGCGGGATCATGGCATTGAGAACCTGGCTCAGCGGACCCATGGGGACCAGTCCGCCGCGCCCGGTGTTCATGTTGAACCAGGCGACCTGCATGCCGGAGGTGTCGGCGCCGTCGGAGCCGATGCCGTAGGGCACGAAGGCGAACATGGTCTCGCCCGCCTTGACGGCCGAAAGATCCAGTCCGGGAATGGAAATCGCGTACTTGGGCCACGGGCCGGGGATGGCGCCCGCCACGGCGGGGGCGATGCCGAGGGTGGTGCCGCCGAGGCAGAAGGGGGCGGCGGTCGGGTAGAGGAAGGGCTGGATGCCCAGGGCCTGCAGGCCGTCGAGGGCTTGGCGGTAGGCCGAGAGCCAGTCGGAGGTACCGGCGGCACCCGAGCGGGCCGCGGGATCGGCCGTGGTGGTGTCCGCGGCGGTGATGGCCGCCAGCGCGGCGGCCGCCTCCTGGGTCGCGGCCGCGGCGGGGGCCGCGGGCGGATCGGCGGCGGCCGGGCCGGTCACGGTTGCCGGGCCCGCGGCGGTCAGCACGGCGCAGGCGCCGACTGCGCCTGCGACACGGACGAGGTGATGGAACACGGACATGGATAGCTCCCCTCGAGGTCACGAGACGAGGGCGACGCTACTACGCTGACCAGCGCATACCGGGGATTTGATCCGGCATGCCGGGTGGCGGATCGAGCTCGGTGTCAGGCGTGCGCCGGGGTCGGCGACATGGTGTAGCCGAGGTTAGCCAGCACTTCGCTGGTGGTCTTGGCGAAATTCAGGGTGATGAAATGCAGGCAGGGCGCGCCCTCGGCGATGAGCCGCTGGGCCATCTCCGTGGCGATCTCGATGCCGACCTCGCGGACCGCGGCGCGATCCTCCTCCGGTCCGTCGCCCGCGGCCTTGCGCAGCCGCTCCATCACCGCGGCCGGCAGCGGCCGGCCCGACAGCTCCTCGGCGCGCTGTACGGTGCGCAGCGAGGTGACCGGCATCAGCTCGGGGATGATCGGCTTGGCGCCCTCGACCGGATCACACGCGATGACCCGATCCCGCAGGCGCAGATAGTGCTCCACATCGAAGAACATCTGGGTGATCGAATACTCCGCGCCCGCACGCAGTTTCGACACCAGGTAGTGGGTGTCCTGGTCCAGGTCGGTGGAGCGCGGGTGGCCCTGCGGGAACGACGCCACACCCACGTGGAAGTCGCCCAGGTCACGGACCATGCGCACGAGCTCGTCGGCGTATTCGACGCCCTCGGGGTGCTTGATCCACTCCCCCAGCACGTCGCCGGGCGGATCGCCGCGCAGCACCAGCAGGTTGCGGATGCCGGCGTCGGCGTACGCGCCGACGATCGACCGCAGCTCGGCGACCGAGTGATCCACCGCGGTCAGATGCGCGACGGTGAGCAGCGTGGTCTCGCGGGCGAGCTGGCCGGTGACCCGGATGGTGCGGTCGCGGGTGGAGCCGCCCGCACCGTAGGTCATGGACACGAACGCCGGATGCAGCCGCTCGAATTCGCGCGCGGCCCTCCACAGCCGTGCCTCGCCGGCGGCGTCCCGCGGCGGGTTGAACTCGACCGAGAACGGGATCGAGCCGTCCGGGCGCGGGCCCAGCTGCTGGACTACGGAGCGAGTTCCGGACGCGTGGGGGGTGCGGGAAACTCGGCCAGGGGTCGAATATCCCCATACGTTGTCGGAACTCACGCGGACATTTTACGGGCCCGTGCCGGGCACTGGACCGCGACCTGGGCTTATCCCAGCAGGTGAGACCGAATCGGAGCCGACCGATTCCCGGCCGCGACGAGGTGGTCGGTAGAGTCGGTCGCGAACCCCGCTGGCTGCGCACGCGACGCGCCGCGGCACTCACCAAGGAGGCTCCCCTGTCCGCCGGACCCGGTACCCCGACCCGCCACCCGGTCGGCGCGGGATCACTCGTCGCCGCCGTGGAGGACCGTCTCACGGCCTTCTTCCGCACCCGGGAGCCGATCGTCGCACCGCTCGGCCCGGTGTTCGTGGACGCGGCGGCGGCGCTCGAGGACTTCGTCATTCGCGGCGGCAAGCGGACCCGGCCCTCCTTCGCGTGGACCGGCTGGCTGGGCGCGGGCCGCAGCGCCGGCGATCCGGACGCCGACGCGGTGCTCACCGCCTGCTCGGCGCTGGAGCTGGTGCAGGCGTGTGCGCTCATCCACGACGACATCATCGACTCCTCGCGCACCCGGCGCGGTTTCCCGACCGTGCACGTGGATTACGAACAGCGGCACCGGGATCAGCGCTGGGCGGGTGACAGCGATCACTACGGCGTCAGCGTCGCCATCCTCATCGGCGATCTGGCCCTGGCCTGGGCCGACGACATGACCCGCGACGCCGGGCTGCCGGCCGACGCCGCCGCCCGCTTCGCCCCGGTGTGGGCGGCCATGCGCACCGAGGTGCTGGGCGGGCAGCTGCTCGACATCCACGGCGAGTCCGCCGGCGACGAGACCGTCGAGGCGGCGCTGCGGATCAACCGGTACAAGACCGCGGCCTACACCATCGAGCGCCCGCTGCACATGGGCGCGGCGCTGGCCGGGGCCTCTCCCGACCTGATCGCCGCCTACCGCGAGTTCGGCACCGATATCGGCATCGCCTTCCAGCTCCGTGACGACCTGCTCGGCGTCTTCGGCGATCCGGCCGTCACCGGCAAGCCATCGGGTGACGACCTGCGCGAGGGCAAGCGCACCGTCCTCATCGCCGAGGCCCTGCGGCGCGCCGACGCCTCCGCCCCGGCCACCGCGGACCTCATCCGCTCCAGCCTGGGCACCGACGTCACCCCGGAGCGGGTCGCCGAATTGCGAACGGTCCTCACCGAACTCGGTGCGGTCGACGCCGTGGAGATGCGGATCGGCTCGCTCACCGACCAGGCCCTCACCGCGCTGGAGGCCAGCACCGCCACCCCGGACGCCAAACGGCAGCTGCGGGCCATGGCCCTGGCCGCCACCGCGCGCTCCTACTGACCGGAGGTGGGCGCGATGGCGAGGGGCTCGAGAACTGTTGCGGGACCGGCTGATCGGGTCGTGGTGATCGGCGCCGGACTGTCCGGGCTGGCCGCCGCGCTGTACCTGGTGGCGGCCGGACGGCAGGTGACCGTCCTGGAACGCGACGATCGCCCGGGCGGGCGGGTCGGCGCGTATCGCGGACCGGACTACGAGATCGACTCCGGGGCAACGATTCTCACTCTGCCCGAACTCATCGACGAGGCGCTCGCGGTGGTCGGGCACACCCGTGAGTCGGTCGGCCTGCGCATCCTCGACATGGCTCCGGCGTATCGGGCGCGCTTCGCGGACGGCTCCGAGATCGGCGTCTACTCCAATGAGGAGGACATGGCGGCCGAGGTCGAGCGGGTGCGCGGCCCGGGCGCGGCCCGCCGCTACCGGCGGCTGCGCGGCTGGCTGAAAGACGTGTACGAGGCCGAGTTCCGGCAGTTCATGGACACCAACTTCGATTCGCCGCTGGACATGGTGCGGATCCCGGAGAAGCGGGTGGCGCTGACGCGGCTGGTGCGGCTGGGCGCCTTCGGGCGGCTCGGGCCCAAGGTCCGGCGGATCGTACGGGATCCGGACGTGGCCCGGCTGTTCAGCTTCCAGGCCCTGTTCGCGGGCATGGCGCCGAACCGGGCGCTCGGGGTGTACGGCGCGATCCCGTACATGGACACCTGCCTCGGCGTCACCTACCCCGAGGGCGGGATGCGGGCCATCGCCGAGGCGCTCGGCCGCGCGTTCACCGCCGCGGGCGGCACGCTCGAACTGAACGCCGAGGTCATCGGCATCGAATACGCGGGCAAGCGGGCCACCGCCGTGCGGACCGCCGACGGACGCGTCTTCGACTGCGACGCCGTCGTGGTCACCGCCGACATCGGCTCGCTGTCGCGGTTCGGGCTGCGGCGCCGGATCGGGCTGCGAGCCTCACCGTCGGCGGTGGTGGCGCACGGCACGATTCCCGCCGCGGTGGCCCAGAGCTGGCCCGTGCAGGCGCATCACACCATCGACTTCGGCCGGGAGTGGGACCGCACCTTCACCGAGATCGCCGCCCGGCGCGGCCGCGGGCAGCTCATGAGCGATCCGTCGCTGCTGCTCACCCGGCCCGCGCTCACCGATCCGACCCTCTACATCGAGCGTGCCGAACAGCACATCGACCGTGACGGGCACCTGCGCGATACCGTCCGCTACGAGCCGCTCTCGCTGCTGGCCCCGTGCCCGAATCTCGATGCCGCAGCGCTGGCCTGGGAGCAGCTCGGCCCGCACTATCTGCGCGAACTGCTCGCGGTCCTGGAAGACCGCGGCTACCAAGGCATTTCGCGTTACTTCCGGATCGACCACCTCGACACCCCGCATACCTGGCGGGACAGGGGCATGATCGCCGGCACCCCGTTCTCGGCCGCGCACCTGTTCCGGCAGACCGGCCCCTTCCGCACCCGGAACCTGGTGCGGGGCCGCGCGAATGTGGTTCTCGCGGGCTCGGGCACCGTGCCCGGCGTCGGCGTGCCGACCGTGCTGTTGTCGGGGAAACTCGCGGCGGCACGGCTGACGGGTGATCCGCGACATGCCGGTGGCGAATCCGCCCACTCCGGGGCTGTGGCACCCGCGCCCACGCCGTAGACTGTCCGCGTCCTGAATCAACGCGGCTGCCGCCGCCTACCTTTCCGGGGGGAACGACCGCCAATGCCGACCCCCGATGCGGACGCAGCCACCCCCGACACCGTCGGCAGCACTGCGACGCGGACCGCGGCCGGTGTCGCACAGGCCGAACCGGACGCCCCCACCCCGGCCGCCGTGACCAGCGCCGTCGAGGGCACCACCGCGCAGCGTCGGCTGCGACACGCCTCCGACTTCACCCGCAGCCCCGAGGGACACGCGGCCACGCTCGGATTCTTCGGCGCCCTGCTGATCACCTTCGGCGGGTTCGGCGCGGGCAGTGTGCGGCGCAGCGACCCGCTGCTGGAGGCCATGCACCTGTCGTGGCTGCGGTTCGGGCACGGGCTGGTGCTGTCGTCGGTGTTCGTGTGGCTCGGCGTGATCGCCATGATCACCGCGTGGGTGCGGCTGGGGCGCATCGTGATCGGCAAGCAGCCGGGCACCACGGTGTCGCTCAACGAGCTGCGCGGGATCGTCGGCATCTGGATCTTCCCGCTGCTGTTCTCGGTCCCCATGTTCAGCCGCGACGCCTACTCGTATCTGGCGCAGGGCGCGATGCTGCGCGACCACATCAACCCCTACGTCTTCGGGCCCGTGGAGTTGAAGGCGAATGCCGCGGCGGTACTGGACAATGTGAGCCCCGTCTGGCTCAACACGACCGCGCCCTACGGTCCGGTGTTCCTGGTGATCGGGCGGGCCATCACCACCATCACCGGTGACAATGTGGTGGCGGGGACCATCGCGCTGCGGCTGGTCATGCTGCCGGGCCTGGTGCTGATGGTGTGGGCCATTCCTCATCTGACCAAGCATCTGGGCGGCAAGCCGACCATCGCTTTGTGGCTCGCGGTGCTCAATCCGCTGGTGCTGGTCCATCTGATCGGTGGCGTGCACAACGAGATGCTGATGGTGGGCCTGATGGCCGCGGGCATCGCCCTGGTGCTCGAGCACCACCACATGTCGGGCATCGTGGTGGTCGCGATCGGCGTGGCCGTGAAGGCGACCGCGGGCGTCGCGCTGCCGTTCCTGGTGTGGATCTGGATGATTCACGAACGCGAGCGCCGCGCCTCGCAGGACGAGGGCGACCTGCCACATCCGATCCGGACCTTCGCCAAGATCAGCGCACTGGGTGTGGCGATCTTCGCGGCCGTGTTCGTGCTGGCCACCTGGGCCACCGGGCTGCGCGATCACCAGATCGGCTGGCTCACCGCGCTGTCCGGGTCCAAGAAGATCATCAACTGGCTCTCGCTGCCGACCATCATGGCGCACGTGGTCACCTGGGTGACCCCGCTGTCGATGGACACGGTGCTGTCCTGGACGCGCCTGCTGTGCGCGGCGGTGATGGTGGCCATCCTGGTGTGGGCCTGGTGGCGGTTCAAGAACAGCGAGAAGGAGGCCGTGCTCGGCATTCTCGTCGCGTTCGTGGCCATCGTGATCCTCTCGCCCGCCGCACTGCCCTGGTACTACTCGTGGCCGCTGGCGCTGGCCGCCGGATTCGCGCTCACCACCCGGACCCTGCAGGTGCTGGTGGGCCTGTGCACCTGGCTCATGCTGGTGTTCCAGCCCGACGGGTCGCCGGTGTCCAACTATGTGCACGGCACGCTGGCCATCTTCGCGGCGGTGGTGGCGGCGCTGTCGCTGTGCACGGTGGATCCGCTGAAACTGCGGGCGGCCCGCCCGCAGGCCGAACAGCTCGGCGTCGCGCCCGCGGCCGGGCCGGCGTGAACCAGTCCACCGCACCCGCGCCACCCGTACTGCCCGATCAGTCCGAGCGGCTCGACCGCGCCTATCGTGACTGCCGCCGGATCGCCGCCGCCCACGGCCGCACCTACTTCCTGGCCACCCGGCTGCTGGAACCGGAGCGAAGACCGGCCGTGCACGCGCTGTACGCCTTCGCCCGCCTGGTCGACGACATCGTCGACGCGAGCGACGCGCCCAGCCGCGCAGCGGAATCCGCGGCCCGGCTGGATCGGATCGAACACGAACTCCGGGCCCGCCTGGTGGACGCCCCCGTCGAGGCCGGCGACGGGCCCGAGGACCGGGCACTGCTCGCGGTATGCGACACCATCCGCCGGTATTCGATTGCCGCCGAACACTTCTGGGTCTTCCTGGACTCCATGCGCATGGACATCCCCGGCGGCCCGCACTACCGCGACCGCTACCCCACCATGAGCGACCTGCGCGACTACATGCGCGGCTCGGCCGCCGCCATCGGACTGCAGCTGCTGCCGGTGCTGGGCACGGTCGTCCCGGTGGCCGACGCCGAACCCGCCGCGGCCGCGCTGGGAGAAGCCTTCCAGCTCACCAACTTCCTGCGCGATATCGGCGAGGACCTCGATCGCGGACGCGTGTATCTGCCCGCCGACGAGTTGGCGGCCTTCGGCGTGGACACCGAACTGCTGTACCACTGCCGGGCATCCGGCCGGACCGATCCGAAGGTGCGGCGCGGGCTCGCGCACCTGATCGCCGTCAACCGCGGCGTCTACCGCCGCGCCACCCCCGGCATCGAGCTGCTCAGCCCACGCGTGCGCCCGGCCATCCGGACCGCGGCCACGCTCTACGGCAGCATCCTGGACGAGATCGAACGCGCCGATTACGCGGTCTTCACCCGCCGCGCGGTGGTGCCGCAGCATCGCCGATTGCGGATCGCGGCACGGGAACACCTATCCGCCTCTTCGCGCCTGCTGCCGGGATTCGGGGAGCCCCTCCGATAAGCGAGCGGACCGGCGGTCGTGCCAGAGGGTCGACTCTCGGACGTCCCCGACGAGTTACCCCGTACGGCGCCAAATCAGTTGGCGCCTCGGGCATCAGGCCGAGCGCGGTGCCTGGGCACCGCGCGGGAGGCCTGCGGGTCAGAAGGGGTCGGCCGCAGCGCGCCGGATCACTTCACGCGCCAGCGGGCCGTGGATGGCGTCGATCGGACGACCGGGGAGGGTGTCGTCCTCGGTGTAGATCCACTCGAGGATTTCCTCGTCGGTGTACTTGCCGTCGCGCATCACCGTGATCAGACCCGTCAGATGCTTGGCGACGGCGCCCGTGGAGTCGAAGAACTCCTTCGGGATACCGGCCACGCCGTTCCGGCGGACCGCGAGGATCTGGTGGTCGCGCAGCATCTGGTGTACCCGCGTGACCACCATGCCCAACTGGTCGGCCACGTCGGGCAGCGGGATCAGGGTCACCGAGTCCGGCAAGACGTCTTCGCTGCATGGAAAGGCACTCACGCGGACCACGGTAGTCTCTCGCGTCGCCACAGTCGCATCACACCCCGACGCGACTACCATCGGGTGAGCCGCACCGGGCGGACTCGGGAAATCGGAAGGGTTGCTGTTGATCGGCCAGATGCTGGAAGGGCGCTACCGCATCGACGCGCCGATCGCGCGTGGCGGTATGTCCATGGTGTTCCGGGGAGTGGACACCAGATTGGACCGACCCGTTGCCATCAAGGTGATGGACCCGAAATTCGCCTCCGATCCGCAGTTCCTCACCCGCTTCGAGCTCGAAGCGCGGGCCGTGGCCAAGCTCAAACACCCGTCGCTCGTCGCGGTCTACGACCAGGGCGTGGACGGTGACCATCCGTTCCTCATCATGGAACTGGTCGAGGGCGGCACCCTGCGCGAGCTGCTGCGCGAACGCGGGCCCATGCCCCCGCACGCCGTGCGCGCCGTCGCCGAACCCGTCCTCTTCGCGATCGGCGTCGCCCACTCGGCCGGACTGGTGCACCGCGACATCAAGCCGGAGAACGTGCTCATCTCCGACTCCGGCGAGGTGAAGATCGCCGACTTCGGACTGGTGCGCGCGGTCGCCGAGGCCAAGATCACCTCCGACAGCGTGATTCTCGGCACCGCCGCCTACCTCTCGCCCGAGCAGGTCACCAGCGGCACCGCCGACGCCCGCAGCGACGTCTACTCGGCGGGCATCCTGATCTTCGAAATGCTCACCGGCCGAACGCCGTTCACCGGCGACAACTCGCTGTCCATCGCGCTGCAGCGGGTCGAGAAGGACGTGCCCAGCCCCGGCCGCCTGATCAGCGGCGTCCCACCGGAATTCGACGAGCTGGTCGCGCACGCCACCGCGCGCGAACCCATGCACCGCTACTCCGACGCCACCGAGATGGCGAACGAACTGCGCCGCATCGCCCGCGAACTGCGGCTGCCCGACTACCGGGTACCCGCGCCCACCGAGTCGGCCGAGCACCTCAGCGCCAAATACCGGGTCGGCCCCACCCCCGCGCCGCGCGGACCGGTCACGCCGCCCTCGCGGCCGATTCCGGGCGCGGCCGACCTCACCACCCGGCTCCCCGCCGACCCGCCGACCGTGCACATGCAGCCGCAGGCGCAGCAGACCCGGGTCATGACCGCGGCGCGGGAACTGCCGTCGGAGTACCAGCAACAGCAGCCCGAATACGCGCCCCCGTCCGGGCCGCCGGCGAACCGCGGCTACGGCAACGATCTGATCGAGGATCGCGGCAAATCGCGACGCAAGGTCGTGGTCTGGCTGAGCATCGTGATCGCCCTGGCCGTGCTGCTGGGCCTCGGCGGCTGGTGGCTCGGGGTCGGCAGATACTCGGCGGTGCCCTCGATCGCCGGTATGGACACCCAGAAGGCCGTCGCCACACTGCAGGACGCGGGCTTCAAGACCGAGACCCGGCAGAAGGCCTCCGACATGATCCCGGTGGGCAATGTGGTCGGCACCGACCCGGTCGCCGGTACCCGGATCACCAAGGGCTCGCTGGTCGCGGTGCTGGTCTCCAGCGGCAAGCCGAAGGTCCCCGACGTCCAGTCCGGACAGGATGTCAACTCGGTGAACAAGGCCATCCGGGACGCGGGACTGACGCCCGTGGACGGCGGCGAGGTGAGCAGCACCGCCCCCAAAGGCACTGTCGCCAAGGTGGATCCGGGTCCCGGCACCGTCCTCCCCGCCAACGCGCAGGTGAAGGTCTACCGCAGCAAGGGTTCCCAGCCGGTCAAGGTCCCGGATGTGCGGGGCAAGACCGAGGACGAGGCCAAGACGGCGCTGCAGAAGGCCGGGCTCACCGTCAGCTCCACCCGCGACCAGTACGACACCAAGATCAAGTCCGGGCAGGTGATCGGCACCGACCCCGCCGCGGGCACCAGCACCGAATCCGGCAATGCCGTGGTCCTCATCGTCAACAGCGCCATCGACATGCCGAACCTGCTGGGCGCCAACGTCTCCACCGCCCGCAGCAAGCTACAGGCCCTCGGCCTGCAGGTCACCGTCCGGCAGCTCGCCAACAACGACGGCTCGATCGTCATCTCGCAGAGCGCCGCGCCCGGCGACGCCGTTCAGCCCGGATCCACCATCACACTCGTCGCCATTCCGTAGCCGGCCCGCGCCTCTCCCCGCCGTCAGCGGACGGCCGAGAGCCGGCGACCGCAGTGCATCCGTGCCGGTGGTTGGGTTCCGAACCGATTCTGGGCGTACTCGGGCCGTTGCCCCCATCGGCACGAAACAGTTGTCGCCCTGGACGACGTGACACGAACAGCCGAGAGCCCGGGCCGCACAGGGCGGTCCGGGCTCCGTTCGTTTCGCCTACTAGCGCAGCATCTCCGCGACCAGGAACGCCAGTTCCAGCGACTGCTGGGTGTTCAGGCGCGGGTCGCAGGCGGTCTCGTAGCGCTCCTCCAGGTTGAGGTCCGAGATGTCCTGCGCGCCACCGAGGCACTCGGTGACGTTCTCACCGGTGAGCTCGATGTGCAGACCGCCCGGGTGGGTGCCCAGCGCGTGATGCACCTCGAAGAAGCCCTGCACCTCGTCGACGATGCGGTCGAAGTGCCGGGTCTTGTAGCCGGTGGACGACTCGTGGGTGTTGCCGTGCATGGGGTCGCACTGCCAGATCACCTGGTGACCGGTGGCCTGCACCTTCTCGATGATCGGGGGCAGCGTTTCGCGGACCTTCTGATTGCCCATGCGCGCGACCAGGGTCAGGCGGCCGGGCTCGTTGTTGGGGTCCAGCCGCTCGACGTACTCGACCGCCTGGTCGGGCGTGGTGGTCGGGCCGATCTTGAGGCCGATCGGGTTGGACACCAGTTCGGCGAATGCGATGTGCGCGCCGTCGAGCTGACGGGTGCGCTCACCGATCCACAGGAAGTGCGCCGACAGGTCGTACAGCACCGGGTCGCCCGTGACCGGGTGCTCGCTCAGGCGCAGCATGGCCCGCTCGTAGTCGAGCACCAGCGCCTCGTGACTGGCGTACAGCCGGGCGCTCGACAGGTTCGGATCGTTGACGCGACAGGCCTTCATGAAGGCCAGCGCGCGGTCGATCTCGGTGGCCATCTGCTCGTAACGGGCGCCGGCCGGGGACTGGGTCACGAACTCGCGGTTCCAGTCGTGCACCTTGTGCAGATCAGCCATGCCGGCCGAGGTCAGCGAGCGCACCAGGTTCATGGCGGCCGAGGCGTTGGCGTAGGCCCGCACCAGGCGCGACGGATCGTGTTCGCGCAGCGCCGCATCCGCGACCAGCGAGTTCACCATGTCACCGCGGTAGGACCGCAGGCCCAGCGAATCGAGGTCGGCCGACCGGGGTTTGGCGTACTGGCCCGCGATCCGGGCCACCTTCACCACCGGCAGGCTGGCGCCGTAGGTGAGCACCACGGCCATCTGCAGCAGCGTGCGGATATTGCCGCGGATATGCGGCTCGGTGTTGTCCGCGAAGGTCTCGGCGCAGTCACCGCCCTGCATGAGGAACGCCTCGCCGCGGGCCACCTCGGCCAGCCGCAGGCGCAGCTCCTCGACCTCGGCGGGCACGCAGATGGGCGGCACGCTCTCCAGCACGGTGCGCATCTTGGCGGCCTGCTCGGGATTCCAGGAGGGCTGTTGCAGAGCCGGGCGGGCCAGCGCGTCGTCGAGACGCCGACGGAGCTCGGCGGGTAGCGGAGGAAGTTCCGGCAAGCGATCGATCGGTACGTCGACGGTCCAGTTCACCAGTTCAGAATACGGATTGCCCGCGCCGACCCCGAGCACCCCCAGGGCTTGAATTGCTCACACCGCGCCGCCGCCTAGGCTGGGAGCGGATGATCTGCCATCCGACCCGGACCTGAGCTGAGGAGAGACCCATCTCACTGCGGTACTTTTACGATTCGGAATTCATCGAGGACGGGACCGTCATCGACCTCGTATCCATCGCGGTGGTGTGCGAGGACGGACGCGAGTTCTACGCGGTCTCCACCGAATTCGATCCCGAGAAGGCCGGGCCGTTCGTCCGCCGCAATGTCCTGCCCAAGCTACCGCCGCCGTCCTCGCCGCTGTGGCGTCCGCGCGAGCGGATCCGCGACGACCTCTACAAGTTCCTGGTCCCACGACCCAACGTGGAACCCGAACTGTGGGCCTGGGTCGGAGCCTACGACCACGTGGCGCTGTGCCAGCTGTGGGGATCCATGGTCGACCTCCCCAACGCGCTGCCCCGCTACACCAATGAGCTGCGCCAGCATTGGGACCAGCACGGCCGGCCCGCCCTGCCGCCGGTCCCCAAGGACGCGCACGACGCGCTCGCCGACGCCCGCCACAACCTCGCGAAATTCGAGGCCATCGAGGCGGCGCGGCGCCTGCGCGCGGTCTGAGATCGACATGCGAAAGGCCCCGGGAGACTTGGTCTCCCGGGGCCTTTCCGGTGGTCTGGCGGACTAGCCGGCCATGGTCTCCGGGACGCGGTCGGCGTCCGGGCGGCTGCCCGACGGCACGCCCTTCTTCAGGCTCGCGGCGTACACGTCCACGTACTCCTGACCGCCCATCCGCATGAGCTCGTACATGATCTCGTCGGTGACGGCGCGCTCGACGAAGCGGTTGCCGCCCATGCCCTCGTAGCGCGAGAAGTCGATCGGCTCACCGAATTTCACGATGACCTTGCGCGGCCGCCAGCGGAACGGACCGGGCGGGCACACCTCGTCGGTACCGATCAGGGCGACCGGGATCACCGGCACTCCGGTCTCCAGGGCGAGGCGTGCCACACCGGTCTTGCCCTTGTAGAGGCGACCGTCCGGGGAGCGCGTGCCTTCGGGATACAGGCCTACCAGGCGACCCTCGTCCAGCAGCTTGCGCGCGGTATTGAGCGCGCTCTCGGCGGCGTCCGCACCGGAGCGGTCGATCGGATACTGACCGGCACCGGAGAAGAACCATTTCTGCAACCGGCCCTTGAGACCGGGCGTGGTGAAGTATTCGGCCTTGGCCAGATAGGTGATGCGACGCGGGCTCATCAGCGGGGTGAATAGCCAGTCGGTGAACGACAAGTGATTGCCGGCCAGAATCGCTGCGCCCTTGGCGGGAATGTTCTCGACGCCCTCGACCTGCGGCCGGTTGACGAGATGCATCCATGGACCAGGGAACACATACTTCAGCAGCCAGTAGAACATTGCGTCCTTTCCCCTGTTTTCGATACCCGGGACCGGCCTCGTTGCGGGCACCACCACTCGCTTGCCTACCCTACCGCTGCGACCAGCCGGTAACCAACCGGCGGTGGCGCGTTTCTCCGATGACGGGACTTTGGTCCCACGCTTCGGAATTCGCCGGGCGGTGAGCAGCAGGTCAGCGGTGCGCCGACACCGCGTCCGACGCCGACGGCACCGCGGCGCGCGCCAGCTCGGCGGCGCCGATCATGCCCGCCGCCTCACCCAGCTGGGCGGTGCGGATCCGGGCCAGCCGGCGGTGCCGGGCGCCGGTGATGGAGGCCGCGTAATGCTCGCGCGCGTCGTCGAGGAACAGTGGGGCGGAAGTGCTCACGCCGCCCGCCACCACGATCAGATCCGGGTCGAAGAGGTCACTCACGAAGGCCAGGCCCAGACCCAGCCAGCGCGCGAAATCGGCCATCACCTCGAGCGCGACCGGGTCGCCGTCCTGGGCCGCGCCCGCCACCCGGCGACCGGTCAGCGAGCCCGGGTCCCGCCCCGACTCCCGGGCCAGCACCGCGGAACGCTGCGGATCGGTGGCCAGCAACTCGATCGCGGTGTCCACCAGAGCGGTTCCGCTGCAATACCTTTCCCAGCAGCCGCGCTTGCCGCAGGCACACGCGCGGCCGTTCGGCACCACCTGCAGATGCCCCAGTTCCGGTGCGACACCGAAACTTCCGCGATACAGCTGGCCATTGCTCAGCAGGGCCGCGCCGATGCCGGTGCCGATCGCCACCAGCACCACATTGCGCCCGCCCGCCGCCGCGCCGAAGCGGTACTCCGCCCACAGCGCGGCATTCGCGTCGTGCTCCAGGATCACCGGCAGGCCGAGACGGTCGGTGAGCCGCTGCGCGACCGGGGCGTCCTCCCACGGCAGGTGCGGGGCGAAACGCACGGTGGCGCGGTCCTCGTCCACGAAACCCGCCACCGCGAGACCGACCGCGCCGATGGCGTGCCGGGAGCACAGTTCGCGCACCGCCCGGGCCAGACCGTCCTCGAGAGCGCGCGCGGAGTGCGGGGTCGGCGCGGTCACGGTGTCGAGCACCTCGCCCGCGCTGTCGACCACCGAGGCCCGAATATTCGTGCCGCCCACATCGATACCCACGGTCAACGGCACGTCCACACCGCCCGTCATGCCTTGATCGTCACGTCGATAGGGACGTATTTCGCGCGCTTGGGCCGCCTTCCACCACCGGATTGCGCGCCGCGGCCCGCCGCCGAGCTCGCGTCGCGGGCGGGCTGGGCCGTGGATCCGGCCACGGACCCCGGCTCGGAGCCGGGGTGTGCGACCGGCGGGCCGAAGGGCCCGGCGGGGGCGGGCTGCTCATCGGCCACTCGGCCGGTGCGGAAATCGTTGTGCGGCATCGCGGTCGAGTCGTCCGGATCACCTGCGCCGGAGCGGCGGGCCGTACCGGTGCCGGGACCGAAGGAATCGTCCGACGCCTCGGCGGGCGGGTGGGCCTGCGACCGGCCCCGGGCCGCCGCACGGCCCTGCGCGCCCGCGAGGAAGCGCGCGAACACCGCGGCCAGGCCCGCCGCACCGTGCGGGTCACCGGATCGCGCTCCGCCGGGCGGGAACTCACCCGCGCCCGTGTCGCCGCGCGCGGCGTCATTCGCGTCGGCGAAAGGCAGATCGCCCGCCCCGGAATCGGTTTCGGCGGTATGCGAGAAGTGATGCCAGGCTTGGTATTCCGGCGACTCCGGATCCAGATCCGGCGGGATCACCGGATCCACCGGGACACCGGCGAGCGCCTCGCGCAGCACGGTCACGATGGCGGTGCCGTGTTCGGCGATGGCCGCCACCACATCGTGGTGCTCGCCGCGCACGATGGCCGCGGCCGCACACACCGGGCACCAGCTGCAGCTCGACCATTCGGTGCGGCCGTCTGCGGCGGTGCGGCGCAGCACCGGCTCGACCCGTTCGAGGACGGCCTCGGCCAACAGCCGTAGCTCCTCGGCGAATTCGCCGAGATTCTCCTCGGGGTGACCGGGGCGCGGGTGGTGCCTGGTCATTTCGGCCAGACCTGAGGATCGGGCCGGAAGCGGATCACCAGGTGGTCGCCGTCGAGTTCGGCGGCCTCGACCGTGCACCGCCGCAATACCGGGGCCAGCCGCAACCGCCGCCGGACCCCGTCCGCTCCCACGATCAAATCGTCCTCCACTCGTCCCAGCCGCAGCGTCGACGGATCGACCACCGGCAGATGCATGCGCATCGCGAACACCGAGTGCACCCCCGCCCCGGACTCGAGCCGTACCACCGGCTCGGCGGCGGTACTTCTCTCGAGGCCGGGCGGCACACCGTCCGCGTCTGTGCCAAGCATAGGGACCGGACGCCCTCCCACCCAGTTACCACTCGCGTCCACCGCGTAGGACAGCGCCGCCAGCGAACCCAACCCCACCGGTTCGGCGCCCGCATGCGCAACGACCTGCACCGGAAGCCCGTGCAGCCGCTTGCGCAGCTCCCCCGCCACGTCGAGTTGCTCGCCGCGCCGGTTGAAGTACCACTGCGTCGCCGGATGCGGCGGCTCCACCGGATGCGGGGGCGGCATTTCCGGCAGCACCTTGTTCACCAGCACCGCGTCCAGCCGGATCCCCAGCAGCGCCGCCGCCGACCGCACCCGCGCGGACTCGGCCACCGCGACCAGTTCGGCGGCGGTCACCAGCCGGGCGCCGGTGCGGGTCTGATCCGCCAGCAGGTCACGGGCTTCCGAGACCGCCTGCACGATCTGCTCGACCGTCACCGCCAGCACGGCCTTGCGGAAGTCGGCGCCGATCGCCTCCATCGTGCGGGCGTGCGCGGGCCACACCCGCTCCAGATAGCCGAGCACGGTGTCCGGCGCGGTGACAATGCGCAGCATGTCCGCCGAGGGCGGGCAATCCACCACGATCACATCCCATTGCGCGTCCCTGGCGAACTGGGTGATCTCCAGCATGGCCAGCAGTTCCTGCACCCCCGGCAGGCCGGTCAGCTCCGCGGGATCCAGTGCCCCCAGGTCGAATCCGTGCTCGTGCCCGGCGCCGGACACCATGACCAGCACCTGCCGGAACCGATCCTCCAGCAGCGCAAGCGAATCCACCTCGATGACATCCAGCGCCGGCTCGGCGTCGGGACCCGGCCCGAATCCCGGATCGGGGGCGTCCGGATCGCGGACGTCCGCGAAAGCGGGTGCCGGAGTTCGGAACATGGGCAGGGGCAGCGTGGCGACCGCGGGGGTCGAACCGTGACGCAGGCGGTACCCCAGGGCGTCGCCCAGGGAATGCGCCTGGTCGAGGGAGGCCAGCAGGACGCGGCGGCCGTTGCGGGCGTAGGCGAGTGCGGTAGCGCAGGCCAGCGTAGTTTTTCCGACACCGCCCTTGCCGATGAACAGCTCGACGCGGGTGGCGGGGCGCGGCGAGCGTTCGGTACCGCCGGCGGTCAGCCTTCGACCCGTTTCTTGAGTTCCTTGAGGGCGGTGTCGGTGATGACCTTCTCCGCTTTGCGTTTGAACATGCCGATCATGGGGATGTTCAGATCCACGGTCAGCTCGTAGACCACCTGGGTGGTGCCGTCGGGCAGGGCGATCAGCTCGTAGGTGCCGTCCTGCGTCTTCTGCAGATCACCCGCGACCAGGCTCCAGCTCACCGCGCGGCCGTCGGGCCGCCAGGTATAGGACAGCGTGTAGGTGTCCTTGACGACGCCGGCGTCCAGCACGAAGCGGGCGATGCGGGCGCGGCCGTCCGGCAGCTTGTCCAGCACCTCGACCAAGCGGGCCGCAGCGACCCATTCCGGATACGACTCCAGGTCGGCGATGACGGCCATCACTCGATCCGAGGGGGCGTCGATCACGATCGACCTCTGAGTTCGATCGGCCATGGGCGGCAACGCTTCCTTTCTAGTGCGCGGCCGCGGGCGCGACCCCGGCCTTGCGCCCGGCCTCGAGGCGGGCCTTGATCTCGAAGGACATGACCTTGCCCGCGACCCGGCGAGTCCGGTTCAGGGCCAGCAGCTCACGCCCGGACATACCGGCGACGCCGCCGCGCGGTTCAGCGTGCATGAAGTAGTGCATGATGACGCCGTCCAGCATGGGCTCCAGCCAGACCTCCATGGTGCCGTCCGCACCGCCGCTGACGGTCCAGCGAATCCCCTTGTCGCCCCGGTCTTCCCGGACCTCCAACTGCAGGTCGGGCCACCAGCGGCGCCAGCGGGCACGATCGGCCAGCACCTCGGCCACGGCCGTGCCCGGCGCGGCGACGAATGTCTGGTCGGCAACCTGGATACTGCTCACGGTGCCTATCTTGCCCTACGCTTCGCTCCGGGCGGGTTCGCGGCCCCGAAGTCTCGATTCTTCCCTCTCCGCTCGAGCCCCCTTCGCTCGAAGCGGAGGTCTCTCGAGCCGCAGGCCAGAATCTAGACGGCCGCGAACCTTTGGGTATTGCCTCAGCGCGCCGGTGCGTTCGTCGAGCAGCTCGGATCCAGCAGTCGCTGTAGTCGCGCGCCCATCAGGTCCCAGCGCCATTGCTGCTGGACCCAGGCGCGGCCGGCCTCGCCCATGCGGGCGGCGGCGTCGCGGTCGGAGAGGATGTCGACGATGGCGTCGGTGAGGTCCTCGACGGAGCGGCCGTTCACGACGCGACCGGTTTCGCCTTCCCGCACGGTTTCCGGCGCGCCACCGGAATTGCCCGCCACCACTGGCACTCCGGTGGCCGAGGCCTCCAGGAACACGATGCCCAGGCCCTCGACATCCAGGCCCAAACCGCGGGTGCGGCAGGGCATGGCGAAGACATCGGCGATGGTGTGGTGGGCGGCGAGTTCGCCCGATGCGACGCGGCCGGTGAAGACCACGTCATTGCTCAGGCCCATGACCTCGGCGAACTGCCGCAGCTTCTGCTCGTAGGGCCCGCCGCC
Source organism: Nocardia niigatensis NBRC 100131 (assembly GCF_000308655.1). GTDB lineage: Bacteria > Actinomycetota > Actinomycetes > Mycobacteriales > Mycobacteriaceae > Nocardia > Nocardia niigatensis. The sequence continues at coordinate 34,862 of NZ_BAGC01000023.1, read as the reverse complement.
GGCGATGACCAGCACCGCCCCGTCGATCCGCTTGCGAATCTCGAGCATGGCCGTGATCAGCATGTCCTGCCCCTTGCGCGGCACCAGCCGCGAGAGGCACAGAATGGTGGGCCGGTCCCCGAGCCCGTAGCGCTCGCGCAGTTCGGCGCGGGCGGCCGGATCCGGCTTGAACACCTCGGAATCCACGGCGGGTGGCAGATATTCGAGCGCGGCCTGCGCCCCGAACGCGGTCGAGAACCGCCGCCGCGTGTACTTGCTGACGTAGGTGACGACATCGGTGTGATCGCCGATGACCCGCAGCGCCTGCCGCGCCACCGGCAGCATCGACCAGCCCACCTCGTGCCCGTGGGTGGACGCCAGAATCCGCTCCGCGCCCGCCTGGCGCAGCACCGGCGACATCAGCGCCAGCGGCGCCGCCGCCCCGAACCACACCCGATCGCACTTCTCGTCGCGTATCAGCTTCTTGGCCCGCCGCGCCACCAGCGGTGTGGGCAGCATCAGCGTCGTCGGATGGCGCACCACCTGAAAAGGCTGCTGCGCATCGAACTTCCAGTGACTGTCCCCCCGCCACCGCGGCGCGTACACCACCAGCTCGTCGGCGGGCAGCTGCAGGGCGAGCGCATGCAGATACGACTGAATCCCACCCGGTCGCGGCGGGAAATCATTGGTAACCAGCAGAGTTCGCCCCATGTCACAAACCTACTGCACCCAGCGCTCGCGCTCCCCCCGCCCCGAAACCTCGCACCCCCGAGTTATGCGCCCTCGGCCGTGCGGGTGGTCAGCCAGGTACGCCAGTCGGTGATGAAGTCGGCATAGCCGACGCCGAGGGTCGTGCGCAGGGCAGTCTCGATCGCGGTGCGGTCCTTCGGGCCCGATGCGAGCTGCCGGTAGAGGGTGATGAGTTTCGCGTCGCCGTAGCGGTCGGCGATGAAAGCGCAGGCGGACCAGCCCTGTTCGTAGGCCAGGGAGGCGTTGCCGCTGGTCGGCTCGAACATGGCGTCGGGCGGAAGGTCGGCGGGCAGGTCGCCGGCGTGGGCGCGGGCGGTGAGGGTGGGGGCGATCTGGGCGATGGGGTGGCGCAGGTCGCGGTGGGCCGAGTATTCGGCGAAGCCCTCGAGCATCCACATCGGGGAGCCGTCGACGGTGACCGCGCGGGTCGCCATGTGGGTGAGTTCGTGACGCAGCACCGAGCGCAGGGCGTCGGCGCCGAGGCGGCGGCCGGCGTCGGGGCCGAAAACCACGCGCTGCCCGGTCAGTTGGGCGCCGGGACGGAAGGGATCGGCGACGGTCGAGGCCGCGACCTCGGCGGGCACGTCACCGACGACATGGGTGAGCGCCGCGAACTCCGACGTGCTGGACGCCACCACGACGACGGGCGCCTGATTCCAGTCCGCACCCCACAGCGCGGTGACCGCCGTGGTGCTTGCCGCGAGTTCGCCTGCCAGCACATCGATATCGGCCTGCTGCCCGGAATGACCGAGCACGATGCCGGTGCGATCCGGCCCGGTGGAAGCGGTCTCGGCGACGACCTTGCCGTAGCCCTCCATGGTCCGTTTCACCTGCGGCACCTGCGGATCGGTGGGCGTGACCTGGCTCGAATCCTGCCCCGGCGCCACCGCGCGCAGCTTGGGCAGCACCGAGTTCGGCAACATGAGCAGCGCCCCGCAGGCCGCGGTCAGCGCGCTGACCATCACCAGGGTGGCGACGAACTGGAACCGCCGCCGGGCCGCGAGCCAGCCGTGCACCTGCCGCAGAGCGCTCATCGCCACCTCGTCGTGATCATGCGCGGTCCGCGGAGGTCAGAACCGGCGCGCCGAATGGAACGGTGTGGAGCTCATCGGCGCGACCTGCACGGGAACGCCGAAAGTCGAAGCGTGCAGCATCAATCCGTTGCCGGCGTAGATGCCCACATGCGAGATGTCAGAGTAGAAGAAGACGACGTCGCCGGGTTGGAGGTCCTTCGCGTCGACCGGCGTGCCGTAGCTGGACTGCTGCTGGCTGGTGCGCGGCACACTCTTGCCGACCTGGCGGAACGCCCACTGCACCAGGCCGGAGCAGTCGAACTGGTCGGGACCGGTGGCGCCCCAGACATAGGGATCGCCGACGCGGGTGAGACCTGCGGCCAGCGCGCTGGTTCCGGAACCGGGCACCAGACCGCGGAGCAGGCTGTCGCGATCGAAGCCGGGCGGGAACATGGAGCCCGCGAGCGCGGACTTGTCACCGGCGGAGAGCTGACCCCACGCGGCGATCACCTGGGCCATGGATCCTTGCAGCGCAGCACGTTTGGATTCGAGGTCGGTGCGGACCGCGTCGGCGGCGGCGCTGGCGGCGCGCGCGGTGTCGGCGGCGGCGCGGGCGGCGGCCTCGGCGACCGAGGCCGCGTCGGTGGCCCGCTGATACTGGCCCAGTTGATCATTGGTGCGCGCGCCCACGAAGTCCACGATGGACATCTGGTCGAGCAGCTGCTGTGGCGAATTGCTGACCAGTAGCGATGTCAGCCGGTTGGTGCGGCTGCCGAGCAGCGCGGAGGTCGCGGCCCGATCGATGACCGGTTGGTAGCGCCGGATTTCCGCCTTGGCCGCGTCCAGGGTGGCGGCCGCGTCGGCGGCCCGCTGGTCGGCCACGCCGGCCGCGGCGGCCTTGGTATCCAGATCGGCCTGCGCGTCGAGCGCCTGCTGATTGAGCTGTTCGGACTGCCGCGACAGATCGATGAGCCGCTGCACTGCTTCCCCAGCAGATGCCGGTGCGGAGGCCGGATCGGCTGTCGCGGGTCCGATGCCCAGCGTGCCGGAGGTGCCGACCATGAGTGCGCCTACTGTGAGGGCTCCACCCACCAGTCGCCTGGTTCGCTGACTGTGTGTCCGATGAGGTCGCTGCTGCGCTGCCACCGTTGGTGTCGTCCCGTTCTCTTACCCCGAGCCGGTTCAGAAGGTCTCGATAAGATTACGAAACGGCGACCGGTTGTGTCCAGCAGGCCACGGAATCATCACGGTCACCGCCTCTTCCGCAGGTCGGCCGCCCGCGGTCGGCTACGGGGAAGGCTCCCCGGTCAAGCGGCGAATCAGATGCGGCGCGCGCCCGTGAACGGCATGGAGGAAATCGGGGCGACCTTCACCGGCTGACCGGAGGTGGACGCGTGCACCACATTGCCGTCGCCGATGTAGATGCCGGAGTGGCTGCCGCCGTAGAACGACACCACGTCACCGGGCTCCAGGTCGTTGAACGAGACCGGGCTGCCGGCATTGAGCTGCTCATAGCTGGTGCGCGGCAGGCTGACTCCAGCCTGCGCGTAGGACCACTGCACCAGTCCGGAGCAGTCGAAGGCGTTCGGGCCGGCGGCACCGTACACGTACGGGTCGCCGATGCGGCTCATGGCGGCGTCGACCGCGATCTGGTGCGGGCCGGCCTGCGGGCCGGGGGCCGCCGGGACGCCCGGGATGGTGATGCCCGGGAGGGCGGGGATGTTCACCGGCAGGGATTCCGGGAGGCCCGGAATGCCGGCGGGGAGCTGGATCTGGTCGGGCACGTCGATGGTGCCGACCGGGGTGTTCACCGGCTGGGCGGAGGCGGGAGTCGCGGGCAGCAGCAGCGCGCTCAGCGTGGCAGCGCCGACGGCACCGGCCGCAGCGGCACGACGCGCAGTGCGCTGCATGCCCCGGGCCTGTCGCTTCACGGTGGTGGTCGCCATGATGAGGTACTTCCAATCTGCCTTGCGACGCCGCACCCGGTGGTGCGTCGGACTCCGCAAGGTCTCAGGAAGATTACGAGTACATAACGGTGCTTTGTAAAGCCGGGACAGCCGATGCATGACTCGAAATTGTTACGCAGCCCTATTTCGGTGCGACAAACGTCACAGCAATCACGAAAAGATAACAACGGCCATTTTCCGAAGAGCGTTCCAGTAGCTACCGGCGAGTAGCCCGTGGCCGCCGGAGGCCCTTCCGACCTCGACGAATTCCGCATAACACGAGGTAGGAGCCACGGCCCCCGACCAGGGCGATTGCGACACACCCATCCGACACGCCCGACCGCAGGACAGCGGCACAGCACACGCCGGAACCCGATCCGAACCAACCACCCCCTTCCTCAAAATTGATCCATTTTCCGAATAATTGTGACCCTGGCCACAATCTGGCATATTTCGGCAATTCGGGGATTTCATCTCGAGAATCTCCGCCACAAATACCGATATTCCCCAGGTCACCTCGAGCCGCTTCCTCCCGGCCGTGACCGGGCGAAGTTGTCGGACCCTGCGCCTAGGCTTCCCCTCCGTGTCCGGACAGCTGGCCTTCGACGAGCTCGAAACCCCGCTCTATGACACAACGTTCGTGGTCGTGGACCTGGAGACGACCGGCACCAGCCCCGAGGGCGACTCGATCACCGAGATCGGGGCGGTGAAGGTACGCGGCGGCGAGGTGCTCGGCGAGTTCGCGACCCTGGTGAACCCCGGCTGCGCGATCCCGCCGCAGATCGTGCAGATCACCGGCATCACGACCGCCATGGTGGTGGACGCCCCGCGCATCGAGCAGGTGCTGCCGGGGTTCCTGGAGTTCGCGCGCGGAGCCGTGCTGGTCGCCCACAACGCCCGCTTCGACACGGGCTTCCTGAAGGCCGCCGCCGCGAAGTGCGAAGTGCCGTGGCCGGCTTTCCAGATCGTGTGCACCGTCCAGCTCGCGCGGCGGGTGCTGCCCAAGGACGAGGCGCCCTCGGCCAAACTCTGGTACCTGGCGCAGCTGCTGGGCGCCGAGACCCGCCCCACGCACCGCGCGCTCGACGACGCCCGCGCGACGGTGGACGTGCTGCACGCGCTCATCGCCCGGGTCGGCAACCAGGGGGTGCACAGTCTCACCGAGCTGCTCGACTATCTTCCCGAGGTGACGCGCCGCCAGCGTGCGAAACGTGTGATGGCGGCGGATCTTCCGGCCACGCCGGGTGTTTACCTGTTCCGGGGACCGTCGGACGAAGTCCTCTATATCGGGACGGCGTTGAATCTGCGCCGCCGCGTTCGCAATTACTTCACCGGTTCCGACACCCGACCGCGCATGCGCGAGATGGTGCAGCTGGCCACGCGGGTCGATCACGTCGAGTGCTCACACGGTCTGGAAGCCGGGGTGCGGGAGCTGCGGCTGCTGCTCGCCCACACCCCGCCTTACAACCGGCGCTCGAAATTCCCGCAGCGAGCCTGGTGGCTGACGCTCACCGACGAGCCGTTCCCCCGCTTCGCCGTCTCCCGCACGCCCACCCGGGACGCGTTGGGCCCGTTCACCTCCCGCGCCGACGCCCTGGAGATCGCCGCCACCGTCGCCGAGCAGTCGGGCTTGCGGACGTGCACCACCCGCATCCCGCGCACCGGCCGCCACGATTGCCCGCCGGCGGTGGTCGGCGGTTGCCCGGCGGGCGCCGAGAACGGACCGCTCTATATAGAGGAGTACGAACGCGCTCCGGCCACTGTTCGCGCCCTGTTCGCCGGCGCCGACGACACCCTGCTGCACAGCATTGCGGCGCGGCTCGAATCCCTGTCCACCGCAGAACATTTCGAGGCCGCAGCCCGGCTGCGAGATCGCACTGTGACGGTGATCCGCGCCCTGCGCCGCACCCAGCGTCTGACCGCGCTGGCCGCCATCCCGGAACTGATTGCCGCTCACCCCGACGGTGCGGGTGGCTGGCAGTTCGCGATCATCCGCCATGCCCGCCTCGCCGCCGCCGGCACCGCCGTGCGCGGCATCTCCCCCATGGCGGTGGTCGACCGCCTCGCCGCCTCTGCCGAAACCGTGATCCCACCCCTGCTCTCGGCCCCCGGAGAGCACCCCGCCTATCCCCCACTGCGCGGCGCACTTCCGGAGGAGGCGGGCCTGCTGGTCCGCTGGCTCGAGCAACCCGGCACCCGCATCGTCCGCACCACCGACGGCTACCACGAACCCCGCCTCGGCGCGGGCCCCTGGCTCGACTGGGTAACCCGGGCCGAAGCCGCCTCGCACATCACCACCCCGGATCAGTCCCCGTCGACGTGACGATCGAACTGGTCACGTTTCCGCGTGCCGGATCAGAGACGCAGTCCCCGTATCGATTTGGCGAAGGCCCCGATCGGCCGATGCGGTCAGGGTTTTCGTGCGAACAGTCCGGTCCGGGCCGCCGATCGGATGAACCAGCGTGGGAGGTGTCCGGCGAGTGGCCGACCGGAACGTGCGGGTGGCAGCAGCGGCGCGCTGTCAGAATGGCGGGATGTATGTGCCAGATGCCGAGCGCTGGAATCACAACATCGAGTACCACCCGTTGCTGGCCGAAGCGGTCACGGGGGCGAAGGACGTGCTGGACGTCGGGTGCGGGGAAGGCATGCTGGCCAGGCGGATTCGGCTGGGTGGGGCCGCGGTGACCGGAATCGATCCCGATGCGCGGAGTATCGAGCTGGCCCGGGACCAGTCCGGGCCGGACGAGATCACCTATCTGCAGGCGGATTTCCTCGAGTACCCCTTCGAACCGGAGTCGTTCGACGGGATCGTGTCCATCGCCGCCCTGCACCACATGGACACCGTCAAGGCTCTCACCCGGATGCGGGAGCTGCTGCGACCGGGCGGAACCCTGGCGGTCGTGGGCATGGCGCGCAACGACTTTCCGGCCGATCTGTCCTGGGAGGCCGCCGCCCTCCTCACCAGTTTCAAGGATCGGCTGTTCCGCTCCCAGTGGGCTCACCCTTCCCCGGTGGTCTGGCCGCCGCCGCAAACCTATGCCGAGACGAGGCGGACGGCCGCGGAAATCCTGCCGGGCGTGCGCTACCGACGCCACATCCTGTGGCGGTTCTCGCTGGTGTGGACCAGGCCGAATCCGGCTGCGCCGCAGGGTTAGCGACCGTCAGCGCGGGATGTCGTGAGCGCGGCCGGGCCGGGTGCCCGGGCGTCGCGGGTAGCCGGGACCGAAAACGGGCTGGGCGGGTGAGCCGACCATGCGGGTGACGGTTTCGCCGGCGATTCCGAGGTCGAGCAGTTCGGCGGCGAGCTGCTGCCGGATCTGGTCGACCAGGCTGCGAAAGCTGATGTGCTGGTCGGCGAGTCGGCGGTGCAGTCCGCGTTCGGAGAGCGCGAGCTCGCGGGCGACCTCGGCGAGTGACGGCGTGATCGCGGGCGTCCGCAGGAGCACTCGGCGAACCTGTGCTGCCGGGCCGGTGTGCCGGTGCCGCCGGTCCAGCGCCAGCTCGCACTGCTGAATGCACTGCGCTCCGGTGTGCGCGTCGGGTGGGGCGGCGGGCCGGCCGAGCGCCTCGGGCGGCACGGTGAATGCGCCTCGCCCCGGCTCGAATTCGAGGGTGAGCGTCCCGCCGCCGGCCGAGACCAGCGCCGAGACCAGCGTGAACGCGGCCGTCAGATCGCGAGTCAGCAGGAAGGCCCGTGCTTCGCCGCGCACCTCCCCGTCCCCGGCTTCGACCGCCAATCCGGCCCGGGTCTCGATGAACGAGGGCCCGAATCGCACCGAGGTCACCGCGAAATACCTCGGTAGCAGCCGGATCGCGTCCCCCACGGTCGGACTCGTCACCATGGCGTAGCCGACGATCCCCGCGCCGCCGAGTGTGTACCGCCGCCCGGTCGCGGCTCCCAGTTCGGCCGCGTCTCCCCCGTGCGCGATCAGATTCCGGATGACCCGCAGTTCCTGCCCCGACCGCACCTGTGCGCCGGGTTCTTCCAGATCGCCGCCACGCAGCCCGGTCCCGGCCAGGCACGCCGAGACCGGAATCCCCTGTGCCCGACCGGTCTCCACCGCGTAGCGGGTCGCCACCGCGGGCCGGGCGACCGCCCGTCGATCCGGCTGGACAGCCATGATTCGGAAGCTAACAGGTCCCGGTCACCTTGTCACCCGATCGGCGGAGTCCCGGAAACGGGGAAGGCCCCGAGTCGAATTCGACTCGGGGCCTTCCCGTGTGACGGTGTGACGATCAGTGATCGTGCTTGCCGGCAGCGGCGTTCTGCGCCTCCGCCAGCACCTCGAGCATCTTGTGCTCTTCCTCGTGGGCGATGGCCACGTTCTCCGCCTGCTCCGACGCGGGGTCGGCGCGCAGGAAGGAGCCGGTGCCGGGCTTGCCGGCGGAACCGAGCTTGACCATCTTCTTGGGCACCGGGGCGCCCTGGTACTCCAGCGGAACCGGGTGACCGTGCGAGTCGACCGGGCCCAGCGGCTGGTGCACCTCGATGTACTCACCGTGCGGAAGCCGCTTGATGACACCGGTTTCCACGCCGTGCTCGAGCACCGCGCGGTCGCTGCGCTGCAGGCCGATGCAGAACCGGTACGCGACGAAGTACGCGATCGGCGGGGCCAGCAGCAGGGCGATGCGGAAGAACCAGGTGGTGGCGTTCAGCGAGATGTTGAACTTCAGCGCCAGGATGTCGTTCACACAGGCCAGGGTCAGCACCATGTAGAACGTGATGGCCATGGCACCGATGGCGGTGCGGACCGGCACGTCGCGCGGACGCTGCAGCAGGTTGTGGCGGGCGGTGTCGCCGGTGAGGCGCTTCTCGATCCACGGGTAGGCGATCAGCACAGCGAACACCGCGCCCATGATGAGCGCGACCCAGAACGGCGCCGGAACCGTGTAGCGGCCCAGGTACAGCTCCCACGGCGGCATGAGACGCGCCATGCCGTCGGTCCACATCATGTAGAAGTCCGGCTGCGAACCCGCGGAGACCTGAGACGGGTTGTAGGGACCCAGGTTCCAGATCGGGTTGATCTGGAAGACGCCACCCATGATGGCGACGACGCCCAGGGTGAAGGCGAAGAACGCGCCCTGGTCGGCGGCGAACACCGGGATGATGCGAGCGCCGACGACGTTCTTCTCGGTGCGGCCCGGTCCGGGGAACTGGGTGTGCTTCTGGTACCACACCAGCGCGACGTGCGCGGCGATGAGCGCCAGGATGATGCCCGGCAGCAGCAGCACGTGCGCGATGTACAGACGCGGAATGATGATCGTGCCCGGGAAGTCACCGCCGAAGATCAGCCAGTGCATCCAGGTGCCGATGACCGGGATGCCCATGGTGATACCACCGAAGGCGGCGCGCAGACCGGTGCCGGACAGCAGGTCGTCCGGGATCGAGTAGCCGAAGAAGCCCTCGAACATGGCCAGGATGAGCAGCAGCGAGCCGATCACCCAGTTGGCCTCACGCGGCTTGCGGAACGCGCCGGTGAAGAAGATGCGGAACAGGTGGATGATGATCGACGACGCGAACAGCAGCGCCGCCCAGTGGTGCACCTGGCGCACGAACAGACCGCCGCGCACCTCGAAGGAGATGTTCAGCGCGGTCTCGTAGGCACGCGACATGGTGACACCGCGCAGGGGCTGGTAGGCGCCCTGGTAGACGGTCTCCGACATGGACGGGTCGAAGTACAGCGTCAGGTAGATACCCGACAGCAGCAGGATGATGAACGCGTACAGCGCGATCTCACCGAGCAGGAACGACCAGTGGGTCGGGAAGACCTTGTTGATCGACCGCTTGGCGAACGCCGCGACGCGGTAGCGCTCGTCGATCTCGTTGGCCTGGACGGCCACTTTGCTAGGGCTCATGAACGACGCTCCCAGTAGGCCGGGCCGAGGGGCTCGATGAAGTCGTGCTGGGCGACCAGGTAGCCATCGGCGTTGACGGTGATCGGCAGCTGCGGCAGCGCACGCGCGGCGGGACCGAAGACCGGCTTACCCCATTCGGTCGCCGAGAACTGCGACTGGTGGCAGGGGCACAGGATCCGGTTGGTCTGCTGCTCGAACAGCGAGGTGGGGCAGCCGAGGTGGGTGCAGATCTTCGAGTAGGCGAAGTAGTCGCCGAAGTTGAAGCTCTCCTGGCCCTTGCGCTTGATGGCGTGCTCGGCGTCGTGCGGGCGCAGACGGATCAGCATGACCGCGTTGCGGATTCCGCGCAGCGACTCCAGGGTCGCGTGCTCGTCCCCGCGCCAGGATTCCTTCCAGGGGAAGACGGTCTCCATGGCGCCGGCGTCCAGATCCTCCGGCTTGACGAGGACGATGTCCTCGGGGCGGCCGGTGTCGCGACGCAGGTAGATGGTCTCGCCCGGGTAGTCCGGGGTCCAGCCCGAGACCCACAGCGGCGACTTGTCGCGCTTGGCCCACGGGTTCTTGATCATGCCGCCGACGAAGACGAACAGCGCGCCGACGCCCAGCAGGCCGACGCCCAGGCCCGCGGTGCGGGTGATGAGCTTGCGGCGGCCCAGGGTGGAGGTCTCGGCGGCGTCCTGCAGCTGCGCGACCAGGGTGCGGCGGTCGACCTCCTTGGACGTGCCGTCGTGGCGGTCCTGGATGGAGATCTCGGCCGGGATGAAGTGCTTGCGGATCAGCACGACCGCGACGCCGACGGCCAGCACGGCGATGCCGAGGGTGAGGCCGTACAGCGGGGTGGTCAGCGTGTACATCGCGTTGCCGTCTTCGTGCCGGCCCTTGTATTCCCAGGGCCAGAACAGGTAGACGCCGATCAGCGCGGCGCCCATGAGGGCGGAGATGCCGAACCACAGCGCCACCCGGCGCTCGGCCCGCTTCTCGGCCCGGGTACCCGGGACCGGCCAGCGCGGGGCGCGGTAGGCGACGTCGACGCCGTCGAGCTCGGTTCCGAGCTTGACCAGCTCGTCCCGCGACATGGCGTCGAGCTGCTCATCGGTGGGTTCGGTGGGGTTGTCCCCCATGGTGTTTCGCTCCTGTTCGCTCATGACCGGGAACCGATCCACATCGCGGAGCCGACCAGGACCACGATGCCGACGACCCAGATGGCCAGGCCCTCGGTCGCGGGGCCGAAGCCGCCGAGGCCGTAGCCGCCCTCGGACGGGGTCTCCATGCGGTCCTTGATGTAGGCGACGATGTCCTTCTTCTCGTCCGGCGACAGCTGCCGATCGGAGAACTTGGGCATGTTCTGCGGGCCGGTGAGCATGGCCAGGTAGATCTGCTGCTCACTGGCCGGCTCCAGCGGGGGCGCGAACTTGCCGGACGACAGCGCGCCACCCTTGCCGGTGAAGTTGTGGCAGGAGGCGCAGTTCATGCGGAACAGCTCGCCACCACGGCCGAGGTCACGTCCCTCGACGATGGAGTCCTGCGCGATGTCGCCGTTGCTGTCGCGCAGCACGGAGGGACCGCCGCCCTGGGACTGGACGTACGCGCCGAGCGCGTCGGTCTGGTGCGCGTCGAACTTCGGGGGCTTGCGCACGATCTGCGCCTCGTTGCGGGCGGCGGGCATACGACCGGTGGAAACCTGGAAGTAGACCGCGGCCTCACCGACGCCGATCAGGCTGGGGCCGCGATCCTGGACACCCTGCAGGTTGGCACCGTGGCAGGTGACGCAGGAGGTGTCGTAGATCTGCTTGCCCTCGCGGATCAGCGCGGACTGGTCCTCTTTCGCGGTGGCGACCTGAGCCTGCGGGGTCAGGGCCGACGCCGCGAAGCCGGCTCCGACGAGGCCCATCAGGAGAACCAGACCGCCGGCCAGCTTCCGACGCATCCGGCGCTGCTTGCGGATCTTGGTGGCCTGGCCGATCCCCTCGGGATCTGGCGCTGACGGGGGAGATGAACTCATCTGTGTCCCTTTGGAGTAGACGGAACCGACTTGTACAAGTTTGTGTTTCGCCGACGCGGGCAGTCCCGGAGAGGCGGGTGCCGTGCCTCGGCGCGTCCGGTGCTAGCGGACGAAGTAGATCGTGGCGAAGAGGCCGATCCAGACGATGTCGACGAAGTGCCAGTAATAGGAGACGACGATCGCCGCCGTGGCCTGCGCCGGGGTGAACTTGCTGAGCTTGGTGCGGATCAGCAGGAACACGAACGCGATGAGACCGCCGATGACGTGCAGACCGTGGAAGCCCGTGGTGATGAAGAACACCGAGCCGTACACGCTGCTGGAGATCGAGGTGCCCTCCGAGTACAGGGCGTGGTACTCGGTGGCCTGGCCACCGACGAAGAACGCACCCATCAAGAAGGTGAGCAGGTACCAGCGGCGCAGGCCGAAGACGTCACCCTTCTCGGCGGCGAACACGCCCATCTGGCATGTGAAGGAGGAGGCGATCAGCACCGCGGTCACCGGCACGGCGAGCTTCATGTTCAGCTCGGTCGGCTCCGGCGGCCAGTTTCCGTGCGCCTGCGCGCGAGCAACGAAGTACATGGCGAACAGGCCGGCGAAGAACATCAGCTCGCTCGACAGCCAGATGATGGTACCGACGCTGACCATGTTGGGCCGGTTCAGCGAATGCACACGCTGGGTAATGGCCGATCCTGGGGTCCCTACTGCGGTCGTCACGCGGTAAGTATGACTTGTCGTAGTACGACAGGCGTAGGCGGGTACGAAACTTTGTCGTACGTGTCGGAAAGCCCAGGGCGAGCAGGTGTCTCGGCGGGACTCTCGGCGTGTCCCCGCAGAGCCTAGATTGCGCAGGTAAGAGGAAGCTGAGCCCTGATGAGAGGGAGAGAAGCAGTGATGTCGTGGTGGCGGCGATTACTGGGACGCGGCGGCACAACTGACCTGGATCCGGGGCGCCCGGATCTGGTCGTGGTGGCCTCGAGTTTCGATGATGCGGAGGCCTGTTCGGCGGCCCTCGGCAAGGCCCTGGACTGGTCCTCCGACCAGCCGGTGGTGCTGCGGCACCATCTGCGGGTGCCCGCGGCCCAGGTGAGTGCGGTGCAAGTCATCGCCGCTCAGATCGGCTATGACACCGCCTCGGTGGACACGGCCGACCCCGCGAACCTGGTGCTGCAGCGTGTGCAGGTGCTGGACGCCCTGCACTGTTCCCAAGAGCGTTCCCGGATGGCCGGACTCGCCCAGCGCTACGAGGGCGACGTGCTGGGCTGGGACGCGCTGCAACCGGCCGGCGGTCCCGGCGAAAAGAACTAGGCCCGCACACTAGGCTGGCCCCAACCACACTGGTGTCCGGCATCGACCGGCAACGGGAAGAGAAGGCGATGAGCGCGCGCAGCTGGCGGGAAATCCTCGGCATCCTCACCGACGGCAACGACATGTCCTCGGACGAGGCCGCGTGGGCGATGAACGAGATCTTCTCCGACAATGCCACCTCCGCGCAGATCGCGGCGTTCGGTGTCGCCCTGAAGATGAAGGGCCCGACCCCGGACGAGCTGAGCGGCCTGGCCACCGGCATGCTCTCGCACGCCAAGCGGGTGCCGTTCGAGGGCGCGGCGGTGGACATCGTCGGCACCGGCGGTGACCGCTCGGGCAGCGTGAACATCTCCACCATGTCCTCGATCGTGGTGGCGGCCACCGGGATTCCGGTGATCAAGCACGGTAACCGGGCGGCCTCGTCGAAGAGCGGCGGCGCGGACGTGCTGGAGGCGCTGGGCGTGAAGATCGCGCTCGGGCCGGAATCGGTGGCCGAGTGTGTGCGGCAGACCGGTATCGGGTTCTGTTTCGCGCCGGTGTTCCATCCGTCGCTGCGGTTCGCGAGTCAGGCGCGCGGGGAGATCGGGATTCCGACGGTCTTCAACATCCTGGGCCCGCTGACCAATCCGGCCCAGCCGAGCGCGGGCCTGATCGGCTGCGCGTTCCCGGATCTGGTGGCGGTCATCGCGGGCGTGTTCGCGGGTCGCGGCGCTTCGGCGCTGGTGGTGCGCGGCAATGACGGCCTGGATGAGATCACCACCGCGGACACCACCGATGTGTGGGTGGTCGCGGGCGGCCGGTCGCACGAAACCACCATCGACCCAACGAAACTCGGCATCGAGCGGGTGGATCCGGTGGCGCTGCGCGGCGGCGACGCGGAGATGAACGCGGTGATCGCCCGCGCCATGTTCGCGGGCGACCCGGGTCCGGTGCGGGACGCGGTGCTGCTGAATTCGGCCGCGGCGCTGGTGGCGTTCGACCTGACGGCCGAGGAGGTCGACCAGGATCTGCACGCCAAACTGGCGGTGGCGCTGGAGCGGGTCGCCGAGACGGTGGACTCGGGTGCGGCCTCGGCGCTGCTGGACCGCTGGGTCACCGTCTCCAACCAGCTCGGCGCGAACTGAGCCCGGAACTTCGGGCCCGATCGAGCGGGGGCGTCAGGCCCCGGCGGAGTCCACGGCGTGCTTGAAACGACGCATGGCCTCGAAACTCTTGATGCCCGGTGCGGTTTCGAGGGAACTGGAGACGTCGACGCCGAACGGCCGGTGGGTCGTGATCACCTCGGCGATATTGTCGGGGCTGAGACCGCCGGCCAGCACCACCTGTCCGGGCGTCTTCTCCAGCCAGTCCGGGAATTCGGCGAAGACGCCCGATCCGATGCTGGCGTCGTAGAAGAAGTACTCGCAGGCCTGGTCCGGGGTGGGTTCGGTGGCCGAGCAGTAGGCCAGGTTCGGCAGGTCGGTCCAGTTGTAGAGCTGGATGACGTCGAAGTCGCCGATCACCTCGGCGACCTCGCTGCGGTCGAACGCGACCACGAAGGAGCGGATCCGGCCGCGCGCGTAGGCGGCCAGCTCGCGCGCCCGGGCGGGTTCGACATACCGTTTGCTCTTGGTGGTGCCGACCACGCCGATGGCGGTGTAGCCGAGTTCGACGGCCCAGTCGATCTGTTCCTCGGTGGTGAGCCCGCACACCTTCACGAACATGGTTCCTGCCCTCTCGTGGAAGATTTCCTCCGAGTGTCCTGAGAATTCCGGCCACCCAGCTGTGTGTTTGCCGTTCGGTCTCCGAGGCGGCGTTACAGTTTCGTCATGCGATACGGAGTGGTCCTACCCGGCCTGGTGGTCGTGTTCCTGGGCATCGGCATTCCGGTGAGCTCCGCTCACTGGGCTCACGACGAGTCCAACGCTCCGGGCAGCCTCTCCGTGGACGGCCACAGCTACGGCCTGCCGGACGACTGCGTGACCATCCGCAGTGTGCCGCGCCGGCTCAGCGTCGACAACGAGACCGCGCTGCGGGCCCGGGTGTACCTGTTCCCCGGCTGCAAGGGCGGCGTCACGCACACCATCGAGCCGGGGCACTCCGGTACCGCGCTGGGCGCGTCGGTTCAGACCCGCTGACATCCGTCCGGTTCCGCTGACTCTGTCGGCTATTCGCCGATCGAGAAGCCGGCCTCCACGTCCGCGCGCGAGTAGGACTTGAACGCGATGTGGGTGGCCGTGCGCAGCACGCCCGGCGTCTTGTTGATCCGGCCGGTGACCACGTCGGCGATCTCCTCGTGGTCGCGCACGCGGACGACCGCGATCAGGTCCACATCCCCCGCGCACGAATAGACCTCGGCCACCCCCTTGATGTCGGCCAGTTCCTGCGCGGTCTCCGGAATCCGATCCGGTTCGGCGGAGATCAACACGATCGCGGTAATCATGTGCCCAACTCTAGGTGATGGCCGGAACGGCAGCGTCCGGGATCGGCGCGGGTCAGTCCGGGATCGAGTCGGTGTGGTCGAGGGGTTCGCCGAGCAGGTCGCCGGCGGCACGGTGGATCTTGTCCAGAGCCGACATGAGGTGGCGGCGTTCGGCGGCGGTGAGGTCGGCGGTGACCTTGTCGGACAGGGCCTTCCGCTCGGCTTCGACGGGGTCGCGGAGCGCGCGGCCGTGGTCGGTGAGCCAGAGCCGGACCAGGCGGTTGTCCTTGTCGTCGCGGCGGCGGGTGAGCAGGCCGGCGGCGGCCATCCGGGTGGCCATCTTGACGACGGTCGGTGTGGTGACGTTCAGCGCGGCTGCCATCTCCCCCGGTGTGCGGCCGTCCCGTTCCCACAGCACGGCCAGCACGTGATTCTGGCCGAGGTGCAGGCCGAGGCGGCGCATATCGCGATCGGCCAAGGCGCGCAAGGCTTTCGAGGTGCGGCCGTGCAGGTCGAGGAAGTCGGCTGAGCCTTCGGCGGGCATGTGGCCTCCGGTCGGGTTGCGGGTCTTGACCATCAATCGTTAGCCGTCTAACGTTTTTCAGTAGACGGCTAACGATCTGGAGATGTCATGCTACTGCTGACCGGAGCGACCGGGAACATCGGCCGCGAACTCACCCGCGTCCTCGATGCCGAAGACCTCGATTTCCGTGCCCTGGTACGCGATCCGGCACGGGCGGCGACCTTGCCCGCCCACGCCGAGGCCCGCCTGGGCGACCTCGACGATCCCGCGAGCCTGGCACCGGCCATGACCGGAGTCACCAGCCTGTTCCTACTGGTCCCCGGCGTCGGACTCGACCACACCCGAAACCTGCTGCACGCCGCCGAGCGGGCCGGGGTGGGCCGGATCGTCATGATCTCGTCCGCCCACGTCCTGGTCGAACCGCTGCCCGCCATGGGTAGCTGGCACCACGAACGCGAGAACCTGGTGCGCGCCAGTGGAATTCCGGCCACGATCCTGCGGCCGGGCGGCTACATGTCCAATGCCCTGGAGTGGATTCCCGCCCTGCGCGCGGGCGACCCGATCCTCGATCCCTCCGGTCCCGGCCGGTTCGCCCCGATCGATCCGGCCGATATCGCCGCGGTGGCGGCCCGCTGCCTCACCGAGCCCGGCCACACCGGCGCGGCCTATCACCTCACCGGCGCGGAGTGCCTGACCGTCGGCGAGCAGGTCGCCATCCTCGCCCGAATCCTCGACCGCGACATCAAGATTCGCGAAGCCGCGACGCCCGAGGAGGCGGTGGCCGCCCGCTTCCCGAACGGCGCTCCCCCGCCCCTGGCCAAGGCCATCGTCGAGGGCTTCGCCCTCATGCGCGCCGACACCGTGGGCGCGCGCACCGATACGGTGGCCGAGTTGCTCGGCCGTCCGCCGCACACCTTCGCGGAATGGTGTGCAGCCCACCGCGAGGCGTTCGCGGAGTGACGCGATCGAGGCGAATTCACGTGCACCAGTGACGGGATTCGAACCCGTGATCTCTTCCTTGACGGGGAAGCGAGGACTCCGGACTCCTCTACACCGGCTGGACCACCCCACGTCCTGCGCGCCAGGGCGTCGGTGGCGCCGATGACACTAATGACACGTCGCGGAAAGCGACACCGAATTTCCGCGGCAGGTCACCCGAGGTCCGCGCGGGCCACCACCGGTGCGCCCCAGGAAGATCGGGGCGCACCGGGCGGTCACCACTGGCCGGGAACGTATTCGCCGCCCAGTTGGCCGGAGATGACGTTGAGGCGGTTCCAGGCGTTGATGGTGGCGATGAGGGAGATCAGCGCGCCGATCTGGTCGTCGTCGTAGTTCTTGCGGACCTGGGCCCAGGTTTCCTCGGAGATGCCGCCGCCGTCGGCGAGGCGGGTGCCCTCCTCGGTGAGGGCGAGGGCCGCGCGCTCGGGCTCGGTGAAGACGGTGGATTCCTTCCAGGTCGCGACCAGGGCCAGGCGGACCGCGGTCTCGCCGGCGTGGGCGGCGTCCTTGGTGTGCATGTCCAGGCACATGCCGCAGCCGTTGATCTGCGAGGAGCGGATCTTGACCAGTTCCTGGGTGGCCTTGGGCAGGCTGGACTCGTCGACGACGCGGGCCGCGGTGACGAGGCGCTTGTTGAACTTGGCGGCGACTTCGTTCTCGTACAGGGCGAATCGGGTCATTGTCTTCTTCTTTCTCGATGCTGCCGGTTGCCTTCGTCAGGTTGACGACGCGGCCCGAACAGGTGTGACATCGGGACAGATGTGACACCGGTCACTCTGCCAGAAGCGAGTCCGCCGGTCGCCGCGAATCCCGATTTCGCGAAATCACCCCCATGGAAGTGGATCCGGCGCGATCATGATTCGGACGATTGTGAACCGACCGGTAGTCACATTCCGGCTACCTAGGGGGTTGCGATGCTCGACACAGGCAGACATCGGAGAATCTCACCCAGTGGTCAATGGCAAGGAGTCCGCCCTCAACTGGGGCGCGTCCGGCCCGGCCGCCATCACCGCAGAACATCGAATCAGTTCCGCACCAAGGCCATCCAGGCCCTGCTGCCCGGAGCGACCGTCATCGCGCTCGCGGCGGCCGCCGCCCCCGCGCACGCCGACGCCGCACCCCGGCCGGTGCAGATCGATTCCATCACCGGCCTGTCCCAGGACATGCTGGGCGCCATCAGCGCCATGCAGACCTTCAACATCCCCGGCATGGACCTGCCGGGCCTGAACCTGCCGGCGCTGTTCACCCCCGACACCGCGATCGTGGTGCTCGGCTACGGCCTGCAGCCCGACGGCTCGATGCGCCCGGAATTGATGGCCCGCCTCTACGCCGGCTACGTCTCGGCCCTCCTCTCCCCGCAGGCGCCGGTCATCGTGACCGGCGGCAATCCCCAGAACGGGGTCACCGAGGCGGACGCCATGGCCGACTGGCTGGTCGAGCGCGGCATCGACCGCAATCGCATCCACACCGAGACCAAGGCGAATTCGACGGTCCAGAACGCGGCGTTCTCGGCGCAGCTGATGGATGTCATCGGCGCGCACGCGGCGATCCTGATCACCTCCGCCGACCACATCGCCCGCGCCCTGACGAATTTCCAGGCGGCCGGGATCGCGGTGGTCGCGACCTTGACCCCGGATTCCACTCCCCTGTCGGCGCAGCCGTTCGGCCCGTCCAGGTAGCCGCGGCCGAATGCCGAAGGCTCGCCGGTCGATTCGACCGGCGGGCCTTCGCGTTCCGCGGCTCAGGCGAGATAGCGGGCGATGCTTTCGGCGACGCAGGCGGGCTTGTCCTGGCCTTCGATGTCGACGGTGACCGTGCGGACGGCTTGGACGCCGCCGGGGATGTCGGTGACGGCGTCGAGGGTCGAGCGGCCGCGAATGCGGGTGTCGACCAGGACAGGGTTGAGGAAGCGAACCTTGTTGAGGCCGTAGTTGATCGCCATGGTGGCGGCGCTGACGGTCATGACCTGGGCGGTCATCGGGACGATGAGCGACAGGGTGAGGAAGCCGTGGGCGATGGTGCGGCCGTAGGGGCCCGCGGCGGCGCGGGCGGCGTTGACGTGGATCCACTGGTGGTCGTCGGTGGCGTCGGCGAAGGTGTCGATGCGCTGCTGGTCGATGGTGATCCAGTCGCTGACACCGAGTTCGGTGCCGGCGGCGGCGCGCAACTGGTCGAAGTCGCTGAAGTCGATCATGCTGGGTTCCTCCGGCTAGGCGTATCGCTGTTGGAGTTCGCGTTTGAGGATCTTGTGGGTGGGTCCCATGGGCAGTTCGGTGACGAATTCGACGCGGCGTGGGTACTTGTACCGTGCCACATGCGCTTTCGCGTAGTCGATGACCTCGTCGGCGGTGAGCGGCCCGGACGGCACGACCACCGCGAGGATCTCCTCGCCGTAGTTCTCGTCCGGCACACCGATGACAGCGACCTGCGCGATGTCGGGGTGCCGCAGCAGCGCGGCCTCCACCTCGGTCGGGTACACGTTGAACCCGCCGCGGATGATCATCTCCTTGATCCGGTCCACGATGCGCAGGTAGCCGTGTTCGTCCTTGATGCCGAGGTCGCCGGTGCGGAACCAGCCGTCCACCATGACTTCCGCGGTGGCCTCGGGCCTGCCGGTGTAGCCGCTGAAGACGTTGTGGCCGCGCACCACGACCTCGCCGATCGTGCCGGCCGGCTGCAGGTCGATGCGGTCGCGCACGTCGGCGGCGGCGATCTCGACGTCGACGCCCCACACGGGATGCCCGACGGTGCCGATCTCAGGGCCGAGCAGCGGCTGATTCACCGTTGCGGTGGGCGAGGTTTCGGACAGGCCGTAGCCCTCGAGGATGTGCGCGCCGTACACCCGCTCGAACTCTTCGATGATGACCGGCGGCATGGCCGCGCCGCCGCTGATGCACAGCCGCAGCTCGGGCAGTTCGGTCCGGTCCCGCGCGGCCTCGAGCAGGCCGTGGTACATGGTCGGCACGCCGTGGAAGGTGTTGACGTTCTCCCGCATCATGAGCTCGATGGCCTGTGCCGCATCGAATCTCGGCATGAGCACCAGGGTCGCGCCGAGCCGCCAGTGCGAGTTCATCGACACCGTCTGCCCGAACACGTGGAACAGCGGCAGCGCGCCGAGCGCGATGTCCTCGCGCTCGACCTCATTGGCGTCGAAGGCGTTCACGGTGGCGCACATGACCATATTGAGGTGGCTGAGTTCGGCGCCCTTGGGACGGCCGGTGGTGCCGCTGGTGTAGAACACGACGGCGGTGTCGAGCGGGCTGCGGGCGACGAACGCCGGAATCGCCTGCCCGGTCAGCTCTTTCGGGTTGACGCAGTCGATGCCCGCGCGGGCCGCGGCCTCCTTGCCGACGGCCTCGACCATCGGGTGGCAGACCATGACCGTGGCTCCGCTGTCGCGCAGCACGTATTCGGCCTCGTCGGCGGTGAGCAGCAGATGCACCGGCACCACGGTCGCGCCCGCCGCCAGGATGGCGAAGTACACGCGCGGGAAGTCAGCGGTGTTGGGTCCCATGAGCGCGACCCGGTCGCCCGGCCGCACCCCGAGTTCGATGAGCGCACCGGCCTGTTCGCGGGCCTGCCACCACAGGTCGCGGAAGGTGATGCGCTGGTCGCCTTCGATCAGGGCGAGGTGGTCGGGTCGCCGCCACGCCGGTTCGGCGAGGATGCTGGCCAGGGAGAGAGTCGCGTTCATGGAGACCTCGGTTCGATCGGATCGGCTGTCCGGGCGGCGCGCCCTACAGCCCCATGTCCTTGGCGATGATCATCTTCATCACTTCGCTGGTGCCGCCGTAGATGCGGTTGACGCGGTTGTCGGCGTAGAGGCGGGCGATCGGGTACTCGTTGATGAACCCGTAACCGCCGTGCAGCTGCAGGCAGCGGTCGATGACCCGGTGCGCGACCTCGGTGCAGAACAGCTTGGCGGAGGCGGCGTCGGCGGGGGTGAGGGTGCCTTCGTCGAGGGCCTCTAGGCCGCGGTCGACCACGGCCTCGGCGGCGTCCACCTCGGCCTGGCAGGCGGCAAGCTCGAACTTGGTGTTCTGGAAGCTGGCGACCGGCTGCCCGAACACGTTGCGCTGCTGCGTGTATTCCTTGGCGAAGCGGATCGCGGACTTGGCCTGCGCGTAGGCGCCGACGGCGATGGACAGGCGCTCCTGCGGCAGGTTCTGGCCCAGGTAGGAGAAGCCCTTGTGCTCCTCGCCGAGTAGATCCTCCACCGGCACCTCGACGTCGGTGAAGTTGAGTTCGGCGGTGTCGGAGACCTTGAGGCCCAGCTTGTCCAGCTTGCGGCCGACGCTGTAGCCCGGGGACTTGGTGTCGACCACGAACAGCGAGATGCCTTGGCGGCGATCGGATTCGCCGGGCGCGGCGGTACGGGCGCAGACGATGACGCGGTCGGCGAGCACGCCCCCGGTGATGAAGGTCTTGGACCCGTTCAGCACATAGTGCGTGCCGTCCGCGGAAAGCTTTGCGGTGGTGCGCATTCCGGCCAGGTCGGAGCCGGTCCCGGGCTCGGTCATGGCGATGGCGAACATGATCTCGCCGGTGACGAAGCCGGGCAGCCAGCGCTGCTTCTGCTCCTCGGTGGCGAGGTTCTTCAGGTAGGGCAGGCACAGCCCGACGTGCACTCCGGAGCCGCCGAACGACACCGCCGCGCGGGCGCACTCCTCCATGAGGATGGCCTGGAACTTGAACGACTCGATGCCCGCCCCGCCGTACTCCTCGGGCACCTCGATACCGAAGACGCCGAGTTCGCCGAGCTTGTAATAGAAGTCGCGCGGCGCGATTCCGGCGGCGTACCACTCCTCGTAGACGGGGACGACCTCGGATTCGATGAACGCGCGCACGGTCTCGCGGAAGGCGTCGTGATCCTTGTCGAAAACTGTTCTCTGCATTGAACGACTGTCTTTCCGAGCGATCAGAGACGGCGTCCGCCGTCGACGTAAATGGTTTGGCCGGTGACGAAGGAAGCGTCGTCGGAGACCAGGAAGGACACCACGTTGGCGATGTCGGCGGGCTCGCCGACGCGGCGCATCGGGGTGATCTTGGCGGCCTCGGCGCGGAACTCCTCCGGCGAGACGCCGACGCGGGCGGCGGTGGCATCGGTCATCTCGGTGACGATGAAGCCGGGCGCCACGGCATTGACATTGATGCCGAACGGGCCCAATTCCATGGCGAGCGTGCGGGTCAGGCCCTGGATGCCCATCTTGGCGGCCGAGTAGTTGGCCTGGCCGCGGCTGCCGAGCGCGGACACGCTGGAGGTGTTCACGATCTTGCCGGACTTCTGCTTCACCATGTACTTCTGCGCCTCGCGCGAGCACAGGAAGGTGCCCTTCAGATGTACCGACATGACGATGTCCCAGTCGTCCGCGGACATCTTGAACAGCAGGTTGTCGCGCAGCACGCCGGCATTGTTGACCAGCACGTCCACCGAACCCAGTTCCGCCGCAATGCGTTCGAACGCGGCGATGACCTGCGCCTCGTCGGTGACATTGCAGCCCACCGCGATGGCCGTGCCGCCCTTGGCGACGATGGCGTCCACGGCGTCCTTGCAGGCGGCCTCGTCGAGATCGACGATGGCGACGGCGAATCCGTCGGCGGCCAGGCGGGCGGCGGTGCCCGCGCCGATCCCGCGGGCGGCGCCGGTCACGACTGCGACTTTCGACATGAGTGAATCTCCTTGTCCGGTAATGGCGTTCAGAGGAAGGCGTTCACGCCGGTGAGGGCGCGTCCGATGAGCAGTTTCTGGATCTGGCTGGTGCCCTCGTAGAGGGTGAGCACGCGGGCGTCGCGCAGGTACTTCGACACCGGGTACTCGTCGATGTAGCCGTATCCGCCGAACACCTGGATGGCATTGTTGGCGGCCTTCACCGCTGCCTCGCTGGCGAACAGCTTGGCGACCGAGGCCTCGGTGCCGAACGGCTTGCCCTTCCCGACCAGGTCGGCGACCCGCCAGGTGAGCAGCCGCGCCGCCTCGACATCGACGGCGATATCGGAGATGAGTTCCTGGACCAGCTGATAGGAGGCGATCGGCTTGCCGAACTGCTCGCGCTGCTGAGCGTATTTCACCGCGGCCTCCAGGCAGCCGCGCGCGACGCCGACACACCCGGCGGCCACACCCATGCGGCCCTTGTCCAGGGCGGCCATGGCGATCTTGAAGCCGTGGCCCGGTTCACCGAGCCGGTTGGCGTCGGGCACCCGCACCTGATCGAGGACCAGTTCGGCGGTGGCCTGGCCGCGCAGGCCGAGCTTGCCCTTGATCTCGGTGCGCGTGAAGCCGGGCGCGTCGGTGGGCACCAGGAAAGCGGTGACGCCCTTGGGGCCGGGGCCGCCGGTGCGGGCGAAGACGAGGGCGACGTCGGCCCAGGTGCCGTTGGTGATGAACATCTTGGTGCCGGACAGCAGCCAATCCTCGCCGTCGGCAACGGCTTTGGTGGTGAGGCTGCCCGCATCGGAGCCGGTGCCGGGTTCGGTGAGGCCGAAGCAGCCCAGGGACTGCCCAGCGGTCAGGCGTGGCAGCCACTCCCGCTGTTGCGCCTCGGTGCCGTAGGTCTTGATCGACTTGGCGACCAGGCCGAGCGAGACGGACACGATGCCGCGCACCGAGCTGTCGCCGCGGCCGAGCTCCTCGAGCAGCAGGCAATAGTCCAGGGCGGTGCCGCCGGAGCCGCCGTACTCCTCCGGAATCTCGATGCCGAGGAAGCCCATCTCGCCGAGCTTGCCGACGATCGCGGTGTCGACGGCCTCGGCGCGATCCCAGGCGGCGGCATACGGGACGACCTCTTTGTCGACCCAGGCGCGGGCCAGATCGCGCAGTTCGCGCTGCGACTCGCCGAGTTCGAAGTCCATGGTGGTGATAGCTCCTAACCAAACGTTGTTAGGTTTATGACTCGAAGTTATCCTAACAGTGTTCGGTTAATCAAGGACCGGGTGATAAATTCGACGTCCGCTCGGGGGATCACCGGGGTCTTCCGCCGAAGGAGGTGAGCCGGATGGCCAGGCCGAAGGTGCCGCTGCTGAGCCGCGAACGGATTCGCGACGCGGCCCTGACCCTGATCGACCGCGACGGACTCGCCGAACTGTCCATGCGCAAGCTCGCCGCCGAGCTGGGCGTGCAGGCGGCGTCCCTCTACACCCACTACCCCACCAAGGACGCCGTCCTCGACGACATCGCGGGCGGCCTCATGGCGCGGGTGGACGCCTCCGCCTTCAGCCAGGGCTGGCGGGTCGGGCTCACCTCATGGGCGCACTCCTACCGGGACGCCCTGGTCCGCCACCCCAATTTCGTCGCCTACCTGGCCGCCGGTCCCGGCACCCGCGAGGAGAATCTGCGCGCCGCCGACGCCGTGCACGGCGGGCTGGTGTCCGCCGGCTGGCCGCCGCGCGACGCCACCATGATCGGTGCGGCCACCCGCTACCTGGTCATGGGCGCCACCATGGGTTCGTTCTCGCGCGGGTTCGTCGACGATGTCCAGGTCTACCGCGACCGCTACCCGCATCTGGAGCAGGCGCACCTGCTGCGCGCCAAGGCCGACGAGATCGACTCCGAGAGTTTCGAATTGGCGCTGTCGGCCTTCACCGACGGCCTGCAGTTGCGCTTCGATGCCATCGAGAAGGAGCGGGCCCGCCGCCGGCAGACACGCTCGCACCCCCGGTCCGGCTAGGGGATGCGACCCGCCGACGTTTCACTCAGCGGGATAGTTCTGGTCAATTGTCCGAATTTGCCGCGAAAGTGCCGAACCCCGGCTAGGTTGCCGCGCATGTCTCGTACTCGTGCACTGGTGGCCGCCGCCGCGCTGGCCGCACTCCCGCTGGCCACGGCCGCCCCGGCAACGGCCGCACCCGCGGTGAACAAGGTCGTGGTGATCGGCATCGACGGCACGCTGTGGAGCGAGGTGCAGGCGGCCAATGCCCCGAACCTGGGCCTGCTCGCGGCCCAGGGCACCCTGGCGCGGACCTCCATCGCCCCGCACACCACCATGTCGTGCGTCTCCTGGGCGACGGCCCTGACCGGGGTGTGGGATACCAAGCACGGCATCAAGGACAATGACTCCACCTGCACCCCTGCGCCTTTCGCACAGTATCCGACGGTGTTCACGCAGCTGGAGCGTGCGAAGCCGAGCCTGGCCACCGCGTCGCTGGGCACCTGGGACAAGATCGGCATGATCGCCCGGACCGGAAATCCCGCGGCGGACAAGGTATCCGTGACGCAGGTCGATCCCACCGGCGCGGGAGTCTGTGAGACGACCGCGGATTCGAACGCCGCGGCGCAGGTGGTGTCCGCCATCACCGACGACGGCGCGGATTTCGTGTTCACCCACCTCGATCAGGTCGATATCGTCGGCCACACCCTGCGTGGCATCTGGCCGCAGGCGTACCGGGATGCCATCGGCCGGGTGGACACGCTGGTCGGCAAGATCACCAAGGCGGTCGACGATCGCGCCCGTACGCACGCCGGCGAGCGCTGGACGATCCTGGTGACCACGGACCACGGGCACAAGCCCGAGGGCGGCCACGGTGGCCAGAGCGCCTACGAGACAGCGAGTTTCATGATCGCGCGCGGACCGGACTTCGCCGCGGGCGCGCAGAACAACGGCTACACCCTGGCCGACATCACCCCGACGGTACTGGACCTGCTGGGCGCACCGGCGGATCCGAACTCCGACGGCCGCTCGGCGCGACTCGGCGGTTCCGGTGATCCCGCTGCCACACCGCCGAACACACCCGCCATCGACTCCGGCATCACCGGTTCGTCCTCGGGCTCGGCGCAGATGCTCATGGTCAACAATCCGCTCTGCCTGGTCGCCAGCGGCTCGGCCGGTGGATCCTTCGGCAGGTAACCGGTCAGCGCGCCGCCGCGGAATCCGCCCCGCCTGCGGTTGAATTCCAGCCTGTGGAGCCCAAAGCGAAGCGCCTACTGATCCTCGCCGCGATCATCCTCGCCGCATCCACCTACACCTACGCCCTCGCCCCCGGCCACTCCGGCGCGGCAATCGCCCTCGGCGCGGTCCTGACCCTCTTCTTCATCGGCAAGGCCATGGGCTAGCCAACACGATCTCGCGGAGCTCGCCGAGCGTCTTCGCGAAGCCGGCGTCTTCGCCACCCGCGGCCTCCCGCTCGGGCCACGCGCCCGCGAAGCTGTCGTAGGTGACCCGGCCGAACAGCAGGGTGTCGGCGGTGGGTGGCGACCAGCGCGGAGACGGCCTCGCCCATCTCGGCGTTGGTGTAGGGGAAGTGCCAGTCCTGCGGGTCGGCGACGATGCCGTCGAGCGAGATGAACGATCCTGCGGTGATCTTGCGCATCAGTGTGTTCCTTGCCGTGTGAGGGTGGTGAGCCGCGCGGTTACCGATAGGACAGGGCCGCCGCGTCGAATTCATCGGTGCCACTGCCCCGTTTCGGCCGGCACGCACCTGGCGAGGGCCGTTCGCCGGGCCGCTGCCACTGCGCTGCCCTTCACCCATTACGCTGTGGCACAACGGAATCCACCGCTCGTACGGTTGGGAACGAGCCTGTGGGAGGCTACGGTGAAGCGCCTTCTTTTCCTGATCATGACGATCGTCTGTGTCGCCTCCACCTACGACTACGCCCGATCGCCGGGCCACTACGGACTGGTCGTGGTGATGGGCATCGTGTGCACGATGTTCCTGATCGGCAAAACCATGGAATAGCCGCTCCCACGTTCACAGCTTCCCGGGGAGTCACGCCTCCGGCCCGCAACCGCTACCCGGACGAACGCTCGACCCGCCGCCTACTCGGGCGTCCTCGCGCATACACCAGGTCCGAAGGGCATTGCCGGACAACGTGATAGCGGCGGTCACCTCGAATCCGGGCCGCTGATGGAAGCGAACATTGCCCTCGGTCGAGGTCTCCAGTAGTGATCGCATGCGAAGGCGCGGGCCAGCGTATCGACGCGGCGGGGGGATCGGCGTCGCGGATAAGCCGGACTGCGGGAGTTGTCATATCGGGCCGACGACAGGGTCGTCCGCCCGGTTCCCGCTGTGCAGTTATGGCGCCGCAAACCAAGGTCAACGGGCGGGGTGCGAGATTCCCGGGAAACGTTCACCGATGTGTTGAGATAGGGAGAACTGTTGGACAGAGCCTGCTTCAACCCGTCGGACGCGAGGAACGAGAGGGTAGCTATGGCAACGCTATTGACCGGGGCGACGGTGTGGGACGGGCTCGCCGACAGCCCCGCGGGGACGCGGGATGTGCTCGTGGACGGGGAGCGGATCAGAGAGATCGCCGAGCACATCGCGGTGCCGGAGGGCGCGACCGTGGTGGATCTGGCCGGGCACACGCTGACGCCGGGATTCATGGATTGTCATACGCATGTCACGGTGAGGCCGGATCTGGTGTCGGCGCTGGTGATGTCGCCGACCGCGACGGCGCTGCGGGCCATACCGATTCTGCGGACGTTGCTGATGAACGGGTTCACGACGGTGCGGGATCTCATGTGCGCGGACCCCGGGTTCAGCGTGCTCGATCTGCGGAACGCGGTCGCGGCGGGGCTCATCGAAGGGCCGCGGATGCTGGTCGCGCCGCACCTGATTTCGGCGCGCGGCGGGCATGGAGACTTCAGTTCGACGATAGCCGGTGTGTTCCAAGGCGATTCGCACGCACTGGAGCTGGCGGCAGCGGACGGCGCGGACGAGATCCGCACCCGGGTACGGCAGGAGATCCGCGCGGGCGCGGATTGGATCAAATTCGGTGCGACCGGCGGGTTTTCGAGCCCGTCGGACGATCCGGCGCACACGACCTACACCCAGGACGAGATGATCGCGCTGGTCGAGGCGGCGCGCGATCTCGGCCGGCCGGCGACCCCGCACTGTTACGGCGACGAAGGCGTGCGCCGGGCGGTCCGGGCGGGAGTGCGCAGCATCGAGCACGGCAATCTCGCTACCGCGGACACCCTCCGCATGATGACCGACCACGACGTCTACCTGGTTCCGACCCAGTTCACGATCCTCGAAGACGCCCGCCACGCCGACGATGACGAATTCTGGTCCGGCAAGCCGGTATACAAGCGCCGCAAGTTCCAGCGCTACGGCAAGGCGCTGCTCGACGGGGCCGAGTTCGTGGCCGCCAGCGACGTCCGGATCGCCTTCGGCACCGACGCGGGCATGTTCCCGCACGCGGAGAACTGGCGGGAATTCCCGACCATGGTGTCGACCGGCATCACCCCGGCCCGGGCACTGCGCGCCGCCACCAGTGTCGCCGCAGAACTGCTGGGCCTGGACGATCTGGGCGTCCTCGCGCCGGGCAAGACCGCCGACATCATCGCCATGCCGGGCGACCCGTTCGCCGACATCACCCTCACCGGCCGGGTCGACTTCGTCATGAAGGCGGGCACGATCTACAAGCAGCCGGCCGAGCATTCCTGACTGCTATCAGGGGCGGCGGGGCGTACTTCGACGCAGCATTCGCCGGGGGCCGGGGCCAGGATGGCGGATACGGCGTCGGTGCCCAGGCCCTCGATCACGCCGCTGAGGTAGGCGTGGTTTAGGCCGCAGACCAGGTCCGGCGCGGCTGCGGCGAGGGGGTGGAAAGGACAGTTGTGCAGGCGAATACAGGCCGGGCTCGGGCGACCGGGTTCGAAGCCCTGGTCGGCCAGCAGGGCATGTAGCAGAGTGAGGGCGCGTTCCACGCCGAGCCGGCCGGGTCCGAGGCGGTCGCGTTCGGTGCCGCCGAGTTCGGCGCCGCGCTGGGCGGCTACCCGCAGTGCCGCCTCGCGGGCGGTCTCGTCCGCGCCCTCGGCGAGTACCGCGGCCATCAGGATCTCGGCGAGGACCTCGTAGCGGCGTTCCGGGATACTCACGCGCACATCGGTTTCCGCGGGTTCGTAGACCTTGGGGGTGCGGCCGACACGGCGCGGGGTTCCGACGGCATCGTAACGGGCCTGGAGCAGGCCGGCGTCCACGAGCTTGTCGAGGTGGAAGGCGGCGAGTTTGCGGGAGATGCCGACCTCGGCGGCGGCCTCGTCGCGGGTGACGGGACGGCGGGCGCGGCGGATGAACCAGTACATGCCGCGACGGAGGTCGTCATCGAGGACGGCGACGGCACCGATCGCGGAAGCGCTGGTCACGTGACCACAATAGCGCCCCTCGTGTTGTCCGAAAGGCGATGGGTACTCCTCCGGCGTGTAGTCCTTGACCCAACCGGGTAATTACGCCAAGAATTATTTCCTAAATTAAAGGCTGGTTGGGAGGTTGTCGTGACCGCTGATCCACAACAGACCGCACCGGATCCGCACCAGGCGAAACACCCGGTGAGCGCGGCGCTGGCCGGGCCGTACGGCCATCCGTTCCATCCGATCCTGGTCACCGTGCCCATCGGGGCCTGGGTGGCGAGCCTGATCTTCGACCTCGGCTCACATGTGGTCGGCGATCCGGCGTTCCTGGCGCGCGGGGCCCTGTGGCTGATCGCCATCGGCGTACTCGGCGCGCTGGCGGCGGCCACCGTCGGATTCCTGGACTTCCTGGCCATTCCGGCCGGCACCCCCGCCTTCCGCATCGGCCTGGTCCACCTGAGCCTCAATCTCGCGGTGACCGTCGCCTTCGCACTGAATTTCGTCTGGCGCCGGGCCGTGGGCACGCACGACGTGGTGCCGTGGGGTCCGCTGGCGCTCACTCTGGTGGCGCTCGCGGCCCTGTCCGTCTCCGGCTATCTCGGCGGCAAACTCGCCTACCGCTACGGCGTCCGGGTAGCCGACGAGACCACCCAGGCCACGGGTTTCCAGCGCTGAATCCCCCGCCCTCTCTCGACAGGAGTTGATCATGGCCATTGCGGCACTCGTCACCTGGCTGCTCACCGCGGCCGGCGGTTTCGTTCTGCTCGGCACCTGGATCGCCAAAGGCGGTGTCCGGCAACCGAGTTCCAGCCACTTCCCGCCGCCCGTCATCTTCGGCCACTTCCTGCTGGCCGCGGTGGGGCTGGTGCTGTGGATCATCTACGTGGTTGTCGACACCAAGGCCATCGCCTGGGTCGCCTTCGCGCTGCTGGTCCCGGTGGCACTGCTCGGCTTCTTCATGCTGATGCGCTGGCTGCCGGTCTACCGGGCCCGCGCGGCCGGCACCGCGGAATCCGAACCGGCCGAACGCCACTTCCCTGTCATGATCGTGGGCGGGCACGGCGTGTTCGCGGTCGTCACCGTGGTGCTGGTCCTGCTGACGGCGCTCGGCGTCGGCTCCTGAT
This sequence comes from Nocardia niigatensis NBRC 100131, assembly GCF_000308655.1. GTDB lineage: Bacteria > Actinomycetota > Actinomycetes > Mycobacteriales > Mycobacteriaceae > Nocardia > Nocardia niigatensis. The sequence goes on along the minus strand of NZ_BAGC01000023.1, from coordinate 4,896 downwards.
TTCGGAACTGGGCGCCGGCGCGAACCGGCGCGGCGCGCGCCGGACACGCGTGAGCCCCGAGCCGGAATCGACTCGGGGCCCAGGACTTTCGCGGCTTTCGCAGCCTACTTCAGGCGCAGGCTGCCGAACAGGCCTTCCTTCTCGTCGTTCGGCCCGGCGGTGAAATAGAGGGCGTCGGCGTCGCCGAGGCTCTCACCGTTGCCGAACATCAGACCCCACAGGCCGTCGATCTCGGCGGGCTTGCCGTCGGCGTCGCGCAGGTAGTCGACGAACGTGCCGGACTGATCGTCGAGGGCCAGGATGTGGCCCGCGCCGCCGAAGTTGCCGACCAGCAGCTTGCCGGACAGCGGGCCGAAGCCCTGCGGCGCGAGGGTGACGGCCCACGGCGCGTTGAGGCGGCCGTCGGCGTCGAGGGTGCGAACCAGCTTGCCGTTCTTGTCGAATTCGGCGACCTGACCCTTCTTGGCCTTGTTGCCGGCGCTCTTCTCCTGGTCCTTGTCGAGCTTGTCCTCTTCACCGGCCTTCAGCTTGTTCGGGTCGCCGCCCTCGGACTGGGTGACGGCGTAGGTGACGAAGACGCGGTCGCCGATGGTGGCGACATTGAAGGGGGCCGGGTCGCCGACCTTCACCTTCTTGCCCTTGGTCGCGTCGGCCGGGTCGATGGCGTCACCGGTGGCGAAGGGGTTGGCGAAACCGGTGGTGGGCACCAGCTTCCAGTCCTTGTCGAAGGTGCGGACCTGCGGGTCCTTGCCGAAGTCGGCGGCGAGCAGCTTGGCGCCGCTCGGGTCCAGCGCGATGCCCTTGAACTTCATGCCGGCCGCGGTGCCGTCGTATTCGAGTACGGCCGGGCCGTCGTGGCGCACGATGGCGCCGCCCGCGCCCTGCTCGGTCCAGCCGGAGATCTTGCCGGAGTCGGTGGCGAAGATGAATCGGGCGGAGCCGGTGAGCTTCTCGTCCTTGCCGTCGTAGCTGACCGGCTGGTCCTTCACCGCGAAGATGTCGGAGGTGATGGGGGCCGGGTTGAAGACGACGCCGGTGGTCTTGCCTTCGCTGTCGTCACCGTCGTCGTCGGGGATGGAGTCGGCGCCCGGGACGGTGACCAGCTTCAGCGGGTCCTGGAACATCTTCTGGTACTTGGCATCCGGCGACTTGGTGACGTCACCCACGAACTGGAAGGAGTAGCCGCCCGCGCCGACCCAGAAGTGCCCGCCGGCGCCCTTGGGACGGTCCGCGATGCCCCAGGCGTTGATGAACTTCGGATCGGTGAACTGGGCCTTGTCCGAGTCCTTGTTCGAGGCGATATTGACCTGGGCGTAATGGTTGCCGTCGAGCGCCTTCACGTTGTCGTCGGTCGACTTCGTATTACTGCAGGCCGCCGCAACAACCAGCGCAGCGCCCAGTGCCGACACGCGCAGCAGGGTCTTGCGCACCGGCGGCATGCCGCTCGAGCGTCCGTTCATCATCAGGTCCTTCCTGCAAACGCCCAGGTTCGGCGTTAGGTGACGCTAACCATAGCTGGAAGGATCACGGGTGTCGTTAGGGGACCCTCATTCAGCTCTGAGCTGGGGATACGCCATCAGTCCAAGGAGCGGTGAGCAAATTTCGGGCCTCCTCGGACCCGTCCAGCGCACGGGTGACGCGCTGCGCGATCCGCCAGCCCTCCGGGGTGCGGGCCAGGCGGAAGTGGTTCGCGCCCGCCCGCCACACGAAGAACTGGCCGTCGCGACGCCGGACCAGCAGCGATTCGCACACCGCCGCGGCGGTGTCCCCGTCCACGATGACCGACACCGGGCCGAGGAAATGCGCCGATCCGGCGGCGATGAGCGATTGATGCGCCTGCGATTCGACCATGGCGCGCACCTGCCCGCGGTCGCGCATATGCCAGCCCTCCACGTCGTATTCACCGTCCTCGGTCCACAATTCGGCGACCGCCTCGGCGGCCCCGGCGTCGACCAGCGGGCCGTAGGCGGCGATCAGGCGGGTGATGGCGAGCTCGTCCTCGACCCGGCACAGCCGGTCCTCGAGGGCGGCGAGACGCTCTTCGATCATGGAAAATCCTTCCGCTACAGGAGATTGCGGTCGACCAGATCGCGCAGTGCGGCGAGCTGATCGCAGTAGTGGGCGGCATCGGAGGCCCGGACGGTGCAGGTGAGATGGGTCGCCCCGGCGACGCGCAGCGCGTCCAGCCGGCGCAGGGCATCCTCGGCGTTTCCGTGCGGATCCAGCGGCACACCGGGCGAGAGCACGACATCGAAACCGTCGGGCACGGTCACGGAGGCGAGCAGATGCGCGATCGCGTCGGCGGGCAGGCCGAACGGCACCCACCCGGTGCCCAGCGACAACGCGCGACGCAGTGACCGTCGGGTGCGCCCGCCCACCCAGATCGGCACGGTGGTGGCGGTGGCGTGCGGTTCGAGCACGAAGTCCTCGACGTCACGGCGGCCCCAGGCCCGGCGCAGCCGGGTCAGCGCGGCGTCGGCCCGGGCGCCCCGGTCCTCCCACGCCGCGCCGAGCAGGGCGAATTCCTCTGCGAGAGAGCCCACTCCGACGCCCAGCACCACCCGGCCGCCGCTGAGCCGGTCGAGGGTGCCGTAGCTCTTGGCCAGCGCCAGCGGATGGTGGTAGCCGAGCACGAGCACCGAGGTGGCGAGCCGGATCCGGGTGGTGCGCGCGGCGAGATAGGACAGCGTCGCCAGCGGATCCCAGTAAGTCGCGCCGCGCACCCCGGCGGCCGACGCGGGCACCCCGACGTGGTCGGAGCAGGTGAGGTGATCGAAGCCGAGTTCGTCGGCGGCCGAGGCGATCCGGGTCAGCTCCTCGGGTCCGGCCGTGGCCTCCCAGGGCGAGGCGACGCCGGGCACCTGCACCACGATCGGCGTGGAAAGACCGAGCCGGACGGTCATCGCACCATCCGTTCCGGCAGGCCCATGAGTCGCCGCATGCCCTTGTCGGCTCGCAGCACGGCGGCCGCCCGATCCGGGTCATTGCGCTGTGCGGCGCCCGCCTCGTTGCCGGACATGATGTGCACCGGCCCGTGTCCGAGCCGCGAAAGCCCTTCGCGCGCCACGTCATCGGGCTCGGACACCGTCATGCCCGGCACGGTGAAGTCGAGTCCGACCCGTTCCATGGCCGGTGTCCGGGTCACGCCGAGCACGAGTTCGAGAACATCCACGCCGTATTCGCCGAGTTCCAGCCACAGGCTCTCGGCGAAGATCCGCCCGAACGCCTTGACCCCGCCGTACACGGTGTGATGCTGCGAGCCCAGATACCCCGCGAGCGACCCGACGAGCAGAATCCCGCCCCGCCCACGGTCTTTCATGGCGCGCCCGAAGTGGTGGATCAGCCCGAGCGGCGCGGTGACGTTCAGATCGATGACCCGCTGGAAGGCGTCCAGATCCCCGTCCACGAACGGCGCGCTGTGCGTGTTCGCACCCGCGTTGAGCACCAGCAGCCCGACCTCCACATCGTCCACCACGGCCGCGATCTCCCCGACCGCTGCGGCCGCGGTCAGATCCAGTGCCAGCGTGCGCACCTCGACCCCCAGCGCCCGGCACTCGTCGGCGGTGGCGGCCAGCGGCTCGGCCCGGCGCGCCACCAGCAGCAGCGCGATCCCCGCCCGCGCCAGTTCCAGCGCGAACGACCGCCCCACCCCCTCCGATCCCCCGGTGATGACCGCCCACGGCCCATAACGCTGCGGATCCACACCGCTCATCGTGACTTCCTCACCTGTGCGAACGAACTCGGTACCCTCCTGTTCTACAAACTTCCGGCCGGAAAAACTAGAGTGAATTCTAGTTTCGCGACATAAGGTGAGGTCATGCCCCGAGTCCCCGAGTCCCGCACGCCCGGCCGCGTGTCGACCGCCCGCCAGCAGGAGCGCCAGCACGCGATCCTGCGCGCGGCCGCCCGCCTCGGCGCCGAACACGGCCTGGACCGGGTTCAGATGAGCGAGGTCGCCCAGACCGCCGGCGTAGCCCTGGGCACCCTCTACCGCTACTACCCGTCCAAACACCACCTGTTCGCCGGCGTCCTGGATCGCGCCATCCGCGAAATGCCCAGTCCCCCTGAACTTCCCGCCGACCCCGTCGCGGGCGCCACCGACTTTCTCAGCACCGCGATCGGCGAACTACTCCGCCACCCCCGCCTGGCCCGGGCGATGCTGGTGTCCATGAACGCGGTCCGAGCCGAGGATCCGGCCCCCGCCACCCCCCTCGCCCAGGACTACGCCATGCCCGACCGCATCCTCGCCGCCGCCGCGATCCCCCACCCCACCCCCGAGGACCACCGCCTGGCACGCCTCCTCGAACAATGCGTCTTCGGCATCCTCACCTGGACCACCGCCGGCCGCCTCACCACCGACCAGGCCCTCTCCGACATCCACCGAGCCTCCGAACTCCTCCTCGCCCCTTGGCGATCGGCACGATGAGCCGGACCAGGGGGCTTGTCGCCATCCGGCACTCCGGATGAGAACTCGAGGCTGATCACGACCGAGACTGCGCCCCAACGGATTTCGCCCCCGGCAGCTCGAGACCGCCCTTCATGGCGAGCCCGCCCGGCTTGGCGGCCGGAGCCGCGGGAGCCTCCGCAGGCGCCGCCTCGGCGGGAACCGGAGCGGCGGAAGCGGATTCGGCAGCGGGAGCCTTCGCACCCGGCACCTTCAGACCACCCTTCATCTGCAGGCCCTTGCCCGGCACTTTGGCCGCACCCTTCATCGCGAGTCCACGCGGCTTCGCGGCCGGTGCCACCGACGACTCGGGGGCGGCCCCGGCGGGCGCGGATTCAGCGGCGGGAGCCACAGCGACGGAAGCGGATTCGGCCGGTGCGGCAGCCTTCGCGCCAGGGGCCTTCAGGCCGCCCTTCAGGTCCAGCCCCTTGCCGCCCGGAGCCTTGGCGGGG
>NZ_BAGC01000024.1 GCF_000308655.1 Nocardia niigatensis NBRC 100131 | reverse complement strand
GGCCATGCAACGACTGCCGTCTATCACACATAACCGGTTTAGCCTCTTCCGCTTTCGCTCGCCACTACTCACGGAATCACATGTTGTTTTCTCTTCCTGTGGGTACTGAGATGTTTCACTTCCCCACGTTCCCTCCACACACCCTATATATTCAGGCGCGGGTAACACGACATCACTCGTGCTGGGTTTCCCCATTCGGAAATCCTCGGATCTCAGCTCGTTTGACAGCTCCCCGAGGCTTATCGCAGCCTACTACGTCCTTCATCGGCTCCTGGTGCCAAGGCATCCACCGTACGCTCTTACACACTTACTAACAAAGATGCTCGCGTCCACTGTGCAGTTCTCAAACAACACACAAAACCTTCTCGCTACTGCGGCACCAGCCAGAGAATCCCTGCGGTATGACCGCGAAGAAGATTTCGTCGTTTTTTGCCTGGAAAGAACGTCTGTTCTTTCAGGACCCAACAGTGTGTCGACTACATCCCCGAACTCGAAGCACTGGGGCTCCAAGCGATTTCGAGGCACATGTCAGTGTTCCACCCATGAGCTTCCGCCGGCCTACATGTGAGGCCGAAACGGTCTCTGCCAGAACAACTTCCAACCTGTGTTGGCATGTCTGG
>NZ_BAGC01000025.1 GCF_000308655.1 Nocardia niigatensis NBRC 100131 | reverse complement strand
TTCGCGAAGGATGTTCCGGCGGTGTCCTACTCTCCCACACCCTGTCGAGTGCAGTACCATCGGCGCAGGTGGCCTTAGCTTCCGGGTTCGGAATGGGACCGGGCGTTTCCCCACCGCTATAGCCGCCGTAACTCTATGAAACTGTCACACAGAGAGCCAGGACACGAACCCCGTTACCGGGCCCCGATTCCTGTCTTCTCAGTGATCTGTGTGTTGTTTCAGATACTGCACAGTGGACGCGTAGCTTCTTTGTTGGTAAGTCCTCGGCCTATTAGTACCAGTCACCTACATCTGTTACCAGACTTCCAGTTCTGGCCTATCAACCCAATGGTCTGTTGGGGGCCTTACCCCCTCGAGGGGGTGAGAAACCTCATCTTGGAACAGGCTTCCCGCTTAGATGCTTTCAGCGGTTATCCCTTCCGAACGTGGCCAACCAGCCGTGCTCCTGGCGGAACAACTGGCACACCAGAGGTTCGTCCGTCCCGGTCCTCTCGTACTAGGGACAGCCTTCCTCAAGTTTCTAACGCGCGCGGCGGATAGAGACCGAACTGTCTCACGACGTTCTAAACCCAGCTCGCGTGCCGCTTTAATGGGCGAACAGCCCAACCCTTGGGACCTACTCCAGCCCCAGGATGCGACGAGCCGACATCGAGGTGCCAAACCATCCCGTCGATATGGACTCTTGGGGAAGATCAGCCTGTTATCCCCGGGGTACCTTTTATCCGTTGAGCGACACCGCTTCCACTTGCCGGTGCCGGATCACTAGTCCCGACTTTCGTCCCTGCTCGACCTGTCGGTCTCACAGTCAAGCTCCCTTGTGCACTTGCACTCGACACCTGATTGCCAACCAGGCTGAGGGAACCTTTGGGCGCCTCCGTTACATTTTGGGAGGCAACCGCCCCAGTTAAACTACCCACCAGGCACTGTCCCTGAACCCGATCAGGGTCCGAGGTTAGAGGTCCAATACGATCAGAGTGGTATTTCAACGACGACTCCCACGACACTGGCGTGCCGCTTTCACAGTCTCCCACCTATCCTACACAAACCGTACCGAACACCAATACCAAGCTATAGTGAAGGTCCCGGGGTCTTTTCGTCCTGCCGCGCGTAACGAGCATCTTTACTCGTACTGCAATTTCGCCGAGTCTGTGGTTGAGACAGCTGAGAAGTCGTTACGCCATTCGTGCAGGTCGGAACTTACCCGACAAGGAATTTCGCTACCTTAGGATGGTTATAGTTACCACCGCCGTTTACCGGGGCTTAAATTCTCAGCTTCGCGCCGAAGCGCTAACCGGTCCTCTTAACCTTCCGGCACCGGGCAGGCGTCAGTCCGTATACATCGTCTTACGACTTCGCACGGACCTGTGTTTTTAGTAAACAGTCGCTTCTCACTGGTCTCTGCGACCCCACCCAGCTCGATCCGTAAAGGACGTCACCAGGCGTGGTCCCCCTTCTCCCGAAGTTACGGGGGCATTTTGCCGAGTTCCTTAACCACAGTTATCTCGATCGCCTTAGTATTCTCTACCTGACCACCTGTGTCGGTTTGGGGTACGGGCCGTGTACCAACTCACTAGAGGCTTTTCTCGGCAGCATAGGATCACTGAATTCGCCTCAATCGGCTACGCATCACCTCTCAGGCTCATGAGACACGGATTTGCCTATGTCTCGCCCTACAGGCTTACACCAGGTATTCCATCACCTGGCCCAGCTACCTTCCTGCGTCACCCCATCGCTTGACTACTACACCCAGGGTCCCATGCAGCCACTTCTCTTCACCCGAAGGTGATAGGTCCGCTTTTGGATGGTTAGCACAGATGATTCGCCATTGGGCGCGGATACACGGGTACGGGAATATCAACCCGTTGTCCATCGACTACGCCTGTCGGCCTCGCCTTAGGTCCCGACTCACCCTGGGCGGATTAACCTGGCCCAGGAACCCTTGGTCATTCGGCGGACGAGTTTCTCACTCGTCTTTCGCTACTCATGCCTGCATTCTCACTCGCATGGCCTCCACGGCTGGATCACTCCGCCGCTTCCCTGGCCACACGACGCTCCCCTACCCATCCAGACACCTGGCTCGAAAGCAGGCTATGTCTGAATGCCGCGGCTTCGGCGGTGTACTTGAGCCCCGCTACATTGTCGGCGCAGAATCACTTGACCAGTGAGCTATTACGCACTCTTTCAAGGGTGGCTGCTTCTAAGCCAACCTCCTGGTTGTCTTCGCGACTCCACATCCTTTTCCACTTAGTACACGCTTAGGGGCCTTAGCCGGCGATCTGGGCTGTTTCCCTCTCGACTATGAAGCTTATCCCCCACAGTCTCACTGCCGCGCTCTCACTCACCGGCATTCGGAGTTTGGCTGACTTCGGTAAGCTTGTGGGCCCCCTAGGCCATCCAGTAGCTCTACCTCCGGCGAGAAACACGCGACGCTGCACCTAAATGCATTTCGGGGAGAACCAGCTATCACGGAGTTTGATTGGCCTTTCACCCCTACCCACAGCTCATCCCCTCAGTTTTCAACCTAAGTGGGTTCGGGCCTCCACGACGTCTTACCGTCGCTTCACCCTGGCCATGGGTAGATCACTCCGCTTCGGGTCCATAGTGTGCGACTCGACCGCCCTATTCGGACTCGCTTTCGCTACGGCTCCCCCACACGGGTTAACCTCGCCACACACCGATGACTCGCAGGCTCATTCTTCAAAAGGCACGCCATCACCCTACAAAGGCTCTGACGGATTGTAAGCGCACGGTTTCAGGTACTATTTCACTCCCCTCCCGGGGTACTTTTCACCTTTCCCTCACGGTACTAGTCCGCTATCGGTCACCAGGTAGTATTCAGGCTTATCGGGTGGTCCCGACAGATTCACAGCAGATTTCACGGGCCCGCTGCTACTCGGGAG
>NZ_BAGC01000026.1 GCF_000308655.1 Nocardia niigatensis NBRC 100131 | reverse complement strand
GCATTCGATCCAAAGTTGATTGGATTCCCTGCGAGGCAACTTTTCCAGCCTAGCCGCAGGACTCCGCAGAGTCAAGGGCCAATCTTCTGACTGGTTGTGTTCGTGTCCGGCGCTCCTCGTCCAACCTCGTATCCGGTTCCGATTTCCAGCCTCTGAGCTGGGCTTTTCGGTCCCGGTTGGTGTCCGTGTCGCTCTGACCTGGACTAAGTTACGCGGCGGATAACGCAAGGTCAAATCCGCTGGTCGCGGATGCGTTTACGCAGGTAAACAGGGCGCTGACCGGGCCGATCGGCGACCTGAGCCACTGGTTTGTGACCCAGGTCATTTCGATCTTGTTTCCGTATCGATGGACCGGCTCGATGAACCGGTCAGTCGCTTGCAGCGGAGATATCAGTTGGCCGCGCGGCGGACGCCGGCGAAGTTCTTCTTGCCGCGGCGCAGCACGAGCCAGCGTCCGTGCAGGTAGTCGGCGTCCGAGGGAGTCCACTCGGGGTCGGACACCTTCTCGTTGTTCACCGAGGCGCCGCCCTCGTTGACCGCGCGCCGGGCCGCGCTGCGGCCCTCGCACAGACCCGAGTCGACCAGCAGATCCACGATGGTCGAGGCGCCGGTCGCCTCGGCGACCTTGCCGTCGACCGCGGACTCGGCCAGGGCCGCCGACAGCGTGGACTCGTCGAGCTCGCGCAGGTCGCCGCGGCCGAACAAGGCCTGGCTGGCCAGCTGCACCGCATGGGTGTTGGCCTCGCCGTGCACGAGCGTGGTCATCTCCGCGGCCAGGCGCTTCTGGGCCTCCCGGGCGAAGGGCCGCTCGGCGGTGGCCTTCTCGAGTTCGTCGAGTTCCTCACGGGAGAGGAAGGTGAACCAGCGCAGGTAGCGGACCACGTCGGCGTCGGCGGTGTTCACGAAGTACTGGTACCAGGCGTAGGGGCTGGTCATCTCCGGGTCCAGCCAGAGGCTGCCGCCACCGGTGGACTTGCCGAACTTCTTGCCGTCGGCCGAGGTCACCAGCGGGACGGTGAGAGCGTGCACGTGCTCGCCGTCGACGCGGCGGTTGAGCTCGACGCCCGCGATGATGTTGCCCCACTGGTCGGAGCCGCCGACCTGCAGCGTGCAGCCGTATTCGCGGCGCAGCTGCAGGAAGTCGTTGGCCTGCAGCAGCATGTAGCTGAACTCGGTGTAGGACATGCCGTCCGACTCCAGCCGGCGCTTGACGGTGTCGCGGGCCAGCATGACGTTCACCGAGAAGTGTTTGCCGATGTCGCGCAGGAACGAGACCGTGCTCAGCGGTCCGGTCCAGTCCATGTTGTTGGCGATGATCGCCGAGTTCGGGCCGTCCAGATCCACGAAGCGCTCGAGCTGGGAGCGGATGCGGCCGGCCCACTCGGCGACGGTGTCGGTGGAGTTCATGGTGCGTTCGCCGACATCGCGGGGATCGCCGATGAGCCCGGTCGCGCCACCGGCCAGCACGATCGGGCGGTGGCCGGCGCGCTGGAAGCGCTTGAGCGCCAGCAGGGGAACCAGGTGTCCGGCGTGCAGGCTGGCCGCGGTCGGGTCGAACCCGGCATAGAGGGTGATCGGGCCCTTCGCCGCGGACGCGCGCAGGGCGTCCAGGTCGGTGGACTGCGCGATCAGTCCGCGCCAGGTCAGTTCATCGATGATGTCGCCGCTCACGCGTCTCATCTTTCCATTCCGCCTCCCCGCGACTTTTTCGCCCGGCCGTGGTGCCGTAGCCGGCACTGCATGCGGCCTGTGGTCAGAAGCCGAGACAATTTCGGACGTACCCGGCGAGTTGCCCCTGTAGCAACGAAATCAGGCGTCGCGTGACATACGAAGAAACCCGTCGCCGATGGTGATCAGCGACGGGTCTCGGAGGCGACTGATTGTTCGGGGTCACTTCACCGGGCCGATGAAGGTGGCGAAGGAGGCGCGGCGCTCGTAGGCGATCCAGGCGAAGACGCCGACCAGGACCAGCGGGAAGATCGCCAGGCCGGGGGCATCGAGAACGAAGGCCTGGGTAGCGGCGGCGCACACCATGGTGATGGACAGGCCCGCGGCGGCGGGGCCGTTCAGGCGGGGCACCAGCAGGCCGATGCCGCCGGAGACCTCGACCAGGCCGGTGAAGTAGCGGAACCATTCACCCCAGCCGATCTGGTGGAAGACGCGGACGGCGTCGGCCTGGCCGACGAACTTCGGCAGGCCGGAGGCGACGATGAAGAAGAGGCCGAGCACGATCTGCAGGGTCCACAGCACGCGGTTGCGCAGCTTGCTCGGGGTGGCGACGGAGACGGTCGGGGTGGCGGCGATGGCGGTCATGTCGAATGTCCTTCCGGGGCTTGTCGGTTCGGTGTCGAACTCGCTTGCTCCATAGGACGGGGGCCGTCGCCGAAACTCATCGCAGCCGCGGAAGAATTTTCGGCTAGCTGTCGAAGGCCGCTTTGAGGCTGGTCAGGTGGACGCGACTGGCGGTGGCGGCGGCCTCGGGGTCGCGACCGCGGATAGCGTCGTAGAGCTGTTCGTGCGCACCGTGATCGACGGACGGGTCGCGCATGGGGCGGATGCGGAGCATGTCGATCATGGCGTGGCGCGAGCGCGGGACGAAGGCGTTGAACAGCTCGAGCAGGATGTCGTTGTGAGCGGCGGCCACGACCGTGCGATGGAAGGCGGTATCGGCGTCGACCAGTCCTTCGACGGAGTCTCCGCTTTCGGCGCGGGCGGCCAGGGCGCGGAGCATGGCGCGCAGGTCGGCGGGGGTGCGGCGGCGGGCGGCCAGAGCGGCGCCCTCGGCCTCGATGGCGATGCGGGCCTCGATGACGGTGACGATGTCGGAGCGGCGCAGCACCGTGTCCCAGTCCTCGGCGGCATCCAGGGCGGTGACGAAAACGCCCGCGCCCTGGCGGCTTTCGAGGACGCCGCGGCCCGCGAGTTCACGGATCGCCTCGCGCAGGGTGGAGCGGCCGACGCCGAGCTGGGCGGCGAGGGTGGTCTCGCCGGGGAGGCGATGACCCAGCTGCCACTCCCCCGCGCGAATTCGGGTGAGCAGGACCTCGGCGGCCTGGGCGGCGAGCGGATGCCTGTGTACCTGCGCCACTATTGCTCGGCCTCTCTACTTGTCTGAGGAGTCGTTCCCCTCTAGTCTAGCCACATGCTTCTGGGTGCCCTGCTTCTCCTTCGCCGCCGCGGCGGGGTCTGACCGACCGGCACCCCGCTAGCGGGCTCGCTGTGCTGCGCCGGTCACCTCCCGCGACGCGAAAGCGAGCTCACCGTGAGCACTTCCCCCGTTTGGAATCGTCAGCAGCCGTCCGTCATGCCCTCGCATCGGTATCGCGATGTGTACCAGCGGGTTTCGGTGCCGTTGACCGAACGTTCCTGGCCCGCCCACCGGATCACGACCGCACCGCTGTGGGTGCCGGTGGATCTGCGTGACGGCAACCAGGCCCTGGCCGAGCCGATGGATCCCGACCGCAAGCGACGGTTCTTCGAACTGCTGGTGGCCATGGGTTACAAGGAGATCGAGGTCGGCTATCCGAGCGCCTCGCAGACCGACTTCGATTTCGTGCGGTTGATCGGGGCCGAGCGGCTGGCCCCCGAGGATGTCACCATCGTCGTCTTCACCCCCGCCCGCCGGGATCTGATCGAGCGGACCGTGGACTCGGTGCGCGGCATTCCCAACGACGTGGTGATCCACATGTACACGGCGACCGCGCCGGCCTGGCGGAATGTGGTGCTGGGCAAGACCCGTGACGAGCTGGCCGAGCTGATCGCCGCCGGCGGGCGGGATGTGCTGGAACTGGCCGGGGACATGCCGAATGTGCGGTTCCAGTTCTCCCCCGAGGTCTTCATGCTGACCGAGCCGGACTTCGTGCTGGATGTCTGCGACCGCATGACGACACTGTGGGACGCCTCCCCCGAGCGTCCGGTGACCCTGAACCTGCCCGCGACCGTCGAGGTGGCGACGCCGAACGTGTACGCCGATCAGATCGAGTACATGCACCGGAATCTGGCGCGCCGCGAGAGCGTGATCCTGTCGGTGCACCCGCACAATGACCGTGGGACCGGAATCGCGTGCGCGGAGTTGGCGGTGCTGGCCGGGGCCCAGCGGGTCGAGGGATGCGTGTTCGGCAATGGCGAGCGCACCGGCAATGTGGACCTGGCGACGCTGGCCTTGAATCTGCATGCGCAGGGCGTGGATCCGATGGTCGACTTCTCCGATATCGACCAGGTGCGGCGGACCGTGGAGTACTGCACGCGGCTGCCGGTGCACGAACGCCACCCCTACGCCGGTGATCTGGTGTACACGGCGTATTCGGGGACGCATCAGGACGCGATCAAGAAGGGGTTCGCCGCGCATCGGGAGCGGGCGGCGCGGCTGGGCCGGCCGGAGCGTGAAATCACTTGGGAGGTACCGTATCTGCCGATCGATCCCGCCGATGTCGGCCGCTCCTATGATGCCGTGATCCGGGTCAATTCACAGTCCGGCAAAGGTGGGATCGCGTATCTGCTGGAAACCGAGTACGGCCTGGAGTTGCCGCGCCGGCTGCAGATCGACTTCGCCCGCCACGTCCAGCACCACACCGATCGGACCGGGACCGAGGTGTCGGCGCGGACGCTGTGGAAGCTGTTCACCGCCACCTACGCGGGGAACTCGGCCGATGCGGGCATTCCCGCCGACGCGACGGTCGAGGAGGCGATCGACCTGCTGGGACGGCAAGGGTTCTCGGTCGAGGTGTTGTCGGTGACGCACCAGAGTGTCGACCACGCCGGAGCCGATCCGGCCGTCGCCTATCTGGAATACCGTGCGGACGACGGTGCGACATGGGCCTTCGGAACGGGTGAAAACCCCACCCGGGCAATGGTTTCCGCCCTGCTGACGGCACAGGGTCGAGCGGCCCGGGTCGTACCGGCGAGCTTGTGACGCGCCGCTGCTACCCGATGACGTCGCCGTGGGCGGGCCCGGTGCCGGGCCCGTCCAGGCGGCGTTCGAGTTCGGCCACCCGGTGTTCGAGTTCGACGATGCGCCGGCGGAGTTCGGCTTCCACGGACGGCGCGGCGGACGGGCCGGAGCTCGCGGCCAGGCGGGCCTCGATGCGGCCACGGAGGTCGTCGGGGTCGGCGCCTTCGCTGATGAGGACCTGGGAGGCCACACCGGAGCCTTCGGCGGCCAACGCGAGCAGCAGGTGTTCGGGACCGATGTAGTTGTGCTGCAGGCGCATTGCCTCGCGCAGCGACATCTCCAGGACCTTCTTGGAGCGGGGCGTGAACGGAATGTGCCCGGCGGGGGCGTGGTTCTCCTGGACCCCGACCGCCTGATCGACCCGCTCGCGGAGGCCGGAGAGGTCCAGGCCCACATCCCCCAGGGTTCGCCCGGCGATCGGGTCGCCGCCGCTCATGATGCCGAGCAGCAGGTGTTCGGTCCCTATCCAGTCGTGCCCGAGCAGCCGGGCTTCCTCCTGGGCGAGCACGATGGCGCGGCGGGCAGTGTCGGTGAACCGTTCGAACATGGGCTATTCCACCTAGGGTGAGCTGTCGATCCGTCCACCGTAGTCCTCCGGTCCGCCCGCCGATACGGACTCCGGCGGACCGGCCTCGCCCGGTGCACGGGCACAGTCCGGTCTAGGCGGAACGATCCAATTTGGGCGCGCGCGGGCTGCGGCGGTAGGCCGATACCGCCGCAGAATCCGGCAGCCACAATCGCCATGGCCGGTCGGCGGCGAGGCTGACCCCGACCCTGGGACCGACGGAAACCGCGGCGATGTCGGTAATCTCGGGGCCGAGTTCCAGGCGGATCGGCGCGTCCGGGTCGAAGAGGCGAGTTCCGTAGTCGTCCAGGTGAATTCCGAGGGCGCTGCCGACATTGCCCGGGCCGCGGGCCAGGTCGGCGTCGTACTTGGCGGACGGGCGGCGCGAGCGAGCGAGCTCGTGGCCCGCGATGATCTCCCCCGCCCGGATCAGGACCGCGCTCGCGACGCCGTCCGGTCCGCTGGTGACGTTCACGCAGGTGTGCATGCCGTAGCTGAAGTAGACGTACAGCACGCCGGGCGGGCCGAACATGATCGCGTTGCGCGGAGTGCGGCCGCGGCCGGAGTGGGCGGCCGGGTCGGGCCACGGTCCGGCGGGGTCGCCGCCGTACGCCTCGACCTCGACGATGCGCAGGCCGACCTCCCCTGACCGGAGTGTGCCGCCGAGCAGTCGCCGCGCGGCGCGCAGGGGTTCGACGGCTAGCTCTTCGGCACTCACGCCGACCCATTGTTCCGCACGGCCGTCCCGCCCGGAGTGCCGGGACGGCCGTGCGAAGTCAGGACGGCCCAGCACCCAGCCGGGCGGTCTCGTACCCGCGACCGGTGATCGAGCAGCCGTGGCGGGCGATCGAGGGCTAGAGCCACTCGGAGACGCCGCCGTGGCCCGAGCAGGTGCCGCTGCGGTGCCGGCTGAAGCTGTAGGCGCCGTCCCGGCAACGGGCGGTGGCACCGTCGGGAACGGTGGGAGACTGCTCCGGACGCGGCACGCACGCGCCGTCCACGTTCTCGTACTCGCTTGCCGCGCAGGCGGTGTGGAGTACCGGTGCGGCTACCGCCGGACCGGCGAGCACACTGCTCGCACCGATGAAGGCCGCCGCGGCCCAGGGCAGGATATGGCGCGCGAGGTTGCGCGTTGTCTGGCGGATCACTACGAAATCCCTTGCAGAAATACGGTATCGAGGCGGGAGCGGATGCTCCCGACGAGCGCCGAATACTACTGGGCGGCTACCGGCGAGACACCTGGTTCTCGGTCTATCGACCGATTCAGCGGCCTATTCGCTACCACCCTGCTTCTGAATACCGGCCAGTTTGTCTGGATTCACCTGGAAGCGAATGTTTTCGATTCGACCATCGCGAATGTCGTAGGTCAGGGCGCCGACACTGTAGTCGCCGATCATCGCCAGCAGACCGAGTTCGCCGTTGATGTAGGCGGATTCGAGGCGGATGCCCGCGCTGATCGGCTTGGCCATGGCGCCGAGCATCCAGCGGGCCACATGATCCGGGCCGTACAGCGGGCGGCGGGCCGCGGTGACCTTGCCGCCGCCGTCGTTCCACAGCGTCACGTCGGGCGCGAGAAGTTCCATGAGCGCGTTGACATCTCCCCCCTGGGCCGCGGCCAGGAACTTCTCGGTGACCTCCGAGCGGATGGCGACGTCGGTGTCGAAGCGCGGGCGGCGCGAGTGCACGTGCGAGCGGGCACGGTGGGAGATCTGACGGACGGTGGCCTCGGGGCGATCCAGGAATCCGGCGATCTCGGCGTGCGAGTAACCGAAAACCTCGCGCAGCACGAAGACCGCGCGCTCGACCGGGCTCAGGGTTTCGAGGACGACCAGCATGGCGGTCGACACCGTGTCGGCCATCTCGGTCTCCTCTGCGGCGTCGGCGCTGGTGGTGAGCAGGGGTTCGGGCAGCCATGGCCCGACATAGGTCTCGCGGGTGGCGCGCGCCGAGGTGAGGCGGTTGAGCGCCAGATTGGTGACGGTGCGGACCAGATACGACTTGGGGTGGGTAACCGTGTCCCGGTCCACCTCGTGCCATTTGATCCAGGCGTCCTGCAGGACGTCCTCGGCATCGGTGACCGTGCCGAGCATCTGATACGCGGTGCCGAACAGCAGTCGGCGGTGGGCGACGAAGGGATCGATCGAATCGTCCTGCCGGGCAGCGGGTGTGGGCTGGTCGGGCGTGTGGTCCTGCATGGGACTCATACCTACCGGGTCTTGCGAAACGAATCCATCAGAGAGCCGGGATATCCCGAAGATATCCCGGCTACCTGGGCGGACGCGAACCGGACGGCGATTCGGGTCGTTCGGATGAGCTCAGCATGCGATCGCGCGGGTGGCGCGGCCGCCGTTGGTGAACTGCACCTGCATGGTCATGTGCTTGCTCATCTTGTACGTCGGCACCGGGCTGCTGCTGACGGTCTCCTTGTAGGCGACGGCGGCGCGGCCCTTCAGGTACCAGCGACGCGGGGTGTCGTCGGCCTTGGTGAACTGGATGACCGCGTCCTTGCGGCCCAGGCTGACCGGCTGGTGGAGGTAGCCGAAGCGGAAGGGCTTCACGGTCTTTCCGCGCAGCCGCCGGGCCAGGCTGTCGGCGGCGTAGGCGGCGGTGGGCATGCCGCTCTGGCAGGTGCCGTGCAGGACGCCGAAGGGCATGCGGACCGCGGCCGCGTCGCCGATGGGCAGGATCTCCGGGTGCGAGACCGAGCGCAGGGTGGTGTCGGTGACGATCAGGCCGCGCTCGTCGACGGCGATGCCGGCCCGGGCGGCCAGCGGCGACACCTTGACGCCCGCGGTCCACAGGGTCAGGTCCGAGGCGATCAGCTCGCCGGTGGTCAGGCGCACGGCGTCGGGCAGCACCTTGGCGACCTGCACACCGATCTCGCGGACGATGCCGAGCCGGTCGAGGGCGCGGTTCAGGTGGGCGCGGGCCTTGTCGCCCATCATGTGGCCCGGCTCCCGGTCGCAGACCAGGGTGACGCTCAGTCCCGGGTGGGCCTCGGCGATCTCGGTGGCGGCCTCGATGCCGGTCAGACCGCCGCCGACCACCGTGACAGTGCCTGCGGCAGCGGCGATCTCGGTGAGCCGGTGCGAAAAGCGGCGGGCCTGGCGCGGGTCGTTGAGGGTCCAGGCGTGCAGGTCGGCGCCGGGGACGATCGAGGTGTCGGTGGTGCTGCCGAGGGCGTAGATCAGGGTGTCGTAGCGCAGCTCGGTGGCGTCGTCGAGGGTGACGACGCGGGCCTCGGCGTCGAGGGCGACGGCGGCCGCTCGGTGGAAGTCGACGCCCGATCCGGCCAGCAGCTCTGGGATGCGGTGGTCGGCGAGTTCCTGTCCGGCGGCGATCTGGTGCATGCGCAACCGCTCGGTGAAGCGGTCCGACGGGTTCACCAGCGTGATGTGCGCGTCCAGCCTGCGGGTGCGGCGGGCCAGGCGGATGGCGGCCAGCATGCCGGTGTAGCCGGCGCCGAGGACGACGATCTTGTGAGTGTTGGTGGTGGCGTTCATGGTCGGCTCCGTGGGGCTCGTTCCTGCTGGGTCGGGCATGAGACAGGACAGCCCTCCGGAACGTGACAACCCGCCGTTGTGAACTGGATCACAGTGGAACATTCGGGCCCGGCCGCCGGTTGGCACTGGGTGGCCGGACCTCCGGCCTGCGGAAACAGCGTCGGAGTGTGAGGTGTGATGGCCGTACAGGTCGAGATCTGGACCGATATCAACTGCCCGTTCTGCTATCTGGGCAAGCGTCGATTCGAGGAGGCGCTGGCGGCGTTCCCGCACCGCGATGCCGTCACGGTGGTGCATCGGTCCTTCGAACTGGACCCGACGCTGCCCCGCGAGCACAGCGACGCGGTGGTGCCGCACATCGCGGAGAAGTACGGCATCAGCGAGGCCCAGGCCGCCGCCAACGAGCGCGGGATCGGGGCGCAGGCCGAGGCGATCGGGCTGCCCTATCTGACCTCGGGCCGCGACTTCGGCAACAGCTTCGACATGCACCGGCTGCTGCACTTCGCGCTCGAGCAGGGCAAACAGGAGCGGCTGCTGGATGCCTTGTACGCGGCCAACTTCGCGGAGGACAAGCCGCTGTTCGGCGACGCCGAACGGCTGGTCGAGGTCGCGGTGTCGGCCGGATTCGAGGAGGCGGCCGTGCGCGATGTGCTCACCGATCCCGACGCCTACGCCGACGCGGTGCGCGCCGACGAGGCCGAGGCCGCGCGGCTGGGCGCGCGCGGCGTGCCGTTCTTCGTGCTCGACCGCAAGTACGGGGTGTCGGGCGCGCAGCCGTCGGAGGTGTTCGCGCGGGCGCTGGAACGGGCCTGGAGCGATCACGCGCCGGCGCTCGAGATCGTCGCCGACGGTGACGCCTGCGGACCCGACGGTTGCGAACTGCCGCAACGGGATTGAGCGTCGCTAGCGTTTGCCGTCGCCAATGATCCGGTGCCCGACCGGCGAGACGGTCTGCAGGTAGGCGCTACGCTCGCCGGATCGGAGTCCGAGCAGGTCGTCGGCGATCACGAAGCCGTAGGCGACCAGCGTCAGCAGCACCAGCTGTCCCCAGGCCACCCAGACGATGCCGATCGGGGCAGTGGCAAGGACGGCGACCGCGGCGGCCAGCCGCAGACCCGCGCGCGGGATGCCGAACACCAGCCGGAACAGGCACTGCCCCAGGAAGAACAGGGCCACGCCGCCCGAAAGCGCCAGTGCCGCAGCCACACTCGCTGGTTCGTTGCCGTGCGCGATGGTCATGGAGATGCCGGCCGCGGTCAGGATGATGCCGAGCACCAGCACGAACAGCGAATAGCCGTAGGCGAGGACAGCGGGGCGGATCCGCGCCGGGCCCGGCATGGCCCGCAGCTGATGTTCGCCGCGCTCGTCGTCGAAACCGAAATAGGCCCACCACAGCACATATCCGAGGGTGAGGCCGAGGCCGGCGGTCGCGACCAGGCCGACGGTGAGATCCATCCCGGTCAGGTTGGCGCCGATGGCCACCACGGATTCACCGAGCGCGATGATGACGACCAGGCCGTGGCGTTCACAGAAGTGGCTGGGGCGGATGACGAAACCCTCGGTGCGCGCCAGATACGGCGACACCACCTGCACCGCGACCGCGATCGTCCACAGCGCGGCGCGCATCCAGCCGTCGCCGATGCCGCCCGCCAGCACCAGCACCGCGGAGAGGGCGTTCAGCGGTGCCAGTCGCAGGATCGCGGAGCTCGCCCCTTTGCCGCCCGAGGTCGCGAACATGACGGTGTGCACCGTGTTGATCACGAAGTACCCGATCCCGAAGGCCAACCCGGAGCCCTGGAACGCGCTCGGGATCGCGATGGCGATGACGAAGAAGCCGAACATGCCGATGAGCAGGAACGTGCGTCGCGACGAGCTGTTCGGGGCGACCTCGTTGGTGAGGAAGACGTACCCGCTGTACATCCACCAGATGATGGCGAACATGAGCGCCACGTGCGCCAGCTCGGACCAGCCGGGGTGATGAGTGAAGGCGTGAGTGAGCTGGGTGATGGTGAAGACGAAGACGAGGTCGAAGAACAGTTCCAGGGTAGAGGCCCGGACCTGTCCGCCTTCCGCCTCGACCTCGGCCGCCGAACCGGGAATATCGCTGGTCACGTGCAGAGCCTAGAGCCGCCGCGCCCCGCCCGCCGCACTCGCCGCGCTCGCCGTCGGCGATCCCGTGGCGAACCGCTCCAGCACCGTGCCGGCGGGGTGGGCGGACCGCCGAAACCGTTCCGGCCGGACCGAACTCGACGATGACGACTCCGTCGGGGGCTTCGACGATATGGCCGGGTCGCGTTCCGGAACACGACGGTACGGGTGGCGAAACCATGAATTCGGTTCCGGCAGCGGCCCGGACCAGGCGGTTTGGGGTGTGCCCAGCCTAGGGTGGATCGGGGTGGCCTAGTCGGGAGTGTGAGGGCGATGCGGATTCTGGTGGCGGATGACGATCCCGTGGTGCGTGAGGTGGTGCGGCGCTATCTGGAGCGGGACGGGCTCGAGGTGATCGAGACCGCCGACGGGCCTTCGACGGCGGCCGAACTGGAGCGCAACGAGATCGATCTGGCCGTCCTGGATGTGATGATGCCGCCGCCGGACGGCATCGAGCTGACGCGGGCCGTGCGGGCGGGGGCGCATCCCGAGACGCCGATCATCCTGCTGACCGCGCTCGGCGAGGAGGACGACCGGGTGATCGGGTTGCAGGCGGGCGCCGATGATTACGTCACCAAGCCGTTCAGCCCGCGCGAGCTGGCGCTGCGGGTGGCGTCGGTGCTGCGGCGCACGCATCCGCAGCCGGTGGCCGACGAGGTGCTGCGCGTCGACAGGGTCGAGGTGAACCGGGCGGCTCGGAGCGTGCTGGCGGGCGGGACGCCCGTGGAGCTGACCGCGCGGGAATTCGATCTGCTGGCCTTCCTGCTGACGCATCCGCGCCGGGTGTTCAGCCGACAGGAGTTGCTGGCCGAGGTGTGGGGCTGGAACTTCGGGGACCTGTCCACGGTCACCGTGCACGTGAAGCGGCTGCGCGCCAAACTGGGTGCCGCGCACCGGATCGAGACGGTGTGGGGTCGCGGATATGCCTGGGGCCGTGTCGATCCCGGGACTGAGGAGGGTTCCGGTGCCGACTGACACACCCGGGCTGATCGGGTACGCGCTGGCGGGCACCCTGCCCGTGGTGGTGGTCGGCGCGCTGCTGCTGCGCTACACCCGCAATCGCGCGATCACCACGAGCATGGCTGTGCTGGTGCTGATTCCGACGCTGGCCACGCTGTGCGGGGTAGTGGCGGTGAGCGGGCTCATGTTCGGCGCCGAATTCGAGCGGACGGCCGTGGTGCTGGCCGTCGTCACCGCCGTCACGGTGCCCGCGGCGATCCTGCTCGGCCGCGCGCAGGCCCGCGCCATGGTGTGGGAGCGCGAGATGCTCGAGCAGGAGCGGGCGGCGGAACGGTCACGCCGGGAGCTGGTGGCCTGGGTGAGCCATGATCTGCGCACCCCGCTGGCGGGGATTCGCGCCATGGGCGAGGCGCTGCTCGACGGTGTCGTGTCGGATCCCGGGGACGTGCAGCGGTACGCGGAACAGATTGTGCGCGAGGCGAATCGACTCTCGGCCATGGTGGACGACCTGTTCGAGATGTCGAAGATCAACGCCGGGGCGCTGCGGCTGCACATGGAGCCGGTGGACCTGCGCGAGATCATCGACGAGGTGCTGGCCACCAACCGGCCGACGGCCGAACGCGCCCGGATCACCCTGGCCGCAACGGAACCCGAGGACAAGATCCTGGTGACGGGCAGCGATCGCGCGCTGGGGCGGGTGCTGACCAATCTGGTGGCCAATGCCATCGCGCACACCCCGCCGGGCGGGCGCATCGATATTTCGGCGGGTACAGACGACGGGCAGGCCTGGGCCCGGGTCGATGACACCGGGCCGGGCATCTCCGAGGCCGATCTGCCGCGCATCTTCGAGGTCGCCTACCGCGGCAGCTCCGCCCGCTCCCCCGGCGCCGCCGAACTCGGCAGCAGCAGCGGCATGGGACTGGCCATCGCGGCCGGGCTGGTGGCGGCGCACCACGGGACCATCACCGCGCGGAATCGTGAGGATGGCGCGCGATTCGAGATCCGGCTGCCGCTGCCGACGACCGCCGGCCGATGAGCAGGGCGGCCGCCACCCCGGCCCACACCAGGGCGAGCGCGATCAGCAGGCCCGCGGTGTAGTCGCGGTCGAGGATGGTGTGGTTGCCGGGGACCGCGCCCTCGCGGCCGAGCACCGGGACTGCGATGAGAAGCAGCGTGAGACTGAGGAACGCGCCCACGGCGTAGGCGGGCCACCAGCGGGCGGGGAGCACGAGACGGCCGAGCAGCCCCGCGAGAGCCGCGACCGGGCCGAAGACCAGATTCTCGGCGAGGATGACGCCGACGAACCAGACCGCGACCGAACGCAGGTCGGGGGTGCTCATCTTCAGCAGCAGGTCGAG
This sequence comes from Nocardia niigatensis NBRC 100131, assembly GCF_000308655.1. GTDB lineage: Bacteria > Actinomycetota > Actinomycetes > Mycobacteriales > Mycobacteriaceae > Nocardia > Nocardia niigatensis. Next base: position 206,010 of record NZ_BAGC01000026.1, on the reverse strand, counting down.
GCCGTACGCCGCGAGGCCGACGCCCGTCGCGCCCAGCAGGATTCGGGTGATCGTCATGACAGTTCCTCGATCGATGCCAGCCATTTGGTCTGCAGGACGCCCGGGCGATCGGGCGCGATGAGGCGGCAGGGGTAGCCGTGGTCGAGGGCCAGGTCTTCGCCATTGAGCCGCAGGGCGATCAGTGTGGCGTCATCCACCACGTGGGTGCGCGGCAGGACCGACGAGCTGTAGATGCCGGACGTTTCCAGGGACACGAAACGCACGTCGCCGCCGCCGTATTCGCCGACCCGGGCGAGCAGGTCGTGCAGGCGGACGCCGGACCAGTGGCCCTGGGCGCTCCAGCCTTCGACGCAGGCGATGGGCAGCGCGCTGTCGGACTGCGGCAGGGCCTCCAGGTCGGCGCGGGAGAACTTGTGCTCGCGGCCGGCGACTTTCACCGTCAGCGTGTACCGAGGTGAGCGGGCGGAGTCGGTGACCCCGGCGGCGGTGGCGGTCCGATTGATCGGAACACCCTGCGGGCCTTGGCCGCTGCGCGGCGCGAGCAGCGCAGCCCAGCGCAGGAACGGGATCGTCTGGCCCGCCACCGCCAGACCGGCGACCACCGCACCCAGCCCGGCGGCGGTGAGTACCGCCCGCCGCGACACACCCTGCTGCCGGTGTTCCGGTTCTCCGGCCGATGCGACATCCGGGTCATCGATCGACCGCGAAAGCGCGTGCCGGACAGAGGGAAGCTTCACCGCGAGATGCACCACGACCGCGCCGAAGGCCACATACGCCATGGCGTGATGCGTCGTGGTGAAGAAGAACTTCCACGGGTAGAACTGCGCGGTATTGAACAACCCGGTCACGATCTGGAACAGCACCGCGCCGATGAGCACCGCCACCGACAGCCGCTCCAGCGCCTCCGGAAGCGCCCGGCGCAGTGCCGGTTTGCGGAAGAACCGCGGGTACACCGACCAGAACTTCACCAGCAGCACCGGGATCATCATGACCCCGACCGTCACGTGCGTGCCCTGTGTCAGGCGGTACAGCCACACCGGGTGCGCGGGCCACCGGAACCAGTCCGGCGGATGCTGGATCAGATGGCTGATCAGTCCGGTCACGAACAGGATCGTGATGCCGACGCCCAGGGCAATGCCCGTCCGCGCGGCCACGGCGGTCGAGCGGGCAGGACTCAGCCGATCCGACAGCGCGGCCGGCAGCAACAGTGGGAGCGGCCCCCCGGTTGGTGCGGGTCGATCGGGCAGCGCGGGTCGATCGGGCAGTGCGGGTTGATCGGGCAGTGCGGAGTGTTCTGGCATGGCGTCCGCGACCCGGCCGATTCGGCCGACGGCCACGGGCTCCTTTCGAGACTCGAAACTCAGAGTGTGACAGGGGTTTTGGTCGTCACCAGGTCGGTGACGGCGCGCGCGAACCGCCCCCGGGACACCGCCGCCACCGATACGGCGTCGGCGTAGGTGTCCACATCGGTGAGGGTGGGCAGAGAGTGCACCCGGAATCCGCTGTGGCGCAGCGCCGTCGCGGTGAGCTCGCCGGTGCGATCGGTCGACATCGGCACGTCGGTGAGTAGATGCGCCGGCCGCGGTTCGGGGAGGCCGAGCGCCCACCAGCCGCCGTCCGCCGCGGGACCTAGGACGGTGTCGCCGGTGGCCACCAGGCGGGCGGCCGAGCGGTTGAGCAGATCGGCGTCGGCCTGCGGGGTGTCCATGCCGATCTGCAGCACCGGGACACCGAATTCAGCGGCGTCGACGTGGGCATTGGCGAGGCGTTCGCCGAAACTGTCGCCGCGTTGCGGCACCACGGTCACGTCGCGCAGGGCGGCGGCCAGTTCCACCGAGCGCTCGGCGCGGTCGATGTCGCCGGTCCAGGCGACGACGAGATGCCTGATCCCGCTCTCGCGCACCGCGTCCAGGGTGTCGAGCAGGGCGCAGGCCGCCAGGTAGGCGGCGTCCACCGGCGAGAACGGCGGGGTGAGACGGGTTTTGGCGAATCCGGGGATCGGCGATTTGGCGACCACCAGCATGGTGGCGGGGACGTCGGTCGGGTTCATCGCACACTCCAGAAGTCTCGGGCGGCACGCACGGTGCCGAGCCAGGAACCGGAGACCTTGGACTCGCCGTGAGTCCGCGGCCGATAGGTGATGTCGCGTTCGAGCACCAGCCAGCCCGCGCGGGCCGCGCCGGTGAGCAGGGCCAGCGGGTAGCCGGAGCGGGCGTGCAGGTGGCCGAGCGCCTGCAGCCGGTCGCGGCGCGTCACCCGCATGGCGGCGATATCGTGCACCGGCAGGCCGTAGCGGCGGCGCAGCCGGAAGGCGAAGGCCCAGTTGCCGATTCGCGCGTGCAGGGGTAGCGCGCCGGGGACCGCGGCGCGGCGGCGACCGACCACCATGTCGACGCCGGGGACGAATTCGGCCACCAGCCGGGGTAGTTCGCCGGGATCGAGCGAACCGTCGCCGTCGAGCACGGCGACCAGATCGGTGCGGGCGGCGTCGACGCCGGCGTGTACGGCGCTGCCGTAGCCGGGGGTGGATTCGGTCACCACGGTGGCCCCGGCGGCGCGTGCGACTTCGGCGGTGCCGTCGGTGGAGCCGTTGTCGACCACGATCACCCGGTAGCCCACCGGAATTGCTGACAGTACGCCGGGCAGCGCTTCCGCTTCGTCCCGGCACGGGATCACCACCGTGACCCCGGGCACGGAGTCCAACTCGGTCATGGCCTCGACCGTACGGCCAATCGGGGCGTTCCGGCCCCGGGACACGCATGACGAAAGTATGACAAGAGCAGGAGAAACACCGATCCGGACAGTTCCGGCGGGTTTCGGAGCCTAGGGTTTCCGGCATGGCGAACGCTTCGGCGACCCGGGTCGCGCGCTACGTCTCCACCCGCGTCGACGGCTACTGCGCGCTCGCGGCCCTCCTGTTGGTTCTCGCCGCCTTCCTGATTCCGCGAATCGAAGGCAAACCATGGCGGGACCGGTTGTACGCCGGGGCCGCACCGATCTTCGGTGGCTGGCTACCGCATCTGGGGTGGGGCACGGTCCCGGCGATCGCCCTCGCCGCGGCCGTGGTGCGGTACGGGCCGGACCTGGCGCGGCGGCTGTCATGGGGACGCCTGCTGCTGGCGACGTGGGCGACGGCCGCGGCGTGGGCGTTCGCGCTGGCGATGGTGGACGGCTGGCAGCGGGGCTTCGCCGGGCGGCTCACCACCCGCGACGAATACCTGCACGAGGTCGGCGGGGTCCACGACATCGGGGGCATGCTGCGCGGATTCTCCGGGCGCATCCTGGATTTCCAGCCCGACTCGTGGACCACGCACGTGTCCGGGCACCCGCCGGGCGCGCTGCTGGTGTTCGTGCTGCTCGACCGGATCGGGCTGGGCGGCGGCGCGTGGGCGGGACTGCTGTGCCTGCTGGCCGGGACCAGCGCCGCGGCGGCGGTGCCGTTCACCATCCGGGTGCTGGGGTCCGAGCATCGGGCCCGGGCCGCAACGCCTTTCCTGGCGCTCATGCCGGCGGTCATCTGGATCGCCGTCTCCGCCGACGGTCTCTTCGCCGGGGTCGGGGCCTGGGCGGTGGCGCTGCTGGCGGCGGCGACCCGGCTGGAACGGGGCTGGATCCTCGACGCACTGGTGTCCGGGGTGCTGTTCGGGTTCGTCCTCTTCCTGAGTTACGGCCTGGTGCTCCTGGTGATTCCGGCCGCGGCGGTGCTGCTGGCCCGATCGCTGCACCCGGCGATTCCGGCGCTCGCGGGCGCGCTGGCCGTGGTGGCGGTCTTCGCGGCGGCGGGATTCTGGTGGCCCACCGGCTATCACCTCGTGGTGCAGCGCTACTACCAGGGCATTGCCAGTGACCGGCCGTACGCGTACTGGGTCTGGGGCAATATCGCGGCGACGGTGTGCGCGGTGGGACTGGCCACCGCCGCTGCGAGCGCCCGGGTCCTGGCCGAACTGGAACTCCTGCCGATACAGCCGTGGCGGAACTGGCTGTCGCGCTGGCGATCCCGCGTGGATCCGGCGGCGCTGCTGGCCGCCGCCGGAATCGGCGCCATCCTCGTCGCGGACATCAGCGGCCTGAGCAAGGCCGAGACCGAACGCATCTGGCTGCCGTTCGATGTGTGGGCGCTGGCGGCGACCGCCCTGCTCCCCCGTCACAGCACGCGCTTCTGGCTCGTCGCGCAGGCGGCGGGGGCGCTATTGATCAACCATCTGCTCCTCACGAATTGGTAGTCGCCACAGCCGGGTTCACCGCCAGGTGGGCGCCCCGTTCCCGGAAACGGAGCGCAACGGCGCCGTCGCGAATTCGGCGAGACCCTTGCCCGGAGTGACCTCGGCGACGAAACCCAGTGTGCGGCGGGCACGTTCGGGGCTCGCCACGATATGGCGGACGTCGCCGGCGCGGTAGTCGCCGGTCACCACGGGCTGCTTGCCGCCATAGGCGCGGGCCAGGATGGTCGCCACCTCGCCGATCGTGATCGGCGTGCCCGAGGCGATATTGAGCGGGGTGAACGCCCCGAGCGGGTGCTCGAGAGCGGCGACATTGGCTTCCGCGATATCGCGAACGTGGATGAAATCGCGGGCCTGCGTGCCGTCCTCGAACACGCGCGGGGCGTCGCCCGCCTCCAGCGCGGAGCGGAAGATGGCGGCGACCCCGGAATACGGTGTGTCCCTGGGCATATCGGGGCCGTAGACATTGTGGTAGCGCAGCGCGGTGACGGTCCCGCCGGTGGCCGCGGCCCAGGCGATGGCGTAATGCTCCTGCGCCACCTTGGAGGCGGCGTACAGGCTGCGGGGGCGCAGCGGCGCCTCCTCGTCGATGGGCGTCCAGATGAGGGGGCCGCCGTCGGGGCCCCGGTGATCGAAGCAGCCGTTGTCGAGGTCGGTGCGGGTGCGCGGGGCCGGGTCGGTGGCCACGCCCGCGGAGTCGACATAGCGGCCCTCGCCGTAGACCACCATCGAGGATGCCAGTACCAGGTGCCGGCAGTGGGCGCGGTCCATGGCCGCCAGCAGGACGGCGGTGCCGAGGTCGTTGTGGCTGGCGTAGGCGGGAGCGTCCTGGGCGCTGACGCCCGCGCCGACCACGGCGGCCTGATGGCAGACGACGTCGATGCCGTGCAGCAGGTCGGCGAGGGTGTCCGGGTCGCGCACGTCCACCCGGGCGACGCCGGGCGGGGGTACGGCGGCGGTGCCGTGAGCGGCGGCGAGCATGATGTCGGCCGCGACGACCTCGTGTCCGGCGGCCAGGGCCGCGCGGTGGATGTGCGAGCCGATGAATCCGGCTGCGCCGGTCAGAAGTACACGCATGCGGCGATTCTGGACGGCCCGCCGCCGGAATGCGCCCGGACTGGCGGACCTCGCGTGATTCGTCACGATTTGGTCAGCCGAATCGGCCGGATGCGGCCGGATCGCCACGCCGAAAACGACACGCGGCGAGGTCTTGCCGGGAGTCCCGGATGGGCGCACTATTCATCACGTAGTGAATTCAACACTCGATGAATTGAGGGTGACCGTGACGGCACCAGCGACGACCACCGACGCCATCGCTATCGAGCACCTGGAAGTGCGGCGTGGCGGGCAGCAGGTTCTGCAGGACATCTCCCTGACCGTCCCCGAGGGCAGCATCACCGGGCTGCTGGGGCCGTCGGGGTGCGGGAAGACGACACTCATGCGGAGCATCGTCGGCACGCAGATCATCGAATCCGGATCGGTCACCGTGCTCGGTGACAACGCCGGATCGCGCCGGCTGCGGCGGCGGGTCGGGTACGTGACCCAGGCGCCCAGCATCTACGACGACCTCACCGTGGCCGACAATGTCGCGTATTTCGGTGCGCTGTACGGGGCTTCGGCCGCCGACGTCGAAACCGCCGTGGCCGCCGTCGGTTTGAGCAGTCACTCCGGATATCAGGGCAATGAGCTGTCCGGCGGGCAGCGCACCCGGGTGTCACTGGCCTGCGCCCTGGTGGCCGATCCCGAACTGCTGGTCTTGGACGAGCCGACCGTCGGCCTGGACCCGGTACTGCGCGCCGACCTCTGGGAGCAGTTCCAAGCCCTCGCGAAACAGGGCCGGACCCTGCTGGTTTCGAGCCACGTCATGGACGAGGCCGAACACTGCGACCGGCTGCTGCTCATGCGCGAGGGCCGGCTGCTGGCTCAGCTCACGCCCGCCGAATTGCGCTCCGACACTGGCGAATCCAGTCTGGACAACGCCTTCCTCAAGCTGATCCGGATGGGAGAAGAGCTGTGACCGCGACCCTTTCCCGCCCGGCGGGCGCGCGTCCGCTGGGCTGCTACACCGCCACCACCGTGCGCATCCTGCGCCAGTTGCGCGCCGACAGGCGCACCGTCGCCATGATCGTGCTGGTGCCCGCGCTGCTCATGACGCTGCTGTACTTCGTGTACAAGAACTATCCGGTCAGGCCGGGCGCGCCCCGGCTGTTCGACCGGATCGGCATCACCATGCTCGGCATCCTGCCGTTCGTGGTCATGTTCCTCATCACCGCCATCGCCATGCAGCGCGAACGGGTTTCGGGCACGCTGGAACGGCTGATGACCACGCCGCTGTCCAAGCTGGACCTGCTGGCCGGGTACGGCACCGCCTTCTCGGTCGCGGCCGCGGTGCAGGCCGGGGTGGCCTGCCTGGTGGCGTTCTGGCTGCTGGGGCTGAAGGCGGCGGGCAGTCCAGGGCTGGTGGTCCTCATCGCCGTGATCGACGCGGTACTGGGCGTGGCGCTGGGCCTGCTGGCAAGCGCGTTCGCGCGCACCGAGTTTCAGGCCGTACAGTTCATGCCCGTGATCGTGCTGCCGCAGTTCTTCCTGTGCGGCCTGCTGGTGCCGCGCGGGCAGCTGCCGGGCTGGCTGGAGGCGATCAGCAATGTCCTGCCGCTCAGCTACGCGGTCGACGCCCTCGAGCAGGTGTCCGCGCACACCGGGGCCACCAATGAGATGTGGCGGGACGTGCTGATCGTGGCCGCCTTCACGGCCGTCGCACTGGGAGCGGGCGCGGCCACCCTACGCCGGCGCACCGCATGACCGGGAGACGCGCGGCGTGAGCGGAGGCAACGGAACCCGCAGCGGACGGCGTCCGGGCAATTCCGGCACCCGGGAGGCGATTCTGGACGCCGCCCGGGCGCGCTTCGCCGAGGTCGGATTCGACCGGGCGTCCATTCGCTCCATCGCCACCGCGGCGGGCGTGGATCCCGCGCTGGTCCACCACTATTTCGGCACCAAACACCAATTGTTCGCCGCCGCTCTGCAATTGCCCGTCGACCCGCAGGACATCCTGGCAGGATTCGCCGCCGTGCCGGTGGAAAACCTCGGCGTGCACATCATCCGCACGGTGGTCGGCATCTGGGACTCCCCCGTCGGCATGCCCGCCGTGGCCGCCTTCCGCAGTCTCCTCGCCAGCGACGACCCGACCCTGGCCCGCGCCTTCCTGCTGGAGGTGGTGCTGAAAGAGATTCGCCCCCTGGTCGATTCGCCGCCCGGCACCGGCGCCCAGCGCGCCGCCCTGGCCGCCTCCCAGCTGGCGGGCCTCCTCGTCACCCGCAAGATCCTCCGCCTGGAACCCATTGCCTCCATGACCATCGAGGACCTGGCCAACAGCATCGGGCCCACGCTCCAGCGCTATTTCACCGGCGATCTCCCGCAGCGCGGCTGAACACCGCGCCTCCGGTGACGGGGCGCGCCACCCCGGAGTTCGCGACGAGCTCAGGGCTTGCGACCGATTCCCGCCCAGTACCAAGCGCTTTCGGCGTCGGCGACGGGGGTCGGGCGGTCGGTGAGTTCGGGGCGCCAGGCGGCGACCGGAACGAGGCCCGGGTCGGCGAGGGTGGTACCGGCGAACAGTTTCGCGGTGTCGGACTTGCTGCGCGGTTCGAAGGAGATTCCCGAGGCTTCGGCGGCGGCCTTGACGCCCGCCATGGCTTCGGGCGCGAAATCGGCTGTGGGGTGGGTGAGTACGACGTAGCTGCCGGACGGGACCGCGTCCAGCAGCGTGGCGATGATGTCGTACGGGTGGTCGCTGTCACGGAAGTACATCATGATCGCGATCAGCATGATCGCCACCGGCTCGGACAGGTCGAGGGTCTCGGCCAGGTCCGGGTGGTCCAGGATCGAGCGGGGATCGTGCAGGTCCGCGTGGATGAAGCGGGTGCGGCCCTGCGGGGTGCTCGCCATCAGCGCCCGCGCGTGGGCCAGCACGATCGGATCCTTGTCGACGTAGACGATCCGCGCCCCGGGATCCAGAGCCTGCGCGACCTCATGGGTGTTGCCCGCGGTCGGGATGCCCGTGCCGATATCGAGGAACTGGGTGATCCCGGCCTCGGCGACCAGATAGCGCACCGCCCGCGCCAGAAACGCGCGATTGGCGCGGGCCATGGTCTTGATGGTGGGCACATGCTCGGCGATCGCGTCACCCAGCGCCCGGTCGGCCGGGTAGTTCTCCTTGCCGCCGAGCCAGTAGTCGTAGACGCGGGCTTCGTGGGCGACGGTGGTGTCGATTTCGATCGGCAGATGTCCGTCGAAGGGACTGTCGGACATGGACTCTCTGTTCTCGTCGAGACGCTAGAGCGCGTCGGAGGGTTGGGCGCTGCGAAGTCGATCGAGGAAATCCCCGGTGCGCGCGGGCGGCGCGGCGCACACGCACAGCCGGTCCCAGACCTCGTTGAAACGGTCCAGGTCACCGCGCTTGTCGAGGAACTGCATGCCGTTCGGATGCTCCAGATGGGCGATGTCACCGAATTCCGGGGCCGCGAACCGCAGCAGAGTGAAGGCCGAGCCGCTGATGGCGGGGCCGCCCACGTGGTCGGGCACCACCTGCACCGTGATGTTGGGCCGGGCCGACAGCTCGGCGAGATGCTCCAATTGCCCCTGCCAGACCTCGAATCCACCGAGCGGGCGGCGCAGGGCGGCCTCCTCGATGACGAGCCAGACCCGCGGGGAATCGTCGCGGTCGAGCAGCTGCTGGCGGCGGACCAGCAGCTCGACGCGCCGATGGATGTCGATCGCCGAGGCACAGTGGGCGAGCGCGAGCACGGTGTGCGCGTAGGACGGGGTCCGCGCCAGGTCGGGAACCAGACATGGTGCGTAGCAACGGATCAGGGAGGAAGCGTCCTCGAGCGCCAGATAGGTCTCCGCACGTGCCTTGGTCAGATCAGCGCCCACCTGCCACCGCCCGACCGCGTTCGCCCGGTTCGCCATTCGCAGCAGATCCGCCCGCAGGTCGCCGTCGACGACGCCGTACCTGGTCAGCAGGTCCTCGATGTCCACCGCGCGGAACGTCACCCGGCCCGCCTCCAACCGGCTGATCTTCGAATGCGAAGCGCGGATGGCCCGGCCGGCCGATTCGCCGCTGATACCGGCCTCCTCCCGCAGTCTCCGCAGGCGCAGCCCGACCGCTCGCCGCAGCAGCGCCGGATCTTCCTCCGCCTCACCGGACACCGTATCGACGACCTCGTTGATCACTGACACTCCCGTCGGCATAGGCATTGCGTATCAGAGTGTGCCACAACGAATTCCATCTCACCTGTCGAGCCGCAGCACGTGCCGATGCACGTGCATCCGGTTACACTGCGAGTGGGATCAGCTTGGGGGAATGATGGAAACACCCAGCACTACACGAGGATTCGGCTCGGGAACCGATCACCGGATCAGCATCGCCGATGTCATCGGCGCCTACGGCCTCCACGAGGTCCGCCGCCGAATCGCCCACCTGCACGCCACCGGCCAGTCCTACGCCGCCCACGCCATCGAACACGAACTCGACGCCCACAGCGTCCAGCACCCCGCCCGCCGGCCGACCTCACTGGAATCCTCCAGCAGTCACTGACCGACGGACCCCTGGCCGGAACCGGCGCTACCTGTCCGGAGATCAGCGACGCCGATCCACCCGGCACCGCCGGCGCTGCCCACTCGGCACAACCGGCCAAGGCCCGTACGGCTATGGTGCACCAGGCGCTGGAAACGTCCGTCCCCCCGAGAAGGGCCACGCGGCCGGGTTCAGCACTGCCGCGGCGGGCCAACTCGGCTCAGGTTGGCGTGGGCGCACCCGGCGGGGGGTCGTTGAGCGAATTCTCCAGTGGGCCAATCGGATTCTGCGATGGGCCCGGTCCCCCGAAAGTGCTCACCCGGGGTCCACAGTTCAATCCGGGTTGGGCGGCGCGTCAGGAAAACCGTAGCGGCGGTGGGGGAATCAGGATTGGGCGAGGAAGAGGGCGTGTTCGTCGTCGGAGACGTCGCGGGCCTCGTCGACGAGGAGGACCGGGATGCCGTGGTCGACCGGGTAGGCGCGGCGCAGGCGCGGGTTGTAGAGCACGGTGTCACCGGTGGCGGTGTGGACCAGCTGCAGGGGGCCCTTGTCCTGGGGGCAGGCGAGCAGGCTCAACAGGGTGGCGTCCAGGGTTTCCTCCGACATGTCCGACAACCTACCGGTCGGCGTCCGCGGGAGCGGAATCGGCGGGGCGGCGGAAGCTGATGTGCCGGTGGCCGAAGTAGCTGGCCACCGCGACCAGGCCCATGACCACCACGGCGGCCGGTTTGGCGGGGGCGTGCAGCAGGGAGACGGCCAGCTGCAGCAGCACCATGTTCAGCACCATGCCGACCGCGTTCACGCCGACGAAGGCCACGAAATCGCGCAGCAGGTGCCCGCGCACCCGGAATACCAGGGTGCGGTGCAGTACGAAGGCCACCACCATGCTGACCGCGTAGGCCAGCGCCACCGACAGCGCCGCGGCCACGTCCTTGGCGACCAGGTCGCCGAGAACGGTCAGCCACACGATGGTGAGCGCCATGCCCAGCAGCGTGTTGAACCCGCCTACCAGGGCGAAGGCGATCTCCTGCCGGCGCACCAGCCGCAGCAGCGGCCCGGCCGGGGCCGCCGCGGCATCGGTGACGGGTGGGTGGGTGCCGGTCACTTGGCCGTGCCCACCAGTTCTCGGTCCGGATCGCCGTCGACCTGTTCGGCGGCGGGCGCGTCCCGGCCACGGCGACGCGAGCGGATGTAGAGCCACTGCAGCAGCCCGACGCCGACAAGTCCGGCCGCGGCACTGCCGATTCCGATCTTCCAGCCCGGCGGCCGCCAGCTCACCTCGAGCTCGGCCTTGTCGGTGCCGGCCGGAATGTCCACGGCCACGAACACTTTCGCGACGGTGTGGAACGGGACGGTCTTGCCGTCGAGGGTGACGCGGTAGCCGGGCCAGCCCAGACGCGCAAAGGTGACGCGGCCGCCGGTCTCCGACGACACCCGCACGCGGCTGGTGGTGTCGGTCTCCTCCAGCGAGGTGGCGGTGACGTCGTGGGCGTCACCGACGCGGCCGTTCACCGTGGAGATCGGGCCGTTGTCGCGTTCGAGCACCCGGATGTACTTCTCGTGCCCGGGCACGTCGACGAAATGCCAGCCCTCGGGCGCCGGTTGGTCGCCGGCGTCGGGGAACATCGCCCGCTGCAACACGACCCGGTCGATGAGCATGAGGTCGGCGAGGGTGCGGCCGGTGGTCGGCTCGGCGGCGAACAGGCGGCGGTAGGCGTCCGGGCAGACGCTCGAGTCCCAGCGCATGCACAGCATTTCGCCGAAATAGAAGTGCCCGTTTGGCGTATAGCCGTTGACGTAGTCCTGCTGCAGGTCCTTGGCGTAGTTGCCCCACACCAGCGACCCGTACGCGCCCTGCAGGCTCTTGTCGGCGGGTTGCAGCAGGCCGCGGTCGGAGAGCTGCAGGGTGGTGCCGGTCGTGAACTTCGGGAAGGCCGCCATGGCCTCGTTGCGATCGGCGGGCAGGTTCCACGACATGGGTGTGGGCTGCACCCACCACACCTGGAACCAGGCGATCGGCACCATGGCCGCGATCACCAGCGCGGTGGCCGCCGAGACGCCGCGGGTGCGGCCCAGCCACACCACGCCGAAGCCGAGCGCGATCACCACCGCGGCCGAGCCGAGATGCCAGAGCACATCGTGCGGGTCGGCGGAGAAGGTGCGCACCCACAGCGCCAGAACCAGCACCAGCGCCGAGATGATCCGCTTCTTGCGCTCGCGCAGCGTGGCGAAGCGGCCGAGCAGCACGCACACCAGCACCAGCAGGCCCAGCGCCAGCATGGGCAGCACGCGGGCAGGCCAGCGCAGCGGTCCGACGGTGCCGGGCCCGGCGGTCCACATGAGCGCCATCAGGGCGAACAGGGCGATCGCGACGAACTGCTTCCAGTGTTTCTGCGCCGCTCTCCAATCCACGAACGCGAGCGCCGGAATCAGGAACCAGGCGATGTAGGTCATGGGCAGCGGCTGGATGTAGCCCCACCACGAGGTGAACGCCGGCATGGTGGTCGGCAGGCCGGCGTTCAGCGACTCCGACCACGGCACGGTCAGGAACTGGTCGTTATTGATCTGCGAGTTGCCACGCCAGCTCACCTGCGCCGACAGCATCGACGGCAGGAAGGTCAGCAGACCGGCCATGCCCGCGAAGCCCGCCGCGAGAGCCAGGCGCACCAGCGGTCCCAGCGCCTGGCGCCACTGCGGCCACGACCGCGGTCCCCGGACCACCAGGTAGCCGACCGCGACCGCGACGAGCATGAGCACGGCCTCGACCGCCGGGAACACGTACTGCACCGAGATCGCCAGGTACAGGTACACGAAGACCGGGATCGGCCCGCCCTGGCCGCGCAGGTAGCGCTCCGAGGACGCCCAGGCGTGGATCATCCACGCGGTGCCGGCCATGGCGGTGAACCAGCTGGCCGAGTCGAAGAACAGGAAGAAACCGGTGAACGGCATGGCCACCCCGGCCACCGCGGCCCACTGCGGGCGTGCGCCGTAGACCAGGCACACGCGGTACACGCCGAGCCCGGTGATGATCGCGAAGATCAGCTTCACGATGGTGGCGTACACGGCCAGGTTGGGCACCGAGGGCGCGATCAGATCGATCAGCAGCTGCGGCGGGTTGAACAGTCCCGCTTCCTCATTGGTGTAGTTGCCCGTCATCCACTGATCCGGAATCAGCAGCGGGAAGTGGCCGTCGCGGAAGGCGCGGCCGAAGAACACCCACAGACCCGTGTACTGGGATTCCGTGTCGTCGGTGAAGAAGTGGCGGGAGTTGGCCAGAATGACGGCCAGATAACCGAGGATCACCCCGACCGAAGTGACGATGCCCCAGCGGTACACCTCACGCCGAGCGGCCTTCTCGTCCTGCCCGGAATCGGCGGCCCCGACCACCTTGGAAACTGAGCTTTCCACCACGAGTTCCAGACCCTACAGGGCGGGCGATGTCGATGGCACTTACGCCGGCCGGTTGTGGGGCAGGGACATGGGGAATGATGGGGCGGGTGTCGACAGTTCGCTCCGAATGCCGCGCCGAGCAGCGTGTTAGAGTTCAGCGCGGCTCGGGCTCCGGTTTCCGGTGTGGAGTACCGGCGCACACCGTCATCGAAAGTACATTCAGCTGATGCCGATTCCGTCCGCCCGCACCTACGCGAGCGACCCCAGCGTGACCTCCGGCAGCGAGCGCCCGGCGCGGGTGCACGCGGTCTCCGTCGTGGTGCCCGTGTACCGGGGCGAGGAGACGATCGCCTCCCTGGTCAGCGAGCTGGACAAGCTCGGTGAGCCGGTCACGACGCCGCAGGGCGCCATCTTCCGGGTCGGGGAGATCGTGCTGGTGCACGATCACGGTCCCGACCGCTCGGACGTGGTGCTGCAGGAGCTCACCGAAACCTACCCGCAGGTGCGGGTGGTGTGGCTGAGCCGCAATTACGGCCAGGACGCCGCCACCATCGCCGGTATGGCGGCCGCGCAGGGCGACTGGACCGTCACCATGGACGAGGACGGCCAGCACGATCCGGCCTTCATCGCCGACTTCCTGGACACGGCGCTCGAGCAGCGCGCCGACCTGGTCTACTCCAAGCCGGTCAACACCCGCCCGCACGGCTTCCTGCGCAATGTCACCTCGCGTGGCGCAAAGATCGTGCTTGCGACCCTGTTCGCGTTCCCGGACTCGACTCGCTTCGAGAGCTACCGGCTGATCCGCGGCGATATCGCGCGACAGCTGGCGCAGGTCGCCTCCAACGGTGTGTACCTGGACGTGGCGCTCACCTGGGTGGTGGGCGAGGCGGCGCAGGTGCCGGTCCAGCTGCGCGCGGAGGGCCGCGAGGAGTCCGGCTACAACTACCGGCGGCTGTTCTCGCTGTTCTGGAAGATGGTGCTGTGCAGCGGAACTCGCGGCCTGCGCCTGGTGAGCATGCTGGGCGTGACGCTGGCGCTGGGCGGGCTCGGCATGGCGGGGTGGGTGGTGTACCACGCGCTCACCGACAGCGGCACCGACCCCGAAGGCTGGGCGTCGCTCATGACGGTGCTGCTGCTGTGCTCGGGCGCGGTGCTGTTCTCGCTCGGGTTGATCGCCGAGTACCTCGGCGTGGCCCTGCACGTGCTGGTCGGCAAGCCGCTGTATCTGACGGTGGATTCACCGACACCGCGCCCGGAGCAGCTGGCCCGGATGCGCTACGACGACAGCACGAAACGGTTCGACGACCAGGCCTCGAGGGGGATCTCCGCGCGTGAGCAGTGACCGCATCATCTTCAGCCGCCCGTTCCGCGCCACGCGGGAGCTGCCGAATGTGGAGGCCGTGCTGTCCTCGGACCACAGCCACGGCGACGGTCCCTTCACCGCGACGGCCACCGCGAAACTGCGGGACATCACCGGCGCTCCGCACGCACTGCTCACCACCTCGTGCACGCACGCGCTCGAAATGGCCGGGCTGCTGCTGGAACTCGGGCCCGAGGACGAGGTGATCGTCCCGAGTTTCGCGTTCACCTCCAGCGCGACGGCCATGGCGTTGCGCGGCGCGACCGTCGTGTTCGCCGATATCGACGACACCAACGGCAATCTGGATCCGGAATCGGTGGCCGCGGTGGTCACCCCGCGCACCAAGGCCGTCATGGTCATCCACTACGGCGGCGTGGCCGCCGACATGGACGGCCTGCAGCGGCTGGCGGACGCGCACGGCTTCGCCATCATCGAGGACAATGCGCACGGCCTGGGCGGCTCCTACCGCGGCCGCCCGCTGGGCACCATCGGCACCGTGGGGGCGCTGTCGTTCCACGACACCAAGAACGTGCACTGCGGCGAGGGCGGCGCGGTGCTGCTCACCGACGAAATCCTCATGGCGCGTGCGGAGATCATTCGCGAGAAGGGCACCGACCGGGCCCGCTTCCTGCGCGGTGCGGTGGACAAGTACTCGTGGCAGGACATCGGATCCTCCTACCTGCCCAGTGAATTGAACGCCGCGGTCCTCGACGCTCAGCTCGCCGAGTTCACCACCATCCAGGAAAACCGCCACCGGGTGTGGGACACCTACGCCGCCGCGCTCCCGGACTGGGCCGCGCGCAACGACATTCGCCTCATGCAGGTGCCGTCGGACCGCGAGCACACCGCGCACCTCTACTACCTGCGCGTCCCCACCGAGCATCGCCGCGACGACCTGATCTCGCACCTGTCCCGGCGCGGTATCGTGGCGCCCTTCCACTACGTGCCCCTGGACTCCTCCCCCGCCGGTCTGAAGCTGGGCCGCACGCCGTTCCCCTGTGTGCACAGCGCCGAGTTCTCCGCCACCCTGGTCCGCCTCCCGCTGTGGCCAGGCCTGACCGAGGAGCAGCTGAACCGGGTCGTCGAAGGCGTCACCAGCTTCACCGTCTAGTACCGGCCCGGCGGCATCGCGGATGCCGTTGCCGCACAACGGGTCAGGGGCGTGGAGAGATGCTGCTCCGGTAGCGGTCGATGTCGGCGTTCAGGCGCGCGAGGGAGTCGGCGAGGGCGGTGATCTCCTCGTCGGTCCAGTCGGCGACGATCGCGTCGAGGTGCCGGATGCTCTGCGCGCGTTCGCCGTTCAGGCGGGACGCGCCTTCTGGGGTGAGGCGGAACTTGCGGGCGATGCCGCCGTCGGGGTCGGGGATGCGGTCGGCGAGGCCGGCGCGGACCAGCGCCGCGGTCTGCCGATTCAGGGTCGAGACGTCGAGGCCGAGGATTTCGCTGAGCCCGCCGATGGACATCGGGCCGTCGGCTTCGAGCAGGCTCAGCAGCAGGTAGGCGCTGCGGTCGAGGCTGGTGTCGGTCGCCTTGCGCGCGATGAGGCTGAAACGACCCATCAGCATGGTCTGGAATTCCAGCAGTTCGGTGGGCTTGGGCACTTCCCGTCCTTCCGCGATCCGCATCGACCTGCGGGTTCGACCCCTGTTCACCCACACCCTAGCGGTGCGCATCCTCCATTGCATGTGCATCTTGCACTTTATGTGTACAGTACACAAGATTGCTCGCATCGTGAGGAGATTCCATGTCCCAACCCGATTCCGCTCCGGCGTCCGGCCCGACGCCGGAGCGCACGGGCGCGGGCCGCACCCTCGCGGTGCTCGCCTACGCCGGTGTCATCGCGTCGCTCATGCAGACACTGGTGGTGCCCCTGCTGGGTGAACTACCCCGCATCCTGAAAACGTCGGCTTCGAACACCACCTGGGTCGTCACCATCACGCTGCTCGTCGCGGCCGTCGCCACCCCCGTCGCGGGCCGGCTCGGCGACATGTACGGCAAGCGGCGCATGATGATCGCTTCCACCATTCCGCTCATCATCGGGTCGGTCGTGTGCGCGGTCTCCGAATCGCTGGTGCCGATGATCGTGGGCCGCGGCCTGCAGGGGCTCGGCGTCGGCATCATCCCGCTCGCCATCGCCCTGCTACGCGATGTCATGCCGCCCGAACGGCTCGGCTCGTCGATCGCGCTGATCAGCTCGTCGCTGGGCATCGGCGGCGCGCTGGGCCTGCCGATCGCCTCGGCGGTCACCGAATACAGCAGCTGGCGCGTGATGTTCTGGGTCGCAGCGGTGCTGGTGGGCATCGCCACCGCGTTGATCGTGACCCTGGTGCCCGAGGGCAGCTCGGAAGGACCGTCGGGACGCTTCGATCTGCCGGGCGCGGTGCTGCTCGGCGGCGGTCTGGTGGCGTTCCTGCTGCCGGTGTCGAAGGGCGCGAGCTGGGGCTGGACCAGCGGGACCACGCTGGGCCTGTTCGCCGCGGCGGTCGTCATCCTGCTCACCTGGGGTTGGTGGGAACTGCGGTCGCCCGAGCCGCTGGTGGACCTGCGCACCACCGCGCGTCCGCAGGTGCTGGTCACCAACCTCGCGAGTATCGCGATCGGTGTGGGCATGTACGCCCTGCAGTTGAGCGTGCCGCAGCTGTTGCAGCTGCCGACGTCGCTCGGTTACGGCCTGGGCCAGTCCATGGTCATGATGGGTCTGTGGATGGCCCCCGGCGGCATCATGATGATGCTCATCTCGCCGGTCGGAGCCCGACTGTCCGCCGCGCGCGGCCCGAAGATCACCCTGTTCACCGGCGCGCTGACCATGGCGGCCGGTTACGGAGTGGCACAGCTGACCATGGGCTCCACCTGGGGTCTGGAGCTGGTGAACATCATCTGCAGCACGGGTGTGGCGCTCGCGTACGGCGCGATGCCGGCGCTGATCATGAGTGGCGTGCCGCTGTCGGAGACGGCCGCCGCCAACAGCTTCAACACCCTGATGCGCTCGATCGGCACCTCGGTCTCCTCGGCGGTGGTGGGCGCGGTGCTGGCCCAGCTGACCATCTCGGTGGGCGGCCATGCCATTCCGACCGAGAACGGCTTCCGCACGGTGTTCGTGATCGGCAGCGTGGCCTGCCTGGTGTCCGCGGTGATCGCCCTCATGATCCCGGTCCGCAAGGCGGTCGCGGCCCGCACCGCCGCGGCGGCCGAGCCGCAGAGGGTGCTGGCGGAGAACTGAACCGCCGCGCCGGCTCACGGCCGGCGCTCCGAGCCGAGGAACTCCACGAGATCTCGCGGCAGCCCATGGGTCTCGTAGAGGTACCGGTAGTCGCCCTCGGTCAGCGAACCGCCGAAACGCCGGTGGGACAGGACTTTCCGACCTCGGTCCAGCTGACGCAGGAACATCCGTTCCTCGTCGAGGAGAACTGTCCGGACATCGTGCGGACTTCGCGGCTGGCCGAAGTGACCGAGGGTGTGGTCGATGAGTTCGATCGGCAGGTCGGACAGGGTGCGGGTCGGGTCGTCGCGCCACAGGGTGGTCAGCGCGCGCCGGATCAGCCGGCGGAGTACGTGGCCACGGCCGTTGGGAGACGGGACGATTCGGTCACCGACGATGACGATGCCGGATCGCAGATGGTCGGATACCAGCCGCACGGAGGACTCGCCGAGGGTGGGCCAGAGCCGGGGCAGGGTGGTCGTCCAGGGCTGGAAGAGATCGATCTCGTAGACGGATCGGGTGCCCTGCAGGATTCGCACCAGGCGTTCCAGGCCCAGCCCGGTGTCGATGCCGGTGCGGCGCAGGGGTTCCAGGCCGCCGTCCGGATGCCTGACATACCGCATTGTGACGTGATTCCACACCTCCACCCAGCGATCGTCACCGGTCGGTGTGCCCTGCGGAACCCCGGTCCCGGTCCAGACGAAGATCTCCGAATCGGGCCCGCACAACCCGGTGGGCCCGTTCGACCACCAGTTCTCGTGAACCGTCGGTTCGACCGGCACACCCAGTTCATCCCAGGTGCGCCAGGACTCGTGGTCCGGCTCGACCCGGTCGTCCCCGCCGAAGACCGTGACGTGCATCCGCCGCGGATCGAGGCCGAACCCGTCGTGCAGCAGTTCGAAGCCCCATCGCAGACTTTGCGGTCCGCCGTAGTCACCGAGCGACCACGATCCGAGCATCTCGAACACGGTCAGATGGGTCTCGTCCCCGACCTCGTCCAGATCGGTGGTGCGCAAACATCTCTGCAGGCCGGTGAGCCGCTGTCCCAGCGGATGTGGCCGCCCCTCGAGATACGGCGTCAGCGGATGCATCCCGGAGGTCGTGAACAGCACCGGATCCCCCGGTGGCGGTATCAGCGATTGCCCCGGTGTGAGTTGGTGCCCGCGTTCACGGAAGAACTCGAGGAAAGTCTGAACGGTCTGATCGGTAGTGATCATGGCGAGTGCTCCATCGACTCGAAATCGACCGGAAGCGACCGCACGAGGCGGATCAGGCCAGAAGACCGTCACCCGTCGGCGGACCGTTTCCGGTCGCCGACAAGGACAGTGAGGTCAGGCGACAGCGACCGGCGAGCTGTTAGCTCGCGCGGTCGCGGTGCGCGGGGAGACCTCCATGGCCTCAAGGTAACAACGCACCGCCCGGAGCACGACCGATTATCGAGGCGGGTTCAGGCGGGCTGGTCGCGGAGTTCGCGGGGCTCCCAGCCGGGCGGCGCGAAGACGTAGCCGAGCTTGTCGCGCAGGCCGCGGGCGGCGCGGACGTCGCGAATGATGTTGCCGTACTCGTGATATTGCAGCTTCAGGAGGTTGTAGGTGCCGATGGGTTTGGTGAGACCGTAGGTGGGACGGTGGATTTCGGGCTGGAAGGTGCCGAGCATGCGGTCCCAGACGATGAGGATGCCGGCGTAGTTCTTGTCGAGGTATTCGGGGTCGCTGCCATGGTGGACGCGGTGGTGCGACGGCGTGTTGAAGACGAATTCGATGGGGCCCCAGAGTTTTCCGATGGTCTCGGTGTGGGTGAAGAACTGATAGATCAGGTTGCAGGTGAAGGCGATGTAGATGGTCCAGGGGGCGAAGCCGAGCAGCGGCAGCGGCGCCCAGAAGATGGCCTCGGACCACGGATTCCACTTCTGCCGCAAGGCCGTTCCGAGATTGAAGTACTCGCTCGAGTGGTGGGCCTGATGGGCGGCCCAGCCGATGCGGACCCGGTGCGAGAAGCGGTGATTGAGGTAGAAGAGCAGGTCCAGGACCACCATCAGCAGCACCCAGCTCCACCAGGCGCCGGTCGGGATGTGCCAGGGCGCGACGTAGGTCCACAGCAGCACGAACACCACCAGGCTCAGGGTCTTGAACACGAACGACGACACGATCGAGCCCAGCCCCATGCTCAGACTGGTGCGGGTGTCGCGGGCCAGATAGCCGGTTGCCTGCTCGGGATCGCTCTCACGCAGCGACACCATCTCGACGGCGATACACAGCAGGAAAACCGGGACCGCGTACAGCAGCGGCGTGTTGATCTCATGCCAGACCTGCGAGAACATCGCACCTCCTCGAACTGACCGATTCGTAAGTTACCAATCGGTCAATTTGATGGCAAGAGGTGAACCCGGTTCGGACCACTCACGGATCAGAGAACAGCGGCGAACAGGCGGGCGCTGCGCGCGATCATCGCCTCGGCCGTCTCGTCGGGATGGTTCAGCCACCAGTCGACGAGCGCGGCGACCAGCCCGGTCCACACCGCGATCAGCGCCGACAGATCGCGCGGATCGGTCAGCCCGTGCCCCGCCACGAAGGCCCCCACACCCTGATCGGTCTGTGCGTCGATGCGGGCGCGCGCGGCCCGCACCGCCTCCGCCGCGGGCCCCTCGGCCGGATAGGTCTGGTCGTGCACGACCTTCCAGTCGGAGGGCCGCGGTTCCAGCGCGGTGAAGATCGCGGCCAGTGTCCGCTCGGCCATCGCCAGCGAGGCCGTCCCCGTGATGGCCTCGTCGATCGCGTCCCCGAGCACCCCCGCGGCCCGTTCCACACAGGCCACGTACAACCCGTCCTTGGACCCGAAGTACCCGTACACCAACGGTTTCGACACCCCGGCACCGGCCGCCACCACGGCCGGCGAGAGCCCGGCGTACCCGACCCGCGCGATCTCCGCGGCCGCCACGTCGAGGATCTGCGCCTCACGCTCGGCGCGCGGCACCCCCTTGGTCCCCGCCGTGCCGGCCCGCTTCACCGCTGCGCCACGACCTCCCGCATCCGATCCCATCCCCGAAAATTACCATTCGGTCAATTCACCGGATCGAAAGCGAAATGCGAACGCGCCCCGGCCCTGTCGTTCCACGGTCGGAACGACGCGGCGCCGGGGCGCGTGCGGTCGTTCAGGCGAACAGTCGCGAGGCGAGGTCGGGAGTCAGCACCTCGTACGCCTCGGTGGTGCGGTTGTACCACCAGGTGCGATCGTCGGGCTCGGCGCGACCCGCGGCCTGGACCGCCCGCGTCGACGGCCGGAAGGTGGAGCTACGCGGGATGTCGTCCACGACGTAGACGATGTCGGGCCGCTGATCCGGGGCCAGGGCCCGGACCGCCTCGGTCACGTCCTTGGGGGCCAGGCTGAAGCCCGTGCGGACACTCACCGCGGCCACCGCGAGCACGCGGTCACCGGTGGGGAGGGCGAAGGCGACCTCCATGTCGACGGCGGTGATGTCGTTCAGCACATCGACGATCGGCTGCGTGTAGACCGGGCCGCGCGGAGTCGGGATGACAGTGTCGCGGCGGTCCATGAGCCAGTAGTCCCCGTCGCTGTCGCGGCGGAAGAGATTCTCGGTGGGCATCCACGCGTCGCCGGGCGCGAAGACGCCGCGCAGGCCGCCCGCGGAGAGGTCGACCAGATCGGATACCGTGCCGATGAGCAGCCCCACCTCGTTGTCGGCGCAGCGGCGCGCGAAACCGCTGTCCTCGACCAGGATCTCGTCGGTCTGGGGATCGTAGGCGATGAGCTCGACCTTGGCGGTGCCCGGTACCGGACGGCCCTTGGAGCCGATCTTGGCGCCGGAGACGTTGGCCAGCACCACATCTCCCTCGATGGAGGCGTAGAACTCCAGCACCTTGGCGGGCGCGAAGCGCTCCTCGGTGCGCCGCCACAGGCCCCTGGGCATGCCGGAGCCGATGAACAGGCGGATCGGGTGCGGGTGCCCGTCGGCGAAGGTGTCGGCGTCGAGGATGTCGCGCAGCATGGTCCAGGTGTAGGTGACCACGGTGACGCCGTAGCGGTGCACCTCCTCGGCGAACCGCGCCGGCTCCAGCGAGCGGGCCAGCGCGATGCGGCTGCCGCCGGCCACCGCGCCACCCAGGCTCACCAGCAATCCGGACGAATGATGCAGCGGCGCAAGGCAGTACACGGTGTCGTGACGGCCCAGGTCCGCCGCCGACGCGGTGCCGAAGGCCGACAGCGCCCAGCGGTGATTGGTGACCTGCTTGATGTCGTACTTGTCGCCGGTGCCGGTGACCAGGATGAAGGCCAGCTCGCGGGCCAGGCCCGGATCCGGCCGGTACCAGGCGGGCAGCTCCACCCGCGCGGGATCGATCTGCTCCAGATCGACCACGTCGGCGCCGCGCGGAACGACGAGGTCACGCGAGTCGCCGCCGCCGAGCACCAGTACCCGGTGGCCGGTGGCGGCCGCGCTGGCGAGGTTCTCCGGATCGGCGATGAGCAGCCGGGTCCCGGTCAGATCCGCGACCTTGGACAGCTCGCTGCCCGGCGCCAGCAGCACCGCGACCGCACCCAGCCGCGACAGCGCGGCGATGGCGGCCAGCGCGCTCGGCCGGGTCTCCATGACCACGCCGACCCGGGTGGCCGGTCGCACGCCGACCGAGATCAGCCCGCGCACCACATTGTCGATGCGCTCGTTGACCGCTTCCTGGGTGTGCACGCGGTCATCGAAGACGAACAGCTCGCGCTGCGGCGCGCGCCGCGCCTGCTCGGCGAGCAAGCGGCCCAGCGAGATTCGGGTGTGCGGCTGGATCATGCCCAGCCGGGTCAGCCGGGGCAGCGCGCGGGCGGCCTCGCTGGTGAGTTCGACGGTGCCGCGCAGCGTCTGCCCGGCCACGCCCTCGATGGTCTTGCCGACGCTGGTCCCGGCCTCGGCCAGGGTGCCGAGCGCGTGCACGACCCGGGTGAGCCCGGTGCGCGGGCCGTTGCGGACCACCTCGGTGCTCATTCGCTGGACCTGCTCGGGCAGGTCGGCACGGCCGCTGAGGTGGTTCACCCAGTCGCGCACCACGGGCCAGGTGTGCTTGGTGGCGGTGGAACCCGACACCAGCCCGAAATGCCCGGCCACGATGCTGGTCTCGTACACCTCGGCGTTGGGGGCGGCCCGCACGATGCCGCGCACGGCGGCGGGCTGACCGATGTCGTCGACCTCGCCGACGAAGGCCAGGATCGGGCACTTGATCTCCGCCAGCGAGATGAGCTGATCGCGGATCACGAAGCCGCCCAGCATCATTCGATTGTGCTTGACGAACTGCTGGAGCAGGTCGGTGAGCGCGGGACCGGGGTAGCCGAGCCAGCCCTCGGCCTCGAGGAAGCGGCGCTGCCGCTCCTTGGGCAGCAGCGCCTCCCGGTTGTGCAGCTGGCGCAGGAAGTCGATGCGGGCGCGCACCGTCTTGACCGGGTCCAGGGCCTGGAAGCCCAGGCGCACCATGGAATCGGTGATGGGCAGCCGGTTCAGCACGTGATCGGTGAGGAGGTCGGCGGCGTCGGATACCAGCCCGTGCGGCAGGCCGAAGGGCATGCCGGCGACGGCGTCGACCGGGCTGCCGAAGGTCACGATGGACTCGATGCCCTTGCCGTAGCGGTAGGCCGCGGTCTGGTAGGCGAACATGCCGCCTTGCGAGTACCCCATGAGATGCACAGGGCGCCCGGTGGTTTCGGTGACGGTGTCGATGGCGCTCGAGACCGCCAGCACATGATCGGCCAGATCCCGGTCCCAGCCACCCTCTTCGGTGGCGGGCGAGCCGAAATCGACGACCCAGCAATCGATTCCGCCCTTGTGCAGAATACCGACCGCACCGTCGGCGGCATTCACGTCCCAGATCTCGGCGGTCACCATGATCGGCGGCACCAGCACCACCACCGGACGGTCCGCCCCGCCGTCGTCCGGGAAGTAGTGCCGCAGCCGATACATCCGCTTCCGCTCCACCACCTCATAGGGCGACGATTCGATCTCGTGAACCAGCCCCCCGAACCGGATCACCTCGAGCCCGTTCTGTGCGGTCGCGACGAGTCGTTCGATCGGACCCACGACGGACCTCGCATTGAATTTCACGGCTTCTCTCCCAGACATTTCCTGGCCTTGACCAGCGTCACCCGCCCCGACGCGTCCCGATGAGCTTGCCATAGGTCCAGCCTACTGCGCTGGCGCTGTGACCAGCACCATGCGGCCCCCCGCGCGCCAGAACAAACCGGCCATTCGCGGCATACGCGACACAGCAACATTCCAGGCATCATGTTTTGGAATTTCGGGACGCCGGGCTGATCAGGGGCCCTACCATCGGTATCGCTGGAAACGCACTGTCGCGCTTGTCAATTCACTCACTTGACTAATTCACGCAGGCCCCGTTCGGGTCTGCTGTTTCGCCGTGGACTCCACCGCCTTCCCGCGCGGTGGCCCTTCGAGGTGAGGACCGCAGCATGACCATCGAAATGCCCCTTCGGACCGAAAACGGCCAGCGCAAGTCCCTCAGTACCGCCGCCGCCCACCAGCTGGCGCACCACCAAATCCGAACCGCAGATCTAGGGCATCGGCTCCCGCCGGCTGACCCGTTCGCTGCCGTGGAGCCAGGTCAAGGGCGGTATCTACCGCGTCAACCGGCGCCTCACCCACACCGTCGGCAACGGCGAGGTCGAGTACATCATCAACGGCCCGAACGCCCGGGTCATCCCGCTCGAGCTGCAGGAACTGCCGCAGCTGCGCGGCTTCGCCGACGAGGAGATCCTGGCCACCGTGGCCGGCCGCTTCGAACAGCGGGATCTGCCCGCCGGCACCGTGGTCGCCGAATTCGGCGACCCCATGGACCAGGTGCTGCTGATCGTGCACGGCAAGCTCGCCAAGATCGGCACCGGCGAGTATGGCGAGGCCACCAAGCTCGGCATGCTCGGCGGCGGTGATTTCTTCGGCGATCAGACCCTCACCGATCCGGACGCCATCTGGCCGGTCACCATCAAGACGGTCACGCCCACCACCATGCTGGTGCTGGCCCGCTCCACCGTGAACCAGCTGACCGAGAACATTCCCGCACTGGCGGAACATCTTTCCGCCGTGGCGCAGGCGCCGGCGCTGCCGCAGAACAAGTACGGCGAGGCCGAGATCGTCATCGCCTCCGGTCATTCCGGGGAGCCGATGCTCGAGGGCACCTACGTCGACTACGACGACCAGCCGCGCGAATACGAACTGAGCCTGGCCCAGTCGGTGCTGCGCGTGCACACCCGCGTCGCGGACCTGTTCAACGACCCGATGGATCAGATCGAGCAGCAATTGCGCCTGACCATCGAGGCCCTCTACGAGCGCCGCGAGTACGACCTGGTCAACAACCCGGACTTCGGCCTGCTCGACAACTGTGACCTGAAGCAGCGCATCTACACCGAATCCGGCGCGCCCACCCCGGACGATATGGACGAACTGCTCTCCATGCGCCGCAGCACCAAGCTGTTCCTGGCCCACCCCAAGGCGATCGCCGCGTTCGGCCGCGAATGTTCCAAGCGCGGAATCTATCCCGACCCGGTGGAGGTGGACGGCCACCGCGTGCCCGCCTGGCGCGGGGTGCCGATCTTTCCGTGCGGCAAGATCCCGGTCAGCGACACCCACACCACGTCGATCCTCGCCATGCGCACCGGCGAGAAGGACCAGGGCGTGATCGGCTTGCACCAGACCGGAATTCCGGACGAGTACGAGCCCAGCCTCAATGTCCGGTTCAAGGGCATCGACGATCAGTCGATCATCTCCTACCTGGTCAGCTGCTACTACTCGGCCGCCGTCCTGGTCCCCGACGCGCTCGGCATTCTCGACAATGTGCTGGTCGCCCGACAGTCCGACTGAGCGAGGTGTCCCGTCATGTCGGTGCTCTCACGCGCCGCGGCCCCGCCTGCCACCCATGAGGTGGCGGCGGCCGTCGCCGCCCTGCTGACCACCTCGACACCACCGCGCCCCAGACCCTGCTCGCGGCAACGGAAGCCGCGGCCGCGCTCGGTGACGATCCTCGTCTCGGCGCCGCCGAGACACCCTCGCCCCGACGGCTGCTCGGCCCCGTAGGCCTCGGGGCCCCGAGCCTCCGCGTGAACCTACCCACCTCCCAGGTGATCGCGGAGCTCGCGGGACAGGCATCGCGTCCGCCGTCGCCGGACGGCGGCGCGGTGCCGACGCCCCGGCCCCCGACCTCCCCTGTCGCCCAACCCCTCCGCCCCATCCCCCGCACCCTGGGCTCCGGCCGGCTCCTCTCTACGCCCGCCGAAACCCATACCGCGGAGCGGCCGGTCGTCGGCTCGACCGGCCGACCCGCACGACGAGTGGCGAACGGCTCCAAGGGAATCGGCACAAATGCCAGCCTTCGACGAAATGTGCTGCCGGGCAATGCGAATGCCGCCGATGCGGCGGCGCTCGTGCCCGAGCCGAAGCGGACCGCCGGGGAGATCTCGGATGCCGCGCAGGCGGTTCTCACCTCGGCGGCCGCCCGGTCCGGCGCACCGACCTCGGCGGAACCGGTGCAGACCCTCGATCCCGCATGGGATCTCGGGGCGATCACCCAACTGGACCGGACCCCGGCGAGTTCACCTCCGAGCACGCGGATCGCGCACGGTCCCAGCGGGATCGGGACCCCCTCCATGCGGCGGGCGCAGGGGCCGATCATCCCGGCGCTCTACTGCCCGCCCCCGGTGCGGGACAACCCGGCGCTCGCGGCGGCGGTGAATATCGGGATCATCGCGTGGGCCGAGGAGATCGGGCTCTACGAGGGACGGCTCGACGATCTGCGCAAGGCCGACTTCGGGCGGCTGATCATGCTGGCCCACCCGGACTGCGACGACGCGGATCGCCTGCTGGCGGCGGCCAAGTGCGCGGTGTCGGAGTGGTCGGTGGACGACTACTACTGCGAGGAGGACGCCGGCGATATCGCGCCGGACGGCAGCAGATCCAGCGCGGAGGCGGAACTCGGGCCGCGGCTCGAACTGGCCGCCGCCGCCATGGATCCCGTGCACCTGCCGCCGCGGTACCAGATCAAGGTGGAGGAGGCCATGCAGAGCGATCCGATTCTGCGGGCCTTCCGGACCTCCTTCCAGCACTGTCCCAGTTCGCCAACCCGACCCAGGTGGCGCGGCTGCGCACCGAGATCGCGGGCTGGTTCATCGCGCTGGGCGCCGAGGCCGGCTGGCGCACGGCTCGCCGCATGCCGCCCGTCTGGGAATACCTGCTGAACCGGCAACCGCACAGCTTCCTGCTGTGCATGGCCCCGATCGACGCGGTCGGCGGCTACGAGGTGCCGGCCGCGGAGTACACCGATCCGCGGGTGCGGCGGGTGGTCACCACCGCCGCGCTGGCCGCCCAGATGGTCAACGACCTCTACTCCATGGCCCGCGAAGACCTTTCCAACGGACGGGAATTCAATCTTCCCACCGTGCTGGCCGCCGAGGAACAGTGCTCACGCCGGGAGGCCGTGCAGCACACCGCCGAGGTCCACGACGAGTTGATGCACCGCTTCGAGGCCGAGGCGGGCGCCCTCGCCGCCACCGGCTCCCCGGAGCTGCGCCGCTTCCTGACCGGCCTGTGGGCCTGGATGGGCGGCAACCGGGCCTGGCACGCGGACGGCCGCCGCTACAACGACAACCCCTGAGGCACAGGAGTTCCCGCGCGCAGTACTTCCAGCGTCATATCACCCATTCGAGAGGATGACCTGCCATGACCGCGCTCCACCCCCAGCCGGATGCCGTGCTGAAGACCGAATACCAGAAATCGGTCGCGTCCTACTGGAACAACAACCCCAACGACGACCGGGTGAACACCAAGCTCGGCGAGGTGGACGGGCTCTATCACCATCACTACGGCCTCGGCGAACCGGACCTGTCGGTCCTGGAAGGCCCCGCGGACACCCGGCAGGAACGGCTGGTCAAGGAGCTGCACCGCCTGGAGACCGCCCAGGCCGACGCGCTGCTCGACCAGCTCGGCGACGTTCGCCCCGGCGATCGGCTGATGGACGGCGGATCCGGCCGCGGCGGCACCAGTTTCATGGCCAACCAGCGCTTCGGCTGCCAGGTGGACAGCGTCACCATCTCCGAATACCAGGTGGCCTTCGCCAATGAACAGGCCGGCCAGCGTGGTGTCGCCGACAAGGTGCGCTTCCACTTCAAGAACATGCTCGACACCGGTTTCGAATCCGGCTCCAGGCGCGGCATCTGGACCAATGAGACCACCACGTACGTGGACCTGTTCGAGCTGTTCGCGGAGTTCTCCCGGCTGCTCGAGCCGGGCGGCCGCTACGTCTGCATCACCGGCTGCTCCAATGACGTGTTCGGTGCCCGCTCGGCCTCGGCGAGCTGGATCGACGCCCACTACGGCTGCAATATCCATCCGCGCAGCCGGTACTTCCAGGCCCTGGCCGCCAACGGCCTGGCCCCGATCGCGGTCACCGACCTCACCCCCGCGACCATCCCGTACTGGGAGCTGCGGACCCGGTCCGAACTCGCCACCGGCGTCGAGAAACCGTTCCTGACCTCGTACAAGGAGGGCAGCTTCCAGTACCTGATGATCACCGCCGATAAGGTGGGCAGGTGACCGGAACCCTCGACGCATCCGACTCAACCCCGGTGGTAGACCGTGAGACCCTGCTCGTCGAACTGGTCGACGAGCAGGGCCGGGCACGGGGTTCGCTGTCGGTGGCCGCGGCCCACACCGCGCCCGGACGCCTGCATCGCGCCTTCTCGGTGCTGCTGTTCGACGCGGCCGGGCGAGTGCTGCTGCAGCAGCGGGCGGGCGTGAAGACCCGGTTCCCGCTGCTGTGGACCAACACCTGCTGCGGGCACCCCGAGCCGGGACAGGCGGTGGTGCAGGCCGCGACCAAGCGGCTGCACGAGGAACTCGGCGTCACCGCCGAGCTGTCCGAGGCCGGCACCTTCACCTACCAGGCCACCGATCCGAATACCGGCCGCGTCGAGTTCGAGTACGACCACGTCCTCATCGGACGGCTGGCAGGCACCGCGCCGCATCCGAATCCGGACGAGGTCGCCGATATCGCGTGGATCCGGCCCGACGCCCTGGCCGAGGATGTCGAGGCCGAGCCCGCCCGCTACACGCCGTGGCTGAGCGGAGTGCTGCGGGTCGTCGCCGCTCGCGGCTGAGGATCAGCCGCGGGCGGCCGGGATCGATCGCGCTCGCGGTCAGGCGAGAGCGGGCTCCTGATCGGCGTCGAGCAGCCAGTCGTTCGGCGCGAAGAGCTCGAAATGCACTCGGTCCGACGGAATTCCGGCGGACATGAGCTGGGCGCGGACGTACTGCAGGAAGCCGGTGCCGCCGCACAGGTAGTAGTCCGCGTCGTTCGGCAGATCGACTCCGGTCACGTCCAGCAGGCCGTGGCCGTCGGCCTCGTACCAGGCGCGGGAGTACACGTCCGCCAACCGGTGGGCCAGTTCGTCGATTGTTTCGCGCAGCGGGTGGGCGGTGCTGGACCGGTCGGCGTGCAGGATGAGGGTACGGCGCGCAGGGGTTTCGGCCGCCAGGTATTCCAGGATGCCCGCCATCGGGGTGACACCGATACCCGCGGAGATGAGCACGACCGGCGTGGTGGCCTCGGTGTCGATGGTCAGATCGCCGAAGGGCAGCGTGATTTCGAGAGCGTCGCCCGCACCGATGGTGTCGTGCAGCCAGTTAGAGACCTCACCGGCCGGAATGTCCGCGTCGGCGGGCACCCGGCGCACGGTGAAGGCGAGCCGGCCGTCACCGCCGCGATTGACCAGGCTGTACTGCCGCAGCTGACGGGCGCCGTCAGGCAGCCGAGCGCCGACCGAGATGTACTGTCCCGGAACGAATCCCGGCAGCGGCTCGGACGGGTCGGCCGACTCCACCACGAAGGTGGCCACCCCGGAGGGATCGTCGATGCGCTGCACCACCCGGGTCTGACGGAACACGTCACCGGGCACGACGCCCGCGGCGTCGTAGAGCTCCCGCTCGAAATCGATGAGAGTGGTTGCCATCAGCCAGTACACGCGATCCCAGGCCGCCGCGATCTCCGCGGTCACCACGTCCGCGCCCAGCACCTCCACGATGGCGGCGAACAGATGCTCGTGGACGATGCGGTATTCGGGCTCGGTGACGCCCAGCGAGGCGTGCTTGTGGCCGATGCGGGCCAGCAGTTCCCGCGGATGCGGCAGGGCCGGGTCGACGAGGTGGGTGGCGAAGACGGCGATGGAGGCCGCGAGCGCCTTCTGCTGTGCGCCCTGATGCTGGTTGCCGCGGTTGAAGCGGTCGCGCAGCAGGTCGGGGTGGGCGGTGAACATCTTGGAGTAGAACAGCGGGGTGATCTGGTCGATGTGCGCGGCCACCAAGGGCAGGGTCGCGCGGATCACCTCAGCGTGCTCCGGTTCCAGCTCGGGGAGATTGTTCAGCGTGGAATCCGGCGCGAGCCTCATGAGGTCTCCTAGGTGTCGATGAGTGAAGCCGCCGGGAATACCGGCATATACAGCAGCTCCACGGTGCGCTGATCCACCAGATCGGACAGGAGGTACCGATCCAGTTCGGCGTAGAAGGCTTTCTGCGCGGTGGCGAGAACGCCTCGCAAACGGCACGCATTCGACAATGGGCACGGATTGTCGCCGCCGCACTCGATGACTTCGTTATCACATTCGAGTTGACGAACAATAGTGCCGATGGTCGTTTTTCTACCGGCTTCGGTCAGGAAGATCCCGCCGGTGCGTCCGCGCTGAGACTCGACATAGCCCAGTTCGGCCAGCCGGGAGACAGCTTTCGCAACGTAGTTTTCGGAAGCATTCACCTGTCGCGCAATGAGTTTGACGGTGACCCTGTCCTCGGCTCCACTACTGACCGCCAGCCGCATGAGCGACCGTAGGCCGAGATCTGTGAACCGGGAGAGCTGCATGGGACCAACCGTACTAATTCCGATTGGGAAAAGCAGGTTTTCCTACTGTGCGCTTAAATACTCGACCCCGTACGGATTATGTTACCCAGAACACATTTTCAGCATGGCACCTATTAATACTCATGACACCTATTGATAATTCAGCAAATCCCTGGCAGCAGCCGGCACCGCCGCCAGGGACATCCCCTCAGGCTTCGACCATGAGCTTGCTGCGCGTGGCCAGCGCGTAGTAGACGACCAGCGCCAGACCGCATCCGATGAACCAGCTGTACTGGGCCGCGGTGTGCATGCCGTAGACGTCATCGGCCAGGACCGGGAACACCGCCGCGATGGCGCCGATCACGGTGGCGGTCACCGCGACCGGATTGAATCCCTTGCGGTACCAGTACTTTCCGCTCTCGGCCATGGTGAACAGGTCGTCGACCACGATGGTCCGCTTGCGCACCAGGTAGTAGTCGGCGATGAGCACCCCGAACAGCGGGCCGATGAACGCGCCCAGCACCTCGAGGGTGTAGTGGATGACGTCCGGGTTGTTGTACAGGTTCCACGGCGTGATCAGCACCGACCCGACCGCCGCGATCATCCCGCCCATGCGCCAGCTGATGCGCTGCGGGCTCACGTGCGAGAAGTCGAAGGCCGGGGAGATGAAGTTGGCGACGATATTGATGCCGACCGTCGCGATGGTGAAGGTCAGCGCGCCCAGCACGATGGCGAAGGTGGAGTCGATGCGGGAGACCGTCTCGACCGGATCGGTGATGAGCTCGCCGTACACCGGAATGGTCAGCGACGCGGTGATCACCACCAGCAGCGAGAACGCCAGGAAGTTGACCGGCAGCCCGAGCAGGTTGCCACGTTTCACCGCCGCCATGGATTTGCTGTAGCGGGAGAAGTCACCGAAGTTCAGCATCGGTCCGCAGAAATAGGACACCACCAGCGCGATCGCGCCCAGCACCACGGGCAGCGCGTCCCAGCCGTGGTACTTCACCGAGCCGAGCTGCAGGTCGATGGCGCTCCAGCCGGCCTTGTGGATCAGGTAGCCGCACAGGAAGAACATCACGACGTACACGGCGGGACCGCAGAAGTCGATGAACTTGCGGATGGACTCCATGCCCTGCCAGAACACGGCCGCCTGCACCACCCACAGCACCAGGTACGCGCACCAGCCCAGCAGTGACAGGCCGAGGAAGCCGTAGTCGCCCGACACCGTGTAGGGCGCCAGGCTCGGGAAGAGCTTGACCGCCACCACGATCAGGGCCGCCGAGGCGAGATAGGTCTGAATCCCGTACCAGGCCACCGCGATCAGGCCGCGGATGATGGCCGGGATGTTCGCGCCCTTCACGCCGAACGCGCTGCGGCACATGACCGGATACGGCACGCCCGCGCGCTGGCTGGGCGCGGCGACCAGATTGCACAGGAAATATACGATCGTGATACCGATCAGCAGGGCCGCGAGCACCTGCCAGCCGGCCAGGCCGAGGGCGAAAAGGCTGCCCGCCGTGACGTATCCGCCGACGCTGTGCACATCCGACATCCAGAAGGCGAAAATGTGGTACGAGCCCCAGGTCTGCTTCTTCAGCGGGGCGAGATCGTCATTGGTCAGCCTGGGGTCGTAGTCTGGAGCGGGAATCGCCGCGGTGGATTCCGCGCCCGCCGAGGCGGGAGAGTCGATGTCGGTCATGGGGTATCCGATCCGGGAGCCATTGGTGGTTGGCTCAAGGTAGGAACGAGCCGTTCCCCGTGGATTGCTTTTCGGTTTCCGCGTCATTGCGTGATCCGTATATCTTTCGCGACCACCCTGGGCGGACCTGCTTCACACTCCGGCGGCGGCGAGCCGTGCGACCGCCCCCCGCGCCGGATGGGTGAATACCTGGCAACATGGCCCGCATGGAGCTCATGGCGCGGATCGAAGCGGCGGCGACCCTGCTGGCACCGGTGATCCGGCGGACTCCCGTGGTGGCCTCGCGGGTGCTGTCGGAGCGCATCGGGCACGAGGTCTGGCTGAAATGCGAAAGCCTGCAGCGCACCGGATCGTTCAAGCCGCGCGGCGCCTACAACCGCATCGCCAATCTGTCCGAGGCCGAGCGGGCGCACGGGGTGGTGGCGGCCAGCGCGGGCAATCACGCGCAGGGGGTGGCGTGGGCGGCGACCTCACTCGGCATCGACTCCACGGTGTTCATGCCGGTCGGTGCGGCGCTGCCGAAGCTGGTGGCCACCAGGGCATATGGCGCGACCGTGCATCAGGTCGGCGACACCATCGACCAATCCCTTGCCGCCGCACGGGATTTCGCGGAGCGCACCGGGGCGACGCTGGTGCACCCGTTCGACCACATCGATATCGTGGCCGGCCAGGCGACGGCCGGACTCGAAATCCTGGACCAACTCCCGGATGTCGGCACGATCGTGGTGCCGACGGGCGGCGGCGGCCTGCTCGCCGGGGTGGCCGCGGCGGTGCAGCGACGCAAGCCGCAAGTCCGGGTGATCGGGGTGCAGGCCGCCGAGGCGGCCGCCTGGCCCGCTTCACTCGCGGCCGGGAAGCCGGTGGCGCTGGAGCAGATGTCCACCATGGCCGACGGCATCGCGGTCGGCCGACCCGGTGACGTGCCGTTCGAGCATATCGTGGCGTACGCGCCTGCCATCGTCACCGTGGAGGAGAATGCGCTGTCCGAGGCGCTGCTGCTGTGCATGGAGCGGGCCAAGCTGATCGTCGAGCCCGCCGGCGCGGCGGCCGTCGCGGCCCTGATGGCCTGCGGCCCAGCCGAACTCGCGCTGGAGGGGCCGGTCTGCGCGATACTCTCGGGCGGCAATATCGACCCGCTACTGCTGACCCGGGTCATCGGCCACGGCCTCAGCGCGGCCGGCCGCTACCTCGCCGCCCGCGTCACCATCTCCGACCGCCCTGGCAGCCTGTCCCGCCTGCTCGCCGAACTCGGCCGCACCGGGGCCAGCGTCCTGGATGTCGTCCACTCCCGCACCGGCGCGTGGCTCGCCATCGACGAGGTCGAGGTCCTGCTGACCCTCGAAACCCGCGGCCCCGCCCACCGTGACGAGATGCTCACCGCCCTCGCGGACGCCGGATACCTGGTGCGCGTCCAGGATTGACCCCGGCGGCAACCGGGCTGCCCATCGGCCGTCCGGGGTGTCGGACGACAGTCAGTGCGCCCCACCGAGTTCCAGTGCCAGCACCCCCGCGATCACCAGCACGATCCCCCCGATCTGCACCGGCGTGATCCGCTCGTCCAGGAACAGCGCCCCGATCGTCGCCACCGCCACCACACCGACCGCCGACCAGATCCCGTACGCCACGCCGATCGCCATCCCCCGCTTCAACGCCTGCGACAGGAAGAAGAACGCGGCCCCATACCCGATCACCACGATGACCGAAGGCACCAGCCTGCTGAACCCCTCCGAGATCTTCAGCGAAACAGTCGCCGTCACCTCACACGCGATCGCCAACGCCAGCAACAACAAGGTCATTGCCGCACAATAACGACCCGTCACCCCGCTTCGGGCAACGCCCGATCCGCGAGGTCGGATTGCGTGAGACCGAGCTCTTCCCGCCGCTGCCGCACCAGTGAGCACGCCGGTCCATTCGCGCTCGGCGTCGAACTCGTCGCGCAAACCGTGAATCATGCGCCCCGCCACAGCCTCGCGGAGCGCCGATCGAGCCGGCCGTTCCTCCCGATGCCACGCCTCGAGGAACCGAGCGCTATGCGCGACGAGACCGAATCCCGCATCACCGAGCTCCTGCAGAAGGCCCTGAGCTGACATCGGCACGGGCACGCGGGTCGTGCCACTTCGGATCCATTCGAATCCTTTTCCGGCCGGGACCCCTCTTATGGTGGTGAACATACGAATCGAAGCGGAGGACCACGACATCGCGGTGGCTTCGCACAATGCAAGGATCAGGCGGCACGAGTCGTCGACGGGGGCGGGCATGGAGCGTGGCTGGGCCGGTCAGCAGTTGGTGGCGGCGGCCCAGCACGGCGACCGGGAGGCGATCGCCGCCGTCGTGTACGGCGCCCATCCCCATGTGCGCCGGTTCGCGCAACACCTGTGCGCCTCCCCCGCCGACGCCGAGGACGCCACGCAGGAAGCGCTGATCATCCTGTACCGCAAGATCGGAACGCTGCGGGCGACCACGGCGCTCGCGTCCTGGATGTTCCGCATCGTCCGCAACGAATGCCTGCGCCGCGCCCGGCATCTGCTCGATCACGGCCCGCGGACCGATGGCGGGGACCTCGACGTGATGCTCTCCGCCGAGGACGAAGTG
This sequence comes from Nocardia niigatensis NBRC 100131, assembly GCF_000308655.1. GTDB lineage: Bacteria > Actinomycetota > Actinomycetes > Mycobacteriales > Mycobacteriaceae > Nocardia > Nocardia niigatensis. Next base: position 171,085 of record NZ_BAGC01000026.1, on the reverse strand, counting down.
CTGCGCCGCCTCGACGCCGGCCAACTCGCACAGGCGATTACGGCCCTGCCCGAGACCCAGCGCCGAGTCCTGATCATGCGCGATGTGCTGGGCTATCCGGGACGCATGACCGCCGACGCGCTGGGACTGAGCACCGCGGCGATGAAGTCGCATCTGCACCGTGCCCGCGCCGCTGTCCGAGCGGACCTCGGCACCCGGCCGTGATCGCCGGACCCGACCGTCCTCCCGCCCCACGCCACTCGAAGGGTGACCCCGCCATGCTCACATCCGAATCCATCGCGCCGGACCTGGAACTCGTCGACACCGCCGGGCAGCCCTGGCGGCTGTCGGACAAACCCGGAATGCGCGGCACACTGCTGTATTTCATGCGATCGACCTCGTGCGCGATCTGCAACCGGCACGTCCGCGATCTCGTCGCGAACCGCGCCGACTTCGATGCCGAGGGCATTCGGGTCGCCATCGTCGTGCCGGAAGAACGCACGGCCGGTCTGGCATGGAAGACCGAGCGGGGCATTCCCTTCCCCGTCCTGACCGGCCCGACCGGCAGCCCGCACGAGTCGGTCGGACTGACCCGCCGACTCTTCGGCTCGATGCAGCAGTCCGGGACGGTGCTCGTCGATGGCCAGGGCATCGTGCGCCACGCCCACGGCGCCACCATGCCGACCGGCAGCTACGACAAGAAGGGCATCACCGCGGCCATCGATGCCATGCTCGACCGCGCCAACTCGTGACCCCGGACCCGGCGAAAAATAGGATGCGGCGGATACGAGTCTGTGGTTAAGGTGCTCGGCATGTGGCTGCAGCTGTTCTCCTGAGCGCGATACGCGTCTGACGCCCAGCGGTCGGTCGAATCGACCGCGCGTGGCATTCCCGATTCCGACCGGCACCCGATCCGGTGAGTCGGTCTCGTAAATTTCTAGGAGGACCTGTGCCCGAGCGCTTTTCGCTGCCCGAAATCCCGGCTGAGGAGCCCGCAGATCGCCCGCTGTCGCGGCGCGAGCGGCGCGGCAAGGGCGATAAGAAGCAACAGCAGATCGGTGGCGGCAAGGTGCACGATTCCGGTCGCGCCACTGTGCCCGCCACGAAGCACATGAACTATCGTCGCGGATGACGAACGGCCCGTTGAGGTTTCCGGTGCGGAACCTCGACGGGCCGTTCTCGTCGCTGCGGGTCAGCTCAGCCAGGCGCGCTGGGTGGCGGCGGTGCCGCGCACCTCCTCCAGCTGCTTGGCGACCTGGGTGCCGGCGGTGCCGCCGCGGGCATTGCGCGAGGCGATGGAGCCTTCGACGGTGAGGACCTCACGGACGCCGGGGGTCAGTGCCGGGTCGACGGCGGCGAACTCGGCGTCGGTGAGCTCGTCCAGGCCGACTCCGCGGGCCTCGGCGGCACGGACGCAACCGCCCGCCGCCTCGTGCGCGACCCGGAACGGAACACCCTGGCGGACCAGCCATTCGGCGATATCGGTCGCGAGGGTGAAGCCCGCAGGGGCGAGCTCGGCCATGCGGTCGGTATGGAAGGTCAGGGTCGAGACCAGGCCGGCGATGGCGGGCAGCAGCAGCTCCAGCTGGGCCACCGAGTCGAAGACCGGCTCCTTGTCCTCCTGCAGGTCACGGTTGTAGGCCAGCGGCTGCGCCTTCAGCGTCGCGAGCAGACCGGTGACATTGCCGATGAGGCGGCCGGCCTTGCCGCGGGTGAGCTCGGAGACGTCCGGGTTCTTCTTCTGCGGCATGATCGAAGAGCCGGTGGACCAGGCGTCGGCCAGCGTGATGTAGCCGAATTCCGGTGTGCTCCAGATGATCACCTCTTCGGCCATGCGGCTCAGGTCGACCGCGATCATGGCCAGCACGAACGCGGCCTCGGCGGCGAAGTCGCGAGAAGACGTGGCGTCGATGGAGTTCGCGGCGGAGGAATCGAAATTCAGTTCCGCGGCAATGGCTTCCGGATCCAGGCCCAGCGAGGAGCCCGCCAGCGCGCCGGAACCGTACGGCGACACCGCGGCCCGCTTGTCGAAGTCGCGGATCCGCTCGATGTCGCGCAGCAGCGGGTGCGCGTGCGCGAGCAGGTGGTGGGCCAGCAGCACCGGCTGGGCGGCCTGCAGGTGGGTCTTGCCCGGCATGACCGCGTCCGGGTGCGCGGCGGCCTGTTCGACCAGGGCATCCACCACGTCCAGCACGCCGGAGGCGATGCGCCGCACCGCATCCCGCAGCCACATGCGGAACAGGGTGGCCACCTGGTCGTTGCGGGAGCGGCCCGCGCGCAGGCGGCCGCCGAGCTCGGCGCCGACCCGGTCGATCAGGCCGCGCTCCAGCGCGCCGTGCACGTCCTCATCGGATTCGAGCGGGCCGAACGCGCCCGATTCCACGTCCGCCGCCAGCTGATCCAGGCCGGCCAGCATCCCGGTCAGGTCGGATTCCGACAGCAGCCCGGCCTTGTGCAGCACGCGCGCGTGCGCCTTGGAGGCGCGGACGTCGTACGGCGCGAGCACCCAGTCGAAATGGGTCGACTTGCTCAGCGCCGCCATCGCCGCGGCCGGGCCGGACGCGAAGCGTCCACCCCACAGCGCGCCTTCATTGGTGCTGCCGCCCTGGGTCATAGCGTGTCGTCTCCTCGCGGTTTCGTCGCGGTCATCAGAATGTGTGCGCCCATACCGGCCCGAGCCGCTTCGGGGACGGTACGGCCGTGGTCCTCGAGCAGGGCGACCGGGTCGCCCTCGGTCACCAGCCAGCGGTGCATGGCGAACCAGTCGCGGGGATCCTTGCGGTTCTCCCACGGGTAGAACAGGTTTTCCAGGTCGATGTGGATGCCCGCCTCCGCCATGACCTTCTTGCGCCGCTCGCGGAACTCGTCGGCCATGTCTTTGTCCGTGCCCAGATTCAGCGCCATCCGGCTGCCGGGCGCACTGAGTTCCACCACCTGCTCCAGCAGCTTGTCCTGGGCGCGGCCGGGCAGATACCGCAGCAGCCCCTCCGCCAGCCAGGCGGTCGGCTCGCCGGGTTCGAAACCTTTGTCCAGCAACGCTTTCGGCCAATCCTGCCGCAGGTCGATCGCCACCTCGCGACGATCAGCGGCCGGCTCGTCGTCGGCCAGCGCCCGGGCCTTGAACGCCAGGACCTTCGGCTGGTCGAGCTCGAAGATCCGGGTACCCGAAGGCCATTCGAGCCGGTACGCGCGAGCGTCGAGACCGGCGGCCAGAATCACGATCTGCCGGATCCCGGCGCGCACGGCGGCGGCGAAATACTCATCGAAGTAGAGCGTGCGGGCGATGAGGACGCTGCCCATCGACCAGCCGCGCAGGTCGCCGTCGCTGACGTTCTGTCCGCTCAGCGACCCCGCCATGAGGGAGTCCCAGCCCGGCGAGGCGACCGCGCTCACGAGCTTCGCCGCGAACGGATCCCGGAAGAGCGCGTCCTCGCGACTCGTCTCGTAGGCGCGGATGGCGGCCACGCCGAGCGCCGTCGCGCCCACGCTCTCCGTGATGTCCCAACTGTCGTCATCGGTTCGCATGGGCGCGTCTCCTTCGGCCGGGGTCTCCGGTCGCAGGCTACTACTTGCTGTTGAGATCCCGACGCGCCGCGACCTTGGAGGACAGGCCGTGGATCTGGACGAAGCCCTTGGCCAGCGACTGGTCGAAGGTGTCGCCCTCGTCGTAGGTGGCGAGGTTGAAGTCGTAGAGCGACTCGTCGGAGCGACGGCCGTTGACCACGACGCTGCCGCCGTGCAGGACCATCCGGACATCGCCGGACACGTGCTGCTGGGTCTCGGCCACGAACGCGTCCAGCGCCCGCTTCAGCGGGGAGTACCACAGGCCGTCGTACACCAGCTCGCCCCAGCGCTGCTCGACCTGCCGCTTGTAGCGGCCCAGCTCGCGCTCGATGGTGACCGCTTCCATCTCCTGGTGCGCGGTGATGAGCGCGATGGCGCCCGGGGCCTCGTAGATCTCGCGGCTCTTGATGCCGACGAGCCGGTCCTCGACCATGTCGAGGCGGCCCACGCCCTGTCGGCCGGCCCGCTTGTTCAGCTCGGTGATGGCCTCGAGCATGGTGACCGGGCGGCCGTCGATGGCGACCGGAATACCCTTGTCGAAGGTGACGATGAGCTCGTCGGGCGCTTCGAAGTTGACGGTCGGGTCGACGGTGTAGTCGTAGACGTCCTTGGTCGGGGCGTTCCACAGGTCCTCGAGGAAGCCGGTCTCGACCGCGCGGCCCCACAGGTTCTGGTCGATGGAGAACGGCGACTTCTTGGACACGTTGATCGGCAGCTTGTTCTCGCCGGCGAACTCGATGGCCTTCTCACGGGTCCAGGCGTAGTCGCGGACCGGGGCGATGACCTTCAGGTCGGGCGCGAGCGCGCCGATGCCGACCTCGAAGCGGACCTGGTCGTTGCCCTTGCCGGTGCAGCCGTGCGAGACGGTGTCGGCGCCGTGGTACTCGGCGGCCTCGACCAGGTGCTTGACGATCAGCGGCCGGGAGATGGCCGAGACCAGCGGGTAGCGGCCCATGTAGAGGGCGTTGGCCTGGATGGTCGGCAGGCAGTACTCGTTGGCGAACTCGTCGCGGGCGTCCACGACGATGGACTCGACGGCGCCGCAGTCCAGCGCGCGCTGGCGCACGTCGTTCATGTCCTCGCCACCCTGGCCGAGATCGATGGCGACGGCGACAACCTCCGCGCCGGTCTCCTTGCCGATCCAGCTGATGGCGACCGATGTGTCCAGCCCGCCGGAGTAGGCGAGTACGACGCGCTTGGTCATAGTCCGTGTGCTCCTCGATTGTTCGTATAGGCCCTCGACCGGTGCGCTGCCCCGCGGTCCCGTCCCGGTCCCTCTGGCGCGCTCCGTCGTCCTGCAAATGATTATGCATGACGATGCAATCCCATTCATAACCGGGGTCCCCGCCTGCGTGGATCCCGGCGCGGCCGCACGCCATATCCTTGCATCGCAACTCGAGGAGGAATACAGTACGGACGTACGGTTTGGGAAAATTCGACGTTCATGCGGAGGGGCCCATGTGGGATCCGGACAAGTACCTCGCCTTCGACGACCTGCGCGCACGGCCGTTCTTCGACCTGGTCGGACGGGTCGGCGCGGACAAGCCCCGGCGCGTGGCCGATGTCGGCTGCGGCCCGGGCAATCTCACCGCGACGCTCGCCAGCCGATGGCCGGACGCAGCCCTCGATGCCTTCGATTCCTCACCCGAAATGGTCGCCGCGGCAAGGGAACACGGCATCGACGCGACCGTGGCCGACGTGCGCGACTGGCGGCCCGCCCCGGACACCGATGTGGTGGTGACCAATGCGGTGCTGCAGTGGGTACCGGATCACTGTGCGCTGCTGCCGGATTGGGTGTCGGCGCTTCCCGAAGGAGCCTGGCTGGCGATACAGGTACCCGGGAACTTCGACGCGCCTTCGCATGTCGCGATCCGGGAACTCGCGTCCTCGCCGCGGTGGCGAGAACGACTGGGGGCGGTGGGGATCCTCGACCGCCAGGCGGTACCGGATCCCGCCGGGTATGCCGGAGTACTGACGGCCGCAGGCTGTCGCGTGGACGCCTGGGAGACCACCTATCTGCAGCCGCTCACCGGGAATGATCCTGTCCTCGAATGGGTGACGGGCACCGCCTTGCGTCCGGTGCGCGACGCCCTCGACGACGCCGGTTGGCAGGACTTCCGCGCCGACCTCGCGCCGCGGCTGCGCTCCGTCTACCCGCAGCAGGCGGACGGCACGACCTGGCTGCCGTTCCGCCGCGTCTTCGCGGTGGCGCAGAAGATCGGGTGAGAACGACCGCCCGGCATCAATTCCGACAATCCGCCGAAAACCGGCCCATCGGTTCGATTCACGATCATCAGGTACCCCGCTGTGCCACGCTGGGGTGGACACTTCCGGGTCAACCGAAGGATTCCGCCATGCTCTCGACACTCGCTCAGAACGTCGGCACCCTCGGCCGCGACATCCTGTCCATCGGAGGCGCGGCCCTCCAGTTCGCCCAGGATCTCCTCATTTCCGGCGGCACCGGCCAGGGCGGCGGTGGCGCCTACCCGCCCGGTCAGTACCCGCTCAACTGAGCACCGACACGAATTCCCGCGTTCGCACCGAACGCGGGAATTCTTCTGTGCAGGCAAGGCATTCGGCCGCAGCCTCCGGGCCGGATTCCGAAACATGGCCGTATCCTCCCGGCTACATCGCGTTGCGAGGATGGCGGCCAGTTGCCAGGATCACGTTGCTCGAGCGATCGGGCGCAGATTCACCACGGAGGATTTGATGAAGTTGCGTATTGCTGGAGTTCTGGGCGCTGCCGCACTGGCCGGGATGGCGGCGGTGCTCGTCCCCGGCACCGCCGGCGCAGCGACCGGCACCCTGGTCTCCAACGGCCGGGTCCTGGTCGATCCCACCGGTTGCGTCCGAATCCTGCTCACCGACCTGAGCACCACCACCGTGTCCAACGGCACCGACCAGGACGCCACCTTTTACGCCAGCACCGACTGCTCGGGCGACCCTATCGGCACCGTCGCCGCCGGCACCGACGGCACTCCCCCGATGGCGGGCAGCTTCACCATCAACTGACCCGGCCCACCACGTCGAGAGCGAAACCCGGGCGGTCACGCTCTCGGCGAAACTCCTTACGCCATAACAGAAATGGGTAAAGCACGGTCGGCGCGTCTCCGGGCGTGATGTCGCAGGCAGTAGCCGGCGTCGTCGGCGAGGCGGACCAGCTGGGGTTCGCGGTCCGGCAGCCGCAGGCCCGCGCGGTCGAGGTCACGGGGATCGGGCGGGCGCAGGCGCGCGGTCCGGCCGCCTGGCTCCAGGGGCGGATTCGGGGGCTGGGGCGGTCGGTCCGGTAGTCGAACCGGTTGCGGCACAGTGATATCCGACCAGGTGAGCACGAGCTGGCGTTCGGCGCGGAAGAGCACGCCGCCCTGGATCCAGTGCGAGGCCAGGATGCGCCCGGACAGGGCGACCTCGAGCACGGTGAAGCGGCCGCCGTAGGGTTCCGGCGCGGCTTCGGAGACGGCGTGGAAACCGCAGCTGCAGTCCGCATCCGGCACCGGGTGGCCGCGGCCTCGACGGCATTCGGCGATGGCGTCGCGCGGGTAGGGCGCCCCGCCCGTCGCCGGCACGAACCGATCCCCGTCGAGGTGCCTGGCGACCTTGCGGGCCAGGACCACCCAGACCCCGTCATCGGTGCGGCGCAGGCTGGGCCGGACCACCTCGGGGACGTGAGGCCGCTCCCCCGTCCCGGCTTCGAAGGATCCGATCAGTCCATAGCCTTCGCACATGTGCGTTCCTTGCTCGGGGATGTCCTTCCTACCGAGCGTACGCCCGCATGCCGCTACCGCTGTCGCAATTAACCTGCGGCACAGCCCGATTCAGGCCAGCTGTTCGATCTTGGCGGCAAGTTCCGCGCCGGTCATGGGCTCGCGGGCGATGACGGCGATGGTGTCGTCACCCGCGATGGTGCCGACCACCTCGGGCAGCGCCGCGCGGTCCAGGGCGCTGGCCAGGAAGTGGGCGGCGCCCGGCGGGGTGCGCAGGACCGCGATATTGCCGCTGGCGTCGGTCGAAACCAGTAGATCCCCCAGCAGTTTCGAGAGGCGTTCGGTGCCGCCGGTGACGCCGCGGACGGGGCTGCCGTCCTCGGGGACCACGTAGACGCCCGCTCCGCCGTCAGCCGCGCGCAGCTTCACCGCGCCGAGTTCGTCGAGGTCGCGGGACAGCGTGGCCTGGGTGGTCTCGATGCCCTCGGCGGACAGCAGCACCGCCAGTTCCGACTGACTGCGCACCTCGTGCTGGGAGAGGATCGCGATGATCCGCGCCTGCCGTCCGGCGCGGGTGCGGGCGATGGCCGCACCCGACCTGCCGGATGCCGGTGCGGCCGTGCGTCGTTCGCCGCTGCTCACCTCTCGCCTCGCGCGAATCGCTCCAGCAGCCACACCAGCAGCGCCTTCTGCGCGTGCAGCCGGTTCTCGGCCTCATCCCAGACCGCGCTGTGCGGGCCGTCGATGACCTCGTCGGTGATCTCCTCGCCGCGGTGCGCCGGAAGGCAGTGCAGCACGGTCACATCCGCGGCCGCGCGGGCCAGCAGCTCGGCATTGACCTGGAAGGAACGGAACGGGGCTACCCGGTCGCGGCCGTCGTTCTCCTGGCCCATGGAGGTCCAGGTGTCGGTGACCAGCGCGTCGGCGCCCTCGGCCGCGGCCTGCGGGTCGTGGGTGATGGTGATGGTCGCGCCGGTCTCGGCGGCCCGCTTCTGGGCGGCGTCCACGATCCAGCCGAACGGTTCGAAACCCTCGGGGGCGGCGATGGTCACGTTCATACCCGCGGTCACGCCGCCCAGCATCAGCGAGTGCGCCATATTGTTGGCGCCGTCGCCGAGGAAGGTGAGGTTGCGGCCCCGCAGGTCGTCGCCCTTGCGTTCGCGCAGCGTCTGCAGATCCGCCAGCACCTGGCAGGGGTGGAATTCGTTGGACAGCGCATTGACAACGGGAACCGTTGCGGCGCCTGCCATTTCGTCCAGGCGCGCCTGCTCGAAGGTGCGCCAGACAATGGCGTCCACGTACCGGGACAGCACACGGCCGGTGTCGGCGAGGGTCTCCTCGCGTCCGAGCTGGGTGTCGCGGCCGTCGACCACGACGGCGTGCCCGCCGAGCTGGGCGATGCCCATCTCGAAGGAGAACCGGGTGCGGGTGGAGTTCTTCTCGAACATGACCGCGACGCCGCGCGGGCCTGCCAACGGCCGGCGCGACTGCGGCGCGGCCTTCAATTCCGCTGCCAGCGCCAGGATCTCGGCCTGCTCGGCGGGGGTGACGTCGTCGTCACGCAGAAAATGCCGGATGGTCACTTGGACTCCTTCAGGGCCTGGGCGGCATCGAGGATGCCGGGCAGGTCGGACAGGAAGTTCTCGGCCTGGGTCTCGGTGAGCACCAGGGGCGGAGCGAGGCGGATCACATTGGGCTTGGCCGGGTTCAGCAGGTAGCCGGCCTCCCGGGCGGCCAGTTCGACCTCGGCGGAGGCGTCGGCGGTCAGCTGGATGCCGATGAGCAGACCGGCGCCGCGCACGTGGTCGATCAGCGGGTGACCGAGGTGCTCGATCCCGTCGACCAGGATCTTGCCCACCGTCTCCACGTGCGAGAGCAGCCCCTCCTCGTCGATGGTCCGCAGCACGGCCAGCGCGGCCGCCGCGCACACCGGATTGCCGCCGAAGGTGGTGCCGTGCATGCCGGGCTGCAGCAGCTCCGCGGCCGGGCCCTGGGCCAGCACGGCGCCGATGGGCAGCCCGCCGCCGAGCCCCTTGGCCAGGGTGATGACATCGGGCACGATGCCCGCGGCCTGGTGCGCGTAGAACGCGCCGGTGCGGCCGATACCGGTCTGCACCTCGTCCAGGATGAGCAGCGCGCCTTGCTCTTTGGTGATGGCACGGGCCTTGGCCAGATAGTCGGCCGGGGGCACGACGACACCGCTCTCGCCCATGATGGGCTCGAGGAACACCGCGGCCGTGTCCTCGTCGACCGCGGCGGCCAGCGCCAGCGCGTCGCCGTAGGGCACGTGGATCACGCCGGGCGGCATGGGCTCGAACGGTTCCCGCTTCGAGGGCTGACCGGTGAGGGCGAGCGCGCCCATGGTGCGGCCGTGGAAGGCCTCCTCGCAGGCGATGATCTTCTTGCGCCCGGTGAGCCGCGCCATCTTGAAGGCGGCCTCGTTCGCCTCGGTGCCGGAGTTGCAGAAGAACGCCCTGCCGTGCCCGTCACCGAAGTGCGCGAGCAGCCGCTCGGCCAGCTCGATCACCGGTTCGCTGGCATACAGATTCGAGACGTGGCCGAGCGTGCCGAGCTGCTGGGTGACCGCGTTCAGGATGGCCGGGTGGGCGTGGCCGAGGCTGTTGACCGCGATGCCGCCCAGGAAGTCGATGTAGCGCTTGCCGTCGGCGTCGTAGACGACCGCGCCGGCGCCGCGCACCAGCGCCACCTTCGGCGTGCCGTAGTTGTTCATCAGGGCGGCGTTCCACCGCTGCTGGATGTCGGCTGTGCTCATGAGATCTCCTGTGCGGGGGTGACCATCGTGCCGATGCCTTCCCCGGTGAACAGTTCCAGCAGGACCGAGTGGGCGACGCGCCCATCGATCACGTGTGCGGTGGGGACGCCGCCCTCGACGGCGCGCAGGCAGGCTTCCATCTTGGGCACCATGCCCTCATCCAGCGACGGCAGCAACTTGGCGAGCGCGCCGGTGTCGATGCGCGAGGTCAGCGAGGACCGGTCGGGCCAGTCGGTGTAGAGGCCCTCCACATCGGTGAGGATGACCAGCTTCTCCGCGCCGATGCCCTCGGCCAGCGCGGCCGCGGCGGTGTCGGCGTTGATGTTGTGGACCACGCCGCCGGCGTCCGGGGCGATGGTGGAGACCACCGGAATCCGGCCCGCCGCAATGAGATCCAGCACGGCCTCCGGCTTCACCTCGGTGACGTCGCCGACCAGGCCGATATCGGTGGCCTCGCCGTCGACCTGCACGGTGCGGCGGGTGGCGGTGAACAGCCCGGCGTCCTCGCCGGAGATGCCGACCGCGTACGGGCCGTGAGCGTTGATGAGCCCCACCAGTTCCCGGCCGACCTGCCCGAACAGCACCATCCGCACCACGTCCATGACCTCGGGCGTGGTGACGCGGAAGCCGCCGCGGAATTCGCCGGTCATGCCGAGCTTCTTCAGCATCGCACTGATCTGCGGGCCGCCGCCGTGCACCACCACCGGGTGCACGCCGACGGTGCGCAGGAACGCCATGTCGGCGGCGAAGGCCCGCTTGAGCTCGTCGTCGATCATGGCGTTGCCGCCGTATTTGACGACCACGATCTTGTCGCGGAACTTCTGCAGCCAGGGCAGCGCGTCGGCGAGGACGTGCGCCTTGTCGAAGGCCGAAAGCTGTTTCACCACATCGCTCATGAGCTGTAGGCCGAGTTCTCTTCGACATAGCCGTGCGAGAGGTCGGTGGTGCGGACGGTGGCCTCGCCGTCGCCCAGGCCCAGCTCCACCAGCACCTGGATGTCAGGGCCGGACAGGTCGACCTCACGCGCGCCCGGCGCGCCCACGCCGTCGATACACACCGGAGATCCGTTGAACGACACCGAGACCCGGTTCGGATCCAGTTCGATGGGCGCGATGCCGATCGACGCCAGCACCCGGCCCCAGTTCGGGTCGGAGCCGAAGAAGGCGGTCTTCACCAGGCTGTCGCGGGCCAGCGCCCGCGCCCCGATGAGCGCCTCCTCTTCGCTCACAGCGCCTTTCACGGTGATGTGCACGCGCTTGGTGACGCCCTCGGCGTCCGACATGAGCTGCTCGGCCAGGTCGTCGCAGACCGCGAGGACGGCCGCGTTCAGATCCGCCTGGCTCGGGGTGACGCCGGAGGCGCCGTTGGCCAGCAGCAGCACGGTGTCGTTGGTGGAGCAGGAGCCGTCCACGTCGAGCCGGTCGAAGGTGTACTTCGCGGCGTCGCGCAGCGCCTCGTCCAGCTGCTGCGGCGTGGCGACCACATCGGTGGTGATCACCACGAGCATGGTGGCCAGCGACGGCGCGAGCATGCCCGCGCCCTTGGCCATGCCGCCGACGTTCCACTTGTCCCGGTGGTGGAAGGCCGCCTCTTTCGGCACGGTGTCGGTGGTCATGATGGCCCGCGCGGCCTCCGCGCCGCCGGACAGGCCGCCGCCCATCTCGTGCACGATCTCGGTGACGGCCGGGATCAGCTTGTCCATGGGCAGCCGGTCACCGATCAACCCCGTGGAGCAGACCGCGATCTCGCCCGCACCGGTCTCGGTGCCCCAGTTGCTCAGCGCCTTCGCCAGTTCCTCGGCGGTGGCGTGGGTGTCCTGGAAGCCGCCCGGGCCGGTGCACGCGTTGGCGCCGCCGGAGTTCAGGATGACCGCGCGCAGATGGCCGCCGGTCAGCACCTGCTGCGACCACAGCACCGGCGCGGCCTTGACCTTGTTGCGGGTGAACACGCCCGCGGCCGCGTACTCCGGGCCCTCGTTGAACACCAGCGCCAGGTCCGGCTTGCCGCTCTTCTTGATGCCCGCGGCGATGCCCGCGGCCCGGAAGCCCAGCGGTGCGGTGACGCCCTGGGTCCGCACCAGCTTGCCGTTGTCGATAGTCACGGTGCCACTCCTACGGTGGAAAGTCCTGCGGTCTCGTCGATTCCGAGCGCCAGGTTCATCGATTGCACCGCGGCGCCCGCGGTGCCCTTGGTCAGGTTGTCGATCGCGCCGATGACCACCAGCAGTCCGGCGTCGGTGTCGACGGTGACCTGGAGGGTGACGGCATTGGAGCCCAGCACCGAACCGGTCTGCGGCAGTACGCCTTCCGGCAGCAGGTGCACGAACGGCTCGTCGGCGTAGGCCTTCTCGTAGACGGCCCGGGCCGTCGCGGCGTCGACGGTGGTCGGGGCGGTGCAGGTGGCCAGGATGCCGCGCGGCAGCGGGGCCAGCACCGGGGTGAACGACACGCTCACGTCGGTGCCGGATCCGTTGGCGGCCTTGAGGTTCTGCGCGATCTCGGGGGTGTGGCGGTGCGCGCCGGCGATGCCGTAGGCACGCAGCGAGCCCATCACCTCCGAACCCAGCAGGCCCACATCGAGTTTGCGGCCCGCACCCGAGGTGCCGCTCACCGCAACCACATTCACGCGCGGTTCGATGATCCCGGCCGCGACGGCGGGGGCCAGCGCCAGGCTGGACACGGTCGGGTAGCAGCCGGGGACGGCGATCCGGGTGGCGCCGCGCAGCTGCTCTCGGCCGCCGGGGAGCTCGGGCAACCCGTAGGGCCAGTGGCCGGCGTGCGGGGTGCCGTAATACTTCTCCCACGCCGCCGCGTCGGTGAGCCGGAAGTCGGCGCCGCAGTCGATGATGATCGTGGATTCCGGCAACGCCGTGGCGATCGCCGCGGACTGCCCGTGCGGCAGGCCGAGGAAGACCACATCGTGGCCCGACAGCTCCTCGACGGTGGTGGGCGCGAGCACCCGATCGGCCAGCGGCAGCAGATGCGGCTGCAGCTCACCCAGGGTGGTACCGGCATTGGATCCCGCGGTCAGCGCCCCGATCTCGAGGCGCCCGCTTCGATAGGCTGGATGACCGAGGAGCAGGCGCAGGACTTCACCGCCCGCGTACCCGCTCGCACCAGCTACCGCGACCCGCAGGGGCCCGTTCGAGGTATCCACCATGTGATGATTATGCACGACTGTGCAAGCTCATTCACAACCGGGCGGAAATCTGACAGAGCGCGCCGCTTACGGCACACTCGACAGCGCCATGTACGACGACGCCACCCAACCGCTGCCGGTCGTCGGCCCCCAGCCGGGCCGCACCCGCCGGGCATCGGAGACGCCAAACCCGACTCCCCGCCGTTCACGGCGTGCCGAGGCGGACTCCACCAGCCGGCGCGCGGACAAGCGGCGCACCGCAGGCAAGCGTGACAACACCGACAGCAAGAAGGATCACAGCGGCGGCAAGCCCGAGCGCACCGCGGCCCAGCTCGAGCGGGACAAGCGGCTGCGGCTGGCCGGACGCGGCATCACGGCCCTGGTGGCGGCGGGCGTGATCGGGGTCACCGGTCTGGTCTGGTACGGCCGCAACGACTTCGATCAGGGCTTCGTCCGCTCCGGCGCGATCGCACCCGAGGACGTCAACCTCGACGGCGACATCAATATGCTGCTCATCGGCCTGGACACCCGGAAAGACCTGAACGGCAACGATCTTCCCAAGGAGATCCTGGACCAGCTGCACGCCGGCGACGGCACCGAGGGCGGCTACAACGCCAATTCGCTGATCCTGGTGCACATTCCGAAGGACCTGAAGCACATCATCGCGTTCTCCATCCCGCGCGACGACTACGTGCCGGTGCAGGGCATCCCGGGCTACGACCACGCCAAGATCAAGGAGTCCTACGGCCTCAAGAAGTACACGGTCGAGGAGAAGCTCAAGGCGAAGGGCGCGACCGAGGGCCCCGATCTGGAGCGTCAGGGCCGGGAGGCGGGCCGCGCCAGCATCGTTCAGACTGTGAAAGCCCTCACAGGCGTGCCTATCAACCGGTTCGCGGAGATCTCCCTGGCCGGCTTCTACGATCTGGCGACCGCGCTCGGCGGCGTCGACGTCTGCCTCAATCACGCCGTGGACGACAGTTACTACTCCGGCGCGCAGTTCCCGGCCGGCCCCCAGCACCTGGACGGTTCCGACGCGCTGGCGTTCGTGCGGCAGCGGCACGGGCTGGAGAACGGCGACCTCGACCGCACCCACCGGCAGCAGGCGTTCCTGACCTCGGTCGCCAACTCCATGAAAAGCTCGGGCACGCTGGCCAATCCGGGCCGGCTCAAGGCGCTGATGGATGTGGCGCACAAGGACGTCGTGCTCTCCGACGGCTGGAGCCTCACCGATTTCGCCACCACCCTTGGCCGCGCGGAGAGCCCGACCGTGGAGTTCCGGACGCTGCCGGTGCTGCGCTACGACACCGTCGACGGCCAGGACGTGAACGTCATCGATCCGGTGGCCATCAAGAAGACGGTGCGCGAGGCGTTCGGCGTCTCCACCCCGGCCGCGCCCAGCGCCCCGGTCACAACGCCCACCTCGACGCTGGACGTGGTCAATGCCAGCGGCACCCCAGGCCAGGCCGCCAAGGTGTCGAAGTTGCTGACCGCCAAGGGATTCCCGGCCGGTGACGTCGCCAACGCCACGTACGCCGACGGCACCACCTCGACCGTCTACTACGGCACCGGCGCCGACACCGACGCCAAGCAGCTGTCGGAGATGTTCGGCGGCATCCCGGTGAGCCCGTCCACCGAGGTGTCCAGCGGGCACGTGAAGCTCGTCGTCGGCTCGGACCTCGAGATCCCGTCCTCCCTGGACCCGACCGCGGCCACCACCAGCCCGACCACCACCGCGGGCGGCTCCTCCACCAGCGCCGCGGCCACCGACACCACCACGGACGCACCGGATTCCGGCAAGCCGGTCACCACACAGATCGGCTCGAAGATCCCCTGCGTGAACTGATCATTCCCGACCGGCCGTCGAAATCCTCGGTCACGCAGGGATTCAGCAGCCGGTTCAGCGCTCCAGGGCGCGGGTCAGTTCGGCGGTGCTCAGCTTGTCCGGGTTGCGGACGGCGTAGAGACCGGTGATGCGGTCGCCGGTGGTCTCGATCAGTTCGACTGTGTCGAGACGACCGTCGCGGGTGCGCAGCAGGAGGGCGGGCAGGGCGTTGTAGAGGCCGAATTCGACGGTCATGTCGGTCAGGTTCCGGCGGCTCAGCCCGATCAGGTAGTGGGCGACGCGGTCCGCGCCGACGACCGGGCGGCGCGCCGCGCTCACCTTGCCGCCGCCGTCGGCGATCTGGACGACGTCGGGGGCCAGCACATCCATCAGGGTTTGCAGGTCACCGGTTTGCGTGGCGTGCAGGAACCGGCCGATCACCTCGCGACTGGTCTCGGAGTCGGGCTCGAATCGCTTACGCCGCGATTGCACGTGCGCACGAGCCCGGTGCGCGATCTGGCGCACGGCGGCATCGGATTTGCCGACCATGCCGGCGATTTCGACGAGGCTGTGGCCGAACACCTCCGAGAGCACGAACACCGCACGCTCGGTGGGGCCGAGGGTTTCGAGCACCAGCAGCATGGCCATCGAGACCGATTCGGCCAGCAGCACATCCGTACTGGCGTCGGTTTCGGTGCGGATGGGTTCGGGCAGCCAGCTGCCGACATAGTCCTCGCGGCGGCGGCGCACCGTGCGCAGGTGGTTGAGCGCCTGCCGGGTGACGATGGTGGTGAGGTAGGCGCGCGGATGCTCGACGCGTTCCGGATCGGTGTCGCGCCAGCGAAGATAGCTGTCCTGCAACACATCCTCGGCGTCGGCGGCGCTGCCCAGCAGCTCGTAGGCGATGGTGAACAGCAGCGGCCGCAGCCGATCGAAGGCGTCCACCCCGCTCATCGGTCCGGTGTCAGCGCCGATGCTCATATCCGCAGCCTAATCACGAACCGGTCGCCCCGGCACCCGCGAAAAGGACCGCTACGTCAACTCACTGGACGCCATGTACAGTGAGCCCGGTACGACCGTTGACCCGAGGGGACCTCCAATGACCGGCACCGATTCCGGCCCGCTGACCCTGGCGGGTCGATTCAACTACTACTCCAGTACCCATCTCGGCGGAGTCGCCCGCTTCTACGCCCGCCTGCACCGCCGCCTCTTCGACCGTTTCGGCGGCACCCGCTTCGCCACCCTCTTCGGCCACCCGGTCCTCGAATTGATCGTCCCCGGCCGCAAATCCGGCGAGCCCCGCCCCGTCATGCTCATGCTGGTCCGCTCCGGCGATGACCTCCTGGTCTGCGGCTCCAACGGCGGCCACCCCGGCACCCCCAACTGGTGGAAGAACCTCCTCGCCGCCGACACCCCCCACGTCCGCATCGGCCGCGATACCTTTCCCGTCACCACCCGCGTAGTCACCGACGACACCGAATACGCCACCCACTGGCAAACCCTCACCGCCGCCTACCCCCACTTCAACACCTACCGAGCCCTCAGCCCCCGCCACTTCCCCATCGCCGTCCTCACCCCCGCCAGCTGAACCATGCGATGATCACCGCCATGACGACCCGAAAGGCTCATGGCCGCTAGGCATGTCCTCGCGCTCCACGCGCGGCTCCCGGACCGCTACGCCCACCTCGAGCTCCTCGCCTCCACCATCGATTTCCGTGGCCGCCTGCCGGCATTGCTCGCCGATCCGGCTCAGCCCGTGCCACCGGCCTCCACATCACCTCTCTCCGGCCCGAATTACGATGCGACCGTTGTCATCTGCGACGCCGGCCACATCACCGAGATCCCGCTGCGGCGTCTCGATCTCCGCTTCACGGCGCTCGACACGCTCGGCACGGGCGTCGTCCTCGCCGCGGCCCGAATCCCCCGCGCCTGCCCCGACGAACGGACCGGCCACGGGCCAGTCCCCGCGGACGAACTGAACCTCACGCACAATGTCCGGCTCTTCGATGCCTCCGGAGAGCCGACCGGGTCGTTCTAGGCCGGCGACGCCATCGACGAGATGATCACCGATCCAGCCGGTCGAATCTGGATCAGCTATTTCGACGAGGCCGGCTTCTGGGCGCCCGACGCGAACGGCACTCGCTCCCTGCAACTTCCGGTCGGCCCGGCCCGCTGGGACACCTGGGATGCCGCGCCCTGGCCGGCCGCCCGGCACACCTCCGGAGTGTTCTCGCCGGATTGCTACGCGCTCAATGTGGGCCGCGCGCGCGTTCGAGCCTGCCCGTACCCCGACTTTCCACTGGTCGAGCTCGAATCCCGTGGATTCCGTTCCACCACAGCAACTTCGGTCGAGTACTGCCACGGCGTGGCGGTATCGGGTGATGACTTCGCCTTCTTCCATCCGCATGCGGGTCGCAATGATCCGACCGGGTGGGAGATCGTCCGTGCCCGGCGGGAAGGAGGCGCGATCGTCGAGATCGGCCGGGAGGAGTTGTTGCTGCCCGATGGACGGCGGCCCGGCGGTTGGCCGATTGGCAAGGTCGGGCGGGATTCCGGGCTGTGGTTGTGGAAGTTGGGTAGTCCGCGGGAGTGGTATCGCTACGACCTGGGCGGAAGCTGGTGAGAATCAGTTCTTGAATCTGGTTCAAAAAGTTGGTTATGCTGCGCGGGTGGCTGAACTTGAACGGGATTCAAAAAGTGGGTCGCGGGCGGTTCAGGTGAATCGGCGGGGGCGGCAGTCTCGGGCGGCGCTACTGGAGGCCGGGCGCACCGCGTTCTCGGCCAAGCGGTACGAGGAAGTGTCGATCGCGGAGATCGCGACGGCGGCGGGGGCCGCGGTGGGGTCGGTCGGATATCACTTCGGGGGGAAGTTCGAGTTGTATCTGGCCGTGCACGAGGCGGTGTTCGAGGACTTCTGGGATCGGCTGCAGGAGTTGCGTGGGCCCGCGATGGAGCGGCTGACGCTGGGGTTCGGGATCTACCTGGATTTCGTACAGCAGCACGGGACCGCGTTGATCATGACGCCGCGCGCCGGGGCCGATGAGCGGTTGCTGGCTCAGCACGAGCGGCATCGCGACCGGCTGGTGGCGGCGCTGCTCACCGAAATCGTTTCCGCGGGTGACGGTTCCGCCATCCGGATCGGGATGGACGGGTGGCTGGCGTTCGTGGAGGGCGCGACCGCGCGCTGGCTCGCCGAGCCGGACCGGAATCGCGCTCAGCTGCAGACGCTGGTGCTCGCCGCCGGATTTGCCACGGTGCAAACGACTTTGGCGCTCGACCCGTCCATCACCCTGACCTCCCGCACCATCGCCGCCCTGCTGGACCTGAACGGGGCGCAACGCACCGAACGAAGAGAGACGAGCTAGTGGACCTTCTCCACCGACCCAACAATGCTCTGGCGGCCGGGCCCATAGGCCGCGCCGCCGCCTGGCTGATCGGCCCGCGCGGCATCTCCGACCCCGACCGGCTGCGCCGCGAGGTCGAGGGCAAGATCGCCGTGGTCACCGGCGCTTCGCACGGTCTGGGCGCCGAGACCGCCCGCATGCTGGCCGCCGCCGGGGCGACCGTCGTGCTCGGCGCGCGCTCGGTCGATCAGCTCGAAGCGGTGGCGCGGGAGATCACCACGGCGGGCGGCAAAGCGGTGGCGATCCGCCTGGACCTGGCCGACCCGGATTCGATCTCGGCTTTCGCCGAGGACATCCTCGCCCGCTTCGACCATGTCGACTATCTGATTCACAACGCGGGCAAGTCATTACGCCGCTCCATCCATCTGTCCTACGACCGGCCGAAGGATCTCGTCGCCACCTCGACCGCCAACTACCTCGGCCCGATCCGACTCACGCTCGCCCTGCTGCCGAGCATGCGGGCCCGCCGCAGCGGCCACATCGTGAACATCTCCACGGTCGGAGTGCTCTTCCCGGCCGTGCCGAAGTGGGGTTTCTACCTGTCCTCCAAGGCCGCCTTCGACGTGTGGCTGCGCGCGGTGGGCATGGAGGCCCGGCCCGACGGGGTCACCCTCACCACCATCTACGCGGGACTCATGCACACTCGGATGAGCGCGCCCAGCCGCTGGATGTCCGCGATGCCGGGCCAGTCCCCCGCCGAGGCGGCCACCGGCGTGGCACGGGCGCTGATCACCAAGCCGCGCATCATGATTCCCGCCTACGGGTACGCGACCTCGGTTCTCACCCCGATTCTTCGGGTACCGCTGGAGGTCGCCTTCACCGCCGTCTACCAGCGACTCGGGGACACCGACGCCGCTCTCCGCGCTGTGAACGGGAAGGGCGCGGGCGATGCGCACTAGAACGCTCTTCGATTGGGCCACAGCTCTTTCCGCGATCACGACTTCGGGTGCGCTACGCCCGATCGGCCCGACGGCCGCGGTCTCGATCGCGCGCGGCTACCAGGCGTACGGCCCGTCGTTCGGTCTGCTCCTGGCGGTGTCCGCGGCCCGGCATCCGGATCGGATCGCCCTGATCGACGAATCCGGCGCGGTCACCTACCGCGAGCTCATGATTCGCTCCGAAACGATTGCGGCAGCGCTGCATTCACTCTCACCGAACCTGCGAACGCTGGGCATTCTGTGCCGCAATCACCGAGGCTTCCTCGAGGCGGTGATCGCGGGCAGCCGCCTCGGCTGTGAGCTGGTCTTCCTCAATACGGAACTGCCGGCCACCCAGCTGGCCCGCATTCTGGAACGGCACGCGCCCGATGTCCTCGTCCACGACGACGAGTACCTCCCGGCGATCGCCGAGGCGGGCTATCCCGGCACGCAGCTGCGCGGCTGGCGTGAAGCCGAGGTCAAATCCGAGTTGCCGACCCTGGATCAACTTGCGCGGCAAAGACATCCATCTCCGCCACCGGCCCGGCAGCCCGCTCGAATCACCCTGCTGACCTCGGGCACGTCCGGCATGGCCAAGGGTGTCGCCCGCAAGATCGGCTTGCGTCCCGCGCTGGAGGCGGCAGCCTCCCTGGCTTCGGCCGCCCGCCTGTCCGATCGCGATATCGCCGTCGTCGCGCCCCCGTTCTTCCACGGTTTCGGCCTCGGT
Organism: Nocardia niigatensis NBRC 100131; assembly: GCF_000308655.1. GTDB lineage: Bacteria > Actinomycetota > Actinomycetes > Mycobacteriales > Mycobacteriaceae > Nocardia > Nocardia niigatensis. The sequence continues at coordinate 151,057 of NZ_BAGC01000026.1, read as the reverse complement.
GCGCTGGCCGGTCAGCTGGCCCTGGGCGCGACAGCGGTTACCCGCCGCCGATTCGATCCCGAACTCGCCCTGGCGGATATCGAGCGACACCGAGCAACCGTGTTCATCGGCGTCCCGATCATGATCCAGCGCCTCGCCGCCCTCCCCGACGACATCCGCCGCCGCTACGACCTGTCGTCCCTGCGCCTGGCTCTGACCGGTGCGGCGCCGATTTCGCCCGACACCATCGCGAAGTTCCTGCGCCACTTCGGTCCCCGCCTGGTCAACGGCTACGGTTCCACCGAGGCGGGCGTCATCTCCATCGCCACTCCGGCCGATCTCGAGCACTCCGCCAAGACTGTCGGACGCCCCATTCTCGGTGTCTCCGTACGCATCCTGCGCGCCGACCGCACCCTGGCCGCGGTCGGTGAGACGGGCACGATCTTCGTGCGCGGCGGCCTGGGATTCAATGGCTATACCGCCGATGGCGCCGGCTCCGCCCCTGTCAAGGAGGTCCGCGACGGCTACGTCAATGTCGGCGACATGGGCCGCGTGGACGCGCAGGGCCGTCTCTACATCGTCGGCCGCGACGACGAGATGATCGTCTCCGGCGGCGAGAACATCTATCCCCGTGAGGTCGAGAACGCGCTGTCCGAGCACCCCGCCGTCGCCGATGTCATCGTGGTCGGCGTCGCCGACCCCGAGTACGGGCAGGTGCTGCGGGCCTATCTGGTCACCACAACCGCCGACCCGGGCGACGATGCGCTCAAACAGCACATCCGCGCCCGCCTCGAACGCTACAAGGTGCCCAAGCAGTTCGTCCGCCTGCCGGAGCTCCCCCGCAATCCCAGCGGAAAAGTGCTGCGCCACAAGCTCGGCGAGCAGGCCGCTTCCTGATTTCGGAGGTTGCGGCCTCCCACTGCCACCACAACCGGATGGCCAGGGCCCAGCCCGTTTTCGCGGTGGCGTTCATGCGACTGGGCCGGTACCGAAACAGCCCATCGGGCAACGGACGACGAGCAAACACGGATTCGGTGATCCGCTTCCCTCTTCAACGTATATCGCACCCCTGGGCTTGCGGCAAGACCCCCCGCATACCGCAGAATCGCTGGCCGTAGCCGGAATCCGTGGAATGGAGCAGCGCGAGTGCGTGTGACGAGTGCCGACGTGATCATCGCGGGCGCGGGCCCGACGGGCCTGATGCTGGCCGCCGAACTGCTGGCGGCCGGGGTACGGCCGGTGGTCCTGGAGCGCAGCCCGCAGCTGCGGACGGTGCCGAAGGCCAATGGTTTCAGCGGGCAGATCCTGCAATTGCTGGGCTATCGCGGATTGCTGGACCGGTTCGAAGCGGTCGGCGCGGCGGTCGCCCCGGCCGCGGCCTTCCCGTTCGGCGGACTGCACGTGGACCTGAGCCCGCTGCCGGATCCACCGCTGCGCGCCCTGCACCTCCCGCAACCACGACTGGAGCAGCTGCTGGACGACCTGGTGCGTGAGCGCGAAGGGGAGATCCGGCGCGGGCACACCGTGACCGGGATCGACCAGGACGACGCCGGGGTCACCGTGACGGTGTCGGGCCCGGAGGGCGAATATCAGCTGACCGCACACTATGTCGTGGGCTGCGACGGTGCGCGCAGCAAGGTCCGCGAACTGGCGGGAATCCCCTACCCCGGCATCACCTATCCGGAGGTCAACCGCCTCGGCCAGGTCGCCGTGGCGGCCGTGACCGTGCGGGACACCGGCGATCTGGACATCGAGGGGCACGGCGTCGTCCCGGCCGGGTTCACCCGGACCGATCGCGGCGTGTTCGCGGTCGGCTCCCTCGCCACCGGCATGCTCATGGTGCAGACCACCGAGGACACCGCCACCGAGACCGACGACAACGAGCCCCTGACCCTGGACGAGCTGCGCGACAGCATCCGCCGAGTCCTGGGCGTCGATCTGCCGCTGGGCGATCCGATCCGGCTGTCGCGCTATCAGTTCCAGGCCCGGCAGGCCGAAAGCTTCCGCGCCGCAAGGATTCTGGTCGCCGGTGATGCCGCGCACACCTTTCCCGCCACGGGTGTCGGCCTCAACGCGGGCATGCTCGACGCGGTCAACCTGGCCTGGAAACTGGCCGCCGACATCGACGGCCGCGCCCCGGCCGGACTGCTCGACACCTACCACGAGGAACGCTCCCTCGCGGCCGCCCGCACCATGATCCACACCCAGGCGCAGGCGGCCCTCCGCCGCGGCGACGACCCAGCGGCCGAAGCACTGCGCACGGTATTCCAGGAACTCCTCACCGACGACCCCGCCCTGCGACGCCTGGGCGCCATGATCGCCGGCGCCGACATCTGCTATCCCCTGCCGAACCCCAACGGCCACCCCCTGACCGGAGCCTTCACCCCCGACCTGCTTCCGCACACCGATACCGCCCCGCTCCTACCCACCCCCCGCCCAGTCCTCCTCGATCTCGCCGACCGCGCGGACCTCCGCGATATCGCCGAGCAGTGGAGCGACCGCATCGACATTCGAACCACCACCACCGACGCCCACCCCGCCGACGCCATCCTCATCCGCCCGGACGCCCACATCGCCTGGGCCGCAACCCCCGCCGAATCCCCCGACACCGCCGCCCCCGCACTACGAGCCGCACTCGCCACCTGGTTCGGCGCACCGACGCGGGAGACGGTGCCGAGCGCGGCAAACACGGTCAGCGACTGACTAGGTCGGCCACACCGCTGATTCGTCCGGACCGAGCGCTCGGACCGGTCCGGTTTCCGGCGTTCAATTTCGGCATGCCGCAAGTGCGGCCGGAACGAAATCGCTTGGAAGGAACGGGAAATGACCGAGTTCGTGGCGCTCGAGCACGGGCGGATCGCGTGTGATGTGGTCGGGGACGGGCCGCTGGTGGTGCTGTCACATGGAATGGGGACATGGCGGCAGGAGTTCCGGCATCTGGTCGGGCCGCTGGTCGGTGCTGGGTATCGGGTGGTGAACGCGGATATGCGGGGGCATGGCGAATCCAGTCCGGGCTGGCCTTCGGTGACGGGGAAGGAAGCCATCAGCCGGACCGACGTGGCCCGCGACCTGCTGGGTGTCATCCGGCATTTCGGGGGACCCGCGGTCATCATCGGGCATTCGCTCTCGGGAGGTTCAGCGACCATCGCCGCGGCCGAGGCCCCGGAGCTGGTGAGCGCGATCGTCGAGATCGACCCGTTCACCCTCACCCAGCGGCTGCACCTGGGCACCATGGTCACCAGCCGCCGGTACCGCCGTGGCATGCTGCGGCTGTTCGCCACACAGGGCTTCAAGTCCTTCACCTGGTGGTTCCGCTACCTCGACATCGCCTATCCGACCAAGCCCGCCGATCAGGACAGCTATCTGGACGGACTGCGGACCGTCCTGCGCCGGCCCGGGCGCTGGACGGAATTCATGAAGACCGGCGCGACCACGCCCGCCGACGCGCATGCCCGCATCGGCGATATCCGTTGTCCCGCGCTGGTTCTCATGGGCGTAGACGACCCGGACTTCGCCGATCCGCGGGCCGAGGCGGAAGCGGTCGTGGCGGCCATGCCGCCGGGACTGGGTCAGGTCGCCATGGTCGAGGGCGCGGGCCACTACCCACACGCGCAGTGCGCCGATCGGGTGGCCGAACTGGTCATCCCGTTCCTGGATCGCCACACCATCCGGCACACGGCCGAATCGATCAGCCGCTGACCATGGCCGCCACCCGGCCCGACTGCGATGATGGCGGGGTGCCCGCGCCCCGCACCATCGTCTTCGTTGTCTACCAAGGCATGCAGCTGTCCGAGCTGGCCGGGCCGCTGGATGTTTTCGCACTGCTCAACGGTGTCCGCGAGACACCGCCCGAGTTGCTGCCGCCGGTCCTGCGGCAGCATCCGATCAGCGCGGCGGACGGCCCGGACGGTGCACCGGCGCCGCTGCCCTACCGGCTGCTGACCGCCTCACCCGGCGGCCGCCCGATCACCGCGGACGGCGGACTGACCCTCTCCGTGGAGCATTCGCTGCACGACATCGCCGCCGGCGACGACTTCGACACCCTGATCGTCGTGGGCGGCATGGTCTCGGGCCCGTCCGGCGCCGAGGTGGTGCCGGAGCTGCCCGCCCTGGCCCGCAAGGCACGGCGGGTGACGTCGGTGTGCGCGGGCGCGCTGCTGCTGGCCGCCGCCGGACTGCTCGACGGCTACCGGGCCACCACCCACTGGGCCTCGACCGACCTGATGGCCCAGCACTATCCGCGAGTCACGGTAGAACCGGATCGCATCTATGTCCGTGACCGCAATCGCTGGACGTCGGCGGGCATGTCGGCGGGCGTCGACCTGGCGCTGGCCCTGGTCGAGGACGATTACGGCCGCGAGGTGGCCGCCATGATCGCGCGGCTGTACGTGGTATTCACGCGACGCCCCGGCGGGCAGGCCCAGTTCAGCGCGCAACTGCGCACCCAGCCCGCGCGCACGCCCGCCATCCGCGCGGTGCAGCAGTGGCTGCCCGATCATCTCGACGCGGACCTCGGGGTGGCCGAGTTGGCCCGGCGCGCGGGCATGAGCGAACGCCATTTCGCCCGCGCCTTCCGACTCGAAACCGGCAGCACACCCGCGGCTTTCGTGGAGGATCTGCGCGTCGAGGCCGCCCGCCGACTGCTGGAATCCACCGAGCTGACCATCGGCGCGATCGCCCGCCAGGTCGGCTACCGGCACGGTGAGACGCTGCACCGGGTGTTCGCCCGCCGCCTCGCCACCACGCCCGAACGCTACCGGCAGCATTTCGCCACCGGCGCGGCTCAATTGGCGGGGACGAGCGAGTAGATCCACCAGGGGCGTTGTGGCAGTTCGAATTTTGTGATAGCTGATCCAGTCGCCGGTCTCGGGCGAGCGCACCCGCAGGGGCCGGCGGGCGACCTTCTCCGGCGGAACCTCGGTGGACCAGAAGCGATCCCACTCCGGCGCGGCACCGCAGCGCTCGACGATGGCCGCCAGCCGGTCGGGCGCGTGGGCATCCCGCTCAGAAATACGTGTGCAGGAAGTCGACGATCCGCGGCCGCTCGGCGTCGGCGTCGTCGATCACCGGGATGAGCCGCCACTTGTCGAACGCGGTGCAGGGATGCGAAAGGCCCAGTCGCACCACACTTCCCACCGGAACCTCGTCGTCCGACGCACCCGGCAGCCGCAGGAAGGCGTGCTGATCGTTCAACGCCGAAACATGCGCGCCAGCAGGCAGCGAAGTGGGCGCGCCTGCCGAGAACCCGGTGTTCGCCGGTCCCGCCATTCGCTGCGGGACCGGCAATCCCAGATCGAACGGAACATCGCGCCGTCCGGCATCGAGCAGCGCGAGTTCCGCTTCCGGGCGGGACACACAGCGTGCCCATCCATGCATGGCCGACCGCAGCGGATGCTCCGCGTGCCCCGCGGCCAATGGTGAGATCCCGGAGTAGAAGCCGTCATCGTGCACCAGATACGCACCGGACCTCAGCACCACTGTGGTCGGAACCCCTTGTACGCCTTCCTCATCCGCCAGCGCCGCCAGCCGCTCCACGACGAGGTCCGGATATGCGCTGCCACCCGCGGTCACGATCGCACGACGGCGGGCTCGATCAGTCCGGGAATTCGATCCATCCGGGGCGGAATCGGCGGGCGCGGACGAATCGGCCATGGGATCCGCCGCCGAAAGCGAGGCTTCCTCCGCGCGGCCGACCACAGGCTGGAATACGAACTCGTCGTATCTGCCCGCGGCCATGAGTTCCTGGTGCAGGGTCGCGAGCTCGTCCAGGTAGTGCCGCACGGCCGCAATGGCTTCCGGGGTGCGGTCATGAGCGAGTGCGGCCTCATAACCCCCGACCCCGGCGAGGCGCAGGCGCGATGACCTGTGGACCACTTCGGCTACGGCATGGGCGGCGGCCAGACCGCGGGCGCCGGTACGGCCGTGCGGGCCACCGAGTTCCACGACGACGTTCAGCTGGACCCCGTCGGGCGCGGACTCGAGATGCCGCTCCATTTCCTGGACCGCATCGACGCCGTCGACCCAGCTGTAGAGCTCGAAGTCCGGGTCTATCGCGATTTCCTTTGCCGCCCAGTGCAATCCGACAGGATCCACAAGCGTGTTGGCCAGCACGATGCGGTCGAGGCCGAACGACCGGCCGACCTGAGCCTGCCAGCCGGTGGCAAGGGTGATAGCCCAGGAGCCGGCCTCGAGCTGTTCGGCCCACAGCTGGGGCGACATGGAGGTCTTGCCATGTGGGGCGAGCCGGACGCCGGCGGCGCGCGCCCAGTCGGCCATGACGGCCCGGTTCGAGTCCAGCGCCGAGCGGTCCATGGTGAGCACCGGCGTCTGCAGGTCGTCCAGATGGGGATTCGTGGCCAGGTATTCGCGGACGGTCAGCCCCCAGGCGGCCGGGGGCAGCGACTTGTGCCGCGGGCCCAGAACAGCGTCGCCACCGGCGAGGACGCTGTCGCTGAGAGCTGTGGAGACTCCCTTGTCGAGGGCCACGACGCTCCTTTCGGTCGAAGCAACCTTGCATTGCTCGAATCGAAGCAATCATGCACGGCACGATCCGCGACGCGTGCACCCACTCGCGAGCTCGGGGCCCTACTCGACGCCGATGTGCTGATGGTCGGTGCGGATGCGGCCGGCCTCGTCCAGCGCGAGGACATCCATTCCACCGCCGACCACGGTGCCGTCCTGGGTCACCATCGACCAGGTGCAGGCGACGACCTGCTTCAGCAGCAGCGTCGCCTCCCCGCGCTGGACGAAACGGTGCTCGCCCGGGCCGACGAACATCTCGTAGGCCCGTTCCACCCGTCGTTCCAGCGCGACATGGCCGCGCACCTCGAGCGGCGGGATCGGAAAGTTCAAGCGGGTGGCGGCATTTCGCATATCTTCCGGCGGATCGACGAGGATCTGGGCGCCGTCCTCGGCCCACAGTTCGCGAACGAGTTTGCGCCGCGGCTCCGGGTCGGGCTCGTTCCACATGGCCAGGTATCGGTCGGCGAGTTCGTTGATGTCGATGTTCGTCATGGCATCGAGTCTGCGTGGGTTGGATACGCTGCGCGATTCCCTCCGGGGAATGAGCGGATTCTCCCGTCAGGGAATGAAACAGGGCCGCACGCGGTTTCAGCGGGCGGCCCTGTTCGCAGGTCTCGGGTCAGTTCCCGGCGAGCACCGCCAGCACCGGCTCGGACAGGAAGAACGGCTCCAGCCGCTCGCGAATCAGCTTGGCCAGCACGCCGTTCCGCTTGGCGGCCTCCACCACGGCCGGGCCGTAGCGCAGGATCTCCTCGGCGATGACCGCCTCGGAAAGACCCAGCTCCGGCAGCATGGCCGCCAGGGTGTGGTCGCCGTACTTCTCGAAGAACACCTCGACGCCCTGGTCCACCAGCACGCCGACGTATTCCTTGTTGCGGGTGGTCAGCGCGATCCGGTGGATGATCAGAGCCAGATCGCGGAGGTCCTGCTGGGACAGGTACTCGCGCAGGCCGCTGACCGGCTCACCGGCGTGCAGGTCCCAGAATTCCATGGCCGCGTCGTGCACCGGAGCGTCGCGCAGCATTTCGCGAATGGCGTTGTTGGTGCGCTTGAGCGCGAATTGCGCACCCTTGCCGGCCATTTCGCCGATGAAGGTGCCGCCGGCCTTCTCCGCCGCCTTGCGCGCGGACTTGGCGGCATTGGTACCCATGGAGACCAGGGAGCCGACGCCGGGAATCTTCGAGGCGATCTGCTTGTTGGTCTCCATCAGATCGTCGACCAGCTTGTCCACGAACTTGGCGGCCACGGTGGCGATGAGGGGGCTCTCGGTCAGCCGTTCCAGGATGCGTTCCTGTGCCTGGTGCATGCCGAAGAGCTTCTCCAGCAGCTGCTCGACCGGCTCGCGGTCCACGACGTCACCGAGGGTGTAGTCGTGGTTCCCGGCGATGTTCTCGTACAGCGAATCGGCCAGCGTGCCGACCATTTCGCCCAGTACCGGGCTGCCGCCGATCAGGTCGATGACGTTGGCGACGGTCTGCTTGGCCTGATCGATATCCACCACGTCGCGGAAGACGATGGTGTCGGCGACACCGATCACCGCTTCCACATCGCGGGCGATCACTTCGGCGAAGCGGTCACCGCTGACCTCGGCGACAATGAAGTCGACCTGGAGATCCAGGAGCTTCTCGGCGATTTCACGTGGCGCCCGGGACGGCGTATCGGACTCGGTCAAGGTTCCACCCATCAATTTGACGACGGAACGGCCGGATCACTCGGAATCGTTGCCGTGCACCGATTTTCGAATCTGTTCCAGACGTTCCCGCGCGGCTTTCGCCCGCGCATCCCACTGTTCCTCGACGCTACGGCCCACTGGTGTCTGCCGATCGAGCTCGCCCATCCCCTGCGATGTCCCGTAGCGCTGCTCGACCTTATCGCGAACTGACTCGAAAGTAGGGACGCCGCTGGAGCTGTACCCGCCGATCGACCCGGCCGACGGGATACCCGCAGGCGGTACCGGTATCCGACCGGCCACCGGACCCGCTCCCACCTGCCCGGATGCCGGAACCGTCTCAGACTGTGAGTAGCCTTCCGCGGGCAACGTGTCCGGAGTCACATCGATGACATCTGGCGCATGACCCAGGGTGGCGGCCAGTGACTGCGCCACCGCGTGCAACGCGGCCAGCGCGGGCTTGCCGTCGGTGGCGGCCTCGACCACACCCGCGAGTTCGGTGTCCGGCAGCTGCGCCAACAACGCCACGAGTTCTTTGGCATCGCTCATGGGTTCCAGGCTACGCATCCCGGGGCCGCCGGGGACCGTACGCGGCGCGCCGACGTCGGTCCATTGCGCGGATTTCGGGGACGGCGTACGGTGGGAGGCGTCGCAATCCCGTGGATGCAGGTCGACACCGAATCCCTCCCACGCGATTTCTTCCCTCCCCGAGCCGGTTACCCGGCAGCGTTGAATCTCGCGGATTGCGTTGCCTTCGCACACTGCGCGAACCCGCTCGGATTCACCGGCGGCCTCCTGCCGCCTTCGGCCGTATCCGGCCACACCGATCGCTCACTCCCGGTGCACAAGTCACCCGATCCTTTCAAGGAGAACATCTCATGACCACCATCGATCCCACGCCACGGGTCGCCCGCGACGACGCGACCCCGGCCCTCGAACACATCGAAACACTCACGCCCGCAACGGGAATCCTGGATATCCCGCTCCGCCTCCCCGCGCTTGGCCAGAACGGTGTGCTGCGAAGAGACGGCTACCTGCCCGGGCCCGACGACGTGCACGTGCCGACCCGCCTGATCCGCGGACTCGGACTGCGCCGCGGCGACCTCATCACCGGACTCGCACAGCCGAATCCCAAGGGCGGCAAGCTCGCTCCCCTGGTGCGGGTCGACACCGTCAATGGCCGGCCCCTCGCCGAACTCGGCACCCGGCCGCACTTCCAGGACCTGACCCCGATCCATCCCAATGAGCGGCTGCGGCTGGAAACCGCGCCGAACAAGCTCACCACCCGCGTCACCGATCTCGTCATGCCGATCGGCAAAGGACAGCGCGCCCTGATCGTAGCGCCGCCCAAGGCTGGCAAAACCTCTGTGCTGCAAGCGATCGCGCACAGCATCGCCGCCAACCACCCGGAGGCGCACCTGATGCTGGTGCTGGTCGGCGAGCGCCCCGAGGAGGTCACCGACCTCTCGCGCGGCGTTCCCGCCGAGGTCGTCGCCGCCACCTTCGACCACTCCCCCGCCGAACAGACCGCCCTGGCCGAACTGGCCATCGAGCGCGCACAGCGGCTGGTCGAGGAGGGCAGGGACGTCGTCGTCCTGCTCGATTCCCTCACCCGGCTCGCCCGCGCCTACAACATGACCGGACCGGCCTCGGGCCGAATCCTCTCCGGCGGAGTGGATTCCACCGCGCTGCTGCCGCCGAAGCGGTTCCTGGGCGCGGCCCGCAATATCGAGGACGGCGGATCGCTGACCATCGTGGCGAGCGCGCTGGTCGAAACCGGCTCGCTCGCCGACACAGTCATCTTCGAGGAGTACAAGGGAACCGGCAATGCCGAGCTCAAACTCGATCGCGGATTGGCGAGCCGCCACCTCTTCCCGGCCGTGGATATCGCCAAGTCCAGCACCCGGCGCGACGAACTGCTGTTCGCCCCCGACGAGCGGCTGGCCGTGGACCGGCTGCGCCGTACCCTGGCCGAACTGGACGATCAGCGCGCCCTCGACCTGCTCCTCGACGGATTGCGCAAGACCGGCAGCAATGCCGAATTCCTCGCCAACATCATCCTGAAGTGAGCCGCTTGGGCGGCAGCACCCCCGCCGCCCAGCTCGCCACCGTCTCCGCCCAGCCCGGGAATGCGATCAGGTTGTTGTGCAGGCCGCCCGGATAGACCACCAGCTGCTTGGGCTCGGGCGCGGCGGCGTACAGGTCGCGGCCCATCTGCACCGGCAGGAGTTCGTCGGCGTCGCCGTGCATGATCATGACCGGGCAGCCGAGGGTGTGGATGCGCTTCAGGCTGGGATAAGCGTTGGGCACGAACAGCTTCGGCAGGAATGGGTACACCGTGGTCCCCGCATCGCGCATCCCGGTGAACGTCGACATGAGCAGCAGCGCGGCGGGCGGAAAGGCATTCGCCAGCTCGAGCATGACTCCGCCGCCGAGCGACTTTCCCAGATACACCAACCGGTTGGCATCCACCCCGGGCCGCGCGAGCAACGCCTCCCGAGCCGCCCGCACGTCCAGATACGTCCCCCGCTCACTGGGCCGCCCGGTACTGCGCCCATACCCCCGATAGTCGAAGACCATCACATCGAACCCGACCGCCGCGAGCATGCCCAGCATCGGCGACCGATCCCCTATGTTCCCGCCGTTCCCGTGCGCGAACAGCATGTGCCCCAGCGACTCCCCCACCGCCGGCACGAACCAGGCCTCGATGGTCTCGCCATCCGCGGTCCGCAGCGACAGCTCCTGATAATCGAGGCCATACGTCTCCGGAGTCTCCAGAATCCGCCGGTCACCCGGTTGATAACTGAGCGCATTGAGGATAGGGGTCGCCGGATGCCACATGGTTCTTTCATACCCCCTGACCCCCACTTCGAGACCCACCACCCCTCGCCTCGACCACCTCAGCTGGCCGCTCAGCCCCCAACCCTCCTGGCTCGACATAATATACGAGGTCAGAGATCCGAAACCCCTTGATTCACATAGTAATTCGCCTATTGTTGGCATGTGAATGCGATAGAATGGGGGCATGAATTCGATGGGGGTGACACTGGACACGTGCGGTATCGCCGAACTGGCTACCGTCGTCGAGGCCCTGTCGAATTCCGTCCTCCACGCAAATCTCGACACGTTCGCCGATGGTGATGTGGTGGAGTTGATGCAGCGCCTGGAGACCTGCAAAAGGCAGCTGTCCGCATTGGATTCACGGCTGATCATCGAAGCCTGCAACCGCTCCCCGCCCAAGGGCAGTGCGGCGAAGGATGTCGTACCGTTCCTGCGTCAGACCCTGGGTTTGTCGAGGTACGACCGCGTCGGTGCGGGTGAAGATCGCCCTGCAGTGCGGGGAATTCTTCGAACCGACCGGGCACCTGCGTCCGGCCACCCTCGCCAGGACCGCCGAGGCCTTTGAGGCGGGCGAGATATCTCCCGCGATCATGTGCGCAACATCATCGACGTGATGAACCACCTGCCCACCAGCATCCCCACCGAAAGCCGTGTCGAGGCCGAGGCCATCCTGGTCGGCCATTCGCGTGTCGGGTGGCCCGATGATTTGCCCAAGATCGGGCGTGACATCCTCGCCCGTATCGACCCCGACGGGAAGGTCGTCTCCGACGCCGATCGTCGTCGCCGTCGGGGCCTGATATTGGGTCGTCCGGGGGTGGATGGGATGTCGTGGATCGAGGGCTGGCTCACCCCGGAGTTGCGTGCGCTGCTCGATGCCGTGTTCGCCAAGCTCGCCCGTCCGGGCATGTGCAACATCGACGATGTCGACAGCATCGCCACCACCAAGGCCGTCGATTCGAAGGTATTGGACGCTGCCGCGTGTCGTGATCGTCGTGACGCGGGTCAGCGCACCCACGACGCTGTGTACGCGGTGCTGCAGCCCGGTGCCGGCCCCGCCGAACTCGGCTCCCACCGTGGCCTGCCGGTCCAGGCGATCGTGACCATGTCCCTCGACGACCTGGAGCGCGGCGCGGGGGTGGCGACCACCGCCTCCGGTGGTCATGTCTCGATCAACGAAGCCCTGAAGATGGCGGCGGGCACCAAACCGGTCCTGGCGGTCCTGGACTCGAACGGGCTGCCGTTCTATCTGGGTCGTTGCGAGCGGTTGGCTAGCCCGGCGCAGCGGTTGCGTTGATCGCCCGCGACAAGGGCTGCACCCGTCCGGGTTGTGAGACCCCGGCTTCGATGTGCGCGGTGCATCACGTCACCGACTGGGTCCAGGGCGGGCCCACCGACCTGGACAACCTGACCCTGGCCTGCGACCACTGCCACGCACTGGTCAACGACAGTGCCGAGGGCTGGAAAACCGTTGTGATGGGCAAAGATTCCCCATACAGGGGACGCACCGGGTGGATCGCCCCGACAAGTCTCGACCCCACCGGTATCCCGCGCGTGAACGACAGGCATCACGTCGGGGAGCGGGTCGCTGCTGCGATCGAATCGAGTTGCCTGGGGTGGGGTTCACGGGCCGCATGAACTCCCGGCTGCTCGTGTCCTGCTGGCGTGCCACCGGTCGGGCGGGCGGACAGACCAGTGATGGGGCTTCTGGCCGAGCTCCTATGAAGTCACGACGCCCGATCGGTGGCACACAACGGTGGCGCCACCGACGATCCGACAGATCCACAAAGACAGCCGAGGCGTCGGTTGCGTCGCGGGTCAGAACCATAGGCGACGCCACCGGTTCGATCATCACTGTTGCGTCGCCTAATGAGAGTCATCGGGGTGGCTGCAGTGGCAGACTCGACCCGGTAGCCGCTGGCGGAGCGGGCTTGGAGGTGAAGGCGCGTCCCCAAGCCCGGCCACCTGTCGATTCGGAAAGCAACAGGATGGAGTGGACAACCCGGATCCGCCGTGGAACCTTTTGAGACACAATCGAACTCATCTGAGGGGGCCTGTGGACCTCTTTGCGCTAATGCCTGACGACACCGGCAAGGGCCGCCACGGTCGGCTTGTGATCGAGCACCGCCCTGACGCCGCGCCACTCGTACACCTGAGGCTCCCACGAAAGGTAACCGCACAGTTCGTCCATGCTTCGCAACAACACCCTCTTGTCCAGACCGGCGAGATCACGGTAGCTGCAGCGACTGAAGACGAGCGAACTCCAGCTCTCAGGATTGCGACGATCGACCCGGGCCTGCCTGGGCTCCCTGGCGTCGCAGCCATTATCCATGCCTACTTCGCTCCACAGCAGCAGTGGACCGTTGCACTGGGTAGGAACGCCTTCCCCGTAGGCCTCGGAGGTCTCGACGAAATCCAAGTACTCGAGCTGATCAATAGCGACAGTGAACGCCACTGGTCGCCGATCCCGTCCGATGGACCAGACGACGTGGAATCTCCCTCCGGCACGGGCAATCCGGATGCCCTCCGCGCAATTGCCGAGATCGCATCGCTGCCTGCTCTCGGCATCGCGATCCGAACCTTGGCGAAGCACCCTCAAAAGCTCGGTGCGTATCTCCCTTCCGTCGTCACCGGGTTTGTCAACGGTTGGCACCGCCTCGACCAGGCCAAGGAGCGCCTGCGGACCGTGCGAGACGAGCAAACACACGTCCTCCAACGCACGATCGAGACCGAGGAAGCCGACGCGATCGCGGAGCTGCCGTCAATCCGTCGCGCTCTGCGCGTAGACATCGCCGAAAGGAAAATCGCCATCGCGCATCTCAAAACCGAACTCATCGGCGAAGAGGACGACGAGGAGCGCAGCCGGCTGGCAAGCCGGATCGCGCAGGAACAGGAAGCACTCAACATCCTGAGGCAGCTACTGGAAGATCTGAGCCGGAGTGGAACAACCGCCGCAATCACTCGGAACAACGCGATCACTACCGTTGACCTTGGGAAGAGGCCGGCTCATACCGGGAAATGACAACGGAGGCCCCCTTTTTCGGGAACCTCCGTTGTCTTGCCGCTTCAGGTCAGGCGCGGATGACCGCTCCCACCGCTGTGGAGGCGGCCGCTACCGCGGCATCGCGGGCGGCGCTGGCCTCGTCCTCGGTGAGGGTTCGGTCGATGGCGCGGAAACGGAGGGCGTAGGTCAGGGACTTGCGGCCCTCGCCGGCCTGGGCGCCCTCGTAAACATCGAACAGTGAGATGTTTTCGAGCAGGTCGCCTGCGCCGGTACGAAGAGCGTCTTCGACAGCAGTGGCCGGGACAGCCTTGTCGACGCTGACCGACACGTCCTGCAGCACCGCGGGGAACGCGGAAACCACGGGGGTGGGCCGGATTTCGCGGAGCGGCAGCGCGTCGAGATCGATTTCCACCGCGCAGGTGCGCGGGGGCAGGGCCGAGCGCTCCAGGACGGCGGGGTGGAGTTCACCGGCGTGGCCGACGACGACACCGTCGACGACGAGTTCGGCGCAACGGCCCGGGTGCCACGGAAGGTATTGCGCGGCACGACGTTCGATCACCAGGCCAGAGGCGTCGGCGACCGCGTCCACGAGAGCGAAGGCATCGCTCGCCTCGACCGCGCGACCGGCACCCCACGGACCACGGGGCTCGCGGCGACCGGTGAGCACGGCGCTGATGTGAATCGGCTGCTCCGGCAGCGACCGCAGCAGCACGCCGATCTCGTCGTCGGTGGGACGGCGGTCGACGGGCAGCGGACCCACCGGCACGGTCTGCTCGGTCGGGAGCGTGACCTGCCCGATGCCGTACAGGGCGAGATCCCGCTCACCGCGAGAGATATTGCGGGCCGCGATCTCCAGCAGACCGGGCAGCAACGTGGAGGACAGCTCGGCGCGCTCGACATCGAGCGGGTTGAGCACGCGCAGCGTGTTGCGACGCTGGTCGTCGGCGTCCAGGCCCCAGGTGTCGAAGACACCGCCGGGCATGAAGACCGGCGCCGGCACCTCCACGCAACCCTCGAACGCCAGCGCCTTGCTGACCGCGCGACGGCGACGCTGCTGGGCACTGAGGCCCCGGCCGGCCGGTGCGGTGGGCAGCACCGATGGGATCTTGTCCAGACCCTCCAGGCGCAGCACCTCCTCCACCAGGTCGGCGGGCTGGGTGAGGTCGGGCCGCCAGCTCGGCGGGGTCACGACCAGCTGTCCGTGCCCGGACTCGCTGACGCCGACCTCGATGGCGCAACCCACCTGCTGCAGGCGGCGGGTGGCGGCGCCGGGCGCGTAGTGCACGCCCGCGGTGCGGTCGGCCAGGTCGATGTCCATGGTGATCGGCTGCCGCGCCGGGGTGGGCACGCGCACGTCGGTCAGCACTGATTCGACTGTGCCACCGGCGATCTCGGCCAGCAGGGTGGCCGCGCGATCCAGGGCGGCCAGGTTGACCTCGGGGTCCACGATGCGCTCGAAACGACGGCTGGCCTCCGAGGACAGCTTGTGGCGGCGCGCGGTGCGGGCGATGGCGACCGGGTTCCAGGTCGCGGCCTCGAGCAGGATGTCGGTCGAGCCGTCCGACACCTCGGTGCTGGCGCCACCCATGGTGCCCGCCAGCGAGATGACGCCGGTGTCGTCGGCGATCACCACATCCTCGGCATCGAGGGTGCGCTCGGCGTCGTCGAGGGTGCGCAGGGTCTCGCCCTTGTGGGCGCGACGCACCACGAAACCACCCTGCACCTTGGCGGCGTCGAAGGCGTGCAGCGGCTGACCCAGCTCGAGCATCACGTAGTTGGTGACATCGACGGCCGGGGAGATCGGGCGCACGCCCGACAGCAGCAGGCGACGCTGCAGCCACCACGGGCTCACGGCCTTCGGGTCGATCCCGGTCACCCGGCGCACCGCGAAGCGGGTGCACAGCGACTCGGGCTCGATCTTCACCGACCACGCCTCGGCCTCGTCGTCCGGCAGCAGCCGCCCGGCCGGGTCGCCGTACTCCAGGTCGAAACCGCAGGCCAGTTCCCGCGCCAGGCCGCGCACCGAGAAGGCGTAGCCGCGGTCGGGGGTGATGGCCAGCTCGATGACCGTATCGTCCAGGCCCAGCAGCTCATTGGCGTCCGTGCCAGGCTCGGCGGTGCCGGGCTCCAGCACCAGGATGCCGCTGTGGTCCTTGCCGATCCCCAGTTCGGCGACCGAGCAGATCATGCCATTGCTGGTGTGGCCGTAGGTCTTCCGCGACGCGATCTGGAAGCCGCCCGGCAGCACGCCACCGGGCAGCACTACGACCACTAGGTCGCCGACGGCGAAATTCCGTGCGCCGCAGACGATCTCCTGCAGCTCGGGATTGCCGACGTCGACCTTGCAGAAGCGGATCGGCTTCTTGAACTCGGTCAGCTCGGTGATCTCGGCGACGCGACCCACCACCAGCGGGTGCTCGATGTCACCGGTGACCGGCGCCAGCGGGTCGACCTCTTCGACTTCCAGACCGACCCGGACGAACCCCGCGTCGAGCTCCTCCGGCGTCACCGACCACCCGAGGGTGGTGCGCTGCAGCATTTCCGTCAGCCAGGACTGCGCTACTCGCACTTGACGTTTCGCTTCCTCGTATCGGGGTCAGGTCAGGACTGGATGCCGAACGGCAGCGTGAAGCGCACATCGCCCTCGACGATGTCGCGCATGTCCGGCAGGCCGTTGCGGAACTGCAGGGTCCGCTCCAGACCCATGCCGAACGCGAAGCCGCTGTACACCTCCGGATCGATGCCGCTGGCGATCAACACCTTCGGGTTCACCATGCCGCAGCCGCCCCACTCGACCCAGCCGGGGCCGCCCTTCTTGTCCTCGAACCACACGTCCACCTCGGCGGACGGCTCGGTGAAGGGGAAGAAGCTGGGCCGCATGCGCGTGGTGGTGTTGGGACCGAACAGGGCCCGCGCGAACGAGTCCAGGGTGCCCTTGAGGTGCGCCATGGTCAGGCCCTTGTCGATGGCCAGACCCTCGATCTGCGAGAACACCGGGGTGTGGGTGGCGTCCAGCTCGTCGGTGCGGAAGGTCCGCCCCGGGCACACCACGTAGATCGGCAGCTCGCGAGACAGCATGGAGCGCACCTGAACAGGCGAGGTGTGTGTGCGCAGCACCTGCCGCGAACCCTCCGGCGCGATGTGGAAGGTGTCCTGCATGGTGCGGGCCGGGTGGTCCGGCAGGAAGTTGAGGGCGTCGAAGTTGAAGTGCTCGGTCTCGACCTCGGGACCCTCGGCGACCTCCCAGCCCATGGCCACGAACACATCCGCGACCCGCTCGGAGAGCACCGAGATGGGGTGCCGCGCACCCTCGGCGTGCCGGCGGGCGGGGAGGGTGACGTCGATGGTCTCGGCGACCAGGACCGCCGCGTCGCGCTCGGCGAGCAGCTCGGCCTGACGGGTCTCGTAGGCCTGCGACACCCGGCCGCGCGCGACATTCACGCGTTTGCCGGCCTCGGCCTTCTCCTCCTTGGGCAGCGTACCCAGCGACCGCTGCGCCAGCGAGATCGGCGACTTGCCACCCATGTACTCGGTCTTGGCGGCGGCAAGCTCGTCCAGGGTCGAGGCGGAGGCGAACGCCTTCTCAGCAGCTTCCGCGGCGGCGGAGAGCGACTCCTCGCTCAACGCGGCGGTCTGCTCGGCACTGTTGTCATCGGCCACGATGGTTCGTCACTCCCCAGGCTGGTTACGGGTCGGGCGGATACTCTTTGTCAGCATCGGTATTGCGTACCCATTCTTGCTGGTCGCATCGTAATCCTTGTAATCAGGCCACCTCACCCGGATTTTCCCAGCTCGCGGGCCCCTTCCTGGCGCGGTGTACCCAGCTCGGCACGCAGCTCGGCGATGTCGGCGCGCAACGACCGCACCTCGCCGATCAGCTCGTCGAGTTCGCGGTCGGCCCGTTCGACGCCCTCGTCCACCGTGCGCAGCTGGTCGATGACCCAGCTGGTGACGGTACCGATGACGAAGGAGATCAAGCCGATTCCGACGGTCATCAGCACCACCGCGATCAGCTTGCCCTCGACCGTCACCGGGTAGAAGTCGCCGTACCCGACCGTGGTGACCGACACCACCGACCACCAGGCCGCCTCACCGAGGGTGTGGATATTGCTACCCAGGGCATCCCGTTCGGCGTCGAACATCGCGACGCTGCACAGCAATACGAGCAGGAACGAACTCACCCCGACGAACATCGACAAACGCACCCGCGCCTGGAACCGGGTGTGACGGTCGACCGCGTCGATGATCAGCAGGGCCGCACGCAGCAGTCGCAGCGGGCGCAGCGGCGGCACCAGCACGATCGACAGGTCCAGCCAGTTGTTGCGCAGGAACCGCCTTCGATCGGTCGAAATGCGCAGACGGAACAGGAAGTCGGCGGAGAACAGCAGCCAGATCCCGATATCGACCCGGGTAAGCCAGGCATCCAGCGACGGGGTACGGCCGTGGTCGAGCACCTGCCACACGTAGGAGACCAGGAAGGCAACGGCCAGGATGGTGAAGGGGACGGTGGTCGCCCGCTCCCAGAGCACACGCCGGCTCGGGTGGCGGACGAACATCACGACCGCGGTATCGGTCTCGGGCATGGGCTGACCATCTCATGTCGGATCGGCTGGACGTCGAGGAAGCGACGTCGACATACAGCAGGATCGCATTGCCGGCCGGGGCCCTGACACGGCGGGCAGCGGTGGTACGAATGAACTCGTGAAGTCCCGGCCCCTGACCCTCATCGACGACACCGACCGCCTCATCGAGTACTCGGCGGCGATGGACCGCATGCAGCAGATGTGGGAGGAGCGGGTCGCCGACCAGCGGCCCGACACGCTCTGGCTGCTCAGCCACGAGCAGACTTTCACGATCGGCCGCCGCACCCCGGAAGCACACCTGCCCGCGCCCGAGACCGGCATCCCGGTCTTCACCACCAACCGCGGCGGCCAGCTCACCTATCACGCGCCCGGCCAGCTGGTCGGCTATCTCATCGTCAAGCTGCAGCCCGGCGAGGGCGTCGTCGATCTGATCCGCGATGTCGAACTCCGGATCGTGACGGCCCTGGCCGACCTCGGCATCCCCGCCGAGCGTCGCGACACCCCGGCCGGTTCGGAACTCCTCACCGGGGTCTGGACCCGCGACACCGGCCGCAAGATCACGTCCATCGGGATGCGCGTCGGCCGCAACGTTTCCACCCACGGTTTCGCCATCAATGTCACCGGCGACCTCACCCCGTGGAAGCTCGCCGTCGCCTGCGGCATGCCCGATGTCGACATGACCTCCGTCGAGCGGGAACTCGCGGGGCAAGAGCCGCCGACGATGGAGCAGGTGGTCGCCACCGTCGCCACCGCCTTCGAGGCCGCCGCTGCTCCGAGCCCGGCGCCGTAGCCGGCGCCGCCTCCCGAGCGCACCCGAACCGCGTTGCGCCCCTTTCGGACCGGTCCGAAAGGGGCGCAACGCGGTTCGTTTCGGCGTTACTCCGGCGCACCGGGCGCCAGAGACGCCGTTCGAGGGGCGGATCGGATCGTCGACGCCGATCCGAGAGCGGCGAACAACGCGACGCCGATGTAGACCAGTTGTTCGGGGATGCGGAACCACAGCGGTGTGGCCGGCTGACCGTTGAAGGGAACGTGGTCCACGGCCGCGTGGATGTTCGCGGGCAGCAGCAGGACGAACATCAGGGCCAGGGCCAGACCCGCCAGGCGGCGGGCCGGGACGAGGACCAGGCCGAAGGCGCCCAGGTACTCCAGGACGCCGGTGGCGTAGACGGTGAAATCGGGGAACGGGACGAAGGACGGGACCATGGCGACCAGGTCGCTGTGGTGGGGCATGACCGTCACCGAGTCGGGGACGAAGTGGGCGGTGCCGGTCATGACGAGCATGAAGGCGAGGCCGTGGGCGGCGGACGCCTGCCAGGTGGCGAAGCGGGCGACGCCCAGCGCGCCCAGGAGGCGGAGGGTCAGAGTGGGGACGGACAGCAGGAGCAGGGTCTCGTACATGAGGGCACCTCGGTTGGGACAGGCCGGTCAGTGCGCGAAAGTCGATGCACCGGTGGATGATTCGGCGATCGCCTGGCGACCGGGCAGCAGCAATGCGACCAGCGCGCCGACCGCGACGATTGCCGCGCCGACCTTGACCGCCGGAATGAGGCCGTCCACGTATTCCTGCGGGCTCAGATACGAGCCGTGCGAGGCGAACACCGAAGCCAGCACCGCGACGCCCATGGCGACACCCACCTCACGGATGGTGTTGTTGGTGCCGGAGGCCATGCCCTGATCGGCCGGGGCCGCGCTGGCCATCACGGCGGTGGCGGTGGGCGCGAAGGTCAGGCCCATGCCGATGCCGCCCAGCACGAAGGGCAGGACGAAGGACCCGTAGGAGACGTCGGCGGTCACGATCAGAGCCATCCACAGCAGCGCCGCCGACAGGAACACCTGACCGATCGCGATCAGCGGCCGCACACCCACCCGATCGACGATCAGACCGGCGAGCGGCGCCACCACCATCGGAGCCATGGTCCACGGCAGCGTCCGGATACCGGACTGCAGCGGCGTGTATCCCTGCACCACCTGGAAGTACTGGGCCAGCAGGAAGATCGAGCCGAAGACGCCGAGGGAGAAGGTGAAGAGCACGGTATTGACCGCGGTGAAGCTGCGCGAACGGAACAGCCGCAGCGGCAGCATGGGATCGACCGAGCGCTTCTCCCACAGCACGAACGCCGCCAGCAATGCCGCGCCGCCGATCAGGCCGGTCAGCACCTTGGCCGAGGTCCACCCGTCGTCCGCGCCGTGGATCACGCCCCACACCACCGCGAGCACGCCGCCCGCCGAGAGCAGCAGGCCGAACGGGTCCAATTTCCTTGCACCACCGAAGGATTCGTTCAGGATGCGGGCGGCCAGCGGAGCGGCGACGATGCCGATCGGAACGTTGATCCAGAAGATCCACTGCCAGCTGAGTCCGTCGACGACCGCGCCGCCGACCACGGGTCCGAGCGCCACGCCGAGCCCGGAGATGCCGCCCCAGATGCCGATCGCCGCACTGCGCATCCGCTCCGGCACCGCCGCCGACAGCAGGGTCAGCGACAGCGGCATCACCGCCGCCCCGCCGAAGCCCTGCACCGCCCGTGAGGCGATGAGCATCCACGGCTCGGTGGCCAGCGCGCACGCCGCCGAGGCCGCCGTGAACAGCGCGATGCCCATGACGAACATCCGCCGGCGGCCGATCCGGTCACCGAGCGCCGCGGCGGTGAGCAGCAGCGAGGCGAAGGACAGTGTGTAGGCGTTCACGAACCACTGCAGGTCGGTGAGCGACGCGTGCAGTTCGGTGCGGATCACCGGCAGCGCGTTGGTGACCACGAGATTGTCCAGCGTGACCATGAACATCGGGATGCCCACGGCCGCCAGGACCGCGCCCAGCGGCCGCTGCCGGGCGACATCGACGACCTTGTCGGTGAGAGATGGGGTTTCGAGTGTTTCAGCCATGATGACCAATCCTTGTTGTTATCGACTGATAACTAGAGAGTATGCATCGACTGATAACATGTCAATGGCACACTGGATCGCAACGACGAGGAGGCACGACAGCCATGACCAGGACCCGGATGACGGCGACCGAACGCAGCGCGGAAGTCCTCGCGGCGGCAACCTCCGCCTTCGCTGAATCCGGTTACGCCGCAACAAAAACCGACGACATCGCGCGCCGGGCGGGGGTTTCGCAGCCCTATGTGATCCGACTGTTCGGCACCAAGCAGCAGCTGTTCCTGGCAGTGCTGGACCAGGTGTGCGGACGCATCGAGGAGCTCTTCCGCACCGGGGCCACCGAGGCCGCACCCGACGCCTCCCCCAAAGACCGCCTCGATTCCCTCGGCAGCCACTTCGGCGACCATTTCCTCACCGACCGCGATCTGCCCAGGGTCTTCCTCCAGGGCATCGCGGCGGCGAGCGAACCGGCCATCGGCGAGAACATCCGCGATCACTTCGGACGCCTCTACAACCTGGCCAAGGAGCTCACCGGTGCGACGACCTACGAGGTCCGCCGCTTCTTCGGCACCGGCATGCTACTCATCGACCTGACTGCGCTCCAGGTCACCGATATCGACGACGCCGGCACCCCGCCGTGGGCCACCGAGATCCTCGCCAATCTCAGTGAGGACGGCATCTGATCAGACCCGGAGCGGCTCCCGGGCAGATTCGGTCAGCGTCACTCGGCGTGCTGGACCCTGGAGCTCGCGTAGAGGCAAATGGCCGCCGCGGCAGCGAGATTCAGGCTCTCGGCGCGGCCGTGAATGGGAATGCGGACCCGGTGGGTGGCGCGGGCGGCGATGGCCTTGTCCAGGCCGTGCGCCTCGTTGCCGAACAGCCAGGCGACCGGGCCGCGCAGGATCTCGTCGGCATCGTCCAGGTCGACCTCGCCCTTGGCGGTGGTCGCCAGCACGGCGATCCCGGCCTGCTCGAGGGCGTCGAGGGTGGCGTCGATATCGCGGGAGCGGGCCACCGGAACGTGGAAAAGGCTTCCGGCGCAGGCGCGCACGCATTTGCCGTTGTGCGGATCGACCGAGTCACCGGCCAGCACAACGCCATCCGCGCCGACCGCGTCGGCCACCCGGATCAGGGTGCCGGCGTTGCCGGGGTCGGCCATCTCGACCGGGACGGCCAGCATGCGGGGGGCGGCGTCGATGATCTCCGGCAGCGGCACATCCACCTGGCGGCACACCGCGATCAGGCCGGGCGGGGTCACGGTCTCCCCCAGCAACTCCGCGGCACGGTCACTGACCAGCGTGGTCCGCACCCGTTGCGCGGCAGCGCCCGCCACCAGCTCGTGCTCGCGTTCGGCGGCCTTGGAGGAGTAGAACAGCTCCTCGATCCGCCCGGTGTCCAGTGCGGCCTCCACCGAATTCGCGCCCTCGGCCAGGAACAGGCCGGTCTTGCGGCGCACCGGCGCGCGATGGAGCTTGACCGCAGAAACGACCCGCGGGTTGTGCTCGGAGAGCACGTCCGCGGGTCGTTTCGAGTGTTGCGTCGTCACGCAGGCCGAATCAGGCGGCCGGGGCGTTGACGTCGGCGGGCAGCGCGGCCTTGGCGGCGGCGACCAGCTGGGCGAAGGCCTCGGCGTCGGAGACGGCGAGCTCGGCCAGGATCTTGCGGTCCACCTCGATGCCGGCGGCCTTCAGGCCCTGCATGAAGCGGTTGTAGGTCATATCGTTCAGACGCGCGGCGGCGTTGATACGAGTGATCCACAGCTGACGGAAGTCACCCTTCCGCGCCCGGCGATCCCGGTAGGCGTAGGTGAGCGAGTGCAGCTGCTGTTCCTTGGCCTTGCGGTACAGGCGCGACCGCTGACCGCGGTAGCCCTTGGAGGCCTCGAGAACGGAACGGCGCTTCTTCTGAGCGTTGACGGCCCTTTTGACGCGTGCCACTTGTCAGTCCTTGATCGATTGAGGGGCGCTGGGTCTTTCGCGTGAACCCGGATATCGGCGCCCGAGGTTGGTCGGTGATGCGTTCCGCGAACGGATCGCGATCGGCTGGCTCAGCCGAATTACTTGGCGAGCAGCTTCTTGACGCGAGCGACGTCCGCCTTCGCGACGACCTCCACGCCGTCCAGACGACGAGTCCGGGTGGACGGCTTGTGCTCGAGCAGGTGGCGACGGTTCGCCTGCTGACGCAGCAGCTTGCCGCTGCCCGACACCTTGAATCGCTTCGAGGCGCCGCTGTGGCTCTTCATCTTCGGCATGGATTCCTCATATCTGTCGTGCCGAAGGCGCGCGTGTACCACGCGCCTTCGGAGCTTCTCGTTATTACTGCTGCGGGGTGGCCGGTTCGGCAGCCGGGGCTGCGGTCTCGGCCGGGGCCGCTCCGGCAGCCGGCGCTTCGGCCGGAGCCGCAGCCGCGGGCACACTATTACGCTGCTGTGTCGAGCTCGCGTCGTTCTGCGCCTTCACCCGCGTCTTCGCGCCCTTGTGCGGCGCGAGGACCATGGTCATGTTCCGGCCGTCCTGCTTGGCCGAAGTTTCGACGAAACCGAGGTCGGCGACGTCGGCGGCCAGTCGCTGCAAGAGCCGGAAGCCGAGTTCCGGACGCGACTGCTCGCGACCACGGAACATGATGGTGACCTTGACCTTCGACCCGGCCTCGAGGAAGCGCATCACATGGCCGCGCTTGGTGGCGTAGTCGTGGTCATCGATCTTCGGCCGGAGCTTCTGCTCCTTGATCACGGTCTGGACCTGGTTCTTCCGGGACTCGCGCGCCTTCTGCGCGGTCTCGTACTTGAACTTGCCGTAGTCCATGATCTTGCACACCGGCGGGCGTGCATCCGGCGCGACCTCGACCAGGTCGAGGTCAGCTTCCTGAGCGACGCGTAGTGCATCTTCAACACGCACGATCCCAACCTGCTCGCCACCCGGTCCGATGAGTCGGACCTCGGGAACGCGGATGCGATCGTTGATGCGGGTCTCAGTGCTGATGGGGCCTCCTAGGTCAAGCGGTTCGTCAACGACCGCAAGCAATAACTGCAACCCCAATTCCAACACAAAAGCCCCGTGCTGGTATTTCACCACCACGGGGCCCGAGTCGACCGATCCACGACGCAAACAACTCGCATCGCACCACACGCAGGGCGAACCCACGTGCAGAACCCATCAGGCAAATGATGGGCGACCGGACCGTCTGATCTGACCGCGGTGTTCATTGAAAAACGGGTCGATCGACGGTGGGAGTCGGGCTCCACTTGATGCCCCGATTCGGTTGCAGGAACCAGTCCGGGACGGTCGTCGCGAAGAGTCTAGCACTCATAGCCGTGGGCTCCGAATCGGCGGCCCCCGCGACCAGCGCCGACCCGCGCGATGGGATGCTATAACCCATGAGCGAGGCAATCATGAACGACGAATCGTCCCTCATCGAGGGCGAGGTCGTCCGCGAACTGGCCGACATCCCCGCTGTCGAGGTGATCAGCCGTGCCGCCGTCATGTTGATGAGCTCCGCCGCCGAGAAGCTCGGCCTCGGCGAACCCGATCCCGCCAGCAGCCCCCACCTCGACCTCGACGAGGCCCGCCGCGTCATCACCGCCCTCGCCGGCCTCGTCACCGCCTCCGTCGAATACCTCGGCCCCCACGCCGGCCCCATCCGCGAAGGTCTCCAGTCGCTCCAGCGCGCCTTCCGCGAAGCCTCCGCCTACCCCGACGCCCCCGGCGCGGGCCCGGGCGAGAAGTACACCGGCCCGGTGTACTGAGCTGCACGCGGCGCCGACCCTTCGGCGAGATCAGTTGCCGGGCAGGGCTATTCCAGCGAGCAGAGTCGTGATCACCGCGTCGACGTCCACCTCGGCGTGGCCATGTGGCGCGCCGGGGAGGACCGCGGTGAGCACCACGTCGTGGCAGATGCCGACGAGCATGGCGGTCGCGGCGGCGGTGTCGGCGGCCGGGGCGAGGCGGCCGCGGTCGCGTTCGGCGCGGAGGTAGGCGGCGAGCAGAGCTCGCCAATCATCGCCGCGGGCTTCGGATTCGGCGAAGCGGGTCAGCACGGACGGGCTGGCCAGCAGGCCGGCGAAGACCGGGAGGACGGCGCGATGCAGGGCCAGGCCGGCGCGTAGATACACGGCCAGGTTCTCGTGCACGGTTCCGGTGCCCGGTGCGGGCAGCGGCCCGAGATCGGCGTGGGCGGCGCCGACATGAGCGCCGAGAGCGGCGGCCAGCAACGCGTCCTTGTCCGGGAAGTGGTTGTAGAGGACACCGTCGGCCACGCCCGCGGCGCGGGCGATGCCGCGCACGGTGAGACCGGCCGCGCCCTGGTCGGCGAGCAGGCGTTGCGCGGTGGCGACGAGGTGGTCGCGGAGATTGCGGTCGTCATCGGCGCCGCGCAGCGCTGCCGCCTTTCTCGGGGACATGGGTGTTTACGGTAGCGGGGTCGTCGCGGTGACGAGGTAGGCCGAGTTGGGGAGGCGGACGCCGCCGGGGGTGGCGAAGGGGGCCAGGGCGTTCGCGATGGCGGTGCGGACCGCGTCGTCGGTGGCGAAGCCGGCCAGGGAACGGTGGTAGCGCAGTGGGCCCCACTCGATGATGAAATCGGCGGCGTCGTCGATGTCGCGGCCCCAGATGCCCTCGGCCTCACGATATTCGACGTCGATGTCGCGGAAACCGGCGGCGGCCAGCAGGTCCCGGATGGTATCGGGGTCGGCGAGCGGGCCGTGAGTGTGGGTGATCTCGAAGTCGGCGAGATGCTGTGCGGCGGCGCTGAATACGGCGCCCAGATCGGTGCCGGGCATGGGCGGCATGGTGACGAAGGCCAGGCGGCCACCGGGGCGGAGGGCACGGGCGATATTCGCGAAGGCGGCCACCGGGTCGGCGAAGAACATGATGCCGAAGCGACTGAGAGCGACGTCGAAAGCGTTGTCGGGGAACGGGAAAACCTGGGCGTCGCCCTGGGTGAAGGTGACGTTGGCGACGGCCTCGTTCGCCGCGAGGATGCGGGCGCGGCCGAGCATCGGGCCGGACAGGTCGACGCCGGTGGCGGAGCCGGTGCCGGAGCGGCGGGCGGCGGCGCGAGTCAATTGGCCATTGCCGCAACCGATGTCGAGAACATGGTCGCCGTCGGTGATACGTGCGGCGGACAGCAGGGGTTGGTTGAAGCCGTGGTTCACCGCGTCGTAGCGGTCATGGTTGCCGGCCCAGTGTTCGCCCTCGTAGCCGTTCCAGGCATCGGACTGGGCGAGATTGACGATTTCGGTCATGATCGACTCCTATTATGAACGAATGTTCATGAACGTGCGTTCATAATGCGCCCCATTGTGCGTTGCCGTCAAGAGCCCAGGGGTACATGGGTTTCGACTGTCGGTGGGCTGTGCAATCCTCGGGACATGGCACGGATACTGCTGGTTCCCGGCTTCTGGCTGGGCGCCTGGGCGTGGGAGGAAGTGGCCGGGCAGTTGCGGTCACTCGGGGACGAGGTCGAGGCGCTGACCCTGCCGGGCCTGGATCCGGCGGACCCGCAGCGGCTCTCGGCAACCCTGGAGACACAGGCGCGCGCGATCGTGGCGGCGGCCGGCGAGGGCGATGTCCTCGTCGCCCATTCGGGCGGTGGCGCGGCCGGGTACATGGCGACAGATCTGGCGCCGGAACTCTTTTCGCGCGTCGTCTACGCAGACAGCGCGCCCATGCCGGACGGGTTCGTCCTCAATCCCGCCCTGGGCGACGCGGCGGAGTTTCCGATCCCGGACACCTGGGCAGAGGTGGAGGCGATGGGCAACAGCCTGGCCGGCCTGGACGAGGCGATGCTGGCGCGCTTCCGCGAGCGGGCGGTGCCGGTCCCGGCCGGGGTGGCGGGACGCCCGGTCACGCTCTCCGATTCGGTTGCGCGACTCGAGGTTCCGACCACCGTAATCTGTTGCAGCTTCCCCTCGGAGGTGGTCCGGCAGCTCCGTGACGCCGGCGAGCCGCCGCTGTTCCGGGAGCTACGCAACCTCGACGCGGAGTACCTGGATCTGCCGACCGGGCACTGGCCGATGTGGTCGAAGCCCGCAGAACTGGCGGAGCTGATCCACGCGGCAGCGCGCCGCTGAAACCCGCAGCGACCGAGCGGCAAATACCCAGCGACGGAACGCCTACGAATTGGCGGCCACTCGGCTTGCTCTCAGCTCAGCGAAGCCGTTAACACTCGCCGCCACGTGGGACATTCCTGAGTTGCAGGCGAATCGCCTGCGCGGCTGGATGATCAAAAGCTTTGGCATCACGAAGGTGGTGCTGGTTGGATGCCGGAGTATCGCCCGCGTTCGACGCGAACGGGGGCGAAGTCCTGCATACTACGACGGACAGCGGCAAGGCTGTCCTCACCACGAGATCGAATGGACTCTTCGGGGGTTGTACATGAATGAACTGATGTCCCACGGCAAGCGCGCGTCCGGACGCCGCGTCCGGAACACCGTCCTACCCATCGTGATCGCCGCCGCGGCGGCCGCCGCGCTGGTGTCGGGCTGCTCCTCGTCCTCCAGCTCGGACAGCAAGGCCACCACCTCGCAGGCGGCCCCGCCGTCGCAGCTGCCCGACGGCGCGCAGATCGTCGCCGAGTCGTCCAAGACCACCCAGACCCTGCAGTCGGTGCACGTGGTGATGGATGTGAAGAACCTCCCGACCCTCCCGGTCGAGAGCCTCAAGGCCGACGTCACCAACCAGCCGCAGGGCCAGGGCCAGGCCATCGGTGAGGCCAAGGTCAAGGTCAAGCCGGACGCCGACTTCACCGACACCAAGTTCATGGTCGTCGACAAGACCCTCTACACGGGCGACGGTAGCAAGTACTCGCCCGTCGGCCCCGCCGAGAAGGTCTACGACCCGGGCGTTCTCCTGGACAAGGACAAGGGCCTGGCCTTCGCCATCGGCCAGGTCAAGGACGCGAAGGCCGTGGACCGCGAGAAGATCGACGGCGTCGACGTCGTGAAGGTCACCGGCACCATCGACGCCGCGACCTTCGACCCGATCGTCCCGCAGATCGGCAAGGACGGCGGCTCCTTCCCGATCACCCTGTACATCAAGGACGTTGCCCCGCCGAGCGGCTCGGGCACCACGCTGCCGTCCACCGCCGCCTCGCCGGGCACCGGACCCAACCTGGTGCGCGCCGTGGTGACCAAGGACGCGGGCACCGTCACGGTTACCCTGTCCGACTGGGCGAAGCCGGTGCACGTCACCAAGCCCGGCAGCTGATCACGCGTACCCCTGTCATGTGAGTTCGGAGCCGGTTCGGGAAAAAGCAACGGCGGCAACGGCTGTCGTCCGCCTACCCCGGACCGGCTTTCGCATTTCAGCGCACGGTTCGAAATGCCATTGCTCACAACGAATTCCAGCTCATCCGCGAGCTGGTTGGTCCGCAGCTAACCAAGGCTGCACTGCTTAAGAGATTGTTCAGTGAAATGCAAGGCGCGGCACCGACGATTTCGTCTGAAAGTTCAAACGTCGTGCCTGCGTGTGGAGGGATGCTATGACGATCGAACGACCCGAGGCCGAGCCGATCGACCGCACGGAAGCCGAAGCGACGATCGAAGGCCAAGAGCCTGAAGGCGAGTTCCGCCGGCCCCCGCTCGACGGCCCGCCGCCGGTGTCGAATGTCTGGGTCTACAACGGCAAAGCCTACGACCTCAGCGACTGGATTTCCAAGCATCCGGGCGGTGAGTTCTTCATCGGCCGGACCAAGAATCGCGACATCACCTCGATCGTCGGTTCGTACCACAAGAATCCGGAGGCCATCGGCCGCATCCTGAAGAAGTACGCGCTGGATCGCGACGCCCTGCCCGAGGACATCCACCCCAAGGCCAACGCGCCCGCCTTCCTCTTCAACGAGGGCTTCGACAGCTGGCGCGACACCCCGAAGTTCACCTTCGACAACAAGGACGACCTGCTACACCAGGTGAAGGCGCGGCTCAAGGAACCCGAGCTGGCCGCCCGTATCCGGCGCATGGACACCTACTTCAACATCGTGGTGGCCACGCTGGCGGTGCTGTACTTCGCGGTGCAGGGCCTGCGGCTGTTCGAGCGCAGCTGGATGCCGCTGCCGGTGTTCGTGATAGCCATGGTGCTGCTGCGCAGCTCGCTGGCCGGCTTCGGGCACTACGCCATCCACCGCGCCCAGAAGGGCATGAACAAGATCTACACGAACGCCTTCGACTTCAATTACGTCGCACTGGCTTTCGTGACCGCGGATGGCCACGCGCTGCTGCACCACCCGCACACCCAGAGTGAAGTCGACATCAAGAAGAACGTCTTCACCATGATGATGCGGATCCCGCGGCTGTACCGGGTGCCGATCCACACCCTGCACAAGTTCGGTCACACCATCACCGGCATGACCATCCGCCTGCTCGACGTCTGCCGCCTCACCCGCAAGGTGGGCATCAAGGACATGTACGGCACCTGGGGCGGCGCGCTGCCGCACTTCATCGGTTCCTTCGGCGTGCGGTTCCTGCTGCTGGGCGAGCTGATCGTGTTCACCGTGATGGGCGACTTCTGGGCCTGGGCACTGCAATTCGTGATCACGCTGTGGATCTCCACCTTCCTGGTGGTGGCCAGCCACGACTTCGAATTGGAGACCGAGGAGATCGAGTCGAACTCCGAGGACTGGGGCGTCAACCAGATCGAGCAGGCCTACGACCTCAAGGTGGTCGGCAACCGCTACGTCGACTGCTTCCTGTCCGCGGGCCTGAGCTCACACCGGGTCCATCACGTATTGCCCTACCAGCGCAGTGGTTTCGCGAACATCGCGACCGAGGACGTGCTGCGCGAGGAGTCCGCGAAGTTCGGGGTGGAGTGGCTGCCGGCCAAGAGCTTCTTCACCGACCGCTTCCCCAAGCAGATCCGCACCTACATTCTCGCGCCGTCCGACGACGCGGTGGAGCGCAAGTGGGGGTTCGTCAAGGAGCACTTCTCACCACTTGCCCTGAAGACCTGCGCCGTCTACACGGTTCAGGGCTTCACCGGAATCGGAACCGTCTGAACCGATTCCATACCGCGGTGCGTTCGCACATGCGCCGGCCGCACCGCGGGTCGTCATCTCGAAACGAGGGGAGTATTTCGTGTCTATCACCATCGATGAAGAGGGCGCCCGCCCTTCGGCGGCTGCCCGGCTCGCGGGGGGCGAGCACGGTCCGGCCTTCCTGCACCGGGAAGGCTTCGCACCGGCCCCACTGCCGCCGACCCCGCCGACCGCCGTCGGCGTGATCGAGTCCATCGCGACCGGTTCGCCGGCCCGGATCTTCTCGCAGGCCGACGCCGCCGCCCAGGTGGCGGGACTGTTCGCCGATCCGGTGCAGCAGGCCCGGATCCCGCGGATCTACCAGAAGACCCGCATCACCACCCGCCACCTCGCGGTGGACCCGGTCGACCCCGAATTCCTGTCCTACAGCAAGGAAGTCGGCACCATCCGGGACCGGATGAACACCTTCTACGAGCACGCGGTGCCGTTGGCCGTGGACGTGGCCGGACGCGCCATCGCCCATCTGGAGGACCCGGCCTCGGAGATCGGCATGCTGGTCTTCGCCACCAGCACCGGGTTCATCGCGCCCGGCGTGGACGTGGCCGTGGTCAAGCAGCTGGGCCTGTCCCCCGCCGTCAACCGCGTCATCGTGAACTTCATGGGCTGCGCCGCGGCCATGAACTCCGTGCGCGCCGCGGTGGATTACGTCCGGGCGCACCCGGACAAGAAGGCACTGGTCGTCTGCATCGAACTCAGCTCGGTGAACGCCGTGTTCGACGACAACATCAACGATGTCATCATCCACAGCCTCTTCGGCGACGGCTGCGGCGCGGTGGTCATCGGCGCCAGCCAGCCGCAGCAGCCGCTGCCCGCCGGCGCGGTCGTCATCCGCGACAGCTTCAGCTACCTGTTCGACGACGCGGAGGACGGAATCGTCCTGGGCGTCAACGACAATGGCATCACCTGCGAGCTGTCGGAGAACCTGCCGCAGTACATTCTGCGCGGGGTGGACCCGGTGGTGACCGGCGTGCTGGAGCGCAACGGCCTGACCAAGACCGACGTCGACCTGTGGGCGATCCACCCGGGTGGCCCGAAGATCATCGAGGAATCGGTGCGCTCGCTCGGCATCGGCTCCGAGCAGGCGGCGACCAGCTGGGACGTGCTCGCCGAGTACGGCAACATGCTCAGCGTCTCACTGATCTTCGTGCTCGAGCAGATGATCGCGCAGCAGGCCACGCAGCCGATCTCGACCGGTGTGGCGTTCTCCTTCGCACCGGGCGTCACCCTCGAAGGCGTCGTCTTCGACATCATCCGCCCCTGACCGGGCATCAGTTTTTCGTCCAGAGAGCCCAGCAGCCATGCAACTCTTCAGATTCCTCATCTCCATCTCGTGGATGCGGATCGCCGGCGTCATCGCCTCCGGTCTGGTCTGCGGTGCGGCCAATACCTACCTGGTGACATTGATTCGGGGAGTGGTGTCACCGGAACCGCATCCGGGCGTCACGGTCCAGGCGTTCGTCGCGACCGCGCTGATCATCCTGATCAGCGGCGTGATCTCGCAGGTGCTGCTGATCCGGCTCGCGCAGGAGGCCATCTACCGCCTGCGCGCGGACCTGAGCGCCCGCATCGTGTCCGCGCCGCTCGAACACCTCGAGCGGCTCGGGCAGCACCGCCTCATCGCGACCCTGACCGAGGACGTGCGGTCACTGTCACAGGCGGTCACCGCTATTCCGAGCATCTGCATCGACCTGGCGACCATCATCGGCTGCTTCGTGTTCCTCGCGATCGTGTCCGGCCCGATCTTCGCCACCACCGTCGCGGGCACCCTGCTCGGAATCGCCTGTGTCGAAACGGTTCTCAAGAAGGTGCGACACCTGTACCAGGACGCCCGCGAGAACGAGGACGGCCTGCTGCGGTCCTTCCAGGAGGTGTCGCTCGGCATCAAGGAGCTGAAGCTGCACCGCGGGCGGCGACGCGACTTCATGGACCGGCAGCTGCTCGGCTCGGCCGAGAAGCTGCGGGTGCAGAACGTCGACGCCGGCTCGAAGTTCACCTTCGCCCAGGGCTTCGGCCAGCTGCTGCAGCTGGGCACCATGGCCCTGATCCTGTTCGGCCTGGCGCGGGCGCTGGACCTGCCGCAGAACGTCATGGTCGGCTATGTCCTGGTCACTACGTTCCTCTCGATGCCCATGCAGAACTTCATGCACCGCATTCCCGACCTGCTGCGCGGCGATGTGGCGCTGGCCAAGATTCGCTCGCTGAACCTGTCCATCCAGACCGCGCACGACGAATCGACGCTGCCCTACACCGAGCGGCCCGCCGCCACGGCAGCGCGGCTGGAGCTCAATGACGTCAGCTACAACTATCTGACCGAAGCGCCGCCGGCGTTCCCGCCCGTACCGGGTGGACCGCCGCCGGGCACCGGACCTCACCCGGGTGGCGGTGCGCGGCCGCACCCGGGCGGGGGCCAGCGCCCCGGCGCACCCGGCGCGCCCACGGGCGGACGGCCCGGAGCGCATCCGGGTGGACGACCCGCCGGCCCGCCGCCCGGCCACGGCCCGCGCGGGACCGATCGGCCGGATGTCAACGGCCACCGGTTCATCGACCACGGCGGCCACCCCGTCCCGGTGGGCGCGCCCATGGCCCCGCCCCAGGCCGACGGGTCGGGCTTCCACCTCGGACCGCTGGACCTGACCTTCTCGCCCGGCCAGATCAGCTTCATCGTGGGCGGCAACGGCAGCGGCAAATCGACGCTGGCCAAGCTGATCACGGGCCTCTACGTCCCGCAGCACGGCCACCTGTCGCTCAATGGCGAGACGATCGACCACGAGAACATCGAGTGGTTCCGGCAGAACTCGTCGGCGGTCTTCACCGACTTCCACCTGTTCGAGGACTACCTGGGCTTCGACGAGGGCGTCGACGACGAGGTCCGGAAGTACCTGAAGGAACTGCAGATCGATCACAAGGTCACCGTGGAGAACGGCCGGCTGTCGACGATCGCGCTGTCCCAGGGGCAGCGGAAGCGCCTGGCGCTGTTGACCGCACTACTCGAGGATCGCCCGATCTACATGTTCGACGAGTGGGCCGCGGATCAGGAACCCAAGTTCCGCGACGTCTTCTATCGGGAGATCCTGGTGAAGCTCAAGGAACGCGGCAAGACCGTCATCGTGATCACCCACGACGACCGGTACTTCGACTGCGCCGACCAGATCGTGAAACTCGACTTCGGCCGCATCGCCGAGGTCAAGGAACTCAGCCCGCCGCTCGCGACCGCGGAGTAACAGCTCGGTAACCACGAAATACGAAGGCCCCGTACCGATTCCGGTGCGGGGCCTTTCGGCTGCGCTCAGCCGTCGATCTCCACTTCCGCGGCGACGGTGACGCAGTAGCCGAGCGGCAGCGTGGTGAAGCCGACGGCCGTACGGGCGTGCCGGCCGATCTCGGCGCCGAAGACCTCGAGGATGACATCGGAGAAGCCGTTGATGACGGTGGTCGTGCCCGCGAAGCCGTGATCGGCGTTCACCATGCCATTGACCATGAGCCACGCCGAGATCCGATCCAGATCACCGAGCTCGACCTCCAGGGCGGCGATCATCGCCAGCGCCGCACCGCGCGCGGATTCGCTCGCCTCGGCCGGTGACACGACACTCGGCACCTTGCCGAACGGCCCGGCGGCTCGACCATCCGCGGTCAGCGCACCGTGCCCGGACACCAGCACGCGACGCCCCGAAACCCGAACCCACGCAAACGGAACATTCAGACCGGGCGGTGGCTTCACAACCGGTGGCAACCGGATCCCCAACTCCGCCAACCGATCCGCCACAACACCCATGACCAGCCCTTCCGCTTTCTGAACAATGGCATTCCGTTCGCGCCGCTATTTTGAGAATGGGAATCGGCACAGGAGGATCGTCATGGAGTTCAACCGCGAGGACTTCCGCCTCGAGAACCCGCATTTCGACTTCGACAATGCCGTCGATGCGTCAGCGGTCCCGAAGCTGCCAACCTGCGACGAACCGACGGGCCCGAAACGTCAATTCGACGGCGCACCGCCCGCATGACGGTGGCCTCACAGCCATGCGGTGGGGCCACCGCGAATCTCGGTGTCAGCGCAAGGCGGCGGCCTTGCGGCGGGCGGCGGCGGCCTTCTTGGCGGCGGTGGCCTGGGCGTCGGTCTTCGGGGCGGCCTTCTTGGCGGGGGCCTTCTTCGCTGCCTTCTTGGCCGGTTTCGGTTCGGCGAGGGAGGCGGGCTGGGCGGCGAGAACGTGCTTCAGGAACTGACCGGTGTAGCTTTCCGGAACGGCCGCAATGTCTTCCGGCGGACCCTGGGCGATGACGGTGCCGCCGCCGGAGCCGCCCTCGGGGCCCATGTCGATGACCCAGTCCGAGGTCTTGATGACATCGAGGTTGTGCTCGATGACGATGACCGTATTGCCCTTGTCGACCAGGCCATTGATGACGGACAGCAGCTTGCGGATGTCTTCGAAGTGCAGACCCGTGGTCGGCTCGTCGAGAATGTAGATGGTGCGGCCGGTGGAACGCTTCTGCAGTTCGGCGGCCAGCTTGACGCGCTGCGCCTCACCACCGGACAGCGTCGGCGCCGACTGACCCAGGCGTACATAGCCGAGACCGACGTCCACCAGGGTCTTGAGATAGCGGTGGATCGAGGTCACCGGCTCGAAGAACTCCGCGGCCTCCTCGATTGGCATGTCCAGCACCTCGGCGATGGTCTTGCCCTTGTAGTGCACCTCGAGGGTCTCGCGGTTGTAGCGCGCACCGTGACACACCTCGCACGGGACGTACACGTCCGGGAGGAAGTTCATTTCGATCTTCAGCGTGCCGTCACCCGAGCACGCCTCGCAGCGGCCGCCCTTCACGTTGAAGGAGAACCGGCCGGGCTGGTAACCGCGCACCTTGGCCTCGGTCGTGGCCGCGAACAGGGTGCGGATCTTGTCGAAAACGCCTGTGTACGTTGCTGGATTCGAGCGCGGCGTGCGACCGATCGGCGACTGGTCGACCTGGACCAGCTTGTCCAGATGGTCGAGACCGTTCACTCGCGTGTGGCGGCCCGGCACCTGGCGCGCACCGTTCAGCTTGTTCTGGAGGACGGTCGCCAGAATGTCGTTGACCAGCGTGGACTTACCCGAACCCGAGACGCCGGTGATCGCGGTCAACACGCCGAGCGGGAAGCTCACGTCGATATCCCGGAGATTGTGCTCGACCGCGCCGACCACCGTGAGCTGCTTCTTCTTGTCGATCGGCCGGCGCACCAGCGGCACCTCGATCTGCTCGCGGCCGGAAAGGTAAGCGCCTGTGAGCGATCCCTTGTCCTTCAGCAGGCCCTCGTACGGACCCGAGTAGACCACCTGGCCGCCGTGCTCACCGGCCAGCGGGCCGATGTCGACCACCCAGTCCGAGGCGTGAATGGTGTCCTCGTCGTGCTCGACCACGATGAGGGTATTGCCGAGACTCTTGAGGCGCGTGAGGGTTTCGATGAGCCGGCGATTGTCCCGCTGGTGCAGGCCGATGGACGGCTCGTCCAGCACGTACAGCACGCCCACCAGGCCGGACCCGATCTGGGTGGCCAGCCGGATACGCTGCGCCTCACCGCCGGACAGCGTGGCCGCGGCCCGCGACAGCGTCAGATACTGCAGGCCGACATCGAGCAGGAAGCCCAGGCGCGCCTGGATCTCCTTGATCACCTGCGCGGCGATGGCCGCCTGCCGATCGTCGAGGGTCAGCGTATTGAGGAACTTCGCCGCGTCCCCGATCGACAGATCCGACAGATCCGCAATGGATTTCTGTTCCGGACCCGCCGACAGCGTGACCGCCAGAATCTCGGGCCGCAGTCGCGCGCCGCTGCACACCGGGCACGGGATGTCCCGCATGTACCCGTCGTAGTGCTCCTTCATCGCCTCCGACTCGGTAGCGTCCATGCGCCGCTGCAGGAACGGCATCACGCCCTCGAAATCGGCGTAGTACGAACGCTTCCGGCCGTAGCGGTTGGTGTAGGAGACGTGCACTTGCTCGGAGCTGCCCTCCAGCACGGCCTTCCGTGCCTTGAGCGGCAGCTGGCTCCACGGCGTGTCCATGGAGAAACCGATGGCCTCGGCCAGACCCGACAGCAGGCGGGTGAAGTACTCGGCGGTCTGCCCGCGCGACCACGGCGCGATCGCGCCGTCATTGAGGCTCAGATCCGGGTCCGGCACAACCAGATCCGGGTCGACCTCCTTGCGGATACCCAGACCGGTGCAGTCCGGGCAGGCGCCATAGGGCGAGTTGAAGGAGAACGACCGCGGTTCCAGATCCTCGATGTCCAGGGGGTGCCCGTTCGGGCAGGCCAGCCGCTCGGAGAAGCGCCGCTCCCGATCGTGGGCGTGCTCGTCACGCTCCACGAAGTCCAGCACCACGATGCCGTCGGCCAGCCGCAGCGCGGTCTCGATCGAATCGGTCAGGCGCTGTTTGGAGCTCGGCTTCACGGCGAGACGGTCCACGACCACCTCGACGTCGTGCTTCTCCTGCTTCTTCAGCTTGGGCGGATCGGTCAGCGGATACACCACGCCGTCGACTCGGACACGCGAATAGCCCTGCGAGTTCAGCGACTCGAACAGGTCCACGAATTCGCCCTTGCGGGTGCGCACCACGGGCGCGAGCACCTGGAACTTGGTGCCCTCCTGCATGGCCAGCACCTGGTCCACGATCTGCTGCGGCGTCTGCTTGGCGATCAGATGACCGCAGACCGGGCAGTGCGGGGTGCCCGCGCGCGCGAACAGCAGACGCAGATAGTCGTAGACCTCGGTGATGGTGCCGACCGTGGACCGCGGATTGCGGTTGGTCGACTTCTGGTCGATGGACACCGCCGGGGACAGACCCTCGATGAAATCCACATCCGGCTTGTCCATCTGCCCGAGGAACTGGCGCGCGTACGCGGACAGCGATTCCACGTACCGCCGCTGGCCCTCGGCGAAAATCGTGTCGAAGGCGAGCGACGACTTACCGGACCCGGACAGACCAGTGAAAACGATGAGACTGTCGCGAGGTAGGTCGAGATCGACCCCCTTGAGGTTGTGCTCCCGGGCTCCGCGCACCGTCAGGCGATCCGCCACTGGCCATCCTTCCAACGTTTCAGCATCCAGGCATACCCCCGACGCCATGCTAGGGGCACCCACCGACAAGTTCGTCTGCGCGTGCTGAAACGCTGGTCACTGTCCCCGCCTCCCTCCCCGCGCCTTCAGCGGCCGGCAGAGAGCCGTCGACCTGGCAACCCGTGCCGCCGGCTGGGTCCCGAACCGATTCCGGACGGACCCGCTGAGTTACCTTCGACTCACGAAATCAGTCGCCACCTCGGGCAATTTTGCGGGAAGCGTCCTGCGCCCACAGCTCGCGACGGCCCGGGGCTGCCGGCCGCGATCCCGGTCCCGATCGCGCGCGCGGTCCTCGGCGCCGACTGCGGCGACCAGGGCAAGATCGCCGTCGAAGCGGCGGTAGAGCAGCCGGCCCCGCCGGGTGTCGGCATCGGTGAAGAACAGATAGGGCAGCCCGCCCAGGCACAGCCGGGTCACCGCTTCGTCCTCCAGCAGGACCGGCACGCCGTCGCGTATCCGCCCGACGGTCCGCACTCCGAGCGGGCCGGTCCAGCAGACCACCGCCTCGGATCCGGTCCCGGCGTCGATGAACAGGTGCGCGTCATAGTCCATGGCATCGAGCACCCGCGCCGCCGCGGCGGGTGTGGCCACCTGTAGTCGGCAGTCCTTGCGCCGCACGATCGGCCGCGGCTCGGTCACCGCGGACAGTGAGGGCCGCGCGGGATCCGGCCAGGGCCTGGACAATTCGTCCGGCGGGCAGCCCAGCCGCAGATCCAGCCGCTCGAGCGCGAAGGTGACCGCGAACCGTCCCGGCCCGGCGACCTGAACTCGGAACGCCCTTCCCAGCGTCAGCACACTCGCCTGCACCAGGGTGGTCTCGTCCTCGGACTCAGGGCGGTGCA
Source organism: Nocardia niigatensis NBRC 100131 (assembly GCF_000308655.1). Lineage (GTDB taxonomy): Bacteria > Actinomycetota > Actinomycetes > Mycobacteriales > Mycobacteriaceae > Nocardia > Nocardia niigatensis. The sequence continues at coordinate 112,628 of NZ_BAGC01000026.1, read as the reverse complement.
GGCGGGCCCGTACCGGCCCTTCCACCCCGTGGCGCCGCAGAATCCGGCCCAATCCGCGCACTACCCGGGTCACCTCCCCCGACGGGACGGACCCGTGCGTGGTCACTACGAAATCCGGATCGATTCCACTCGACCACACATCGAATGCGCCCATAGCCGACCCCGTTCTCCCTGCTCCGACCCGGCAACCCGCCTCCATGGCAACACACCCCGACCGACCCCGACAGTGCCGAAGGTCCCGAACCAGACGACTTTCAGGGAAAGTCCTCCGACAAAAGATCACCAGGTCGTCCGGCCGCCGGAAACTAGGGACCTTCGGCGGTATCGGCCTCTCCTGCCAGGCGATACGTTTGCCCGGTACCGTTCCGCGCGTCCGCGACCCGAGACTGGAGGCCGTCGTGATCAAAGTGTTCCTGGTCGACGATCACGAGATCGTCCGCCGCGGTCTCACCGACCTCCTGGAGGAGGATCCGGAACTGACCGTAGTCGGCGAGGCCGGCGATGTCGCCCAGGCGCTGGCCCGGATCCCTGCACTGCATCCCGACGTCGCGGTGCTCGACGTGCGCCTGCCCGACGGCAACGGCATCGAACTCTGCCGCGACCTGCTCGCCGACATCGACGACCTGCGCTGCCTGATCCTCACCTCCTACACCGACGAGCAGGCCATGATGGACGCCATCCTGGCCGGCGCCAGCGGCTACGTGGTCAAGGACATCAAGGGCATGGAACTGGCCAAGGCCATCAAGGAGGTCGGCGCGGGCCGCTCGCTGCTGGACAACCGCGCGGCCGCCGCGCTGATGGCCCGGCTGCGGCGCAGCACCGAATTCGACGGGCCCCTGGCCGGTTTGACCGATCAGGAACGCAAGCTGCTGGACCTGCTCGGCGACGGCCTCACCAACCGGCAGATCGCGGAACGGATGTTCCTGGCCGAGAAGACCGTCAAGAACTACGTGTCCCGGCTGCTGGCCAAGCTCGGTATGGAACGCCGCACCCAGGCCGCCGTCCTCGCCTCGAAATTGCGTACGGGACAGCCACGTTCGGCATGACAGCCATCCGGCAACCGCGGCCCGAATAGAATTTCGCTTGCCGTGTCGTATCCGCCGGACCGCAGGACAACCATGCACGACACACCCCGCACCGGCCCTTACTCGGTGCGTGAAACGCTGTCGCAGCTGCGATTACGCGAATTGCTCACCGAGGTCAAGGACCGCGTCGAGCAGATCATCGACGCCCGGGACCGCATCGACGGGCTGGTCGAGGCCATGCTCACGGTCACCTCCGGGCTCGATCTGGACCAGACCCTGAGCACCATCGTGCGCGCCGCCACCATCCTGGTCGACGCCCGCTTCGGGGCGCTCGCCGTGCGCGGGCGCGAACAACAGCCCAGGCAGTTCATCTTCCACGGCATCGACGAGCCGGCCCGGGTGCTGATCGGCGCGCTACCCGAGGGCCACGGCGTGCTCGGCCTCATGCTCGACAAACCCGAACCGCTGCGCCTGGACGATCTCGCGTGCCACCCCGCCGCGAGCGGATTCCCCGAACACCATCCGGTCATGCACACCTTCCTCGGCATGCCGGTGCGGATCCGCGGCGAGATCTTCGGGAACCTGTATCTCACCGAGAAATCCGGCGGGCACTCGTTCACCGAGGACGACGAGGTGCTGCTGCAGGCGCTGGCCGCCGCAGCCGGTATCGCCGTCGACAATGCCCGTCTCTACGAACAGGCGCGCACCCGCCAGGCCTGGATCGAGGCCACCCGCGACATCGCCACCGAATTCCTCGCCGACACCGAACCCAGCAAGGTGCTGGCCCACGTGGTCGAGCACGCGCGCGAACTCACCGCCTCTCAGCAAGCGGTGCTGGCCGTGGTCGCCGACCCGGACGAAGCGCCCGAGGACGTCACCGAACTCGTGGTGGCGCACTGGTCCGGCCCCGGCGAGCCGTCGGCCGGACACGCCGTGCGCGCGGTCGGCACCGCCGTCGGGCAGGCCCTCGCCACCCGCACCCCGCTGCGTTTCGATGACGCCCGCCACACGGACCTCGGCGCCCCGTTCACCGATATCGGCCCGGCCCTGGTGCTGCCGCTGCACACCCCCGATTCCACGCTCGGCGTGCTGATCACGCTGCGCACCGCCGAATCCGCGCCCTACACCGACGAATTGGTGGAGTTGATCGCCGCCTTCACCGACCAGGCCGCACTGGCCATGCAACTGGCGGTGGCACAGCGGCGCATGCACGAACTCGACATCCTCACCGACCGCGACCGCATCGCCCGCGACCTGCACGACCATGTCATCCAGCGGCTGTTCGCCATCGGACTCTCCCTGCAGGGCACGGTGCCGCGGGCCCGGGTTCCCGAGGTGCAGAAGCGACTCGCCGACGCCATCAACAATCTGCAGGACGTGGTGGAGGAGATCCGCACCTCCATCTTCGACCTGCACGGGGACGACGGGCACAGCACCCGGCTGCGCCAGCGCATCGAGCGCGCGGTCAAGCAGCAGACCACCGCCACCGATATCCGGGCGCTCATGCACATCACCGGCCCGCTGTCGGTGGTGGAGCCCGCCCTCGCCGATCACGCGGAAGCCGTGGTCCGCGAAGCGGTCTCGAACGCCGTCCGGCATTCCGGCGCCGACACCATCACCATCGAGATCGGCGTGGCCGACGATCTCACCATCATGGTGTCCGACAACGGCCGCGGCATTCCCGACGACGTCACCCCCAGCGGATTGACAGATCTGGCGCGGCGCGCGGAACAGTCGGGCGGCAGCCTGGCCGTATATCCCCGCCGCGATCCCAGCGGCGACGGGTCCGGCACCAAACTGCACTGGTCGGTTCCGCTGCACTGACCCGTTCCGGTCAGCCGACCGGGCCGAGCACCACCGCGGAGTTGTTGCCGCCCATGCCGAGCGCCGTCTTGACCGTGATGCCGTCGATGCCGGGCAGGACGCCGTCGACCAGGCGGGGATGCGCGGGCGCGACAATCGGGGCCGACACCAGCAGCCCGCGCTCGTAACCCAGTGCGGCGGCGGCCACTTCGACCCCGGCCGAGGCGGCCTGGCAGTGCCCGGCCAGCGGCTTGAGCGCCACCACCGCGGGGCGATCGTCGAAAAGCTCGGTCAGCAGCGCGGTTTCGGCGGCATCGCACTGGGCGGTGCCGGACCCGTGCGAGTTGAGGCAGGCGACCTCGTCGGGCCGCACGCCGGCGTCGGCCAGGGCGCGGCCCACGCAATCGAAGATCTGCTCGTAGGTCGGCTCCACGGAGATCACGTGGTGGCCGTCGTTGGACATGGCCCCGCCGAGCATCGCCGCGTACGGGTGCGCAGCGTCCCGGGTCGCCAGGAACGCCACCGATGCCTCGCCGAAACCGAAGCCGCGGCTGCCCTCCTGGAAGGGGCGGCAGGCGTCGAGGGGGTCGGTGTCGTCGATCGCCGCGCCCAGCGCCACGAACGGCTGCACCATCTCCGGAATCCCTGATATGTCGGTCGCCACCACCAGCACGTCGTCGGCGATGCCCTGGGCCAGCCACAACTGCGCGGTGATCAGAGCCGCATTCGCCGAGGAGCAGGCGGCGGTCACATTCATGGCCGGGCCGTGAAATCCGAACTCGCTCATCAGCATCGACACCGGGGTCGAGGGGAGTAATCGCAGGTAGTCGCGCGAGCGGCGCTGCCCGCCGTCGACGGTGTAGAAGTCCCGCCACTCGTAGGCGTTCCCGAGCACGATGGCGTGCAGCAGGCCGACCGTCCGGCCGGGTCGCCAGCCGCGCGCGCGGGCGTCGGCCACCGCCTCGCGCGCCGAGCCCAGGACCGCGCGCAGGTAGCGGCTGGGCGGTAAATCCGGATCGCCACCGTCCGGCACGCGGGCAACCCACCCCTGCCGATCCCGTTCCGGGCCGTACCCTGGATAGAGCCGGGCCGCCGGTTTGCCGGTCAGCAAACCCTCCCAGAGGGTTTCGCGGCCCCAGCCGTACCCGGTGACAGCGCCGATGCCGGCAAGGGTCATATGATCTTGATGCCGACCTGCGGCCATCGGGACGGGGATGGTGCCAGGCATTTGCATCGCTCCTCTCGGGCCGTTGCCCGTAATGATCACCACTCGCGGGCCGATGCTGTGGCGAACTGTGATTGATTCAATACGGTCGGCAAGGGGCACCAGCAAATTTTCAGATAACAGAATGGTGCCGTGCTCCAATGACGTATCGGAACGACGATCAGGGGGTGCGTGTAATGATGGGTAACGATCGGGCAAACAACCCGGGCGAGGCCGAACAACTGGCCCAGCGGTATCGGTCCCTGGTGGATTACAGCCCCGACGGGGTCGTGGTCCACGAGCGCGGCACCGTCGTCTACGCCAACCCGGCGATGCTGCGGCTCCTGGCGGCCGGAAATCCGGACGAGGTGATCGGGCAGCCGGTCACCAATTTCGTCGAACCGAGTTCCGTCTCCCCCATGCTCGACCGCATCCGGCGTCTCACCATCGCGGGCACCGCCTCCGACCCCACCGAGATGACCCTGGTGCGCTGCGACGGCGGCAGCGTCGACGTGGAGACCGTGTCGGTGCTCACCGCCTGGCACGAACATCTCGCCTATCAGGTGGTGGTGCACGACCTCACCCCGCAGCGCCGCGCCGAGGCCGCCCAACAGCGCGCCGAACAGTTCTTCACCGAGGTGGTGTCGCAGCTCGAGGAGGGGGTGGTGGTCATCGATCAGACGGGGCGCATCGAATCCGCCAATCCGGCCGCGCGCCGCATCTTCGGCTACGACACCGACGATCTCGTCGGCAGCCACATCTACGACATCCCGCTGTCCCTACTGGACGCGAATGCCCAGCCCATGCCCTCGTCCTGGTATCCGGTGATCCGCACCCTCGCCACCGGGGAGACGGTGACCCGCTTCGTGTTCGGCCTCGACCGGCCCGACGGGCAGCGGCGCTGGCTCTCGGCCAACAGCCGGCTGCTCAATCCCAGCGATCCGGGCTCGCCGGCCGTGTCGTCGTTCAACGACATCACCGAATTCCGGGCCAGCCGAAGGCAATTGGAGTACCAGGCCACCCACGATCCGCTCACCGGGCTGGCCAATCGGGCGCTGGTGCTGTCGCGGCTGTCGGCGGCGCTGGGCACGGTCGAGACCCTGCCGGTGTCGAGCGTGCTGTTCATCGACCTGGACGGGTTCAAGTCCATCAACGACACCCTCGGGCACGCGATCGGCGACACCGTGCTGCAGATCGTGGCGCAGCGGCTGCAGCGCGGGCTGCGGTCCGACGACATCGTGGGCCGGATCGGCGGGGACGAATTCCTGGTGCTGCTGTCCGGGCGCACCCTCGGCGGCGACCTCGACTCGCTCATCACGCGGCTGCGCCACACCATGGCCGAGCCGATCATCGCCCGCGGGCATCGCATCCAGGTCGACGCCTCCATCGGCGTGACGCACCTGCACACGAACGACACCCGCACCCCGGAGGCCGTCCTGCACGATGCCGACCTGGCCATGTACCGGGCCAAGCCGCCCAACCACCAGAACGGAACCCTGAGCCGGCGCAGCGACAGCACCCACGCCTCCTGAATCCGGCAGTTTCGGGTGTTGTTACCTGGCGGTACGGCGCGGGAGGGAATCGGGAACTAGACTCGACAACTCTGTTCTCGATGCTTCGCGCGCCGTACCCAACACGGCGGACGTGGTGAACAAGGAGTTCCGTTTTGCCCGACCTCACCGAGGAGCGTTCCGTGTCCGATTCCGCTAACGCGGCTTCCCCGGACCTGGAACGCGAGCAGCAGTACCTCACGAAGCTCTACGAACAGCTCGACGGCATGCGCGCCTACGCCCAGCGGCGGCTGCGCACCGTGCTGCTGGAGACCGGCGGCACGCCGCAGGCCCGCAGTGAACGCGAGTCGTTCACCCAGCTGTACTCCGAGGACCTCGCCAAGTACGACGCCGCGGAACACGGCCTATGCTTCGGCCGCATCGACATCGCCCCGGACCATGCCGGCGAGCCCGGGACTCACGCCGGCGATCCCGCGACGAACGGTGACAGCGAGCATCGCTACATCGGCCGCATCGGCATCCTCGACGAGAGCGCCGATTACGAGACGCTGCTGCTGGACTGGCGCGCCCCCATGGCCCGCCCCTTCTACCTCGCCACCACCGCGGCGCCCGACGGCGTGACCCGGCGGCGGCACATCCGCTCGCGCAATCGCAAGGTCACCGGAATCAACGACGAGTACCTGGACCTGGATGCCGCCCAGCGCGCCGGGGTGGTCGGCGGCGACGGCGGCGTGGGCAGCGAGAGCGCGCTGCTCGCCGCGCTCAATGCCGCCCGAACCGGGCACATGAACGACATCGTCGAGACCATCCAGAGCGAGCAGGACGCCATCATCCGCTCCGAGCACAAGAGCGTGCTGGTGGTGCAGGGCGGGCCCGGTACCGGCAAGACCGCGGTGGCGCTGCATCGCGCGGCCTACCTGCTGTACACCTACCGGCAGCAGTTGGACAAGGCCGGCGTGCTCATCATCGGCCCGAACTCCACCTTCCTCGACTACATCGGGCAGGTGCTGCCCTCGCTGGGTGAGACCGGCGTGCTGCTGTCCACCGTCGGCAACCTGTATCCGGGAGTGCAGGCGACGCTGGAGGATTCGCTGCGCGCCGGAGAGCTCAAGGGCTCGCTGGACATGCTCGAAGTGCTCAAGAAGGGCGTGCGGGATTGGCAGGAGGTGCCCCGGGAGCCGATCCGGCTCTACTTCGACGGGCATCAGCTGGAACTGGACCGCAAGATCGCCACCAAGGCCCGCGGCCGCGCCCGCTCCTCACGCCGCCCGCACAACCTGGCCCGGCCCATCTTCGCGGCCGCCGTCGTCGACGCGCTCACCGATCAGCTGGCCGCCGCCATCGGCTCGAATCCGCTGGGCGGGCGAAACCTGTTGAGCCAGACCGATCTCACCGAGATCCGCGACGAGATGCGGGCGGATCCGGAGATCCAGCGCGCCATCGCCGGACTGTGGCCCATCCTCACCCCGCAGGAGGTGCTGGGCGGCCTGTGGGCCGACCCCAAGCGCCTGGCCAATGCCGCCCCGCAGCTGAGCCACGCCGACCGGGCCGAGTTGCACCGGTCCGACAGCGGCGAATTCAGCGACGCGGACGCCCCGCTGCTGGACGAGCTGGCCGAACTGCTCGGCATCGACGACAGTGAGGAGCGCGAACGCGCCCGCCGCCGCTGGCGCGCTCAATTGGCCGAGGCCCAGGACGCCCTGGACATCCTGACCGGCTCCGCGCCCCAGGACCTCGAGGACGACCTGGACCCCGAACTGCTCATGGCCTACGACCTCATCGACGCCTCCCAGCTGGCCGAGCGCCAGCAGGTGCGCACCCGGCAGACCACCGCCGAGCGCGCCGCCGGCGACCGCACCTGGACCTACGGCCACGTCATCGTGGATGAGGCGCAGGAGCTTTCGGCCATGGCCTGGCGAATGGTCATGCGCCGCATCCCGAATCGCTGGATCACCGCAGTCGGCGATGTGGCCCAGACCGGTGACCCGGCGGGCGCCTCGTCCTGGCAGCAGGTGCTGGAACCCTATGTGGCCAAACGCTGGAAGCTCACCGAGCTGACGGTCAACTACCGCACCCCGTCGGAGATCATGGCGGTGGCGGGCGACGTACTGACCGCCATCGACCCGGCCGCGCCCGCGCCGCGCTCGGTCCGCGACTCCGGCTTCGCGCCGGCCGCGACCCGGGTCGCGGCCCCCGAGCTGGCCGACGAGATCAAGCGCCTGATCGCGGCGGAGGCCGAGCATCCCGGCACCGCCGCGGTCATCGTGCCGCACGACCTCGCCCCGGAACTGGCTCACCTGACCGATGATTCGGTGCGCGTGCTCACCGTCCACGACGTGAAGGGCCTGGAGTTCGACGCGGTCATCCTCGCCGAACCGCACCGGATCCTGGCCGAGTCGCCGCGCGGCCTGAACGACCTGTACGTGGCGCTGACCCGCGCCACCCAGCGGCTGGCGGTCGTGCACTCCGAGGACCTTCCGGAGGTCCTGCACCGGCTGCGCTGACCCCTGCGAACAGCGAAGCGGCCGAGCCCGATTGGGCCCGGCCGCTTCGTATGAACGCGGGTTCGGGGCCTGAGGCCCCGGGATTCCCGGGTGCGGGGCAGAGCCCCGCTCAGCGCACGGTGTGCACGATCAGCACGTCGCAGCGGCTCTTGCGGGCCACGTCCGACGGCACCGAACCGAGCAGGCGACCGGCAAAGGTGTTGAGGCCGCGGTTACCCACCACGAGCAGGTCGGCCTCCACCTCCTTGACCAGGTCCAGCAGGGATTCGACGGGCTCGCCGACGACGGCCTTCTCCACCACGTTCACCGCGCCGACGGCGATGGCCTTGTCCCGCGCGACGCGCAGGATCTCGCTGGTCGGCGCGGAGCCGCGCACCTGGTAGGCCTCGTCCTTCAGCACGTCCGCGGCGGCGGCCACATCACGGTCGTCGGTCGGGAAATACGCGCAGGCGATGTACAGCGTGGCGCCCTCGTCGCCGGCCAGAGCCGCGGCCCGCTCGACGGCGACGTACGACGAGTCCGAGCCATCGGTACCGACGACGATCGTCCGGTAGGCGGTCATTTCTCCTCCAAGTACAAGGGTCGGGGCCGCGGAATCCTCGACAGTGGGTTTTTCACCGCGGCAACTTCGCCTGACAATAGCGGCATAACCGGCGGAAATATTCGATATCGCAACACATCACACTTCCGTGGCGCGAACCGTCCGGGCACATTCCGGTTCCCGCCGCGAAACGACCTCGGCTACCAGCGAATTTCCGTAGCACCGCGACGTAGCCCACAATATGTCAACACTGTTGCGGCCCTGGGAGATTCGTCACAAGCCGATATCGCCTCGGACCGCGCAAGGGCCGTTCGTTGTGTGATGTCACAATCGGGCCGATCAATGACGCGCAATACTAACGAGCCCCGGATCGGATCAGAGGCTGAAAAGCGGTCCGGTGAGTGTCAATCCGAGATCCCCGCCGGTGTGGGCGAAGAAGGCGAACAGCATGAGCGCCGCGCCCGCGAGCGCGATGTCCTTGTTGAAGTGCACCATCTCGGTCTGCTTGGCCTCCGCGTCGGTCTCCTTCCAGAAGGCGTGCATGAGGAAGGCGGTCGGCACCAGGAAGACCAGTAGCAGCAAGGCGCCCAGGTCGGCCCAGACGCCCAGCAGCACGCTCAGCGAACCGGCGATCAGCAGGAGGCCCGACGCGGGCACCGCCAGGTTCGCCATGGGCACCCGTTTGAACTGCGCGTACTGCACCATCGCGGCACGCTGGGCGAAATGCCCGAAACCCGAGCTGAGGAACAGCAGCACGAACAGGATCCGTCCGATCAATACCAGCACGTCCATGGCCCGCTCCTTGAATGATCGATATTCCATTGGGTGACACGGCAACCAACTTCACAGGCGCCCGGATTATTCCCGGATCAGCAGTAATCAGGACGCTATCGAGATGCGGGCGTATTCCAGCGGAGGCATCCCGATCTCCTTGGCGAACTCGTTGGAGAAGTGCGCCTGATCGAAGTAGCCCAGTTCCAGAGCCAGCGCTGCCAGGTCCGAGGAGCGACCCTCGGCCAGCAGATGCGCGCCGTCCTGGAGGCGATAGCGGCGCAGCACCCACTTCGGACCCGCCCCGACATAGCGGCGGAACAACCGCTGCAGAGTGCGCACGGGAATGCCGAATCGCTCGGTGACCTGGTCGACCCGGGTCAGATCGCGATCATTTTCCATGGCCTCGATGATCGTCAGCACCTGGCGGTAGGCGGTGTCGTCTCCCCCGCCGGCCTCCTCGCGCTGAACCCCGACCAGGAAATCCTCGATCAGATCCCGGCGGCGCTCGGCGTCGGCGGTCGCGAGCACGGCCTCGGCCAGGGCGTCTGCCGCGGGGAAGATATCGGTTGCCGGTACCGAGGTGTCACTGAGCGCCCCGACGTCCAGTCCTGTGAACGCACCGAAGCCGCCGGCCCGGAACTTGACGCCGAAAGTCTCACCCTCCCCGGCCAATTCCCGCACGTACTTGGTGGTCCAGACGCCGGTGACGAAGGCGCCGGTGCGTTCGTGGGTGCGCTCGAAGGTCAGATTCACGCAGGGATACGACAGCACCTCGGCCCGGAAAGGCGGCTGGCCCCGGCGATCCCAGCGCACCGCCCAATACCACTCGACATAGCGCGACACCCGTGGGCCGGCAGGCAGCCGGGAGTGATTGTTGGCCTCGTTCTGCTGGCGGGGCCGCAGGATGCCCTTGGCGGTCTCCGGCGGCGGCACCGGCCGTGGCGAGAACCGGCCCGCGGCAGCGCTTCCGCCGCCCCCTTCGGCGGTATTTCCGGTGGTCATCGTCGCTGTCGCTTTCTTACAAGACCATCTTCGCCGCGGCGGCGAGAGTAGAGCCCATGAGCAACGCAGTGAATCCGATTCCCGAGGGCTACCACTCCATCACCTGCTTCCTGGCCGTCCCGGACGCCAATGCGGCGATCGAGTTCTATTCCGCCGTGTTCGGCGCGAAGGTGCTGAGCCGCAACGATCTTCCCGACGGCCAGGCCGCGCACGCCGAACTCCTCATCGGCGACTCCACCATCCAGGTCGGCATGCCCATTCCCGACGAGGGCCTGCGCGCCCCCGCCGACGACTGGGTCCACACCAGCGTCGTCCACTACTGCCCGGATGTGGACGCCGTCTCGAAGCTGGCCTCCGAGAACGGCGCCCGCTTCGTCGCCGAACCCGCGACCTTCGTCACCGGCGACCGCTTCGGCCGGGTCATGGATCCGTTCGGCCACCGCTGGATCGTCATGACACGAGTCGAGGATGTCTCCCGCGAAGAGGCCGAACGTCGCGTCAACGAATGGATGGCCCAGCAGGGCTGACCGTGGCGCTTCCCCGCCCGGCGGATCATCCGGCGCGCGGGGAACGCTCCCAGGCGTTGCGCCCGTCCCCTCGCCGCGCCGGCACCCCGCTGCTTGCCGAAGGTGCTTGGGCCGCAAGTCTTCTCTCACGAGAGGCCGGCGGCATCCATGCCGCGTAGTTCCTTCTTGAGATCGGCGATCTCGTCGCGGAGGCGGCCGGCCAGCTCGAACTGCAGCTCGCGCGCCGCGTTCATCATCTGCGCGGTCATGTCCTTGATCAGGTCGGCGAGTTCGGCGCGCGGCATGTTCTTCACATCGCGCCCCTCGTAGACACCGGCGCTCACCGCCCGCCCGGGCTCGCCCTGGGCGCGGCGGCCGCGGCTGACATTGCGGCCCGAGCCGCCCACCTCGACCTCGGTCTCCTCGGCCTCGCGATACACCTGGTCGAGAATGTCGGCGATCTTCTTGCGCAACGGTTTCGGGTCGATACCGCGCTCTTCGTTGTAGGCGATCTGCTTGGCGCGGCGGCGTTCGGTCTCGTCGATGGCGTGGCGCATGGAGTCGGTGATCTTGTCCGCGTACATGTGGACCTCGCCCGAGACATTGCGCGCCGCACGGCCGATGGTCTGGATGAGGCTGGTAGCCGAACGCAGGAAGCCCTCCTTGTCGGCGTCCAGAATCGCGACCAGCGAGACCTCGGGCAGGTCCAGACCCTCACGCAGCAGGTTGATGCCGACCAGTACGTCGTATTCACCCAGACGCAGCTGCCGCAGCAATTCCACGCGGCGCAGAGTGTCGATCTCCGAGTGCAGATAGCGCACGCGCACGCCGAGTCCCAGCAGGTAGTCGGTGAGATCCTCGGCCATCTTCTTGGTCAGTGTGGTGACCAGCACGCGTTCGTCGCGCTCGGTGCGCAACCGGATCTCGTGCACCAGATCGTCTATCTGCCCCTTGGTCGGTTTCACCACCACGTGCGGATCCACCAGACCGGTCGGGCGAATGACCTGCTCGACGAATTCACCTCCGGTCTGGCCCAGTTCGTACGGGCCGGGCGTGGCCGACAGGTACACTGCCTGCCCGATCCGGTCGGCGAACTCCTCCCAGGTGAGCGGCCGGTTGTCCACCGCCGACGGCAGCCGGAAGCCGTACTCCACCAGGTTCCGCTTGCGCGACATATCGCCTTCGTACATGCCGCCGATCTGCGGCACGGTGACATGCGATTCGTCGATGACGAGCAGGAAATCCTCGGGGAAGTAATCCAGCAGGGTGGCCGGCGCGGTACCGGCGGCGCGGCCGTCGATATGCCGCGAGTAATTCTCGATACCGGAGCAGAAACCGACCTGCTTGATCATCTCCAGGTCGTATTGGGTGCGCATCCGAAGGCGTTGCGCCTCCAGCAATTTGCCCTGCTTCTCCAATTCCGCGAGCCGCGTCTCGAGTTCGGCTTCGATATCCCGCACGGCGCGTTCCATGCGTTCCGGGCCGGCTACATAGTGGGTGGCCGGGAAAATCCGGACCATATCCACCTGGCGCACCACATCACCGGTCAGCGGGTGCAGGTAGTACAGCGCCTCGATCTCGTCGCCGAAGAATTCGATGCGCACCGCCAATTCCTCGTAGGAGGGAATGATTTCGACGGTGTCGCCGCGCACCCGGAAACTGCCGCGGGTGAACGACATGTCATTGCGGGTGTATTGCACATCCACCAGCAGGCGCAGCAGCCGATCGCGATCGATCTCGGTGCCGACCTGCAGCTCCACCGACCGGTCCAGGTACGACTGCGGGGTGCCGAGGCCGTAGATGCACGACACCGACGCCACCACCACCACATCCCGCCGCGAGAGCAGGCTCGACGTGGCCGAGTGCCGCAGCCGCTCGACATCGTCGTTGATCGAGCTGTCCTTCTCGATATAGGTATCGGTCTGCGCGATGTAGGCCTCGGGCTGGTAGTAGTCGTAATACGAGACGAAGTACTCGACCGCGTTGTTGGGCAGCATCTCGCGCAGCTCGTTGGCCAGCTGCGCGGCCAGCGTCTTGTTCGGCGCCATCACCAGCGTGGGCCGCTGCAGCCGCTCGATCAGCCAGGCCGTGGTTGCGGACTTGCCGGTACCGGTGGCGCCCAGTAGCACCACATCCTTCTCGCCGGCCCGGATGCGGCGCTCGAGCTCCTCGATAGCGGCGGGCTGGTCACCGGCCGGCCGATGCTCGCTGACGACCTGGAACCGCCCGTCGACGCGTTCGACGTCGCCGATGGGCCGGTGCTCGGAGTGAGCCAGCGGCAGGTCGTCCGGGATCTCGGTAGCGAAGGCCATGTCCCCAGCCTAGGACGACCCACCGACAAGAACCCGGGAGGCGGCGCCACGTTCGCCGTGGGCGGAGTTCACCGCGTGGGTCCCGGCACTCCGCCGAGTTTCACCCCCGCCCGGCACCGGCTTCGCGGAGCGATGGCTCGCACCGCCGCACCGCATTCTCGATTTCCGCCCGCAGCGCGAAGTCTCTAGTCCCGCAAACAATTCGGTAAAGGACTTCTAATGTCCGAATTGACCGTTACCCCAAGGGATTTCAGGTCGTACGCGTGTTGCGGTGTCGCATGGATCTCAGTCCGTGTACGACGGTTTGAATCCCGGTTTCCGGGTGTACTCTGAGCTCGCTGGTCGCACGATTCGAGAAGAGGCAGGGCGATGACCGGTCTGCATACGCCACAGCGGAATTCCACCAATGGCGCACACCCGCACCGAACGATCGGCAACACCCCTCCGGTGTCCCCGCATCGCCCCAGACTCGAATTTTTCAATCTCGCGGATCTGTCGTGGACCGATTATCGCGGTTTTCTACATCCCGTGGAGCGATTACATGCAGAACCGTACGGTCTGTATGTCGAACGGACCGTGGACAATCCGCGATTCCACTACATCGAGTCCTGGCTGCTGCCCGAACTCACACTCCGCGCCACGGTCTATCACACCCGGCCCGGACACGACCGCGGCCAGACCTATTACCTCGACATCGGCGAGTACGGTCCGTGCGAGGCCAAGAAGTGGCGGGCCGAGAGTCACTACCTGCACGTGGTGGCGCGCCCGGGCCAGATGCCCGAGCTGGTCGGCATCGACGAGCTGCTGACCGCCCATGCCGCAGGGCATTTCGACACCGCGCGCACGCATCTCGCCATCGAGCGGGCGGCCGCGGTGGTGGACGGCATCGCCGGCTGCGGTCATGATGTCGACCGCTGGCTCGCGGGGCAGGGCATCACGCTCAGCTGGCTGTAGAGACAACACCGCCCGGTCCGTGCAGCACTGACCGGGCGGGCTGGAACGGGTCTGTCCGCCCTCCGACTAGCCGGACAGGCTCGGGAGCAGTCCATTGAGACCGCAGCCGAAGCTACCGAAGCTGCTGGCCGGATCCACCTGGACGGTGATCGATTTCGAGAACAGATCCTGGGTGACGGTCAGCGTGTGTGAACCGGCGGTGGTGGGCGTCCAGCTGAGCGTGGCCTTCCCGGTCAGGATCGACGGGGTGACCGGACTGCCGGTCAGTTCGGTGCCGTTGTCCCGGAAACTCACCGACAGCAGACGGTCGACGTCCAGGGTCGCGGTGAGGGTGTAGGAGCAGCCGACATTGTGGGAGGATCCGCCCGAGACTTGCAGATCGGACGGCCACGCGCCGGCCTGCGGCGCGGCCAGGACGATGGCACCGGCTACCGCGCCGAAGGTCGTGACTCCCACGCCGACCCGGCGAGCGCGGGCTGTATGTGCGTTCATGCAGGTATATCCCTTGGGTTGAGGCACCCGCCCAGGCGCGGCGGGTCGAAAGCGCGCGAAAGAGAGCGCAGCCGCACAGTAGCGAAACAAGAACGCTTCAGATTGCGTTTTCGGAAAATTCGCCCCTCGCGGCACCGGATTCCAGCAATCTGCCGGCGACGCGACAGCCGCTCCGCTGGACGACCGCCGCCCGACACGCGATGCTGAATGACATGACTCGGGCACCCGCGGTAGATCTGCACCGACCCAAGGTGGAGTACTTCAATATCGACGAGCTCACCAATATCGACCCCAAGGGTTTCGTGCGGCAGGTGGAGCGGTACCAGATCGAGCCGTGGGGCATGTACATGGCCCGCACGTCCGACCATCCCGAGTTCCACTACATCGAATCCTGGCTGCTGCCAACGGTGTCCATCCGCGCCACCGTCTTCCACTTCACCCCCGCACACCTGCGCGACCAGGACTACTACATCGACATCGGCGAGTTCGCGCAGGTCGGCCCGAAGCAGTGGAAGTCGGTCGACCACTACCTGGATCTGGTGGTCCGCCAGGGCCGCGAGGTCGAGCTGCTCGACGTGGACGAGTTGCTCGCCGCGCACGCCGCCGGCTACCTGACCCTGACCGAGGCCCAGCAGGCCATCGAGACGGCCACCGCCACCATCGACGGCATCGCCGCGCACGGCCACAGTTTCGAGGACTGGCTGGCGGCCAAGGGCATCACACTGACCTGGATGTAGATCACGCACAAAGGGGCCGTCCGCACCGAAGGGTGCAGACGGCCCCTTTCACTGTCGAAGCGTGTCCGGCGGTCAGACGCCGAGGATGAGATCGACCGGGCGGCCCGGGTCGGTGTTCGCGTGCAACCGCTCCCCCGCCGCGACATCCACACCCGACGCGGCGAGCAGCGCATCCCCGTCGGCGACCGGCGGGAAACCGATGTCCGCCAGTCGATCCCGCAGACCCGCCACGTCGACGCCGTCGGCGACCGCGATCCGGATGTCGAGAACGTCGGCGGCGGGCTTGCCCGGCACCGAGGTCGGCCCCACGTGTTCGATGCTCCGCGCGTCCGCGCCACAGGCCACCGCGAGCCGCGCGATGACCCGTTGCGCCTGCGCCGGCCATTCCGGATTCGCCTCCACCACCGGCAGTTCCGGCCGGGCGGCAGGGGTACGGGTGCGCAGGTTGCGTTCGAAGGGCACCAGGCGCTCGTCCCACAGCCGGTGCACCTGGGCGTCGATCACGCCGTTCGCGCCATTGTTGTCGAGCAGCACGTCGGCCACGGCCCGGCGCTGAGCATCGGTGGCCTGGGCGGCGATCCGGGCGCGGGCATCGGCCTCGTCGATGCCGCGGAACTCGACCAGGCGGCGCAGCCGGGTCTCCTCGGCGGCGTCCACGATGACGACCAGGTTCATGAAGGGCGCGAGGCCGTTCTCCACCAGCAGCGGAATGTCCTGCACCACAATGCCGTCCGCGGGGGCGGCGGCGATGAGCTCGGCGGTGCGCTTGCCGACCAGCGGGTGCGTGATGCCGTTGAGGGTGGCGCGGGCCTCGTCGGAGGCGAAGGCCTTGGCGGCCAGAGCCGGTCGGTCGAGGCTGCCGTCGGCGGCGAGGATGTCGTCGCCGAAGGCCGCGACCAGGGCGGCGAGTCCCTCGGTGCCGGGCGCCACCACCTCGCGGGCGATGACGTCACTGTCCACCAGCACGGCTCCGCGCTCGGTGAGAATGCGGGCGACGGTGGACTTGCCCGCGCCCATGCCTCCGGTGAGACCGATTCGCAACATTGGTTCAGTCTCGCATCAACGCCGGTCTTCGCGCCCCTCAGGGTTACCCTCTCCGGACTGCGGTTTCACCTGCAAGTGCAGTACTTGGCCATTCCGTGATGCCCGTGAGACCGTTTCGCAACTTTTTCGGAGAATACGGACCATTTGTCGGCAAGATTCCGACACGCCGGGGTGAATGTCGCGCAAAATTCGGTGACGCACACTTTTGTTCGGCTACTGTTCGCCGCAGGCGATCTTAGGCCGGTAACACGCAAGAGAAGGAACATCAGTGGGCACCAAAAAACTCCAGACGGGTCGCCACCGTCTGGGCCTGGCGGGCACCGTGCATTGCATCGAGATCCCCGCCGTCGCAGCCGCTCTCGTCGAGCACCGTCGTTCCTGGCTGACCGCACTGCTAAGCCCGGCCCGGCACAGCGTCGCGGCCACGCGAAAACGGTCGCCCGAGATCCCGGTCGTGCGGCGCTGGATTCCGGCCACCGCCGGCTGATCCGGCAGGCCGGTCAATCCGCCGCCGCCGTCGATCCGCTTCCTCGAAACGCCCAGTGGCCCGGTCCGATTCGGACCGAGCCACCGTTTTCGTGTGCGTGTTACGTGATGCCGCTCAGGCGATCACCCCGCGTCACCGGAACTCCTACACGATTCCGCTGGGGCGACGACGCGTGCCGGGGTCCTGCGTGGGCATGGCGTTCGGCGGCACCGGGTAGGGCGTGCCGACGGTCGCGGTACCCAGGGCGATGTTCGGCCCGCACTGCGCCAGCGCGGCATCGACCTTCCGATTCGCCGGGGCGAACGCGGGTTTCGTGGCGTCCGGGGCCGAGGCGAAGTCGAAGGCCGAGGTCATGTCCCCGGTGACACCGCGCCGCCACGCGGTCAGGTTGGGCACGTCTACGCCGAAGCGGCGCTCGATCAGGCGCAGCTGCGAGGTGTGGTCGAAGGTCTCCGAGGCCACCAGGCCGCCGCGGCTGTAGGGCGAAACCACCAGGCATGGAACGCGATAGCCGAGCCCGATGGGACCGGTGATGCCCTCGAACTTCTTGTCGGTCGGCACGGTGATGTACTCGCCCGGCGTGCCCACGGGCGGGGTCGGCGGAGTGACGTGGTCGAAGAAGCCGCCGTTCTCGTCGTAGCTGATGATCAGCGCGGTCTTCTCCCACACCGCCGGATTCGAGGTGAGGATGTCGAGCACCTGCATGATGCCGACGGCGCCGAAGGCCGGCGGCAGGGCCGGGTGCTCGCAGTTGAGCAGCGGCGGGATCACCCAGGACACGGCGGGCAGCTGGTTGGCCGCCACGTCGGCGGCGAAGTCCAGCGGGTAGGCCGGGGCCTTACCGCGGCGCGCCAGTTCGGAATTCGGGTCGGCGGCCTGCTTGAAGCAGCCCATCATGCCGTCCAGGATGACCGAGGACAGCGGGCCGATGTCGCGGTTGTTGTAGATCTTCCAGCTGACTCCGGCGTCGGAGAGGTTCTCCGGCATGGTCCGCCAGCTGTAGGCGTTCTGCGGGATCAGCGTCGGCGTCTCGAGCAGCGGGCCGCCATTGCGGCCGTCCGGGTCGATGGTCGCCGAGACCCAGTACAGGCGGTTGGGGTCGGTCGGGCCGAGCACCGAGCAGTGGTAGCCGTCGCAGAGGGTGAAGGCATTGGCCAGGTCCCAGTGCACGGGGACGTCGGCCTGGGTGTAGTAACCCATTGCGGCAGGCCCGTTTCCGGCGCCGACCGAGGCGATGGACATGGGCATCCAGCCGTCGTTGCGGCCGTTGTTCCACGCCTTGTGCGTGCCGACCCAGCCGTGGTCGGGGTCGTTGATGCATTCACCGTCGAGGGTGGCGCCGCGGGTGGTGTCGAGGCGGAAGGGGTTGAGGAAGCCGTCCGCGGTCGGGCCGACGCCGGGCGCGTACCCGTACTGGTTCCAGGCCGGGGACGGGTCGTCGAAGCCGCGCACGCCGGACATGGTGCCGAAGTAGTGGTCGAAGGACCGGTTCTCCTGCATGAGCAGCACGATGTGCTCGATGTCGCCGAGCCCACCCATCCCGGCGGGATCGGCGGCGTAGGCCCGCTCGATGATCGGCCCGGCCAATGAGGCGAGCGAGGCCGCACCGCCGGCGGCCATGGCTTTCGCCAGAAAATCGCGTCTGTTGATTCCGGCGAACACGCCCATGCCCCGGTAGTGCCTTCCCGCTAGGAGTGAGAGGAATTGAACGCCGAGACCATATTCGGTCAAACGTCCAGCTCGCATCCAACCCTCGAATGGTGACGGCCCAGCGAACCATTCGTAACCGTAGCGGGTCCAATCGGAGACTCGGCCAGTGACGTGCGCCTCAGAAAGAACGACAAAAACGAAAGTCCCCTGACCCATTGGGGCCAGGGGACTTTCGTTATCGCTTACCGCGGAACAGCGAATCAGGCGTTGCCCGACAGCTTCTCGCGCAGGGCAGCCAGCTGCGCGTCGCTCGCGAGCGAGCCACCGGCCGGCTCGGAGGACGAAGCAGCGGCCTGCGAACCCGACTCCGAGGAGTAGTTCGACGGACCACCGTTGGCAGCCTCGGCGGCGGCGTCGGCGGCCATCTTCTCCATCTGAGCGGTGTGCATCTTGTGGCGACGCTCGGCCTCGGCGTACCGGGTCTCCCACTCCTCACGCTGCTTCTCGAAGCCCTCGAGCCATTCGTTGGTCTCGGAGTCGAAGCCCTCGGGGAAGATGTAGTTGCCCTGGTCGTCGTAGCTGTCGGCCATGCCGTACTTCGACGGGTCGAACTCGGCCGTGTAGTCCTCGTTGGCCTGCTTCAGCGACAGCGAGATCCGGCGACGCTCGAGGTCGATGTCGATGACCTTGACCATGGCGTCGTCGCCGACGGCGACAACCTGGTCCGGGACCTCGACGTGGCGCTCGGCCAGCTCGGAGATGTGCACCAGGCCCTCGATGCCCTCTTCGACGCGCACGAACGCACCGAACGGAACCAGCTTGGTGACCTTGCCCGGCACGATCTGACCGATCGCGTGGGTGCGGGCGAACTGACGCCACGGGTCTTCCTGGGTCGCCTTGAGCGACAGGGAGACACGCTCGCGGTCCAGGTCGACGTCGAGAACCTCGACGGTGACCTCGTTGCCGACCTCGACAACCTCGGACGGGTGGTCGATGTGCTTCCAGGACAGCTCGGAGACGTGCACCAGACCGTCCACGCCACCCAGGTCCACGAAGGCACCGAAGTTGACGATGGAGGAGACCACACCCTTGCGGACCTGGCCCTTCTGCAGCTGGTGCAGGAACTCGCTGCGGACCTCGGACTGGGTCTGCTCGAGCCAGGCGCGACGCGACAGGACCACGTTGTTGCGGTTCTTGTCGAGCTCGATGATCTTGGCCTCGATCTCCTTGCCGACGTACGGCTGGAGGTCGCGGACACGGCGCATCTCGACCAGCGACGCCGGGAGGAAGCCACGCAGACCGATGTCCAGGATCAGGCCGCCCTTGACGACCTCGATGACGGTGCCCTTGACGGCCTCGTCCTTCTCCTTGAGCTCCTCGATCGTGCCCCAAGCCCGCTCGTACTGAGCGCGCTTCTTCGACAGGATCAGGCGGCCTTCCTTGTCCTCCTTGGTGAGAACGAGGGCCTCGACCTCATCGCCCACGGAAACGACCTCGGCCGGGTCGACATCGTGCTTGATGGACAGTTCGCGAGACGGGATCACGCCTTCGGTCTTGTAACCGATGTCGAGAAGGACCTCGTCACGATCGACCTTGACGATGGTTCCTTCGACGATATCTCCGTCGTTGAAGTACTTGATGGTCTTGTCGATGGCGGCGAGGAAGTCCTCGGCAGTGCCGATGTCGTTGACGGCAACCTGCGGCGAGGTGACAGTGGTGGGCATGTGTTGGGAGGCTCCGGACGGATTGTGGTCGGTAGTGGACATGTGGACTTTCGGTATTGCTGCGAACAGCAGGCGTTGGAACTAACGTTGGTCATGCACAGCACAGCGCTGCGACGCTGCACAACGCTGCCCTGCTGTAACTTCCAAAGACAGCATGCGGACTCACAGCACGATTATCTGCTCTACTCGGTCTCGAGAAACCGGGTACAGAAGACACTCGCGGAAAACAGCGTACGCGACGGGTGTTGTACCAAGCAAACATGGGTCCCGGCGCGCGGCTGGATAGGGTGAGCCCATGTCCGAAGATCACTCCGTCACCACCGACGATACCCGGCACGCCGAAGCCAACACCCTGCTCGGGACGGTGGGAGTGACCCGCGCCAAGGTCGACTCACGGTCCAGTCAGCGCGCCAGCCGCAGGTGGTGGGACGCGGACGCCGCGGCCTACCACGAGACCCACGCCGACTTCCTCGGCGTGGACTCCCCCGCCGGCGAATTCGTGTGGTGCCCGGAGGGATTGCACGAGGGTGACTGGCATCTATTGGGAGACATCGCCGGCAAGCGGATCCTGGAGATCGGCTGCGGCTCGGCGCCCTGCTCGCGCTGGCTCGCCTCACACGGCGCGCACCCGGTCGGGCTCGACATCTCCCGTGCCATGCTCGACCGGGGTCTGGCCGCGATGGCCGCGGGCGGGCCCCGGGTTCCGCTCGTCCAGTCGGGTGCCGAGGAATTGCCCTTCGCCGACGCGTCTTTCGATCTGGCCTGCTCCGCGTTCGGCGCGGTGCCGTTCGTCGCGGACTCCGCTCAGGTGATGCGGGAGGTGCACCGCGTCCTCAAACCGGGTGGCCGCTGGGTCTTCTCGGTGAACCATCCGATGCGCTGGATCTTCCCCGACGACCCGGGCCCCGAGGGCCTGCGCGCCACCATCCCTTATTTCGACCGCACCCCGTACGTCGAACTGGACTCCGAGGGCGAACCCACCTACGTCGAACACCACCGCACCATCGGGGACCGCGTCCGCGAGATCGTCGCCGCAGGCCTCGTCCTGAAGGACATCATCGAACCGGACTGGCCCGAATGGCTCGACCGCGAGTGGGGTCAGTGGAGCCCCCTGCGCGGCGAGATCTTTCCCGGTACAGCCATTTTCGTCACCGAAAAGGCGAACTGAGAGCGACATCCGCACCCTCGTGGTGATTGGGGGTATGGCGTGGAGGAGAGCCGTTTCGGGCGCTACGGGCTGCTCCGGGCACTCGGCGCGGGCGGGATGGGGCAGCCTGTCGAGCGCGGCCCGCGCCGCGCTCGACGGCGCGGAGCCGCCGACGGTCCCGACATATCCGAGAAGTGCTGCGGCGCAATCGAACTCATCGGCCACCGCGGAACTCACCGAACGATCCCCGCCCGCCCCGGCACCCGTGGAGTTCCGGCCCGCCGATCCCGCGCGACGGTCGCTGAGTGCGCTGGTGTGGGCGGCTTCGGCGGCGGTGGCGATGGTCGTGACGGTGACGCCGGCGGTCGGCCTGGTCCGGGAGGGCGGGAATCGTTCGGCGAGTTCGGGTTCGGCCCCGTCGAGCGCAGGTGCGACGTCACCGACCGCCGCCATTCTCAGCCCTGATCCGACGACGACCGCCGCATCGACGGCGTGGACACCGTGTCGTGACTATTTCGGTTCGCGCCCGGCCTGTTTGAGGGCGAGACGGAGGGCGAATTCGATCTGCGCGTTGATGCTGCGGAGGTCGTCGGCGGCCCACTTGGCGATGGCTTCATGGACCGCCGGATCGAGCCGGAGCAGCACCTTTTTCGGCTCGCGCTTGACCATTACGCGTAGAGGGTGCCGGCGTTGACGACGGGTGAGGCGGAGCGGTCGCCGCACAGGACCACCAGCAGGTTTGACACCATCGCCGCCTTGCGCTCCTCATCGAGTTCGACCACGCCCTGGTCGGCCAGTCGGTCCAGGGCCATGCCGACCATACCGACCGCGCCCTCGACGATGCGGCTGCGGGCGGCGACCACCTGGGCGGCCTGCTGGCGGACCAGCATGGCCTGGGCGATCTCCGGTGCGTAGGCGAGGTGGGTGATGCGGGCCTCGATGATCTCGATGCCGGCCAGTTCGGTGCGGGCGCGCAGTTCGGTGGTGAGCTCCCCGGCGACCTCGGTGCCGTCGCGCAGGCTGGCGGTGCCGGCGTCGTCGGTCTGGTAGGGGTGCGTGGTGGCCAGGTGCCGGACCGCGGTCTCGGACTGGGTGCGGACGAAGTCCTCGTAGTCGTCGACGGCGAAGGCGGCCTTGTAGCTGTCCACCACCTGGTACACGACCACGGCCGCGATCTCGACCGGGTTGCCGTCGAGGTCGTTGACCTTCAGCTTCTGGGTCTCGAAGTTCCGGACCCGCAGCGAGATGCCGCGGCGGCTGGACAGCGGGGTGACCCAGTGGAACCCGGATTCGCTGACCGAGCCGATGTACCGGCCGAAGAACTGGATCACCTTGGCCTGGTTGGGATTCACCACGACAAACCCGCTCGCGGCCAGCACCGCGGCCAGGATCGTCACGGCCAGCGCCACCCCCAGGAAGGTCTGCGATCCGCCGCCGTCGCCCCGGGTGTTCAGTGCGTGCGCCTCGACGGCGATCGCGATGACCAGCAGGATCAGCACCCCCAGCATGGGGAATCCGTTCAGCCGGAAGGCTCGACGCAACTCCATGACACTCTCCCTAGTATCGAAGTGATATCACGACGATAGCGCGGAGCGAGGACGCCGGCAAGAGGTCCCCGCCGCGATGATTCGCGATGGGGACCGGGGCGGGGCCGGGTCAGCGCGGCCGGATATTGCGGTTGTTGCGGAACAGGTTGGCCGGGTCGTACTCGGTCTTCAGCGCCGCCAGCCGCGCGTAGGTGGCCGGGCGGTAGCCGGCCCGGGTCTGCGCCTCGCCGGCCTGATCGCCACCGCCGTACAGGAAGTTCAGGTTCTGCCCGACGGTCCACGGCGCCAACGTCTTTCGCACGAGATCCAGCTGATCGCGCACCTGCTCGGCATTGCCGGGCTGCGGCATGGCCAGCACGCGGGCGATGTATTCGGCGTCGCGGTGATCCATCGAGATGCCGTGCGGGCCGGGCCTTCCCAGCGCGCCGCCCAGGTGCCGGAACCCGGCCACCGTCGGCAACACCGCGTCCGGGCCGGTGACGTCCAGGAAGGCGTCGGCGGCGTCGGCGGGCAGTTCGGACAGCAGCGCGTTGGTGGCGATGTAGGCGTGCGGGTGGTCCGGATCCCGGTAGATGGCATGGCTTTCCGGGTACGACATGACCCGCAGGTCGTCGACCATCCGCGCACCGACCGCGCGCAGCGGCGCGACCAGCCGGTCCCCCTCTTCCGCGGACCCGGTGAAGGCGATGTTGATGGTCGCCGCGTAACGCCCGCGCAGGCGCTCGGGCAGCTGCGGGATGTCCGGGAAGGTCAGCATGGTGATGGCCGAGGTGACGGTGTCGGGCACATCCTGGGTCCACAGCCGCCAGGCCTCCAGCGCGGGGGCCACCAGCGGGGTGTCGAACTGCAGCTGGCCACCGTAGACCTCCGCGACGGAGAGCAGTTCGAGCTCCAGCGCGGTGACCACGCCGAAGTTGCCGCCGGTGCCCAGCACCGCGCCGAACAGCTCGTCGCCGGGGGCGAGATGACGCAGGCGCCCGTCTGCGGTCACGATCTCGATGGCGCTCACATACTCCGCCGCGTATCCGTATTCGCGGGCCAGGATGCCGACGCCGCCGCCCAGGATGTAGCCGACCACGCCGACCGACAGCGAGGAGCCGTGCAATGGCGCCAGCCCGTGCGGGGCGGCCGCCTCGATCAGGGCTCCGGCCTGGACGCCCGCGCCGATGCGGGCGGTGCGGGCCTGCGCGTCGACGCGAATGTCGGTCAGGCGGCGGGTGGTGATGAGCACGCCGCCGTCGGTGGCGACGGACAGGCCGTGACCGGTGGCCTGGACCGCGATCGGAAGGCGTCGGCGCGCCGCGTATTCCACGGCGGCACGCACGTCCTCGGCGTGGGCCGCGCCGACAACGACGGCGGGACGGTGGGTGTAAGAGGTTTGGAATCCGGCGATTTCGGCGTCGTAGCCGGTGTCGCCGGGCTGGAAGACGGGGCCGGTGGTGGCCGGCAGTTCGGTGATCGCTGTCTTCGTCATGTCCCCAACTCTGCTCGGCGCAGTTCGATAACTCCAACAGATAGTTTTTCTCGCAACTAGAATCACTAGTTATGGAACTGCGCCAGCTGCGATACTTCGTGACGGTCGCCGAGGAGGCCAACTTCACCCGGGCGGCGGCTCGGCTGCATCTGGCGCAGCCCGGGCTCAGTGCGCAGATCCGGCAGCTGGAACGCGAACTGGGCCAGCCGCTGCTGGATCGTTCCGGGCGGTCGGTCACGCTCACCCCGGTCGGCGCGGCGGTGCTGCCGCTGGCCCGGGCGGCCCTCGACGAGGTCGAGCGCATCACCCACACGGTGGACGAATTCACCGGTCTGCTGCGGGGGCACGTGCGGGTCGGACTGATCTCCGGCGCGGCCGGCGAGGAGATCGACATCGCCGCGGTGCTGTCCGCCTTCCATCGCGATCATCCGCAGATCGGCATCTCCCTGACCGAGGACACCTCCGACGCGATGTACAACGCGGTCCGCCGCGGCGACCTGGACATCGGCCTGCTCAGTATCTCCGCCGATCTGGATCCGGGCATCAGCGTCGAGAACATCTACGACAGCGCCATTGTCGCGGCGGTGCCGTTGTCGGCCGAGGGTTTCGGCGAGCGGATCACGCTGCCGGAGTTGTGCGAACACCCGCTGATCTGCCTGCCCTCCGGAACCGGCCTCCGCAGCCTGCTCGAAAATTCCTGCGCCACAGCAGGTCTCGTCCCGAAGGTGTCGTTCGAGGCGGCGGCTCCCCCGCTGCTGATCCGGCTGGCCGCGCATGAGCTGGGTGTCGCGATCGTGCCCCGGATTCCCCCGGCGGACGCGGCCCGGCTCGGGGTGCGCACCCTGGAGATCGATCCGCCGATGCGGGGCCGGCTGGTGCTGGCCTGGAATGCCGAACGGCCCATGAGCCCGGCAGCGAAGGTCCTGCTCGGCCAGCTCCGCCTCGCGCTGGCGCGCTGGAAGGATCCGGCGCCGATGTTCACCGGACCCTAGTGGGACAGGCAGCGTAAGGCCCATCACAAAAGTATCTAAACATCCCTATTGCGGTCACCAATAGGGATGTTTAGGGTAGTTTTCGTGACAGAACGTCTGTACTCCGTCGACGAGGTAGCCGACCGCCTCGGCCTGCACGTCCGCACCGTCCGCGGCTACGTGCGCGACGGGAAGCTCCCCGCCACCCGCATCGGCAAGCAATACCGCATCGCCGCCGCCGATCTGGAGACCTTCACCGGCCTGCCCGCACCCGGCGGACCACGCGAATCGGTTGCCCGGCAACGGCATTCGGAGGCATCCAGCATCATCGAGGTGGACGCCGTGGATCCCGGCACCGCCGATCGCGTCAGCACGCTGCTGACCGGCGCGGCGGCCACCCGCGGACCGGACGGACAGGCCCTGCGGGTCCAGACCTTCTACGACCGGGAACGCGCCCGGCTGAAGGTCATTCTCGTCGGCGGCCTGGGCGATACCGCCCGGCTGCTCGAATACATGGAAGGAGTCCTCGCGTCGTGAACGCGATCTACAAGTCCGAGGCCGGCCGCGCCGCCATCCAGGCCCGCTACCGGGACATCCTGCGGCAGTGGCCGGTTCCCGCCGAACAGCTGCACCTGCCGACCCGCGAGGGTGACACCTTCGTGCTCGCCTCCGGCCCGCGGGACGCGCCGCCGGTGATCCTGCTGCACGGCTCCGGCTCCAACAACTCGGCCTGGCGCGGCGATGTCGCCGCCTGGACACAGGATTTCCGGGTGTACGCGGTCGACATGCCCGGTGAGCCCGGCGGCAGCACCGAATCGCGCCCGGCCCTCGACTCCGGGGCGCTCGCGCTGTGGCTCGATGATGTCCTTGCGGGCCTTCAGCTTTCGGCCGCGAGCTTCGTCGGCATGTCGCTGGGCGGCTGGACGGCGCTGGACTACGCCGTCCGCCGCCCCGGCCACGTGACGAAACTGGCGCTGCTGTGCCCCGGCGGCATCGGCAAGCAGCGCTTCGGCTGGATCTTCAAGAATCTGCTCGACCATCTGTTCAGCAACTACGACCTGCGCCGCTCCGCGGCCATCGTCACCGGCCTGAACCTGACCGACCACGCCGAGATCCTGGACGACGTGACCCTCACGTTCACGCACTTCAATCCGCGCCGGGGCAAGCTGCCGCTCTTCACCGACGCCCAGCTGAGCAGCCTGACCATGCCGGTACTGGTGATCGTCGGCGCCGATGACGTCATGTTCAAATCCGCCGACACCGTCCGCCGCGCGACGCAATCCATCCCGGACGTGACCACGGAGATCCTGCCGGGCGTCGGCCACGCCATCCTCGGCCAGACCGCCCGCATCCAGGAGTTCCTCCGGAAGTAACGAGGTCAGGGAGCCGTCATCGCGGGGAATTCGGCGGAATTCCCCCGGAACGGCTCCCTGATCCGTTGTGCGCCTACAGGATGCGCGACAGGAACGCCTTGGTCCGGTCGTGCTGCGGATTGGCCAGCATCTCACGCGGGTTACCCGCCTCCACGACGACCCCGCCGTCCATGAAGACCAGTTGATCGGCCACCTCACGGGCGAAGCCCATCTCGTGGGTCACCACGATCATGGTCATGCCCGACGCCGCGAGCTCGCGCATGACGCCCAGCACCTCGCCCACCAGCTCCGGGTCGAGCGCCGAGGTGGGCTCGTCGAAGAGCATGAGCTTGGGATCCATGGCCAGCGCCCGCGCGATCGCCACCCGCTGCTGCTGACCGCCCGACAGCTGAGCCGGATAGGCATCGGCCTTGTCCGCCAACCCGACTCGGTTCAGCAGCTCCCGGGCCCGCGCCACCGCGTCGGCCCGCCGCAGCTTCTTGACCTGGGTCGGCGCTTCGATGATGTTCTCCAGCGCGGTGCGGTGCGGGAAGAGGTTGAAGTGCTGGAACACCATGCCGATATCGCGGCGCTGCCGGGCGGCCTCGCGTGGATACAGCTCGTAGAGTTTGCCGTTCTTCTCCCGATAGCCGACCAGATCGCCGTCTACGTAGAGGCGGCCGGCGTTCACCCGCTCGAGGTGGTTGATGCAGCGCAGAAAGGTGGACTTGCCGGAGCCGGACGGCCCGATCAGGCACAGCACCTCACCGCGTTTCACCTCCAGGGTGATGCCCTTGAGCACCTGCAGGGCGCCGAAGTTCTTGCACACCCGGTCGGCCCGCACCATGGGCACCGCCGACGACGGCAGCGCGTCCTCGAAGAGCGGCTTCGGTTCCTTCGAGAACGACAAAGAGTCCTCGGGCATTTCCGCGGTCACCTCACCCCTCCGGGGCCCTGCGCTGCGGCCAGGGCGCGCAACTGCTTTGCGGTCAACTGCCGCGAGCTGCCCCGCGAGTAGTAGCGCTCCAGGTAGTACTGGCCGATCATGAGCACGCTGGTGATGAGCAGGTACCAGGTGGCGGCCACCAGGAGCAGCGGGATGGGCTGGAAGTTCACGCTGTAGATGTCGCGGGCCCGGCCGTAGAGGTCGGTGGTGAGCGGGATGGCCGTCACCAGCGAGGTGGTCTTCAGCATGGAGATGAGCTCGTTGCCGGTGGGCGGGATGATCACCCGCATGGCCTGCGGCAGCACCGTGCGGGTCATGGTCTGCGACCACGACATGCCCAGCGCCACCGATGCCTCGCGCTGTCCCTCGCCCACGGAATTGATTCCGGCGCGGACGATTTCGGCCATGTAGGCGGCCTCGTTGAGACCCAGGCCGATCATGGCGAAGAAGAACGGCGCGGACCAGTGCTGCACATCGAAGTGCGTCAGCGACGGACCGAACGGCACCCCCACCGTGATGGTCTTGTACAGCGACGGGAACAGGCCCCAGAACACCAGCTGCACGTAAACCGGGGTGCCGCGGAAGATCCACAGATACACCCACGCCACCGACCGCAGCACCGGGTTCGGCGACAGCCGCATGACGGCCAGCACCACGCCCAGCACCACGCCGATGAGCATGGCCAGCACGGTCAGTTCCAGAGTGACCAACGCGCCCTTGGCGATTCGCTTGTCACCGAGGTACTTGAAGTAGGTGTCCCAGTGGTACGCGTCGTTGGTCTTGGCGCCCCAGACGAACAGGCCGAGGGCGATCAGAATGATGGCGGCGGCGATCCACCGGCCCGGCCGACGCAGCGGAATCGCTTTGATCGGCTCGGGTTCGGCGGTCGCGACCGCCGCCGCGGAATTGATTTCGTCCTGCGACATAACGACTCAGCTCGTCGCCCCGTTGATGCCGGACTTGGTGATCGCGCCCTCCTGGACGCCCCAGTTCTCGGCGATCTTCTTGTACTGGCCGTTGTCCATCAGGTACTGCACGGCTTCCTGCAGCACCGGCGCGAGCGGCGAGCTCTTCTTGACCGGCCAGCCGTAAGGCGCGGAATCGAAGATGGGACCGGCGGATTCGATCTTGTCGCTGGCCTGCTTGATGGCGTACGCGGTCACCGGGGAGTCGGCGGACATGGCGTCGACCTGACCCTGCACCAGCGCGTTGGCGGCGGCGGACTGCTCGTCGTAGGCGACCTTCTGGATCTCCGGCTTGCCCGCGGCGACGCACGCCTTGGACTTGGCCGGGATCTCGTCGGTGTCCTGAACGGTGGTGCGCTGCACCGCGACTCGCTTGCCGCAGGCATTGTTCGGATCGACCGCCTTGCCCTTCTGCTGGGCCCACTGGCTGCCCGCGGAGAAGTAGTCGACGAAGTCGGCGGTGGCCTCGCGCTCCTTGTTGTCGGTGAAGGAGGACATGCCGAGATTGAAGGTGCCCGCCTCGATGGAGGGGATGATCTTCTCGAAGTCGGCTTCCTTGTAGTCGGCCGACAGGCCGAGCACCTTGGCCACCGCGTCCATCAGGTCGACGTCGAAGCCGACGATCTTGCCGCTGCTCGGATCCCGGTACTCGTTGGGCTGGTAGGGCACGTTCACACCGACGACCAGCTTGCCGGAGGACTTGATGTCGGCGGGCACCTTGGCGGCGATGGTGTCGACCTTCGCCACGTCGACCTTGGCCACCTCGGGACCGTTGGACTCCGAATTGCTGGTACAGGCGGTCAGTGCGAGGGCGCCACCGGCGACGACGACAGCGGCCCGCAGGGCACGCCCGCGAAAAGAGTTACGAACAGACACAGCAGTCCTCCACAGTTCGGGTGCGCGACAACCGGGCGTCGCCCGCCGTTTGAAATGTAAGCGAGTGACACCGTCCGCGTCGGTCGGTAATCGAACATTAATCGGCGGCACGCCATCGCGTGGCCGAACACGCCCGGTCCCGGAAGTGCGCGCTCACCAGCGGTGCAGCCGTGCGCGCACCTGCTCGGTGAATTCGGAGGTAGAGGCTAGCCCACCCAAATCGGACGTCGCAACACCGGCCCGCAACGTCTCCGCAACCGCATGTTCCATGCGCTCGCCGACCCGCCGCAGGGCGCTGTAGTGCTGGGTGCGGCTCATCCACCGCAACATGCCCGCGGCGGAGGTGAACAACGCCACCGGATTCGCGCGATTGCGCCCCGCCAGCGTGGGGGCCGCGCCGTGCACGGCCTGCGCCATGACCTGCGTCTCCGAGCAGTTCACCGACGCCGCCATGCCGAGCGAACCGCTCAACTCGCCCGCGAGATCGGAAAGGATGTCGCCGAACAGGTTTTCGGTGACGATCACGTCGTAATCCTGTGGCGCGCGGACCAGATGCGCGGCCGCCGCGTCCACGTGCTCGTCGTTCGCCTCGATGTCGGGATACTGCGCAGCCACCTCGTAGCAGACGTCGCGGAACATGCCCATCGTCATGGGCAGCACATTGGCCTTGTGCACGATGGTCACCTTCTTGGCACGCTCTCCCGCGATCTCGAAACCGAGGTGTGCGATGCGTTCGATCGCCGCGCGGGTGAACACGCCGACGGCCAGCGCCACATCCGGCGACGGCTGGAATTCGCCGGAGCCCGCGACCATATTCCGGTCCGCGTAGAGGCCCTCGGAGTTCTCGCGCAGGATCAGCAGATCCATGTCCGGCGCGACCGAGCGCACGCCCTCGAGGGTGCGGGCCGGACGGATATTGGCGTAGAGCCCGAACCGTTTCCGCACCGCGCCCGCCGGCGGCAGACCGGTGCGGTGCTCGGGCGGGTAGGAGGCGCTGTCGTGCGGGCCCATGATCCAGGCGTCGAGTTCGGCCAGACCGTTCAGGGTCTGCTCGGGCACCGGGTCGCCGTACTGCTCGATCGCCAGGTGGCCCAGGGGCAGCGTCACCCATTCCACCGGCGGCAACCCCGTCGCCTGGAACGCGTCGTCGACCACGTCCCGGGTGGCGCGCACGATTTCCGGGCCGATGCCATCACCCTCCAGCAGGCCCAGGCGTAGTCGAGTGTCGCGGTCGTTCATGAGGGTCATCCTCGCGCAGCCCCGCTGGAGCCGATGCTCCGGCACACTTCCCGCGCATGTTTCGAGACCTGGGCGTAAGTTCGGGACACCATGGTGCAATCGGTGGAACTGGTGCTGGATACGACGGCCGAGGCCGAGGTGCGCCGCCAGTGGGCGCTGCTGCGCGAGCTCGGCCTGCACACGCCCGAGCCCGAGCACCGGCCGCACATCACCCTGGTGGTGGCGTCCATGATCTGGCCGCGACTGAACAAGGCGCTGGCGCACCAGGACTTCCAGCCCTTCCCCGTCCGGCTCGGCGGACTACTGGTGTTCGGGGCGCGCGCGCCCATCCTGGTGCGGGCCGTGGTGCCCTCCGAACCGCTGATCACGTTGCAGCACAGGCTGTTCCGGGTGATCGAGGAGTGCCCGGGAATTCCCGGCAATGTCCGGCCCGACGTCTGGACGCCGCATGTCACCATGGCCCGGCGGCTGCGGCCCGGCCAGTTCGACGCCGCGCTGGACGCGGTGGCCTGGGACAAGGATTTCCGGGCTACCGTGGAGGGTATCCGGCGTTGGGACGGAGATCGGCGGGTCGAATGGTCGGTGGCCGGTCGGCACGAATCGGCGGATTACTAGCACCCCCGATCGCCCAGGGAAGATAACCGTAGGGCCCGGTGTTGGACCGGGGACATCGATACGAGAGGAAACCATGGCCACCCAGACCCTGACCGAGCAGAACTTCGACGAGGTAGTCACCGGCAACGACGTCGTTCTCGTCGACTTCTGGGCATCGTGGTGCGGCCCCTGCCGCAGCTTCGCCCCGACCTTCGAGGCCTCGTCCGAGACGCATCCCGACGTGGTGCACGGCAAGGTCGACACCGAGGACCAGCAGGGCCTGGCCGCCGCCGCGAACATCCGCTCCATCCCGACGATCATGGCCTTCCGCGAGGGCGTGCTCGTCTTCGCGCAGCCCGGCGCCCTGCCCCCGGCCGCCCTCGAGGATCTGGTCACCCAGGTGAAGGCCCTCGACATGGACGAGGTTCGCAAGCAGATCGCCGAGCAGCAGGCGCAGTAAACACTCCCCCGGCAGCTTCAGCGCCGCAGCTCCCAGAAGAGTTGCGGCGCTTTACTTTTCGACGCCGACAGCGCTCAGTTCCCGGCCCCGCCGCAACCGCGGCGGTGCCGGGACTTTGTCAGAAGTGCGAACCGAGGCGGTTGATGCCGGCGATCATGGCGCGGATGGTGGATTCGGCCGGGTCGTCGGCGAGGGCGGCGCCCCAGCCGCGGCGGCCGTTGAACTCACACTGCACGAAGGTGGCCATGCCGTCCTGGGTGCGGCGCTGGTGGAACTGGAGGATCTCCACCGGATAGCCCTCGTCGTAGAGCGCCGAGGTCAACGCCGCCACCGGGCTGCCGGTCGCCACGACGGTGCGCAGGTGATCGGCGATTTCGAGGGTGGCCGTGCCGGCCCGGTGGCCGATCGGGGTCCAGTCGCTGAGCTTGACCGGGCCCGTCTGGGCGCAGTACCGGTCATGGAACTCGGCGGGGGTCAGGCCGGTGCACTCGGTCCGCAGGTTCGCGGGGGCAGCGGCGATGAACGTGGCGGAATCAAGGGTGATGGTCATTGAACTAGGTCTTCCCGACTTCTTCCGAAGAAAGTGACAGAGGGGACCAGCAAAAAAGTTCGTTCGGCCGCAGCGAGGGGCCGGTCCGAATCAGACCCCGCTACGGCGGAGAACTACGAGTACGCCTGCGTCAGCCACACTCGCGGTGAGCGAAATGAGCGCGGCGCGGTCGCGGTCGGCGACTTCGAGCGCTGCGCTGCGGCTGTAGGCGGGATTCGGCACGGGGTCGAGCATAGGGGGACACCCACGCAATGGCAACCATATTCGTCTTCGACCCACGAGTAACTTCGTCGCAGGTCACCGGATATGCGACGGGCGCCACACCGGCCCCCGAACGAGTCCGAGCAAACACCATGGGACCCGCAAACATCCGATTCGTGAACATGCCCAGCTCACGGCAATTCCGACAAGGCGTACACGCGGTGGCGCGCGCGGAAATCCTGGGATCGGATCGGGCGCGGAGACGAGAACTGCCCGCATCGAAGTTCGATGCGGGCAGTCAGCGTGTCGCACGAGTCGCGGGCGCGTGTCGAGTCGCTAGTGTGCGGCCGAATCCCAGCTGCGGCCCACGCCCACCGACACCTCGAGCGGCACCGAGAGTTCGATGGCGTTGGACATGTGCTCGCGCGCAAGCGATTCCAGTTGCTCACGCTCGCCCGGGGCGACCTCGAAGACGAGTTCGTCGTGGATCTGCAGCAGCATCCGGGACTTCAGCCCGGCCGCCCGGATCGCCTGCTGGGTGTCGATCATGGCGACCTTGATGATGTCGGCGGCCGTGCCCTGGATGGGGGCGTTGAGGGCCATTCGCTCGGCGGCCTCGCGGCGCTGCCGGTTGCTGGAATCCAGGTCCGGCAGATAGCGGCGGCGGCCGAAGAGGGTTTCGGTGTAGCCGATCTTGCGGGCCTGCTCGACAGCGTCGCGCAGATAGTCGCGGATGGCGCCGAAACGGTTGAAGTAGATCTCCATCTGGACCTTCGCCTCGTCGGCGCTGATCTTCAACTGCTGGGACAGGCCGTAGGCGGACAGACCGTAGGCCAGGCCGTAGGACATGGCCTTGATGCGGCGGCGCAGTTCCGGATCCACCTCGGAAATGGGGATGTCGAAGGCCTTGGAGGCGACGAAGTTGTGCAGGTCCTCGCCGGAGTTGAAGGCCTCGATCAGGCCCTCGTCCTTGGAGAGGTGGGCCATGATCCGCATTTCGATCTGGCTGTAGTCGGCGGTCATCAGCGACTCGTAGGTGGAACCGACGACGAAGGTATCGCGGATGCGGCGGCCCATATCGGTGCGGATCGGAATGTTCTGCAGGTTGGGCTCGGTCGAGGAGAGCCGGCCCGTCGCCGCCACCGTCTGATTGAAGGTGGTGTGGATCCGGCCGTCGTCGGCGACCGACTTGAGCAGGCCGTCCACCGTCACCTTCAGGCGGGTGGCGTCGCGGTGCTCGAGCAGGTACCGCAGGAACGGGTGCTCGGTCTTCTCGTAGAGACCTTCGAGCGCATCGGCGTCGGTGGTGTAGCCGGTCTTGGTGCGCTTGGTCTTCGGCATGTCGAGCTTCTCGAACAGCACCACCTGCAACTGCTTGGGCGAGCCGAGGTTGATCTGCTCCCCGATCACGCCGTAGGCATTGTTGGCCGCCTCGGCGACGCGGTCGGCGAACTCGCGCTGTAGTTGCCCCAGCTGAGCGGAGTCGACGGCGATGCCCGCGGCCTCCAGATCGGCCAGCACGCTCAGCAGCGGCAGTTCCATATCCCGCAGCAGGGCGGTGGACTCGATGCGCTCGAGTTCGGCGTCGAAGGCGTCGGCGAGGTCGGAAACCGCACGGGCGCGCAGCATCTGGGCATTGGCGACCTCGGCGTCGACCTGCTCCTCGTCGTCGAGCAGCGACAGCTGGGTCTCGCCGGCATTGTCGACGCGCAGTTCCCGACTCAGGTAGCGCAGCGACAGGTCCTCGAGGTTGAAGGTGCGCTGGCCCGGCAGGATCAGGTAGGCGGCGAGCGCGGTGTCGCTGGTCAACCCGCCCAGCTGCCAGCCGCGGCCGCGCAGAGCGTGCATGGCGGTCTTGGCCTCGTGCAACGCCTTCGGGACCTCCGGGTCGGCGAGCCAGGCGCCCAGCGCCTTCTCGTCCTCCGGGGTGAGGGTGTGCACATCGATGTAGGCGCCCTCGCCGTCGGCGGCGGCCAGCGCGATGGCCTGGGTGTCGCCGTGGATCGGCGAGCCGGTGCCGACCACGGAAACACCGTGCCGCACACCGGTTCCGGCATGCTCGGCCAGCCAGTCCGTGACCGTGCCCGCGGCGAGCGTGCTGCCGCTGATCTCGAAACCGGCCTCGGCCTCCGGCTCCACCGGGGCCAGGGTGTCGAAGAGGCGATCGCGCAGGACGCGGAACTCCAGCTCGTCGAAGAGCTGGTGGATCTTCTCCCGATTCCACGGCTGCACCGCCAGCTGCTCCGGCGTGTAGGGCAGCGGCACGTCCTTCACCATCTCGGTGAGCTGCCGGTTGAGCACGACACTGGACAGGTTGGCGCGCAACGCGTCTCCGACCTTGCCCTTGACCTTGTCCACCTGGTCGACCAGCGTGGCCAGGTCACCGTATTCGCGCACCCACTTGGCGGCGGTCTTCTCCCCCACGCCCGGGATGCCCGGCAGGTTGTCGCTCGGGTCGCCGCGCAGCGCCGCGAAGTCCGCATACTGCTGCGGGGTGAGCCCGTACTTCTCCTCCACCACCGCCGGGGTGAACCGGGTCAGCTCGGAGACGCCCTTCTTCGGGTAGAGCACGGTGACGTTGTCGTTGACCAGCTGCAGCGAATCGCGGTCACCGCTGACGATGAGGACCCGGAAACCCTCCGGCACGGCCTGCGTGGTGAGGGTGGCGATCAGATCGTCCGCCTCGTAGCCCTCGATGGCCAGCACCGGAATCCCCAGCGCCCCCAGCACTTCCTGGGTGGTCTCCACCTGCCCCCTGAACTCGTCGGGCGTGCTGATCCGGTTCGCCTTGTACTCCGGGAACGCCTCGGTCCGGAACGTCTTCCGGCTCACGTCGAAGGCCGCCGCCACATGCGTGGGCTTCTCGTCCCGCAGCAGGTTGATCAGCATCGCGGTGAATCCGTACACCGCGTTGGTGGTCTGCCCACTGTGCGTCTTGAAGTTCTCCGCCGGCAGCGCGTAGAACGCGCGGTAGGCCAGCGAATGCCCATCCAGCAACAGCAGGGTCGGCTGCTCCCCGGACGCAGATGCGGGCACAACACCAGGACGCTGATCAGTAGAGGCAGGGGTCACCCGACAGAGTCTAGGTATCCCCTCCGACATCCGTGGGCAGCGGGCATACTCGGCCCGTCGGCCCAGGTCAGCAAAACCGATTTCATCGCGGCCGCGCTACCTGGTAGCGTAGGGCCCCGCCAAGGGGTGTAGCTCAATTGGCAGAGCAGCCGTCTCCAAAGCGGCAGGTTGCAGGTTCGATTCCTGTCGCCCCTGCTGAAGGCTTCGGGCCGGTCATCGGAAGATGACCGGCCCGAATGCTTTTCGGGTGGATGTCAGCCGACGCCGAGGTAGGCGGACTTGACCGCGGGGTCGTGCAGCAGCGCCCGGCCGCCGCCGGTTTTGGTGACCTCGCCAGTTTCCAGGATGTAGGCGCGGTCGCTGCGGGTCAGGGCCTGCTGGGCGTTCTGCTCGACCAGCAGGACCGTGGTGCCCTGGGCGTTGATGTCGGCGATGATGCGGAAGATCTGCTGGATCACCATGGGGGCCAAGCCCATTGACGGCTCATCCAGCAGCAGCAGCTGCGGGCGGGCCATGAGAGCGCGGCCGATGGCCAGCATCTGTTGCTCACCGCCGGACAGGGTGCCGCCCACCTGGCGACGGCGTTCCAGCAGGCGCGGGAACAGCTCGTAGACCCAGTCCAGGGTGTGGACGTAGTCGGCCTTGGCCTTGAACGGTCGTGCGTGGCAACCCATGTCGAGGTTTTCCTGAACCGTCATCCCAGGGAAGACGCCGCGGCCCTCGGGGGCCTGGATCAGACCCGCCACCACGCGTTCGTGGGCCTTCATGCGGGTGATGTCGCGGCCCTGGAACATGATGCGGCCGCGGGTGAGCGGCAGCAGGCCGGACAGGGCGCGCATGGTGGTCGTCTTGCCCGCGCCATTGGCGCCCAGCAGGGTCACCAGCTCGCCCTGGCCCACTGACAGCGAGATGCCGTGCAGGGCTTGGATTCTGCCGTAGTTGACCACCATGTCCTCGACCGTCAGCAGCGGCTGATCGGCCGCCGTGGCGGGGACGTCGGGCACGGAAGCCCGCTCGGCGAGATCCGGAACCGGTTCGGCCCCGATGCTTTCCGCTTCCGCGACATCGTCGGCGGTCTCGGCGTCGGCCTCGTCGGGCACACCCAGATACGCGTTGATCACCGCCGGGTCCTGGCGGATCTGGTCCGGCAGCCCGTCGGCGATCTTGCGGCCGAACTCGAGCACCACGATGCGGTCGGTCACGCCCATGACCAGCCGCATGTCGTGCTCGATGAGCAGCACGGTGTAGCCGTCGTCGCGGATCTTGCGGATCAGATCCATGAGCGCCGACTTCTCGCTCGGGTTGAAGCCGGCGGCCGGCTCGTCCAGGCACAGCAGCTTCGGTTCCGTCGCCAGCGCGCGGGCGATCTCCAGGCGGCGCTGATCGCCGTAGGAGAGATTGCGCGCCTTCTCCACCGCGTGCGGGGCGATGCCGACGAATTCCAGTAGCGCCATGCCTCTTTCGAGCGAGTCGCGTTCCTCGCTGCGGTGCCGGGCGGTACGGAAGATGGCGCCGGGGACCGAGGTCCGGTGCCGGGCGTCCGCTCCCACCACCACGTTCTCCAGCGCGGTCATCTCGCCGAAGAGCCGGATGTTCTGAAAGGTGCGCGCGATACCCAGGCGGGTGATCTCGTTGCGCTTGGTCTTGGTGAGCGGCTTGCCGTCGAAGTAGACGGTGCCGCCCGAGGGCCGGTACACGCCGGAGATGGCGTTGAAGCAGGTCGTCTTGCCCGCGCCATTGGGTCCGATGAGCCCGAGGATCTCGCCGCGGCGGATCTCGAAGCTGACCGCGTCGAGGGCGGTGAGACCGCCGAACTTCACCGTCAGCCCGTCGGTGCGCAGCAGCGGCGCGCCGACCTCGGTCTCGATGTCCCGGTGCGGAGCGACGACTTCCGCGACCGCCTCCGAATCCCCCAGTACCGGAAGTACTTCGGTGACGTCCAGCGTGCCCGCGCTGGGCTCGGCCTCCGGCGCCGCGTACCCGGCCGCCATGTCCTCGTTGTCGAAGAGCGCGTCGCCCGGCCCCGTCACTGTCCCGCTCCCGTCGCCGGCGCGGCCACCGGCCGTCGCACCGCCCGATACACCTGCCGCCCATAGGCGAGCAGTTTCTGCCGAGCCGGGAACAGACCCTGCGGCCGGAAGATCATCACCACCACCAGCGTGAGTCCGAAGAACAGATACTTGTAGTCGCCCAGCGACTGCCCGCCCACATTCACCGACATGAACCGGTTGGGCAGGTACACGATCAGGAACGCGCCCACGATCACGCCGAGCTTGTTGCCCTGGCCGCCCAGCACCACCGCGCACAGGAACAGCATCGAGTTGATGACATTGAATCCGGCCGGGTTGATGAACTGCACCTGGCCCGCGTACAGGGCGCCGGACAGGCCGCCGATGGCCGCGCCAATGGTGAACGCCCACAGCTTGAACTTGAAGGTCGGCACGCCCATGATCTCGGCGGCGTCCTCGTCCTCGCGAATGGCCACCCAGGCGCGGCCCACGCGGCTGCGCTCGAGATTGCCGACCAGCATCAGCACGCCGACCACCAGCACGATGCCCAGCCAGTACCACCAGGTGCCGGAGTTGGCCCGGTCCAAGGGATTCCAGCTGGTCGTGTCACCGAGGTTGCCGGAGGAGAAATAGCCGCCGGGGTGACTGTCCGACTCGCCGAGCTTCGGATACTGGATCCGCGACAGGCCCAGGCTGCCGTTGGTGATCTCGGGCAGATTGTCGGCCAGCAGCCGCACGATCTCACCGAAGCCGAGGGTCACGATGGCGAGGTAGTCGCCGCGCAGGCGCAGGGTGGGCGTGCCGAGGATGAGGCCGGAGATGGCCGTCAGCAGGATCGCGATCGGCACACAGGCCAGCCACGCCCACTTGGGATCGAGCCAGCCGCCATTGGTCTGGTTCCACGGACTGTTCGGACTGGTGAGCAGGCCGACCGAATACGCGCCGACCGCGTAGAAGCCGACATACCCCAGGTCGAGCAGACCCGCCTGTCCCACAACCACATTCAGGCCGATGGCGATGAGCGCGTACATGGCGAACTGCGCCATCACCCCGCCGAAACTGGTGCCCGGGGTGTCCAGCAGCGGCAGCTTGAACAGCGGCAGCACGGCCAGCACCAGGACCGCCGGCACGCCGAACCCCCACTGCGCCGGGCGGGACAGCCCGCCCCACCAGTTGCGGATGGCGTCGCCGACACCCCGTCCGGCGGGCGAATTCTGCGGCGCGGGGGCCGGTTTCGTCGTCGTCATGCCCGCGCCCTCCCCAGGCTCTCGCCCAGAATGCCGGTCGGGCGAATCATCAGCACGCCGACCAGCACGACGAAGGCCACCACGTCACGCCACTGGGTGCCGAACAAGATCTGCCCGTAATCCTCGGCCAGGCCCAGCAGCAGGCCGCCCAGCAGCGCCCCGCGCAGGTTGCCGATGCCGCCGAGCACCGCGGCGCTGAACGCCTTGATGCCCAGGATGAATCCGCCGTTGTAGATGATGCCGTTGGGGATCTTCAGCGTGTACAGCAGCGCGGCCGCACCGGCGAGCACACCGCCGATGAGGAACGTCAGCATGATGACCCGTTCCCGTGAGACGCCCATCAGCGTGGCGGTATCGGGATCCTGGGCGACCGCGCGAATGCTGCGGCCGAATTTCGTCTTGTTGATGAGCAATTCCGTGACGAGCGCCAGAGCGATCGCCGCGAGCACGATCACCAGCGAGACATTGGTGACCGAGGCGCCGAAGATCTGGAACTGCTCGGTGGGTTTCACCAATACGATCGGCTGCTGCGCATTGGTGCCACCGAGTTTATTGCCGGTCAATTTCGGCAGCACGTAGTGCACGAATTCCTGCAATACGAAGGACATGCCGATCGCGGTGATGAGGAAGATCAGCGGTTTCGCGCCGCGTTTGCGTAGCGGGCGATACGCGACCCGTTCCAGACCCACCGCGGCGGCGCCGGACACGAGCATTCCGAATACCATGGCCGCACCGAGATAAATGACGGTCAAGGCGACGCCCTGAGAATACACATCGCCACTGGCGGCGAATCCGAAAACCATCAGCCCGACCAGCTGGCCGAACATGCCCAGCATGAAAACTTCCGAATGGGCGAAATTGATCAGGCGCAACACACCGTAGACCAGTGTGTATCCGACCGCGACCAGGGCGTAGATCGAACCGTAGGTCAAACCTTCGACGGTGAGCCGCCAGAACTGGTCGACTACGCCGGAGACGTTGAATTCGATGGAACTGCTCGCGAGGAGTGTCACATCGGCCAGAGCAGGTGTAGACATTCGTTACTTTCGCCGTCCGAGGAAAACAGCGTGTGCCGCAGAACGATCCGGCACACGCTGTTCCGAATAGAGGGTGCTACTTGACCTGGTACATCCAGATCAACGCGTTCGCCAATTCACCGGTGGGGCCCCACTTGTACTCGCGGGCCAGACCCTGCCCGTCGTAGTTGCGGACGTATTCCACCAGGTCGGGACGGGTGACCTTACCGGCCTCGATGCCCTTGAGCACGATCGTGGTCAGGTCGTAACCCTCGGTCGAATAGGTGCCCGGGTCGTAGTTGTTGAACGCCTTGTAGGCGGTGGTGAACTTGTCCGAGGCCGGACCACACGGGCACGACAGCAGCGCGTCCTTGGAGGCATTGCCCGCCTGCTTGACGAACTCCACGTCCTTGGTGCCGTCGTCGGAGATGAAGGTCGCGGTCACGCCGCCATTGCGCAGCTGGCTGACCAGTGGGGACGCCTCGGCGTAGTAGCCGGCGTAGAAGATGCCGTCCGGCTTGGCCGACGCCATCTTGGAGACCGTCGCGGAGAAGTCCTTGTCCTTCTGCTTCACGTTGGCCGCGCAGCTCGGGTCGGCGATCGAGCCCAGGCCCTCGGTGACGGTCTTGGCCAGGCCGGTGCCGTAGTCCGAGTCGTCGGCGATGACGCAGATCTTCTTGAACTTGCCGGTGCCCTTCAGGTATCCGCCCACGGCCGGACCCTGGATGCCGTCGTTGCCCAGGCCGCGGAAGAAGTTGCTCCAGCCATTGGTGGTGAGGGTGACGTTGGTGGCCGAGGGCGTCAGCGACAGCAGATTGGCCTGGTTGAGGATCGCGCCGGTCGCCTTGGTCTCGCCGGAGAAGGTCGGGCCGATCAGGGCCACGATCGACGGATCGCTGACGATGGTCGGGATGACCTGGGTGGCCTTCTGCGGGTCGCCCTCGGTGTCGAATTCCTTGACCGTCACCTGACAGCCCGGATTGGCCTTGTTGTGCTGGTCCAGCGCCAGTTTCACGCCGCGGATGATGTTCAGGCCGAGGTTGGCGTTGTCACCGGTGAGCGGACCTGCCATAGCGATCGTCTGGGGCGCGCATTTCCCCTTGCCGTCGCCGGCCGGATCCGCGGCCGAGCTGGTGTCCTTGGCGGGAACTTCCTTGCCCTGACCATCTACCTGGACGAGCGGCTGAATGGTCAGATTCGACCCGCCGCCCGAATTGTCCGTCGATTTGCTGCTGCATGCCGCCGATGACAGCGCGAGTACCGCTGCCGCACCGATCACCACCGCTCGCGCCGTGCGACTGTGTCGCAGGGACGACCTCCGCGTCAATGAACCAA
Organism: Nocardia niigatensis NBRC 100131; assembly: GCF_000308655.1. Classification (GTDB taxonomy): domain Bacteria; phylum Actinomycetota; class Actinomycetes; order Mycobacteriales; family Mycobacteriaceae; genus Nocardia; species Nocardia niigatensis. Next base: position 71,357 of record NZ_BAGC01000026.1, on the reverse strand, counting down.
GCACGATTCACCTCATGTTCTGTGCTACCCCGGGGTGACCGAGGAGGGCCGCCCCATCGATCGGCCCGTCCAGAACATAGCCCTGCCACGTTAGCTCCGCATCACATTCGAATCATCCATGTGACATCGCAACAAAAGCGGAACGCCCTGCTGTTACCGCACTGTTAATTTCTCCAGTGCATTCAAGGCAACAACAGGGCGACGACGCGGCAAATGCGCGTTACTTCGGCGCGAGGTTCTCCAGCACCACTTCCGCGACCGCCTTCATGGTGGTGCGACGATCCATGGCCGTGCGCTGAATCCACTTGAAGGCCTGCGGCTCGGATAGCCCCTGGGTCTGCATCAGCACACCCTTGGCACGCTCGACCAGCTTGCGCGTCTCGAGCCGGTCGGTCAGATTCGCGACCTCGCTCTCGAGCGCCGTGATCTCATGGAATCGCGATGCGGCCAATTCGATGGCCGGCACCAGATCCGACTTGGTGAACGGCTTCACCAGGTACGCCATCGCCCCCGCGTCCCGCGCCCGCTCCACCAGGTCACGCTGGCTGAAGGCAGTCAGGATGACCACCGGCGCAACGCGTTTCGACGCGATCTCGGCCGCCGCGTCGATGCCGTCCCGACGCGGCATCTTCACGTCCATGATCACCAGATCGGGCCGCAGCTCCTCGGCGAGATCCACAGCCTGCTGACCGTCTCCCGCCTCACCCACCACGTGATAGCCCTCCTCCGAGAGCATCTCCACCAGGTCCATCCGGATGAGCGCCTCGTCCTCGGCAACCACCACCCGCTTGGGGGCGGACGCCGCAGCGTCCTTCTTCGAACCGCCCCCTGCTGTCGTTCCCATAGATGAACCCCTGTCGCTTCCGAATACCGATACCCGATACCACCTCGTCTTGCGCCACCCTCGCAGGACCGGCACGCATCGAGTCACTCCAAAGAGTACCGTCGCCCCGCCCACATAACCCACGTACCCAGCGCAAACTGACCAGTATCACAACCGAACCCGCCCTGAACCCCCTCGATTAGTCTCTTCCCCCCTTCACCCGCTATCATTTCTTCCCGGTGCGCCGGGTTGGCGGAACTGGCAGACGCGACGGTCTCAAAAACCGTTGTCCGAAAGGACGTGTGGGTTCGAGTCCCACACTCGGCACCACTCTCGATTCCGGGTCCGGAGAACAGTCACTCATCCCCACTTCGGGGACAGTCCCGATGATGGTCGGCCGTTGCGCGACGCCTGGGGAAGTCCGTTGAATTCCGCGGCGAAGACGCGGTTGCTCCGGGGAATTCGGTTTGTGCTCAAGGGGTTCCGAGTTGGGGTAGCGAGAAGTGGTGTCCGGCAGAGTGTTCGGACATGGTCAACCTCGGGTTGACGGGCTAGGGTGGCGGGATGCGCCTTGTGTTCGCCAGCCTTGCGACCGTGGGGCACGCGTATCCGCTGGTGCCGCTGGCGGTGGCGGCTCGGAAAGCCGGGTGCGAGGTGCATTTCGCGGTCGGCGAGGGAATGCACGGGGCGATCGGGCGGCACGGGTTGCGGCCGTTTCGGCCGGGGGACTGTTTCTCCGAGATATACGCGGAGGATATTGCGGGGGATCTCGAGCGGTTGCGGCCGGATCTGGTGATTCACGAGTGGGGCGTGCCGGGAGTGGCGATCGCGGCGCGGCTTGCGGGGATTCCGGGGCTGTGGCACGGGTTCGGGCGGATGTTTCCGGAGGGGATCGGGCTCGAGATGCCGACGCGGGTCGCCGGGGTGGAGGAAGTACCGCATATCGATATCTGTCCGCCTGCGCTGCAGGACAAGGAATTTCTGCGCGCGGATCGGATCGAGTTGCGGCCGGTGCCGTATCCGGGGGCGGGAGAAATCGACGCGGTGCCGGGCATTCCCGCGGACCGGCCGCTGATCTACCTCACGCTGGGAACCGCGTTCGGGACACCGGAACTGCTCACGCGGGCCGTGTCCGGGCTCTCGCGGCTCGACGCCCGGATCGTCGTCGCCGCGGGACGGCTGGACCCGGACGAACTCGGCGCACTGCCCGACAATGTCACCGTGCACGGCTGGGTGTCGCAGACACGGCTGCTCCCCTACGTCGATCTCGTCGTGCATCACGGCGGTAGCGGCACCACACTCGGGGCGCTGAATTACGGAGTACCCCAACTACTCCTGCCGCAGGGGGCCGACCAGTTCGCCAATGCGGACGCGGTCGAGGCGGCGGGGGCGGCGCTCCAGGTCCGGACGGACGACCTCGACGCGGCGGTGATCATGGACAGAGCAGCGCAGTTGCTGCCCAGGCGCGGCAATCCCCATCGCGCGGCGGCCGAGGCGCTCGCCGCGGAGATCGCCCGCATGCCGGCGCCCGAAGAGGTCGTCGATCGGCTGCGCGATTGTTAGAGCTTGACCGCGGCTCGAATACCCCGTTCGAAATCGATGCGCAGCCGAGTTCATCCGGTCAGCAGGTCGATTAACCGATCAATACCGGGGTGCAGTACAATATCAATCCGCTATTGCAGAGCAGATCCCCGTGCCGAAAATCTTTGATTCGGGCATTTCGCCCCGGTGGCGCGATGTGTCGCGCATGATCTGGGTGCTGTTGTTCCGATGAGCATGGTGGAGGTCGCATGCGAATCCTGAAATCCGCGTGGATGAAAGCGGGGCCGGCCGGCATCGGCCTCGCGGTGGCGGTAGTGGCGTTGTGCGCGGGGTGCGGGACGGAAACGGGCGGGTCCGCGGTACCGGCCGGAGCGGGATCGACGGCAGGAGAGACCACCGTGGCCAAGACGACGTCTTCGAAGGAATCGCAGCAGCCGTCGGACGGGCTGCCCGCCGCCGCGAACGGGACCGATCTCGGCGCCTGTTCGAACGGCAATTGCGAGGTCCGGGTCGATGGGCCGACCACCATTCCGGTTCCGGGATTCTCCCGGATCAGCAGTGTCAAGATCGGACAGATCAGCCCGGGGGCGGTCACGGCGTCGACGACCGTGTTCGGTTTGCCCGTTTCCGGCTCGACCGGGGTCGGCGGGACCATCTTCCTCAACGGCCTGACCGTGAAGATCGTTGCTGTTCACGGCAACTCGGCCGTGCTGCGACTGAGCACCTGACGAGCGCGCCCGGCCGGGCGCGGGTCCCGGCATTCCCCGCCCGGCGGACTAGACTGCGGTCAGCACGATGAACCAGCGTTTTCGAACCGCCGACACAGCGGCACCGTAGTCCCGCACAGGTCAGCGAAACGTGCGGAGGTCACGAATGCGGGTGGAGAGAATGACCGCGGACCTTTCCGACTATCCGGATCTGGTCGTGATCCTGCTGGGTATGCGGGTGCGCACGCCACGCGGAATCCTGCGGCTGCTGGGTGTCGGCCCCAAGCTGTATCGGTCCCATCACGACCTGCCGGACGGGCTGCTGTCGCACGAGGACGTGGTGTGGTCGCTGTGGCCGCCGCACTGGGGCGCCCGGCAGTACTGGCGGGATCTGGAGAGCCTCGAGCGGTGGACCCGGTCGGAACCGCATCGGCTGTGGTGGCAGCAGTTCCTGCGGGATTCCGGCGGCACCGGATTCTGGCACGAGGCCTACTTCGCCAGGGGCGGAATCGATTCCGTGTACGACGACATGTCCGCGCCCGCCGGGCTGGCCCGGTTCGCCCCGACCGTGCCGGCACGAGGGCGGTTGTTCTCCACGCGAGGGCGGGTGGGCGACACGGCCAATGCCCACGAGGCACCCGAAATCGCGCCCGTGATAACGGAATCCGCGTTGTACGACACCGCGGATATCAATAGCCGTCCGGCTATTGATTTGCCGCACACGAACGGGCATGCTCACATTCCAGGGGCATTGACCTGTTGCCAGTCGGACACTCCGGTAAACGAGAACCAACAGCAGGTGAGCGACATTCGGCTACGCGATGAACATCGCGGTCGAAACGTGTGATTCGGTCACGGAACTGTTTCGAAGCGACAACGGCGGGCATAAGTTATCCGCATGCATGTGCTGTTCGTGTGCAGCGGAAATGTTTGCCGATCCGTCATTGCCGAACGCCTCACACTGGCGGTGGCCGCTGACAACCGACTACAGGAACTGACCGCCGAGAGTGCCGGCGTACGCGCACTGGTCGGATTCCCGGTGGAACCCCTTGCCGCACAGACGATTGTGGGGCTCGGCGGCAACGCCGACAATTTCAAGGCCCGCCGCCTCAAGGCGGAAATGGTGCACCGCGCCGACCTGGTGCTGACCATGACCGAGACGATCCGCGACCAGGTGCGCGATCTCGTGCCCGAGGCGCTGCCCCGCACCTTCACCCTGCTCGAGGCGTACCGGATCGCCAAGGTCAGCGGTGCGCGCACCGTGGTCGGACTGCACGCCGCGCGTAACGATCTGGCGTATGTCGGCCGGGAGAACATCGCCGATCCGGTCGGTCTGTCAGCGCAGCAGTTCTGCGATGTCGGCGACCGCATCGCCGAGGCCCTGGTCCCGCTGCTGCTGGCCCTGCACGCCCATCAGCATCCGCAGGCCACCCTGCGCCCGCGCAGCGCCGCGGACGGGCAGCCGGCGTTGCTGGTTATCGACGGCGGACGCGGCGAGCAGAGCCGGCGGCCCGAATACCAGCGGCCGGCCGAATACTCCGGGCCGGCAGTCGAACCGGCCCGGCGCGCGGCGGAATCCGCCGGATAGCAGGCAAATCCGGTATTCTTGGCGTCGAACCCCCGCGTGTCAATACACCTTGCTGCCTGGTTGGTCCAGTAAGGGATTACACTCTCGCGCGGAACACCTATCCGTTCCGCCGAACACCACTGTCGGTGGTTCGACACAAGAACAGGACCAAGGACATGCCGAAGCGAATTTCGGATGTTTCGCTCCATGTTTACGTGACACCTCAGACCCTGCACCGCGTCACCGAGACGGTGTGCCGCGTGGTCGATGAATACGTCGCCGATCGAGATATCTTCGCGTGGCGCTTCACCCTGCCGGTGGAGTGCGACGATCCCACCCACACCGTGCTCGAAACCCAATGGCGGCTGGATCATCCCGGTGCCGAACCGGGCGACCGCCGCACCTTCGAGATCGCGCTGAGTCTCGTGGGCGAGGCCCGTCAACTGACCAAGGCGGGCATCGCCAAGCTGGAACAGCGGCTGGTGCTCGAACTGTCCGCCGATGAGCCGATCCCCTACATCGTGCACGCGCTGCAGCGGGAGAACTTCGACCTCGAAGAGAACCGCGAGCTGATCTGACTCTCAGGCTCTCAGGGGTCCCCGGAAGATTTCGGGGCTCCGCCCCGGACCCCGAGGACACATCGGGCCGCACCCGAGGGGTACGGCCCGTTCCAGCATGTGTGTCGGCTCAGCGCCGCGCCGGGAAGTGGCGAATCACGCCTTCCTGCACGGTCGTCGCGAGCAGGTCGCCGTTCTGCGCGTAGAAATGCCCACGGGCCAGGCCGCGCGAACCCGCCGCCACCGGGGACTCGGTCGCGTACAGCGACCAGTCGTCGAAGCGGAAGGGCCGGTGGAACCAGATGGAGTGGTTCACCGTGGCCGCGATGATGCGGTCCCAGCCCCAGGACAGCCCGTGCGTGGTGATGATGGAGTCCAGCACGGTGGTGTCCGACGAATACGCCAGCGCCGCAACGTGAATCAGCGGATCGTCGGGCAGCGCGCCGTCGGTGCGCATCCACACCCGGTTGTGACCGAGGCTCTCGCCCTTGCCCTTGAGGATCCAGGCCGGGTCGTTCGTGTAGCGCATCTCGATGGGATGCGGTGCGTTCACGAACATCTGGAGCTTGTCCTCCATGCCCGCGAACGAATCCTCCACGCGGGGAAGGTCATCCGGCCCGGGCACGTCGGGCAGGGGCGCCCCGTGCTCGAGCCCCTTGCCCCAGTCCTGGAAGGCGGCGAGCATGACGAACAGCTCCTGCCCGTCCTGGTACGCCGTGACCGTGCGGTTGGCGATGGAGCGGCCGTCCCGATGCCGATCGACGTGATATTCGATCGGCTGCTTCGGGTCCCCGCCGCGCACGAAGTGCGCGTTGACCGCGTGGATCGGACGCTCCGGGCCCACCGTGCGCCCCGCGGCGATGATCGCCTGCGAGACCAGCTGGCCGCCGAACGTGCGGCTCCATACCTTCTCCGGATGCTGACCGATGAAGATGTCGGGTCCGTTCTCCTCGAGATCCAGCAGGCGCAGCAGCTCCCGCAGATCATCGGACAGACCGGCCCCCTCGGGGTCCGCGACGACGTCCGGAGACGTCTCGTCCAGCGACGCACTCAAACTAGTGGTCCTCCTCGCCGATGCGATGCACGTGGATCAGGTTGGTGGACCCGACAGTACCCGGCGGCGAGCCGGCCACGATGACCACCAGGTCACCCTTCTTGTACCGGCCGATCGAGAGCAACGCGTTGTCCACCTGGTGGATCATCTCGTCGGTCGTGCCCACCGGAGGAACGATGAACGTTTCCACGCCCCACGTCAAGGCCAGCTGACTGCGAATCGCGGCCTGCGGGGTGAAGGCCAGCAGCGGCAGCGGGGTGTGCAGGCGGGCCAGACGGCGCACCGTGTCACCGGACTGCGTGAACGCAACCAGCGCTTTGGCATTCAACCGCTCGCCGATGTCGCGGGCGGCGTAGGAGATGACACCGCGCTTGGTCCGCGGCACGTGGGTCAGCGGCGGCACCCGGGTCGAGGACTCGGATTCCACGGCGTGCACGATGCGGGCCATGGTGCGCACGGCCTCGATCGGGTAGTCGCCGACCGAGGTCTCACCGGAGAGCATGACCGCGTCGGCGCCGTCGAGCACCGCGTTGGCCACGTCGGAGGCCTCGGCGCGGGTCGGGCGGGAGTTGGTGATCATGGACTCCAGCATCTGGGTGGCCACGATGACCGGCTTGGCGTTCTCGCGCGCCATCTGGACCGCGCGCTTCTGCACCAGCGGCACCTGCTCGAGCGGCAGCTCGACGCCGAGGTCGCCGCGGGCGACCATGATGGCGTCGAAGGCCAGCACGATGGCCTCCAGATTGTCGATGGCTTCGGGCTTTTCGAGCTTGCCGATGACCGGCACCCGGCGGCCCACGCGATCCATGATGTCGTGCACCAGCTCCACGTCGGAGGGCGAACGCACGAAGGACAGCGCGATGAAGTCCACGCCCAGGTTCAGGGCGAATTCCAGGTCGTCGATGTCCTTCTCGGACAGCGCGGGCACGGACACGTCCATGCCGGGCAGCGAGACGCCCTTGTTGTTGGAGACGGGGCCGCCCTCGGTGACCCGGCAGATGACGTCGTTGTCCTCGACGCGCAGCACGGTCAGCCCGACCTTGCCGTCGTCCACGAGCAGCCGGTCGCCGGGCTTGGCGTCCTTGGCGAGGTGTTTGTAGGTGGTGGAAACCCGGTCGTGAGTTCCTACGATGTCGTCGACGGTGATACGGACTTCCTCGCCGGTGTTCCAGACGGTCTTGCCGTCGCCCCCGAACCGGCCCAGCCGGATCTTCGGGCCTTGCAGGTCGGCGAGGATGCCGACAGCGCGGCCGGCCGTATCGCTGGCAGCGCGCACCTTCTTGTAGTTCTCGGCATGATCGGAGTGCTCGCCGTGGCTGAAGTTCAGGCGCGCAACGTCCATGCCACTTTCGACGAGCTCACGAATCCGGTCCTCGGATGACACTGCTGGTCCGAGGGTGCACACAATCTTCGTTCGTCGCATCACGGGTTAAACCCTAGACCTGTGACAACCCTCATGCCGAGCCCGGCACACACATATACGGTTCTCGTAAGCGGCCGTTCAGCTAATTGCTGGCCCCGGCCCATGGCCGCAGTTCAGCCGCGGCTGTTCGCGGCCCTGTCACCTCGGTCTTCCCCGCTCCGCTCCGCCGCTGCGCTCCACCGCTCCGCCGGTCCAGGGCGAGGCGGGCCGCGAACTTTCAGCGCCGCATGTCTCGCCAACCGAGTTTCGAGACGGGTCCGGCCGACGCCGAAGATGGGGCGGATTACCCAGCAGTAGACGGCCACAATTCCGTAGAGGGCGAAGAAGTCGAAGGTGGGGCGGCGGCCATCTGGGCGATGCGCAACAATTCGGCGACCAGGATGGCGGAGGCTGGGACGCCAATCCTCACGTTGCGCGGAAATCTGGTGTGAACTCGCGCCCGGCGATAAGCGGGAACGGCCGCCACTCGATCGAGTGGCGGCCGTGGACACGGAGGTGTCGTCGTCAGTCGCGCAGCGGACGCCCCTGCAGGTCCGGAACCTTGCCGGTGAGCATGAGGATGCCGTCGATCAACGACCAGATCCCGCAGCCGCCGCAGGTGATCAGCTGCAGCACGCCGATCGTGGTGTAGCCCAGGTAGAACCGGCCGACTCCGAAGTGGCCGACGAAGATCTGCAGCAGGCCCGCGGTGAGCTTGCTCTTGTCCGAGAACGGAACTCCGAACGGATCGCGGCCGAACGGGGCTTCCGGGTCACCGCCGTACGGCCCGGCCGAACCCGGGATCGGGTACGGCGCGGGCTGGCCCAAGGGCTGGCCGTACGGCTGATCCGGGTGCGCGAAGGGCTGGCCCGGGTACGGCTGCTGGCCGTAGGGCTGCCCGTACTGCGGGCCGGTGCCGGGGACGCCGTACTGCGGCCCGTCCTGCGGCTGCTGCGGGTTGAATGGGTCGGTCACTGTGGTGTCCCCCTCCTGAATGGCGGTCAGGAGCCATTCTTGCCGGACTCGACCGGCTTCGCCTGGTCGGCCGCTGCGGATTCCTCATCGTCCGGCTCGGAATCACCGGTTTCGGAGGAGTTATCGTTCTTGGTCTCGGATTCGTTGCCGGAGTCGGGCGATTCGGACTCGGCCTGCTCGGCGGGCTCCCCCGCCTCGGGCTCGCTTTCCTCGGCGGTTGCCTCGGCCGCCGAATCTGCTGCGGCCGTAGTGGTTTCCGCCGGCGTACCGGTCGCCCCGTAGGCCCGCAGCGCGCCGAACTGCCACGGCCAGGGGCGATCCGCTCCGGCGCGGATCTGCTCGGCGGTCTCGCGCCCCTTGGTGGCGAAGAGGAAATAGGCCACGGCGCAGACGAATACGATCGCCGAGGTGAAGGTGTTGATGCGGAGACCGAGGACGTGGGTGGCCTCGTCGTCGCGCAGCAGCTCCACGAAGAAGCGGCCGAAGCAGTAGACCGCCACATAGAGCGCGAACAGGCGGCCGTGGCCGATGCGGAACTTGCGGTCCGCGTAGAGCAGGATCCCCACGCCGATCAGGTTCCAGATCAGCTCGTAGAGGAAGGTCGGCTGCACGATCTTCTCGGCCGCGCCCGCGGCGGTGCCGTTCATCATGTCCAGCTGGCCGCTGTGGTCGTAGCGCAGGTAGATCTCCAGGCCCCACGGCACCTTGGTCTCGCGGCCGTAGAGCTCCTGGTTGAAGTAGTTGCCGAGCCGGCCGATGGCCTGGGCCAGCAGGATGCCGGGCGCGATGGCGTCGCCGAAGGCGGGCAATGGAATCCGGTACACCCGGCAGCCGATCCAGGCGCCGATGCCGCCGAGCAGCACCGCGCCCCAGATGCCGAGGCCGCCCTCCCAGATCTTGAGCGCGTTGATGGGGTGACCGCCGGCGCCGAAGTACTTCTGCCAGTCGGTGGCGACGTGGTAGAGCCGCCCGCCGATCAGGCCGAAGGGCACCGCGAACATGGCCACGTCGAGCACCATGCCGGTCTGGCCGCCGCGCGCCACCCAGCGCTTCTCACCCAGCCAGATGGCCGCGATGATGCCGAGGATGATGCAGATGGCGTACGCCCGCAGCGGGAACGGCCCGAGGTTCCACACGCCGCGCGGCGGGCTGGGAATGTAGGCCAGGACATCGGCGCCGGTGCTCTCGGCAAGGGCTCGTAAGGTCACGGGTCCCCACCGTAGCCCAACAGGCAGCTGGTGCGCCGCCTCAGGGCGGCGCGCTGTGTCGAATTCATGCGCGAGCCTCCCAGCGAACATTCGGCAACACAACGGATATCCGAGCGCGCCCGGCACGGTCCCGCCCATGCGAAAGGGTGCGTACCGCATTCGGCACGCACCCTTCGAGCTGTGGCGGTCTAGGAGGTGACCGCCGCCGAGCGGACGCCCTGCGCCAGTTCCTCGGTCAGCGCCCGGACCGCGTCCAGGCCCTGCGCGGCCGCCGACACCAGGGCCGAGCCCACGATGACACCGTCGGCGTAGGAGGCGATTTCGGCCGCCTGCGCGCCATTGCGCACACCCAGGCCGACGCCGATCGGAATGTCGGAGTGGGCGCGGATGCGGGCGCACAGCGCGGGCGCCATGGACGAGACCGCGTCGCGGGCGCCGGTGACGCCCATGGTCGAGGCCGCGTACACGAAACCCTTTGTCGCCTCCAGGGTCTTGACCAGCCGCTCCTCGGTGGAGGACGGCGCGACCAGGAAGATACGGTCCAGGTTGTGGGTGGCGGACGCCACGAACCAGTCGTCGGCCTCCTCCGGAATCAGGTTGGGGGTGATCAGGCCCAGGCCGCCGGCCGCCGCGAGGTCACGGGAGAAGGTGTCCACGCCGTACTTCAGCACCGGATTCCAGTAGGTCATGACGACGGCCTTGCCGCCCGCCTGCGAGATGGCCTCCACGACCTTGAACACGTCGCGCACCCGGACACCGCCGGCGAGCGCCTGCTCGGTGGCGTGCTGGATGGTCGGGCCGTCCATCACCGGATCGGAATAGGCGATGCCGACTTCGATGATGTCGCAACCGGATTCGACCATGGCGCGGCACGCGTCGATGGAACCCTGCACATCCGGGTAGCCGGCGGGCAGGTAGCCGATGAGCGCGGCGCGGTTCTCCTCGCGGCAGGCCGCGAAGGTATTGGCGAGACGGGACTGCTGGCTCACTGGGCTTCCCCCTCGGGCTTGTCGAACAGCCCGAACCACTGGGCAGCCGTGTCCATGTCCTTGTCACCGCGGCCGGACAGATTCACCAGAATGATCTTGCCCGCACCCAGTTCCCGGCCCAGCTGCACCGCGCCCGCCACGGCGTGCGCGGACTCGATGGCCGGGATGATGCCCTCGGCGCGGCTCAGCAGCAGCAGCGCGTCCATCGCCTCGGTGTCGGTGATCGGGTAGTACTCCGCCCGGCCGATGTCCTTGAGGTAGGCGTGCTCCGGGCCGACGCCCGGGTAGTCCAGACCCGCTGAGATGGAATGGGATTCGACGGTCTGCCCATCCTCGTCCTGCAGCAGGTACGAGTACGCGCCCTGGAAGGCGCCGGGGGTGCCACCGGTGAAAGTGGCTGCGTGACGGCCGGTTTCGACGCCGTCACCGGCGGCCTCGTAGCCGATCAGGCGCACGTCCGGATCGTCGATGAAAGCGTGGAAGATGCCGATGGCATTGGAACCGCCACCGACACAGGCGGTCACCGCGTCGGGCAGGCGCCCGGTGTGGTCCTGGATCTGCTTGCGCGCCTCCAGTCCGATGATGCGCTGGAAGTCGCGCACCATGAGCGGGAACGGGTGCGGGCCCGCGGCGGTGCCGAAGCAGTAGTAGGTCTCGTCGGCATTGGTGACCCAGTCGCGCAGCGCCTCATTGATGGCGTCCTTCAGCGTCTGCGAACCCGTTGTCACACTGATGACTTCGGCGCCGAGCAGGCGCATGCGGGCCACGTTCAGCTGCTGGCGCACGGTGTCGACCGCGCCCATGTAGATGACGCACTGCAGGCCGAGCAGCGCGCACGCGGTGGCGGTGGCGACGCCGTGCTGGCCCGCGCCGGTCTCGGCGATGACCCGGGTCTTGTTCATGCGCTTGGCCAGCAGCACCTGGCCGAGCACGTTGTTGATTTTGTGAGAACCGGTGTGGTTCAGGTCTTCCCGCTTCAGGAAGATGCGCGCGCCGCCCGCGTGCTGGGCCAGGTTCTTGCACTCGAACACCGGCGACGGGCGGCCGGTGTAGTCGCGCTGCAGGCGGTCCAGCTCGTCGAGGAAGCTCGGATCCACCCGGCACTTGTCGTATTCGGCGGTGACCTCTTCGATCACGGCCATCAGCGCTTCGGGCACGTGGCGTCCGCCGTACACGCCGAAGTGCCCGCCCAGATCGGGTTCATGGCTCTTGTGCGCGACGCCGTCGCTGGCCTGCGGCAGGCCGAGAGTGTTCTTGCCCGAGAGTTTTTCAGTCTGTGTCATCGGCTCTTTCACCGTCCCCGGCGCACCGGTTTCGGGCAGGACGGGTGGGTTCCGGCGGTCACCAGTTCGGCCACCGCGGCGCGCGGGTCGCCGCTGGTCACCAGGCCCTCGCCGACGAGCACGGCGTCCGCGCCCGCGCCCGCGTAGGCCAGCAGGTCGGCGGTGCCGCGGATGCCGGACTCGGCCACCCGGATCACTTCGCTGGGCAGGCCGGGGGCGATGCGCGCGAACACATCCCGGTCCACCTCGAGGGTCTTGAGGTTGCGGGCGTTCACGCCGATCACGCTGGCGCCGGCCTCGAGGGCGCGGTCGGCCTCCTCCTCGGTGTGCACCTCGACCAGCGCGGTCATTCCGAGCGATTCGGTGCGGTCGATGAGGGAGGACAGCACGTCCTGTTCCAGGGCGGCGACGATCAGCAGGATCACGTCCGCGCCGTGGGCGCGGGCCTCGTGAATCTGGTACGGCCCGACGATGAAGTCCTTGCGCAGGATCGGGATGTCGACCGCCGTGCGGACCGCGTCGAGATCCGCCAGGGAACCACCGAAACGGCGCTGCTCGGTCAGCACGCTGATGATGCGCGCGCCACCGTCCTCGTAGGCCCGGGCCAGGTCGGCGGGGTTCGGGATGTCGGCGATCGCGCCCTTGGACGGGCTGGAGCGCTTCACCTCGGCGATCACGCCGATGCCCTCCGCGTGCAACGCGGCCTTGGCGTCACGCGGGGACTTGGCCTGCGCGGCGGCTGCCTTCACGGCCTGGAAATCCAGAAGGGCTTCCCGAGCGGCCACATCCGCGCGGACCCCGTCGAGAATCGAGTCGAGTACCGTCATCTGGCTCGAATCCTTTCTGGGGAGACGGACTTGCTGCCTGAGAATCCCCCCAGGCGCTGTCTCACCGATGCTGATAAAGAGTAAATGGCTATGTTCCCGTGCTTGACAGCGGGGCGGGTACCGGCGACGCTGCCGGTCCCCCACCCAGCTCAGGGGCGGTTGTCGCGCGCTGTCCCGTTACCCGGATCATCGTGCGCGGCAGGGCGATTGGTTTCATCGTCGGTCGGGTCCACACCCTCGTCGAGGGCGTCCCACAGCACGCGGCCCGACAACTGCGTATCGGCGGCCGGATGTGACCCGGATTCCGGGTCCCGAACCCGGGCGTGATGTGCGGCAACCTGCTCGGCCGCCGACAGCTTCCGCGCGGCGGGGCTGTCGTACTTGCCGGACATGCGGGTCGTCCCGGACGACTGCCGGACGAGGAGCAGTCCGGCCACGAACGCGGCCACCGCGCCCGCCAGCGCCACCACGGCGGGCAGCGTCGAGGTCGTCACCGCGCCCGCGTGATCACCCCCGTGCAGTTCGGCCAGGCGCGTCGCGCGATCGGTGGTCCCCTTGTGCATGAGCAGGGCGTACCCGGGCACCGCGGACACCGCCGCCAGCACCGCGACCACCACGCCGACCCCGCGCCGCCACCAGCCGTGGGTGGCGAACACCGCCGCAATGGTGGCCAGGAAGACCAGCGCCAGCGGGGTCAACGCCCCGAACCAGACACCGCCGTTGAGCTCCCGGTGACGCGGCAGGCCATAGTCGCTGGTGATCTCGATCCGGGCCCAGTTCATCCGCGACGAGCCCCAGAGCAGGGCCGCCGCGACCGCCAGCAGGGCCACCGCCACGATCGGCCGCGGCCGCTTCGCGGTACTCGCGGTCTTCGCCGCGGCTTCCGCCTCGGCCAGATCCGCCGCCTGCGCCTGCTCGGCGATGCTCGGGGTCGCCGGCTCCGAGTCGGGCGCCGCCGCACCGGATCTCACGGAATCCGCGTCCGGCGGGCGCGAGTCGGGCTGCGCCCCTGCGGCTTCCGTGGCGTCCGGATCCGGATCGCTCATTGATCCGCGCCGTTCGGGCGGTAGGCGCGTACGGTCTCGGCGGCGGCGATGGCCTTGAGGACGGCCATGGCCTTGTTGCGGGACTCGACGTCCTCGTAGTCCGGGTCGGAGTCGGCGACGATGCCGGCGCCGGCCTGGACGTAGGCGGTGCCGCCCTTGAGCAGGGCGGTGCGGATGGCGATGGCGGTGTCGGCGTCACCGGCGAAGTCCAGGTAGCCGACCACGCCCGCGTAGACGCCGCGGCGGGTGGGCTCGAGCTCTTCGATCAGCTCCATGGCGCGGACCTTGGGCGCGCCCGACAGAGTGCCTGCGGGGAAGCAGGCCTGGACCGCGTCGAGGGCGACCTTGCCGGCGCGCAGCCGGCCGGACACCGTGGACACCAGGTGCATGACGTGCGAGTAGCGCTCGACATGGCGGTATTCGGTGACCTTCACGGTGCCGGGCTCGCAGACCCGGCCCAGGTCGTTGCGGCCGAGATCGACGAGCATGAGGTGCTCGGCGTTCTCCTTCTCGTCCGCCAGCAGGCCCTTCTCGAGCAGGAGGTCGTCCTCCTCGGTGACGCCGCGCCACCGGGTGCCCGCGATCGGGTGGGTGGTGGCCACGCCGTCCTTCACCGTCACCAGCGATTCGGGGCTGGAACCGACGATGGAGAACGCGGTGCCGCCGGACCCGTCCGGAATGTGCATGAGGTACATGTACGGGCTCGGGTTGGAGGCCCGCAGCATGCGGTAGAGGTCCAGCGGGGTGCCCTGGTAGTCCATCTCGAAGCGCTGCGACAGCACCACCTGGAACGCCTCGCCCGCCTCGATCTCCTTCACGAGCCGGCGTACGCCCGCGCCGAACTCGTCGGAGGTGCGCTGCCGGCGGTAGTTCGGCTCGGGGCGGTCGAACACCGAGACGGTGGAGTCGGCGGGGGCGGCCAGGGCCTCGGTCATGCGGTCCAGTCGGGCCACCGCGTCGCTGTAGGCGGCGTCCACATGCTCGTCGGTGCCGTTCCAGTTGACGGCATTGGCGATGAGGGTGATCGCGCCCTCGTGGTGGTCGAAGGCGGCCAGGTCGGTGGCCAGCATCAGGACCAGCTCGGGGACCTGCAGGTCGTCGATGGCCAGGCTGGGCAGGCGTTCGAGGCGGCGGACGGTGTCGTAGCCGAGGTAGCCGACCAGGCCGCCGGTCAGCGGCGGCAGACCGGGCAGCCGCTCGGTGCGCAGCACCTGCAGGGACTCGCGCAGCGCGGCGAGCGGGTCGCCGCCCACCGGCGCGTCGGCCGGGGTCTGGCCGAGCCAGGCCGCCTCGCCGTCGATCACGGTCAGCGCGCTGGGGCTGCCCGCGCCGATGAACGACCATCGCGACCACGAGCGGCCGTTCTCCGCCGATTCCAGCAGGAACGTACCGGGGCGGTCCGCGGCCAGTTTGCGGTAGGCCGAGAGCGGAGTCTCGGAGTCCGCCAACACCTTTCGGACCACCGGGACCACCCGGTGGTCGGCCGCGAGCGCCCGGAACTGCTCCCGGGAGGTGGTGGTATCGATAGCCGCGTTCAGAGGCAAACCATGCGCGCCGTGCATTCGCCCATCATTCCAGGCCCGTCCGGCGCCATCTAAATCGCGTTCCCCGCCCAGCCGAACGGGCGGCCGTGGCGAATACCCGAAGCGGTCATCACTGCACTCGCGGCGGTCCCCACCGGCGGGATCGTCGTCACCGCTCCGGCAGCGGGATGGAGAGGTCGCACGCGGTTATCCCCATTTTCGAGAGGAGTTCAACACAGATGTACCCCTCGCAACCGATGGCACCGGAGGCCCCCCGGCACGCGCCTCCGCAGCTGGCTCCGGGCGTGATGCCCGGCCAGGTGCCGCGGATGATGAATATGAACCCGGGCGGGAGATCCTCCGCCATCGCCTCGTTCGTGACCTACGTGAAGGCCCTGGAGGCGCTGGATCGGCGCAGCTTCCCGGACGAGTACGCCGAGCACAGCGACCGCATCCGGGAGCTCGAGCCGTTCCTGCGCGCCCACGGCATCCTCGACGTCATGGATATCAAGAACCCGGAGGTCGCCGCGATGCTCGGCGTGTGAGCCGAGCATCGCGGCGGGTGAGCGCGGACCGGCGCCCGGTGTCGGGGTGGTTGGGGGCTCCGGGGCAATCCCCCGGAACCCCAGGCAATTTCAGATAGCTCGTGCGCGATGAATTAGGGGTAGGGTGCGGGTATGAAGGTTGGTCAGATCGCGCCCAATTTCGAACTCGCGGATCAGTCGGGGACCGTGCGGTCACTCGAATCACTGCTCGCGGACGGGCCCGTGGTGTTGTTCTTCTATCCCGCGGCGAATACGCCGGTGTGCACGGCCGAGGCCTGCCACTTCCGGGATCTGGCAACCGAATTCAAGGCCGCCGGGGCCAACTGCGTGGGCATCAGCGCGGATTCGGTCGAGGTGCAGTCCGGGTTCGCGGAGAAGCAGGGCCTGAGCTATCCGGTGCTGTCCGATCCCGGAGCCGAGGTGGCCGCCGAGTTCGGCGTGAAGCGGGGCCTGCTGGGCGCGCTGGTGCCGGTGAAGCGGACCACCTTCGTCATCGATCCGGACCGGACCGTCGCCAAGATCATCAACAGCGAGATGCGCGCGAACGTGCACGCCGACGAGGCGCTGAGGTTCCTGCGCGAGCGCTGATCAGTTTCCTCCGCGAGCGCTGATCGGCCGGGCGGCTCCCCCGCACCCACCACAGCGTGGTTCCTGCGCTCGCCGACAATTCGGACATACGCTGGGCGCATGACTACGCCCGGCACCGAGCAGGAGCGAAAGCCTTCAACCTTCGTCACGTGGCGCAATCGCATCATCATCGGTGTGGTGGCCGCGGTGGTGCTGTGGCTGGCGTATTTGATCCTGGCGGCGTTCCTGCCACGGTGGTGGGCGCAGCGCATCGGCGAAAGCGTGAGCGGGAGTTTCGCGAAAGGCATCTGGTACGGCCTGCTGATGGGTCTGCTGTGCACCGCGCTACCGCTGTTTCTGACGCTGGCGGCGGGACTCGGCTGGCGCAAACGAGGTGGTCGGTTCATCGCCGGCGGCGCGGCCGTGCTGGCACTCGTCACCGTCATCCCGAATTTATTGACGCTGACCATTGTGTGGGGCAACTCCAATGCCGCACACGCCGGTGAGCGCATTCTCGATGTCGATGCGCCGGGATTCCGCGGCGCCGCGCTGGCGGGCGCGATCGTGGCCGCGGTGCTGTTGCTGCTGGTGGCATTCGTCTTGCTGCGCAGGCGATTCCGGCGGTACCGCGCCGAACACCGGCAGGCCGGCCGGACCGAATCGGAAAAGCCTCGCGTAGAGCCCGGAACACCGGCAAATCCTCCCGAACTCGGCACGAACTGAATCCACTCGGGACACCCGTGATCGATGTCACGTCATTCAGCAACACCGTGACTGGCGAGCGAAATCGTGGCAAACTTTGACGAGCGAGTGACTCGTTCGATGCTGTATCGCAGACTCTCCCATCGGCCGGCACAACACGTCACTCGGCTGCACGAGAGGGCGAGCACGGTGACCAGGTGGATGAATCCCATGGAACAGCGAGCTTGGCGTACGCTTGTCGCGCTCACGACCAGACTTCCCGCCGCGTTGGATACCCAGCTGCAACGCGAGTCCGGGATTACCCATTTCGAATACTTCGTAATGACTCTGCTCTCCGAAGAACCAGGTCACCGATTGCAGCTCAGTGAGCTCGCGCAAAAAGCAAACGCATCGCTATCGCGGCTCTCGCATGTGGTGTCCAAACTCGAACGGCTGGGCTGGGCCGAGCGCGTCACCATTGCCGGACGTCGCGGGGCGCAGGCGGTGCTGACCGACGCCGGATATCAGAAGATCACCGAGGCCGCGCCCGGGTATCTGGAATGCGTGCGCGGCCTGGTGTTCGACGGACTGGACGCCGAGCAGATCATGCAGCTGCTCACATTGGGCGAGACGCTGGTGGCCCAGCTGGACAAGGGCATGGCCCGCGGGCTCGGCCGCTCCGGGCGGCCGATCTCGCATCTGGACGTCAGCTCACCGGACACCGACTAGAGCAGCGAATCACCCTGCGACAGCAGCACATCGGTGTCGAAGCAGGTGTGGGTACCGGTGTGGCAGGCCGCACCCTCCTGGTCGACGACGAGCAGCACGGTGTCGCCGTCGCAGTCCAGCCGTACCTCGTGCACGTACTGGGTGTGGCCGGAGGTCTCGCCCTTGACCCAGTACTGCTGCCGCGAGCGCGAATAGTAGGTGCCCTTGCGGGTTTCCAGGGTCCGGGCCAGCGCCTCATCGTCCATCCACGCCATCATGAGCACATCGCCGGTGCTCTTCTCCTGCGCGATGGCGGCGAACAGGCCGTCGGAGTTGCGCTTGAGGCGAGCCGCGATCGCGGGATCCAGGGTGCTCATCGGACGGTGATTCCTTCCGCGCGCATGGCGTCCTTGACCTGACCGATGGTGAGGTCGCCGAAGTGGAAGACGCTGGCGGCCAGCACCGCGTCCGCACCCGACCGCACGGCCGGGGCGAAGTCCTCGACCTTGCCCGCGCCGCCGGAGGCGATGACCGGCACCGAGACCGCGGCGCGCACCGCGCGGATCATGGTCAGGTCGAAACCGGCCTTGGTGCCGTCGGCGTCCATGGAGTTGAGCAGGATCTCGCCGACGCCCAATTCGGCTCCGCGCACGGCCCATTCGACGGCGTCGATGCCGGTGCCGCGCTTGCCGCCGTGGGTGGTGACCTCCCAGCCGGACTGAGTCGGGTCCTGGCCCTCGGGCACGGTGCGGGCGTCGACCGACAGCACGATGCACTGCGAGCCGAAACGCTCCGACATCTCGCGCAGCACCTCGGGGCGGGCGATGGCGGCGGTGTTCACCGACACCTTGTCCGCGCCGGCGCGCAGCAGCCGGTCCACGTCCTCGACGGTGCGCACGCCGCCGCCGACGGTGAGCGGGATGAAGATCTGCTCGGCGGTCCGGGTGACCACGTCGATCATGGTGCCGCGGTCGCCGGTGGAGGCGGTGACGTCGAGGAAGGTCAGCTCGTCGGCGCCCTGGGCGTCGTAGGCGGCCGCGAGTTCGACGGGATCGCCCGCGTCCCTGAGGTTTTCGAAGTTGACGCCCTTGACCACGCGCCCGGCGTCCACATCCAGGCACGGAATCACGCGTACGGCCAAACTCATTGCTCTGCCTCTCCTCGGACCCGATCGGCGGTGTCCGCGATCAGGTCCAGTAGTTCCTCGTGCACGCCGGGGGCGGCGGCCAGCACCGAACCGGATTCGATGGTCCAGTCCTTGCCCAGCAGGTCGGTGACCACCCCGCCCGCGGCCCGGACCAGTACCACGCCCGCCGCGTTGTCCCACGGATGATGTCCGAACACCACGGCGCCGCCCAGAATTCCGGAGGCGGTGTAGGCCAGGTCGATGCCGGTCGAGCCGTACATGCGCTGCCGACCGGAGAGCCGGCTCAGCGCACCCAGCAGGTTGAAGCGGAAGATGCCCGGAATGCGGCCCGCCCCATCGATATTGAAGCTGCCGAAGCTGATCATGGCGGTGGCCAGCTTGGCGGGCGCCAGCCGCGGCAGCGGGGTGCCGTTGAGCAACAGCGGGCCGCCGGCGACGGCCGCGTAGCGCTGGCCCAGGATGGGCAGCCAGGTCAGGCCGATGACGGGGACGCCGTCGCGCACCAGCGAGAGCAGCATGCCGCACATGGGACTGCCAGCCGAGTAGTTGAAGGTGCCGTCGATCGGGTCGAGCACCCAGGCGGTGCCCGAGGTCAGCTTCGGGCCGCCGAATTCCTCGCCGTGCACCGGGATTCCGGTGCGCTCACTCAGACGCTGGGAGATGGTGCGTTCGAGTTCCAGGTCGAGTTCGGTGGCGAAGTCGTTGCGTCCCTTCTCGACCGCGCTCGGCGCCCCGATGCCCTCGACGAAACGCGGTGCGGCGGAGTCGAGCACCGCGCCGGCGGTGCCGAGCAGTTCGGCGAGTTCGGCGGCCATGGGCGGCTATCGCACCGCGGCCAGGGCTTCGGGCAGCGTGAACCGGCCCGCGTACAGGGCCTTGCCGATGATCGCGCCCTCGACGCCCTCCTCGGTCAGCGTGGCGATGGCCCGCAGGTCGTCGAGGACGGAGATGCCGCCGGAGGCGATGACCGGGGCCTCGCAGGCATTGGCGACCTGGCTCAGCAGATCCAGGTTCGGGCCGGTCAGGGTGCCGTCCTTGGAGACGTCGGTGACCACGTACCGCGAGCAGCCGTCGCGCTCGAGGCGCTCGAGCACCTCCCACAGGTCGCCGCCGTCGGTGACCCAGCCGCGTCCGCGCAGCCGCCACTCGCCGTCGATGAGCTTCACGTCCATGCCGACGGCGATCTTGTCGCCGTACTCGCCGATGGCGCGCGCGCACCACTCCGGGTTCTCGATCGCGGCGGTGCCGAGGTTGACGCGCGCGCACCCGGTGGCCAGCGCGGCCTTCAGGGACTCGTCGTCGCGGATACCGCCCGACAGCTCGACCTTCACATCCAGTTCGCCGATGACACCGGCCAGCAGTTCACGATTGGAGCCCTTGCCGAACGCGGCGTCCAGATCCACCAGATGCACCCACTCGGCTCCGGCCTGCTGCCACGCCAGCGCGGCGTCCCGCGGCGAACCGTAATTGGTTTCGCTGCCCGCCTCCCCCTGAACCAGGCGCACGGCCTCACCATTGGCGACATCGACGGCAGGTAGCAGCACAAGACTCACGGGGTAAGCGTAGTGGTTGCCCGACGTCACACCGACCGCAGGGTGAACCGTATCGGGCGCCGGTGACCGCGGAACTCGACGGTAGGGATTTCCGTGGTGCGATCGCAGGCTTGCTGTCACGCTGAGGGCAGGCCGAGGTCGAACTGGAGGGAGCTCGTCGTGCGGAACGTGGGCATCGGGATGGGAGTGCTCGTCATGGTCGCCGCCCTGGCGGGGTGTGGCGGCGGCGATGGCGGGACGGTCGCGCAGCCGAGTACAGCGGGGACGACCACACAGACCGCGGTGGTCACAGCGGCGAGCTCAGCGCAGCAGCCACCCGCCGAGATTACGACGAGCAACCCGGGTAGGGCGCCGCGGACCACAGCCGACGGCGCGGGAGGGCAGGCGTGCCGACCCGATTCGGCGGCGATCCGGAACGCGGCCGCGACCCTGACGCCCATCCGCTCGGGGTCGGGAGACACGTGGAAGTGGGACGTGCCCGCCGTGGGAGAGAAGACGTCCGTCAATGACATCTGCTCGACACTGTCGGCCTACCTGATCACCATCCAGGGCGCGACGAGCAGCTCGCCGATGCAGGTACTGCTGTTCCATCAGGGCGGTTATGTCGGTACGGCGGAATCGAATTGGAACACCTTCATCGCACCGGATCCGGGTCGCACCACCGACGACACCGTGGGCCTGCGCTACAAGATCCCGGGCAGCTGCAACGCCTGCGCCGACGGCACCTACTACTGCGTCCAATTCCATTGGGACGGAAGCAAGGTGCAGATGATCGGGCGGCCGCCCGAGGTCACCTCGACGGGCGAGACGCCCGGCTCGACCAAGTGCTGACCGTCGTCTGAGCGCCGACCGGTTTCGATCAGCTGTCCCGGGTCTGGGACTCGAGGATCCGGTTCAGCGTCAGGACGAAATTGGCGCGTTCGGCGGCGGTGAAGCCCGGGAGTAGTTGCCGCTGCGCGGCTTCCAGTCGTTCGTCGAGGTCGGCGAGGTGGGCCCGCCCGGCGGGAGTCAGGGTGAGGGTGTTGCGGCGGCGGTCGGCCGGATCCGGGGTGCGGTGTAGCAGGCCGCGGTCGGCCAGATCGTTGACCGCGGCCACGACGTCGCTGCGGTCGATGCCGGTACGGCGGCCCGCTTCGGCCTGGCTCAGCGGGCCCTGTTCGTCGAGAGTGGCGAGCAGGGCGTAGTGGTAGCGGCGGGAGCCTGTCTGCTCCAGGGCTTTCTCGGTGCAGCGGTTGGCGATGAGGGCGACCTGGCCGATGAGGCGGGTGGGGAGGGCGCGGAGCCGGCCGGAGGCGCCTGCGGGCGCGGTGTCCATGCGGGGAATCTACCAACACTTGTTGGGGAGACCCACGATCGGCTACATTGGCTTCACCAACGTTGGACTTACCAACAATCTCGTCGAAAGACCGTAGCCATGAACGCGATCGACACCAGCACCCGGCAGATCCGGGATCTGGCCGACAAATTCGAGATCACCGAACTCGTCCACCGCCTCGGGCGCGCCCTCGACGAGGGCGACTGGGACGAACTCGCCGCCCTCTACACCGCCGATGCCACCGCGCGCACGCCCGGCGGTCTGGCCGTCGGCCGCCGCGCACTGGTCACCCAGGCCAGTCGAAACCACTTCCCCGACAGGCGAATCCAGCACGTCATCAGCGGGATACTCGTCGATCTGGATGGCGACACCGCCACGGTTCGCGCCAATCTCGTGGTCATCTTCGCCTGGGGTCCTGCCCAGGACCCGAGCCTCGGCGCGCAGCCTCGCCTCACCCTGGGCGAGGTCTACCGCTTCGACGCCGTCCGCACCACCGAGGGCTGGCGGTTCTCGAGCGTCGCCTCCAACCCGGTCTGGTCGGTCGGCACCCGGCCGCAGCCCGCCGCGGCCTGAAAAAGAGCGAAACCCCCGCCGGTGGCGGGGGTTTCGGTCGTTCGGGGCCGATCGATCAGATCGAGTCGATCCAGTTGCGCAGCAGCTGAGCGCCCGCGTCGCCGGACTTCTCCGGGTGGAACTGGGTGGCGCTCAACGGCCCGTTCTCCACCGCGGCGAGGAACGGGACGCCGTGCTCGGCCCAGGTCAGCTTGGCCGGGGCGATCTGGGAGCCGTCGTCCTCGGTCCAGGCCCAGTGCTGGGCGGCATAGGAGTGCACGAAGTAGAAGCGGGTGTCGGCGTCCATGCCCGCGAACAGGACACTGTCGTCGGGAGCCTTGACCGTGTTCCAGCCCATGTGCGGCAGAATCGGCGCGTCCAGGCGCTCGACCGTGCCGGGCCATTCGCCGCAGCCCTCGGTCTCGACGCCGAATTCGACACCGCGCTCGAACAGGATCTGCATGCCGACGCAGATGCCGAGCACCGGGCGGCCGCCGGAGAGCCGCCTGCCGATGATGCGGTCGCCGCGCACGGACAGCAGGCCGGCCATGCAGGCGGCGTACGCGCCGACCCCGGGAACCACGAGACCGTCCGCGTTGAGCGCGATCTCGGGGTCGGCGGTGATGGTGACGTCGGCGCCCGTGCGGGCCAGAGCGCGGCTCGCCGAGTGCAGGTTGCCGGAGCCGTAGTCCAGCAGCGCGATCCTCTTGGTCATAGCGAGCCCTTGGTGGAGGGGACGCCGGAGACGCGCGGGTCGTATTCGACCGCCGCGCGCAGCGCCCGGGCGACGGCCTTGTACTCGGCCTCGGTGATGTGGTGCTGGTCGCGGCCGTAGAGCACGCGCACATGCAGGGCGATGCGGGCGTTGAGCGCGATGGACTCGAACACGTGCCGGTTGATCACGGTCGAATAGGACGCGGTCGGCGCGACGCTCGGAATGATGGTGTGCAGCATGTGATCCGGCTCCCCGGTGTGCATGCAGTACGGCCGCCCGGACACGTCGACGACGGCGTGCGCGAGAGTCTCGTCCATGGGGATGAAGCAGTCGCCGAAGCGGCGGATGCCCTTCTTGTCGCCCAGCGCCTGACCCAGCGCCTGGCCGATGACGATGGCGGTGTCCTCGACGGTGTGGTGGGCCTCGATCTCGATGTCGCCCTTGGCCTGGACGGTGAGGTCGAAGCTGCCGTGCTGGCCGAAGGCGGTCAGCATGTGGTCGTAGAAGGGGACGCCGGTGGAGATGTCGGTCTTGCCGGAGCCGTCCAGGTTGAGCTCCACCACGATGCTGGATTCGCGGGTGGTGCGCTCGACCCGGGCGATGCGGTCGGGGGTAGTCATCGGGCGATCAGCTCCTCGGACGCCAGTTTCGCGCTGACGCGCAGGAATTCGTCGTTCTCGGCAGCCAGGCCGATGGTGGCGCGCAGGTAGCCGGGGATGCCGACATCGCGGATGAGCACGCCCTCGTCGAGGTAGTGCTGCCAGGCGCGCGGCGCGTCGGCGAAGCGGCCGAACAGCACGAAGTTGGCGTCGGACGGGATGACGTCGTAGCCCATCTCGTCGAGCGCCGACATGACGCGATCGCGCTGGGCGGCCAATTCGTGGACGCTGCCCAGGGTCTCGTCCGCGTGCCGCAGCGCCGCCCGCGCGGCGGCCTGGGTGACCACGGACAGGTGGTAGGGCAGGCGCACCAGCAGCATGGCGTCGACGACCGCGGGCGCGGCCACCAGGTAACCGAGCCGGCCGCCGGCGAAGGCGAACGCCTTCGACATGGTGCGGCTGACCACCAGCTTGGTGGGGTACTTGTCGATCAGGCCGATCGCGCTGGGGGCGGAGGAGAACTCGCCGTACGCCTCGTCCACCACCACGATGCCGGGCGCGGCCTCGAGGATCCGTTCCAGGTCCGCGATCGGAATGCTGTGGCCCGTCGGGTTATTGGGGCTGGTCACGAACACCACGTCGGGATTCTTCTCCCCCACGGTGAGCACCGCGAAGTCGATGTCGAGGGAGAAGTCGCCATTGCGCTTGGCCTCGATCCACTCGGTGTCGATGCCCTCGGAGATGATCGGGTGCATCGAGTACGAGGGCACGAAACCCAGTGCGCTGCGGCCGGGTCCGGCGAAGGCCTGCAGCAGCTGCTGCAGGATCTCGTTGGAGCCGTTGGCGGCCCACACGTTCGCCACGCCCACCGCGACACCGGTCTGCCGGGTCAGGTAGGCGGCCAGATCGCTGCGCAGTTGGACCGCGTCGCGATCCGGGTACCGGTGCAGGTCGGCGGCCGCCGCGCGCACGGATTCTGCGACATCGTCGACGAGGGCCTTGCTCGGCGGGTGCGGGTTCTCGTTGGTGTTCAGCTGTACCGGCACGGTCAATTGCGGTGCGCCATACGGGCTTTTACCGCGCAGGTTCTCCCGCAGCGGCAGATCATCGAGCGAGATGCTGGATCCAGGAACGGTCACGGCGCCTTCTTCCAGGCCGGCCTGGGCGCTCACCGCAGCTCTCCGAATCGCGCCTGCACGGCCTGGCCGTGTGCGGGCAGGTCCTCGGCATTGGCCAGCGCGACCACATGCCCGGAGACGTCCTTCAGCGCCGCCTCCGAGTACTCGACGACGTGGATGCCGCGCAGGAAGGTCTGCACGCTCAAACCCGAAGAGTGCCGGGCGCATCCGGCGGTGGGCAGCACGTGGTTGGAGCCGGCACAGTAGTCGCCCAGCGAGACCGGCGACCAAGCGCCGACGAAAACCGCTCCGGCCGAACGCACCCGGGCCGCGACGGCGGCGGCATCGGCGGTCTGGATCTCCAGGTGCTCGGCCGCGTAGGCGTTGACCACGCGCAGGCCCTGGGCGATGTCGTCGACCAGCACGGTGCCGGACTGCTTGCCGGACAGCGCTTCCGCGACCCGGTCGTGGTGCTTGACCACGGTCAGCTGCGCGGTCAGCGCCGCGTCCACGGCGTCGGCGAGCTCGACGCTGTCGGTCACCAGCACGCTGGCGGCCAGCACGTCGTGCTCGGCCTGCGAGATGAGGTCGGCGGCCACGTGCACCGGGTCGGCGGTGGCATCGGCGAGGATGGCGATCTCGGTGGGCCCGGCCTCGGCGTCGATGCCGACCAGGCCGCGGCACAGCCGCTTGGCGGCGGTCACGTAGATATTGCCCGGGCCGGTGATCAGGTCGACCGGTTCCAGCTGCGCGCCGTCGGTGTCGGCGCCGCCGTAGGACAGCAGCGCCACGGCCTGCGCACCGCCGACCGCCCACACCTCCTCGACGCCCAGCAGCCGGGCGGCGGCCAGGATGGTCGGGTGCGGCAGGCCACCGAACTGCGCCTGCGGCGGCGAGGCCACGACCAGCGACTCCACGCCCGCGGCCTGGGCGGGCACCACGTTCATGACGACCGAGGACGGGTAGACGGCGTTGCCGCCCGGCACGTACAGGCCGACCCGCTCGACCGGCACCCACCGCTCGGTCACGGTGCCGCCGGGCACCACCTGGGTGGTCTTGTCGGTGCGGCGCTGATCGTTGTGCACCTTGCGGGTGCGCTCGATGGCGACCTCGAGGGCGGCGCGCACGGCCGGGTCCAGCTCGGCGAGGGCCCTGTCCAGTTCGGCGGCGGGCACGCGCACGGAGGCGGGCCGCACACCGTCGAACTTCTCGCTGAATTCCAGCGCGGCCTCGACGCCCCGGTCCCGGATGGCCTCCACGACCGGCCGGACATGATGCAGCACCGAGTCCACGTCGACGCCCCCACGCGGCAGCGCCGCGCGCAGTTCGGCAGCAGTGGGAGTACGTCCGCGCAGATCCACGCGGGCGAGCTCGATGCGGCTAGTCATAGCGCTGTGCAGTCCTTGTCTGTGCTGGTTGTCCAGGGGTTCGCGATGCGGCCGAAACCGCTTGCGACCAGCTACCAGCCTATCGGGTCACCGCCAGCGCTTTACGTCGCGGCCGAGCCCGCGCGCGCGTTCGGGGCCCGCGACCCGCGAACATGCGCCGGACCGGCGGTTATGGCGGGCGGGCGGCGGCCGCGCTCAGACCGTGTCGCGGGCGGCCTCCGGGCCGAAGCGGGCGGCCACCAGATGTTGCTGGGCGAAGGTCCACGCGTTCTGGGTGACGAAGTACAGCAGGATGGCGATCGGCATGACGGGCCCGACCAGCAGAGCGCCCGCGGGGAACACCCATTGCGAGAGCGTGTTCATGATCCGCACCTGCGAGCCCGCCGCGCCCTCGGCCGGTTCCGGCTGGCGGGCGACGGCGGCGCGGGCCGTGAAGTGGGTGGCGATCGCGGCGATGATCATGAGCGGAATCGCCACGGCGGCAACGGTTCCGAACGACGAACCCGCCGTGGACAGGGTGGCTTCCAGCGGCGCGCCGAACAGTTTGGCATCCAGGAAGGACTGCACCTGCCCGGCATTGAAGACGTAGTTCTCGGTGTGACCGGGCTGGAAGGACCGCAGCACGTGATAGAGGCCGATGAAGACCACCGTCTGGCCGATGATCGGCAGGAATCCGGTCAGGACGTTGACGCCGGACTCCTTCTGCAGCTCCTGCATGGCCAGCGCCTGCTGCTCGCGGTCGCCCGCGTGCTTGCGCTTGATCTCCTGCAGTTTGGGCTGCATCTCGGCCAGCGCCCGGGAGAACTTCAGCTGCGCGATGAACGGGCGGATCAGCAGCGCCCGCAGGGTCATGACCAGGAACACGATGGCCAGCACCCAGGCCAGGCCACTGGTCGCGCCGAGCACCGACGCGAAGGCGGTGTGCCACAACCACAACACGGCGGACACGGGGTAGTAGATGAAATCGAGCACGGGAGCACCTCGCTGCGCACTGCCCGCACACGCGTGCGGGCGAAGGGGGATTCGGGACGGCGAAGAACCCGACGGCGCCCGACCGGTCAGGTCGCGCGGGCGCGGTCAGGCCGCGAGGGCTCCGGGTGCGCGCGGGCGCGGGCGGCCCGGGGCGTCGGGATTGCTCTGCCGCAGGAAGGCGCCGCGACGCCGCCGTCCGGCGGATTCCGCGGGACCGACGTGGGTGGTGGCCGCGAGCAGCGGACCGCGCGCCGACAGCACCGCCGCGGTCACCGCGACCAGCGCGGCGGCACCGAGGACGAGCAGCGAATCAGGGGTGGCGGCGGCCAGATACAGCACCGCCCACGCGGAGACCACGAGCGCGCCCACCAGCAGCGCCGTCGATCGAATCCGCGTACCCATGCGCCCGACCCTACCTGCTCGGGGCGGCGGGCGCCGACGATGGCGCCGGTGACACCGGGCCGGGTCAGCGTCCAGGCGATGGCCACCGATCCGACGGTGGTGCCGTGGGCCGCGGCGATCGGGCGCAGCGCCTCCACCAGCGCGAGGTTGCGGTCGAGCTCGGTGGTGAACTCCGGGAAGCCCTGCGCCAGTCGTCGTCCGGCAGGTTCGCGACCCGCTCGGCGGAGAAAGCGCCGGTCAGCAGGCCGGAGTGCTGCGGCTGGTAGACGATGCCGCCGTGTGATGCGCTGCCGCCCAGGCCAATTCGCCGGCCGCTTCCCGCTTGATCAGCGAGAACTGCGACCGGCTGGCGTCGACATGGGCGACGGCCTCGGCGATCCCCAGTTGCGGCACATCGTGATTGGACAGTCCGATGGCGCGGACCTTGCCCTCTTCGACGAGGTCGGCCATGGTCTGCCAGTACTTCTCGAGCGGGGTCGCCACGGCGGGCTCCACCCCGTCCGGGGCCGAGAAGTCCAGGGCGGCACCGGTGTCGGGCCAGTGCACCTGGTAGAGGTCGATGCGCTCGACGTTCAGCCGGCGCAGCGAGTCCTCGAGCTCGCGGCGGACGCCGGCGGCGGCCATGATGCGCTTGGGCGCGGCGGCGCGGTCGTTCTCGTCGCAGACCAGTCCGGCCTTGGTGAAGACGAACGGCCGATCGGCCTCGGGCAGTGCGTGGATCGCCTTCGCGACTACTTCTTCGGAGTGGCCGAGCCCGTAGACCGCGGCGGTGTCGATCCAGTTCACGCCGGTCCTCGACGGAGCGGCGGATGGTGGCGATGGAATCCGCGTCGTCCTGGCCGCCCCAGGCGAACCGCAACCCGCGCCGCCCCCGGAATTCGCGAAACTGTGGCAGCGGCACGAGCTCGAGGACAAGACCTTCGGCGGCCATATCTACCGGCATCCGATCGTGGGCCGCCTGGAGCTCGGCTTCGAAACCTTCCGGCTCCCCGACGATTCCGACCAGGCCATGGTCGCCCACCACGTCGAGCCTGGCTCTCCCAGCGCCGACGCGCTGCGGCTGCTGGCCGCGGTCGCGGCGGGGAACGCCGAGCACCGTTGAACGACCGGGCGGGCTACGGAAAAGAACAGCGCCACACCGGTGATCCGGTGCGGCGCAGTACTTTCAGCCGAATGCTGCTACTTGGTGTCACTGTCGATGAGCAGGTTGCCGCTGCCCGGGTCGATCACCCGCAGCGTCACCGACTTGTTGCCGTTCTTGGTGGTCAGGCTGGCCAGTGAGATGTCCACCGACCCATCGGCATTGGTGCTGTCCGAACCCCGCGCGCCCTCGATGGTCGAGTAGCGCTGGATCGGATTCTGCGTCCAGTAGGTCTGGAACGCGGTCGAACTGCCGTACACCTGCTGCGCGGCGGGGGTGAGCCGGCTCCACGCGTCCTGGAAGCGGCTGTAGACGATGGCGTCGTAGAACTTGTCCACGGCGTCCGCGCCCGTACCCACGCTGACCGGCGACGTGCTCTTGGTCTGACCCAGCCCGGAGGGCGCGCCCTTGGTGGCGCTGGCCGTGACCGACGGCTTGGCGGAGGTCGTCTGCCCGCTCGCGCTCGACGGGCCGCTCGATCCGGAGTTGCCGAGCAGGCCGAACACGATGCCGCCGGCGATCACGACGACCGCGGCGAGTCCGATCCAGACGAACTTCTTCTTGGAGGCCGGCGCCGAATCCGATTCGGGCGCAGGGTGATTGCGGGTCGGCGGCCCGGCGTTCATGGGCGGGCGCGGCGGCGGGGTCTCCAGCAGCTGCGCCTGGCTCATGGCACCGGTCGGGATGTCGGCACTGGCCGATCCGCGGCGCTCCATCTGCCGGGTCTGCCGCTGTGCTGCGCCCGCCGACGGGGTGGCCGGGCCGGCGCGCCGGGCGGCCAGCACCCGGGTGGCCTCGGCATCCGGGCCCACCTCGGCGAATTCGGCCATGATGTCGCGCACGTCCAGCATGCTCGGCCGGTCCTCCGGCTCGAAACTGAGCAGGCTGAGCAGCAGATCGCTGAGCGGTCCGGCATTGCGCGGTTCGCTGATCTGGCCGTTGGCGGCCGCGTACAGCAGCGCCAGCGGATTCGGGTTGGTGCCGTAGGGCGGTTCGCCTTCCAGAGCGTGGAAGAGCGTGGCGCCCAAGGCGAATACGTCCGCGGCCGGGGTCGGCTCGGCGCCGCGCGCGACCTCGGGGGCGAGGTAGGCGGCGGTGCCGGAGATGAGCCCGGTGGCGGTCAGGGTGACGTCACCCTTGGACTTGGCGATGCCGAAGTCGGTGATCTTCACCGCGCCGTTGTCGCCGAGCAGGATGTTGCCGGGCTTGACGTCGCGGTGGACGATCCCGGCGCGATGCGCGGCGATGAGCGCGGATGCCACCTGTTCGCCGATGCGGGCGACCTGCGGCAGCGGCAGCGTGCCCTGCGCGGACAGCACCACCGCCAGACTCTGCGATGGCAGATACTCCATCACCAGGCACGGGTCACCCTCGTGCTCGGTGATGTCGAATACGACGATGGCGTTCGGGTGCTGGAACCGGGCCGCGTTGCGCGCCTCGCGCGCGGCACGCTGCCGCACGATGTCCTTGTCCGCATCCGACAGGCTCGGCTGGGTGAGGATCTGCTTGACCGCCACGGAACGTTCGAGCCGCTGATCCACGGCTCGCCAGACGACACCTGTGCCGCCGCTACCAATCCGTTCGACCAGGCGGTAATGCCCTGCGATCACTTGGCCGGTTTCGATGGCACTACTCCGAAGTTCTCCGAGACGACTGTGACAACGCGGTTGCCCGCGCGTTTCCCCGCACGAGTGTAGCGGGCGCCGCGCGGATCGCCGACGTCAGCGTGAGATATGAGCGAGATCTCGGTGAGATCTGTGCCGCAATCGTGTGACCGCCGCGTGATTGCCCACACGAATTCGCTGGTCGGAGTGCATCTATGACGAGACATAGACCAGTCGGTTTGGTGCGCGTTTGCTCCCGCACACAAACGGCGTTCAGCTACCTTTCACCCACTCCGCGCGCGTCAGGCGCACCGCGTCGGGCTCGTCGAGCTCGATGTCGAAGACCTCCGCGAGCACCTTCGGCAGCTCGGCGACCTCCAGTTCGCGCACTTCCTCCGAACCGTCCGGATAACTGGCGGTCCAGGAGGTGCCGTCCAGCTGGTGGTGCGCCTCGGCGTGGAAACGCTGCACGAACGGCCGCATGGTGAACGGCGAGCGCGGCGAGGTGGACACGTAGTGGTTCCCCACCGCGAAATCGACGCGGTACTGCGGCGTGGTGACGAAGGTGTGGCGGTCCACCCAGCCGTCCCGGCCGAACTGGTACAGCGTCCAGAGATCGCCACCGATCGCGTCGCGTGTTCGTTCCAGCTGGAAACGCCATGCGCCCGCGCTGAATTCACCGCGATCGGCGGCCAGTTCGACCGGTTCGAGCGGACCCCAGCCGAAGCCGACGTCGCACAGCCAGACCCGATCGTCGTCCACGGCCCGCACCCGCAACAGCGCGTGGGTGGCCGGGCGCAGGTTGGTCGCGCCGCGGGTGACGCGGCCGGACATGGCGGTGAACTCGAAGCCGAGCCGCTCCAGCGCGGCGGCGAACAGGCCGACGTTCTCGTAGCAGTAGCCGCCGCGGCGCCGCCGGATCAGCTTGTCCTGCAGCGCTTCCGGCTCCAGGGGGATGCCCCGGCCGAGAATGATCTCCAGATTCTCGAACGGAATCGTGGTGGTGTGGGCGCGCACCAGTTCACGCAGGGTGGCCAGGGTGGGCGTGCGCTCGCCGGTGAATCCGATCCGGGCCAGGTAGGCGTCCAGGTCGAGGTCCGCACCCTGCCAGGTGTACGAGGGGTCCGCCGGTGTGGTCATCGCTGCCTTCCTGTCGCTCCGCGTTCGCGATGATCAACGGTGTTCGGCGGGAAAGTGTTCCGGCGACAGCGGGTGGCGGGCCGGCACCCGATATCGGCCCGGGGTCACCGCGCCGCGTCGGCCAGGGTGGGCAGGCCCTCGCGATAGCTGGGGTACATCGGCTTCCAGCTCAGCTCGGCGCGCGCCTTGGCATTCGAGACGCGAATGGAGAAGTCCAGCATCTGGGCGGCCGCCAGCGGCGAGGCCATACGGACCAGGCGGGCCGGGAGCCGGCGCGGCGGCCGCGCGCCGACGGTCTCGGCCATGGCGTCGAACATGGTGTCCCAGGTGATCGGCTCGTCGTCGACGATGTTGTAGGCCTGACCGGGCATGCCGCGTTCGAGGGCGGCGACGGTCGCGGCGGCGGCGTCGGCGAGGTGGACGAAGCCGATGTATCCGGTCCCGGAACTGGGCAGCGGGAACATGCGCAGCCGCAGCGCCCGCACGAAGCTCTCCGAGGCGCCGGGACCGTAGAAGAGGCCGTAGCGCAGGGCGATTCCGTCGATGCCGGGCGCGCGCCAGGCACTCGATTCGGCCTCGTGCAGCGCGCCGATGATGCCGTCGGTGACGTCGCCGGGGATGCGGCCGAACGGGTCCTGCTCGGTGACCGGCCGCGGGCCGTGGTCGCGCAGGCCGTACCCGACGATCAGCGACTGGGTGAGATACCGGCGCGCCCCGGTGCGCTGGGCCAGCTCGACCAGGTGCTTGCTGCCGATCTCGCGTAAGGCGTTGGTGCGCAACAGCCCCGGCGCGTGATAGTGCGTCGGCGGCGAGTACCGGTAGGAGGTGAGCTCGTGGATGACCGCGTCGGCGGTGAGCCGCTCGGTGGCGCGCATCAGGTCCGAGCGGTCCATGACATTGGCGACCAATGGGGTGGCCCCGAGCGAGCGCGCGACCTCGGCGCCGCGGCCGCCGCGGGTGAGTGCGTACACCTGGTGCCCGGCCTGCCGCAGCGCCGTGACCAGCGGCCGTCCGATCGCTCCCGTCGCTCCCGCCACCACGACTTTCATTGCGCCTCATCCCGTCTCGCCGCGCCTGTTCCGATGCCGAGCGTAGTGTCCGCGGTGGGTCGGGGTGGCGCGCGGTCGATGTCCGGCACGGGCGGTCAGTACGAGGTGATCGCGGTCAGGCCGCGCATTTGGCGTTCGGGGGCGCGGGCGGGGCGGTGTTCACCCCGGCCGCCACATCGACCAGGTAGTCGTGGTCGCCACCCAGCGGCTCGCTGCCGAGCAGCAATCGCTGGACCACACAACCGGATTCGAAGAACACCGGATTGACGCCGTGAGCGCCGGGCACCACGCGGCCCTCCAGATCGCGGCCGCTGACCACGGTGTACATGGACACCGGGTGGCCGGAAAGGGTGAGCGCGGCGCGCATCTCGAGCGACTGCGTATAGGGCACCTGCGCATCGGCCGTGCCGTGCAGCAGGACCGCGCGCTTGACGTCGATGCGGTTGGTCATGAGCACGGGCGACCGGTCGAGGTAGGACTGCGGGCAGGTGACCGGGGTGCAGCCGCCCGCGTCGCGTTCGATCTCGGCCCGCAATCGCGGTCCGGCCAGGCCGGATTCGAGCCAGGCGGTGACATCGCCGGCATGACCGAAGGTGTCGACCCAGTAGTCGTAGGTGCCGGGCGGGGCGTAGGCGGCGGCCAGGCCGCTGGTCACGCCGCCCTGGCTCCAGCCCCACAGCACCGTGGGCCCGATACCGGGGTGTGCGCCGCGATACCACCGGGTGGCGGCGACGGTGTCCCGCCATCCCGCCCAGACGTTCCACTCCCCGGTCTTCCAGGTGCCGGTGTCCGAACGCTGATCCATGGTGACCAGGGCCGCGCCGGTCTGCCGGACGATCGAGGCCAGGTAGTCGGGGAAGTCGCCGGCGCTGCCGTCGTGGCCGTGCACCGCCACGATGAGTCCCCGTGCGCCGCCGTCGGGTTCGTAGACGCGGCCGGTGGCGTTCTCGCCGTCGACGGTCAGGGTCACCGGGCGCATCGATACACCGTCGGCCGGCGCGCTCGAAACCACCGGGGCCGCAACCACCGTCGCCGCGAGCGCGCTCGCGACCGCTCCGATCACCCGCATCCCTCGCCACCGGCCAGCCACGTCCGGCATCGTCGCATGTGCGCGTGGCCCGGCTGGTTACCCACGCCGGGCGTTTCCCGGCGGCGGGGCGCGCCCGGATCCGGGTGGTGGAGGCTAGGATTCGACCATGCGTTCGATGGATGCCGCGGAGCGGCGGGCTCGGCTGGCGGTGCGGCATCGGCTGGCCACGGGGATGCGCGGCGACGAGGTCGAGCAGATCGTGCGGTCGATGGTGGTGCTGCACGCCACGGATCCCGCGACCGTGTACCTGTCCGTCGCGGCGCGCGGAATCGGCATCGAACCCGGGCACGTGGAGAAGGCACTCTACGACGATCGGACGCTGCTGCGCATGCTGGCCATGCGGCGCACCATGTTCGTGGCGCCGGTCGATCTGGTGCCGGTGCTGCAGGCGTCGGTTGCGGAGGGGCTGGCGCACAAGCAGCGCAAGACCTACGGGCGCTACGTCGAACAGTCCGGGGAGGTGACCGGGAGCATCACGGCGTGGTGGGACGAGGTCGAGGCGGAGACCCACGCGGCGCTGCTGGCGCTGGGCAGCGCGACCGGGGCCCAGTTGAGCAGGGAGGTGCCGCGGCTGCGGACCCAGGTCGACACCGCGCCGGGCAAGCCCTATTCCAAGCCGACCAATATCACCACCTGGGTGCTGGTGACACTCGGCTGCGAGGGCCGGATCGTGCGCGGGCGGCCCAATGGGAGCTGGGCCAGCAGCCAGTACACCTGGGCGCCCATCGAATCCTGGCTGCCGGCCGGGATTCCGGCGCTGCCGGCGGAGCAGGCGCGGGCGGAGCTGGTCCGGAAGTGGTTGCGCGCCTTCGGCCCCGCACCGGTGAGCGATCTCAAGTGGTGGACCGGGTGGACGCTGGGCGAGGTCCGCAAGGCGCTGGCCCTGGTCGACACCGCCGAGGTCGACCTGGGTGGCGAGACCGGACTGGTCCTCGCCGACGACCTGGACTCCACGCCGGCCCCGGAGCCCTGGGCCGCGCTGCTGCCCGCCCTCGACCCCACCCTGATGGGCTGGCAGTCCCGCGACTGGTACCTCGGCCCGCATCAGCCCGCGCTGTTCGACCGCAATGGCAATGTCGGACCGACGGTCTGGTGGGACGGCCGCATCGTCGGCGGCTGGGCGCAGCGGACCGACGGCGAGATCGTGTGGCGACTGCTGGAGGACGCGGGTTCCGACGCCGAGCGCGCCGTCGCCGCGGAGGCCGAACGCCTGGCGGCGTGGTACGGCGATGTCCGGCCCATCCCCCGCTTCCGGACGCCGCTCGAGCGCGAGCTCACCGCCTGAGCTTCGCCGACACTCCCGCGAATTCCGCCACGCCGGCCCATGATCCGCGCCGTAGGACGGTTGCGAGTTTGCGATCGAATGTCGATTTCATTGCGTGGCAGGGTATTCGCCCCGCGCCTGTGGCCAGGAAACTACTGTGAGGTTGCTGCCCACGAGTATTCGGAGAAATTCTGCGGGCCTACCGGGCGGCAGGCTGTTACTGTCGGAATTGTTGTTCGCACGATCCGGGCCGGGACTCGGGGAGGTCCCAGGGTTCGGCGAGTTTTCGGAGTGTGTCATGGCGTTCACGAATCGGCTGGTCTCCCCGGCTGCCCCGCACATCGATTCGGCCGGTGCGCCGCCCGACGGGCGGTCCGTACCCACGCCGCCGCGAAACGACCTGTGGGGCGACGCCTTCCGGGATGCGGCGCTGGGCATGTGCGCGGTGCTGTCCGCAACCGACGGGCGCATCGATCCCGCGGCGCGCATGCGGGTGGCGCAGATGGTCGGCGCGCACGAGGTCCTGCGCCTGCGTTCCCCCGAGGACCTGCGAAATCTGTTCGAGGACAACTGCGCCCGGCTCATCATGGATCCGGCTTTCGGGCACGCCTATGTGATGGCGCAGATCGCCAAGGCGACCGGTCATCCCGAGCAGGCGGCCGCGGTGGTGCGGATCGGTCTGATCGTCGGGCAAGCCGAGGGCGAACTCGGCGCACACGCACTCACGGTGATTCGCGAGGCTTGTCAGGTTCTGCGTTTGGACCCGCACGAATTCGGTCTGTAAAGCCCTCTGGCTTTTGCTGGACATTGCCCGGACGCGTCCCGCATCCTTGGAGCGTTTGCTGCCTAGCGAGGAGATTCACTCTGCATGGCGATCCAAGGGTTCCTCAATATTCTGCTCGACACCGTCCATCCCAATCGGGGCTGGCGGTACTGCGCGTGGTGCGAAGGCACCGGGGCCGCTGGCTATTCCGACATGGGTTCGGCCATTCTGTGCACCGGCTGCGGCGGCATCGGCTGGCTCGTCGATCCGCCCGTGTACCGGCGCTGACCTGAGGATTCACCCCCGGCGACAGGGCACACCGGGGGCGAATCGACGGAGGAGCGTTTCTCACATGTCGAGTCCCAGGTCCAGGACCCGGACCGAATGAGTGAGCGCGCCGACGGCCAGATAGTCGACGCCGGTGCGGGCGTAGTCGGCCGCCATGTCCAGCGAAAGTCCGCCCGAGGACTCGAGTTTGGTGCGCGGCGAACGGGTGTTGCGGCGCTGCACGGCCGCCTGGGTGGCCCACAGCGGGAAGTTGTCCAGCAGTACCAGTTCCACGTCCTCGGCGAGGACGGCGTCGAGCTGCTCCAGACTGTCCACCTCGACCTCACACTCGATGTCCGGGTTCAGTTCCCGCACGGCGCGCAGCGCGGCAACCACCGAGCCCGCGGCCACCACGTGGTTGTCTTTGATGAGCGCGGCATCGCCCAGGCCCATGCGGTGATTGACGCCGCCGCCGACCCGCACCGCGTACTTCTGCAGGGCGCGCAGGCCCGGGAGCGTCTTGCGGCTGTCGCGAATCCGGCATTCGGTGCCCGCCACCGCGTCCACCCACTGGGAGGTGGCCGTCGCGATTCCGGACAAGTGGCACACCAGGTTCAGCAGAGTGCGCTCGGCGGTGAGCAAACCGCGCGTCGGCGCGGTCAGGCTCAGCACGACATCACCGGGCTGCACCCGGGTGCCGTCCGCGACGCGACCGGTTACCTCGTAATTGCCCGCGCCCAGTACTTCGTCGAGCACCAGCAGCCCGACATCCAGCCCGGCCACTGTGCCCGGCTGGCGAGATGCCATGTCCGCCTTGGCGACCGCGTCCGCGGGCACCGTGGCCACCGTGGTGATATCGGGCCCGTACCGCAGATCCTCGTCGAGAGCGGTGCGGATGAGCGCGACCAGCGCGTCGCGGTCGAGTCCGGCGTCGAGAGTCATTGCTGCACTCCTTGTTCGATGACTTGTCCTGCACCCCGGGCGACGTCGCTCCCGACGAGGCGGCTCCTCGGCGCGGCACCGCTCCTCATGACGGCACCGCTCCTCATGACGGCATCGCGGCTCATGAGGCCGCCGGAATCACGGCGCGGCCCCACGGCAACGGCTCGACGCCCTCGGTGACCAGCTTCGGACGCCCGTCCGACCCCAGCCGCACCGCGGTGCTGCGCCGCAACTCCTCCCGCGGCTCCGGATAGTCCGACCGCGTGTGGCAACCGCGGCTCTCGGTGCGCGCCGCCGCCGCGACCAGCAGTGCCCGCGCCGTCAGGGTGAGCGCGGAGTCCTCCAGCTCGCGGATGATCGCGGCGGCCGCCTCGGATTGCACATCCGCCGAATCACCCTCCGGCACTTCACCGTTGGCGCGGCCAGCAGCTGCGCCATTCACGTCCGGCGGCTCGTGCGTCGCGTATGTACCGCTCGCGGGTCGGTCGAGCGCCCATTCGACGGTGATGTCGGGCGCGGCATTGTCGGCGACCAGGCCGACCATGCGCAGGACGGCGGCGCGCAGGCCGTCGCCGTCGCGGACGACAGCGGCGTGCTCGGTCATCAGCTCCTGCAACAACTTTCGATCCGCACGGGCGAAGCGCAGCGGGCCGACCTCGGCGATCGGGCGGGCCGCGCCCTGACGTTCCACGGCCGCCGCGCCCGCGCGCTCGCCGACCACCAGGCCCTCGAGCAGGCTGTTGGAGGCCAGGCGATTCGCGCCGTGCAGGCCGGTGCGGGCCACCTCACCGGCGGCGTAGAGGCCGGGCACGGTGGCGCGGCCGGAGGTGTCGGTGAGGATGCCGCCGCACTGGTAGTGCGCGGCCGGCGCGACCGGGATCAGATCCGTGGTGGGGTCGATGCCCGCGGCCAGGCAGGAGGCGGTGATGGTCGGAAAACGTTGCGGGAAACCGTCGATCGAACGGCCGTCGAGGTACACGTGGTCGGTGCCGAGCTCGTGCATGCGGGCCGCGATGGCGCGGGAGACCACGTCGCGCGGGGCCAGATCGCCGCGCGGGTGGACGCCCGCCGTCACCGAATTGCCTGCGGAGTCGACGAGAATCGCGCCCTCGCCGCGCACCGCCTCGCTGATCAGCGGACGGCGGCCGAGGCCGCCGGGCGTGAACAGCACGGTCGGGTGGAACTGCACGAACTCGAGATCCGACACCAGCGCCCCGGCCCGCAGGGCGAGTGCGAGGCCGTCGGCGGTGGCCCCGGACGGATTGGTGCTGCACGCGTACAGCTGGCCGAGGCCGCCCGTGGCGAGCAGCACCGCGGGCGTGTGCACGATGCCGAAACCGCGCTCCGACACCACGATCACGCCGCGCACGCCCTCCGGGCCGGTCACGATGTCGAGCACCGCGGCCCCGAAGATCACCGGCAGTCCGGCCGCGTTCAGCGCGCGCTGCACCTCGGCTCCGGTGGCGTCGCCGCCCGCGTGGATGATCCGCCGCGTGCTGTGCCCGCCCTCGCGGGTCCGCGACACCTCGCCGTCCCGGCCGAGATCGAAGACGGCCCCGAGGTCGGTCAGCGCGGCCACCGCCTGCTGACCGGCCTCCACGATGGACCGCACCGCGTCGGCGTCGCACAGTCCGGCTCCGGCGATCACGGTGTCGTGCACGTGCGATTCCACTGAATCCCCGTGCGGCGCAACCACCGCGATCCCGCCCTGCGCGTACTGCGTCGAGGTGTCGGTGGGACCGCCCTTGCTCACGGTCAGCACCCGCAGCCCCTGCCGCGACGCGGTGCGCGCGGCCGTCAGCCCGGCCACCCCGCCACCCACGACGACGAGGTCCGCCTCGGCTTCCCAGGTGATGGAAATCGAAGTATTCACCATTGCTCATCCCTCCCCAGACGGGGGACGACGTGGCTATTCGCCTCCGCCGGGGTTGCCGATCTCGATCATGCGCTGGACCGAATTAC
Organism: Nocardia niigatensis NBRC 100131; assembly: GCF_000308655.1. Taxonomy (GTDB): domain Bacteria; phylum Actinomycetota; class Actinomycetes; order Mycobacteriales; family Mycobacteriaceae; genus Nocardia; species Nocardia niigatensis. Next base: position 32,370 of record NZ_BAGC01000026.1, on the reverse strand, counting down.
GGGCCAGGGCAGCGGTTTCGGCGTCGACGTGCACCTCGTCGCGGTTCTCCACCAGGCAGCGGAGCAGAGCGGCGGGGGTGATCATCTTCATGTACTTGCAGGAGGCGCGTTCGTTGACGGCCTGGAAGTCGATGCCGGGGGCGGCCTTGCGCAGCTGGTGCAGCATGCCGACCTCGGTGGCGACCAGAACCTGATTCGATTTCGCGGCCTTGGCGGCGTCGATCATGCCGCCGGTGGACAGGATGTGCACCCGGTCGGCCGGGAACTCGCCGGCGCCCGCCAGGTAGAGAGCCGAAGTGGCGCAACCGCATTCGGGGTGCACGAACAGTTCGGCGTCGGGGTGGGTGCGGGCCTGCTCGTTGAGCTCGTCACCGTTGATGCCGGCGTGCACGTGGCACTCGCCCATCCAGATGTGCATGTTCTCGCGGCCGGTGACGCGCTTGACGTGCGCGCCCAGGAACTGGTCCGGCAGGAAAAGCACCTCGCGGTCGGGGTCGATCGAGGCGACCACGTCGACGGCGTTCGAGGAGGTGCAGCAGATGTCGGTCAGTGCCTTCACGGCGGCGGTGGTGTTCACGTACGACACCACCAGCGCGCCCGGGTGCTCGGCCTTCCAGTCGCGCAGCTCCTCGGCGGTGATGGAGTCGGCCAGCGAGCAGCCCGCGCGCTGATCCGGGATGAGCACGGTCTTCTCGGGGCTGAGGATCTTGGCGGTCTCGGCCATGAAGTGCACGCCGCAGAAGACGATGGTGTCCTCGGGCGCCTCCGCGGCGATCCGGGACAGGGCCAGCGAGTCGCCCACATGGTCGGCGATGTCCTGGATCTCCGGCAGCTGGTAGTTGTGCGCCAGGATGGTGGCATTGCGCTCGCGCGCCAGCCGCTTGATCTCCGCCGCCCATTCGGGGGTGGCCTCCACGCCGGTATATCCCGACGGGCCGTCCTCGATGCGCTCGGTCAACGTCATCGTCGCGCCCTGTGCTGCAGCCATGGCTGGCTCCTTCTCTCATGCGGCCGGCAACCTCGCCGATTCGCATCCAACCGGTTTTCGACTTAGGATCGAAAACGTGGCCCATCGTAGCACCATCCACGAAACGCTCACCGCCGTGTTCCAGGTTCGTCGCTTCCCTGACACCATCCGTGCAGGTGAAGGCGTTATAACCTCGCGCAGCGCGACGCCGGACCGGTGTCCGCCCGGTCAGCGCACGGAATTGGCGGTGCTGGTATGGGAGCGGGCGCTCGACCCCGCCAAGGGGACCTGGTCACTGCCCGGCGGCCGGCTGCGCGACGACGAGGACCTCGACGCCTCGGCGGCGCGGCAACTCGCCGAGAAGGTGGATGTGCGGGAGTTGACGCACCTGGAGCAGGTGTGGGTGTTCAGCGATCCCGACCGGGTGCCCGGAGATCGGCGGATCGCCTCGGCCTACCTGGGTCTGGTCCCGCTCACCGCGGAACCGGTACTGCCGCCCGACACCCGCTGGCATCCGGTGTCGGATCTGCCCGCCATGTCCTTCGACCACGGCACGGTCGTCCGGCATGCGCGAAATCGGCTGGCCGCCAAGCTTTCCTACACGAATATCGCGTTCGGACTGGCGCCGGACACCTTCACCATGTCGACACTGCGCGAGATCTACTGCGCGGCACTGGGATACGACGTCGATACCACCAACCTGCAGCGAGTGCTGACCCGCCGCAAGGTGATCACGCCGACGGGCGCGACGGCCTCCCCCGGCCGCGCGGGCGGGCGGCCCGCCGCCGTCTACCGCTTCAGCGACTCCGTGATCCGGGTGACCGACGAATTCGCCGCGCTGCGGCCGCCGAGCTGAACCGGGCCCGACGGCGGCCGGCCTGCCCTACGCTGACCGATATGGAAGCGGCCGATGTGCTCGACCTGCACCGGACCTGCGCCCGGGCGGGTATCACCATCTGGATCGACGGCGGCTGGTGCGTGGACGCGCTCCTGGGCGAACAGACGCGGCCGCACGGCGACCTGGATATCGCGGTGCATCGCGATACCGCCGACCGGGTGCGCGAAATACTCACCGGCATGGGCTATCTCGATGATCCCCGGCCCGGGGATACGCCGTGGAACTACGTCATGACCAGGTCTGCGGAGCAGTCGGTCGATATCCATGTCTTCGCGCACGACGCCGACGGTGACGTCGCGTACGGAATCGAATATACCGCCGAATCCCTCACCGGCACAGGCATTATCGACGGCGAGAAGGTGGATTGCATCGCCGCGCGGTGGATGTTCACCTTCAAGACCGCGTATCCGCCGGCAGCGGAGGACCGCGCCGATGTGCAGGCCATGGCAACCAAATTCGGCTTCCCCGTGCCGGATTCGCACCGATAGCCGCTGACCCTGGCAAATCGGACCGCGTGCAATTTCCGATCCGCGTCGCCGCTACCCCTCGACCCGGAATTCCAGCAGACAGCGCTGCCCGGTCAGGTCGACAACGGCGTCCAGCACCAGTCCGTGTGGTCCGCAGAGCGCGCGGAACTCGTCGATCCGGCGTTCCCTGCCCCCGTACATAACCAGCATCGCGAGATTGAATTCGCTTCCCGCCCAACGATCCCCGACCGGTTCGACGACCAGCAACCGTCCACCGGGACCGGCAGCCTGGACGCACCGCTGCAGAATGCGGTGAGCGTGCGTGTCATCCCAGTCGTGCAGAATGTCGACCAGCAGATAGGCCTGTGCCCCGGCCGGGAGCGGATCGAAGAAGCTGCCCGCCGTGACCTCCGCCCGGTCCCGGACACCGTGAGCCACGAAGGCGCCTTCGGCCACGGCGGCCGTGGGTTCCAGGTCGACCAGATGGCCTCGCATCCCCGGGTTCGCCGCCAGGATGGCGGCGAGGACACTCCCCCGGCCGCCTCCCACGTCGACGATCGTGGCGAACCGGGACCAGTCGAACCCGGCGACGAGCCGCGGAATCTGCTCGCGGATCCGCCAGGTCATTTGGCGATCGAAAGAGTCACGCAGTGCGGGATACTCGGCCAGGTCGGCCCAGAAGTCCTGGCCGTATCGGAGCGAGTAGGCCGCTCCCCCGCCGGAGATGCTGTGTGCGAGCTCCACGAATGCCAGTTCGGCTCGGCCGCCGGCAGCGTTCAGGTCCAGTAGCTCGGTCAATCCATTGTCGGCGTCGGCTCTCAGGTGTGCACCGAAATCCGTTGTGCGGTAACCAGAGCCGACCTGTTCGACAACTCCGAGTGTTACCAGATGATCGAGCAGAAGTCCGAGCGCGACCGGGTCGGCGCCAACCCTGCGCGCCACTTCCTCGACCGGAACGCCCTCCCCGGCAAGCTGATCCGGTAGGCCCAGGGTTACCGCTACGCGCAGCGCCATGGGCGTGGCCAGCCCGGCCATGCGGCGGATCGATTCGATGTCATCTGCACCTCCCATGGGATCCACTGTGCCGCTGCGTGTTTCCGGCTGCGAGCCGGGGTCCGTTTCCGGGGTCAGTGGGGCGGGGTGGTGGGCCAGGCTATGTCGTCGACGGTGAGCCAGGAGGCTACGGCTACGGCTGTGGGGGTGATGCCGGAGAAGGCGACGATGTCCCGGTGGAGGTGGGATTGGTCGGCGTAGCCGGTTTCGGCGGCGACGCGGGCGGGGTCGGCGCCGGCGGCGAGGCGGTGGACGGCGTGGTCGAAGCGGATCAGGGTGGCGGCGCGTTTGGGGGGCAGGCCGAGCTGGGTCTGGAATCGGGACCACAGGCGTTTGCGGGTCCAGCCGAGCTCGTCGGCGAGGGCGTCGACGCGGACCAGGCCGCGACCCGATCGGATGCGGCGCCAGGCCCAGACCACCTCGGGGTCGGCCGAGGGAGCGGCAGCGTAGCGGCGGTCGAGCAATGTCTCGATCAGGTCGAAACGTCGTTCCCACGACGGGGTTTCGGCCAGCTGTTCGCGGATCAGCTCGCACTCCCGCCCCCACAGGGCCTCCAACGGCACCAGGGCGTCGGACAATTCGGTGAGGGGGACGCCCAGGATCGGACCCGCGATGAGCGGAGACAACCGCACCTGCACGCATTCGACCCGCTCGCCGCGCACGCGCCGGGAACCGGTCCACAGCCCACCGGCCAGGCTGCCCTGGCAGCTGCCCGTGCCGTCGTCGACGGTGACCGAGCCGGACCCGAATTCGAACACCAGCGTGACATCGGGGTGCGGCAGCGCCAGCTGATCAACGGGATGCACGCCGTGATCACGGAACCCGGCCATGCGGATACCCGGGAGCCGGCCGGGCCGCGACGGGCAGACGACATCCCAGACAGGTTCTGGTGCGGTGGGGCGCACGACTTCATGGTGGAGGCCGGGGAACATTTGTTCAAGCCGCCGGGGTGGGTCGACGGTGACAGTGAAGGCGTGAATTCCTCCGCCGCACTCCCCGGCCCGCCGCCAGCAGAGCAGACCTGGTTCCCCAACCAACCAGCCGACGAGCAGGCCTGTCTCCCGGACCCTCCGCAAGCAAAGCGGTACCGTCTCCCCCGCCATGCGCAAGCAAAACCGCCCCAGCCCTCCGGCCAAGCGCAAGCAAGACCGCCCCAACTCCCCCCGCCAAACGCAACCAGAACCACCCAGCCCTCCGGCCAAGCGCAATCAGAACCACCCCAACTCCCCCGCCAAACGCAACCAGAACCACACCAGCCCTCCCGCCAAACGCAACCAGAACCGCCTCGGCTCGCCGGCCGTGCGCGAACACAGCGGGCCCGTAATTCGCAGGCGCGGCAGGCCCGCCCGGGCGGCCGGAGGCGCGGCTTTCGACGCCCCGTGGCGGCGGCCGCCATCACCAGCGTGCTTCTAGTCCTCGGCAGCGCGGTGGTGACGGCACCGCAGAGCGCCGCTGCCACAGGCGATTCGATGGTGAGCGTCGATGGTCAGGACATCCATGTCAGCCAGGACGGCCCGGCCGATGAACCCGCGCTGGTGCTGATCCACGGTCTCGGGGCTTCCGCCCACTGGTGGGATCAGGTGGTGCCGCTGCTGTCCGGCTATCACGTCATTCGCGTCGACCTGCTGGGCCACGGTGGATCCGCCAAGCCCGATGGCGACGAGTATTCGATTCCGCAGCAGGGACATCGGGTCGCGGGTGTACTCGATCGGCTCGGTATCCGGCACGCGCTCGTCGTCGGCCACTCGACCGGCGGCGCGGTCGCCACCTCGGTCGCCGAGCAGCGCCCCGATCTGGTGACCGGCCTGGCCCTGATCGACGCCGGGCCCGCCATGGGCGACGACACCTCGGAAAGCCCGGCGTCCCAACTGCTCACCACGCCCGGTGTCGGCGACCTGATCTGGCAGGTTCGCACCGATGGCCTCCTGCGTCAGGCGCTGACCAGCGCCTTCGCCAGCGACGCCTCCCCCATTCCCCAGCAGTTCGTCGACGACCTGCGCGGCATGACCTACCACGCGCTCACCGCGACCGAGGCGGCCAGCACCGACTACATCACCCGGCGCACCCTCCCGGACCGCCTCTCCGACCTCGGTAAACCGCTCCTGGTGATCTTCGGCGACCAGGACCGCCGCTGGCGCACCGCGACCTCCACCGACGAATACCGGACCGTTCCCGGCGCGACGGTCGAGACCGTCTCCGGCGCCGGGCACTCCCCGTTCGTCGAGAATCCACCGCGCACCGCCGAAATCCTGTTGTCCTTCACCAGGATTCACGACTCATGAGCGCACCCGAGCATCGAACCGGCGCTGGGCGCGACCCGGGATTCGCGCACGGGCCCATGGTGGTGACAAGAGGCACAACCAGCCGCTGGCCGACGCGTTCACCTTCGAACCCTCACCCCCGAGGCCTTCGAAGCCGACGCCGAGCGCCTCCTCGAGCGGGGATACCGGTGGAAGGGTCAGCGGTCCTGGGAGCGGTCGCGGTGCTTGGTGGTGCGCTTGTAGCGGCGGCCGCTCGGAATGGGTTGGGACGCATTGGATCTGCGGAGTTCGTGGCGCCGGCGCCACGCGGTCAGGTCCGGGCGTTCCGCCGGTGCCGGGTCGGCACGGTCGGCAGGTGCGGGCTGCATGGGTTCCCCCTGGGTGATCGGATCCGTGTGGACGCGAACACGGTAGGGGGTAGAACGCCCGGGCTCCAGCGAATATTGCCGGAGCCGGGTCAGGATTCGGGGTGCGAATCGGGAGCGTCGAAGGGCACCACGGGTTCTCGCGGTCCGGGCGCCTGCTGGGCGCCGCCGGGGTACGGGCCGTAGGTGATGGCGGAGCTGTACTGGGGTACGGCGAGGACGGCCGACTCGGGGCGGTTGCCGCCGAAGGGGAGGAAATGGCCGGTGCCGAGATCATCGGAGGTGCTGAGCGCGGTGAGCAGCAGCGCCACCACGGCCGCGGCCAGCGGCTGAGCGATCAGCGCGGCCCAACCCTCCACTGCCGGAGCGAATTCCACGATCGTGTGGACGGCGGGATGCTGCGGGCGGGTGTGGACCCGTTCGGCCACGGCCTCACCCACCACCTTCATCAGGACGGCGCCGGCCAGTGAGCCGAGCAGAATGCCCGACAGCAGCACGGGTCCGCGCGCCCGCCGCCAGCGCCAGGCCGCGGCCGTGCCGAGCACACCGAGCACGATGCCGATCAGCACGAAAATGGCGAGAGCGTCGAAACGATGCATGCTCTCGCCGGTGAGGGCGGTGCCCCGGTCGGGTTCCACCACCAGCAGCTGCTCCGGAGGAGCGAGAAACGCCCAGGCCACCCCGGCCAGGGCGCTCACCGCCACGAGGGCGGTGAACACCACCGCCGCCGCGCGGGCCTCCCGCATCAGTACGTCGACGCGTAGTCCGCCCGGCTCGGCGGTGAGTGTGGCTGCCACTAGCGGTGTTCCAGGCTCGTGGAGTCGAGGACACCGTGGCGGGAGCATTTCGCCCACCAGCCGTCGGGACTGACCTGCACGATCATGCGGCGGCCGCACTGCTCACAGAAGCGCGGCGGCTCCAAACCCAGTGCGGCTGCGGCGGGTACCGAATCCGCCAGACCCGGAACCACTCGCTTCCCCGTGAACGGGTTGTAGCGCTCCTCGATGTCCACGACCACCTCGATCGGATCCTTCGTGTCTCAATGGGATACGGGCGTGCTGCGCCGGACCGTACCGCTACGGTACCGGCTTCGCGCAATCCCGCCGTGTCAGAGGGTTTCGTTGAGCGCCTTGATCGGCATCTTGAGCTCGCCGAGCAGATCGATATCGGACTCGGCCGGGCGACCCAGCGTGGTCAGGTAGTTGCCGACGATGACGGCGTTGATGCCGCCCAGGATGCCCTGCTTGGCGCCCAGGTCGCCGAGGGTGATCTCGCGGCCGCCGGCGAAACGCAGGATGGTGCGCGGCAGCGCGAGACGGAACGCCGCGACGGCCCGCAGCGCGTCGGCGGCCGGGAGCACCTCGAGGTCACCGAACGGGGTACCCGGGCGCGGGTTGAGGAAGTTCAGCGGCACCTCGTCCGGCTCCAGCGTGGCCAGGTCCGCGGCGAATTCCGCACGCTGCTCCAGGGTTTCGCCCATACCGAGGATGCCGCCGCAGCAGACCTCCATGCCGGCCTCGCGCACCATGCGCAGGGTCTCCCAGCGCTCGTCGTAGGTGTGGGTGGTGACCACGTTCGGGAAGTGCGAGCGGGCGGTCTCCAGGTTGTGGTTGTAGCGGTGCACGCCCATGGCCGCCAGCTGATCCACCTGCTCCTGGTTCAGCATGCCCAGCGAGCAGGCGACCTGGATGTCGACCTCGTTGCGGATGGCCTCCACGCCCGCGGCGACCTGCGCCATCAGCCGCTCGTCCGGACCGCGCACCGCGGCCACGATGCAGAACTCGGTGGCGCCGGTCTTGGCGGTCTGCTTGGCGGCCTCGACCAGCGAGGGGATGTCCAGCCACGCCGCGCGCACCGGGGACTGGAAAAGGCCGGACTGCGAACAGAAGTGGCAGTCCTCCGGGCAACCGCCGGTCTTGAGCGAGATGATGCCCTCGACCTCGACCTCGGGGCCGCACCACTTCATGCGCACGTCGTGCGCCAGGGCGAGCAGCTCCTCGAGCCGGTCGTCGCCGAGGCGCAGCACCTCGAGGGTCTGGTCCTGGGTCAGGCCGACGCCGCGCTCGAGCACCTGCTCGCGGGCGATGGCGAGAATGTCATCGCCAGCTGTGGTCACAGCATCGGTGGTGACGGCTGCCTGAGTCATGTGCGCGCGAATCCCTTCATCCGACCGGTGTGGCCGAGCAACTTGAACGGTGTTCAGGGTAGGCTAGCAGTCCGGAACGTGAGCCGGAACACGAGAGGGTCGGGTTTTTCAGTGCAACTCCATCGCACGGACGTGGTCGACGGGGCCATCGCCATTCTCGACCAGTACGGTCTGGCGGATCTGACCATGCGCCGGCTGGCCACCTCACTGCACGTCCAGCCGGGTGCGCTGTACTGGCACTTCCCCAACAAGCAGGCCCTGCTCGGCGCGGTCGCCGACCGCATCCTCGGCCCCATGGACGAGCCCGTCGCCGCCGACGAATGGTCCAAGCAGATGACCGAATTGGCGCACCGGCTGCGCGAATGCCTGCTCGCCTACCGCGACGGCGCCGAATTGGTCTCCGCCACCTACGCTTCCCGCCTCACCACCAGCAAGGGCCGGGAACGCCTGGCCAGCGCCGCGATTCGCGCGGGCATGACCCGCGAGGAGGCCGACCTGGCGGCCTACACGCTGCTCTACTACGTGCTCGGCCAGACCGTCGACGAGCAGTCGCGCATCCAGATGGACTCCATGGGCGCACTCGCGGAGGAACATTCGCCCCTCTACGACACCACCGACGCCACCGCCCGCTTCGACTTCGGCCTCCAGCTCTTCGTCAGCGGCGTCCGACACCTGCTGGGTTCCCGCATACGCTGACATCGGGCGTCCCCCGCGGGCCGAACCGCGGCCGCCGACGACGCCGTGCGCTGACCTGGGAGAGCTCGCCGGGTCAGCGCCCGACCGAGAGCTCCGCGGCCTCGTCGGCCTGCACCTGCCGCACGAATGGCAGCACCTGCTGTTCGATGACCGTGTTGTACTCCTGCGGCCGCTCGATCGGATTGGCGTGCGCGGTGGTTCGCGTGGTCACCACCAGCAGCGTCCCGTCCACCCCGCCGACCTGGTCGATCAGCACCCTGTGCGAGTACTCGACATCCACGATCGGATCGTCGTACGGATTGTGCGGCCGGATGAACACGATGGCCGGACGTGGTTTGCCCGCAGCGGGTTTGGACAGCGCCCGCAGATCGTCCACCGCGCCGCCGGCCACGATCACCTTGAACTGGGCCTCGATCAGGCCGTTGCTGGCGACATCGGTGTTCAGGATCTTGTCGCGCAGAACGCTTTTCACCGCCTCCCGGAACTCGTCGCCGCGGATCACATAGCGGCCACCGACGAAACTCTCGTGGCGCGCATACGTTTCCACGATCAGCCGCAGCAGCCTGCTCTCCCGCGCGCCGGGCACCCAGCCCATCCAGCGCAGCATTTCCTCGCCCTGGTCGCGGCTCTCGGGCCGGACCGCGTTCAGATCCACCGGCGTGCAGTCCAGCAGCACCGCCCGCACCCGCTTCTTGCTGTCCAGGTGCAGGTGCTTGGCGATCTCCAGCGCGATCACCCCGCCCATGCTGTGCCCGGTCAGCACCACGTTCGGCACCTTGGCCGCGTCGGTGACCTTCACGATCAGATCCGAGATGACCTTGGTGTCGATACCGGCATTGTCGTAGCGAACGGCCCACACCGATCCCAGCCGCCGCAGCGACGGCAGCGCCCGGGCGGTGTCACTGGCGTCGAGCACGCCCAGCCCGACCAGATCGAAGACGGCGGTGTCGCCCGCCGCCGAATCCGACGGGCCCGCGATGGGCAGCACCGCGGGTGCGGTACGCGCGAGCCGCGCCTGCTCCGGCAGCACGTCCAAACCCATGTATTCGGCGAAGGCGCCCAATGCGATCAGCGGCACCAGGGAAAACCGCACGACCAGCAGCCGGGTGCGCCGCCAGTGCACCCAGCGGGCACCCAGACGGGTTCCGCGCAGGCGGGCGCGACGCCGCCGATCGTCGTAGTCGGCGACCCCGGATGGATTCGGAAAACCCGGCAGCGCCATACCAATCAAGGGTACGAATTTCCGGCTCGTCATCCAGGCTTGTTCTGCCGGTCGTCTCCTGGTAGCGCGCAGATCATCTCGATGAGCGGACGGCATCCAGGCTCACCGGGCGGCGAGGCCGAGAGGTCGGTGAGGCGTCAGTGACCGGAGGTCTGCTCCGTGTGCTCGGCGAGTTTGGCCAGCGCCATGCGGAAGCCGACCTCGTTCTCGTCGGGAGACAGGCCCGGCGGGAGGTTCTCGTGACTGGCGGTCACGCGGGTGCCGCCCGGGGCGTCTTCCAGGGTGTAGGTCACCGTCATCTCGCCCAGCAATTCCGGGTCGTCCGTTTCGAATTCGACGGTCTGCACCACCTCGCGGTCGGGCACGACGCGGGCGAAGACCCCGTGGAAGGTGTCGGTGTGCGGCGTCGTCTTGCCGGCCTCGGTGTGCAGGTCGTAGGTCAGCGAGATACGGAACCGCCCGCCGACGCGGGGATCGAATTCATGGATGCGACTGGTCATGCCGTTGGGGACCATCCACGTTCGTACCGAATGCGCATCCAGGAGCGCCCGGAAGACACTCGGACGGGGGGCACCGACGAACTTCTCGACTCGAGTGGAAGGCACGGCGCCACCCTACGCCCGATATGACGAAGATCACGACCACTCCGCCGATCCGCTCGGCGGGTCCTCTGGCGCGACCGGCAATGCGAGGGTGGCCAGGGTGCCACCGCCCGGCGCGGGACGCAGGGTCACCCAACCGGAATGCACGGTCGCCACCCACCGCACCAGCGACAGGCCGATGCCATGATGCCCGCGCGCCCCGACCGCGCCACGCCGGAAGGGGTCGGCCAGCGCGGGATCCAACCCCGGCCCGTGATCACGCACCAGCACCTGCCCCGCCGCCACCCTGACCTCGACGGGCGGGGCGCCGTGGACCACGGCATTGTCGATGAGATTGCGGACCGCCAGCGCCAGCAGGTCCGGATCCGCGTGCACCGCCGTGGGTTCCGCGATGAGGGTGATCTCGCCACCGCATTCCGCGACCACGCCCTCGACCAGCTGATCCAGGAACAGGCGCTGCCGATCCAGTTCGCCCACACCGGTTTCGGCGCGCGTGCGGGCCAGCAGTCCGGCCACCATGCGGCCCATGCGGTCGGTGAGGTCGCGGGCGTCGGTGACCGCGCGCCGGGTGTCGTCCGGATCGCGCAGCGCGGCATCCAGGTAGAGCCGCAAAGTGGCCAGGGGCGTACGCAATTCGTGCGAGGCCTCGGACAGGAAGCGCTCCTGCTGGTCGAGCATGCGCACCGCCGGGCGCATGCTCACCCCGGACAGCAGGTGCCCGGCCAGGGCGGCCAGCGCCACCAGGGTCAGGCCGCCGCCCCACAGGGCCACAACCAGACTGCGGTGGTCGCTCGCCCCCGGCGCGGGGTCGCCGCCCGCGAAGACGATGGCGCCGACCGTGTTGTCGTTGTCCCAGGCCGGGGCGGCCGCGAGCCGCACCGCCTGGCCGTCGCGGTCGGTGGCGCTGTGCCACTGGGTGTCCTCGGCGTCGGCGGCCCGCCGCGCGTACCCGGTCAGGTCCGCGGGCAGCCCGGATCGCCTGTGCACGAACAGTTCCCGCCATCCGCCGTCCGGTTCGCGGACCAGGATGGCGACGGCGCTGGGGCCGCTCGCGAGATCGTCGTCCCCGCGGACGGTGTCCAGGTCGACGGCGCCGTCCTCGTTCCAGTACACCTCGCGCGCCAGGCCCGTCACCACCCGGTCGACGCCGGCGTCCAGGGCCTTCTCCCGGGAATGCCCGTCGATGGAGGCCGCGAGAGAGGCGAGCACGACCAGGCAGAGGGCGGTCAGCGCGGTGAACAATCCGGTCAGCAGCCACCGGGTCCGCCGCAGCCGGCCGGGCGTCGTCGGACGCGCCCCGATCCGGGCCCGCACCCGCCGGGAGAGCCCGGCGCGCACTCCGGCGAGCCGCGTCCGGAGGCTCATGGCGAGATGGTGAAACCGGCGCCGCGGACGGTTTCGATGAGGGGCGGGGCGCCGAGTTTGCGACGCAGCTGGGCGATCACGACGTCGACGACATTGGAGGCGGGTTCGGCCATTTCGTCCCAGCAGCATTCGATGAGTTCGGCGCGGGTGACGACGGTGCCGGCGCGCACCGCGAGAAGTTCGAGGACGCCGAATTCCTTGGGAGTCAAGGTGAGCAGGGTGCCCGCGCGGTGGACGCGGCGGCGCGGCCGGTCCACCACGAGGGTGCCGACGACGGTGCGGGTGGGCGCGGGCAGCTCCCGGCGGCGGCACAGCGCGCTCACCCGGGCCGCGAGTTCGTCCATGGCGAAGGGCTTCACCACGTAGTCGTCGGCGCCCTGCGCGAAACCGTCCAGCCGGTCGGCGAGGGCGTCCCGGGCGGTGAGCATGACGACCGGGGTGCGCTGCCCGGATTCCCGATGGGCATGCACCAGATCCAGGCCGTCGCCGTCGGGCAGGCCACGGTCGACGACCAGGCAGTCATAGGTGTTGATCGAGATCTTCAGATCGGCGTCGGCGTAGTCGCGGGCCAGATCCACCGCGAATCCGGCGGCCCGCAGGCCCGCCGCCACCTCGTCGCCCAGGCTTCGGTCGTCCTCGCACACCAGTACCCGCACCTGCGCAATTACAGCACTCGCACCGGTCATCCGGCCACGACCCCGGCAGCCGACCCATCCATGCGCCCACAGTGGCAGGGGGCTCGTTAGGAATTCGTGAGCTCTCGGCCGCGCCGAGGCTCAGGCTCAGGGGTGGAGATACCGACCGGTCCAGCCCGCGTCGAACCAGCTCGACGCGGTCGCGGCGAACTCCGGCCCACCCCAGGCGCCCGCCCCGGCCGGGACGGACCCGACCAGCTCCACCCCGGTCACCGCGGGAAGATCGGTGCGATTGCACTCCGACGCCAGATCCGGTGCGGCAGGCCAGGATCCGATCACCAGGCCCGCGCATTCGATGCCCGCACCGGCCAGGGCGCGGGTGGTGAGCTCGCTGTGATTGAGGGTCCCCAGCCCGGCGGCCGCCACCAGCAGCACCGGCGCGTTCATCTTCTGGGCCAGATCCAGCAGCGTGAACTCGCCCATCCGGACCAGCAGGCCGCCCGCGCCCTCGACCAGCACGAGGTCGGCGCCCGCGCAGGATTCGATCCCCGCCACCGTCTCCGCGAGCGTCAGCAGCGGCTGCCCGCAGCGGCGCGCGGCGGTGTCGGGGGCCAGCGGCTCGGGGTACCGCGCCAGTTCGAGCGTCCGGGTCACTCCGCTCAGCCGGGTGATCTCGGCCAGATCGCCCGGTTCCCCGGGGGCCATGCCGGTCTGCACGGGCTTGCACACCGCGACCTCGATCCCGGCCATGCGCGCGGTGGCGGCCAGGGCCGCGGTGACGACGGTCTTGCCGACGTCGGTGGAGGTGCCGGTGACGAACAGCAGCTGCGCGCTCACGCCGAAACCGCCTCTCGCCCACGGGCTTCCGCCAGTACCTCGCCGAGCACGGTGGCGATGGTGTCGAGCTCGGCCTCGGTGAGGTCGGCACGGGCGGTCAGGCGCAGGCGCGAGGTGCCCTCGGGGACCGAGGGTGGGCGGAAGCAGCCTACGCTCAGACCGCGGGCACGGCAGGCCTGGGCGGCGTCGTAGGCGATCTGGGCATCGCCGAGGATGACCGGCACCACGGCCGAATCCGGTTGGCCGACACCGGCGATGCGGGCCAGGTCGGCGGCGCGGTCCAGCACCCGCTGGGCCATCCCGGGATCGTGGCGCAGCAGCCGCAGGGCCGCGCGGGCCGCGCCGACGGCGGCGGGCGCCAGGCCGGTGTCGAAGATGAAGGTGCGGGCGGCGTCGATGAGATGCGCGCGCACCCGTCCACTGGCCAGCACCGCGCCGCCCTGTGCGGCAAAGGCTTTGGAAAGGGTCGCGGTGATCACCAGGTCGGGTTCCCCGGCCAGCCCGCACTCCTGCACCAGCCCGCGGCCGCCGTCGCCGCGCACGCCGAGCCCGTGCGCCTCGTCCACGATGAGCACCGCACCATTGGCACGGGTCACCCGGTGCAGTTCGGTCAGCGGGGCGAGATTCCCGTCGGCGCTGAACACCGAGTCCGTCAGGACCAGTGCCCGTTCCTCGGTGCGTTCGGACAGCAATCGGTCCACGGCCGCCGGATCGCAGTGCGGGGCGATCTCCACCCGCGCCCGCGACAGCCGGCACGCGTCCACCAGCGAGGCGTGGCTGCCCGCGTCCGAAACCACCAGTGCGCCATGGTCGGCCAGCGCGGTGACCGCGCCCAGATTGGCGGCGTAGCCGGAGGCGAACACCAATCCGGCCTCCGCGCCGACGAATTCGGCGAGTTCGGTCTCGAGCTGTTCGTGCTCGGCGGTGGTCCCGGTGACCAGGCGTGAACCGGTCGCGCCCGCACCCCAGTACCGCACCGAGGAAATGGCTCCCTCGATCACCTCGGGGTGGCGGACCAGTCCGAGGTAGTCGTTGGAGGCCAGGTCGATGGCCGCCGTGTCGGAGGTGCGGGGGCGCAGTTCACGGCGCAGCCCGGCGTCCACGCGCTCGGCGGCGCGGGTGTCGAGCCAGCTCAGGGGATCGGCAGTCACAGCTCGGAAGCATACTTGAACACCGTTCAGGGGGCCATGGGTGTCGGTGCACGGCGCTATGCTGGGAAGTCGCAAGGAGGCTGCGCGATGCCACGATGGGCAATAGTGGTCGAGCAGACGACCGGCTTCGGCGACAGCAAGGCCTGGAGTCCGAAGATCCTCACCGAGGTGGTGGGAACCCGCGAACAAGCTCTCGCGAAGGTCCCGGACCTCGTCTCGAAATTCCAGCCCGATCACCCGAAGTTGATCAGCCGCCGCACCATTCTGCGCGACGGCGACACCTTCATGCTGATCGCTCGCGGCTGGTCCGACGACTATCACTGCGTTTTCAAAGTCTGGGAAGTCCTGTCCGACAGTGACAATTCAGACAAAGTGCGCGAAAGACGGGCCAACCGTTGACGGTTCGCCGTTCCGTGAAATAGGCGGTCAGGCGGCTGCGGCAGCGCGCATGGCGGCGGTGATGCGGTTGATGTCCTCCGCGGTGCTGATGAAGGGGGGCATGCAGTAGATGAGGTTGCGGAAGGGGCGGAGCCAGACGCCGGATTCGACTGCGGCGTCGGTGGTTCTGCGCATGTCGACGGGGTCGTGCAGTTCGATGACGCCGATCGCGCCGCGGGTGCGGACGTCGGCGACGCCGGGGAGGGCGCGGGCGGGGGCCAGGCCCTCGGACAGGCCGGCGTGGATGGCGCGGACCTCGCCCTGCCAGTCGCGCGAGAGCAGCAGTTCGATCGAGGCCACCGCGACCGCGCAGGCCAGGGGGTTGCCCATGAAGGTCGGGCCGTGCATGAGACCGCCGTGGGAACGGCTGATGGTCTCGGCGATCTCGGTGGTGCACAGGGCTGCGGCGAGACTCATGTAGCCGCCGGTGATGGCCTTGCCGACGCACATGACGTCGGGGCGGACACCCGCTTGCTCGGCGGCGAAAAGCGTTCCGGTGCGGCCGAATCCGGTGGCGATCTCGTCGAACACCAGCAGCACGTCGTGCTCGTCGCACAGGCGGCGCAGCTCGGCCAGGTAGCGGGGATCATGGAAGCGCATGCCGCCCGCGCCCTGCACCACGGGTTCCACGATGACCGCGGCCAATTCGTGCGCGTGCGCGGCGAGGGTCCGCTCCAGCTCCGAGACGTACTGCGGCTCATAGGCTTCCGGCGGCGGGCTCGTGAAGACCTGCGGAACCAGCACGTCGGTCCACAGCGAGTGCATGCCGCCCTCGGGATCGCAGACGCTCATGGGGGTGAAGGTGTCGCCGTGGTAGCCGCCTCGCCACGTCATCAGCCGGTGCCTCTCCGGCCGGCCCAGCGCCCGCTGATACTGCAGGCACATCTTCACCGCGACCTCCACCGACACCGAGCCGGAGTCGCAGAGGAAGACCTTGTCCAGCCCCTCGGGGGTGACCTCGACCAGCAGCTGCGAGAGCCGCGCCGCGGGCTCATGGGTGAGTCCGCCGAACATGACGTGACTCATCTTGCGCGACTGCGCCAGCAGCGCGGCGTCCAGCACCGGGTGCTGGTACCCGTGCACCGCGGCCCACCAGGAGCTCATGCCGTCCACCAGTTCCCGGCCGTCGGCCAGGGTGAGCCGGGTGCCGGACGCGGAGGCGACCACCAGCGGCGCGGTGGTCGCCGGGAAGCCGCCGTAGGGATGCCACACGTGGGCGGCGTCGATCGCGGTGATCTCGCCGGCGGGCAGTGCCGCGACGGGCTCCGCAGGTGCCGCAACAGGCTCGGTCGATGCCACGGGAAGTCCTTCGAGGAGCGGGCTTGAACAGCGTTCAAGTTAGCACGAACCCCGGAACCGGCCGACACCCCGGCGTATTCTTTGACTCGGTCAAAGGATTGGAGCCGGCATGACCGTCGAGACGACCGATCGCCCGGTCGAGGCACAGCACATCGCCGCCGTGCGCGCCTTCAACCGGCGCTACACCCGCATCATCGGCGTCCTGCGGGGCGAGCTGCTGGGCACCGGATACTCGCTCACCGAGGCCCGAATCCTGTTCGAGCTGGCCCATTTCGGGGCCGCCGAGGTGGTGGATCTACGGCTGACATTGGATCTCGACGCCGGATACCTGAGCCGCATCCTGGCCAGGTTCGAGGAGCGGGGCCTGGTGGCCCGCCGCCGGTCCGACGCCGACGGGCGGCGGCAGGTCGTGGAACTGACCGACATCGGCCGGGCGGCCTTCACCGTGCTGGACCAGCGCACCCAGGAGCAGATCGGTGAGTTGCTGGTGCCACACTCCCCCCTCGTCCGCACCCGGCTCGTCGGGGCCATGCGGACCATCGAGCAGATCCTCGACACCGACTCCGAGCCCGATCCCGCCGCGGTGATCCTGCGCGCGCCCCGGCCCGGCGACCACGGCTGGGTGATCGCCCGCAATGCCGTGCTCTACGCCGAGGAGTTCGGCTGGAACGCCGAGTACGAGGCCCTGGCCGCCGGCATCGTCGCGAACTGGCTGAGTTCCCATGACCCGCAACGGGAACGGGCCTGGATCGCCGAATACGAGGGCGAGCCGGTCGGCTGTGTCTACTGCATGCGCGAGGACGACACCACCGCCCGGCTGCGGCTGCTGCTGGTGGAACCGACCGCGCGCGGGCTCGGCGTGGGCAGCGCGCTGGTCGACGCATGCCTGCGCTTCGCCACCGAGGCCGGCTACACCCAGATGGTGCTGTGGACCAACAGCGTGCTGCACGCCGCTCGCCACATCTACCAGCGCGCCGGATTCGAACTGGCGGAATCGAATCCACACCACAGCTTCGGCGTCGATCTGGTCGGGCAGACCTGGCGACGGGGACTCGGCCAGGAGGACGATCCGGCCCGCTAGGGTCTGGATCATGGCTCCCGCGACTCCCCGCTCCACCACGGTCGGTGTCTGGCCGGGAACCGCCTATCCGCTGGGCGCGACCTACGACGGCGCCGGCACGAACTTCTCGGTGTTCTCCGAGGTGGCGCGACGGGTGGAACTGTGCCTGATCGATGCCGAGCACCGCGAGACCCGGATTCCGCTCGACGAGGTGGACGGCTATGTCTGGCACGCCTATCTGCCCGGCATCGGGCCCGGGCAACAGTACGGTTTCCGGGTGCACGGGGGCTTCGATCCGAAGCAGGGACTGCGCTGCGATCCCAGCAAGCTGCTGCTGGACCCCTACGGCAAGGCGTTCGAAGGCGACTTCGGAACCGACACCGCGCCCTACAACTTCGGGCAGAACTCGCTCGGGCACACCATGACCGGGGTGGTGATCAACCCGTACTTCGACTGGGGCGACGATCGTGCGCCGAAACGGCCGTACCACCGGACGGTCATCTACGAGGCGCACGTGAAGGGCATGACCGTCACGCATCCCGCGGTACCGCCGGAACTACGCGGAACCTTCGCGGGCATGGCGCATCCGGCGATCATCGACCACCTGCTGGGCCTGGGCGTGACGGCCGTGGAACTCATGCCGGTACACCAATTCCTCGACGACCGCATTCTGCTGGACCGGGGCCTGCGGAATTACTGGGGCTACAACAGCTTCGGCTATTTCGCACCGCACCGGGGCTATGCCGCGGGCTCCGCCCCCGCCGCCGCGGTCACCGAATTCAAGGCCATGGTGCGCGCCTTCCACGCCGCCGGCATCGAAGTGATCCTCGACGTGGTCTACAACCACACCGCCGAGGGCAATGAATTCGGGCCGACCATCAGTTTCCGGGGCATCGACAATGCCGCGTATTACCGCCTGGTGGACGATGATCCGCAGCATTACATGGATTACACCGGCACCGGCAACAGCTTCAACATGCGCCACCCGCACGCGTTGCAGCTGATCATGGATTCGCTGCGCTACTGGGTCCTCGACATGCGCGTGGACGGATTCCGCTTCGACCTGGCGGCCACCCTGGCCCGCGAATTGCACGATGTGGACCGGCTTTCCACCTTCTTCGACCTGGTGCACCAGGATCCGGTGGTGAGCCAGGTCAAGCTCATCGCCGAACCCTGGGACGTCGGCGAGGGCGGATATCAGGTCGGCAATTTCCCGGTGGCCTGGACCGAGTGGAACGGCAAATACCGCGACACCGTGCGGGATTACTGGCGCGGGCAGCCGGCCACGCTCGGCGAGTTCGCCTCCCGGCTCACCGGGTCCTCGGACCTGTACGAGGTCACCGGCCGCCGGCCCAGTGCCAGCATCAATTTCGTGACCGCGCACGACGGATTCACGCTGGCGGATCTGGTGTCCTACAACGAGAAACACAATGACGCCAATGGCGAGAGAAATCAGGACGGCGAGAATTACAACCGCTCCTGGAACTGCGGCGTCGAGGGCCCGACCGAGGATCCGGAGATCCTGGCCCTGCGCGCGCGGCAATCCCGGAATCTGCTCGCCACCCTGATGCTCTCCCAGGGCACCCCGATGCTGTTGCACGGCGACGAATTCGGTCGCACCCAGCGCGGCAACAACAATGTCTACTGTCAGGATTCCCCGCTGTCGTGGATGGACTGGACGTTCATGGACACACACGCCGATCTGCTCGAATTCACCAGGCGCGCGGTCGCGCTGCGCGCCGCGCACCCGGTGTTCCGGCGGCGCCGCTTCTTCGATCCGACGCCCGATCCCGACGGGCTCGGTGACATCGCCTGGTTCACGCCCGGCGGCGCGGCCATGACCGACGCCCACTGGGAGACCGGCTTCGCCCGCTCACTGGCGGTGTTCCTCAACGGCGACGGCATCAACGAGCCGGGCCCACGCGGGGAACGCGTCGCCGACGACTCGTTCCTGCTGTGCTTCAACGCCCACGACCAAGCGCTGGATTTCACCCTCCCCGACACCCGGCACGGTAATGCCTGGTCGGTGGCCCTGGACTGCGCCACACCCACGGGCCGGCCCGCCGCCGACACCGCCCACCCCGCCGCCTCGACGGTGCAAGTGCCCGCACACTGTCTACTCGTACTGCGCCGTACGGCATGATCGATACCGCCATGACCAGCTCGCCCGAACACCGCACCGGACCCATCGCACGGCAGACGCCCGTGCGCAGCACCTACCGCCTGCAGCTGCGGCCCGACGCGCTCACCTTCGCCGACGCGCGCACGATCGCCGAATACCTGCAGCAGCTGGGCATTTCGCACCTGTACCTGTCGCCCGTCATGACCGCGGCGCGCGGCTCCACCCACGGCTACGACGTCACCGACCCGACCACGGTGTCGGCCGGGCTGGGCGGGCCGACCGGGCTCAAGGCCCTCGCCGACGAGGTGCGCAGCCGCGGCATGGGACTCATCGTGGATCTGGTGCCCAATCACGTCTCGGTGGCCGATCCACGGCAGAACCAGTGGTGGTGGGACGTGCTGCGGCACGGCAAGGGGTCCAAGTACGCCGACTGGTTCGACATCGACTGGACGCCGGGCAACGGCGCGGGCGGGCGCATCGCGCTGCCGGTGCTGGCCGGGGAGAACGATCCGGCGGCGCTGACCGTGGACCGTACCGGACCCGAACCCATGCTGGCGCTGCACGATATGCGCTTCCCCATCGCGCCCGGCACCGACGGCGAGAACGCGCTGCGCATCCACGACAAGCAGCACTACCGGCTGGTCAACTGGAAATCCGGGCTGTGCGGGTATCGCCGCTACTTCACCGTGGGCGGGCTGGCCGCCATCCGGCAGGAGGACCCGGCGGCCTTCGAGGCCACCCATCGCGAACTGGCCGCCTGGTGCGAGCACGATCTCATCGACGGTGTCCGCGTGGATCATCCCGACGGGCTGGCCCAGCCTGCCGAATACCTGCGGCGGATGCGCCAGCTCATCGGGCCGCAGCGGCTGCTGCTGGTCGAGAAGGTGCTCTCGAATCGCGAACCTCTCGATGCCACCCTGCCCATCGACGGCACCACCGGCTACGACGCCCTCGCCGACATCGGCGGCGTGCTCATCGACCCCGACGGCGAGAAGCAGCTCACCGACCTGTCGCGGCAGTTCACCGGGCACGGCAGCGACCGGGCCTGGTTCACCGAGCAGGAACACCGGATCCGCCGCGCGGTCGCCGAGACCATGCTGGTGCCCGAGGTGCGGCGACTGGTCGCCGCGGTCAAACGCGACGCGCACGCCGACGCCTTCGACACCATGGCGCTCACCAATGCCGCGGTCGAGGTGCTGTCGTTCATGCCGGTCTACCGCACCGACTACGCGCCGCTGGCAGGCATGGTCGGCGCGGTGGTCGCGGAGGTGGCGCGGCGCAATGCCGAGCTGACCGCGCCGCTGCAGGTGCTGGTGACCGCGCTGGCCACCGGCGGCGAGGCCGCCACCCGCTTCCATCAGGTGGGCGGGGCCATGAGCGCGAAAGCCGTGGAGGACACCATGTTCTACCGCGCCGCACGACTGGTATCGCTACAGGAGATGGGCGCCGACCCGGCCCGCTTCGGCTGCTCGCCCATCGAGTTCCATCTCGCCAATGCCGAACGCGCACAACGCTGGCCGGCCACCATGACCACGCTGTCCACCCACGACACCAAGCGCGGCGAGGACGTGCGCGCCCGCATCGGCATGCTCTCACAGGTGCCCGACATCTGGGCGCGCTCGGTCAGCACCTGGGAGGAGATCGCACCCGGACCCGACGGCGCTACCACCCTGTTCCTGTTGCAGAACATGTTCGGGGTGTGGCCCGCCGACGGCCGCCCGGCCGCGGCCGTGCCCGGACTGCGCGAGCGGCTGCACCAGTTCGCGGAGAAGGCGGTGCGCGAGGCCGGCACCCAATCCTCCTGGGAGGAACCGGATATCGAGTTCGAGACGGCGGTGCACCGCTGGATCGACGCCGTCATCGACGGGCCCGTCGGCGCCGAACTCGGCGAGTTCGTGGCCGATCTGGCCGGGCACGCCTGGACCGACGCGCTGGCGCAGAAACTGCTGCAACTGTGCGGACCCGGCATCCCCGACATCTATCAGGGCTGCGAGCTGTGGGAGGACGCGCTCGTCGATCCCGACAACCGCCGCCCGGTGGACTTCACCCACCGTTCGCTGCTGCTGCAATCCCTCACCGGCACACCGGATCTCGATCCGACCGGCGCGGTCAAGATGTGGATCGTGGCATACGCGCTGTGGCTGCGCCGCGAACGCCCGGACTGCTTCGTCGGCGGCGCCTACATCCCGCTGTTCGCCTCCGGCGACCGCGCCCAGCACCTGCTCTCCTATGCCCGTGGCCGCAGCGGCGAGACCCCCGAGGTGATCGTGGCCGTCACCCGCCACAGCATCCGGCTCGACGAGGCGGGCGGATGGGCGGACACGGTACTGGACCTGCCGCAGGGACATTGGACCGACCGGCTCACCGGCCACACCTTCTCGGGGCGCGCCCGGCTGGAGAAGCTGTTCGCCCGGCTGCCGGTCGCGCTGCTGGTGCGCTGACCGCTACGAAGAAACCGGCTCCGAAGCGACTGTGCGACAGGGTGATCGAGCGCTGCCGTCGTCCCGATAGACCTGCCGGTTCATGGCGGCGGCGGTCCGCGGACCGAAGACTCCGTCCTCGGTGACGGCCGGCCCGCAATCGGCAGGACGGTCCGGCCGGCGCGGGTCGGCTGAGCGTGGCGCATGCCGGTCAGGCGGCGGACCTTTCCGGACCGCCGTCCTCGTCGCCCCCGGCAGTGCGTGACACCGGGACCTCGTCGACGGGCTCGATGAGACCGGGCGGCACCGGACCCCGCCGCTGCTCGCACCAACGGTGAATATCGGCCGGGCGGTAGCCCTTCCGGTCCGGAACCGTGGCGGCCAGGTAGCTGTCCTGGTCCTCGGGCTGCAGCAGTTTGCGCCAGGAATCCCAGTAGAACCGCGAACTGCGCCAGCCGGTGGCCAGGCGGGCGTAGTTCAGCACCTGGAAGCCGACGCTCAGCGAATCGTGCAGGTGCGTGGCATCGAACGGGCACTTGCCGAGCAGGGTGTCCAGGCGGTCGTGATCGAAGGCCGGCCGTCAACCCCCGCGCGGGCCCTCACAAGTACCCTCACGTGCACTGTTGACGCCCCGCGTGCATGCCGCGATCGCTCACGATTCGTTCACGATCCCTGTGGCACGGTGACCGCATGTCCGACGATGGAGTGAGCGCCCGCAGCGTATGTGTCCTGGTCTGTGAGGACGACGAGCGGCTGGGCGAGCGGGTCGCGGACGGACTGCGGGCGGCCGGCTTCCTCGTCGATCTGACCCGCACCATCACCGACGCCGCCGCACAGTGCGGGGTGCGGATCTACGACTGCCTCATCGTGGACCGCGGGCTCCCCGACGGCGACGGACTGGAACTGGTTCGGCGGCAACGGGAATCGGGTGACCGCACACCCGCGCTGCTGATCACCGCCCGCGACAGCCCCGCCGAACGCCGCGAGGGCTACGCCGGCGGTGCGGACGACTATCTGGCCAAGCCGTTCTCCCTGGGTGAGCTCGCCGCCCGGGTACGGGCGCTGTGCTCGCCGCGGCGGTCGCAGCATTCGGTGCTCACCATCGGGGATCTGATGGTGGACCGATTACGCCGGCGGGTGCGGCGCGGCGGAATCCTGCTGACCATGACCACCCGCGAATTCTGCGCACTGGAACTGCTGGCCGCGCGCGCCGGAACCCTCGTCACCCCGGCCGAGATCGCCGCCCACTGCAGCGATTCCGGCTCGACCGCGGGTGTGGACGAGGTGATCACGCGCCTGGACCGCAAGCTCGGCCGGCCGCGGATCATCCACAGCTCGGCGGCGGGATATCTCCTGCACGCCTGAAAGCCCCAGCGGGGCAACCGGACCCGTGTGATCCGAACGAGGGGTCGGATCACACGGGCCACCGGTCACGTCAGATACCGGTAGGCGGGTGAGTTCGGGTCCAGCCGTTCGCACTGGATCGGCGACTCGTCCATCCGCTTCAGCAGCGGCTCCAGCCCCGCCGGGGTGCCCAGCTCGATACCGACCAGCGCGGCGCCGGTTTCCCGGTTGTTGCGCTTGACGTACTCGAACACGGTGATGTCGTCATCGGGGCCCAGCACCTCGTCCAGGAAGCGGCGCAGCGCGCCGGGCTCCTGCGGGAAGTCCACCAGAAAATAGTGTTTCAGGCCCTGATGCACCAGCGAGCGCTCGATGACCTCGCCGTAGCGGGAGACGTCGTTGTTGCCGCCCGAGAGCAGCACCACCACCGTCGAACCCGGCTCGATCTCGATCTCACGCAGCGCCGCCGTCGCCAGCGCGCCCGCCGGCTCGGCGACGATGCCCTCGTTCTGGTACAGCTCCAGCATGGCGGTGCAGATGGCGCCCTCGTCCACGTGCAGCATGCGGAAAGAGCCTGCGCCCGATTGGGTTTCGGTGCTGGTCAGTAGAGGCAGCGAGGCGTGCGAGCGGACCTGGCCGCCGAAACGCACCACCGCCTGATAGCCGACCGCGCCGACCCGGCGCACGGCCGCGCCGTCCACGAACGGATCGATCTCGGGCAGCGTCACCGGGCCACCGGCCACCAGCGCGGCCGTCATGGACGCCGCGCCCGACGGCTCCACCGCCAGAATCGCGCTGTGCGGCGAACGTTCCCGCAGATAGGTGGCGATGCCCGCCAGGCAGCCACCCCCGCCCACCGGAACCACCACCAGATCGGGCTCGCTGCCGAGCTGCTCGAGGAACTCGGCGGCGATGGTGCCCTGACCGGCCGCGGTGCGTGGATCGTCGAAGGGCGGCACCATGGTCGCCCCGGTGCGGGCCACATCGTCGGCGGCGGCCGCGGCGGCCGCGTCATAGGTGTCGCCGACGGCGATCAGCTCCACGAATTCGCCGCCGTGGACCCGGATACGGTCGCGCTTCTGCTTCGGGGTGGTGGTCGGCACGTAGATGCGGCCCGAGACGCCCATGGCGTTGCACGCGAAGGCCACGCCCTGCGCGTGGTTTCCCGCGCTCGCGGTGACCACGCCCGCCGCCTTCTCGGTGGCGGTCAGCTGCGTCATGAGGTTGTAGGCGCCGCGCAGCTTGTAGGAGCGGACCGCGGTGAGATCCTCCCGCTTGAGGTAGACCTCGGCCCCGGTCAGCGCCGACAGCCGCGGAATCCGTTGCAGCGGCGTCGGCTCGATAATGTCCGAAATTCGCTTCGCGGCCGCATCGATCTCGTCCGCCGTCAATTCGGGCAGCGGACCGGACACTTTCTCGGCAACTACAAGCGGATCAGACACCCGAACATGCTAGCTGGGCGCACGCGGCGGGACTGCGGCAGCGCCGAGAAAAGCGCCGAAGCCGGATTCAGGGGCGCGGCGTGAGAACGAACAGCGGGATCTCCCGGTCGGTCTTCTTCTGATATTCGGCGTAGTCGGGCCAGACTTCGACGGCCCGCTTCCACCACAGGGCCTTCTCGTCACCGGTGACCTCGCGAGCGTCGTAGTCCTTGACCACATCACGATCGCGCAGTTCCACATGCGGGTCGGCCTTGATGTTCCAGTACCAGACCGGGTGCTTGGGCGCGCCGCCCAGCGAGGCGACCGCCGCGTACTCGCCCTCGTGCTCGACCCGCATGAGCGGGGTCTTACGGAGCTTGCCGGACTTGTTGCCGCGGGTGGTCACCAGAATGATCGGGACGCCGCGCAGGGTGTGCGCCTCGGCGCCCCCGGAGTTCTCGTACTGCTCGGCCTGCTCCCGCGACCAGTCGGACGGGCTGGGTTCGTACTCTCCGTGAAGTGGCATGACCTCGACAACCACCCCTGTTGCCGTGTTGTTCCCGACAGAGGTTTCGGTTGCCCGAACTTTGGTTCACCGACTACCCTTACCGTATGGCAGTGGTTCACCCTACGGACACCGAGCGGCTCCGCTCGCATGCTTCCGTGGACATCGCCGGGACGGCATGGCCGGTCTACAAGCTGGAAGCCTTGTTCTCCGGTGTGGTGGTCTGTCTCACGCTCGCCCTCGTCACCGGGTCGGCGCAGGCCGCGGTGCTCGGCGCGGCGGTGATCGCGGCGCTGCGCTGGATCATCGGCGCGACGCGCGGCTGAACCGTTCCGCTGAAGCGGTTCTCGGCGATCCCACCTGGCTCCGAAACGACGTATGCCCCACACCGGAGTGAGGGGCATACGCGTATCCGGTACCGAGGTCAGACCCCCAGGCAGCCCGGTCCGAGGAGGGCCTTCAGGTCACCCATGAGGGCCGAGGAGGTCGAGACCCGCAGGTTGTCGGCCACCTTGAGCATGGTGGTGCGATCCCGGGAGCCGACGTGCTTGATGTGAACGTCGGCGGTGCCCGGATGCCGGGACAGCACGCGCTTGAGCTCGCCGATCTTGTCCGGCGTGCACAGGCGTGTCGGGATGACCACCGACAGCGGCTTGTCCACGCCGATCGACGAAAGGTCCGGCACCACGAGGTCGTTGGCGATGAGCGAGACGCGGTCGTCGCGGGCGCTGACGCGGGCCTTCACCAGGACGATGGCGTCCTCGGTGACATCCATGCCGTAGACCGAGTAGGACTGTGGGAAGAACAGCACCTCGATACCACCGGTGAGGTCCTCGAGCTGGGCCGAGGCCCAGGGCAGGCCGTTCTTGTTCACGCGGCGGGTGACATTGGCGAAGATGCCGCCGATGGTGACCTGCGCGCCGTCCTTGACGTCGCCTTCGAGAATGGCGGGGATCTGGGTGTCGGACTGGGCGGCCAGGACGTGCTCGACGCCGTTGAGCGGGTGCCCGGACACATAGAGGCCCAGCATCTCTCGCTCCAGGGCGAGCTTGTGCTTGGTCTCCCATTCCTCGTCGGGGACCTTCACATTGAAGACGCTGGCGAGGGAGTCGTCGCCGTCGTCGAGGCCGCCGAAGAGGTCGAACTGGCCGATGGCCTCGGCCTTCTTGGTCGACATGACCGCGTCGATGGCATCGGAGTGCACCAGCAGCAAACCCTTGCGCGGATGCCCGAGCGAGTCGAAAGCGCCTGCCTTGATGAGGGATTCGGTGACCTTCTTGGTGCAGGCGATGGCGTCGATCTTGTTGAGGTAGTCGGAGAAGTCGGTGAACTTCGACTTCTCCTTGCGTGCCGCGATGATCGAGGCGACCACGTTCGCGCCGACGTTGCGGACGGCGCCCATGCCGAAGCGAATGTCATTGCCCACCGAGGCGAATTCGAGTTCGGACTCGTTGACGTCGGGCGGCAGCACCTGGATGCCCAGGCGGCGGCAGTCGGCCAGATAGACGGCAGCCTTGTCCTTGTCGTCACCGACGGAGGTGAGCAGACCGGCCATGTACTCGGCGGGGTAGTTGGCCTTCAGGTACGCGGTCCAGAACGACACCAGGCCGTATCCGGCGGCGTGCGACTTGTTGAACGCGTAACCGGCGAACGGGAGAATCGTGTCCCACAGCGCCTTGATGGCGGGCTTGGTGAAACCGTTCTCCAGCATGCCCTTTTCGAAGCCTTCGAATTCGGCCTCGAGGACTTCGGCCTTCTTCTTACCCATGGCGCGGCGCAGAATGTCGGCTCGGCCGAGGGAGTACCCGGCGACCTTCTGCGCGATCTGCATGATCTGCTCCTGATACACGATCAGGCCGTAGGTATCGCGCAGGATGTCCGCGAGGGGCTCCTCGAGCTCCGGGTGAATGGGCTTGACCTCTTGCCGCCCGTTCTTGCGGTCGGCGTAGTCGTTGTGCGCGTTCATGCCCATGGGGCCGGGGCGGTAGAGCGCGAGCACGGCGACGATGTCCTCGAAGCCGGTGGGGACCATGCGGCGCAGCAGATCTCGCATGGCGCCACCGTCGAGCTGGAACACGCCGAGGGTGTCACCGCGGGCGAGCAACTCGTAGGTGGCGGGGTCTTCCAGGGGCAGCGTGTCCAGGTCGAGTTCGATGCCGCGGTTGGCCTTGATATTGACCAGCGCGTCACCGATGACCGTCAGGTTGCGCAGACCCAGGAAGTCCATCTTCAGCAGGCCGATGGCCTCACACGACGGGTAGTCCCAGCCGGTGATGATGGCGCCGTCCTGCGCGCGCTTCCACACCGGGATCGCGTCGGTCAGCGGCTCGCTGGACATGATGACGGCACAGGCGTGCACACCGGCGTTGCGGATCAGACCTTCGAGACCGCGGGCGGTCTCGTAGATCTTGTTGACGTCCGGATTGGTGTTGATGAGCTCGCGGACCTCGGCCGCCTCTTTGTACCGCTCGTGCTCGGGGTCCATGATGCCCGAGAGCGGAATGTCCTTGGCCATGATCGGCGGCGGCAGCGCCTTCGAGATCTGGTCCGCGATGGCGAAACCGGGCTGGCCGAACTGGACGCGGGCCGAGTCCTTCAGTGCCGCTTTGGTTTTAATCGTACCGAAGGTGATCACCTGGGCGACGCGGTCGCTGCCCCACTTGTCGGTCGCGTAGCGGACCATTTCACCGCGGCGGCGATCGTCGAAGTCGATATCGATATCGGGCATGGACACGCGCTCCGGGTTGAGGAAGCGCTCGAACAGCAGACCGTGCGGAATCGGGTCGATGTTCGTGATGCCCATGGCGTAGGCGACCAGCGAGCCGGCCGCCGAACCACGGCCCGGGCCGACATTGATGCCGACCGAGCGGGCGTAGGTGATGAGGTCACCGACGACGAGGAAGTAGGCGGGGAAACCCATTTCGTTGATGACGCCGAGCTCGTACTTGGCGCGGGTGATGTACTCCTGCGGCGGCCCGCTCGGGAAGCGGCGGTCCAGGCCCTTCATGACCTCGTGCTCGAGCCAGGTGGCCTGGGTGTAGCCCTCGGGAACCGGGAAGATCGGCATCCGGTCGCGGTGCGCCCAGACGTCGTCGTAGGACTGGACGCGTTCGCCGATCAGGACCGTGTTGTCGCACGCGCCAGGGACTTCCGCGTCCCAGATGGCTCGCATCTCCTCGGCGGACTTGAGGTAGTAGCCGGAGCCGTCGAACTTGAAGCGGGTCGGGTCCGAGAGCGTCTTGCCGGTCTGAATGCACAGCAGCGCTTCGTGATTGCCCGCGTCGTGCTCGTGCACGTAGTGGCAGTCGTTGGTGGCGAGCGGCGGGATGCCCAGCTTCTTGCCGACCTCCAGCAGGCCCTCGCGCACCCGGCGTTCGATGGACAGGCCGTGGTCCATGATCTCGAGGAAGAAGTTCTCGGGACCGAAGATCTCCTGCCACTTGGCCGCGGCCTCGAGGGCCTCGCGCTCGTGGCCCAGGCGCAGGCGGGTCTGCACCTCGCCCGACGGGCAGCCGGTGGTGGCGATGATGCCCTCGGCGTGCTCGGCGATGATGTCGGCGTCCATCCGCGCCCACTTGCCCAGCTGGCCTTCGATGGAGGCGAGGCTCGACAGCTTGAACAGATTGCGCAGACCGGTCGCGTTCTCCGCGACCATGGTCATGTGGGTGTAGGAACCCGAACCCGAGACGTCGTCGCCCTTCTGCGACGGGTCGCCCCACAGCACGCGCTTGGTGTTGAACCGCGACTCCGGCGCGATGTAAGCCTCGATACCGATGATCGGCTTGATGCCCTGTTTCTTGGCGGAGTTGTAGAACTCGGAGGCGCCGTACATGTTGCCGTGGTCGGACATGCCGACTGCGGTCATGCCCAGTCGGGTCGCCTCTTTGAACAAGGGCGTGATCTTCGCCGCGCCGTCGAGCATCGAGTACTCGGTGTGGTTGTGGAGATGGACAAATGATCCCGACGAGGCTGACACCCGGACATACTATGCGGCCCCACCGACTAGTTCCGAAGCCACGCGGAGGCGCCACCGGTGATCGGCGTGGCGGCTCCTGCGTGTCGTGCTCAGGCGGCCGCGGGCTGGGCGAGGGTAGTGGTGCGGCGCGCCGCGTAAGCGCCCCGCACCACCAGCGGCAGCACCCATGCCGATGCGATCTGGTCCAGACTCATCGCCCCGATACCGAGCCGATTGTGGACGAATCCGACCGAGAGTCCCAGGCGGGGTTCGGCCCAGCCGAACGATCCGCCCAGGCCGATGTGCCCGAAGCCCGCGTGGGCTCCCGGAACGGGCAGCGAGTGATACCCCATGTGCCACATCATCGGGATGTAGAACAGGGCGTGGTCGAGCCGATATGTCTCCACGTGACGCAACGCCCGGATGGTCTCCGGCGAGAGGAAACGACGGCCCTCGTGCATGCCGTCGTTGGCGAGCGCGCCGTACACCGTGGCCAGGCCGTTCGCGGTGCACACACCGTTGCCCGCGCCCAGTTCGGTGCGCAGGATGGGCGGATCCTCGCCCTCCACCAGCTGGTCCAGGCCGGGCAGGAACAGGGCGCGGGCGACGGCGCCCAGCGGGCCGGGCAGCGAGTAGGCGCGGCCCAGCATCAGCGAGCCGTAGCTGGAGCCGGCCGCCGACAGCTTGTTGCCGTGCAGCAGTGCGGCAGTGGTCGCCGACCCGGCCGGCGGACGCCCGAGGTGGATGCCCTCGACGCCCAGCGGTTCGGCGACCTCGGTGCGGAACAGCTCGGCCATACCGCGGCCGGTGACCGCGCGGGCCAGGCCCGCCACCAGCCAGCCGAAGGTCAGCGCGTGATAGGTCGGCTTGCCCAGCAGATGATCGGGTTTCGCGGCGGCCAGTTGATCTTCCATCATGCGGTGGTCGAGCACGTCGTCGAGGCCGCGGGCGATGGCGGGCAGCCCGTACAGCCCGGCGCGGTGGGACAGCACGTGCCGCACCGTGATCCGCCCCTTGCCGTTGGCGGCGAATTCCGGCCAGTAGTGGGCGACCGGGGCGTCGTAGTCGATGAGGCCGCGGTCGGCGAGCCGGTGGATGACCGTGGCCGCAATGCCTTTGGTGGCGGAGAAGACGATGGCGCCGGTGTCGGCGTCCCAGGACCGGCGCGGCGCGGCGTCCCCGGTCCAGATCTCGACCAGTGGTTCCCCGCGCAGGTGCACCGTGAGCGCGCCTCCCGCGCCCGGGTGACCACCTACCATCCGCGCGAAAGTGCGCACCAGCGGACCGAATTCGGCGGCCGCGTATCCGCCCACGGAAGCGGGCAGGTCCACGAGACCCGAGGGGGAAGCGTCATTGCTCACAGATTCCACAATACGAGTGACCAGTGTCACGGGCAATGACGACACCTGGAGCGTTATTCCGTTTGGCTCCATGGTTATTGCGGGTGGCCGGGTAGTGACCTGAGCGTTACCGACTCGAGGTTTTCCGAGATCAGAGCGAGTCCCGGAGTGAGCCGGCCGCCGCTGCGTAGGCTGTGGCAATGCGAAAGTCGTGGTCGCTGGCTTCGGCGGTGCTGGTCGTGATCGCACTCGTGCTGGCCGGATGTTCGTCGTCGAAGCCGCCGCAGGCCGCGCCCCTCGGGGTGACCGGGGACTGGCACGGAACCATCGAGGTACCCGACCACCCGCTGGCCGTGGGGGTCAGCTTCACCAGCGAGGACAAGGCCACCATCGACATTCCCGCGCAGGGTGTCGACGCCGCCCCGCTGAGCGGGATGAAGAACGACGCCGACGGCGTGGCCTGGACCATTACCAAGATTCCCGGCGATCCCTCGTTCCAGGGCAAGTACGACAAGGGCTCCGACAGCATCCCGGGGCGGTTCACCCAGTCCGGCAAGACGTTTCCGCTGAACCTGACGCGCGGCAAGGTCGAGGGCCCGCCGCGGCCGCAGGAGCCGAAGCCGCCGTTCCCGTACAAGTCCGAGGATGTCAGCTTCCCCAGCGGGGGCATCACCATCGCCGGGACGTTGACCGAGCCGAACTCCGGCGGGCCGTTCCCGACCGTGGTGCTGATCAACGGCAGCGGGCCCAATGACCGCAATGAGGAAATCGTGGGCCACAAGCCGTTCCTGCTGCTGGCCGACACCCTGACCCGCGCGGGGTACGCGGTGCTGCGCACCGACAAGCGCGGCGTCGGCAAGACCGGCGGGAATCTGGACACCTCCAGCTACACGGATCTCACCGACGACGTCGGCGCCGGCATGGCCTTCCTGCGCGGGCGGCCGGAGATCGACGCCAAGCGGATCGGCCTGCTCGGGCACAGCGAGGGCGGGTACCTCGCCCCGCTGTACGCCGAGCGGCCCGGCAGCGGGGTGGCGTTCGTGATCATGATGGCGGGTCCGGCGGTGCCGGGTTCGGATGTGCTGCTGGAACAGAACCGGCTGATCCTCGCCGCGCGGGGCGCGACGCCCGAGGAGGTCGACAAGCAGGTGTCCTTCTCGTCCACACTGTCGACGCTGCTGCGTTCCGGCGATCTGGAGGCCGCCAAGACCTATGTGCGACAGCACAACGACGGCCTGCCCGCCGACAAGAAGCTGTCCGACGCGGACATCGACCAGCTGGTGACGCCGTACATGGCGGCGCTGGCGGGCTACGACCCGGCGCCGGCGCTGTCGGCGCTGCGGGTGCCGGTGCTGGCCTTCTACGGCAGCAAGGATCTCCAGGTGCCCGCGGCCCAGAGCGAGGGCCCGGCGCGCACGCTGCTGGCCGCCGATCCGGACGCGACCGTGCACGTCTTCGACGGGCTGAATCACCTGATGCAGCCCGCCGGCAAGGGCACGCCCGACGAGTACGCCACCATCGAGACCACCATCGATCCGCAGGTGCTGACCTTCGTGACGGACTGGCTGACGCAGCGCTTCCCGCCGACGCACTGACCGATTCACCCACATTGCCCGAATTAGTGGCGGTCGCGCGCTCCGATTGCCAGAGTGGTGGGGTGGGAATTTACGAAGACCGGGTACTGCCGAGACTGGTCGACCTGTGCTGTGGTTCGAAGCAGATGGACGCCGAGCGGCGGCTGGCCTGCGCCGGGCTGCACGGACGCGTGGTCGAGATCGGGTTCGGATCCGGGCGCAATGTG
>NZ_BAGC01000027.1 GCF_000308655.1 Nocardia niigatensis NBRC 100131 | reverse complement strand
CAGATCGTTTTTTGCCTGGAAAGAACGTCTGTTCTTTCAGGACCCAACAGTGTGTCGACTACATCCCCGAACTCGAAGCACTGGGGCTCCAAGCGATTTCGAGGCACATGTCAGTGTTCCACCCATGAGCGTCCGCCGGCCTACATGTGAGGCCGAAACGGTCTCTGACACAGTCACATTCGACTCTTCGAACGGTCTGTGT
>NZ_BAGC01000028.1 GCF_000308655.1 Nocardia niigatensis NBRC 100131 | reverse complement strand
CCACGACGCTTCACACAGGTGAAAGTGGTTGTGGCAGAGACCGTTCGAGTCCTCGATTGTGGGACCGCGGAAGCTCATGGGTGGAACACTGACAACCTCTCCCGCGTATCGACCGGTACTCAGTGACCGGCCGGCGGTTGATATATCGACACACTGTTGGGTCCTGAAAGAACAGACGTTCTTTCCAGGCAAAAAACGATCTA
>NZ_BAGC01000029.1 GCF_000308655.1 Nocardia niigatensis NBRC 100131 | reverse complement strand
ACACAGACAACGACTGCCGTCTATCACATCTGCATGGTTTAGCCTCTTCCGCTTTCGCTCGCCACTACTCACGGAATCACATGTTGTTTTCTCTTCCTGTGGGTACTGAGATGTTTCACTTCCCCACGTTCCCTCCACACACCCTATATATTCAGGCGCGGGTAACACGACATCACTCGTGCTGGGTTTCCCCATTCGGAAATCCTCGGATCTCAGCTCGTTTGACAGCTCCCCGAGGCTTATCGCAGCCTACTACGTCCTTCATCGGCTCCTGGTGCCAAGGCATCCACCGTACGCTCTTACACACTTACTAACAAAGATGCTCGCGTCCACTGTGCAGTTCTCAAACAACACACCCACCCGGATGGGATATCAGGACTTACCGGCACAGCCAGCAGTTTCTCAGAAGATCCGAG
>NZ_BAGC01000030.1 GCF_000308655.1 Nocardia niigatensis NBRC 100131 | reverse complement strand
ACCGACATCACCACCTGTTCCAACAAGGATCTGTACGAGATTCGCAAGCTGTTCGGTGTGCTGTTCCAGGACGGCGCGCTGTTCGGGTCGATGAATCTGTTCGACAACACGGCCTTCCCGTTGCGCGAGCACACCAAGAAGAGCGAATCCGAGATCAAGAAGATCGTCATGGAGAAGCTCGAGCTGACCGGTCTGCTCGGCGCCGAGGGCAAGCTGCCCGGTGAGATCTCCGGTGGTATGCGCAAGCGTGCCGGCCTGGCTCGCGCGCTGGTGCTGGACCCGCAGATCATCCTGGTCGACGAGCCCGACTCCGGTCTGGACCCGGTTCGTACCACCTATCTTTCGCAGCTGTTGATCGATATCAACGCGCAGATCGACGCGACGATCCTGATCGTCACGCACAACATCAACCTGGCTCGTACGGTGCCGGACAACATCGGCATGCTGTTCCGCCGCAACCTGGTCATGTTCGGTCCCCGTGAGGTGCTGTTGACCTCGGAGGAGCCGGTGGTCAAGCAGTTCCTCAACGGCCGCATGCAGGGCCCGATCGGTATGT
>NZ_BAGC01000031.1 GCF_000308655.1 Nocardia niigatensis NBRC 100131 | reverse complement strand
GCGACTGTGTCAGCGGTTGGTGAGGGGTATTTCGATGCTGAGGGGCATCCGGAGTTCGGCGACGTACCACATGGCGAACTGGCGCAGGAATTCGTCGAACATCCAGTACGGTGCGTCCACCACCGGCGCCACCGACAACACACCCTCGCGAACGGCGACGAACGGGCCCCACGCGACTTCCAGCAGCGGGCTCCAGACCGGTTCACGAGCGATGCGCAGCCAGTCACCGACCTTGTCTCCCATGACGAACCGGGTGAACGCGCCCAGAATCCCCCGGCTGAGCAGGGTCAGGTCCAGATCCGCACCCAGGTTGAGCAGCTGGTCGGCCAGATCGATACCCTCCGCGGTCGGAGCCAGGATCGGATCGAGCTGCACCGCGGCCTGAGCGTTGGCCTGTTCCCAGGTCGCGGGAATGTACTCGTCGCGGATACCGAGCAGATGCGCGGCCAGCTGCCAACTGTGCAGATAACCCTCGGACTCCGCGACCGGGATCGGCACCTTCCACGCGGTCAACGTCCGCATGATCGTGGTCGCCAGACTGTGCCAGGTCACCATCATGTCGTCCTGACTGATCGGGGTGACCCCCTCGGGCCAATGCGGCGACCGCGGCAACAGATGCCGCACCGAGGC
>NZ_BAGC01000032.1 GCF_000308655.1 Nocardia niigatensis NBRC 100131 | reverse complement strand
GACACCAGATCGGCCACCATGGCGGGCAGCGGCGGAATCACCAGCAGCGCACGGTCACCCGCCGCGCGCACCGCGCCGGCACCGTCGAACTCCCCGAAATCGGTCAT
>NZ_BAGC01000033.1 GCF_000308655.1 Nocardia niigatensis NBRC 100131 | reverse complement strand
CGCTGGGCCTGATCATTGAGCTTGAGGTGAACCCAGTCGACGGTGAAGTCGCGGCCCGCCTCCTGCGCGGCGGTGATGAAATCGCCGCGTAGCTTGGCGCGGGTGGTCTGCGGCGGCGTGGTGACCGCCGCGTCGACCGCCTCGTCCTCGGTGATCCGCTTGGCCAGACCCTTGCGGGCGAGCAGGTCGAAGACGCCGCGTCCGCGCTTGATGTCGTGGTAGGCCAGATCGAGCTGGGCGATCTTGGGATCGGACAGCTCCATGTTGTAGCGGTCCTGGTAGCGCTGGAACAGCTTGCGCTTGATGATCCAGTCGATCTCGGTGTCCACCTTGGCGAAGTCCTGCGCCTCGATGGCATCCAGGGTGCGGCCCCACAGATCCACCACGGCGTCGACCTGCGGGTCGCGGTCGCGGTTGCGCAGGTGCTCGACGGCGCGGGCGTAGTACTCGCGCTGGATGTCGAGCGCGCTCGCCTGCCGGCCGCCCGCGAGCCGCACCGGACGGCGCCCGGTGAGGTCGTGCGACACCTCGCGGATGGCGCGAATCGGGTTGTCCAGAGCGAAGTCTCGGAACGCGACACCCGCCTCGATCATCTCGAGCACCAGCGAGGCCGTGCCCACCTTGAGCATGGTGGTGGTCTCGGCCATGTTCGAGTCGCCCACGATCACGTGCAGGCGCCGGTACTTCTCGGCATCGGCGTGCGGCTCGTCGCGGGTGTTGATGATCGGCCGCGAGCGGGTGGTCGCCGAGGAGACGCCCTCCCAGATGTGCTCGGCCCGCTGCGACAGGCAGAAGGTGGCCGCCTTCGGGGTCTGCAGCACCTTGCCGGCGCCACAGATCAGCTGGCGGGTAACCAGGAACGGCAACAGCACGTCCGAGATGCGGGAGAACTCGCCGGCGCGGACCACGAGGAAATTCTCGTGGCAGCCGTAGGAGTTGCCCGCCGAGTCGGTGTTGTTCTTGAACAGGTAGATATCGCCGCCGATACCCTCCTCCGCGAGCCGCTGCTCGGCGTCTATGAGCAGATCCTCCAGGACCCGCTCGCCGGCGCGGTCGTGGGTGACCAACTGCACCAGGCTGTCACATTCGGCCGTGGCGTACTCCGGATGGGAACCGACATCGAGGTAGAGCCGGGCACCATTACGAAGGAACACGTTCGAGCTACGGCCCCAGGAAACTACCCGGCGGAAGAGATACCGGGCCACCTCGTCAGGACTCAACCGACGGTGACCGTGGAACGTGCACGTCACCCCGAATTCGGTCTCGATCCCCATGATTCGTCGCTGCACCCTATCGACATTACAGCGGAGTTGTCGCCGGTAACGGGCTTGTCGGACAGCTGATGCAAACGTATTCACAACGATTTAGCACGGGATGCAACGTGGCACGCGCTCTACCCTGCGAAAAAGCAAGGCTCCTTTGCACTCTGCTATTGAGAGTGCAAAGGAGCCTTATCCCGAATAGCGGGATTTGCCTACACCGGCGCGGGCCCTATGACGGGTCCCCGCTCGACGGCTTCTCGGCCTCGGCGGCCGCCTTCGCGGTCGGCGCCTCGCCGGTCACCAACTCCTGCAGCGCCGCGCCCTGGATGCGGCGGAACGCCCGCCGCGGCCGGGACTGCTCCAGGGTTGCCACCTCGAGCGAGCCGGAACCCATGGAGCGCTGCTTGTCCTTGTCGCCTTCGGGGATAGCCTTCTGCAGCGCGGCCACCGCCGTGGCGATGGCCGAATGCAGGTCCATGCCCGGCTGGTAGGAATTCTTGAGGGCGGTGGTGATCGGCTCGGTGTTGCCGCCCATCACCACGAATTCCCGCTCGTCGACGATGGATCCATCGAAGTTGATGCGGTAGAGCACCGAGTTCGAGGACTGCTCCGGATAACCCACCTCCGCGACGCAGATCTCCACCTCGTAGGGCTTGAGCTGGTCGGTGAAGATGGTGCCGAGGCTCTGCGCGTACAGGTTGGCCAGGAACCGGCCGGTCACGTCGCGGCGGTCGAACTGGTAGCCGCGCAGATCCGCCTGCAGGATGCCCCCGCGGCGCAGCGCCTCGAACTCGTTGTACTTTCCGACCGCGGCGAAACCCACCCGGTCGTACAGCTCACTGATCTTGTGGAGGGTGGCCGAGGGGTTCTCGGCCACGAACACCACACCCTTGTCGTACACCAGCACCACGACACTGCGGCCCCGTGCGATGCCCTTGCGCGCAAGTTCGGTCTTGTCGCGCATGATCTGTTCGGCCGACGCGTAATACGGCAGTGTCATGCTTCGCCGATCCCCTCTGCCGCCAGCGCGGCCCGCTCCTCCACCATGACCCGGGTGATCTCCTTGAGGCGC
This sequence comes from Nocardia niigatensis NBRC 100131, assembly GCF_000308655.1. Lineage (GTDB taxonomy): Bacteria > Actinomycetota > Actinomycetes > Mycobacteriales > Mycobacteriaceae > Nocardia > Nocardia niigatensis. The sequence goes on along the minus strand of NZ_BAGC01000033.1, from coordinate 283,312 downwards.
TCCTCGGTCACTTCCTCGGAACCCTCGGCGTCGATCACGATGGCCGTCGGGTAGATGTTGCGCATGGTGTCGGGCCCGCCGGTGGCGGTGTCGTCGTCGGCGGCGTCGAAGAGCGATTCGATCGCGATCCGCAACGCCCGGTCCTGATCGATACCGCGCGTGTAGGTCTTCTTCAGCGACGACTTGGCGAACAGTGAACCCGACCCCACCGCGGTGTATCCGAAGCGCTCTTCGCTGCGGCCGCCGACGACGTCGTAGGACACGATGCGCCCGGACTTGTCCGGGTCCGGCGCGTCCGGGTCGTAGCCGACCAGCAGCGGCACCACCGCGAGTCCCTGCAGGGCCGCGGGGAGGTTGTCACGCACCATCTTCGACAGCTTGTTGGACTTGCCGTCGAAGGTGAGGGGTACGCCCTCGATCTTCTCGTAGTACTCCAGTTCCACCGCGAACAGGCGGATCATCTCGATCGCCATGCCCGCGGTGCCGGCGATGCCGGCCGCGGAGTAGGTGTCGGTGATGTACACCTTCTCGATGTCACGGCTGGCCAGCAGGTTGCCCTGGGTGGCGCGGCGATCGCCGGCGATCAGCACACCGCCGCGGTAGCTGACCGCGACGATGGTGGTGCCGTGCGGAGCGATATCCGACGGCACACCCGGATTCGGGTTGGTGCCGTCGGATCGGATTCCGTTGCCGGGCAACAGTTCCGGGGCGTGCAAACGCAGGTACTCGGAGAAAGAGGATTGGGCGAACCCCAACTGGAGCCGCAGGGGGTCACCTTGGGTCACTGGCCGCCCTTCTGCACGTATGCGCGGACGAAGTCCTCCGCGTTCTCCTCGAGCACGTCGTCGATCTCGTCGAGCAGGTCGTCGGTTTCCTCCGCCAGCTTCTCGCGACGCTCCTGTCCCGCCCCACCGTCGCCGATCGGGCCCTCGTCCTCGTCGCCGCCACCGGCGCGCTTGGTCTGCTCTTGTGCCATAGCAGCCGACCTCCTCTGTGATCATCGGCGAGCACCGGAGAAGATCCGATGCTCGTCCCCCAACACTACCCAGCGGAGCGGACAACATGCCGGATTAAGCGGCATTGTGCTGTCTCCGCGATCTCCTCTCGGCCATGTCATGGACATGGAAAAGGGGTACGCGGTTCGATTCGCGTACCCCTTCGGGGGGACTACTAGTGCGTCAGCTGCTGCACCAGCTCCGAGGCGGTGTGGACGCCGTCCAGGAGTTTGCCGACGTGGGACTTGGTGCCGCGGCGCGGTTCCAGGGTCGGGATGCGGACCAGGGAGTCGCCGCCCAGGTCGAAGATGACCGAATCCCAGCTCGCCGCCGCGATATCCGCGCCGAAGCGGCGCAGGCACTCGCCGCGGAAGTAGGCGCGGGTGTCGGTCGGCGGATTGGTCATGGCGTCGGTGACCTGCTGCTCGGAGACCAGGCGCTGCATGGAGCCACGGGCCACCAGGCGGTTGTAGAGGCCCTTGTCCAGGCGCACGTCCGAGTACTGCAGGTCGACCAGGTGCAGCTTGGGCGCGGCCCAGGACAGGCCCTCGCGGTTGCGCATGCCTTCGAGCAGCCGCAATTTGGCGGTCCAGTCGAGCAGATCGGCGGTTTCGAGGGGGTCGCGCTCGAGCAGGTCGAGGACGTGGGCCCACTTCTCGATGACGTCCTTGGTGCGCTCGTCGTCGCTTCCGGTGCGGTCCATGAACTTCTCGACCCGGTCGAGGTAGATGCGTTGCAGCGCAAGGCCGGTCAGTTCACGGCCGTCCGAAAGGGCAACGGCGGCACGCAGAGTCGGGTCGTGGCTGATGGTGTGCACGGCGGTGACCGGGCGGGCCAGCTGCAGATCCGAGAGGTCCTCGCCGGCCTCGATCAGGTCCAGCACCAGGGCGGTGGTGCCGACCTTGAGGTAGGTGGACCATTCGGCGAGGTTGGCGTCGCCGATGATGACGTGCAGGCGGCGGTACTTGTCCGCGTCGGCGTGCGGCTCGTCGCGGGTGTTGATGATGCCGCGCTTGAGCGTGGTCTCCAGGCCGACCTCGACCTCGATGTAGTCCGCGCGCTGCGACAGCTGGAAGCCGGGCTGGTCACCGGACTGTCCGATGCCGACGCGGCCGGAACCGCACACCACCTGACGGGAGGCGAAGAACGGGGTCAGGCCCAGGATGATCTGGTTGAACGGGGTCTCGCGGCTCATGAGGTAGTTCTCGTGGGTGCCGTAGGAGGCGCCCTTGCCGTCGACATTGTTCTTGTACAGCTGCATGCGCGGGGCGCCGGGGACACTGGAGGCGTAGCGGGCGGCGGCCTCCATGACACGCTCACCGGCCTTGTCCCAGATGACCGCGTCCAGCGGGTCGGTGACCTCGGGGGCGGAGTACTCCGGATGGGCGTGGTCGACGTAGAGGCGGGCTCCGTTGGTGAGGATCATGTTGGCCGCGCCGACCTCGTCGGCGTCGATCACCGGCGCGGGCCCGTTGAGCCGGCCGAGATCGAAGCCGCGCGCGTCGCGCAACGGCGATTCCACCTCGTAATCCCAGCGTGTGCGCTTGGCGCGCGGCACGCCCTCGGCTGCGGCGTAGGCGAGCACCGCCTGGGTGGATGTGAGAATCGGGTTGGCCGACGGCTCGGTAGGCGTCGAAATGCCGTACTCGACCTCGATTCCGATGATGCGCTGCATGCGATCGAGCCTAGGCGAAAGGCACGCCCGGACGCGGGTGGACTGTCCGGGTTGGGGTCATTCGCTGGTCGTAGGCCGGGTCGTTCTCGCGGGCGATCCGCGCCGAGCTGGGGCGACGGCACAATGACCGGCATGGTCGATTCGGCGTCTCCCCCACCCCCGGCGCTCGCGCCCGTTCCGGCCGAGGACCCGAATCCCGTTTCGGCACAGCCGCGTTCGGGGCGTCTGGCCGCACTGGACGTGCTGCGTGGCATCGCCATCCTGGGGACGCTGGGCACGAATATCTGGATCTTCACCAATGCCGAAGGGCTACTCGGCTATATCGCGCGCAGTGACGAACCGCACGGCGCCTGGTTGTGGACCGAGCGGTTGCTGCAGCAACTTGCGCAGGGGAAGTTCCTGGGACTGCTGACCATCATCTTCGGCATCGGGCTGGCCATCCAGCAGCGATCGGCGGTGCGCGGCGGGCGGGCCTGGCCGGGCGGCTACCCGGTGCGGGCGGGACTGCTGTTCCTGGACGGGCTGCTCAACTTCTTCTTCGTCGCCGAGTTCGACGTGCTGATGGGGTACGCGGTCACCGGGCTGGCGGTGGCGTTCATCCTGGCGACGGGACCGAAGGCACAGCGACGTTGGCTGATCGTGGCGGCGAGCATCCACCTCGCGATGTTGTCGCTGATCGCCGTGGCGATCATGCTGGGTTCCGGCGGGGACGGCGGCGGGCACCGCCCGCTGGACCCGAATCCGTATGCGGACGGGTCGTTCTGGGATCTGGTGGCCTTCCGCTGGGAGCACGCGCTGGTGTTCCGGCTGGAGCCGATCTTCATCTTCCCGATGTCGATCGCGCTGTTCCTGGTGGGCGCGCGGCTGTTCCGGGCCGGGGTGTTCCAGCCCGAGGGTGCGCGAATCCGCAAGCGTCTCATGGTGATCGGGTTCGCGGTAGCGGCGCCGATCGATCTCGTCCTGGGCATGGCCGGCGGCGACCTCATCCTGGTGACCCGCTACGGCACCGCACCGCTGGTCGCACTGGGCATCCTGGCCTTGGTCGCGGAGTTCTACGCCCACCATCCGGCGCCGGGGTTCGTCGCGCGCCGCTTCGCCGAGGTCGGCCGAATGGCGTTGAGCTGCTACATCCTGCAGAACCTGGTGTCGGGATTCCTCTGCTACGGCTGGGGCCTGGGGCTGGCGAGCCTGGTGTCGGCCAACGCGCGGGTGCCGGTCACCGTCGGGATCTACGTGCTGGTCTGCGCGTTCATGCTGGTGTTCGCGCACGCCTGGCTGCGCCGCTTCGACCGGGGACCGGTCGAATGGCTGTGGAACATCTGCTATCGCGTCCTCACCGGGCGCTGACCGGTGGTGCTGGTCACGGCACCCGCGCGGCCTGTGCGCGGGACAGCAGGTCGCTCACCACGGTGTCGCGGGTGAGCGGGACGTCCAGGCTGCGGGCATTGCCCTCGAGCAGGGCCAGGACGGATTCGGTGAGGATGCCCTCGACGTGCTCCGAGGACAGGGTGGGGGCGGCGCGCCAGCTGTTGACCACGCCGTCGACGAAGCCGACGATGCCGAAAGCCATGGGGCGGGCGCGATTCCGGTCGATGCCGAAGCGTTCGAGGCCGTCGGCGAACAGGTCCGCCAGCTGGCCGCCGATGCGGTCGCGGGCGCCGGCCAGGGCGGTGCCGGCCGCGCTGTGCGGGTCGGCGGCGGCGAGAAAGCGGTGCAGGTTGGGGTGGCGTTCGACCCAGCCGACGTAGGTGCCGACCGCGCCGCGCACGAGATCGCGGACCGTCCCGTCGGAGTGCAGGCGCGGAAGCACTTCCGCTGTCAGGGATTCCAGGATGTGGCGGCGGATGGCGTCGTCGAGGTCGGCGCGGCCGTCGAAGTGCCGGTAGACGACCGGGCGTGGGACCTGCAGGCGGTCGGCGATCTGCTGGACGGAGATCTCGGTGCCGTTCTCCTCGATGACGGCCAGCGCGGTGTCGAGCATGTCGGCGCGGCGCTGGGCCTTGTGGCCGTCCCAGCGAGTGCTGCGGCCGTCCGCGGCCCGGTCTCGGTCCCGCAGGGGCGACTGCGCGGGTTTGCGTCGAATGCCGGTCACGGGCCTCACGATACTCACCTCAGCATTGACTGAGACAGTTTGTAGCACTAATCTCAGTGTAACAGCCTGTATCAGTAACGAGTCGGGAGCTGTCATGGGCGAGAACGCAGTCTCCATCGCCGCGGCCGCCGCACTGTCTCCGCGCGAGGTCTTCGCCCAGCGCTTGCTGACCGGATCGGTCAAGAAGTCCTACGACCCGGTCGTCGACATGGACTGGGACGCCCCGCTGGATCCGGACAAGCTCTTCCTGCCGCCCGAGGTGGTCTCGCTCTACGGCACCCCGCTGTGGGAGGCGATGACGCCCGAACAGCGCCGCGAGCTCTCCCGCGAGGAGCTGGCCAATGTGCTGTCGGTCGGCATCTGGTTCGAGAACCTGCTCAACCGGCTGCTGTTGCGCGAGCTCATGGCCGGCGATCCGACCTCGCGGCACGCGCACTACACGCTCACCGAGATCGGCGACGAATGCCGGCACATGATGATGTTCGGCAAGCTCATCGACCGGATCGGCACACGGCCGTACTGGCCGAATCGGTGGGAGCGCTGGACGATCAGCGCCCTGCAACTGTTCTTGCGAGGCTCGATGGTGTGGGTGGGCGCGCTGGTCGGCGAGGAGATCTTCGACGCCCTGCAGCGCCGCACACTCGATGATCCGCAGTTGCAGCCACTGGTGGCGCGGGCCATGCGGATTCACGTCACCGAGGAGGCGCGGCACATCGGTTTCGCGCGCGACGCCCTGGCGCACCGGGTGCCGACCATGTCCAAGGCCGAATCACACTACACGCGACTGTGCGTCGCGGTGGCCGCTCCACTGTTCGTCTACTTGATGACGAACTGGCACATGTACGCCCGCGCGGGCATCGCGGACGGGCGGGCGGCCCGCAAGCTGGCGCGCGCCAACCCGCATTCGCGGCGGACGCTGGGCCTGGGCGCGGCGAATCTCGGCGTGTTCCTGGACAAGCAGGGCCTGATCGGGCCGATCGGCAAGCGGATCTGGCGGCGGCGAGGACTGCTGTGAGGTTCCGGCGGGCCCGGCGCGACTCCCCCACGCCGGTCGGCCCGCTCCCCGAATTCGCCGAACCCGAAGCGGCGCCGGACTATTCGGGACCCGCCCTGCTGGACGCCCCCGGCACGGAGGTGGCGGTTCAGGTGGCGTTGACCGGGCAGCTCGATCCGATCGACGGCCAATTCCATTGGCACGGACGGATTTCCGCCACCGAGGGGACCGAACTGCCCGACCCCGGCCACGGGCAGGTGTTCCTCACCGTGCCGGGCGGTGCGCCCGCGCCAGGCGTCCTCCAGGAGCGCGATCCGTGGGGGAATCTGCGCATCGCCGGGATCGGCCCGCCACCGTTTCCGCTGTAGCGCACCGGGTTTCGAACGCTACTCGGTGATCCCGATGAGATCGGCCATGGTCTCGACCGAGTAGGCGAAGAACGGCCCGGCCGGGTCCATCGTGTTGTCCAGCTGGCCGAACAGCTCGAACGTCACCACGCCGAACAGCTGGGTCAGGCCCACCATGGCGCGTGCGACCGCCGCCTCGGGCATGCCGGAGTTCAGGAATGCCGAGATCAGCGCGGACTGGGTCTCGAGTTCGGGGGTGAGGGTGTCCGCGGGCGTGGCCAGGGTGCCGGATTGCCAGGCTCGGTGCACGATGCCGAGTGCCGCCAGGGGTGTGCGCGACGCGGGTCCGACCGTGGTCTGCGGGGCGCGATAGCCCGGCACCGGCGATCCGTACACCAGCGCGTATTCGTGCGGGTGCGCGATCGCCCAGTCCCGCACGGCATTCGACAGGGCCCGCCATTGGGCGCGGGGGGCGGTCTCGGTGGCGACCGCGCGCTCGGCGGTGTCGCCCAGGGCGTCGTAGGCCTCGATGATCAGCGTGGTCAGCAGCTCGTCGCGACTCGGGAAGTACCGGTACAGCGCCGAGGACACCATGCCGAGCTCCCGGGCGATGGCCCGCAGCGAGAGCGCGGGCGCGCCGGATTCGGCGAGCTGCCGGCGCGCGGCGTCGGTGATCTCGCGGGTGATCTCGGCTCGGGCCCGGGCGCGGGCGGTTCGGGGCACGCTCATTCCGACAGTGTGCCACGAATCGGATCACCGACAAGTTTCAAGAGCACTGCTCTTGACATTCCGAAGAGCCGGAGCGCACACTGATCTCAACAGAGAGCACCGCTCTCGCAACGAGAAGGAAGAGCACCATGGACGCCCACACCGCCGCCACCCGCTACCTCGGCCCGAAGGGCCTGGACCCCTACATGAACCGCTTGTTCAACCTGCTGCCCAAGCTCGGTATCAGCGTCGCCGGCTCCCGCCTGCTGGCGGTGCGCGGCCGCAAGTCGGGCGAATGGCGCACCACCATGGTCAATGTCCTGACCACCGACGATGGCGCCCGCTACCTGGTCGCACCGCGCGGCCACACCCAGTGGGTCCGCAATCTGCGCGTCGCCGGCACCGGCGAACTGCGCCTGGGCCGCAAGGCCGAGACCTTCACCGCCACCGAGCTCCCCGACACGGACAAGATTCCGGTGCTGCGCGCCTACCTCGACCGCTGGGGCTGGGAGGTCGGCCGTTTCTTCGAGGGTGTCACCAAGGACGCCACCGACGCCGAATTGGCCGACATCGCCCCGGGTTTCCCCGTTTTCGCCCTGGCCTGAGGCTCAGCGCAGTTCGTCGAGGGACTCCTCGTCGCGGGCCAGGTAGGCGCGGCCGTCAGCGGTGAAGACGATGGGGCGCTGAATCAGTCGCGGATGCGTGGCCAGCGCCTCGATCCAGCGGTCGCGGTCGGCGGGGGTCCGGCCCCACGCCGAGACGCCCAGTTCCTTGGCCTCGGGCTCGGCGGTGCGGGTGATGTCCCACGGTTCGAGGCCGAGTTTGGTCAGGGCGGCGCGGATTTCGGCGTCGGAGGGCGGGTTGTCGAGGTAGCGGCGCTCGACGTAGTCGGTGCCGGTCTCGTCGAGCACCGCCTTGGCGGTACGGCTCTTGGAGCACTTCGGGTTGTGCCAGATCTCGGTTGCTGCCATGGGCTCAGCCTAGGCGGCGGCCGCCGGTCCATTCGGCACCGGCATGTCAGACCCAGTCGACGACCCAGCGGTAGGGGCGCATCCAGTACAGGCCGCCCTCGGGAACGGGCGCGCCCCAGCGCTGTTCGGCCTGGGTCAGCTGCCAGCGGTATTCGGGGGCGGGCTCGCCGCCGTGAATCTCGTAGAGGTGGCGCCGCCAGGTGTTGATCATGGCGGGGACGGCCTGCTGGTCGTTCTCGTAGGCCCACTCCACGTTTCGCGCCATGAGGCTGTCGACGGCGTGGTTGGCGGCATTGGGGTCGCCGGTGCTCAGCGAGTGCAGGAAGGCGGCGACCAGGTTGTAGGCGATGGCGTCGTGGACCGAGGTCTGGCCGTTCTCGAGCGACCAGATGCCGAGGTAGGTCGGCCCCTGCTCGTCGATCCACACCGCGTGCGCCTCGCCCACCCGGTTGTCGAAAATGAGCGCGGTGAGCAGGCCCAGCGTGGACTTGCCCATGATGAGCGGATCCGGGTGGCCGGTGGAGAGGGCGTCGTCGATGAGCGCCCGGTAGGCCGCGGCGGCGATGCCGGGCCGGTTGGCGTCCATCAGGGCGTCGGCGGTCTCGCCGCCGGCGAGCTGCGCGGCGGGCGGCTGGGCCGGACCGGTGACCGCCTGCGGCACGCCGTCGCCGACGCGCAGGAACTGGGTCTGCATGGCGTCGGGGGCTGCCGGATCCGGCAGCGACACGCCCGGATTCATAGGCGGCAGGCCAGGATCGGGGTGCAGTGCGCCCGGATCCGGCAGCGGCACTCCGTTGCCCAGCGGATCATTCAGATCGAGGTTGACCGAGAGCGGTTCCTGCAGGCTGGGCGCGCTTTGCAGGTATTCCAGTGCCACCCGGGCGAATTCGTTGTCCTGGCTCTCCAGCCATTCCCGCCCGGCGCGCAGCGTGTCGACGAGGTGGCCGCCGACGCCCTGTTCGATGGCGGCGCACAGCGCGTAGTAGCCGTAACCGCGGTAATCATCGTGACCGACACCCTCGATGATGAGCAGCTGCGCATATCTGCTTGCCAGATCATGTCTTTCGATATCGCCGAGCAGCGTGCACGCGGTCATGGCGGCCATCAGCACTTCGGAGTGTTCGCCGTGGGCGCGCCGCAGGTCGATGCAGCGGTCGGCCATGACGACGGCGTTGTCGGGCAGGCCCTGCTGGGTGGCGGCCTCGACAGCCATCGAGTACATGGTGGCCAGGGTGGCGGGCGGGATGTCGGCCGGGTAGCGGGCCGGGCCGTGTTCGGCCAGGTGCAGGGCCTGCGCGTAATCGCCCGCGGCGAAGGCCGAGCGGAAGCGGTAGGAGACGATCCAGCCGTACTCCTTGGGATCGGGCGCCATGTCGAGCCCGTCGTCGAACGCCGACAAACGGGCCAGCGCCTCGTCGGCCCGGCCGGAGTCCAACATGCCGCTCGCCTCGTTCATCACCTCGACGAACGCATTTCGATCCATGGCCTACTCGCCTTCCCGCATATGTCAGCCCCGGATCGTATGACCGCGCCACCACCGCGCGTGGCCAGTGAGGTCAAGGTCATAGTTTGACTCCACCCCACATGACCACGCGTTGTCATTCGCGTGGCACGTTGTGTCACAACGGTATTCCCGCACCCCTCCGCGAACCCGCCTCCCTGCGGGCCACTCTCGCGTCGCGGCCGATCCGTCCGGACCCCAATCTAACGACAACACGCCAGCCCGCGTCGCAACCGAACTCGGCGCGTCGGACTCCCTCACAGGGGAATGACCCGAACCGCATCTCCACACAGAGTCCGCATGTCCTGCGGATCCGAGATCATCAGGACCACTGGCGGCGGCTGTCGCGGCGCCATCTCGGCTACAGCGGCGTCCCTGGTGTATTGGTGACCGTGCACACAAGTGGTCAGTAGCAGTTCGGACGCAGCGCGAGCGCAGCCATCGTCGACTGCCTCCACGAATGATGGACAGCAACCAAGACAATCGCGCGTGGATTCGATAATCGTCAGCGCGCTGCTCACCACTTCCATCCGGCGCCTGCGAGCTTCTGCGACAAGGGCGGCTATCGCCCGATCCTCGGCCGGCAACCCCGAAAGCCCCGCACAGTCGAGCACGACGGTCCCTTGCTGCGAGGGTCGCGATCGCGCCGCCCCCTTTACCTTTCGTCCGGCCATGCCCACTCATCCGCGAGCGCCTGCTCGAAGCGATCGAAGGCGTGCCGACGGTCGATCTCCGGCAGCTCACCGTGGCGGCGCTCGTAGTCGGCCAGGTATTCGTCCAGCAGCAACCCGCGCAGCGCAGCTCACGTTCAACAGCCGACGTGACGAATGCGGAAGACTCACGCTTGCCGACCCGACGGCGGATCGCCTCGGCCGTCCCTTCGGGTAGGGACAGGCTCACCCGCGTGGCGGGTCCTTCGCCGATTTCAACCCCCCGCTGGGCCATGGCCATTGTTTGTCAATTGAAGTAGGAAATATTGGCGCGATTGCCGCACAGCGGGCCGCGACACCGACGAGGGAGCGTCACGGATCCCCCGATGGGCCCCTACAAAGCGGGGAGGGACGCCGGAATCGGGGTGAAGGTGAGATGCGCCGGCGGGGGGGCGCCGGGGAGTTCGAGGTTCTCGTACGAGCAGGACAGGTCGCTGGAGTGGGCGTGGCGGATCAGTTTGCCGCCGCCGCACGGTGCTCGACGTCGCCGACACGCCAGAAATCGGCGAATTCCGCACTGCCGGTGGATAGTTCGCCGATCCGCACTCCCCCGCATCACGTATTCCATTGCGCAGTAGGAGATTCGACATGACCGCCACCGCTCAGCTGCGCACCGGCATCATCGAGGCCACCACCCGCCTGTTCTGATTCATCGACATTCGCGGCGGGGATGCCTTCTCGGGCATCTTCGCCGACGAGGTCACCTTGGACCTCTCGAGCGTGCGGGGGACGAAGGAATGGGGAGAATCGCCGTCCTCTCCCCTTTCACCATATAACGCGGTGGGGGGCTTGCGGCAAGGCCCCGGTGTTGGCGCACAATCGCTGGCCGAGGGCTGCAACCTGCGCGGATAGGCGCGGGCGGGCAGCGGGGATCGGACTGGGCGGGAAGGTGTGTGCTGATGTCGGATCTGGAGTACGAGAAGGAACTGCTCGCGGAGCAGGAGTATGTGGCGGGGCTGTACGCGCGACTCGATGCAGAGCGGGCCCGGGTGAAGGGCCGCTACGGGGAGACGCTGCGTTCGCGCGGCTCCACGCTGGTGGAGCGGGACGCCGAGGTGCGGGCGCTGGGCAAGGAGGTCAAGCGCCTCGATGTCGCCGACAACGGGCTGTGTTTCGGGCGGCTGGACAGTGTGACCGGCGAGCACTCCTATATCGGGCGCATCGGGATCTTCGACGAGGCCGACGAATTCGAACCGCTGCTGCTGGATTGGCGGGCGCCGGCGTCGCAGGCGTTCTATATCGCGACCGCCGCGAGCCCGGAGAACATGCGGCGCCGCCGCCAATTCCACGCGCGCGGGCGGTTGGTGGCCGACTTCACCGACGAGGTCTTCGGGCATCCGGGTGACGGGGAGCGCGGGGACGCGGCCCTGCTGGCGGCGGTGAACGCGCCCCGCGGCGAGGGCATGCGCGACATCGTGGCGACCATTCAGGCCGAACAGGATCGGATCATCCGGCTCGATCACCCGGGCGTGCTGGTGATCGAGGGCGGGCCGGGCACCGGCAAGACCGTGGTGGCGCTGCACCGGGTCGCGTACCTGCTGTACACGCAGCGGGAGCAGATGGAACGCAACGGCGTGCTGGTGGTGGGGCCGAATACGGCCTTCCTGAGGCACATCGGGCGGGTGCTGCCGTCGCTGGGCGAGACGAACGTGGTGTTCACGACCACCGGTGATCTCATGCCCGGGCTGAGCAGCACCGCCGAGGACGAGCCGGAAGCGGTGCGGCTCAAAGGATCGCTGCGGATCCTGGACGTGCTGAAGGCGGCGATCGCCGACCGGCAGCGGGTGCCGGAGGAGCCGGTGACGATCGAGCTGTCCGATGTGACGATGCGGATCGGCGCGGATATCGCGGACTGGGCGCGGGAGGAGGCGCGCGGTAGCGGGTTGCCGCACAACCAGGCTCGCGCGACCTTCCTCGAAGTCCTCACCTGGGCGCTCACCGAGCGCGCCAGCAAGCGGATCGGCGACGGCTGGCTGACCCGCGACGACCGCGAGGCGTGGGAGAACATGCGCGCGGACCTGCGCACCGAGCTCGCCGAGCACGACGGCTTCACGGCGCTGATGGACGAGCTGTGGCCCACGCTGACACCGGAAACGCTACTGGCAGATTTGCTTTCGTCCACCGACCGCCTGCGTGCGGCGGGCGCCGCCGAGGCGCTGTGGCGCGAGGACGGCCAGGCGTGGACGGTGTCCGACATCCCGCTGCTCGACGAGCTGGTCGATCTGCTGGGCCGCGACACCTCGGCCGAGGAGGCCGCGGCCGAGCGGGAGCGAAAAGCGCAGGCCGCCTATGCCGAAGGCGTCCTCGACCTGCTGGTGAGCCGCGCCGACCACATGGACGACGAGGACCACCTGTTCGCCACCGACCTGCTCTACGGCGAGGACCTGGCCGAGCGCTTCCTGGAACGCGACACCCGCGAACTCGCCGAACGCGCTGCCGCCGACCGAGATTGGACCTACCGTCACATCGTGGTCGACGAGGCCCAGGAGCTCTCGGCGATGGACTGGCGGGTGCTCATGCGCCGCTGCCCCAGCCATTCCTTCACCGTCGTCGGCGATCTCGCGCAACGCCGTTCCGCCGCGGGCGCGACGTCCTGGGACGCCATGCTGGACCCCTACGTCCCCGGCCGCTGGGTCTACCGCTCGCTGACCGTGAACTACCGCACCCCCGCGGAGATCATGGCGGTGGCCGCCGCCGTCCTCGCCGATTTCGCCCCCGACGTGACACCGCCGGAGTCGGTCCGCTCGTGCGGCGTCCAGCCGTGGTCACGGCAACTTACCGTCGCCGAGATGCCTTCGGCCATCGCGGATTTCGTCCGCGACGAGGCGGGCCGCGAAGGCACCAGCATCGTGATCGGCCCGCCCGGCATGCCCGGCACGGTCCCCGCCTCGGAGACCAAGGGCCTCGAATTCGACGCCGTCCTGGTCGTGGAGCCCGACCACATCCTCGCCGACGGCCCCCGCGGCGCGGCCGAACTCTACGTCGCCCTCACCCGCGCCACCCAGCGCCTCGGCGTCCTGCACGAGGCCCCGCTACCCCAGCCCCTCGCCGGTCTCTACACGTCGAAGTAGAGCTCGAATTCGTAGGGGTGGGGGCGGATGTCGATCTCGGCGATTTCGGTGTCGCGCTTGAGGCGGATCCAGGTGTCGATGAGGTCTTCGGTGAAAACGCCGCCCTGGGTGAGGTAGTCGTGGTCGGCTTCGAGGCGGTCGATGACCTGGGCGAGGCTGCCGGGGGTCTGAGTGACCTCGGCGCTCTCCTCGGGGGTGAGCTCATAGAGGTCCTTGTCGACGGGGAGGGCGGGCTCGATCTTGTTGGTGATGCCGTCGAGGCCGGCCATCATCATGGCGGCGAAGGACAGGTACGGGTTGCCGGAGGAGTCCGGGCAGCGGAATTCGAGGCGTTTGGCGGCGGCGCTGGTGCCGGTCACCGGAATGCGGACGGCTGCAGAGCGATTGCGCTGGCTGTAGACCAGGTTGACCGGCGCCTCGAATCCGGGCACCAGGCGCTTGTAGGAGTTCACCGTCGGGTTGGTGAAGGCCAGCAGTGAGGGCGCGTGGTGCAGCAGGCCGCCGATATAGTGGCGGGCCAGATCCGACAGGCCCGCGTAACCGGCCTCGTCGTAGAACAGCGGCGAGCCGTCCCTCCACAGGGATTGGTGCACGTGCATGCCGGATCCGTTGTCGCCGAACAGCGGTTTCGGCATGAACGTGACGGTCTTGCCGGACTCCCAGGCGGCGTTCTTGATGATGTACTTGTAGAGCATCAGATCGTCGGCGGCCGCCAGCAGGGTGTTGAACCGGTAGTTGATCTCCGCCTGCCCGGCGGTGCCGACCTCGTGATGCCCCTTCTCCAAGTCGAATCCGGCGTGCTGCAGATGAGTGCACATGCGGTCGCGCAGATCCACGTCCGCGTCATACGGCGCGACCGGGAAGTAGCCGCCCTTGGGCCGGATCTTGTAGCCGCGGTTCGGGGTGCCGTCGGGATTGATCTTGCGGCCGGTGTTCCAGTCCGCCGACGACGAATCCACCTCGTAGAAGGCCCCGTTCATGGCGGTGTCGTAGCGCACCGAGTCGAAGATGTAGAACTCGGCCTCGGGCCCGAAATAGGCGGTGTCGGCAATACCGGTGGAGCGCAGGTATTCCTCGGCCTTGCGGGCCACATTGCGCGGATCCCGGCTGTACGCGGCGCGGGTGTGCGGGTCGTGGACGAAGCAGCTGACATTGAGCGTCTTGGCGGCGCGGAACGAATCCAGTTTCGCGGTGCGCAGATCCGGGAGGAGCAGCATGTCGGACTCGTGGATAGCCTGGAATCCGCGCACCGACGAACCGTCGAAGGCGAGGCCGTTCTCGACCAGATCCGCACCGAACATGCTCGCCGGGATCGAGAAATGCTGCTGGATGCCGGGGACGTCGCAGAACCGGATGTCGATGTATTCGACTTCCTCGGCGTCGATGTAGTCCTGTACTCCGTTGACGGTAGGGGTGATCACCGCTCGCTCCTCGTGGCCGCGCACGCCTACCCGATCGGACGGCCCGGTCGGGGTCCGGCGGTCCTGCTCGTGCTAACACGATACGTCGCGGCCACCCTGGGATGGACTCGAATGAGGTTGTGTTACAAGATCATTCGTCACTTTCCGGGCACCACGCCGGTCCTGGAGGGCCGGCTCCCGGCGACATCGGCCTTCCCCTCCCCCGCTTGTGTCACTGTGCACAAACCCGTCCTCCCAGGTCTTCTCCATGGCCACTGGTCTGCCCGGCCCGTTGTGCGGTCTGCTGGTACAGCCCCGAGGCGCCGCAGCCCCGACGACATTCGATACAGAGGTAGGTCGTGAGTTCGACACCGGTTGCGGGGACACCGAGAACATCCCGCCGGCGGGCACGGTGGTGGCATCGGCGAGGGCCGCGCCTGCAACACCGCGCTCATCTGACTGGACCCCGAACCGGCCGCCGCCTGCGCCGAACGGCACCAGGTGACCGAGCGGTCCCTGCCCGCCCCGGCCGTGCATCCGGAGGTGCCGAAATCCCTGCGCGAGGGCATCGACGCGACGAACGCCACGCTCTCCCGGAGCAGATCATGAGGTTCGCGGTGCTGCCCGAGGTGTGGGCGCCCGCCGGCGTGCACCTCACGGCCACCGGAAAAGTCGGACGCAAACCGATAGCTACCACATACGCCGCTACTATCGAGTCGCTGTACGGGCAGTAGGAGAGTGATGCACGCGCGATTGCGGGACCGAACGCTGGAGGAGTTGCACCGGCGCGCGGTCGTGGCGCGCGCGGAGGTACCGGCCTCGATGCCGCCCTACCGCACCCTGCCGGAACCCCTGGTGGCCAGCGGTTTCGAACGCGGCACCCGGCTGAATGTGGACCTGTTCTTCGAGTTCCTGCGCACCGGTCGCGCACCCTCGCCGGAGGACACCCACGAGGTGGTGCAGATCGCGCTGAGCCGGGTCCGCGACGGCGAATCCCTCGAGGAGGTGCTGGGCCGGTACAGCCTGGGCGCGGAACACCTGTGGTCGCGCCTGAAGGACACCGCGACCGGTCCCGAACGGGAACTGCTGAATGACGCCGCGTTGTCGCTGCTGCAGTATGTCACCCTGCTCACCACCCGAATCGCCACCGCCTGTGTGCAGCGTGCGCACGATCCGCGCTGGGAATTGCTGGAACGCCGCCGCGCCATCGCCGACGCGCTGCTCGCCGGACGCGACCCCGTCGAGTGGGCGGACGAACCGGCCATCGCGGTACCGGACGAATTCCTGGTCGCGGCCTTCCGGCTGGGCTCGACCCGCGGTGCCGACACCAGCGAACTGCGGCATCGTATCGAGGCGATTCCGGGCGTGTTCCTGCGGCTGGACCGCGGCGGCTGGACCGCGCTGCTGCCACTGCAACCCGGCGACGACGGCGCCGCCACGCTCACCGCACTGACCAGCCGCCTGCCCGACCTCGGCGCCGCACGCCCCGCGCCGCAGGCAGAGACACCGACCCGGACCGACCCACCGGCGCCGTTCTGGGTCGGCGTCGCCACCGCCGCCTCGCGCGCGGACGTGCCCGCGGTGTTCGCCGAGACCCGGGTGCTCGCCGAGCTCGGCCGCTGCCTGGACCGCCCGCACCCGGTGTGCCGCCGACCGGACCTCATGTTCGAATACACCGTCGCCGCAGGCGATTCCGCCCGCGCGGGACTAGCGGCGGTGCTCGCGCCGCTGGATACCCAGCCGCTGCTGGCGGAGACCCTGGAGGTGTTCGTCGACACCGGGTTCAATCAGCTGGCCACCGCGCGCCTGCTCACCATCCACCGCAATACCGTCACCTACCGGCTGGCGCGGGTGCACGAATTGACAGGGCTCGATCCGCACCGCCCGACCGACGCCATGACGCTGTCGGCGGCCCGGATCGCGCGGCGGCTCGAAACCGCCTGCTTCGCACCGTAATCCGCGACCCCGGGTCCCGTTCCCCACGCTCCCGGTTCCCGCCCACGTCGCGGCTCTCGCCGTGCCACGGCTCCTCCGCTCGGACATTTGCACAACGGCCCGCGCCATAGTCCTGGTGATTGCCGATAGCGGCGCGCGGGCGCTGCGCGGGCTGCCGAATGCCGACGACGAGGTCGTGCGGCACCGCACTGGAACCACCCGGTCCCGCTGATTCCTGACACCGCGCGGGCGGAGCGTGTCCCTCTTCGCGCGGCGCCGACGTGCGCTCCGCTACAGGTGCATCCAGTTCGGCCACACCTGTGACCACGACTTCTTCGGGCCCGAGCACTTCCAGATGGTGACGTCCTGGGTATTGCCCTTGAATCCCAGCCGGGTGTCCACCTTCCCGACCGGTTCGACGTGCTCGAACTGACTGCGCAGCACCGCCTCGTAACCGCCGACGGCCAGCACCGCGGTGGCCTCGTCGGGTGGCGTGCCGAAGTAGCCGAAGCCGCGGCTGGGACTGTACAGCGGCGGTAGCTGGTCGCGGGCCAGTTCGTCGAGGGCGCTCGCCTGCCAATAGGTGTCGGTGATGATGATCGCGTGCGCCCGCTCGGCCGGGGTGAGCGCCCGGTAGGCGCGGGTCACCTCGTCGATGAGTTCGTGCCAGCCGAAGGAGCCGTACACGCCGATACCGATGGCGGCCTCGGCGTCATCGCGGGGCGGGCGGACCTGACCGGCGGGCCGCCACGGTGTCGAGTACAGCGTGAAAACCATTGTGCCCAGGGCGAGTACGGCCACCGCCGCGGTGAGCATCCGCCGCCACAGCGGCCCGATCCGTTCCGCCGTGCCGACCACCCCGACCGCGCCCGCCGCGATCATCACCGCGTACATGCCCGCCGCGTAATAGATCCGCCCGCCGGTGATCAGAAACACCGCGTACAACAGCAGCAGGGTGACACCCAGAAACCGGTACGGCCGCAACATATCCCAGCGCAGCAGCACCCACAGTCCCCACACCAGCAGCAGCGCCCCCAGGTATCCGGCCAGGCTCACCGACATCGGCACGAACAGCAGCCGCCCGCCCAGGATCCCCTGCTCGGAGCCGATCACCCCGCCCATCCTCAACTGCGGCCAGGAGTGCCGTGCCTGCCAGATCAGCTCGGGCACGGTCGCGGCCACCACGATCACGCCGCCGGCCCACAGCAACGGCCGCCGTACCAGCTCGCGCGGACCGCACAGCAGGCTGCTCACCGCGACCGCGATCCAGAAGAACGGGATCAACCACTTCACCTGCATGTCCACCGCGGTGACCAGCGCCGCGGCCAGCAGCAGCCGGTCGTGGCGGGTGCGCACCCACCGCACCACCAGCCAGGTGATGATCACCCACAGCGCGGTGTCGACGGCACTGGTGGTGAGCATCGTGCCCTGCAGGAGCAGGAACGGCGAGCCGGCGTACCCGATCGCGGCCAGCAGCTGCGCCCACCTGCCGCCGTCGAATTCGCGGGCGAGCATGGCGCACAACACGATCGCGGTCACCGTCAGCGCCACCGATGGCAGCCGCAGTACGAAGAACGATCCGGGCGCGAGGGTGTCCATCAGCCGCGCCAGCAGCGGCAGCACCGGCCCCTGATCGGCGTACCCGGACGACGGCCGCCGCCCCGCCGCCAGGAAGTACAGCTCGTCTCCGAAGTACCCGTACCGGCTCGCGGACAGCAACAGCACCACCGCGGCCGGAACCACGACCGCCGCCACGGTCCACCACGCCATGGGTGGCCGTTCCTCGGCCTTGGCGTGCCTTCCGCAACCGTGCGGGCGGGCCGGGCGATTCACCACATCGGTCAACGCGTACTCCTCGCCGCCGGGTTTTGCTGTGAATACTCCGGAATCTACAGCGTCCGTCCAGCAAACTTCGGACACGACGCCGCCCGCCCTGCCACCCGCCGGATGGACCCGGCACCCGCGGCGGCGAATCCCGGGGTCGGCGCGGCGCACCGCCGCGTCCTCGCCGACGGTCTGGACCCGGCTGTTGGTGTGGCGAGGTCGGGGACGAGGCCGCCCGCGTCGATGACGTTCTATACTCGATGCCAGTGTGACTGCCGCGCAACGCGTTTCAGCGAAGGAGGCCGGCATGACCGAGCAGACGCCCGAGGCCAACCCGTACGGGACCCCGACCACCGCCGGGCCGGAACCGATCCCGTCCTATCAGAACCTCGTCAACACGCTCATTCGCAGCCTGCTGCGGGTGCCGGTGCTGTCCACGCCGGTCGGCAAGCGACTGTGCGTACTGCACGTGGTGGGCCGGAAATCGGGCAAGCACTACGACGTGCCCGTCGCCTACACCCGCCACGAGAACGCCATCCTGGTCGGCACCGCCAAGCGTCCGTGGGTGAGCAATATCCGCAAGGGCGTGCCGATCGAGGTCTCCTTCGGCGGGCCGCGGCACCCCGCCGACGCCGAGGTGCTCACCGACGCCGAATCCGTGGTTCGGCTGTCGGAGGTCATCGCCCGCGACAACAAGCAGTGGGCCAAGTTCAACGGCATGGGCTTCGACGCGGCCGGCAATCCGAACCGCGCCGACGCCTATCAGAGCTGGGAGCAGGGCGCTGTGATCATCCGGCTCACCGTGCGCTGAGCCGGCCCGGGTTACTCCGCGAGCCGGGCCTGGACGTAGTCCTCGGCGTTCAGGCCGACCAGCACCTGACGGACCAGCGGCGGGGCCCAGGAGGCCGAGGCGTCGTGACCGATCACCGGATCGGTCAGCGTGACCGTGCGCCCGCGGGTCTCGAATTCGAAGCGTCCGGCCGCGCGAATATTCTTCAGCCAGTCCACGTCCCGCCCGTAGGTGAGGGCGATGCGGTAGCCGCCGTCGCGCTCGAAGACCATGACCGGGGACCGATACTCCCGTCCGGACTTGCGGCCGCGGTGGATCACGACGCCGAAGCACGGCGCCACCCGGGCCCCGACGCCCAGGATCGGGTTGCTGACCCGCCGGTTGATCCTCGCGAGTGCCTGCGGCAGCGGCATGATCTCGTCCTCCCTGACGAAAACGGTTGCGCCCCTGAGGCTACGCCGGGCGGCGGGCGCCCGCGCGGCATCGTGGTCGGGCATGTGGCGTAGGCACCGCATACCCGGCGTCGCTACTGTTCACACAGGGCGCCGGGTCCCGCGGCGCGGCAGGAAGGAGAGCCCGGCCCATGCCGGAGATGATCGCGGTGTACGACGCCGCCGGTCGTGAGATCGGCGCGCAGGAGCGCGCGGTGGTGTACGCGGAGGGCCTCTGGCACGCCAGCGCCGGTGTGCTGGTGCGCTCGGGCGACGGATCGAAGGTCTACGTGCACAAGCGGACCGACACCAAGGCCGTGTTCGCCGGCATGCACGACTGCCTGGCAGGCGGGGTGCTCGATCCGGGCGAGGATCCGGCCGCGGCGGCGGTCCGGGAGCTGGGCGAGGAACTGGGCATCGAACTGGGCCCGCACGACGATCAGCCGCTGCCGCTGGCCAGCGCGTCCTGGAACGGCCAGTGGGCGGGACGGCCGATGCGCTGCCACCTGTTCGCCTACGAGCTGCGCTACGACGGTCCGATCCGGCATCAGCCGGAGGAGATCGCGGACGGCTGGTGGTGGACCGACGAGGAGCTGCGGTCGCATCTGGAGAATCCGGCATGGCCGTTCGTGCCCGACACCCGGGTGCTCATCCCCGACCTGCTGCGCTGAACGGCACTCTGGCCCGCGAACGCCGACGGCCCATCGAATCCCGCGCGATTCGATGGGCCGTCGTGCTACTGCGTTTCAGACGGTCGGCGTGCTACCGGCGCTGCCGGTGAACAGACCCTGGATGGTCTTGATCAGAACCGACGCCAGGAAATCCGAAGCGGATCCGGACACGTGGTACTCCTCATCTTTCGAACAACATGTCGGGCATGTGAATCATGCACGGTTCACATTCGAAGGGAAGTCGTTTCACGGGGAAAGTCTTCCGAACCCGACGGGAGCTTCACGGTAGAACAGGTTCCACCTGGGTTTATATCGGTTCGATAAAATTGTGACTTACCTCACATTTTTGACGCAGGTGGTCCCCGCCTACCCTCACGATCCGGGCGACGTCGCCTCGACCGGGTGGCTCAGGCGCGGCAGCACCGATTCGCCGTACGCCTCGAGCGTCGAGGTCTTGGCGTCGTGCTGGAGGTAGACCGCGAACTGGCCGACGCCAAGCGCCTCCAGCTCCCGCAGCCGGGCGAGGTGGTCGTCGGGGGTGCCGAGCAGGCAGAACCGGTCCACGATCTCGTCGGGGACGAACTCGGCGTGGATGTTGCCCGCGCGGCCGTGCTCGTTGTAGTCGTAGCCCTGCCGGCCGGCGATGTAGTCGGTCAGCGCCCGGGGCACCCCGGAGTCGGTGCCGTAGCGCGCGACGATGTCGGCCACATGGTTGCCGACCATGCCGCCGAACCAACGGCATTGCTCCCGCGCGTGTTTCAGCGCCGGGCCGGTGCCGTCGGTGATGTAGGCGGGAGCGGCCACGCAGATGGTCACCGCCGCCGGGTCGCGACCAGCGCGTTCGGCGGCGGCGCGGACCCGCGCGATGGTCCAGGCGGTGATGTCCGGATCGGCGAGCTGGAGGATGAACCCGTCGGCCACCTCCCCGGTGAGATCCAGTGCGCGCGGACCGTATCCGGCCACCCACACCGGCAACCGCGACGCCTCCGCCCAGGGGAAGCGGACGGTGGTATCGCCGATCCGCGCGCTGCGGCCATTCGCCAGTTCCCGGATGACCGCGATGGATTCGCGCAAAGTCGCCAGCGTGGCAGGCCGGCCGCCCAGGGTGCGGACGGCCGAATCACCGCGGCCGATACCGCAGATGGTGCGATTGCCGAACATGTCGTTGAGGGTCGCGAACGCGGACGCGGTGACGGTCCAGTCGCGGGTGGACGGGTTGGTCACCATCGGGCCCACCACGACTTTCCGGGTCACGGCGAGGATCTGGCTGTAGATGACGTACGGCTCCTGCCACAGCAGGTGCGAATCGAAGGTCCACACGTGCGTGAACCCGTGCGTCTCGGCGATTCTCGCCAGCTCCACCACCCGTGACGCGGGCGGCGTGCACTGCAGCACCACTCCGATGTCCATGGGGCACACTCCCCTTCGCTGCTCGGATGCTCAGATGAGGTACTGCGACGTCAGATGAGGTACTGGGACAGCCCGCGTTTGACGAACCGGCCGTGCCCGGCGGCACCCCGATACTGCCCGGCGTCGACCAGGATCCGGCCGCGCGAGAGCACGGTGTCCACATGACCGTCGATCTCGAAACCCTCGTAGGCCGAGTGATCCATGTTCATGTGGTGGGTCTTGCCGAGACCGATACTGGTGTGCCCGTTCGGGTCGTAGATCACCACGTCGGCGTCCGCGCCCGGACCGATGATGCCCTTGCGCGGGTAGAGCCCGAACATGCGGGCCGGGGCCGTGCAGCAGACCTCGACCCACTTCTCCAGCGAGATCCGGCCGTCCTTGACGCCCTGGAACATCAGGTCCATGCGGTGTTCGACGCCGCCGATCCCGTTGGGGATCTTGCTGAAATCGCCGAGCCCGAGTTCCTTCTGGTCCTTCATGCAGAAGGGGCAATGGTCGGTGGCGACAGTGGTGACGTCGCCGGTCCGGATGTAGCGCCACAGCTCGTCCTGATGCCCCTCGGCGCGGGCCCGCAACGGCGTCGAGCACACCCATTTCGCGCCCTCGAAACCCGGTGCGCCCAGGTTCTCCTCGAGCGAGAGATAGAGATACTGGGGACAGGTCTCGCCGAACACGTTCTGGCCCTTGCCCCGTGCCTCCGCGATCTGTTCGAGCGCCTGCTTGGCGGAGACGTGCACGACGTACAGCGGGACGCCGGTCAGGTGCGCCAGCATGATCGCGCGGTGGGTGGCCTCCTCCTCCATCTGCCACGGCCGGGTGACGCCGTGGTGGTAGGGCGCGGTCTCGCCCCGCGAAAGCGCCTGTTCCACAAGCACATCGATCGCTATTCCGTTCTCGGCGTGCATCATGAGCACCGCGCCGAGATCACCCGCGGTTTGCATGGCGCGCAGAATCTGGCCGTCATCGGAGTAGAAGACGCCCGGATAGGCCATGAACAGTTTGAAGCTGGTGACGCCCTCGGACACCAGTTCGCTCATGCCCTTCAGAGATTCGACGTCGACCGACCCGACGATCTGGTGGAAGCCGTAGTCGATCGCGCACTGCCCGGCCGCCTTCTCGTGCCACAGCGCCAGGCTGTCCTGCACCCGCTCCCCCGGCTTCTGCACCGCGAAGTCGACGATGGTGGTGGTGCCGCCCCACGCGGCGGGGCGGGTGCCGGTCTCGAAGGTGTCGGAGGCCTCGGTGCCGCCGAACGGCAGCTGCATGTGGGTGTGGCCGTCGACACCGCCGGGGATGACGTAGCGGCCGGTCGCGTCGATGACGGTGTCGGACGTGGCGGCCAGGTCGGCGCCGAGCGCGGTGGATCCGGGCTGCACCACGGCCGCGATGGTCTCGTCGTCGATCAGGATGTCGAGGGGCTGGGATCCGTTGGCGGACACCACGATTCCGCCGTGGATGAAGGTCGTGCTCACGGTTCCACCAGCTTTCCGTAGGCGTCGGGACGCCGGTCGCGGTAGAAGGCCCAGCGGTCGCGCACCACCTTGATCAGATCCATGTCCAGGTCGCGCACCATCAGCTCGGGGGCGGTATCGGAGGCGACCTCGCCCACGAACTGCCCCTCGGGGTCGACGAAGTAGCTGGTTCCGTAGAAGTCGTCATCCCCGTACTCCTCGATGCCGACCCGGTTGATCGCCCCGATGAAGTACTCGTTGGCCACCGCGGAGGCCGGCTGCTCCAGCTTCCACAGGTAGCTCGACAGGCCGCGCGAGGTGGCCGACGGATTGAACACGATCTCCGCCCCTGCCAGGCCCAGGGCCCGCCAGCCCTCCGGGAAGTGCCGGTCGTAGCAGATGTAGACGCCGACCCGGCCGGCCGCGGTGTCGAACACCGGCCAGCCCAGGTTGCCGGGCCGGAAGTAGAACTTCTCCCAGAACCCGTGGACCTGCGGGATGTGGTGTTTGCGGTATTTGCCCAGGTACGTCCCGTCCGCGTCGAGCACCGCGGCCGTGTTGTAGAGCACCCCCGGCTGCTCCTGCTCGTACAGCGGCAGCACCATCACCAGCCCGAGTTCGCGGGCCAGCGCCGCGAACCGCTCGACGGTCGGGCCGGGCACGGATTCGGCGTAGTCGTAGAACTTGGTGTCCTGGACCTGGCAGAAGTACGGCCCGTAGAACAGCTCCTGGAAGCAGATCACCTTCGCTCCGGCCGCGGCCGCCTGCCGCGCATAGTCCTCGTGCGCTTTGATCATGGACTCTTTGTCACCGGTCCAGCTCGTCTGCACCAGCGCCGCTCGAACAGTTGCCATGCTCTCGATGGTGCTCCGGTCCTCAGCGCGGATGGGAAGAACTGCCGGAACAGAAGATGACGATCTCATCTCGTGTAAGAAGATTCGCATGGATCACGTGGAAACCCGGCTCGCGCTGCGTGAACTCACCGAGCGCTACGCCTCGCACGCCGATCGGCGCCGCGACTCGGCCATCGCCGAACTCTTCACCGAGGACGGCACATTGGTCATCGAATGGGGCGGCGGGCGGCCCGCCACCACGGTCCGGGGCCACAGCGAGATCGCGGCGGCCATGCGGTCGCTCGACCGCTACCGGGCCACCCGTCACGTGATCGCCAACCAGCTGCTCGACTTCTCCGGCGAGCAGGTGCGGGGCGAAACCTATTGCACCGCTTCCCATGTCTACGACGACGCCGACGGCTCCCGCGTGTTCATCATGGAAATCCGCTACGACGACACCTTCGCCTACGATGGCGGCGGGTGGCGGTTCCGGCAGCGCCGGCTCGTGGTCGACTGGACCGAGGATCGGCAGCTGCGCGGCACGAAATAGCCGCCGCTCACCATCAATCGACGTTCCACGGAGGGGTACATGAACATGATCACCCGCAGCGTCACCGGCCTGGCCGCCACGGCCGCCCTCACCGGGGCCGCGCTCGGCCTCGGCACGGGCGCCGCCGCGGCCGACGACTGGCCCGTCCAGCAGCCGAACAGCCCCATCTACGTCTTCGAGGCGCACGACTTCCTCACCCCGGGCGACCTCGACTTCTGGAACCCCCTGGTCAACCGTGCCCGCCTCACCTCGCCGTACGGCACCTCGACCCGGATCGTCTGCTCCGGCTTCCACGGCGTCACCACCAACTGCGTCCAGGCCGACGCCGACGGCAACCCGCACGCGCTGAAGCGACTGCCGTTCAACTTCCCGAACGTGAGCGGCTCCGGCGCCCCCGGCGGCGGCGTCAGCCACTGGGTCTACCCCGGCTTCATCCCCGGAATCAGCTGACCCGCACCGGGATCCACGCAAGCGAAAGGGCTCGCATCCGAAAGGATGCGAGCCCTTGCTTTTCCGGCTTACAGGTACTGGCCGGTGTTCGACTCGGTGTCGATGGCGCGGCTGGCACTGGCGTTCTTCCCCGTCACCAAGGTGCGGATGTAGACGATGCGCTCGCCCTTCTTACCCGAGATACGGGCCCAGTCATCCGGATTCGTGGTGTTGGGCAGGTCCTCGTTCTCGGAGAACTCGTCCACGATCGAATCGTAGAGATGCTGGATGCGCAGGCCGGGGTTGCCGGTCTCCAGCACGGACTTGATAGCGTACTTCTTGGCCCGGTCCACGATGTTCTGGATCATGGCGCCGGAGTTGAAGTCCTTGAAGTACAGGACCTCCTTGTCACCGTTGGCGTAGGTGACCTCCAGGAAGCGGTTGTCCTCGGACTCGGCGTACATGCGGTCCACCACGCGTTCGATGGTGGCCTGCACGCACTTGCCGCGATCGCCGTCGAACTCGCGCAGATCCTCCGAGTGCAGGGGCAGCGTCTCCGTCAGGTACTTGGAGAAGATGTCCTGCGCGGCTTCGGCGTCCGGGCGCTCGATCTTGATCTTCACGTCCAGGCGGCCGGGCCGCAGGATGGCGGGGTCGATCATGTCCTCACGGTTGGAGGCGCCGATCACGATCACGTTCTCCAGGCCCTCGACGCCGTCGATCTCCGAGAGCAGCTGCGGCACAACGGTGGTCTCCACATCGGAGGAGACACCCGAACCGCGGGTGCGGAAGATCGAGTCCATCTCGTCGAAGAACACGATCACCGGGGTACCCTCGGACGCCTTCTCGCGAGCCCGCTGGAAGATGATCCGGATGTGACGCTCGGTCTCACCCACGAACTTGTTGAGCAGCTCGGGGCCCTTGATGTTCAGGAAGAACGACTTGGCTTCCTTGGCATCCTCACCACGCGCCTCGGCGATCTTCTTGGCGAGCGAGTTCGCAACGGCCTTGGCGATCAACGTCTTACCGCAACCGGGCGGACCGTAGAGCAGCACACCCTTGGGCGGGCGCAGCGCGTACTCGCGGAACAGATCCTTGTGCAGGAACGGCAATTCGACCGCGTCGCGGATCTGCTCGATCTGGCGCGAGAGACCGCCGATGTCCTCGTAGTCGACATCCGGCACCTCTTCGAGCACCAGGTCCTCGACCTCGGCCTTGGGAATCCGCTCGAAGGCGAACCCGGCCTTGGTGTCGACCAACAGCGAATCACCCGGCCGCAGTTTGCGAATCGGACGATCCGGATCCTCGAGATCGTCCACGTCGACCAGCGCGGACAGCGGCCCGGACAACCAGACCACCCGCTCCTCGTCGGCGTGCCCGACCACCAGCGCACGCCGGCCGTCGTCGAGAATCTCACGCAGCGTGCCGATCTCACCGATGGAGTCGAAACCGCCCGCCTCGACCACGGTCAGTGCCTCGTTGAGACGCACGGTCTGGCCGTAGTGGAGGGTGATGGTGTCGATGTTCGGCGAACACGTCAGCCGCATCTTGCGCCCGGAAGTGAACACATCGACCGTCTGATCGTCGTACACGCCGATGAGGACGCCGTAGCCCGAGGGTGGCTGGCCGAGGCGATCCACTTCCTCACGGAGAGCGACCAGTTGCTGGCGCGCTTCCTTCAAGGTGTCCATCAGTTTGGTATTGCGAATCGTCAGCGAATCGACGCGCGCTTCCAATTCCCGTGTGCGATCCGGCGTGTCGGCGAGTTGCCTCCGGAGTGCAGCGGCCTCGGCACGTACTGCCTCGAGTTCCCTCCAGGCGGCCGAATCCGAATGTTCGATGGGGCTCATGATGCTGCTCCTCCCAGTCCCGGTCTATCAACGCTACCGGGCTCTAACCGTTCCCGCTTTCCGACATGGTTTCGTCGTGATCACATCTAGGCTGCGGCCTACGGGCCGGACGAGCATGTTAGCCTGCCCTAACCTGTTTCCGGCGAGTTAATCGCCGGACCGAGCCGAAAGGTGCCGTTGATGCTCCTTCCCACCAGTCGTACTCCTGGTATGCGCAACGTCACGCGGACGCTTCGTGTTTCCGTGGCTACCGTCGCGGCCCTAGCGGCCGTTACGGCAACTGTGACCGGATGCAGCTCCGACGACAAGGGCACTGCGTCATCGACTACCACCGTGCCGGCCGCCGCCACCGCGCCCGCGCCGACCGCGGACGCCCTGCAGGGCGTGCTCACGGCCTTCGCCGACCCGGCGAAACCGGCTGCCGACAAGGCCAAACTAGTCGTCGATGGCGACAAGCGCCTGCAAAACATCGACACCATGAACCAGGGACTCGCGCACTACCAGGTCGGGTTCACCGTCGGCGAGATCAAGCAGGACGGGACCAAGGCCGACGCGAAAGTGTCGGTGACCTCGCCACATGGCACCATGCCCGACGTCCCGATGGCGTTCCAGTACACCGGCGGTGCGTGGAAACTCTCCGACGCCGGCGCCTGCACCATCCTCGGCATGGCACGCGCGGCCTGCCAGTAACCACCCGCTCGATTCCCGAAAGGCCCGTTCGTTCGTGCTCGCTCGATCCGTTCGCCTGTCCCTGGCCGTCGCCGCGGCCGCCGCCGCCCTCACCTCGGGCGCGGGCCTCGCCGGCGCCGATACCCCCGCACCCACCGCCGACGAGCTGCGGTCGACGCTGACCCGCTTCACCGACCCGGCCGTGCCCGCCGCCGACAAGGCGAACCTCATGGTCAACGGTGGTGCGCGCATCTCGAACATCGCGACCATGAACAAGGGCCTGGCCAACTACGGCAGCATCGGCTGGACGGTCTCGGGCGTGCAGGCCAACGGCGACAATGCCAATGCCTCGGTCGCCATCGTCTCCCCGCACGGCACCATGCCCGGCGTGCCGATGAGCTGGCAGCACACCGACGCCGGCTGGCAGCTGTCGGAGAACACCGGCTGCAACATCCTGGCCATGGGCAAGGCGCCCTGCTGATCGGGCGAAACCGCTGCGCCATCGGCTGAAGTCGAACGCGCCCCCGCCGGTCGTGGCGGGGGCGCGTTCGTGTCCGGGGCCGGAGAAACGGCGCCGGGATACATCTTGCGGCGCTAGCCCTTCGAGGGACGGCGCTGCGGCTTGGGGGCGGTCACGCCGTCGGCGAGGCGGCGGGCCTTCACCAGGAAGGCGGTGTGGCCCTGCATGCGGTGTTCGGGGCGGACGGCCAGGCCGACCACGTGCCACGGCCGGACCATGGATTCCCAGGCGGTGGGCTCGGTCCAGCAGCCCTGCCGACGCAGGGCCTCGACCACCTCGGAGAGCTGGGTCGTGGTCGCCACGTAGGCGAGGAAGACGCCGCCGGGGATGATCGCCTTGGCGACCGCCTCGAGGGCGTCCCAGGGCTTGAGCATGTCCAGGACGACCCGGTCGACCTGTTCGCCGGAGTACTCCGCCACATCGCCGAGGGTGAGTTCCCAGTTGGCGGGGCGTTCGCCGAAGAAACGCTCGACATTCTTGACCGCGTGCTCGGCGTGGTCGTCGCGGATCTCCCAGGAGATGACCTTGCCCTCGGGGCCGACGGCCCGCAGTAGCGAGCAGGTCAGCGCGCCCGAGCCGGCGCCGGCCTCGAGGACCTTCGCACCGGGGAACATGTCGCCCTCGTGAACGATCTGGGCGGAGTCCTTGGGGTAGATGACCGCCGCGCCGCGCGGCATGGACAGCACGTAGTCGGTCAGCAGCGGGCGCAGCGCCAGGTAGGGGGTGCCCTTGGCGGAGTTCACCACGCAGCCCTCGTCGGCGCCGATGAGGTCGTCGTGGTTGATGTGGCCGGCGTGGGTGTGGAACTCCTTGCCCGCCTCCAGGATCACCGTGAACTTGCGCCCCTTGGCGTCGGTCAGCTGTACCCGGTCACCGATCTGGAAAGGGCCGGTCCGTCTGGCCGTCATGAATCTCCGTTCTGCGTGGTTGTGGTGATGTCGTGCGTGGCCGCGATGGTGCTGCGCCGGATTCGTGCGCACCTTGTCGGTGCCTGCGTTTAGCCTGCCAGGTATGTCGGTTGACGTGATCAGTACCCCGGAGACGGAGCGGTTCGCCCCGCGTGGGCCCGCCCTGTCGCCCTCGCGCGCAATCGATTTCAAGCAGTGCCCGCTGAAATACCGGTTGCGCGTCATCGACCAGATTCCGGAGCCGCCCTCGCGGGCGGCGGTGCGCGGCACGGTGGTGCACGCCGTGCTGGAGGCGCTGTTCGGGCTGCCCGCCACCGAGCGCGACGCCGAGGCCGCGGCCGCCCTCATCGAGCCCGCCTGGGCGGGGGTGCGCGAGTCGCGGCCCGAGGTGGAGTCGCTGATTCCGGACGCGGAGCTGCCCGGGTTCCTGGCCGAGG
Organism: Nocardia niigatensis NBRC 100131; assembly: GCF_000308655.1. Classification (GTDB taxonomy): domain Bacteria; phylum Actinomycetota; class Actinomycetes; order Mycobacteriales; family Mycobacteriaceae; genus Nocardia; species Nocardia niigatensis. The sequence continues at coordinate 254,140 of NZ_BAGC01000033.1, read as the reverse complement.
TGCGCAAGCTGGTGGGGGTCTACTTCCGGCTCGAGGACCCGACCGGATTCGAGCCCGAATCGTGCGAGACCTTCATCGAAGCCGACCTGCCCGACGGCACGCCTCTGCGCGGCATCGTGGACCGCATCGACCGGTCGGCCGATGGCGACCTGAAGGTCATCGACTACAAGACCGGCCGTGCCCCGGGCCTCACCTACGAGACCCGGGCCCTGTTCCAGCTGAAGTTCTACGCGCTGGTCCTGCTGCGCACCCAGGGCCGCGCCCCGGCGGAACTGCGGTTGATGTACCTCGCCGACGGGGTCACCCTCACCTACGCACCTGACCCCGAAGAGCTGCTGCGCTTCGAGCGGATCCTGTCGGCGCTGTGGGCCGCCATCGTGACCGCCGCCGAGATCGGGGAGTTCCCGCCCAGTCCGGGCTGGCTGTGCGAGTACTGCGATTTCAAGCGACTATGCCCCGAATTCGGTGGCACCCCACCGCCTTTCCCATCCGGGGAGGACGAACCGGAATCCGGCCCGCCCTCTGCCTGACCGGAATCAGAAGGCGCGGCAGGACCGGATGTCGGTGGCCAGGATGGCCTTGGCGCCCAGGTCCGCGAGCTGGTCCATGAGCTCGTTGCCGTTCTTGCGCGGCACCAGCGCGCGCACCGCGACCCATTCGGGATCGGTGAGCGGCGACACCGTCGGCGACTCCAGACCGGGGGTGATCTTGACGGCCTCTTCGAGCAGCGCCTTGGGGCAGTCGTAGTCCAGCATCAGGTACTGCTGGGCGAAGACCACGCCCTGGATACGGGCGACGAGCTGGTTGCGGGCCTTGTCGTGCTGGTCGGCGCCCTTGGCCTCGATGAGCACGCCCTCGGAGGAGCACAGCGACTCGCCGAAGGCGACCAGATTGTGCTGTCGCAGCGTACGGCCGGAGCCGACCACGTCGGCGATGGCGTCGGCGACCCCGAGCTGGATGGAGATCTCGACCGCGCCGTCGAGGCGGATGACCTCGGCCTGGATGCCGCGCGCGGCCAGGTCGGTGAGGACCAGGTTCGGGTAGGAGGTGGCGATGCGCTTGTCGTAGAGGTCCTCGACCTTCCAGTCGCGCCCGGCCGGGGCGGCGTAGCGGAAGGTGGAGCGGCCGAAGCCGAGCGCGAGCCGTTCCTGCACGGGCGCACCGGAATCCAGCGCCAGGTCGCGGCCGGTGATGCCGAGGTCGAGCTCGCCGGATCCGACGTAGATGGCGATGTCCTTGGGCCGCAGGAAGTAGAACTCGACCTGGTTGACCGGGTCCAGCACGCTCAGCTCACGGGAGTCGGTGCGCTTGCGGTAGCCCGCCTCGGACAGGATGCCGACGGCGGATTCGGAGAGTGCGCCCTTGTTGGGGACGGCGACGCGAAGCATGGGAGGTCCTTTCGGAACGGAGGGAAGACGGTGACGACGAGTGGACGGGCGAACGGTGGCCGCACTCGGATGAGTGCGGCGCACCGGCGCGTCACAGATGTCGGTACACGTCCTCGAGCCGCAGGCCGCGGCCCACCATCAGCACCTGCACCCAGTAGAGCAGCTGCGAGATCTCCTCGGAGAGTTCCTCGTCGCTCTGGTACTCGGCCGCGATCCAGACCTCGCCGGCTTCCTCGAGCACCTTCTTGCCCTGCGCATGCACGCCGGCGTCCAGGGCGGCGACGGTGCCCGACCCCTCAGGGCGGTTGGCGGCACGATCCTGCAGCTCGGCGAACAGGGCTTCGAAAGATTTCACGGGGAGTGATTCTCTCAGACGGGCGCACACTCCCCGCAATCGGTTATACGGTGAGCAGTTCCGCGAGTTCGGATACCGCCCCGCGCAGCTGCTCGGCGAAGTCGTGCATCTGCTGCGCGACGTGCTTCGGCGTGGCCAGGTAGAGGTTCCAGCGGTCGGGAAGCAGCACGTAGGCGATGCCGATGCACTTGGGGCTGGTGGAGCCGAAACCGAAGTACTGGATGTTCACCGACGGCGCGGAGCTGGTGCTCAGGTAGTCGTCGCGGGTGATGATCCAGCCGGGGCTGTCGAAGAACGGCATCGGCGCGGTCGCGCCGAGTTCCTCGCCGCGGCGGCGCTGGATCCACTGCAGTTCCCACAGGTGCTGTTCGGGGGCCTCGCCGCGCTGGCATTCCTGGGCACGGCGCACGTGGGCCTCGGCGGCGGTGCGCAGGGCCACCAGTTTGCGGTCCCGGTCCACGGCCGGATCCTCCATGGCGGCAACGAAATCCAGCATCTCCTGGGTGATCACGCGCATGGCCTCGGTGCGGCCGTTGCGGAACTGGCGAGTGGCGATGGATTCGTAGGTGGCGCCGTTGAGGCCCTTGCTGCGCCGGTGCGCGAGCTGATAGCTCAGCTGCGCGAAGGCGTCCGGGGAGATGCCCAGCCGCTTGGCGCGGTTGGTGCCGAAGTCGAAGGACACCGTGGTGGTGGCGTTGTCGGCGGCGTACTGTGCGAAAGACGCTGCGGCGGAGGCGATCTCGGTCTTGGATTCGGGGCCGAGGACGAACTCGACGGGCTCGAGGGCGGGCAGGCCCTGCGGTTGCGCGCCCGACTGTTCGGCATGGTCGCCGACCGGCGCTTCGAGCAGGGTGTCGACGAAGGACAGGATGGTGGTGCCGTCCAGGCCGCAGTGCTCGACATTGATGCCGGCCTCGCCGTCGGCGAAGACGATGAAGGACACCGACTTGTCGAACCAGCGGTTGCCGCTGTCGCCGTGCAGCAGTTGGTCGCAGGCGTGCAGCGGGTCGCGCGGCGCGAAGTCCTCGAGGCAGACGCAGAACAGCGCGGTCTCGATGGTGTCGAAGGCGGCGGCGTTGACGGGGCGCAGGGCGGCATAGACCGGCGCCCAGTCGGCGCGGGCGAGGGTGGTCAGGTGCCCGGGCGAAACGTTGGTGGCGGCGCGGCGGGCGCCGGCCTTCATGACGGCGCGCAGGCCGTCGGCGAGGTCCTCGGGGCTGTAGGGGACGCCGCTGGGGCCGATGACGTCCATCCGGAACATGTTGCCGCGGTAGAAGACCACGATGTGGCGGGCATCCGAGGGCCCGGGCCATGCGTCGCTGTAGGGCACCCGCACGGTGTCCTGCGGCACGTCCGGAATGCGCGTCTCGGAGAACAGGAACTTGTTCTGCGCCATATTGAGTCGGGTGCCGCGCTGGGTGGCGGGCGGGATCTCCTCCTTGTCCAGACGCAGCTTGTAGCCGACCGTGGCGGAGATGAGGGCGGCGGCGCGTTCGCTCTGGTCGGCGCTCGTGGAGGAGGCCAGGGCGGTGTCGTCGCGGAACAGGAAGAAGAAGTTCGCGTTCAACGCGATTCGGTCACGGCGACCCAGGTAGCGGGAGGGCCAGAACTCGTCGAGCCAACTGCCCACGCCCGGGGTGTTGTCGAACCGTTCCAGATCGGCGTGCAGGGTGCGGGCGGGGCCGTCTGGGCGCAGCAGATCCTCGACGGCGGCCGCGGTCGCGGCGTACTCGTCAGAGCTCAGCAGGGGCGCGCACCAGTGCAGGAAGCGGGTGCAGCTCTCCTCCAGGGTGGGCAGCGGGACGCGGGGCAGCTGCTCGTCGAAGGCGAAGGTGCTGTCGCTCAAGGGGTGTCCTCGTGGGGTCGGTGGGTAGGGGCAACCTGGCTTTGCACACGTGTGACCGTCCCCCTTGGCGGTCACCGCACCCATTCTTGTCATCGAAACCGTCCGTGCGCCAGGGTTTGGCGCGAAACCGCAGGCAGTCGGGACGGAAAGTGGTTTTACTGCGCCACAATAGTTTTCATGTGAGTCCCGGAGTCAGTCCGGATCGCCCAGTCCCTTCAGGACCCGCGGCACCTCGTCGGCCTGCAGATAACAGCCGGACTGCTCGAATCCGCCGATGGTGTGGGTCCGGTAGTCGCCGTACCCGATGCGCAGGAAGTCGTCGCCGCTGAGGCCGTGCACGGTCCAGTCGAAGGCGACGCGGGCGCGCGCGACGACGGTGCGCAGCGCCATCAGGTGGTAGCTGCGCGCCACGAATTGCGCTGGGATGCCCCGCAATCCGATGCGCAGCGGGCGGGCCAGGGCGTCGCGGCCGCCGAGGTCGACGACCATGCCCAGGTCCGGATGCCGATAGGGTTCGGGCTGTCCGCCGCGCAGGGTGGCGAGCAGGTTCCGGGCCAGGTGCTTGCCCTGGCGCATGGCGTGCTGGGCGGTGGGCGCGCACACCTTGTCGCCGCCCTCGGCCGTGTCGGGCACGGCGGCGGCGTCACCCATTGCCCACACGCCGGGCAGGCCGGGCACGGAGAGATCGGCGGCCGCGATGATGCGGCCCTTCTCGGTGTCCGCGCCGAGGTGCCCGGCAAGCGGGCTCGGGGTGACGCCGGCGGTCCACAGCACGGTCCGGGACGGGATGAATCGCCCATTGGTGAGTTTCACCCCGTGCGCGGTGACCTCGGCCGCCGACGCACCGGAGATGAGTTCGATACCGCGTTCGGCCAGAATCCTTTTCGCCTCCATGCCGAGCCGCTCCCCCAGCTCCGGCATGATGCGGTCGCCGTGGGTGACCAGATGCCACTTCACCATGCCGCGTTCGGTCGCGGGGAAGAAGCGCTCGGCCGCGGCGCGACAGACCTTGTTGAGGACGGCGGTGGTCTCGGTCCCGGCATAGCCGGCGCCGATGGTGACGAAGTTGAGCCGCTCCCGGTCCTCCTCGACCCCGCCGCGCAGCGCGGCGACATCGAGTTGCCGCAGTACGTGGTCGCGCAGGAACATGGCCTCGGGCAAGGTCTTCATGCCGAAGCCGTGTTCCTGGAGCCCGGGCACGTCGAGGACCCGGGTGATGGAGCCCGGGGCCAGGACGAGATGGTCGTAGTCGAGGGCGGTTTCGCGGCCGGCGGTCCCCCGGCGCACCACCACCCGCCGGGTGCCGTGGTCCACTCCGACCGCCATGCCCGGTACCACCTCGGTGCGGCGCAGTATCCGGCGCAGGGATACCGAGACCGACCGGGGGTTGAGGGTGCCGGAGGCGACCTGCGGCAGCAGCGGTAGATACAGCAGTCCGGCGTCGGGTGAGACGAGCTGGATGAACGCCTCGTCGGGCCGGACTCGGCGTTCGAGATACCGGGCGCACTCGACGCCCGCGAAACCACCGCCGATAATTACGATCTTCGCTGGTGCCACCGATTCACCGTAACAATCCCGGCGGGTTTTCAGGTGAATCCGGGATGCGAATTCGGTGTGCGACGGGATCAGTGTTCGGTCGCCACGGTCAATTTCGGCCGGGACAGATACAGCTGGGCGTAGAGCCATCCGTCGGATTCACCGCCGGTGGGGTCGATTCCGCTGTCCGCCAGGGTGTTCAGCACTCGCTCCTGCTCGTCGGCGGAGGCGAAACGCCGCTGCCGGAACATGCCGGGCACGCGCTCGGTCCGGTAACCGAGAGTTTCGAGGTGGGCGGCAATGGGGTCGAAGGAGAACATGCGCAGCACGAAATGCGCCATCCAGGGCAGTTTTCCGCCGTGGGCGCGGGCCACCCGCAACAGGGTGCGCTCGGTGATGTAGCCGACGCAGCCGGTGGAGATGACCAGGTCGGCGGCGGCGAGGGTCTGGCGCTGGGCTTCGGTGGGGTCGGCCGATTCCAGGTCGGCGTGCACGGCGTCGTCGAGGAAGCCGGCGGCGCCGGCGTAGTCGAGAGCGGGGCGGGAGGCGTCCATGCCGATGAAGCGGACGCCGGGGAGCTGGTCGTGGGCGCGCAGCAGCTGCCGGTCGCGGTCGATGAGCGCGGCGGTGTCCTCGCTGTCGCGGCCGCGGTAGCGCGCGGCCAGGTCGGTCATGCCGGTGTCCAGGCGCAGGAGGGCCGCGTTCACGCCGTAGGAACAGCCGAGGTCGAGAACGGCGGGGGTGGCGATGCCGGTGGCCGTCCGGTATTCCGTGATCAGTCGCTGGAAGTGCGGTTTGGCCAATTCCGGTATCTGGTAATCCAATTCGGCCATGCGCGCGTAATACTCGCGTGGATCGGGGCGGTCGTAGATGTCGTCGAACGAGGCTTTTCCGGTGGAGCTGTGTAACGAAACCGGCACGCGCTGGTCCCCTCTCAGTCGAGCAAACGATCGCCGCGGACCTCGCCGACGGCCAGATGATCCGGCAATACACGCCCGAACAGCTGCCGGGTCCGTTCGGCGGTGCCGACCAGTCCCGGATTGTCGCTGTAGGCGAAGATCGCCGAATGCCGTTGCACCGTGCCGCCCACGGGCGCGACGCGGTGCAACGAGAATCTCCCCTGGAACAGCTGCAGATCTCCCGGCCGCAACGCCAGCCGCCGGACGAACCGCTCCCCCTGCCCCGTCAGCACCGCCCGCACATCGGCGAGATTCTCCGCCTCCCGCGACCGGATATCTGGGCAGTATTCGAACACCCCACCGCATTCCGGTTCCTGGGTGAGCATGCTGACGGTGAATTCGTTGGTGTCGAAGTGCCACGGATGCGACATGCCCGGCGCGACGACGTTCAGGCACAGTCCCGCCAGCGGGTCGGTGTACTCGTGCAGTTCGGGCAGCCCGAAGCAGTCCGCGACGAACCGCTGGAACCTGGGGTCGGTGTACAGCCGCTGGATCAGCGCCTCCGCCGGGATGAGATCCCTTGCCACGAAGGCGTTCCCGCGCCGCAGCACGATCCGCCCCGGATGATCGGCGGGCAGGTCCGCGTCCAGCGGAATGTTGTAGGCGTTGACGTCCTGCACCGTGTAGTACGCGTGCGGGGCCAACGCCACCCCCTCCCCGCGCAGGGTCTCCAGCAACTCGGCGCGGATGAATCCACGCAACACGCAGCATCCATCAGTGGCCAGCTCGGCCCGGGCCTCTTCGACCGCCGCCAGCCACCCCGCGCTTCCCGGAGTGTCCAGCGGATACTTCCCGACATCCACCCCCGGCACCGGTCCCCCGCCCGCCACCGCGTCGGCGTCCCACGAGTCTGCCCAACCCCCGACCGCAACCATGCGGCCCATTCTTGCCGCCCGCCGCCCGACACGCCCGGGTTCCACGCTGATTGTGAATACTCACCATTCCTGCGCGCCAAGAGGTTTCATGCGGTACCGGCCGCCCGGTTCGTGGCGGCCACCACAGAGTGTCGCGACACTCCGCCGCCCCGGATCAGCCGATATCCACCGGCCGGGCGCGCCCGGCGGAGACCGCGGTCAAGCATCCATCCAGCGGTTGATTTCGATTGCGCTACAGCCGGATTCATGACGGTTGACAACGCTCCCGAACGGGGTACACCGGTAGTGAGAGGACCGGCGTCATGGGCAGTCACGGATCCTGGGAGGCCATCAACCGGGCGCTGAATCGGGTGTCCGGGCCGGGGAGGCGCGGGGGCGAATGGACCACCTATCTGTGTCCGGTGCACGAGGCGGATGGGCGGCGGCATCGGCCGTCGCTGGGCGTCGTATACAACCCGCAACGGCAGCGGACGGTGGTGCGGTGTTTCGCCGGATGCTCGGATGTCGAGGTGCTGGAGCGGCTGGGGCTGCGGGTGCGGGACTTGTTCGATGCGCCTCCGGAGCGCCGGGGGCCGGTGACGCGCGAGACCGCGGAGCCGGGGCCGGCCGATCGGGCCATTCTGGCTGCGGGACTGGCGCTTTCGGTGCACAAGCGGGATTTCGGGCCGCCCATCGGCAGGTCGCGGCGGGTGGCGGCGTACATCTACCGGTGGCCGGACGGGAGTCCGGCGGGGTGCGTGTTCCGGGTTCGGACGCTGCATCGGCAGGGGTATGTGAAGAGCTTCCACCAGCAGCGGCGCACCGAAACCGGTTGGGAATACGGTGGATTCGAGCGTCTTCCGTTCCATCTGCCGGAGGTGATCGACGCCGTGCGGACCGGGCGGGACGTCTTCGTCTGCGAGGGTGAGGCGGATGTGCTCACCGCCACGCACGCGGGGTTGACCGCCACCTGCAATGCGGGCGGGGCCAACGGGTGGCATCGGGAGCATGCCGAATGGCTGCAGGGTGCACATCGGGTGTGGGTGGTGGCCGACCGGGACGCGCCAGGGTACCGGCATGCGGCGAAAGTGGCCGATTCACTGGTGGATTCGGTGGATGAACTGCGGGTTGTGCAGGCTCGGGATGGGAAGGATCTCACCGATCACTGCAATGCCGGACATCAGGTGTCGGAGCTCGATCCCGTGCCCGTATTGGACGAACACTATCGCGGGCGGCGATCGCGGGATCGGGCGGCAGGGGGAGCGGGGTCGAAACGCCCCGCGCACACACCCCGCAGCAACTCCAGCACGCTTTCCATACCCGCAGGCTAGGCCAGACCCGCGCGACCGGCTTGGACGAATGGGAACCGCGAGTCAGGAGTTCGCGCGCACCCGCACCAGATCCTCGAGGTCCGCGACACCGAGCCCGACCAGGCTTCCACGGAAGGTGCGGCCGGGCGCGTCGGGGACGGCGACCTCGCAGGGGATGACGAGGAGGGCGCAGCCTGCGGCCTGGGCGGCGAGCGAGCCGGTGGGGGAATCCTCGATGGCGACTGCGTTTTCCGGGGCGACGCCGAGGAGTTCGGCGGCACGGAGGTAGACGTCGGGAGCCGGCTTGCCGTGCGAGACCTCGTCGGCGCAGACGGTGGCGCCGAAGAATTCGCGGCCGATGGTGTTGAGGCCGTATTCGGTGAGGGAGCGCTTGGTGTTGGTGACCAGGGCCATGGGAATTCCGGAGGCCCGCACCATTTCCAGGGCGTCGCGAGCGCCGGGGCGCCACGGGACCGGGCCGTGGAACAGCTCGGTGACCCGGCGTTCCATCCACTCCGAGCCCTCGGCGACGGCCTCGGGGGTGTGCTCGATGCCGAGACCCTCGAACAAGATTCTGAAGGCGTTGGGGCCGGAGGCGCCGATGAGCGCGTGCCGGACCGTGTCGGTCAGCTCGCGGCCGTACTCGGCGGCCAACTCGCGCAATGCCATGTCCCAGAGCTTTTCCGAGTCCAGCAGCGTTCCGTCCATATCCCACAACACCGCGTCCAAACGCGCCACCGACTCGAACTCCCTCCGCACACCGTCGACGAAAAACCGGCCCCGCCGCGCGGGCGGAGCCGGTTCAGCCTATCGGGGTCCGGTCAGAGGCCGGAGGCCGCGATCAGGAGATGACCCGTCGAGGAGTCGACCTGGATCCAGCGGTTCTCGGTGGACACCTGACCGTTCTTCGACACATAGGTGAGTGCCACGACCGCACGGTTGTCGCCGTTGGGCGTCACCGCGCCGACACTGACCGAGGAGATGCCGTTCCAGAACTGCGCGTAGCTGTTGTAGCCGCCCGTGGACGACTGGTAGCCGGGCGACAGCATCGACCACGCACCGCCGACATTGCCGGGAAGCATGCCGTAGTAGCCCTGGATGAACGAGGCCACCGAGGTGGCGGGCGGCGGGCCGAACGGGGTCGTCGAGGACGGCGGCGCCGTGGTGGTGCTCGGGCGGGCCGAGGACGTGGGCGCCGCCGACGAGGTCGGCGCGGGTGTGGTGGTCACGGCGTGGGTGGCCGCGCCCGCCTCGCCGTTCCGGGTGGGCTGCTGGGCGCCGGTATCGGCCGGGCCCATATTGTCCGGGGAGGTCGCCGGGATCGGCGTGGCCGTGACCGAGCCGCCGTTGTCCGCCTGCGGCGCATTGCCGCCGCCATTGTGGTTGACGGCCAGCGCGATCACCGTGGCCAGCACCAGCGCCGCCACCACACCGACCGCCACCATGACCAGCTGCCGCGGATTCCGGTCCCCGCCACCCGATTTCGCCGCGCCGGCGCCGATGCCGGGCGGCGGCGACCCGGGCACCGTGCCGCGCGACGACCCGTCCTCGGACATGTCGACGTGCACGGTGGCGTCGGCGGCGTTGCTGGGCGCACCGCTGCGCGAGCTCGACATCACCGTCGTGGCGGCCGAACCGTCCACGGGGGCAGCGGCACTCATGGCGGGTAGCACCTTGGTCGGCTGCACGGGCACGGCCGGGGCCCGCCCTTCCGCCACGGCCTGCAGTCGTTCCGCGGCCTGCACCATCGTCGGCCGGTCCGCGCCCTCGGCGGCGAGCAGGTCCATCAGCACCGGCGCGAGCGCCCCGGCATGCGTCGGCGGCGGCACCTGGGCGCGCGCCACCGAGTGCAGCACCGCGAGCGGGTTGTCGCCCTCACCGAAGGGCGGCTTCCCCTCGACCGCCGCGTAGAGCGTTGAGCCCAAAGCGAATACGTCGGAGGTCGGCTCCGGGTTCTCGCCGCGCGCCACCTCCGGCGACAGGTAGGCGGGCGTGCCCGCCAGGAACCCGGTGGAGGTGACGGTGACGTCGCCGGTGGCCCGCGAGATGCCGAAGTCGGTGATCTTCACCGTCCCGTCATCGGCCACCAGGATGTTGGCGGGCTTGACATCCCGGTGCACGATCCCAGCCTTGTGCGCCGCGGCCAGCGCCTCGGCGACCTTGGCCCCGATCCGCGCCACCTCGACCGGCTCGAGCTTGCCCTTCTCCCGCATGAGCGCCGCCAGGCTGACGGCGTTCACGTATTCCATGACCAGCCAGGGCTGGCCGTCCTCCTCCGCCACGTCGAACACGGTGACGGCGTTGGGATGATGCAGTCGCGCCGCGATGCGCCCCTCGCGCATCGCCCGCATCCTGGCCTCCACGGCCTGCGACCGGGTCAGCCCCGGTGTCAGGAGCAATTGCTTGACCGCGACCGTGCGCCGCAGCCGAACATCGGTCGCGCGCCACACGACCCCCATCGCACCGGTGCCGATCGGATCCGTTAGCCGGTACCGCCCCGCAATCAGCCGGTCTGCGCTCATGTGGTTGTGCCCCTCCTGCTGGCTTTCGCGCCGAGCACCCCTGCAACTCTGCGCGAAAGCCCGGAAAACTGGTGAGAATTTTAAGCGTTGAAGTACTTGGCTTCCGGGTGCAGCAGCACGAACGCATCCGTGGACTGCTCCGGATGCAGTTGCAGCTCCTCCGACAGCATCACTCCGATCCGGCCGGCATCCAGCAGTTCAACGAGTTTGGCCCGATCCTCCAGATCCGGGCAGGCGCCATAACCGAACGAGTACCGTGCGCCACGGTATCCGAGTTTGAAGTAGTCCGACACATCGGCGGGATCCTCGTCGGCGACCGAATGTCCTTCCAGTGTGAGTTCTTCCCGGATCCGGCGGTGCCAAAACTCGGCGAGCGCTTCGGTGAGTTGCACACCGATGCCGTGCACCTCGAGATAGTCGCGGTAATTGTCGCCCGCGAACAGCACATTGGCGAAGTCGGCGATGGGCTTGCCCATGGTGACCAGTTGGAACGGCAGCACATCGACCTGCCCGGTCTGCTTCGCGTATTCGCGTGAGCGAACGAAGTCCGCGATGCAGAGGAACCGGTCGCGTTGCTGACGCGGGAAGGTGAACCGGAAGCGTTCCGGCGCATCGGGATTCGGCTCGGTGAGAACAATCACATCGTCACCCTCGGACACCGCCGGGAAGTACCCGTACACCACCGCGGCATGCTGCAGCACGCCCTCGGCGGTCAGCCGGTCCAGCCAATACCGCAGGCGTGGACGGCCTTCGGTCTCCACCAGCTCCTCGTAGGAGGGCCCCTCGCCGCCACGCTGGCCGCGCAGACCCCACTGGCCGAGGAACAGCGCCCGCTCGTCGAGCAGACCGGAGTACTCGTTGACCGACAGGCCCTTCACGATCCGCGAGCCCCAGAACGGCGGCGTCGGCACCGGCAGCTCCGCGGCCACATCTGAACGTTCCGGCACCTCGATGGGCACCTCGGCGGCCTTGCGCTCGCGGGCGATGCGCTGGGACCGTTCGTGGCGCGCCTTGCGCTCGGCCGCCTTCTCCCGGGCCGCGACGGCCTCCGGCGAATCCGGATCCAGCCCGCCACCACGCTTGACGGTCATGATCTCGTCCATGAGCCGCAGGCCCTCGAAGGCGTCACGCGCGTAGTGCACCTCGCCGTCGTACACGGCGGTGAGATCGTTCTCCACGTACGCACGGGTCAGCGCCGCGCCACCCAGGAGCACCGGGAACTGCTCCGCGACACCGCGGGCGTTGAGCTCCTCCAGGTTCTCCTTCATGACGACGGTGGACTTCACCAGCAACCCGGACATGCCGATGACATCGGCCTTCTTGTCCACCGCGGCATCCAGGATCGTCGAAATCGGCTGCTTGATACCGAGATTCACGACCTCGTAGCCATTGTTGGACAGGATGATGTCCACCAGGTTCTTGCCGATGTCGTGCACGTCGCCCTTGACGGTGGCCAGCACGATGCGGCCCTTGCCCGAGTCGTCGGTGGCCTCCATGTGCGGTTCCAGGTAGGCGACCGCGGTCTTCATGGTCTCGGCCGACTGCAGTACGAACGGCAGCTGCATCTGACCCGAACCGAACAGCTCGCCAACGGTTTTCATGCCCGCCAGCAGCGTCTCGTTGATGATCTGCAGCGGCGGGACCTCGGCCATGGCCGCGTCCAGATCCGCGTCCATGCCGGCCTTCTCGCCGTCCACGATGCGGCGCTCCAGGCGCTCGAACAGCGGCAGTGCCGCCAGTTCCTCGGCCCGCGACGCCTTCGACGAGGCCGCCGACACGCCCTCGAACAGCGCCATCAGCTTCTGCAGCGGGTCGTAGTCCTCGGTGCGGCGGTCGTAGACCAGATCCAGGGCGACCTGGCGCTGCTCCTCCGGAATCCGCGCCATGGGCAGGATCTTCGAGGCGTGCACGATGGCCGAGTCCAGGCCCGCCTCGACGCACTCGTTCATGAACACCGAGTTGAGCACCTGCCGCGCAGCCGCGTTCAGGCCGAAGGAGATGTTCGAAAGGCCCAGTGTGGTCTGCACATTCGGATGCCGCTTCTTGAGTTCGCGGATGGCCTCGATGGTTTCGATGCCGTCGCGCCGCGACTCCTCCTGGCCGGTGCCGAGGGTGAAGGTCAGCGTGTCGATGATGATGTCGGACTCGGCGAGACCCCAGTTGGCGGTGATGTCCTCGATGAGCCGCTCGGCGATCTCCACCTTGTGCTCGGCGGTGCGCGCCTGGCCGTTCTCGTCGATGGTCAGCGCCACCACGGCCGCGCCGTGCTCGGCGACCAGCGCCATGGTCTGCTGGAACCGCGAATCCGGGCCCGCGCCGTCCTCGTAGTTGACCGAGTTGACCGCGCAGCGCCCGCCCAGGTGCTCCAAACCGGCCTTCAGCACCGGGGTTTCGGTGGAGTCCAGCATGATCGGCAGGGTGGACGCGGTCGCCAGCCGGGACGCCAGCTCGGTCATGTCGGCGGTGCCGTCGCGGCCCACGTAGTCGACGCAGAGGTCCAGCATGTGGGCGCCGTCGCGGGTCTGGTCCTTGGCGATGTCGAGGCACTTCTGCCAGTCGCCGGCCAGCATGGCCTCACGGAATGCCTTGGAGCCGTTGGCATTCGTGCGCTCGCCGATCATCAGGATCGAGGCGTCCTGCTCGAACGGGACCGAGCTGTAGACGGAGGACACGCTCGGCTCGTGCACCGGATCCCGCTTGGCCTGCTGGACCTCGCGCACCGCCTCGGCCACCTGCCGGATGTGCTCGGGAGTGGTGCCACAGCAGCCGCCGACCAGCGACAGCCCGAACTCGGACACGAACTGGCTCAACGCGACCGCCAGCTCTTCCGGCGTGAGCGGGTACTCCGCCCCGTTCGCGCCGAGGATCGGCAGGCCGGCGTTCGGCATGACCGACACCGGCAGCTGCGCGTGCCTGGACAGATGACGCAGGTGCTCGCTCATCTCGTCCGGGCCGGTGGCGCAGTTCAGCCCGATCATGTCGATGCCGAGCTTCTCCAGCGCGGTCAGCGCGGCGCCGATCTCGGAGCCGACCAGCATGGTGCCGGTGGTCTCCATGGTCACGTGCGCGATGATCGGGATCCGGCGCCCGGCCTTGTCCATGGCCCGATGGCTGCCGGTGACGGCGGCCTTGACCTGCAGCAGGTCCTGGCAGGTTTCGATGAGGATGGCGTCGGCGCCACCGTCGAGCATCCCGAGCGCGGCCTCACTGTAGGCGTCGCGCAGGGCCGCGTAGGGCGCGTGACCCAGGGTCGGCAGCTTGGTGCCGGGGCCCATGGAACCCAGCACGTACCGGGCGGTCCCGTCGGCCGAGGGTCCCATCTCGTCGGCCACCTCGCGGGCGAGGCGGGTGCCCCGCTCGGACAGGTCGCGAATACGGTCGGAGATGTCGTAATCGGCGAGGTTGGGGAGATTGCACCCGAAGGTATTGGTTTCGACGGCGTCGGCGCCGGCCTCGAAATAGGCCCGGTGGATGTGGCGCAGCACGTCGGGGCGGGTTTCATTGAGGATTTCGTTGCATCCCTCGAGGCCGCGGAAATCGTCGAGAGTGAGATCCGCGGCCTGCAGCATCGTGCCCATCGCACCGTCCCCGATTACGACACGCCGTCTGAGCGTGTCCAAGAGGGTGGTGTCGAATTCGGCGCGGCTGCGTACAGACATGTACCCAAGAGTAGTGGGAACGCCCGACAATCCCCGCGTCGGTGTGCGTGGTAGCCCGAGTCCCACATTGCGCGTCGCATGCACACTGCGTCTACGCACACCGTAGGCTGACCGGGTGAACGCCAGTGAATCCCCGGTGCCACCCGAATCGGACCTGCCTACGCTGCGGGATCCGGTGCTCGTGGCCGCCTTCGAAGGCTGGAACGATGCCGCCGATGCCGCCAGTGGCGCGGTCGAGCATCTGGAACTGATCTGGGACGCGCAGCCACTGGCCGAGCTCGACTCCGAGGATTATTACGACTATCAGGTCAACCGGCCGACGGTCCGGCAGGTTGACGGGGTTACCCGCGAGATCCAGTGGCCCTCGGCGATGCTGTCGGTGTGTTCGCCCCCGGGCAGCGATCGGGATGTCGTGCTGCTGCGTGGCGTCGAACCGAATATGCGCTGGCGCAGCTTCTGTAATGACATCCTCGAATTCGTCGAACAGCTCGGGGTGTCCACGGTGGTGATTCTCGGCGCGCTGCTGGCCGATACTCCGCACACCCGGCCGGTTCCGGTCACCGGCACCGCCTATAACAAGGAAGCCGCGGAACGCTTCAACCTGGAACAGACTCGCTACGAGGGACCGACCGGTATTACCGGAGTGCTGCAGGACGCGTGCGTGCGCGCGGGCGTCCCGGCCATCTCCTTCTGGGCGGCGGTGCCGCACTACGTCTCCCAGCCGCCGAACCCCAAGGCCATCATCGCCCTACTGCACCGGGTCGAGGATGTGCTCGATGTCGAGGTGCCGCTCGGCGGTCTGCCCGAGCAGGCCGAGGAATGGGAGGGCGCGGTCAACGAGATGACCGCCGGCGACGAGGAGATCGCCGAATACGTGCGCTCGCTCGAGGAGCGCGGCGATGCCGAGGTCGACATCAACGACGCCATGGCCAAGATCGACGGCGACGCCATCGCGGCCGAGTTCGAGAAGTACCTACGCCGCCGCGGCCGGGGCGGCTTCGGCCTCTGACCACCGGCTCCTGCCAACCGGCTCCGACACCGAAACCATTGCCGCACCTGCGTTCCGGCGCAGGTGCGGCTGTCGTCTCGTCGGCTAGTGCTCTACGGCCCAGATCTTGACGGAGGCCTCGTGCGCCAGTTTCGCGATCAGCAGATCACGCGGAATCGTCTGGCCCGCAAGGTGATCGAGCGACGGCACCACCACGTGGTGGGCATCGGCGCGCTTGAGTTCGGCGGTCAGCTCCGCGAATGCGGTGCCGTCGCCGGGGGTCGATTCATGGAACGTGGCGGCGAAGCAGAGGCCGGCGGATCGAGCGAGTCCGCACATGGCGTTCTCCAGCTCTTCGCTGCGGCCGTCGGCCAAATCGTCACGCACGTACCCATAGATCAACGCTTCCACCCGAACCTCCGTTGGATTGGGGATCGCTGTCATGAATGTGCCCTGTCGAACAGCTTGGCGTAATCACGAATGCAATTGCAGATGTCAACCCACTGACATTCAGATGCCCTATCCGGGTCCATCCGTCGTTAACTGATGAGATACTACAGAGCGTGTCCGCCGGTGAGGATCGACCTGTATGGGCTGTCCGAATGCGTGCCGAACGTGATGCTCGGGGGTGGTCTCAAGCCGATGCGGTGCGGGCCATGCGATCCAAGTCGAGCCACAATCTGCCAACGGACAGCACACTTCTGCGTAACTGGCGGCGCTGGGAGTCCGGCGAATCGCGCCCGGACGATTTCTACGCTCCGATCATCGCGGCGGCTTTCGACACGGTGACGGCAGCGTTCTTTCCCAAGGCCCGGCCCAATCGGGACGACGAGATGCTCTCGGCCACGGGGATGGACACGCTGGAATTCATTGGGCGGCTACGTATGTCCGATGTGTCCGCCTCCACCCTCGACGCGATCCGCATCACCGCCGACCGGATGTGTTCGGAGTATGCGTGCGCCGATCCGCACGAGCTGCATGCGGAGGGCACGGCGTGGCTCCGGCGCATCACTTCCCTACTGGACGGTCGCTTGACCCTCGCGCAGCATCGGGAGGTCCTGATCCTGGCGGGATGGGTTGCGCTGCTGGTCGGTTGCGTCGATTACGATCTCGGCTGGCGCACCGCCGCCGAGGCGACCCGCCGGGCCGCGCTCTCCCTCGGCCAGGAGGCCGAGCACGCCGAAATCATCGGCTGGGGAGCCGAAATGGCCTCCTGGTTCGCGCTCACCCAGGCCAACTACCGCGGCGCCATCGAGACCGCCGAGGCCGCGCACCCCACGACCGACCGGCTGGGCGTCGGCGTGCAGCTGGCGGCGCAGCGGGCCAAGGCGTGGGCGCGGCTGGGTGACCGGCGCGAGGTGGAAAAGGCCCTCGCCCAGGGACGTTCGATTCTGGACGCCATCGAGCACCCGTCCAATCTGGACAACCATTTCGTGGTCGATCCGCAGAAGTTCGACTTCTACGCCATGGACTGCTGCCGGGTAGCCGGGGACGATCGACTCGCGGAAAACTATGCCCGGCAGGTGATCCTGACCTCCACCCGGCCCGATGGCAGCATCCGCAAACCCATGCGGGTCGCCGAGGCGCACCTGACGCTGGCGGTGGTCGCCATCCGCGATCGCAATCTGGAGCTCGCCCTGGACGAGGGCATGCGCGCCTTCAGCGGCACGCGCCGCTCGCTGCCATCGCTCATGTGGATCGCGGGCGAGACGGCCCGGGAGATGATCGAACGCTTTCCCGGCGATCCGCGCACCCGCACCTATCTGGATCAGCTCCGATCCCTGGCCGCGGGCTGAGATGTCGCCGGCCGCGGGCTGAGATGTCGCCGGCCGCGCGCTGAGACGCCCCTCGCCGCACGCGCACCGGTTACGCTCACGCGCATGGACTTCAGTCTGTGGACCTGCGCTGCCCGAGGGCACGAGACCTATGCCCCGACCGAGCCCGAGCTCGCGGCACGTCTCCACGTCGCCACCCCGGCGGGCGAATCGTGGCGCTGCCTGCGCTGCGGGGATTTCGTGCCGGGCACGCCGCGGCGCTCCGGTCCCGCCGACGACGCGCCCGAGGTGCCGCGCGGACATCTGCTGCGCGACCGCATCATCATGCGGTTGCTCGCGGCGGAGCGGATCGGCCGCGCGCTGGTGCTCATCCTGCTGGGCGCGGGCGTGCTGAAGTTGCGCGGCTCGCGGGAGCACTGGAAGACCAGCTGGGACAAGGATCTTCCGCTCATCCGCCAGCTGGCGGACCAGATCGGTTTCAACCCCGACCATTCGAAGATCATCCGGGGCATCGACAAGGCGTTCACGCTCTCGCCGAACATTCTGATCTGGATCGCGGTCGCGCTGTTCGCCTACGCGACAATCCAGCTCGTGGAGGCGGTCGGCCTGTGGCTGGTCAAGCGGTGGGGCGAGTATTTCGCGGTGGTGGCCACCAGTATCTTCCTGCCGCTCGAGATCTACGAGCTCACCGAGAAGGTCACGTTCCTGCGGGCCGCCGCGCTGCTGGTCAACCTGGCCGCCGTGATCTGGCTGCTGTGGAGCAAGTCGCTGTTCGGGCTGAACGGCGGTGCCGCGAAGTATTACGCGGAGCATCACTCCGAGAGCCTCATGACCGTCGAACGCGCCGCCGTCGCAGCGCAATCCGAGGACCGCACCGAGCGCATCGTCACCCGGCGCGCGCCCTGACCTCGGGCGGCCGGGTCACCCGGGCACGCCGAGGCTGTGGGACGAGGTCGGCCAGGATTTGATCAGCTCGTCGCGGAAGACGATCCAGGAGTGCGTGGCCGGGGCCGCGATCCGGGTCGATGGTGAGGTCGACTCTGCCACGCGCGTGGCGCTGTAACCCCGGTATCTATTCATATAGGTCGCGGCGTGACGCCCACGGTAACTCCCGTCACGCCGGGGCAATCCACCTCGCGAACCTCGTTACGGGGTGACGATATTGAAGTTGGGGTCGGGCTTGTCCATGACGTCCTTCAGCCGCTTCAGCTTGGCCGGGTCACCGCTGACCTTGATCGCGCCGGACTGGATCTCCTTGATGATGTCCTTGGATCCGGTCATGGTGGCGATGAGTTCCAGGCGGGACAGGGTGAAGGTGGCGTCGGGGGCCGGGCCCTTGAAGTCGGCGGGGACCACGTAGTGGATGAGCACGCCGTTGCGTAGCTCGGTGCGGTAGGTCTGGTTCTGGTCGGTAATGATCCAGTCGTTGACCAGGTGCAGATCCCACGCCTTCGGGCCGTTGACGAGGAATGCGGCGGAGTCGAAGACCTGATCCACGCTCAGGGCGCTGATCATGCCGGCGGAATCGGCCTTGATGGGCGTGCCGAAGGTACCGTTGCGCAGTTCGTAGGCGCCGGAGAGGAAGAAGTTGCGCCAGGTGGCGTTCTCCGAACCGTAGCCGAGCTGTTCGAAAGCGCTGGCCTGCAGCATCTTCGCCTTCTGATTGCCCGGGTCGGCGAAGATCAGGTAGTTGAGTACCTGGACGCACCAACGGTAATCACCGTCGGCGTAGGCCTTGCGGGCCACCGTGAGTACGCCGCTCGCGCCGCCCATGGCGGCGACATGCCGCTTGCCGGACTCGACCGGCGGGTGCTCCCACAGGTGCGCAGGGTTGCCGTCGAACCAGCCCATGTACCGCTGGTAGATGGCCTTCACATCGTGGCTGACCGAGCCGTAGTAGCCGTGGTTGTACCACTTGCTCTCGATGGCCGGCGGCAGCTGGATCATCTCCGCGATCTCGATGCCGGTATAGCCCTGGTTCAGCATGCGCAGCGTCTGGTCGTGTAGGTAGGCGTAGGTATCCCGTTGCAGCGACAGCCATTCGGTGACCTTGTCGGCACCCCACATGGGCCAGTGATGCGAGGCGAAGGCGACGTCGTACTTGTCGGAGAACATGGTGATGGTCTCGGTGAGGTACCGCGACCACACGTGCGCGTCGCGCACCAGCGCGCCGCGCAGGGTGAGCAGGTTGTGCAGCGTGTGGGTGGCATTCTCCGCCATGCACATCGCGCGGAAGCCGGGGAAGTAGAAGTTCATCTCCGACGGCGCCTCGGTGCCGGGGGTGATCTGGAAGACGACGTCGACGCCGTCGACTGTCTCCTGCTGACCGGTGTGGGTGACGTCCTTGTTCGGCGGGATGAGGCTCACGGTGCCGACCGAGGTGGTCATGCCCAAGCCCGCGCCGACCTGACCCTTCTCGCCGCGCGGCAGCGCCGCACCGTACATGTAGGCCGAGCGGCGGGCCATGGCCGTGCCGGCGAAGATGTTCTCCTCGACCGCGTGCTCCATGAAGCCCTGTGGCGCGATCACCGGAATCCGGCCCGACGCAGCGTCTTCCAGGCTGATGACACCCAGGGCGCCGCCGAAGTGATCGACGTGCGAGTGGGTGTAGATCATGCCGGTGACCGGTTTCTTGCCGCGGTGCGCGAAGTACAGGTCCATGCCCGCTCTGGCGGTCTCGGTCGAGATCAGCGGGTCGATGACGATCACGCCGGTCTTGCCCTCGATGATCGTCATGTTCGACAGATCCAGGCCACGGATCTGATAGATGCCCGGAACCACCTCGTAGAGGCCCTGTTTCACGACCAACTGCGACTGCCGCCACAGCGAGGGGTGCACCGAGTTGGGGCAGGCGCCCTGGATGAAGCCGTAGGAATCGTTGTCCCACACCACTTTCCCATCGGCATCCCGCACCACGCCGGGCTCGAGCTCAGCGAGGAAGCCCTTGTCGGTGTCGATGAAGTCCTGTCTGTCGGCGAAGGGCAGCGAGGATTGCGCCTGCCGTTGCCGATCGACGATGTGCCCGCTGGGATCGACCGAGTCCTTGCTGGTCCGCTCGGCGGCAGTGGCGTTGTCCCCGTTGCTGTCGCATCCGGTGACGGCGGCGCCGACGCCCGCGGCCACCAGCGCGGCCGCGCCCACCCCGAACACCCCTCGCCGGGACACCGTGAAGCCGCCCGGCCTGCGGTCGTCGCCGTTGTTCTCGAGGTCCTCGTCGGTCATCAGCGCTCTCCTGTCTCCATGCGGTTGGCGTGCGCGACAGCAGGTGTAGCCGAGTATTCGCTGCCATTCCGCCACGTCCGCCACAGTACATCATTATTGCAGTACCACTGCAATACGATAGGCGTGTGACGCCACCTCTGTCCCCGCGAACCCTCGGCCGGACCTGCGTGCGCGCGCTCCGGCCGGATGTGATCGGATTCTTCTCATGAGCGAGGGCAAGGGCGACGGCCCACGGCGGCGGCGCAACCCGGAACAGACCCGCAGGGCGATCATCGAGGGCCTGCTGTCGGCGGTCCACGACGGCGAGTTCGACCCCACCACCCGCAGTGTCGCCGAACGCGCCGGGGTGTCCGAACGCAGTATCTTCGTGCACTTCCCGACCCGGACCGCACTCATCACCGCGGCAGTGGACCAGCAGTCCGAGCAAGTCGAGGCGTTGCTCGCCGACGTCGACCCGGAACTGCCGCTGGCACAGCGCATCGACGCGGTGGTGCGCCAGAGCGAGGCCATCTTCACGCTGCAGCGCGAGCCGCGCGTGCTGGGTCTCATCGAGTCGCTGCGCACCCCGGCGGTGGACACCCGGATGCGGTTGACCGACAAGCGGATTCGGGAAGCGCTCACCCGCGCCTTCGCGCCCGAGCTGGACCGCGCCGACAGCGAGCAGCTGCTCGACCTCGTCGACGCCACCGTCGGCTGGCCGTACCGCCACCATCTGATGGACCGGCGCGGGCTGTCCAAGCGCGCCGCTTCCGAGGCCGTGGGACGCGCACTCACCGCCATGCTCACTCTCGGACGCTGACCGGATACGGCTCGCACTGCCGGAATCGGGCCGAGCATCGGCGAGCACGCCCGGCCCGAACCACGGCCGCCCCGGTCACCGAACTCGCCACCCACGCGGCCCGCCGCGCCAAGGATCTGGATGCCCAGCGTGCGGGCACACCCGGAACGAGCCAAGCCGCACCCGGCACCCGGGCGGATTCACCGGCTCGGTGCAGGACGATCCAGTCGCCATCCACCCCAGGAGAGACCCAGCGGCACAGCGGCTTTCAGCGCCCTCACCGAGGTGATCGACACCCCGCGTCGCAGTCCCGCGGGCCCCGGCGACACGGCGGCGCACGGCGACCGGCTCCGGGACCACCGGCGAACCTGGGACGATCGGCATCCCGACTGCGCCAGTTGCCGAACCGGCCGCGGACGACCACAGCGGCACACGCAGAGGCACAGCGGCTTTCAGCGATGTGGCCCGGTTCGAGGCCGGCGGTGGGGCTCCTGCGTCGTTCTCCGGGTCGGGGGCGATCGAAGGTCCGGGGCCGCCCATGCGGCAACGGCACCCGATTCGGGTGAAACCGGGTGCGTGAAGGACGACAGCGCCGATCGCAGGGACGAGCAACGGGCCCGGCCGGGCCCCTGCCGTGTCCGCTCTTACGGGGTCACGATGCTGAAGTCCGGATCCGGCTCGTCGAGCAGGCCCGCCAGCTTGCCGAAGACGGTGGCGTCGCCGTCGATCTTGATCTGCCCGGACTGCACCGCGGCCTGGATGTCCTGGCCGGCGAGCAGGACGCCGATCAGGGTCGCCCGGGTCAGGGTGAAGGTGACATCCGCGGCGGGCAACCGGTCGCCGTCCCGCCGATCCCAGTGCACCAGTACGCCATTGCGCAACTGCAACCGCACCTTACGGTTCTCGTCGGTGAACACCCAGTCGCTGATAGCCTTCTCGTTCCAGGCCGCGGGCCCGTTCACCCGCAGCGCCATACCGTCGAAGACCTGGTCCACCGACAGCGCCATCAGCGTGGACGCGGGACTGGTGCTGGTCGGGGTGCCGAACTTGCCGTTGCGCAACTCGTAGGCGCCCGAGAGGAAGAAGTTGCGCCAGGTGCCGTTCTCGGATCCGAAGGCCAGCTGTTCGAAGGCGTCCGCCTGCAAGGCCTTCGCGGCGTCATTGGACGGATCGGCGAAGATCACGTAGTTGACCGCCTGCACCACCCAGCGGTAGTCGCCCTCGTCGAAGGACGCGCGCGCCTTGCGCAGGACCTCGTCCGCACCGCCCATGAACTCCACGTGCCGCTTGGCGCCCTCGACCGGCGGATGCTCCCACAGGTGGGCCGGGTTGCCGTCGAACCAGCCCATGTAGCGCTGGTAGATGGCCTTCACATTGTGGCTGACCGAACCGTAGTAGCCGTGCGCCGCCCACGAATCGACCAGGGCCGGCGGCAGATCCATCATCTCCGCGATCTCGCTGCCGACATAGCCCTGGTTGATCCGGCGCAGGGTCTGGTCGTGCAGGTAGGCGTACAGGTCGCGCTGTAGTTCCAGGTACTCGACCAGACGCTCGGTGCCCCAGGTCGGCCAGTGATGCGAGGCGAACACGACATCGCTGTCCCGGCCGTACAGATTGACCGACTCGGTCAGGTACTGGGCCCACACGTGCGGGTCGCGCACCAGCGCGCCGCGCAGGGTGAGCAGGTTGTGCAGGGTGTGGGTCGCGTTCTCCGCCATGCAGAGTGCGCGGAATTCGGGGAAGTGGAAGTTCATCTCCGCGGGGGCCTCGGTGCCCGGCGTGATCTGGAAGACGATGCGGACGCCGTCGATCGTCTCCTGCTGCCCGGTGTGGGTGATGTCCAGGGTCGGGGCGATCAGGCCGACGGTGCCGGTCGAGGTCGTCTGACCCAGACCAGCGCCCACCTGACCTTTCGGTCCGCGGGGCAGCACCGCGCCGTACATGTACCCGGCCCGGCGAGTCATGGCGGTCCCCGCGTAGACGTTCTCGGCCACCGCGTGTTCGAGGAATCCGGCGGGCGCCAGCACCGGCACCCGGCCCGATTCGGCGTCCTCGACCGTGATGACGCCCATGGCGCCACCGAAATGGTCGACGTGCGAGTGGGTGTAGATCATGCCCGCGACCGGCTTCTCACCGCGGTGCGCGAAGTACAGCTCCATCCCCGCCTGGGCGGTCTCGGCCGAGATCAATGGGTCGATCACGATCACACCGGCCTTGGCCTCGACGATCGTCATGTTCGACAGATCCAGACCGCGGATCTGATAGATGCCCGGAACCACCTCGTACAGGCCCTGTTTCACCACCAGGCCGGATTGCCGCCACAGCGACGGGTGCACCGAGTTGGGGCAGGAGCCCTGCAGGAAGCCGTAGGAATCGTCGTCCCAGACCACGGTTCCCTTGTCGTCCTTGACGATTCCCGGCTCGAGCTTGGCGATGAAGCCGCGATCGGCGTCCTGCTGATCCGTGGTGTTGTCGAACGGCAGTTCCCGCAGCGCACGCTGGTTCTGTTCGATGATGAACCTGCTCGGTTCGGTGACCGCACTCACTGTTCGCCTCCTGTCACTGCCGGGATCCCCGACATCGATGGGTGGGTAGCCGGGTTCGGAAGAGCCTGTGCCAGATCGGGATCGGTGATCGCGATGATCAACGCCACCGCGCACACCACCAGCACCACACCGGTCGCGACGGCGATGACCCGCGCACCGTGCGCCCAGTGCCCGTGGTGCAGTGAGGTGTTGCGCAGGAAGCTGAGCCCCGCGAGGAACAGCAGCCCGACCGCCGCGAGCGCGGGCGCGACGGCCGCCGCGTGCCAGCCGCTGGTCGCGGCGTGATCGACGAACAGTGCCGCGGTCCCCATCGCGGCGATCGCGGTACGCCGCCAGGCCAGCGCCGTGCGCTCGGCGGGATAGGTGGGCGGCGCGGTCACGGCCATACCGTCGCGATGGCCGCGAAGATCGACACGATCGCGATACCGCCCGCGAGCATCGGGACCAGCAGCGTATTGCGCAGTGGCTCACCGCGGACCATCCGGGCCTGCACGTCCTGCCAGTGCGTGTACGCCCCCACCGCCAGGGCCACCGCGAGCACGATGCAGCTGAGCGAGAGAGCGCGCCGGATCCCGGCGTGGTGGAACGGCTGCACCAGCGTGTGCACCGCGACACCGGCGGCCAGCAGGCCGAGCGCGGTACGGATCCACGCGAGGAAGGTGCGTTCGTTCGCCAGGGTGAAGCGGTAGTCGAGCGGGGGTTGCTCGTCCGCACCCGGGTCCTGGGCTTGGTTGTCCACTGTCACCACCAGTCCGGTGTCGCGGTCGCGGTCCGTGTACAGCAAATGATCAGCAGTAGCGATCATTTCATGGATTCGGGCACGGAGCACGACACTCCACGCGGGACGGGGATGACAGGTGGCATATTGGCGATTCCGACCGGCCACCGTTCCAGCAACATCGCCCGTTTCGGTGAAGTCGGAGCGTCCGGCCAGGCCGCGGACGCCGCGCTGGTCAGCGCACTGACTGGATAGATCGACCCAACTCTGTGTCCAGACTACGCAGCCAGATCAATCTGTCGTAATGTGACGTTCCACCCTGCGTGGGCGATAGACGCGTCGGCCCGACGGGCACCTGGTGCGGGCTGGTCGGCCACTGCCCCACCAGCCGCCTCCCGGTCCGACCGGCGTTCGACACCGAGTTGGCTCCAGCGCTCCGCTGCCACCGCGCACCGGTAGCCCGGACGACCCCGCCGACCTGCAACTGCGGGCATTCGCCTGCAATTGGCCGCCCGGGTCCCGTACGATCCCGGTCTACCTGCCGAACAACGGATTTCACGCCGGAGGCACGCCATGCAGTATCGGCCCACGGCACCGGAGTTGCTGAGCGCGCTCGCGGATCTGCTGGAGACGACGCTCCTGCCCGCACTCCCACCCGAGCTGCGGCATCAGGCCCGCGTCGGCGCGCATCTCGCCCGGATGCTGGAACGCGAGCTCACCCTCCCCGCACACCCACCGGACCTGCCCGCGACCGACGACGACGCGCTGTGGGCGGCCCTGGTGCCGGTGGTCCGCGCCGATCTGGCCGTCGCCAAACCCGGCTACGACGCGTGGGAGGGCGAATGACCGGCGACCTGACGGCCGGCCTGGCCCGATTCCTGTCCGAGGACATCGGCCGGCCGGTGACGATCTCCGATGTGCAGCCGCTCTCGGCGGGCGCGCGGCGGCGCAATATCGCCCTCGACGCCGATATCGGCGGATGCGTGCTGAGGCTGGTCGCCACGCTGGTGCCGGGCACTATTCAGTTACTCCCGGTCGATGTCGAGGCGGGCGTGCGGGAACTGGCCCGCGAGCACGGGGTGCCCGTCCCCCACGTGCTGGCCGTCTGCACCGACGCCGGATACGCCGGGGAACCGTTCATGCTGTCCGAGCGCCTCGACGGGGAGACCGTGCCGCGCCGGGTCCTGCGGTTGGTCCACGAGGCCGGTATCGGCGATCTGGTGGGCGAGCAGCTCGGCCGGGCCACCGCCCTGCTGCATGCGATCGACCCGGAGAAGGGCTCCTCCGAGCTCCCCGGCGGTCCCGTCCGGAACCCGGCCGAATCGTTTCTGCGCGAAGCCGAATCGTCGGTGGCCCGGTATCTCGCCGACCGCCCGGTGTTCGCGCTCGCGCTGCGCTGGCTGGGCCGTCACCTCCCCGCGCCGCCGGAGCGGCTCGCCCTGGTCCACACCGATATTCGCAACGGCAACCTGATCGTCGGCCCCGGCGGCATCGAGACGGTGCTGGATTGGGAAGGCGCCCAGCGGTTCGGCGATCCGATGCGCGACACCGCCTGGTCGGCGCTGCGCATGTGGCGCTTCGGCGTCGACGATCGCGAATTCGGCGGGTTCACCGGCCGCGCGACCTACGTGCGCGGATACGCCGCTGCCGGAGGCGATTTCGACGAGGACCGGTTCCGCTGGTGGAAGGTGGCCTGCACGCTGGGCTGGGGCGCCATGCTCGCCGCGCAGGCCGCCTCGTTCCTGGACGGCACCGTCCCCAGCATTGTCATGGCCGCCAGCGGGCGGCGCATCCCCGAGATCGAATGGGATCTGCTCATGCAGATCCGCCCGACTGGATCGAGATGACCGCCATGGATTTCGAGCTACCCGACGCCCTGCAGAAGTATCTGGCCGAACTCGACGAGTTCATCGACCGCGAGATCATCCCGCTGGAGCAGGCCGACGACAATATCCGCTTCTTCGACCACCGCCGCGAGGACGCCCGCACCGATTGGGATCGCGGCGGCCTTCCCCATGGCGAGTGGGAGAACCTGCTGGACGAGGCCCGTCGCCGCGCCGACGCCGCCGGCCACCTCCGATACGCCTATCCCGCCGAATACGGCGGCCGGGACGGCAGCAATCTCGATATGGCCGTCATCCGTGAGCATCTGGCGCGCCGCGGCCTCGGGCTGCACTGCGATCTGCAAACCGAGCACGCCATCGTGGCCAACAATGTCGGGCTGCTGCTCATGCACGAATACGGTTCGCCCGCACAGCGCTCGGAGTGGATCGGCGAGCTGGCCACCGGCGAGAAGTTCTTCGGCTTCGGGATCACCGAACCCGACCACGGCTCCGACGCCACCTTCATGGAGACCACGGCGGTCCGCGACGGTGATTCCTGGATCATCAACGGCGAGAAGACCTTCAACACCGGGATGCACCGCGCCGACGCCGACCTGATCTTCGCCAGGACTTCGGGCAGCCCGGGCGACGCCGTCGGCATCACCGCTTTCCTTGTACCGGTTGAGACGCCCGGCTTCCGGATCGCCGAGTTTCTCTGGACGTTCAATATGCCCACCGATCACGCCCACGTCGTCCTGAAGGATGTGCGGGTGCCGGACGCCGCGATCTTCGGCAAGGAGGGCCGCGGGCTGGCGGTCGTGCAGCATTTCTTCAACGAGAACCGGCTCCGGCAGGCGGCGTCCAGTCTCGGAGCGGCGCAGTACTGTATCGATCGGTCGATCGCGTATGCCAAGGAGCGCAAGACCTTCGGGACTCCCCTGGCCGCCAATCAGGCGATCCAGTTCCCGCTGGTGGAGCTGAGCACCCAGTGCGAGATGCTCCGGAGTCTGATCCACAAGACCGCGTGGGCCATGGACCGCTACGGGCCGTTCACACAGTCCGCGCAGGTGTCCATGTGCAACTACTGGTCCAACCGGCTGTGCTGTGAGGCCGCCGATCGCGCGATGCAGATTCACGGCGGGCTCGGCTATTCACGGCACACGCCGTTCGAGCACATCTACCGGCATCACCGGCGGTATCGGATCACCGAGGGCAGCGAGGAGATTCAGATGCGCCGGGTGGCCGGGTATCTCTTCGGGTTCATGCGGCAGGCCGCGCCCAAAGGGGTGTGACTCACTTCAGGAGTCGCTGCGCAGTGGCCACCGCCACGGCCGCGGCGCGATTGTCGACGCCCAGCTTGTCGTAGATCCGGCCGAGATGGGTCTTCACGGTCGCCTCGCTGACGTGGAGCGCCCGCGCGATCTCCCGATTCCCCAGCCCCTGGGACAGCTGGCCGAGGATGTCCAGTTCCCGGGCTGTCAACGCGGGCTGCGGATTTCGCATCCGGTTGAGGACCCGATCCGCGACGGGCGGCGAGAGTGCCGTACGTCCTTGCGCCGCAGCGTGAATCGCCGCGAACAGCTCCTCGGGCCGTTCGGCCTTGAGCAGATAGCCGGTCGCGCCGGCCGCGATGGCGCGGGTGATGTCGGCGTCGGTGTCATAGGTGGTGAGCACCAGAACATACGGGGCCGCACCAGCACCGGAGGTGATGCGCCGGGTGGCCTCGATGCCGTCCATGTCGCCGCCGAGCTGGAGGTCCATGAGCACGACGTCCGGGCGCAGACTCTCGGCGAGGGCGACGACCTCCGGGCCGCTGCCCGCCTCGCCGATGACGTCGATGCGGGGCGCGCTGGCCAGCAGGGCGCGCAGTCCGGCGCGCACGACCACGTGATCGTCGCAGATCACCAGGCGGACAGGGGTTTCGGTCACGGCCGCTCCAGGGGGATCTCGGCGGAGACTACGGTACCGTCTCCGGGTGCCGATTCGACGGTGAGGGTGCCGCCCAGCTGACGCAGGCGGGCGCGCATGGCGGGCAGGCCGTGGCCGCGATCGGCCGTCGTGGCGGTCGCGGCGGGGTCGAAACCCTTTCCGTCGTCCGCGATGTCGAGGACGAGGCGGTCGCCGAGCTCGGTGAGGGTGATGGTGACCACCGTCGCGGCGGCATGCTCGCGCGCATTCGCCAACGCCCCCTGCGCGATGCGCAGGACCGCGGCCTCCACGCCCGCGGGCAACCCGACCGGCGCGCCCTCGACATGGACTCGCACGGCGAGTGACTCGCCGCCCTCCCGGTCGGCCATCGCCCGCAACGCCGCGACCAGCGACCCGCCCGCGGCCAGGTCGGTGGGCGTGAGGTCGTGCACGAAGCGCCGGGCCTCGGCGAGGTTGTATTCGGCGACGGCCGCCGCGCTGCGCACATGCTCACGGGCCTGCCCCGGTTCGGTGTCCCAGATCCGGTCGGCCGCTTGCAGCAGCATGCGCTGACTCGAAAGCCCCTGGGCCAGGGTGTCGTGGATCTCCATGGCCAGGCGCTGCCGTTCGGCGAGGGTGCCTTCGCGGCGTTCGGTGGCCGCGAGTTCGCGGCGGGTGGCGCGCAGGTCGTCGATGAGCGCGGCCTGCCGTTCGGTCTGCCGCAGCAGGCCGACGAACAGCGCGGTACCGAGCGCGGCCACGGCGGGCGGGGCCAGCAGCAGATTCGGGTCGGCCCAGCCCGCGAGCTTCAGCTGCGCGAAGACGACCAGCGCGGTCAGCCCGGCGACCAGCGCGAGCGCGAGGCGCAGCGGCAGGATCCGCAGACCGGTGTAGAGCAGCGGCACCGCGCACCACGCGAAACTGGGTGCCAGCACGACCAATACCGCCCACGCGGTCACCAGCAGCCCGAACAGCGGCACCTGACGCGAGGCGCGCAGTTCGCTCAGGACATAGAGCACGGCCAGTGCGAGCGAGAGTCCGATCACCCACGGCATGCGCGCGCTCTCGGGATGCCGGAGCACGAAGCGCAGCATCGACGCCGCCAGCAGAACGTAGAAGGCACTGTGCACGATGGTGCCCAGCAGCCGGGCGTCGTCGCGGGGCGGCACGCTCACCTCGTCTTCGGACTCCATGGGGCACCTCCTCGGCGACAGCGACGTGGGCGCACAACACCCGTGGCAAGGACAAACACTGTCATTCTGCCGTGCCCGGTCCGCTCCGCGGGTCATCCGATCGGTCGATACGGGGGTCAACTGGACCGCGCACCAGTTCCCAGCCACTACGCCGACGTGCCGGGCGCTGCCTGGCAACAAGCTGGAAGACGAACGGAGCGAACAGCTTTCACCCCAGAGTCAGTGGAGGACATCATGACCACCCCGCAGCAGACCAACTCCAACCGCAAGCGCCTCGGCATCGGCGGCGCGGCCGCGGCGGTGGTGGCCGCCGGCGTGATCGGCGTGGTGTCGGTGAACGCGCAGGATCCGGATCCGGGCAGCAAGGCCCCCGTGGCCGCCGATGTCGCCGACGGCAACCTGCAGCAGAGCACCCATCTGACCGTTGCCGCCGCCACCAAGGCCGCGCAGGCCGCCCTGGACGCCGCGGTGAAGGAGAACCAGCACGTGACGGTCGCCGTGGTGGATCGCGACGGCAACACCCTCGTCACGCTGCGCGGTGACGGCGCCGGGCCGCAGTCCTACTCGTCGGCACAGGAGAAGGCGTTCACGGCCGTCTCCTGGAACGCGCCGACCTCGCAGCTGGCCAAGCGCCTCGACAACGCGCCGCACCTGGCCGGCATCAAGGGCACCCTGTTCCTGGCGGGTGGCGCCCCGGTGGCCGCCAAGGGCGGCGCTCCGATCGCGGGCATCGGTGTCGCGGGCGCGCCGAGCGGCGATCAGGACGAGAAGTTCGCGCAGGCGGGCGTGGCCGCGCTCGGCAGCTGACCCGCCCTCGCGGACCCGGAATCGGTCACCGGGGCCGGATCAGGCGCGCCGACACTCGGCACGATTCCGAACCGGTCGGGCGGGAGTACTAACCTTCTCCCGGTGACCGAGTCCGCTGACGGATTGCTGCCCGACCCGAGGGGGGTCGGGTCCGAGGAGATTCCGCACGCCGACCGGCTGCGCCTGTTCTCCTTCGCCACCGCCGAGAAACGGGCCGATTACCTGTGGGTGTTGCGGGCCTTCGACACCGCCCGCGCCGCCTACGTGGTGCTGTTGCACGCCTCCGACGTCGCCGACACGCTCAATCGTTGCCCGGGCGCGCCCGCGTTGACCGCCACCGAGGTGGGCCCGCTGCTGGAGCAGTTGCATCAGTGGGGCGTGCTGGAACGCAGTTACGACGGGACCCGGGCGGCCACCCTCGCCGAGTACCGGAACCGGCATTTCGTCTATCAGTTCTCCCAGGCGGGTTACCAGGCCTATCGGGCGGTTTCGGATGTGCTGGAGGCCCGGCTCGACGAGGCCGCGCTCTCGCGGCTCGTGCTGCCCGAGTTGCTCGCCGATCTGCACACCCTCGCCGAGGCGAACAAGAGCGCCGACGCGCCGCGCGTCTACCGGGTGCTGAACCGGCTGGACCGGGCACTCTCGGATCTGGCCGAGCGGGCGGCGCACTTCTATCTCACGCTCGGCGATCTGGTGCGCACCACCGAGGCCACGCCCGAGGCGTTCCTCGCGCACAAGGACGCGCTACTGGCGCACATGCGCGAATTCTCCATGGACCTGGCGCGTTTCGCGCCGCGGCTGGCCGCCGCAATCCGCGAGGTCGAGCACACCGGGGTCGAGGACCTCATCGGGCGCGCGGCCCACTGCGACGAGCGGGTGCTGCTGAATACCGCGGAGCGCCAAGCGGATTGGCGGGCACGCTGGCACGGCCTGCGGGGCTGGTTCATCAGTGACGACGAGGGCGGGCTCACCGAGTGCGAGCGACTGCGCGAGGCCACCATGAGCGCCATCGCCGCCGTGCTGTCGCTGCTGCGGCGCGTGACCGAGACCCGCAAGGGCGGAGTCAGCCGGGAATCCGCGCTGCGACACCTGGCCGGCTGGTTCACCGCCGCGCCGACCGCCGACGCGGCCCACGCCCTCTACGACGCGGTGTTCGGTCTGGGCCGCCCGCGCCACCTGGCCATGCAACATCCGGACGCCGATGTGATTCCGGCCATCCGATCCTGGTGGGACGCACCGCCATTGGAGATCGCCCGCACCCTCGCCGAGACCGGCCGGCCGCCGACGCCGGGCGCGCCCGCGCGACTGCAGCGCAATGACGCCGGGATCCGCCGGCTGCGGCAGGTGCAGCTCGAGGCGCAACGCGCCCGCGCCGACGCCGCGCGGTCCCTGGCCGCCGCCGACCTCCACCACCGGGAGCTCGACGAGGGCGAGACCGAGGTGCTGCTCAAGCTGCTGGACGCCGCGTCCACGGCGTGGGTGCCGGTCAGCGGCCGCGTGCCCGGCACCTCCGGCTCGGACAACGGCGTGACCCTGACCGTCTCCGAGCATCCGGGCTCGACACTGGTCCGCACCTCCAAGGGCGTGCTGCACCTCAACGGCCGCCGTCTCGAGGTTCGCGAGACCACAGCCATCCGAAGCCGCAAATCCCCTGTGCCGTCCAGAGATTCATCGGCCGCGCCCACCACGTCCGCCGACCGGCCGGGACCGGCCGGGACCGGCCGGGGCGACAGTGGCGGGGAGGTCGGCTGATGCACGCCCGGAGTATCGATTCACTGGCACTGGACAGCTACCAGCGTGCCGCGCGGGTGATCCTCGCCAACCACCTCGTCACCCGCACCTACCCGGATCGCATTGCGCTGCCGCTGCTCCGGCGGTGGGCGACGGAACTGCGCGAGGATCTGGCCGAGCTGTTCGGGTATCGCCTCGAGGTCACCGAGACCACGGCCCGGCTGTTCCCGGTGCTGGATCACCTCGATGCCGGGCGGCCCGCCCGGACCACCGGCGACCGCGTGTTCGATCGCCGCCGCTACGCGTATCTCGCGCTGGCGCTGGCCGCGCTCGGCCGGGCCGGGGATCAAATCACGTTGTCGGAGATGGCCGATCAGGTGGCCGCCTACACCGAACGGGTCGACGGGCTGGAGCTCGCGCCCGACCGGGCGGCAGATCGCGATGCCTTCGTGGACGCGGTCGGCTGGCTGGCCGCGCGCGGCGCCGTCACCCTGGCCGACGGCGACGCCGGAGGCTGGGCGCACGACCCCGAAGCCGGCGAGGCGCTGTACGACATCGACCGGTCGGTTGTCTTCGCCCTGTTCCGTCCGCCGCGCACCCTGCAGCACCTCCAGAGTGTCACCGGACTCCTCGGCGAAGAGCCGGGTGGAGCCGACACCCGTTCCCCCGCAATGGCTTCGGCGGCCCGCCAGGTCCGCCGGGCGCTGGTCGAGCAACCCGTGGTCTACGCCGACGAGCTCCACGAGCCGCAGCGCTCGCTGCTGGCCCAGGAGAAACTCGTCGCCGAGGTCGAATCCCTCACCGGGCTGCGGGCGGAGCGGCGCGCGGAAGGCGTTGCGCTGATCGACAGTTCGGGACGGCTCTCGGACATCCGGTTCCCGGGTACCGGCACGCTCGCGCAGGTGGCGCTGCTGCTGGCGGGTGAGATCGCGGACCTGGTGCTGGATATCGACAACCCGGTCGAACGCCGGCCGCGCCCGGACCGCCCGCTCACGGATCTGGTGGAGCAACTCGATTCCGCCATTCCGTCGAGCACCGTGTTCGCGCCGCTGGCCGATCCGTTCGATGTCTCAGGGCCCCATGAGGATTCGGACGGCGAGCCCGAAGAGCCCGAGATCCCCGACTTCCCGTTCCTCGAGTCGTCCTGGATCCGCGACACCGTGCAGATGCTCACCGGCCGTTACGGCAATACGTTCGCCGCCCAGTGGCAGGCCGATGTGCCGGGCCTGACCGCCGAGGCGGTGTCGCTGCTGGAACGGCTGCGGCTGGTGGAGCCGGTCGACGGCGGCCTGCTCATCCTGCCCGCGCTGGCCCGCTACCGGGGCGCCATCGTCACCATCCGCACCCGCGCGGAGACCGAATTGTTCATCTCCCCCACGCAACTCGGCGCGGACAGCTCGACAGAGAAGGGATCCGGGAACTGATGGCCGACCACATTCACGGTGGAGTGCGCTTCGTCCCCACCCGGGCGGGCATCATCAACCTGTGGGACTACCGCGACCAGGAGTTCTGCTTCGCGGACGGGCGCATCGTGCTGCGCGGGCCCAACGGCTCGGGCAAGACCAAGGCCCTCGAGGTGCTGTTCCCGTTCGTGCTGGACGGGCGGATCGAGCCGCGCCGGCTCAATCCGTTCGCGGGCGAAGAGCGCACCATGAAGTCGAACCTGCTGTACCGCAAGCAGGAATCGGCCTACTCGTACGTGTGGATGGAGTTCGCGCGCGGCAGCTGGGCCGAGCCGGAGACGGTGACCATCGGCATCGGCATGCGCGCCACCCGCTCCAACGACAAGGTGACGCGCTGGTATTTCGTCGCCGACGGCCGGGTCGGCGTGGACTTCTCGCTGCTGGGCCCCGACGACCGGCCGCTGACCCGCAAGCAGCTGGCCGAGCAGATCGGCTCCGACGCCATCGTGGACCGGCCGGTCGAGTACCGCAATGCCATCGACGCCCGCATGTTCGGGCTCGGGCAGCAGCGCTACGACCAGCTCATCAATCTGATTCTGACGCTGCGCCGCCCGCAGCTGGCCAAGAACCTGGATCCGCGCGGGCTCTCGCAGGCGCTCACCGATGGCCTGCGCCCGCTCGACGATCAGCTGATCCTGGACGCCGCGCGCTCCTTCAGCGATATGGAGGAGGTGGGCCGCACCCTGGAGGGCCTGGTCCAGGCCGACTCCGCGACCCGTGATTTCGTCAGGGTCTACCACAAATACCTTGCCGTGCAGGCGAAGACCGACATCGACCAGGTGCGGACCCGCCTGGACGCGGTCACCCACGCGAGCACCGCCCTGCACGCGGCCGCGGCCCTGCGCAAGCGCCGCGACACCGAGCGCGCGGCCGCCGAGACCCGCGCCGAGGACGCCGACCGTGCCTACGAGCAGGCCCTGGCCGACCGCGAAACCCTGCAGCGGTCCAGCGCCTACGAGGGCAAGCAGCAGCTCGACGATCTCGCCGACGCCGTCCGCCGCCTGGAAACCTCCGCCGCGGTGCACAGCGACAAGGCGCTCAAGTCACGGCAGACCGTGGACCAGCGTCTCGAGGAGTCCGAACGCGCCCAGGCAGCTGTCGCCAATGCCGCCTCCGCGCTGTCCCGGGGCGAGGACGAATTGCGTTCCGCGGCAGAGGAAGCCGGCATCCTCTGGACCACCCTCCCCGAATCGGCCCGCGCCGACCATCTCACCACCACCGTCCGTTCCCACGCGGAGGAACGCGACGCCGACGTGCGCGCCGTCCGCCGCGCCCTCACCCTGGTCGACCAGGCCGTCAACGAGCGCACCCGGGCCGAGCGGGCCGGGCAGCGCGCGGTGGAGCTGCGCGAAGCCGCCGCCGCCGAACTCGCCGAGGCCGAGGCCGGCGTGGCCCTGGCCCGATCGAATACCGCTGTGTCCCTGCGTGACTGGTGGGACACGCACCGCGACGTCTACGGGCCGATTCGCACCGGGCTGTTCGAGGCGCTCGACGGCGCGCTCGGTCAGGTCGGCAGCGAGCACGCCCCGCGCCCGGACAGCGGCGGCAGGAGGAGCGCCAAGTCCGGCGCCGAGCCGGCCGAAGCGTCCGAGGACGGCTCGGTACCGGCCACACCGGCGGAGGTGCTCGCCGAACGCACCGAGCCGCTGACCGAGGAGATCCGGGCGCGGCGCCAGGAGGCCCGGACCCGGGCGGCTCAGGCCACCGTACGCGCGGGCGAGTTGCGCGCCGAGCGGGAGCAGGTAGCGGCCGAACGCGATGACGCGCCACCGGCTTTCGAGGCCCGTGCCGATGTGCGACCGGAACGCGCGGGCGCTCCACTGTGGCGGCTGGTCCGGTTCGCCGACGATGTCGGTGCCCGGGACGCGGCCGGCATCGAGGCGGCCCTGCAGGCCGCCAACCTGCTCGACGCCTGGGTGTGCGCGGATTCCGAACTGCCCGAACACGCTTCGGATCAGTTCCTGGTGCCGCTGCCGATCGCCGAGCGGCCGGCCGGGCCGACGCTCGCATCGGTGCTCGTCGTCGAGGAGGACACCGAGGCGCTCACGGTGCCGCGCGAGACGGTGGCCGCCGTGCTGGCCTCGATCGCCCTGCATTCGGTCACCGGGAACGGCTCCGCGATAACGGACGGCGATGCAAGTGCGCTGGGGCACAAGGCCTCCGGGGCCGACGCGCAGCCAATAACCGACACCGGGGGCGTGACCATCGCCACCGACGGCCGATTCCGGCAGGGCGTGCACGCGGGCCGGCACTTCAAGGCGGACGCCGAATTCATCGGCGCCACCGCCCGCGCCCGGCGTCGCGAAGTGCGGCTGGCTGAACTCGCCGCTGCCATCGAAACGGCGTTGGGTGAGGCCGATACCGCCGAAGCCGAGGAACGGGCCGCCACCGAGGAGCTGGGCCGTATTTCGGCCGCCGCCAAGGCGCTTCCCCGAACCACCGCCATCACCGCCGCTCTGCGCAGCGTCGCCGAGGCGGCCGGCATGCTGCGTTCACGGTCGGAGGCCGCGGGCCAGGCCGAGCGGGATCTGGACCAGGCCGTCGCCGAGTACACCAACGCGGACAAGAAGGTTCGCGCCATCGCGGCCGATCACCGCGCACCCCGCGACCCCGCCGAGCTGGACGCGCTCGCGGCGGCCGTGCGGCACTTCGAGAACGGCGGCACCGCGCTGCTGCGACTGCGCGGCGATCACCAGCGCGAGCACGAGCGGGCCCGGGAGGCCGCTGACCGCCTCGAGGAATCCAAGGACCTCGCGGAGGCTTTCGCCGAGGAGGCGGCGGCCGCGCGGGCCGGGTACGAAGAGCAGCTGCGCAAGCTGGAGACGCTGCGGGAGGCGCTCGGCGCGGGCGCCGCCGATATCGATCGCGAGCTGGAAGCGGCCCGCGAGAAGATCGACGCGGCCCGCGCGGAGCAGAAGGCCGCCCGCAAGGCCGCCGCCGAGGCCATCGAGGCCGTGGGCACGGCGGAGGGCGCGCATCGCGCGGCACACGACACGCTGGGCACCGCGCTCGCCGAATTGCTCTCCGACGTCCGCCATCTCGCCCCCTACGCCCGCCCGGATCTGCTGAGCCTGCTGGGCGCGCCCTCCGACAGCCGCTGGCCCAGCAGCGACGCCGCCTGGTCGACGCCCGAGCAGCTGCTGTACCGGATCGAGAACGGCGATCCGGAGCAGGAGCCCACGGTGCTGCCGGCCGAGGTGTCCACCCTGTTCGAGAACCTCGCCGCCGCAACCGCTTCGGTGCGCGCGGGCGAGGCGGCCCGCAAATCGACGCGCAGCGCGGTCACCACCGCCCTGCAGGAGTTCGATGCCGCGCTGACCGCCGCCCGCCAGGACTACCGCCTGCACTGGGATGCCGCCGACGGCCTCACGGTGGTGCAGGTGCACGACGATCACGGTCTGTCCACGCTGGCCGATTTCGCCGAGCGCATCGGCGGGGCGCGCCGCGATCAGGAGCTGCTGCTCACCGACGCCGAACGCCGCATCCTGGAGGACGCGCTCCTCACCGGTTTGGCGCAGCAGATCCACGAACGCACCTCCGATGCCCGGGATCTCATCTCCCGCATGGGCGCCGAGATGAAGCAGCGCCGCATGTCCTCCGGCAACACCATCGGCGTGCACTGGGTGCTGGCCGACAATCTCGCCGAACCGGCCCGCGCGGTCTGCAAGCTCCTCGACCGCGACTCCGCCGACCTCACCCCCGAGGACCTCTCCACCATCCGCGCCTACTTCGCGGCCGAGATCCGCACCGCCCGCGCCGCGCACCCGGAGCGCTCGTTCCCCGAAATCCTCGCGGCTACCCTCGATTACCGCACCTGGCGCATCTTCTCCTTCACCATCGTCACCGCCGACGGCACCGAGGACCGCCTCACCGTCGCGCGCCACAGCGCCCTCTCCGGCGGTGAACAATCGGTGTCCCTGCACCTTCCGCTCTTCGCGGCCGCCCACGTCATGCTCGACTCCGCGGACCCGCAGGCGCCCCGCCTGCTGGCCCTCGACGAAGCCTTCGCCGGCGTCGACGACAACGGCCGCAGCGAACTCCTCGGCCTGTCCGTCCAATTCGATCTCGACCTGTTCATGACCGGATACGACCTCTGGATCACCTACCCACACGTCCCCGCCTGCGCCCACTACGATCTCGCTCACTCCGCCGCCGAGAACACCGTCAGCGCCACCCTGCTGGTGTGGGACTCCGACGATCTGCTCGCCGAACACGACGGCACCGACCTCACCGCCGCGCTCGGCTCTCCCAACCGCCGCCGCCTCCCCCACGGCCTGGAGGGCGCGATCCCGCTGGACGAGGAACTCGAGACGACCAGCTGACCCCACGTCCGGATCCCCAACGAGCACAGGCCCAGCCGCGACCGGTGCGGCGTGCCGACGCGGATCCGGATGGGCGGCATACACGCCATATCGTCACACGACGAAGCGCCCGTGGCCGTACCGCCGATCCGGGACCTCGACGAACGCCAAGCGATACAAGGCATTTGTGACGGAACGGCCCGCGCTCGCTCGCGAACACCGCAGGTCCGCGCCTCGCGAATGCCCCGAACCGGTCTCTGTTCCACGGTTTCCGACCTTAATCCGCCGCGTCCTATAAGGTGGTGCGCGAACTCCGGTCGGCAACCCCTCTGGACAGCCGATCGGATGGCATGTTCGTACTGCCCTGACTCCCACTCAATTCCGCGTGTCGCAGCGCGGCGCGCCGTAAGGATTGGACCATCGGCAAATCAACAGTTTCGCGGTTGGGCGTGTATCGACTAGAAATGTTCTCCGTGCCTACCGGAATCACCTGTCAGCCATCGGGACTCCTCGGACGGGGGACCAATTGACGATCGAACATCCGCGCGAGGACGAGGTCACCCAGCTGGCGCAACGGGTCGAAAAGGCCCGGGGCAGGCTGGCATACCAATACGATCCCGCTCTCACCGATGCACTGTCGGAGACCGAGCTCGTCGCCGAGCGCGACCTAGCCGAACGTATCCGCGAGCAGGAGCGTGCGCAGCGCTGGAAACAGGCCGAAGCCGCAGCAAGTGCGGCCGATCGAGCCCGGCAGACCACCGAAGAGATTGAGAAGGCCGACATTCGCGACTTGCTGCTGGCGCGCAAGGCGATCGCCGCTCAGCGGCGGGAATCGAGCCCGCACGCCAAACTCGCGTCCCTGTACAAGCATCGGGCGTGGAGTCAGCGCGCGCTCGCCGGAGTGGTCGCGGCGGGCATGCTCTGGTCCGCGGTCAACGTGCAGCACAACATCGCCCCCGGCGGTGCGAGCGATCCGCTGTACTGGTTCAGCTACCTGCTCGAAGGCATGATCAGCGTCTGCCTCGTGATCATCATGATCGGCACCAACAAGGTCGCCGAATGGGGTGTGATCGACAGCCGCCGCCAGGTCGTTGTCGCCGAGATGGCGCTGCTGGGCCTGACCGTGATGCTCAACACCTACCCGTATCTGAAGAACGGCAGCTGGTACGAGGTCGCGGTGCACGCCATCGCACCGGTCATGATCGGTGTGGCGTTGCTCATCCACAATGCCGCGGCCGGTCGGTACGGCCTCGCCATCGTGCGTGCCACGGATCAGATCCGGGATCTGCCGGACCCGGGCGAACAACTACGCCGTTCCATGCCCACCGTCGTCTCCTGGCCCGGCCGCCCTTCTCCGTCAGCGGTGCCGACTCCCACCCCGGCGCTTCCCGCGGCTCCCACTGAGCCCGAGAACACCGTCGATGCCGAAGCCCAGGTGGTCGAGCCCCGACCCGCGCGGGCCGAAAGCCAGTCGGACACCGCGAAACCCGCCGACAAGGAGCGACGCTCCGCGACCGGCAAGAGCCGCAAGCCCGAAGAAGAGGACGATCGTTCTCCGCTCGCCGACCTGACCGACCCGGTCCCGCCGCTGAATGTCTATGACACCGGCCAGTTCCGGATCGCCGAGACCCTCGAGCAGGAACTCGCCGAACTGCAGGCCGCCCGCCGCCGCGCTCGCGCCGCGTCGCGCTCCCGCAACGGCAGCTCGATCGACGACTGACACCTACGCGCCCGAATCGGCCACCGCTGCACCAGCTTCGGCCGATCCGCCGGCCAGCACCCCGGTGACCCGCAGCCAGCGGCACCGGGGTGGCGTCGTTTCCTGAGGACGCGCAGAGCCTGTTCCAGCCCGTCCAGGAGTCCGTCCGGGAAGCGGGACACTATGCCTCCTGCGCGTGCGGACAGTCGTGGAAGGCGTTGGGACACCCGGCACTGGGTGATCACCGGCTACACCATCTGCTTCGGCGGCTGCCTGCTGCTCGGTGGCCGCCTCGGCGACCTGCTCGGCCATCGGCGCGTATTCGCCTACGGCGGCGGCGGATCTTCGCGATCATCCGCTGCTGCCCGTGCGGAACTGACTCAGTGCTCGCCCGGGGTCGGCTCGGCGGGCACCACCACCGCCGAGCGCGGCTGGGCGGGGGTGCCGGCGTGCTGGAGGTAGCCGAGCCAGCCGGTGCCGACGAAGACGGCCAGCAGGACAGCGGTGGGCAGTTCGAAAAACAGCCAGCTGGTGGCGAATACGACATCCCGGACAGGGTGGGCGGGGCTCTGGGTGACGCGAACGGGCGGGCACTGGTGCCGGAGTGTGCCGTGATTCGTACGGTACTGCCTGCCCTGCCTGCCCACCATGCCTCCGTTGCTAGAGAAGTGCCGAACCCAGGATGCCGAACCCGGGGCACGTCTCCAGCGCTGAACGGACACCGCGATGACCGATCGGGCGCGGGTTGCTGTGGCGCGCCCTCGCATCAGGCAGTATGCCGAACAGGAGGAACAATGTGGGCGTATTGACCGGACCTACCGGTGCGTCAACCGGTGTGTCGCTGCTCAACTCGCCGAGGGCTCACCGCACAGGCCCGAGAAGTCGCGCAGGGCGACATGGTTGCGGTCGGCACAGCTGCCCAGCGCGTGATCGGGATGCATGCCCAAATACTGGCTGCGGGTGCGGGTGCTCCAGCGCCGCGCCGCCTCGGATCGGGTCTTGTAGAAGTTCGCCATGTAGCCGCCCTCGTAGACCCGCACCAGGGTGTACCCGCCCGGATACTCCTTGACGGCGCCCACCTCGAGGAATTCCACGCCGATCCCGGAATCGGGGCGGCTCAGCCGATTCCGGTGCGTGTGCCCGCTGTGGTGCAGGAACACCCCGGGCGCGGTGGCGTACAGGGAGTGCAGGGCGGCCGCGTTGGACCGGTCCAGGACGAAACCGGGTCCGCCCGGATTGCTCACCGCCGCATGCCTGGTCACCGGGTGGTGGCCGAAAATCAGTGTCGGCCGGTCGGGTTCGCCGCGCAGCAGCTCGCGCAGGTGGGCCAGTTGGGCCGGGTCGAGGGTGCCGCCCGCGCCGCGCGTGCGGGTGGTGTCGAGCCCGATGAGGCGCAGGCCGCCCATGAAGTATTCGACGAGGCGGTCCCGCTCGTGGAACACCGCGCCCCATTGGTCGGGCTCCTCCGGCGGGCGGACATCGTGATTTCCCCTGCACACGAAGTAATCCTGGCCCAGGTTGCCCCAGGTGTCCAGACCTTCCCGGACGCCGCGCGACTGTTCGGCCGTGCCGGAATCGGTCAGATCGCCCGCGACCACCAGATGGTCCGCACCGCGGTCCGGCAGGCGCAGATCCT
The DNA here is from genome assembly GCF_000308655.1 of Nocardia niigatensis NBRC 100131. GTDB lineage: Bacteria > Actinomycetota > Actinomycetes > Mycobacteriales > Mycobacteriaceae > Nocardia > Nocardia niigatensis. The sequence goes on along the minus strand of NZ_BAGC01000033.1, from coordinate 213,123 downwards.
CCAGCATGGCGCGCAGCATGAACTCCGGATACTCGTCGGAGTCGTGCCGCACGCCTTCGAAGAAGCCCGCGAACAGGCCGCTGGCCGGTTCGCCGTAGTGGAGGTCGTTGGCCAGGGCGAGGGTGCGCAGCAAGCGTCCCGGCGGTGGCGTCAAAGTGGTGAAAACACCGGTGGATTCGGGTGTTCCGGATCGGCGTGTCACCAGTGTCCGCGCGGGCACCGCACGCTGGCCGTCCGAGTACGCCTCGAACCGGTAGGCCCGCCCCGGTTCCAGCTCCCGGATCTCGGCGTAGTGGTACGGCGTCCGGATGCCCTCGAAGATCTGGACGCGGGCCACGCCGCGGCCGTCGGCGGGAGCGATGCGCAGCTCGGTGTCGGCGGGTGCGGGCCGCAGCCGCCCGGCCCGGGTCCGGGTCCGGGTCGTCCAGGTGATCACGGCCGAATGATCGGTCACCGTGACGACTTCCAGATCGGAGGCCACCACGGCCTCGCGCTGGGCCCGCCGGGTCTGGGCGGCGAAGGCCGGGCGCGGAGTGCGGACGGCGACGGCCGCCGCTCCGCTCGCCGCATTGGCCAGCCACATGGTCCGAAGTCGCGGTTCCAGCATCACATCTCCGTCCGCCATGATCCCCCCACCGGTGACGGTACGGTTGCCAGTTGAACCGCCAGGTGCCCGGACATGACCGATCAGCTTCCGGTTCCGGACATTCAGGTCATCGACGGGCGGCCGGTCTCAGAACGGCTTGGTGGGCAGGTACTTTCCGTCCAAGGTGATGACCGCGCGCTCGCCGCCCTCGGGATCGGCGACCTTCTTGACGTCGAGCTTGAAGTTGATGGCGGAGATGATGCCGTCGCCGAACTGCTCGTGCACCAGGGCCTTCAGCGTGGTGCCGTAGACCTGCAGCATCTCGTAGAAGCGGTAGATGGTCGGGTCGGTCGGCACGCCGCCGGGAATCGAGCCGCGCAGCGGGATGGTCTGCAGCAGCCGGGCCGCGTCGGCGTCCAGGTCCAGGAGTTCGGCCACCGCCAGCGCGGCCTGCTCCGGCAGCGGGTGCTGGCCCAGCACCGCGGCGGTGGTGAAGGCGACCGACAGCCCGGCCGCGTCGGCGATCTGCTGCCAGGTCAGGTCCTTGGCGATCTTGGCGGCGACGGCGACATCGGCCAGCGCCTCGCGGGCGGTTGGATCGAACTGTGCGTGCACCATGAGGGTGTTCCTTTCGGAAAGCCGTTTCGCGGCGGCGAAATCGGAGGTCAGGGTCGCTGATCAGGGAATCAGGCGGCGAGAGTGCTGAACCCGCCCGCGGCACCGAGCGCCTCGACGCGGCCGGTGCCGATGTCGTACACCCGCCCGTGCAGGGTGAGGATCCGCCGGGACAGAGTGCCCGGCGCCTTCTACCCTGCCCGAGCTCTGCCTATAGTGTCCAAGACTTGACATCGATCCTATCCATTACCCGCATCTATATCGATGGCGTCATGGCCGGTCACTGTCCGGTTTCGTCCGGCACCTCCCCGACTGTCGATACGCTCGCACGTTCCCCCGCACGGGCTGCCGCCCTGCGGGCCGACGGCGGGTGGCTCGGGGACCGCTGGGTGGCGGCCGCAGGCGGGTCAGCGGTCGCTGGCGTCGGGGAGGCGGGCCGGGCAGGGGCCGTCGGGGGTGGTGGCCAGTTCGAAGTGCCACCATTCGTTGTCGTACATGCGGCACAGGCCCCAGTGGGAGCCGTGGTCCTCCAGCCATTGGGCGCCCTCGCGGGGGCCGACGTCGATGGCCTGGCCGGTGACGTGGGTGGATTCGTTCGGGGGCAGCACCCATCTCCGTGCGGCCTCGGGACTGCCGTAGGTCTGCAGGCCGTCCTCCCAGAGGGCTTCCTGTTCGGCGGGCGTGCGGTAGCCGGACGTGATCGACAGCGGGACACCGGCATTGTGCGCCTCGGTCGCGGCGGCGTTGTAGGCCGCGGACAGGTTCGGGTCCAGGCCGTCGGTGCCCGCGGCGATGGCCCGGCCGGCGGGCAAGCCTGCGGCGGCGGGCGCGGTGTCCGAAAGCTGTTGGGCGGCAGCGTGTGCCGCGGTGAGCGAGCCGCCTATCAGGCCGGCGCTCGCCAGGACGGCCAGGGCGGCCGCCCGGCGCGTGCCCGGCTGTCGCCGCCGGGCGGGCGGTAGGGCGGGGCCGGGCGCACGCATCCTGTTGTCTCCTGGCTCGACGGTGACGGTCATCGGCCGGCGGCGTCGGGCAGGCGAGCGGGGCAGCCGAAACCGGGCAGGGTCGCCAATTCGAAGTGCCGCCACTCGTTGTCGTACGTGCGGCACAGGCCCCAGCGGTTGCCGTTCGCCTCCAGCCACGCCGCGCCCTCGCACGGACCGACATCGATGGCCTTGGTGACAGCGAACGAGCGAGCCACCCCGCAACGCGCCGGCCTGCGATGTGCGGGCCTCGTACCGGTTCGGGCGGCAGGCTGCCCGCTCGGAACAGCCGTCGTACGGGTGGCTCGCGTCGTTCGGCGCGCAACGGTTTCGGTGTTGCGCGCCGGGTCGCGGTGGTCCACCCGCATCGATCGGCCTCCTGGTGCTAGACGCGTTCCTTGGACCGCTCGCGCACGCGCAGGGCGATCGGCTTCGAGGTCTCGGCGAAGAAGTCGTTGCCCTTGTCGTCGACGACGATGAAGGCGGGGAAGTCCTCGACCTCGATCTTCCACACGGCTTCCATGCCGAGCTCAGGGTATTCGAGGACCTCCACGGACTTGATGCAGTCCAGCGCGAGTCGCGCGGCGGGACCGCCGATCGAGCCGAGGTAGAAGCCGCCGTGCTCCTTGCACGCCTTGGTGACCTGCGCGGAGCGATTGCCCTTGGCCAGCATGACGTGCGAGCCGCCCGCGGCCTGGAACTGATCCACGTAGGAGTCCATCCGACCGGCGGTGGTCGGGCCGAAGGAGCCCGAGGCGTAGCCGTCCGGGGTCTTGGCGGGACCGGCGTAGTACACGGCCATGTCGCGCATGTACTGCGGCATCGGCTCGCCCGCGTCCAGGCGCTCCTTGATCTTGGCGTGCGCGATGTCGCGCGCCACCACCAGCGGGCCGGTCAGCGACAGCCGGGTCTTCACCGGGTACTTCGAGAGCTCGTCGCGGATCTCCGACATCGGCCGGTTCAGGTCGATCTTGACGACGTCGCCGCCGAGAATCGCGTCGGTCTGCTCCGGAAGGTATTGCGCCGGTTCACGTTCCAGCTGCTCCAGGAACACGCCCTCGGGGGTGATCTTGGCCAGCGCCTGGCGGTCCGCCGAGCAGGACACCGCGATGGCGACCGGGCAGGACGCGCCGTGGCGGGGCAGGCGGATGACGCGCACGTCGTGGCAGAAGTACTTGCCGCCGAACTGCGCGCCGATGCCGAAGGACTGGGTCAGCTTGAAGACCTGCTCCTCGAGCTCGAGGTCGCGGAAGCCGTGTGCGGCCATCGAACCCTCGGTCGGCATGTTGTCCAGGTAGTGCGCCGAGGCGTACTTGGCCGTCTTCAAAGCGAATTCGGCCGAGGTGCCGCCGATCACGACCGCCAGGTGGTACGGCGGGCAGGCCGCGGTGCCCAGCGAGCGGATCTTCTCGTCCAGGAACTCCAGCATGCGATCCGGGTTCAGGATCGCCTTGGTCTCCTGGTACAGGAACGACTTGTTGGCCGAGCCGCCGCCCTTGGCCATGTACAGGAACTTGTAGGACGGCTGCGCGGGATCGCCCTGGTTGGAGTACAACTCGATCTGCGCGGGCAGGTTGTTGCCGGTGTTCTTCTCGTCCCACATGGTGATGGGCGCGAGCTGCGAGTAGCGCAGGTTCAGCTTGGTGTAGGCGTCGAACACACCGCGCGAAATCCATTCCGCGTCATCGACTCCGGTGAGCACACCCTCGGACTTCTTGCCCATCACGATGGCGGTGCCGGTGTCCTGGCACATGGGCAGGATGCCGCCCGCGGAGATATTGACGTTCTTCAGCAGATCCAGCGCCACGAACCGGTCGTTGCCGCTGGACTCCGGATCGTCGATGATCTTGCGCAGCTGCGCCAGGTGCGCCGGCCGCAGGTAGTGGCTGATGTCGTGCATGGCCTCCGCGGTGAGCATCCGCAGCACCTCGGGCTCCACCTGCAGGAAGGTCCGCCCGCCCGCCTCGAACGTGCTCACACCCTCGGTGGTGAGCAGCCGGTAGGGCGTCTCGTCCTTACCGATGGGCAGCAGATCCGAGTACAGGAAATCAGGCGCGGTCACGAATCGCACTCCTCGAGCAGGGCTGGGGCTGGTCAGCCGACGGTTCAAGCAGAGTGACTGTACCGACCCGGGCGGGTGCGCTGCCGACCCGGCCCGGCCCGCCAGCGTGGGTCGTGCTCGAGGACACCACAATCCGCGACAGGCGGCCGCGAACAGGTACCTGTTGCACCTTCAATCGGGCGGGTGTTACCTGTGCATGATGCGCTTGTCGGCGGCGGGGAGGATTTAGCATGACAACGGAACCCGGGAGTGGAACTGTGGCCGATCCCCGCTGGCTGGATGACGTCGAGATGCGCGCGTGGCTGGGGTTCGTGTTCACCCGCGATCTCATCGCCGCCGCGGTCGGACGCGACTCCCTACGCGAGTCCAATCTGACCTACGTGGAGTACACGGTGCTGGCCCGGCTCGCCGACGCACCCGACCATCGCCGCAGTTTCGCCGAACTCGCGGCCGTGCTGGAGTGGTCGCAGAGCCGGCTCTCGCATCAGATCACCCGCATGGAGAAGCGCGGTCTGGTCGCTCGCGAATCCATCCCCGACGACGCCCGCCGCACCGCGGCCGTGCTCACCGACAAGGGCTCCCAGGTGCTCGATTCCGCCGCGCCCGCGCATGTCGAGAGTGTGCGCCGTCACATGGTCGATGTGCTCGATCGTGGCCAGCTCAGCGCGCTCGCCGATATCTACGACACCTTGCTGGCTCATCACCGCAGACCGGAAACCCGCGACGCGCACACCTGACACGAAATTCCCAGCACGACCAGGGTTTGGTTTGGCACCCATCGGGTACTGGGTAAGACTAGGCTCGGCATCGGCTTCCGACGGCGGTCGGCACCGAGCACACGGCCGGTTATCGGCCGTCGAAGTGAGCACCCGACCTGGCCTTAGTGAAAGGGGCAGGAGTTTTCATGTCCGACGTGTCCATCGGTCTCTCGGCGGATTCGCTGCCCGCGGGTTCCGTCGACAACCTGCTTCCGCAGCTTGTCGAGCACCTGCGGCAGAACCGCACCGAACTGCGCGAGGAGTGGGCCCGTCGCATCACCGATGCCCAGCTGCTCACCGCCATGACCCCCGAGGAAATCTTCTCGGAAGCCACCTCCGTCTACGACAACTACGTCGAGGTGCTCGAGACCGGTAGCGTCGAAGCCCTGCAGACCTATGCCCGCGACCTCTCCGAACGCATCATCCCCAGAGGCGTCGAGACCGACGAGGTCGTCGGCATCGTGCTCCTGCTGCGAGACGTGCTGGCGCGCAGCCTCTTCGAGAAGTACCAGTCCGACTTCGAGCTGCTGAAGCTGGTGCTCGACGCTTACGAACCGGCCGCCAACCGCATCGCCAACACCGTGTCGGTGTCCTTCGTGCAGGAGCGCGAACGCGTCATCCGCCAGCAGCAGGAGGCGATTCGCGAGCTGTCCACCCCGGTTCTGCAGGTGCGCGAGCAGCTGCTGATCCTCCCCATCATCGGCGTGCTGGACTCGCAGCGCGCGCGTCAGCTCACCGAGCAGCTGCTGCGCGCCATCCGCGCCAACCGCGCCAAAGTCGTCGTCATCGACATCACCGGTGTGCCGGCGATCGACTCCACGGTCGCCAACCACCTGGTGCAGACGGTCGACGCGTCCGGACTCATGGGTGCGAACGTCATCATTACCGGCCTGTCGTCGGAGATCGCACTTACCCTGGTGACCATCGGCCTGGATCTGTCGAAGATGAATGCCGTCGGCGATCTCCAGGGTGGCATCGAGGAGGCGGAGCGGCTGCTCGGCTACGAGGTGTCGCGCGTCACCGATCGCGACGGACGGTAATCAGGGCGGGGCAGATGCCGGTACCCATTCTGAAGCAGGGCACCTATCTCATTGCGTCGGTGCAGTCAGCGCTCACCGACGCGGATACCGAACGCCTGCAAGACGATCTGATGACCTACGTCAGCAGATATCGCGCCCAGGGCATCATCGTCGATGTCACCGCAATCGACGTAATGGACTCCTTTGCCGCTAGATCGCTGCGTACCATCGCCCACATGACCAAGCTGCGGGGCGCGGAAACGGTCATCGTGGGCCTGCAGCCCGAAGTCGCTTTCGCCATGGTGCAATTGGGGCTCACCTTCGAGGACATGCACACCGCGCTGGACCTCGAGGAAGGCCTGGCCTGGCTGAACAAGAAGACCCAGAGTCGCAGCCAACGAGACGGTCGTGATCGTGGCCGCTGACGACGTGGTGATCGCGGTGAACGTGTCGAACGACATCGTGACCGCTCGGCAAGCGGGGCTGGAGTTGGCTGCCAAACTCGGCTTCTCGCTCTCCGATCGCACCATGATCGCTACTGCCATTTCCGAAGTGGCGCGCAATATCACGAGCTATGCCGGCACCGGGGAGATCCGGCTGGCCGTGCAGGATCGGGACGGCCGGCGCTCGATGGTGGTGCAGGCCAAGGACAATGGGCCCGGCATTCCCGACATTCCGCGCGCCATGGAGGACGGGTTCTCCACCGGACGCGGTCTGGGACTGGGTCTTCCGGGCGCGAAGCGACTGATGGACGGCATGGTCATCAATTCCCATCCGGGGAACGGCACCCTCGTCGAAATGTGGAAGTGGGTGCCCAGCGGTGCGTGAGGACGGTTTCATCGGCGCGGTCGAATGGGCCGTCGCCGGTCGCGCGCTGCCGGGGCAACGTGTTTCGGGTGACCGGTCGGTCGTGCTCGACGCGGGCGGGGGCTCGGTGCTCTTCGCGGTACTGGACGGTCTGGGCCACGGCGCGGCCGCGGCGGACGCCTCGGATCGGGCGGCGCAGGTGCTGGCCGAGAACCGCGCCGAGCCACTGGATGTGCTGTTGCTGCTGTGCCATCGCGCCATGTCCGACACCCGCGGCGCGGCGGTCTCGCTGGCGCTGTTCGACTCTGGCGACCGCGTGCACTGGCTGGGCGTCGGCAATGTCGAATCCCGCATCGTGGCAGCGGCTCCCGGTCAACCGGCCATCCGCGCGACGGCGCTGCTGTCGGGCGGCATCGTCGGCTACCTGCTACCGCCGAACCTGCAGCCACAAACCGTGCCGGTGCGGCCCGGCGACCTGCTGCTCATGTCCACCGACGGCATCACCAGCAGTTTCGCCGACGCCGTCGACCTGTCCAAGCCGACCGCGGAGATCACCGCCGAGATCCTGGCGCGCCACGCCAAGGACACCGACGACGCGCTCGTGCTCGCGGCCCGCCATCGCGGGTATCCCCATCCCTCCCAACCCATTCCGAGTGTGAAGCCATGAGCGAGATTCCGGCGTGAGTGCGGTACTGGCCGCTTTCCGCGAGGCGTACGCCGCCGCGCTCCGGTTGCACCTGCGCGCCCCCAATCAGAACACCCTGGCCGAGGGCTACGAACTCGGGCGGCGGGCGCTGGTGGAGGGCGTGAGCATTCTCGACCTCACCGAGCACCATTTCCGGCTGCTCGAGGTCGAGGGGCTGGGGCCCGCCCCCGACGGCACCGACCGCACCGAGGCGGCACTGGAGTTCCTGCTACAGACCATGGCGGCACTGGACGTCGCCACCCGCGGCTTCCTGGACGGGACCCGGCGCTACGAGCAACAGCGTTCCCGCGCCGACGATCTCGCGGGCCGCGACGCCTTCCGGACAGCGCTGGTGGAATCGCTGCAGGACGGCTTCTTCGTCGTCGACGCGCAGGGCACCCTGATCGAGGTCAATTCGGCGTTCGGCGCGCTCACCGGCTATGGGCCCGACGGCATTCCGTACGCGCTCCCCCACCCGTGGACCCTGCCCGAGGCGGCGCGCTACCCGGATCTGGGCACCGACGCGGCCCGCTTCGTGATGCCCATCCGGCATCGCGACGGACGGCAGCTGTGGCTGGCGGTGTCGACCTCCTCACTGGTGAAACCCGAGAACGGGGAACGCATTTTCGTAGGCACGCTGCGTGACGTCACCGCCGAGCACGACGCGCAGGCCCGCGATCAAGCGGTCTCCCGGCTGGCCACCGCGGTCGGCGCGGCCACCAGCGTGGTCGAGGTGCTCACCGTCGGCCTGGAGGAGCTGCGGCGGGCCGTGGGCGCGGAGGCCGCGGTGGTCTCGGTCTGGCCCAACCATCACGCGGGCCCGGAACTGTATGTCTCCGAGGACAATCCGTACACCGGCGCGGGCCTGGCCCCGCACGATACCCAGCCCATTCCCCGGCGCGGCGAGGCCGGGCCGACCGGCGGCGGCGAATCCCGGCGCGTCCTGGACGCCCGGGCGCGCGCCCTGCTCGACCGCGCCCGAGTGCAGCCCGGCCGCACCATGTTCGCCATCCCCGAGGGGGCGTCGAGTTCGGAGGGCATCGTCGCACCGCTGGGCGAGAGCGGCGATTCAGCGCTGTGGCTGCGCTTCGCCGCGCCGCGCGTGATCACCCCCGGTGACTGGGCGCTGTTCTCGCTGCTGGTCGGTCATCTGAGCCTGGCGGTACAGCGGGCGCGCAACTTCGACCAGGCGCGGTCGACCTCTCTCACCCTGCAGCGCGCCATGCTCGGCCCGATCGAACTGCCGCCGCGATTCTCGGTGCACTACGAGCCCGCGCTGCCGCCGCTCGAGATCGGCGGCGACTGGTACGACGTGGTGCGGCTCGAGGACGGCACCATCGGCGTGGTCGTCGGCGACTGCGTCGGACGTGGCCTGTCGGCGGCGGTGGTGATGGGCCAATTACGTTCGGCCGCAAGGGCGCTGCTGCTACGCGGCGCGGGCCCGGCCCAGCTGCTGGCCGAACTGGACACCGTGGCCGCCCGCATTCCGGGCGCCATGTGCACCACCGTGTGCGCGGCCATCCTGGATCCGGTGCGCGGGCTGGTGCGCTACTCCAATGCCGGGCATATGCCCCCGGTGCTGGCCGAGCCTGCCAAGCGCGGCCGGCTGCTGGAGGGCGGGCGCGCATTCCCGCTGGCCACCTTCGATATTCCGCGCCGCCCGGAGGCGACCACCGCGATGGCGCCGGGCTCCACCCTGGTGCTGTTCACCGACGGCCTGGTCGAGCAGCGCGGCGTCGACATCGATGACCGCTTCGTCGCGCTCGCCGACGAATTGTCGCGCGTGGCAGGCCAATTGCCGCGCGATGTGGCCGACGCGGTGCTGTCGCGGCTGCGGCCCGTCGCCGGCTACGACGACGACGTGGCCATGGTCGTGTACCGGCAGCCGCCCGGGCCGCTGCGCCTGGACGTTCCCGCGGAAGCCCGTGAGCTGTCCGGCATCCGGCGCGCGCTGCGCTCCTGGCTGACCGCCGCCGCGGTGCCGCACGATACGGCGGTGGACCTGGTGGCGGCCGCGAACGAGGCCTGCAGCAACAGCATCGAGCACGCATACCTGGGCGGCGAGCCGGGCCGAGTGCGGCTCAACGCGGACTGCGGGGTGGACACCCTCACCATCGAGGTGTCCGATACCGGCGTGTGGCGGCCGCTGCCCGCGGATCCTGGTCACCGGGGCCGCGGCATCGCCATGATGCGTGCGCTCACCGACGATCTCGACATCGACAATTCCGGCCCCGGCACCCGGGTCCGGATGTCGGTGCGACTAACGGCCGTTTCATTTTCAGCGGCTGGACGCATGTGAATCAGGGCCCGCCGGGACGACTTCGGCGGGCGGTTTCGGAGGACTCCGAAAGAGTGCGGTAGCTGCGGGTTTCACTGGAACGCCGGCTACCGAACCAGTACCGATGTGGTAGACGATGCAGCACGAACGGACGGATCATGGCAGATTTAACAAACGTGACCAATACTTCCGGAGACGGCTATCCCTTCGCCGACACGATGACCACCTCGGTCACCCCGCACGCTGAGGCCACCGTGCTCACCGTGACCGGCGAGGTCGATCTGGCCACGGCGCCCGCCCTCGAGAACGCGATCGACGCGGCGCTCGCGGGCAAGCCCGCCGCCCTGGTGATCGACCTGTCCGCGGTCAGCTTCCTGGCCTCGGCGGGCATGGCGGTGCTGGTGGGCGTGCACAAGCGCGCGGCCGGCACCCGCCTGGTGATCGTGGCCGACGGACCCGCCACCAGCCGCCAGTTGAAGATGACCAACCTGGACCAGGTGTTCTCGCTGCATTCCACGCTCGCGGAGGCGCTCAGCGCGCTGCGCTGAGGGCAGTGGCCCGACACGCGGAGCGCAGCGGCCCGAAACACAGAAGCCGGGCCCGGGATCATCCCGGGCCCGGCTTCGCGGCATTCGAGAGCTAGATGAGCTCGCGCAGCTGCTCGATCAGCTTCACGCGCTCGGCCGGGGTACCGGCCATCGGGACCACGTTCAGCACGGTCACACCGGCCTCGCGGAAGGCCGCGACCCGCTCCTTCACGAACCCGGCCGAACCGATCAGGTTGACGTCGCGGACCAGATCGTCCGGAACCACCTTGGCGGCCTCTTCCTTCCGGCCGGCCAGGTACAGCTCCTGGATGCGGTCGGCCTCGGCGCCGTAGCCGTACTTGGTGGCCAGCGCGTGGTAGAAGTTCTTGCCCTTGGCGCCCATGCCGCCGATGTAGAGGGCCAGATGCGGCTTGACGCCGTCGCGCCAGCTGTCCACATTGTCGCCGATGGCCAGCGCGGGGCCGGCGAAGATCTCGAGGTCGCCCAGCGCCGGATCACGCTTGGCCAGACCGGCTTTCACCGAGTCGCCCCAGACTGCGTCGGCCTTCTCCGGGAGGAAGAAGATGGGCTGCCAGCCCTCGGCCACCTCGGCCGCGAGCTCCACGTTCTTCGGGCCGAGCGCGGCCAGCAGCACCGGAATGTTCTCGCGCACAGGGTGATTGATGAGCTTGAGCGGCTTGCCCAGGCCGGTGCCCCGGCCCTCGGGCAGCGGGATGTTGTAGTACTTGCCGCTGTGCTCGAGGCGCTCGCGCTTCCAGACCTTGCGGCAGATCTCGAGCACCTCGCGGGTGCGGCCGATGGGGGCGTCGTAGTTCACGCCGTGGAAGCCCTCGATGACCTGCGGACCGGAGGCGCCCAGGCCCAGGATGAAGCGGCCGTCGGAGACGTAGTCCAGGCCGGCCGCGGTCATGGCGGTCAGTGTGGGCGTGCGGGTGTAGAGCTGCAGGATGCCGGAGGCCAGCTGCACCCGGTCGGTCTTGGCGGCCAGGTAGCCGAGCGCGCTCACCGCGTCGAACGAGTACGCCTCGGGCACGAACACGATGTCGAGGCCCGCCCGTTCGAGGTCGGCGACCTCGGCGGCGGTCTCCTTGAAGCCGTCGGTGTAATTGATCGACAGTCCGATACGCATGTCGGGGACCTTACCCACCTGTTGGCACACCGACAGCGGGCGGGTTGCCGGTGACGGCTCGCGGAGCGGTACCGTAAGCGGCGAAATCACCCGAATTCCCCGTACTGCCAAGGGAGGCCACCCCGCATGACCCAGGACACCACCGGCTTCGGTGACTCGACACTGCGGGGATACCTGGACGAGCTGGCCGCCAAGGTGCCCGCACCCGGCGGCGGCGCGGTCGCGGCACTGCACGCGGCCCAGGGCGCGGCCCTGGTCGCCATGGTCGCGCGCTACACCACCCGCGCCAAGGACGCCGAGAACCGCCCGGTCATCGACCGGATCATCGCCGCAGCCGACGTGGCCCGCGAGCGCTCGCTGGCCCTGGCCGACGCCGACGCGGCCGCCTTCACCGGGGTCGGCAATGCCTACAAGCTGCCCAAGGAGACCGAGGCCGAGCAGGCCGCCCGCGCCGAGGCCATCACCGCCGCGCTGCTGCAGGCCGCCCGGGTGCCCGCGGCCGTGGTCTCCGAGGCGGACGAAATCGTCTCTCTGGCAACGGAACTGCTACCCATCGGCAACCCGAACGTGGTGACCGACATCGGCGCGGCGGCCGACTGCGCCCGGTCCGCGGCGGCCAGCTCGCAGCTGAACATCGCCATCAATGTGGCGTCGCTGGACGGCATGGCGGGCGCCGAGTTCGCCCCGGTGCTGAAGCAGATCGAAGAGGTCATCGCGCGCGCCGATGCGCTGCACAACGATGTGGTCTCGGCTATCACGCGCTGACCGGCTCGAATCCACCCGCACTGTGCCCCGTTCCGTTATGGAACGGGGCACAGCTATTTTCTGGCCTGCTACCTGGCACCCCGAATTTCACAAAGCGCCCACGCCGGTACAATTGTCACGAACCGGAAACATTTGCCGATGAGACTGATGATCAAGTCATAGTCTGGGGAACCAAGCCCCCTCTTGAAGGGATGCAGGAATGCGGAAAGCGATTCGCTCTCTGTTCGTCGCAAGCTCCGTCGCCGCGGCGGCCGCGTTCGGAACCGGAGCCGCGGGTGCGGCCCTCGTAACTCCCAATCTCCCAGCGGTCCAAGCCATTACACCGAGCCCAGGGCAGGTGGTGGGCATCGCGGCCCCGGTGACCGTCCAGTTCGCCTCCGCGGTCACCGATCGCGCCGCCGCGGAACGCACCGTCGACGTCCGCGCGCAGAACTCCCTCGCCGGGCATTACACGTGGATCGACGACCGTCAGCTGATGTGGCAGCCGGACAACTATCTGCCGACCCGCTCGCCGATCACGGTCCTCGCCGGACGCCAGCACATCAAGTTCCAGACCAATGGCGGCACCACAGCCGACGCGGACATGTCGGCGCACACGTTCACGGTCTGGATCGACGGCGTCGCACGCACCATGCCCGCCTCGATGGGCAAGCCCGGGCGGGAGACTCCGGTCGGCACCTTCCCGGTGATGTCCCGCGAGCGCACGGTCACCTTCGACTCCCGGACCATCGGCATCCCGCTCAGCGATCCGGAGGGCTATCTGATCACCGGTGAGTTCGCCGAGCGCCTCACCTCGGGCGGCGTCTACGTCCACTCCGCCCCGTGGTCCGTCGATTCGCAGGGCAACTCGAACGTCAGCCACGGCTGCATCAATCTGGCCCCGGCCGACGCCGAGTGGTACTACAACAACGTCTCCATCGGAGATCCGGTCACGACACACTGGTGAGCCCAGCTCACCCCGGTAGTCACGGAATCAGGGAGCTCTCAGCTCAGGGAATCGGACAGATTCCCCCGGCGAGAGCTCCCTGATCTCGTTCATTGACCCGCTTCGTCAGCGGGCGGATTCGGCGGCCTGGACCACGTGACGCATGAGCAGTGCGGTGGTGACGGGGCCGACGCCGCCGGGGACGGGGCTGAGGGCGGCGGCCTTGCCGGTGACCGAGGCGGCGTTCACGTCGCCGGTGATGTTGCCGTTCTCGTCCTCGTTGGTACCCACGTCGATGACGACCGCGCCCGCACGGACATGGTCGGCGGTGATGAGGCCCGCACGGCCGACCGCGGCGACGACGACATCGGCGGCGGAGGTGACCGCGGGCAGATCCGTCGTGCGGGAGTGGGCGATGGTGACGGTCGCGTTCTCCGCGAGCAGCAACTGCAGCAGCGGCTTGCCGACCACGTTCGAGCGGCCGACCACCGCGACATGCCGACCGGCGAGCGGGATTTCGTGGAACTTCGCCAATTCCACCACCGCCTCCGAGGTAGCGGGCGGGAAGCCCGGGAGGCCCGCTGCCAGCAGGCCGAGCGACAGCGGGCTGACGCCGTCGACATCCTTCGCGGCCGCGATGGCCGAGCTGACGTCGTCGAGGCCGACGCCCTTGGGCAGCGGGGTCTGCAGCATGATGGCGTCCACCGACGGGTCCTGCGACAGCTCGGTGAGCTTGGCGCGGATCTGCTCGGCCGTGGCGTCGACGCCGAGATCGACGTTCTCGCAAGTGATTCCATTGCGCTCGGCGGCGCGGTTGAGGGACTTCACGTACCACGCGCTGGCCGGGTCGTCGTTCGGGATCACGAGGGCCAGACGGGGAGCGGCGCCCGTCTCGGCGAGGGCGGCGGCGCGCTGCTTGGTGTCGGCGTTGATGGCGGCGGCGAGTTCCTTGCCGATGAGCGAAGTCGTATCCACGGGTACACAGCCTATCCCGAGTCCCGACCGCGCCATGCCCGCGCACACCGGCGGGCGGTTCGGCGATATGTCCGGAGCCTGGCTGTGACACGGCACGCCTCGCGCGCGTTCCCGCTATGACTTCGACCGAAACCGCGAATTCCGTTCGGCAAATACCCGACAACCGCCTTGGGCAGTCGTATCGTGTCCCCATTCGGTAACTAGACAATAGCCAGCTAATTCCATGGATAGCCGGCAAGCGATGCGTGACACCCTCCGAAAGGTCGACAGCAGTGCAGATCGCCAGGCGTTTTCCCATCCTGCTCGCGGCGGCGGCCGCCGCGCTCACCATCCTCGGCACCGGCACCGCGCACGCGGACACCGCGGCGCTCTACAACTCCGCGCAGGACAACTTCACCGCCGGCAACGAGGCGGCCGGACTGGCGGACCTGCGGAACCTGCTCAACGAATCACCCGATGACGCACAGGCACTCGCCCTGCAGGCGATCTGGTCCGACTACACCGGCGACATCATCACCCGCGAGCTGGCGCTGAACCGGCTCAACGGCGTCGACGGCCGGCTCGCGGACGAGACCCGGAATCTGTTCCGGGCCATCGGCGCCGCGGTCGGCACCCTGCCCAACCCGATCCCGGCGATCGCGGGACCACAGACCGGCATCGCGGTGCTCGGCTACGGCCTGCTGCCCGACGGGACCATGCGGCCGGAGCTGGTGAACCGGATGCAGGCGGCCTGGCTGCAGGCGATCGCCTCGCCCATGTCGCCGATCCTGGTGACCGGCGGCAACCCGCAGAACGGGATCACCGAGGCGGCGGCCATGCAGGGCTGGCTGGTCGGGCACGGCATTCCCGCCGGCCGCATCCTGGCCGATCACCGCGCCGGGTCGACCGTGCAGAACGCGCTGTTCGGCGCGCAGATGCTCCGGGACGCGGGCGCGACCAGCGCCATTGTGGTGACCTCCCCCAACCACATTCGCCGCGCGGTGGCCGACTTCATCGTGGCCGGCATCCCGGTCATCGGCGCCACCACCTCCCTCGAGCAGCTCGTCTCCCAGCTGCCCCCGCCCGCCCGCAGCAGCCAGCGCGGCATCTACCTCGACACCACCCGCACCCTGCGGCTCCCCACCGAACGCTGATCCCCTCACGCCCGGACCCCGCCCGATCCGGGCGGCAGTCCGGGCGTGCACAATGATCCGGTGACCACTTCCGCCACCGAAACGCTGGTCGCGCGGCTCCGCGCGGCCGGCTGCGTCTTCGCGGAAGACGAGGCCGCCCTCCTGCTGACCGCAGCCACCGACCCCGCCCATCTGGAATCGCTTGTCACACAGCGCATCGCCGGGTTCCCGCTCGAGCATCTCCTGGGCTGGGCGGAATTCCGCGGCCTCCGCGTCGCCGTCGCGCCGGATGTCTTCGTCCCGCGCCAGCGCACGAGCTTCCTGGTCGAGCAAGCTATTGCCCTGGGCCGCAGCGTGTTCCAGGATTCGCCACTGGTCGTCCTCGATATGTGTTGCGGCTGTGGCGCTCTGGGTTTGGCTTTTGCGAAAGAACTTGCAGAAGAAGGCATTCAGGTCGAGTTGACGGCGGCGGACATCGAACCGGCGGCGGTTGCCTGTGCGCGGGAGAATCTCGCCGCGGTGGGGGCTCGGGTCGTCGAGGGTGATCTCTTCGATGCGGTCCCCGCGGATCTGCGTGGGCGCGTGCACATTCTGCTGGCGAATACGCCGTATGTGCCGTCGGAGGAGATCGCGTGGATGCCACCCGAAGCGCGCGATCATGAGCCGCGGCGGGCCCTCGATGGCGGGGTGGACGGATTGGATGTGTTGCGGCGGATCGCCACGGCGGCGGGCGAATGGCTCGGGGCGGGTGGGCATCTGCTTGTCGAGGAGAGCGAGGAGCAGGCTCCGGTCGCGGCGGAGGTCATGCGCGAGCATGGGCTGGCGGCGCGGATCGCGGAATGCGAGGAGATGGGGGCCACTGTGGTGATCGGTACGCGGGCATGAGCATTCGCGGTGTGCTGTTCGATATCGACGACACGCTCATCGACTATTCCGCGACCGTGCGGATCGGGTTCCTGCGACATCTCGCGGCGGAACAACTGCTGGATCGGGTCGAGTCGCCGGAGGCCGCGCTGACGCTGTGGCGGGCGATCGAGGAGGAAGAGTACCTGCGGTTCCTCGCCGGTGAGCACACCTTCAAGACGCAGCAGACGGTGCGCACCGTGCGATTCCTGGCGCACCTGAACGTGACGGCCGACGACCCGGTCGCCTGGTTCGGACGCTATGCGGCACACCGGGATACGGCGTGGGCGGCATTCCCGGATGCCGCGCCCATCCTGCGGCGGTTCGACGGGCGGATGGCGCTCGGCGTCATCTCGAACGCCTCCCGGCCGTACCAGGTCGGGAAGCTGCGCACGGTCGGGCTGCTGCACCACTTCGGGGACGACATCCTGTGCTCGGACGAATTCGGTGCGGCCAAGCCGGATCCGGCGATCTTCCGCGCGGGATGCGAGATGCTCGGGCTGCCGCCGGAGCAGGTGGCCTATGTCGGCGATCGGTACGACTGGGACGCGCTCGGGGCCAGAAATGCCGGGCTGCGGGCCTATTGGCTGGTCCGCAGCGGGCCGGCAGTCACCCCCGACGACAAGATCACGGTCATTCGCTCACTGGCGGAACTGGATTCACCGGCGGAGTGAGTCCGCCGGCCGCGTGCTCAGTGTCCGTGCGTCGCCTTGCGGGCCTCGCTCAACGCGCGGCGCATGCGCAGCAGGTAGACCGGAGTCGGTGGGACCAAGCCGAGTTGGGTGGCCTGGCCGAGGTCGTCGCGGTTCGCCCAGTGTTCGATGACCTGGCCGTCGGCGATGCGGATCCAGTGCGACTGGATGACGGTGAAGGTCTTCCCGAGCGACGGCATCGCCTGCACCGGTTGGGCATCCGGCCCGTAGACGAGGAACGTACCGATCTGACGGCCGTGCATGGTGGTGTGCAGGGCCACGAGGTCGCCGTCGACGGCCACCTCGTGGATGTCCCACCGCAAGTCGGTGTAGGCGGACCGTAGCCACCGGGCGGTCGCGTAGTAGGCAGCCGGGCCGGTACCGCGGGGCCGCAGCCTTTCCCGGGACTCAGCCCGCTTCGAGGGACTTCCGGATCTCGGCCTGGATCTCGAGCTGCGCGCGGGCCGCGTTCATTCCCGCGTTCACCTCGGCGGCGGTCCGCTGGGTGGCGGCCGAGACATACTGTGCCACCGCCGCTTCGATGGATTCCACCGCCGTGGTCGCGGTCGCCACCTGGTCGCCGCGGGCGGCGGCGGGCAGGGCGGCCATGGCGACCAGGCGGTCGTCCCAGGCCAGCGCGGCCTGCTCGAGTTCGGCGCGCAGCACGATGGTGGCGCCGTCGTCGAGGGCGCCGGCGGTGTGCAGGGCCCGCATGGCGTCGCGCAGGCGGCGGTGCAGGCGCGGCTCCGGGTCGTGCGAGCCCGCCCACGAGGCGGGGGCCCGGGTGGGAGCGCCCGGAACGACCTGGTTGGCGGCCGCGGTCGCGGTCTTCTGGCGGGAGGACACCAGCATGACGCCGCCCACCGCGGCCGCGATCAGGATCAGCACGATCAGCACGACGATCAACATGGTCGGCTCACTTTCGTGGGGTCAGCGATGAGTGGTCGGGTGCGGCGGGGCGACGGTGGAGCGGACGGGTCCGGTGGGATGCGCCGGCGTGTGGTGGCCGTGCACCTTGCTGTACACCAGGACCACCGCCAGGATGATCGCGAGCACCGCCAGGATCGCGGCGATGATCTTCACCTTGCTCCACGGGCGGTCACCGGACACCTGGCCGGTGAGGCCGTTGATGTACACCTGGTACGGCTTGTCCATGTAGACGACCGTCAGCAGCCAGATCGGCAGCAGCAGATGCTTGTACGCCAGCCAGTTCCAGTTGGTGTTCAACTGGTGGATCCGCTGATGGTCACCGCCGATATCGCCGCGCACGGTCGATTCGATCGCCGATTCCATCCGCTGCTGCGCTTCCGGGAACGACTGCTCGGCGTCGCTGTCGTAGGTCCGGCACAGGTGCCCGGCCACGAATTCCGGTGAATAGGCGCGCGCCTGCTCGACCGGCCACGGCTCCAGCGACCGAATCCGCTCACGGTTCATATTGTCGTTGGCCAGCACCGGCAGATCGGCGAAATCATTGGCGACCTCGCCCGCCACCGGATACCAGCGAGTCCGGGTCTCGTAGACCGGCTCACCGTCCGAATCCGTCCCGACCCGCACCTGATAGTCGTCACCGCGCTCGCCCTGGTACCAGCTCTGGGTATCGGCGTCATAGGTGAAATACGCGGTGTACAGGCTGGAGAAAGCCCCGATCCGCCGATACTTCCGGAAGTTCGATGGCGCGAACCACCGCCCCGACACCCACTTCTCGACCAGTTCGCGAGCCTGCTTCTCCCCCACCAGGAACGGCACCACACCGTCCACCGGCAACCGCGCCGGCGCATTGTGCACATCATCACGCTGAATGGGCGTGGCGCAGTACGGGCACCGAGTAGCGGTGAGACTTCCGGTGAACCCGGTTGTCCCACCACAGTTCTGGCACTTCACCTCCCGCTCCCCCGTCACCTGCGGCCCCGCCGCATGCGCCTGCAACTCCCGCAACGCCGCAATAGCGGGCCCCAACTCCCGAGCCTGCACCGGCACATCCGGCGCCGTCACCGGCGTCCGATTCCCACAACTCGGGCACAACAAATCCTGCCCCACCGGATCGAACACCAACTGCGCCCCACAAGAGGAACACGGATACGTCCGAGTCAACTCCGTCTGATGCAGCATAGCCCGATCCGGCACCACCGGATCCCCCTGCGGCACAGCACCATCCGGCTCACCCGGGCCCGGGGCAGCCACACCCGGCACGAGCACCGGCGCCACGATCACCGGCTGCGCCATAGCCCCCACCGGCTGTCCCGCCCCGACCCCACCGAGCAGCGGCGGCGCAACAGTTCCCGGCCCGCCAGCAGCGCCACTGGTCGGCCCAAAGTTCTGCGGCGACTGAACACCCTCTGGTCGACCGCTACCAGCACCCGGCAACGGCGGCGGACCCGCCGGACCTCCGGAGCCCGGAAGCGGCGGCGGTGCAACAGTTCCCGACCCAATGGCAGCCCCGGGCTCCGGCGCGATAGTTCCCGGCCCAGCGGCAGCGCCGACCTGCGGTGCGAAACCCTGCTGCGGCGGCATCGATCCAGGCTGCGGCATCGGAGAAGCTCCGACCTGCCCCACTCCAGCGGGAGGAAGGGGCGGCGGCCCAGCCGGAGCCCCGGATCCCGGAAGCGGCGGCGCAACAGTTCCCGGCCCAGCAGCACCACTCGGCGGTCCAAAGTTCTGCGGCGACTGAACGCCTCCTGGTCGACCGATCCCGCCACCTGGCAGCGGCGGCGGACCCGCCGGACCTCCCGATCCCGGAAGTGGCGGCGGCGCAATGGTCCCCGGCCCAGCAACATCCCCGGGCTGCGGCGCGAAACCCTGCCGCGGCGGCATCGATCCAGGCTGCTGCATCGGAGAGACCCCGCCCTGTCCCACTCCGGTGGGCGGAAGTTGCGGAGGCGCGCCCCATGTCTGCGGGGGTACGCCGCCCGGCGGAGTCGCGCCAGGCTGCGGCATCGGCGGGACGGTGCCCGGAAGGGGCGGCGGGACAGGCGCTCCCGTGCCGGGGCCACCGGGGTGCGGCGGCTGTGCGGGTGGGAGGCCGCCTTGGGCCTGGTCATTGGCCGGGGGCGGCGGCGTCCATGGTTGCGGGTCGGCCGTGGGCGGGAGCGGCGGGGGGCCGGACGGGTGCGACTGCTGGTGGTTGTCGTTCATGGGAGCTCACTCGGTGCGGCGGACTCGTGTCACGCCATGGGGCGGAAGGACTTCGGGACGCGCCGAGGGCTCGGGCGTGGATGTCGGGCAGTCCGGACGGAGATGACGTCCGGGTACGGCGGGCCGATCGGCCGCGGTGCGGCTGCGGCCGGTGGGCCGGTGTCTGAGCGCGGGAAGGCGGTGGGATGAGCTGTGGGGGCTCGGGTCTCACTACCGGTTCACCCGTCTCGGCGCGCCCGCGCGGACCGGTTCGACGCACCGCCCGGGCAGGCGCGGACGATGCCACCGGTCGAGTTTCCGCTACTGCGGGGGCAGCGGCGGCGGGGTGCCCGGCAGCGGGGGCGGGGTGGCGAACAGGGACTGGAGGGCGGGGACGGTGTTGGCGGGCTGCCAGCCGGCCATGCCCTCGCTCCAGACATTGGTGTCACGGGTCAGCTGACCGGACGAGACGTACTGGCGTAGTTGGTCGATCGGGAACGGGCCCGCGGCCTGGCCGGCGTTGTCGAAGTGGAACTGCTGCTGGCCGGGGAGCGGCGGCGGGGCGGCCTGCTGCGGGGCGGCGGGCTGGGCGTAGCCGCCCTGCTGCGGCTGCATGCTGCCCTGCATGGCGCCGGCCATCTGGCCGCCGAGGACCACGCCCATGCCGGCCTGCATGGCGGCTCCCATTCCGCCGCCGGGGTTCTGGGCGGCGGCGAGCATGGCGTCGGCGGCCTGCATCTGCTGGTAGCGGTTGAGGTCGACATTGTTCATGAAGCCGCCGGCTTCGACGCCGCGCGCCACACCGCGGGTCATGGCCTGCTGGATCTCCTCGGGCAGCGAGATCGTCATGGTGACGCCCTCGACCCCGATGCCGAAGCCGGACAGCCGCTGACCGACGAATTCGCGCAGCTTGTCCGACAGTTCGACCTGGCGGCCTTGCAGATCGATGGCGCCCAGGCCGCTGGCCAGCACCATGTCGGAGAAGGCCAGTGCGACATTGGCGCGCAGCTGCTCGCTCAGCGCTTCGGCGTCGACCTCGGCGTTGGTGCCGATCATCTGGCGCAGGAACACCTCGATGTCGGTGACGCGCACGTTCGCGGTGCCGTTGGCGCGGATCTGCACCATCCGGAAGTCGGGGTCGCGCACGGTGACCGGTTGCGGTGTACCCCATCGCATGTCGGTGACGGCGCGGGTGTTCACGAAGTACACCTCGGACCGGAACGGCGAGTTGAACCCGTGCCGCCAGCCCTGCAGCGTGGACATAATCGGCATGTTCTCGGTGGTCAGCTGGTAGTGACCGGGCCCGTACTTGTCGGCCAGCTGGCCGCGGTAGACGAAGACGGCCTGCTGCCCCTCCCGGACGATCAGCTCCGCGCCGTTCTTGATCTCGTTCTCGTAGCGGGGAAACCGCCACGCCAGCGTCGTGCGAGTGTCATCCAACCATTCGATGATGTCGACGAATTCGCCGCGGATCATGTCGAACAGGCCCATTGAGTTCTCTTTCCTCCCTCGGGCGCTGCGCCCGACCCCGGCAGAGTATGGCACAGGGTCGCCGGCGCGCGCGGTCACCGTCACGGAGGCTATCGAGCACAGCACCCGCACCGTTAATGATGAAGCCTGACCGCTGGTCGTGCGGCCTTCGCCCGCCCACCGCGCGAACAGAAACGGCCCGGGCGAGACACACTCGCCCGGGCCGTCGCCCTCCGCTACCGCGCAGCGGCGGCTCGAATCACTGCTTGCGGCCGGTGAATTCGTCCATGGAGTGGTAGACGCCGACCGTGTTGAGGTAGAAGTCACGGACCTTGAGCGGGAGCAGGCCGGAGATGGCGCGGTTGAGGCGGGAGGTCCAGGGTAGGACGACCAGGGCGGAGCCCTTCTTCATCTCGGCCCAGGAGGTGTCGACGACTTCCTCCTGCTCCAGGATCGGGGTGAACCAGAAGCCCTTGGCGCCGTCGAACATTCCGGTGTTGATGTAGGTCGGGCAGACCGTGGTGAACTTCACGTGCTCGTTGCCGGACTGCTCCAGCTCCAGGCGCACCGAATCCGACCAGCCCAGCGCCGCCCACTTGGACGCCGCGTAGACGCTCATGCGCGGGTTGGCGACGAGTCCGGCCGAGGAGGCGATATTGAGGACACGGCCCTCGACACCCTTGTTGGCGACCATGGCGGGCAGGAATTCGAGCGCGATGTACATGGGCGCAAGCGAATTGATCGCCATGGTCTTGTCGATGTCGGCCCGGTTCTCGGTCTCCCAGAAGTACCCGTTGCCGCGCACGATGCCGGCGTTGTTGACCAGCACGTCGATCCCGCCGACCTCGGCGCGCACGGCCGCACCGGCCTCGGCGATGGCGTCACGGTCGGACACGTCCACCACGTAGTGGTGAATCCGGCTGCCGCCCCGGGCCGCCAGCTCGGCCGCGGTCTCCCCGAGCGCCTGCTCGTTGATGTCCCACAGCACCACGTCGGCGGCCTGCTCGACGACCGCGCGCTGCGCGAACGACTTGCCGAGACCCATGGCGGCCCCGGTGACCAGGACCTTCTTGCCCGCTACGGTCTTCATACCCCTCTGTTCCCCTGTCGAATGGTCGGCGGACTCACTTCTGCCGCAGTGTCTTCATGACGCCCAGGTAGAGCGTCATGGTCTTGGCCCACAACTGTTCCGACATGCCCGGCAGCGGTGCGATGGGCAGCCCCCGCTGCACCGCGATGGTCTGGGTGTCGATGTACTTCAGCAGGCCTTCGGGTCCGTGCCGGCGGCCGGTGCCGGAGATGCCGAGCCCGCCCGAGGGCGCGGCCACCGAACCCCAGGCGGCGATGAAGCCCTCGTTCACATTGACCGATCCGGCGCGCACGCGCGCGGCGACCTCGCGACCGTGGTCGGTATCGCGGCTCCACACACTGGCATTGAGGCCGTAGGCGGTGTCGTTGGCCTGGGCGACGGCTTCGTCGTCGCTGGACACGCGGTAGACCGAGACGACCGGTCCGAAGGTTTCCTCGCGGTAGACGGTCATGCCCTCACGCACGCCCTCGAGGATGGTGGGCTCGTAGAAGTAGGGGCCGAGGTCCGGCCGAGCCTTGCCGCCGGCCAGGACGGTCGCGCCCTTGGCGACAGCGTCGTCGACATGCTTGCTGACCGTGTCGATCTGCCGCGGGAAGGTCAGCGACCCGATCTCGTAGCTGTAATCGAGGGTCTTGCCGAGATCCAGTTCCTTGGTGTTGGCCACGAATTCGGTAATGAATCGGTCGTACACGCTGTCGTGCACGTAGATTCGCTCGATCGATTCGCACAGCTGCCCGGCCGAGGCGAAGCAGGCCCGCACCGCGATCTTGGCGGCGGCCGACACGTCGGCGTCGGCGAGCACCAGCAGCGGGTTCTTGCCGCCGAGCTCGAGGGAGTAGCCGATGAGCCGCTCCCCCGCCTGCTGGGCGATGGTGCGGCCGGTAGCGCTGGACCCGGTGTAGTCGACGTAGTCGGCGCGGGCGATGACCTCGGTGCCGACCACGGCGCCGCGCCCGAGCACGGCCTGCCACAGACCCTTGGGCAGACCGGCGCGCTCGGCGATGTCGATGGCCCACAGCAGGGTCAGCGCGGTCTGGTTGTCCGGCCGCCCGATGACGGCGTTGCCGGCCAGCAGCGCGGGCAGCGCGTCGGAGGCGCCCAGCGCGAGAGGGTAGTTCCACGGCGAGATGACCGCGACCACGCCTTTGGGCCGGTTGCGCACCTCCACCTGGGTGAGGACGGGCATGACCCCGCGCGGCTTGCGGTGCGCCAGAATCGATTTGCCCTCGGCCGCGTAGTAGCGGGTGTTGACCGCGACATCGGAGACCTCATCGAAGGCGTGCACCCGGGACTTGCCGGTCTCGAGCTGGACGATGTCGAGGATGGTGTCCTGCTCGGCCAGCACCAGATCGTGGATGCGGCGCAGCAGCGCGGCCCGGGCCCCGACCGGGACGTTCGCCCATTCCTGCTGCGCGGCGCGCGCGGTAGCGAAGGCGGCCTCGATGTCGGAGGTCGAGGACTGCGGCAGGTCGGTGATCTTGGCGCCGGTGGCGGGTGCGAACACCTCCACCGAGGGCGCACCACCCGCGACGGCGTGGCCGAGCAGGCGCTGGACCAGGTCAAAAGGCAGCGCATCGGCGGCGGCGAGCTGCGGGGCAGTCGTCATTGGTCGCCCTCTCGAGGAGTCGGGTGCGGGTGGTTCCCAAGATTATCTGAACATCGGTGTTACATGAACACTGGTGTTAGATTAATAGACGTGACGCACACCATGTCAAGCCCTGCGGCAGGTCAGAGGACCCCTGCCCGCCGCGGCCGCCCGCCGCAGACGGAGAAGCAGGCCGACCAGGTGCGCGCCCGCATCGTGCTGGCTACCGCCGAGGTCTTCGCCGAACAGGGCTCGCGCGGGTTGAGCGTGGCGCGGATCATCGCCAAAGCCGGGCTGGCGCGGCCCACGTTCTACCGCTATTTCGCCAATGCCGTGGAGCCGCTGCACGCACTGCTCACCGTGTCCAATGAGGATCTGGTCGGCGGCATCCGGTCCGCGCTGGAACGCACCGAGCAACCGGTCGAACTCGGCATCAATATGATCGAGGCGTATCTCCACTGGGCGGGCGGCCACGGACCGATGCTGGCGCCGCTGTTCGCCGAGTTGCACGATCCGGGCTCGCCGGTGTCGGCCTATCGCGAGCGGGCCATCGAGGACATCCGGGTCCTGGTGCGCACCAAGATCGTCGGGCTCGGACGGCCCGCACCCACGGATCTCGATCTCGATACCGCGCTGCAGACCTGCGAGTTCGTCGTCTATCGCATTTCCGCCGGCGCCCCGCACGGCGAACCCGATCAGGACACTATCGACGCGGCCCGGCTGACGATGATCCGCGGCGTGCTGACCATGCTCGGGACGCGCGAGGATGTCGAGTACGCGCTGACGATTCCGGGACTGTTCGAATCCCTCGAGGACTAACCAGTCCAACCGGTTAGCGTCCATTGTCGTCCCCGGCTAGGCTCGGTGCATGCCGGAAACCACACCGCCCCAATCCTTCTCGGCGGTCACCCGTGCCATCATCCAGGACGTCGCGGTGACGCCCGCCAAGCACACCGATCGCATCCAGACCCGCCGGATCTCCATGCCTGCGGGCACGGCGGCCGGGTTGCACACGCACAATGGTCCCGTGGTGGGCAGCATCGTGTCCGGCTCGGTGGCCTATCGCATCGAGGGCGAACCGCTGGTGGTGCTGGGTCCGGGCGATGTGTTCTTCGAACCGGAAGCGGTGCGCATCGCCCAGTTCGACGCGCTCGACGAGGACGTCGTATTCCTGGGCCATTTCCTGTTGAGTTCGGATCAGGATCCAGCGATCGGATTCCCAGGGAATTAGCCGACACCGTCGAGACGCCCGTCCTATCGTCGATTCGTTCGCACAACGAAAAAAGCTGAGGATGAAGGCGTTCGCACCCGCGAGCCCGGCATCGAGGGACTGGTCCATGGGGACGTCCCCCGACGCGAAACCCGGCCTCTGCGATGTCCTGATCAAGGTCGAGGCCCGCGGCATCACCCACAACGAACTGGACTGGCCGATCTACGACGAACCCACGGGCCTGGCCAGGTCCCGCTCAACCGTCTGCTGCTTGACATTCAGGCTCCTGGGATGTCTATCAAGTCACCAGTGCCACGACCGGGCAGTGCGGTGAACCCCGCAGCCGGACCGACCGACAGATCCTGGACATGACACCACGGTCAGCATCTTTTCGAGTCAGGACGACCACCGCGGGGTTCACCCACATCATCACTGCATCTCTTGTCTTTTGATCTCTTCCGCTTTTGTCTTCGATTTCGTCGATCGCGCGACGGGCGAATCCGACTGCGGGTCAGACCCGCTCGAAGCGCATGGCCGGGTCGGTGATTCTGCCGTAGCGGAGTTTGGGGAGGTCGCGGAGGTAGTTCATGTGGAGACGCCAGGGTGCGCGGTCGCCCTGTTTGGGAAGGATGTCGAGGGAGCGGAGGACGTAGCCGGGTTCGAAGTCGAGGAAGGGTGCGGTGCCGACGGAGGGGTCGCGGACCGGGGTGGCGCGGACGTAGCCTTCGGCGTCCATATAGCGGAGCAGGCGGACGACGTACTCGCACACCAGGTCTGCCTTGAGGGTCCAGGAGGCGTTGGTGTAGCCGATGACGAAGGCGAAGTTGGGGACTTCGGAGAGCATCATGGCCTTGTAGGCCATGGTGTCGGGAAGGTTGATCTCGCGGCCGTCCACGGCAAGTTCGATGCCCCCGAAGGGGATCAGGTTCAATCCCGTTGCGGTGATGATGACGTCGGCGGCGAGATCGCGCCCGGATTCGAGGCGCAGTCCGGTTTCGGTGAAGGTGTCGATGCGGTCGGTGACCAGATCCAGTTTGTCCTGCCGGATGGCGCGGAACAGATCGCCGTCGGGCGACAGGCACAGTCGCTGATCCCACGGCTTGTAGCTGGGGTTGAAGTGGGTGTCGAGGTCGAAACCGTCGGGCAGCCACCGTTGCTGCCAGCCGCGGATCCAGGCCCGCATGCGCTTCGGATACCGTTGCGACAGTTGATACATCATCGTGCTGAGCGCGACGTTCTTGGCGCGGGTCAGGGCATAGGCGGCGCGCGCGGGCAGCAATTTCCGGGCGCTGTCCGCGAAGCTATCGCGGGCGGGCATGGAAATGATGTACGAGGGCGACCGCTGCAGCATGGTCACGTGCGCGCCCTGTTCCACCAGGGCGGGGCCGAGGGTGACGGCGGTGGCGCCGGACCCGATGATGATGACCCGCTTGTCCTCGACGTCGACATGATCGGGCCAGTGCTGGGGGTGGATGATCGGGCCCCGGAAGCGTTCGGTACCCGCGAAGTCCGGGGCATAGCCCTCGTCGTAACGGTAGTAGCCCGAGCAGCTGAACAGGAAGTTCGTGGTCATGGTGACCGGCCGTCCGTCGTGGTCGGCGGTGACGGTCCAGCGGTTGTCCGCCGAGAACCATTCGGCCCGCACCACCTTGTGCCGGTAGCGGATACGCTTGTCGATCCCGTTCTCCGAGGCGGTGTCGCGCACGTACGCGAGGATCGAGTCACCGCTGGCGATGGCCTTGTCCCCCAGCCACGGCCGGAACCGATAGCCGAGGGTGAACATGTCCGAATCGGAGCGAATCCCCGGGTAGCGGAACAGATCCCAGGTGCCGCCGCTGGCCTCGCGCATCTCCAGAATGGCGTAGCTCCGCCACGGAAACGCGCGCTGCAGATGATAGGCGGCATCGATACCGGACAGTCCGGCCCCGACAATCAGCACGTCGACGTGCTCGGGCGTAGTGGCCATAGCCCCAGCCTATCGACCGTGGTGCGGGCCAGCGTCCGAGACCGCTACGAACGGGAAAAGAATTCGCCCACCATGCCGGCCACTCGATCCGGGTCGCCCTTGTCGATGCCGAAATGGTCGAGCCCGGGAATGGTGGCACGTTCGCTGTGCGGGATCACGGAGGCCAGCAGCTCCTGATCGGAGGCGGTCCAGGCGCGCCGTTCCCGGTCGCCGTCGAGCAGCAGCACCTCGGCGGTGATCTCCGCGTAGTGGTGGTAGGTGCTGTCGAACCGCACGTACTGGCGGTGTTCGGTGAGGTTCTGCGGCAACTGCGCGATCACCATGTCCTTTTCGGGCGCATTCATGAAGATCGGCGTCATGCGGCGGAACATCCAGCGCGGAATCTTGCGGGTGCTGTCCGGGCCGATCTCACGGATGAATTCGATGAAGGCCTCGAGGGGTTTGTCCTGAGCCAGGTACTTCTCATAGGGCTTCATCCATTTGGACGGCATGGACCCCTTGACCGACAGCCCCGGCTCGTATACCGCGACCTTCCGGATGCCCGGGTTGTTCCGGGCGGCTTCGAGGGCGACGAACCCGCCGTACGAGTGCCCGACCAGGAACGCGGCACCCGTTTTGTCCATCAGCGCCCGCACATCCGCGCAGTCGTCCTCGACCCCGTGGTCCGGTCGCTGCGGACCACTGTCCCCGCGCCCGCGCCGTTCGATCGTGTGCACGGTGAACGCGGAGGCCAGCGCGTCGGCGAACCGGCTGTACCCCTCCGCGAGCGACAGCACCCCCGGGACGACGATCACCCCCGGCCCCATCCCCTCGGTGACATAGGCGATCCGCGTTCCATCGGCGGACACCACGCTATCCGTGGACCGCTCGCCTTCCCACTCGGTCATGGGCAACCCTCCGCTTCCGGCCGCACGCGCCCCCGAAAGACCACGGCGACAGCCGTATCAGGTTCCGCCCACGCTACGCCGATCCGGCCGCGGACAGCCGCCCTACCGCGGTACACCCAGGCCGCGACAGCGTGTTCCGAGGCCGGGGCGGCGAGTCATTCCCGGTTGCGCAGGCCGCTCGCGCGCAGCACCCGGCGAGCGATGCCGGAGCGGATGGATTCTTCGGTGCCGAGGACCCGAACGTGGCGGCGGGCGCGTGTGATGGCCGTGTACAGCAGTTCCCGGGTCAGCAGTGTCGATTCGGGTCCGGGCAGCACGACCGACACGGTGTCGTACTGGCTGCCCTGACTGCGGTGGATGGTCATGGCGTAGACGGTGGTCACTCCGGGGAACTGAGTGGGATGCACCAGGTACGGCTCGGTGCCGCGCTGCAGCGCGGCGCGCAGAGTGCCGTCGGCCGCGCGGACGATGACGCCGGTGTCGCCGTTGTAGATGCGGGCCTCGTGGTCGTTGGCGGTGACCAGCAGCGGCTGCCCCGGATACCAGTGTCCGGCACCTGGATCGGCGGTGATGCCGGCGGCGGTCACCCACCCGGCGGCCAGGCGATCCCACCGTTCGACACCGTAGGGGCCCTGCCTGTGGGCGCACAGCAGGCGATGGGATTCGAGTGCGGTGAGCGCGGCGGTCGCATTGCCGTCGACGGCGGCGTCGGTGGCCTCCCGGGCCGCGCGCAGGATGTCGGCGCGGACCTCGGTGATGTCGTCGGGTGCGTAGAGCGACAGTTCGTCTCCGCCGTCGGCCAGCAACGCCAGCGCGGCATCCGCGTCGCCCGCCCGGATCGCGACGGCCAGTTCGGCGATGCGCCCGCCGAAGCGGCGGCCGCGAGTGAGCCGGACGATGCCGCCCTGCAGACGTTCGCGTTCGCGCCCGGACAGCCCGTCCGGGTGGGCGGCGGTGGCGGCCGGGTCGCCGCCGAGAATACGTTCCAGCGCCGGATTCGCCTGTCCCGGAACGGGTCCCGCGACCAGGTCGGCGAGCACCGCGCCCGCGTCGACCGAGGCCAGCTGGTCCGGGTCGCCGACCAGCACGAGGCGGGCGTCGGGCCGCACGGCGGGCAGCAGCCGGCTCATCATGGTCAGCGACACCATGGAGGTCTCGTCGACCACGATGACGTCGTAGGGCAGCCGGTTGAATTCGTTGTGCTTGAATCGGCCCGCGCCGCCGCGCTGCCAGCCCAGCAGCCGGTGCAGGGTGGCGGCGGTCAGTTCGGGCAGGCCGATCTCGCCCGCCTGCTCACGCACCGATTCCTGCATGCGCGCGGCGGCCTTGCCGGTCGGGGCGGCCAGGGCGATGCGCAGGGCGGGCGCGCCGGGCAAGGCCTGCTGATGCGCGACCAGCAGGGCCAGCACCCGGGCGATGGTGTGCGTCTTGCCCGTACCGGGACCGCCCGCGATCACGGTGGTCGACTGGGTGGTGGCCAGCGCCGCAGCCAGCCGCTGCCGATCCGGCGGTTCGCCGGGCCCGGCATGGTCGGGGAAGAGCCGATCCAGTTCACGCCGAACGAGTTCCGCGTCCACCATCGGGTGGGTGGCGGCGCGCTCGGTGAGGACACGGCGGATGGTCTCCTCCTGCCGGTAATACCGGTCGAGGTAGAGCAACGGGCCCGAGGCATTCGGGCCGGGCGGGTCGATGAGCCGCAGTGGGCGCAGCGGCCCGGACGGGCTCCCGGTCACCAGCGGGCTCACCCGCAGCGCCGCGATGACCGATTCCACCTCCGGCCACGGCAGGGTGGCCGGGTCGATGGCGGACTCCTCGGCGCCTTCGGCATCGACGCCGATCTCGTGCATGCGTCGGACCTCCAGGCACACCGACCCGGATCGCACCGCGCGCACCGCCAGCGCGGTGGCGAACACGACCGCCGGTGACCGTTCGCCGCCGAGCCGCGCGAGCCGCAGCGCCACATGCACATCCGCCGCCGACAGCACCCCGGCGGCGTTGAACACCTGCAGCGGGCCGGTGCCACGCTGGGCCAGCTGGATCGCGGTCACCGCGTCACCTCCGGGTCGCCGGCCAGCAGGGCCGACAGCTCGACGATCAGGTCCGCGGGCGGCAGCCAGTCGAAAACGCCTGCGCCGTCCGGGGTATCGGGTCCGATCATCCCGCGCACGAACAGGTAGCGGATACCGCCCAGGTGCACGGCCGGATCGTAGCCGGGCAGCCGCCAGCGCAGATACCGGTGCAGGGCAACGGAATACAGGAGGGCCTGCAGCGGATAGTGCGACCGCATCATCTCCGCGGCCATGCGCTCGTGGGTGTAGTGGGCGACGGTGAGATCGCCGGTACCGAGGCGGTTGGTCTTGTAGTCGATGACCACGAACCTCGGTCCGGTGGTGCGCAGCACGACGTCGATGCTGCCGGTGAGATAACCGCGCAGCGGCGTGTCGTCCAGGTGGGCCAGCTGGTCGGCGTACGGGGCGAAGACATCGTCCGCGGGCAGGTGCCGGCGCAGCAGGTCGGCGATGCGCGGGACGGTCACCCGCGTGCCGACCGGATGGTCGCCACCGGCCAGCGGCAATTCGAAATCGAGCTCGCTCAAGCGATCCCGGGTCGAGAAGTCGGCGAGCGCGCCGAAACCGATGGGCGTGCGCATGACCGCCAGCAGCGCACCCGCCAGGACGTCCGGGTCGGCGTCGAACATCTGCTCGCCCACCGCGTGCAGGACGCGCGCCCGGATCTCGGCGGCGAGGTCGGGGGCGTCGGTGTCGACGTATTCGAGCACCTCGTGCACGAGCGTGCCGAACTCGGCGCCGTAGGGCAGCGAATTCATCAGCGACGGACGGGCTCCCGTGAACGCAGTGAGGTCGTCGGCGAGCACGGCGGGGGTGGCCGGTTCGTCGGCGATGCCGCTGCCCTCGGGCAGGTCGGCGGCGGGCAGGGCATCGTGCGCACCCGCGGTCAGCGCCGAGTAGGAGGTGCGCCGCCACGCCTGATCGAGCGCGCGGTCGAAGTGCGCGGCCGCCAAAGGCACTGCGGTGCCGACGGTGCCGTCGAGGGGCAGGCGGGCGCGGGTGATCTCGCGCACCTGTTCGACGGCGATCACGCCCGGTTCGGCGGTGGCCGCCCACTCCCGGATGCGTTCCAGCAGCACCGAATCCGCGGGGACCGGCACCTTGTCGGCGACGGCCGGGCTGCCGGGCTCGCGGCCCAGCAGCATGCGGTGCAGCGGCGCGGTCTGGGTGTCGTAGGCGGGCGCCCACCAGGCCACGATCTGCGCGCCCGCCCGGGTCAGGGCCACATACAGCAGGCGCAGCTCCTCGGCCTGTTCCTCGGCCTCGGCGCGCAGGCGGCGCGAACTGTAGCCGGGCGCGTCGGGGCCGCCGACGTCGAGGACGCGGCGGCCCTGCTCGTCGTGGAACAGCAGGGTCGGCGGGTTGCGCAGCTTGGCCGCGTCCCACGCGAAAGGCAGGTACACCACCGGGAATTCGAGGCCCTTGCTGGCGTGCACGGTGGCGATCTGCACGGCCGCGGCGTCGCGGTCCAGGCGACGGCTGCGGTCGGCGACGCTGCCGGAGGCCGGATCACGCACCCGGTCGGCCAGCCAGCGGGTCAGCGCCGACAGGCCCAGACCCTCGCGCAGGGCCGCGTCGTCGAGCAGCTGCGCGATCTGGCGCAGGTCGGTGAGCTGGCGTTCGCCGCCCTCGAGGGCGAGCAGGCGCGGGGCCAATCGGGTTTCGGCGCCGAGTTTCTCGGCGACCGCGGCGAAGCCGGCACGCGCGAACAGCCGGGCCGAGTCGCGCAGTTCGGCGCTGAGCCGGCCGACCAGATCCGCTCCCCCGGCATCGATCTCCTCGGCGCTCAGCCCGAGCAGCGCGGTCCCTGCGGCCAGGCGCACCCGGTCGGCGCGGTGCGGCTGCTCCAGCGCGTGCAGCACCCACAGCCATTCGGTGGCCGCGGGGGTAGCGAACACGCTCGCCCCACCGGCCAGCACCGAGGCGACACCGGCCGCTTCCAGCTCGGCGCGCACCATTTCCAGCTGGTTCCGATTGCGCACCAGCACCGCGATATCGCCCGGCCCGATGGGCCTTTCGCCGGCGTTCGCGTTGATCAGGACCCCGGATTCGAGCAGCCCGACGATGTCGGCGGCCACGTCGACGGCGACCCGCTCCCGCTGCCGGCCGACCGTCGGATACCCGGACTTGTTCAGCGGACCCGCGCCACTGCGCGGCAGGCACCGCAACCGCAGCGGCGTGATCCGCTCGGGCGCCCCGGTGAGCCGCGAGAACGGTCTGGTCGCCGTCACCCGGTGCACGGTGATCTCCTTGTGCCCCAGGGCCGCTCCGCCGTGCAGGTGTTCGAGCGCGGTCAGCAGGCCGGCGTCGCTGCGCCGGTTGGTGGTGAGTTCACGCTTGCTGTCGGCGTGCGCCACCGCGTCCAGATAGCTGAGCACCTCGGCCCCGCGGAAGGCGTAGATCGCCTGCTTCGGGTCGCCGACCAGCACCAGGGTGGCGTGCCCATGGAAGGCGCGGCGGAGGATGTCCCACTGCAGCGGGTCGGTGTCCTGGAACTCGTCCACCAGTGCCACCCGGTACCGGTCCCGGATCCGCTGACAGGCGCGCGGCCCGTGCTCGGGATCGGCCAGCACCTCGTGCAGCAGCACCAGCAGGTCGTCGAAGTCGCGCAGACCCGAAAGTCGTTTGCGCCGTGCCGTTTCCACCCGCACAGCCTGCGCGAACGCGACCCGCTCGGCCGCCGGATCATCGTCGCCATCGGCCTCGGGCAGCAGCAGGGCGTGTGGATCCCCGACGGCCGCCGCGGCCAGCCGCTGCGCGTCCGCGGGCCCGAAGGGCTTGCCCCCGCGCGCGTACCGGCTCAGGTACAGATCGTCGGCGACCGTGGACACCACGTCCTCGATCCCCTCCACCAGCCGCGCCCCCGGATCCTGCTCCCCCGCCAGCCCGAGTTCGTCCAGCATCCGCTGACAGAAACTGTGCGTCGTGGCAATGGTTCCCGCGTCGAAATCCGACAGCGCCGCCAGCAGCCGCTCCCGCCGCAACGCGATCTCCCCGGGATTTCCCTGCGCCAGATGCCGGATCAACTCGTCCTCCGAGCAGAGCGCCCGCTCCGGATCTCCCAGCGCCGCCGCCACTCCCACGAACCGATCCCGAGTCCGCTCCCGCAGCTCCTGGGTCGCCGCCCGGCTGAACGTGACCAGGAGCAGCTCGGAGACGTCCACTCCCCTCTCGGCCACGAATCGGACCGCCAGTCCGACGATGGCGTACGTCTTCCCGGTCCCCGCACTCGCCTCGAGCACCGTGGTCCCCACCGGCAGCGCTCCGGTCAGCTCGAACCGAGGTCCCGAATCCCCGGCCGGCACAACCGAACCGGTCGGCGGGGTGGCGTTCGCAGACTCGCCCTCGGCTCCGCTCACGCTCGCCTCCCACAGCCCCTGCCCGGCGGGCTCCCCACCGGAACCCGGGACCCGATCCCCCGCTCTGCCCGAATCCGATTGCCGCCCAGTCGCATCAGCCGCGAGGTTGCCGGCCCCCGGCATGACCGGTGAGGGGTCGGCCGCCCAAAGTCCTTGCCGATCATCGCCTTTACCGATCGGCCCGGACCCGGCGGCCAGATCGAACAGATCCGGATTGTCGCTGTGCGCGGGCGCGGCCTCCCGGCGACGCGGTTCGCCGCTGACGCCGTCGCCGCGGCGTCGCGGACGGACGGCGGGGCGCGGAGCCAGGTCCGGGTCGGTCAGGGAGAACAGGTCGTCGGTCATGCCGGGCTCCCGGGAGCGGTGACGGGCAGGGGGTTCCTCCTCGGGATGGTCATGGCTGACCTTGATTCTCGTTGGTGAGCAGGGGGTTCCAGAGACGGCGCGCCAGTTCGCCGAAACGGGTCGGTTCCGACTCGACGCCGGGGACCGCGGGGGCCGCGGCCTCGGTGAGCTGATGGAAACGGGGCGTGCGGCCCAGGATGTGGCGGAAGTAGCGGTCGGTGTGTTCGCCGAAGCGGTCGTCGAAGTCCTGTTCGGCGGCGTGCAGGGCGTCCTCGGCGGAGGCGCCCGCGAGCCGGCGTTCGGCGTAGGTGGCCGAGGCCGAGGGCGCGATGGGCAGCGGCTCGGACAGGCCCTCGTCGCGCAGGAGCACCAGGTCGCGCAGAATGCCGCGGGCCAGGGCCGCGGTGGGCGAGGTGAGGGTCGACTGCCAGGCCGGGCGATGGTGTTTGCCGCGGCCGATGGTGATGGCCCGCCACGACTGATGCGTCCCGGTGGCGGCCAGCGCGAGCAGGCGAATCCAGGCCGCCATCCGGTGTTTCGGAGCCAGCCGCGAGAACGTGGTGCGCAGCAGCGCGTCGTCGTGGACGTCGGGGACCGTGCCCGTGAGCCGGCGGCCGTCCCCCAGATCCACGGCGATGTCGATGGTGCGCGCGGGGATCTCGTGCAGCGGGCGGGCCACCCGCACCAGCTGGTCGACGGTGCCCTCCACCTCGTCGAGCACGGCCGCGCCCATGCTGAACGGCGGCAGGGTGCCGCGCCGCCATTCGGCCGCGCGCAGCACGTTCGGGTCCACGCCGGTCAGCCGCGCGGACAGCATGCGCTCGCCCATGTTCCATTTGGTGAGGCCGTCGAGCTCGATGGGAAGGCGGTCGGCGATCTCCTCCTCGTCCTCCGGCACCCGGATCCCCAGCCGCTGCCACAGGAAGGCCCGCACCGGATGCTCGGCGAAGGCCACCAGATCGGCCAGCTCCACATCACCGCGCTCCCGGCCCGGCAGCGGCGTGCCGAGGAACAGGGGGCGCGGCTGCGGTGCGCGCCCCGCGGCCTGCGCGCCCGCCAGTGCCACGGTGTCGAAACTGAAGGGCTGTTCGGGCCGGAAGTTGCGGCGGTCGAAGGGCTGCAACGGATGTCGCGTCACGACTCGCTCCAGACCGTCCGTGCCGACATGCGCCCGCACGGTGTCGAGCAGCTCGGCCAGCGGAATCGCGGGCGGGCGGTGCGCGCCCGACACCGGGTCGGAACCGGTGTGCAGCAACACGAGTCGCTCCCCGGCGGCCATGATGGCGTCCAGCAGCAGCTGCCGGTCCTCGCTGCGCGGATCCCGGTCGCCGGGGCAGCGGTGCCGGGCCAGCGCGTCGTCACCGTCCACGCCGCCGGCGCGCGGGAACACCTCGTCGTCCAGGCCGAGCAGCACCACCACCCGGTGCGGCACCGACCGCATCGGGACCATGGTGCAGACCGTCAGCTCGCCGGTGCGGAAGTTCGCGCGCGAGGGCCGCCCCGCCAGCCGCGCGGTCAGCAGCGCGCCGATATCGGTGAGCCGCAAGGGAATCCCGCCCGCGGGTTCCAGCGCGGTCGTCAATTCGCGACGCGCCTGCACCCCCATCCAGGCCTGGCCGGCGGGCATGTCGGTGAGCAGGTCGAGGGACCGCCCCAGCACCGCCGCCCACTCCGACGCCGGTCGCGCGCTGCCGGACGGTTCTTCCAGGGTGGAGCCGCGCAGATCGCGCAGGCACACCGCCAGCCGGTCCACGAATTCGGCGAATCGCCCGGCCAGGTCGATGTCGTTGCTGTCCACGTCGTCCAGCGGCAGCACCAGATCGAGCCAGTCCTCACTGGATTCGCCCGCCGCGACTCCGAGCAGAATGCGGTCGACCGCCGCGTTGAGCGTGTTCTGCGCGAAGTCCCCGAGCCCGAACGCCTGCCGCTGCCGCTGTCCGATCCCCCAGCGCGCCCCGGTCTCGGCGGCCCATTCCCGCAGCCGCTCGATATCGTCGTCGTCGAAGCCGCAGCGCACCCGAACCGGTTCGGCCGCACACAGATCCAGCACCTCGGTCACGGTGACGCGCCCGTCGGCCAGTTCCAGCAGTGTGCCGACCACGTCCAGCACCGGATTGACCGCCCGCTGTGCGCGGTCGGCCAGCCGCACCCGCAGCCCGTGCGCGGGATGCCCCGGCTCGGCCCCGTCGAGGGACCACTGCCCGAAGGCGGCGCGCACCAGCGGCGCGTACCGCTCCACATCGGGGCACATGACGATGACGTCGCGCGGCTCCAGGGTGGGGTCGGCGGCGAAGAGTCCGAGCAGCGCGTCGCGCAGCACCTCCACCTGCCGCGACGGACCGTGGCAGGAGTGCACCGCGATGGTCCCGTCGGCCAGGCCCGGCTCCGGCATGAGCGACCAGCGGTCCTGACGCACCGCGGCCTGCAACTCGGTCAGCAGCGTGCGCGGCTCGATCGTCTCCGGCCGCGGGTGATAGGTGTCGATGTGGTCGTATCCGGACAGCCGCTGCTGCAGCTCCCGCACGTCGCGGCCCAGTGCCGCCAGCAGCGGATGCCGCACGCGCACAGCGGGATTCGGGATCACCTCGGCGTCGGCGAGCTTGTTCCACAGCGCGGGGCTGGGATGCACCAGCCACAGGTGCACCTGACGCCCCGACGACAGCGCCGAGAGCACGGCCAGCTGATCGGTGGTCAGCCGGGTCACGCCGAACAGCGAAATCCGTTCCGGCAGAGACACAATGGACGGTTCCACCCGCAGCCGCGCGCACGCCGCGCCCAGGCGCTCGGCGGGACTCGCCACCCCGACCACCCCGCGCAGCCGCCGCCACAGCATCGGCTGCCACATCAGATCCGCGGGCAGCTCCCGGCCCGCGCCGTCGGTGTCGCGGCCGTCGGCCCAGTCGGTGATCATGTCCGGACGCTGCGCGGCATAGCTGTCGAACAGCGACGCGATCCGCGCGGCCGTCGCGTACCGGCGGCCGACCCGGTGCCCCCGCGCGTCCCCGTGCCCGAGATGCCGGGCCGGCACCGCGGCCCACGGCTCGGCCAGTACCTCGTCCAGGACCGGCAGCACCGTCCACACCAGACGCTCCGGCGACCACGGATCCTGGTCCGGATCCACCCCCGTCGCCTCCGCCAGCACCGCCGCGACCAGGGCCGCGGGATCGGCGAAGTCGATGTTCGCCGAGATACCGTCGGCGGCGGCGCCGCTGCCGAGCACCGTGGCCAGCCGCTGATTCAGCCAGCGCTCGATCCCCTTCGCGGGGACCGCCACCACCTCCGGGGTGAACGGATCGCCGAGCGGATCGGCGAGCAACTCGGCCAGCGCGTCGGCGAGCGTATCCGCTCGTTCGGCCCGGTGAATGTGCACGACCTGTGTTTATACAGTCGGCGAACGACATGCAAACACCCAGCGCCGCGGCTCGCCGGGTGACACCCGCCACACGCCCGGGGTTTGCTAGGGCGCGTCACCCGGAATTTCTAGTGTGGTATGCGACAGTGCCTTTCGGGGAGGTTCGAAGTTCTCACGAAAGGCTGGTCCGCGTCGATGTCTGCGTCGGTCATTCCCCTGGTACCCAGAACCGGGTTCACGGTTCGCCGGCGGGGAGAGCGCTGGGAGCTCGTCAACTCCCGGCATTACGGCCGCGGCGTGGTGCTGCAGTGGTGGCCGCGCGAGCGGCACACCGAGGCGTTCGAGCACTGCTATCGCCTCAACGGACGCAGTATCGAAGAGCTGCACGCGGCTTTCCACTGACACGCGCGAAAGTCCGTGCAACAGTGTCGATTCGATAACACGTCCCCCGAATCACCTCAAGACGTGCGTATCGGGCATGGTCCCCTCTATTGTGTTCCCTCGTGCGTTCCCCCAAGGCCCGGCGCGTGGCCTCCTCCGCTTGTGTTCTGGCTGCCGCGGCCCTCATTCCGGCCGCCCCCGCCTTCACCCCCGTGGCCGGTGCCATACCGGCGCACACCCAGGGCCCCATCGCGGGATTCGACGCCGATATGAGCAATCGCATCGCCGCCGTCGACAATTACCTCAGCACCCGTCCCGGCGTCACCGGCTACGTGATGCGTGACCGTGTCACCGGCGGCATTTATCGAAACGCCAACGCGGACACCAACTTCTGGACCGCCTCCACCATCAAACTGGCAATCGCCGAGGATCTGCTGAACCGTGCCCGGGTCGGCGCCATCCAGCTCGGGCCCGACGACCGCTCCCTGATGGAGTCGATGCTGGCAACCTCCAACGACACCGCCGCCGACATCCTGTGGAACAAGTTCGCGGGGCTGGACCGGATGTCGTTCAACAACGCCTTCCGCGCCAACGGCATGACCGGCCTGGTCCCGATGCCGCCGACCACCTCGATCGAGCAGGTCAAGCTGTTCCCCGACTGGGGTTTCCAGCAGTGCGCGCCCGCCGACCTGGACCGGCTGATGGACAATGTCCTCACCAAGATGAACCCCGACGACCGCGCCTACCTGCTCGACCGGATGCGGCACGTGGACACCAACCAGCACTGGGGCGTGTGGGGTGCGGGGCCGGCCATGAACCCGGGCCTGAAGAATGGCTGGTCCGACGAGCAGGGCGGCTGGGTGGTCAATTCGGTCGGCTTCGCGGGCCCGGGTGAGCGCTACACGCTCGCCATCATGACCGAGCAGGGTAATCAGGGCGGTTACACCGACGGCTCCGAAACCACCACCCACGTAGCGCAATTGCTCTTCCAGGGTCGCTGAGCCCACTCCTGCACCGATCCAGCGCGCGGGCGGTTCCGGCACGGCCGGAGCCGCCCGCGGCGGTTCGCGCGGCAATCTATGCTGAACAATCGACCATATTGTATTTTCGAGACAGCTGTCTTGAACGTCTGTTTTCGGTCGGTCCTGATTGGTCTGCGCTACTCACACTGCATTACCGTTACGGGTGAGTTGTCGTACTTACACCGTCTGGCGAGGAGCAGGAACTAGATGAACGCCGAGAAATCCGTCGCACAGCGTCATCGCGTGGTGGTGATCGGGTCCGGGTTCGGTGGACTGTTCGCCTGCAAGCAACTGCGCAAGGCCGACGTAGACATCACCCTCATCTCGAAGACCTCCACGCACCTGTTCCAGCCACTGCTGTACCAGGTCGCCACCGGCATCCTCTCCACCGGCGAGATCGCCCCCGCCACCCGCATCGTGCTGCGCAAACAGCAGAACGCG
This sequence comes from Nocardia niigatensis NBRC 100131, assembly GCF_000308655.1. Taxonomy (GTDB): domain Bacteria; phylum Actinomycetota; class Actinomycetes; order Mycobacteriales; family Mycobacteriaceae; genus Nocardia; species Nocardia niigatensis. The sequence goes on along the minus strand of NZ_BAGC01000033.1, from coordinate 173,996 downwards.
CGCGTCATCATGGGCGAGGTCACCGACATCGACGTCGACAACGGCACCGTCACCTCGCGCCTGCTCAACCAGGACTACGTCACCCCGTTCGACAGCCTGATCGTCGCCGCCGGCGCGCAGCAGTCCTACTTCGGCAACGACCACTTCGCCACCTACGCGCCGGGCATGAAGACCATCGACGACGCTCTCGAGCTGCGCGCGCGCATCCTCGGCTCCTTCGAAGAGGCCGAACTCGCCACCGATCCCGAGGTCCGCGACCGGTTCATGACTTTCGTCGTGGTCGGCGCGGGACCCACCGGCGTCGAATTGGCCGGGCAGATCGCCGAACTCGCCGACCGCACCCTGGACGGCTCCTTCCGCAATATCGACACCCGCGACGCGCGCGTCATCCTCGTCGAGGGCGCCGGCGCGGTGCTCGCACCCATGGGCCCCAAGCTCGGCGGCAAGGCGCAGCAGCGGCTGGAGAAGATGGGCGTGGAGATCCAGCTCAACGCCATCGTCACCAATGTCGACGCGCGCGGCGTCACCATCAAGGACCAGGACGGCTCCGAGCGGCGCATCGAATCCGCCTGCAAGGTGTGGTCGGCGGGCGTGCAGGCCAGCGGCCTGGGCAAGATCCTCGCCGACCGGTCCAAGGGCACCGAGGTGGACCGGGCCGGGCGCGTCATCGTCGAACCCGACCTCACCATCAAGGGCTACCCGAACGTCTTCGTGGTCGGCGACCTGATGTCCGTGCCGGGCGTGCCCGGGCAGGCGCAGGGTGCGATCCAGGGCGGCACCTACGCCGCCAAGGCCATCAAGGCCGAGGTCGAGGGCAAGCAGACGGTGGCCGACCGCAAGCCGTTCAAGTACTTCGACAAGGGCTCGATGGCCACGGTGTCGCGGTTCAGCGCGGTGTGCCAGGTCGGCAAGCTGGAGTTCAGCGGCTTCTTCGCCTGGCTGGCCTGGCTGGGTCTGCACCTGTGGTACCTGGTCGGATTCCGTAGCCGTTTCGTCACGGTGCTCGAATGGTTCGTCTCGTTCCTGGGCCGGCACCGCGGTCAGATGGCCGCCACCGAGCAGTGGGTGTTCGCACGGCTCGCGCTCGAAGCGCTCGACGATCCGGTCGAGGCGCGTCAGCTCGCCAAACAGATCGGCGGCGAAAGTTCTTCCGGCAATGGCAAATCCGTGGCGAATGCGGAAGCGGGCAAATCCGCGTAGGACCGCGCGGACTCACATTTCTCTCCCCATGGGGCCTCGGTAGGGGCTTGACTGCGGCCGCCTCGATCATCGCGGTGCCCGCCGCGACGGCGGGGGCGGCCGTCGGCGCGGCCGTGGGCGCGGTGAACGGCTACCTGACCCCGGCTACTCGGGGCGCGCCTGCGGATCAGTCCGCGAGCGGAATCGACGACTCCGCTACCCGTCGACGGGACAGTCACGGACGAGGCGGCAACTCGGGAGTGAGTGCGAAGCCAGCGAGGCCGGGGTTCCCGAACTGGGACTCCGGCCTCTTTCATGGGTATTGGCGAAGTTATGGCTACTCCTTCGCTACGTCAATGATTTCGTGTCGTCCGATTTGTCACCGATCCAGGCGACCGGCGGGTTCGAATGCCGAGCGTCGATGTACCCCCAGAGATTCTGCCTGAACAGAAAGGCTCTGCATGGCCGCAGGAAAGCACCGGGCGCTCAATCCCCATCGGAACAAGGTCGGCACCGTGGTGGCGGCAGGCGCGGTCCCGCTAGTCCCGGCGATCGTCGGATCCGGCACCGCGAACGGCGCCGTCCGAGGTCGCTCCGGTGGCACAGTACGACGACGCGCCGAGTTCACCTCCGCCGCCGTCGGCGGTGTGATGGGCTTGGTCGGCGCGCTCATCGCATTCAACGCCCCATCCCCAGTCGTCGGCGACTAGCACCCGCCGTCAACCCAGCTCGACCCAGCACCGTTTAGTCGTGGTGGGAACCGGCGGTGAGGTCCGGTTCCCACCGCGCCCCGCCTTCCCACCGCCACCGAACTATCTTCTCTCACTGAAGTTCTGGATCCTCCAGTGTGGGAATGACCGGGGAGAGCAGCACATCCGCCTGCTCCGTCACCGCACCGCGAACCATCCGATAAACCCGGAATCCCGTCGCCCAGACAGGATCTTCATCATCCTGCACATACAGCAGCCCATACGACCCCGGCGCCAGCCGACCGATCCTGCTGAATCCCGCGATAACCCGATCCCCATGATTTCCCCGATGATTCGAGTACCCGCCCACATGAACGTAGTACTCCCCATTCATCGCCCGCAGATCCCCCAGCCCCGACCCGCCCAGCTCCCCGACCACCGCCCGAACCTCCTCGAGACGAAGCCCATCCCCCTCATCAACCACCCCAGCACCCGCCCGCAACGAAATCCACCCGTGGTACTCGAACACACCGACACCCTACGCAATTGCGCCACAAGCCATCTCGCCGAAGCCGCCAGTCGCAAACGCTGTCGAACATCGGTCTCACGGCAGCGAGCTCCCGGCACAACTGAACAGTGTCACACCGACCAAGTTCCCAGCCCACGGATTCGAAGAGTCGCCACCCTCTCAGCCGACCGGGTTGTAGCCGCTGGAGCCTGCCCCCTGCATCCAGCCCTTGCCCGATCCCGAATTGCCGAGCATGGTCCAGAAGTTGGACCACGCGCTGCCGGGGCCGAGGCGGGATTGGGCCGATCCGGTGGTCAGGAGATTGTCGCCGAGGGCCGAACCGGTTGTAGCGAGGTCGGCCGAGCCGTTCCCGGCGATGTCGGCGTTTGCCGGGGTCCGGCTGGATCCGGCGTCGAGGAGGGCTCGGGTGAGTTGGCCGGATCCGGTACCGAGCAGTACGGCCACGTTGGAGTCCAACAGCGCGGAGCCGGAGTCGGCGGCGACAGGCTCGGGCGAAATGGTCGGAGTGAACCGCTTCGGCCGGTTGTCCAGGCGGCGCGGGCGGATTCGAAGCCGGCGACGGCGGCGGGCGGTGAGGAGACTGCGGCGATCATCGACCCGACACTCGACCTCACCGCCGACGAGGCACGCATGATCGACCCCTGCGCGGTCCTGGATCAATCCGTGAGCAAGCAGCTCGGCCTGACAGCTGCCGCGGAAACATTCGGCGGCCCCACCGCGTGCTCGATCGAAATGACCGACCCCTCGGGTGACACGAGTACCTACACCCTGTAGGCGGACACCGAGATCAAGCCGACATCGCCGCAGTTCGCGCCCACCGGCACAATGCCGGCGCGGATACCGGTGCTCGGCCGGTCGAGCGACGCGGACAGCTGTGATCGTGTGGTGTTCGCGCAGAACGGCGCCCCGGTCGGAATCGAGATGTCGGTGCTGATGTCCCACGGCGATGCGTGTGCGCCGGCGGATACCGGACTGGCAGCCGCGATCCGACGGCTGGCCGTCAATCCTCCACTGCTGAAACGTGATCCGAAGTCGGCCTTTCGCGTGGATCCCTGCGCGCTGCCGAATTCCCAGTCCTGGAAGGCGGCCATCGGCGATCCGGCGGTCCCGAAGCCGAACGGAACGCACGCCTGCGACGTGAACGGCAGCGACTTCCGCCCCTGTCGAGGGCGCTGCCGCGTGGGGTATCGCAGCGACCACGGTGGTGGGTTCGGTTGCGCCGCTGGGACTCGGACTGGCAGCGAACACCCACCCCGCTCAACGGATCCAGGCCCGGCTCAGACCGTCAGCAAGCGGGCGGTGCGGGTGAAGAGGGTGCCGCCGGCGGCGAGGGGTAGGAGGGCTGCTTCGAGGCCGGTGGTGTCGGCGGGGCGGGAGTCGGGGTAGGTGAGGATGCTTTCCAGGGCGCGGGGGGCCGTGAGGGGGTCGTCGGTGATTGCGTCGGCGCCCAGGTCGAGGCGGTGCCGTAGGAGGGGGGTGTCGGCCAGGTCGGCGGTCAGTTCGCCGCTCCAGTGGCCGTGGTCCTCGCCGGTGCGGCCGATCTGGACGCGTTCGCGAAGTCGCAGGCGCGCACCGTGTTCCAGGCGCACGGTCGTGTGGGTCTCGTGTTCGGCGCCGCCCGCGACCACCGTCGGTTCGGGGTCGAAGTCGAGTTCGCCGCCCGCGGCTACGTCGAAGTTCCAGTGCGCCACCGATTTCCGGGTCTCGCGGCCGGGCAGGGCGATGGTGGCGGCCACCGAACGCACCGACAGACGGGCGCCCTGCCCGACAGAGACGACGATGTTCAGGATATCGCCGCCCAATGGAGTGGCGGCCGTGCCGATCAGGTGCACCGTGTCCACGCCGGTGCGCCGCGCCGCCAGGCCACCGACCGCGTGGATGTGCGGCAGGGTCCCGGCGGTCGCGGTGATGCGGAGCTCAGTGCGAATGGGCACTGCCCGCCGCCGCATCCTGGTCGGCGGCCGCGCGTAGCTGCTCGCGCACCCAGGCGAGCACCGGTGTCGCGGCGGGGTCCTCGGTGAGGGAGGTGAAGACGAAGGGGCGGCCTTCGCGCACCTTGGTCGAATCGCGGTCCATGACAGTCAGATCCGCGCCGACCATGGGAGCCAGGTCGGTCTTGTTGATGACCAGCAGGTCCGACCAGGTGACGCCGGGGCCGCCCTTGCGCGGCACCTTGTCACCGCCGGCGACGTCGACGACGAAGATCTGGGCGTCGATCAGCCCGGAGGAGAAGGTGGCGGTCAGATTGTCGCCGCCCGATTCGACCAGGATCAGATCCAGGGGCGGGTTGGCCTCGATCAGGTCGTCGATGGCGTCCAGGTTCGCGGTGATGTCGTCGCGGATCGCGGTATGCGGGCAGCCGCCGGTCTGGACGGCGGTGATCCGCTCGTCGGGCAGGACCGCGTGCCGGCGCAGGAAGTCGGCGTCCTCGGTGGTGTAGATGTCATTGGTCAGCACGGCCAGCGACAGCTCGTCGCGCAACTGCCGGCACAGGGCGGCGGTCAGCGCGGTCTTCCCGGAACCGACCGGCCCCCCGATTCCGATCCGCAGCGGCTCCCCCGGCGTGCGCACCCGCCTGGGCCGGTCGTGGCTGTGATCGTGCGGTTCCCCGTCGATGAGATGAGGTGGCATGTGCGGCTCCTTTCACCCCCATCCTTGCCCAGCCACGTAAACCGGTTGTTACCAACCCGGTGACCAGCTACGACGCGAACAACGGCAGGTCCCGGCGCAGGTGCCGCTCGGCGAGCACGTCCTGCAGCGGGTCGGAGAGCGCGGCAAGCGATTTCGCCGCCTCCAGCGCGGTGGCGTCGCACACCTCGGCGAGGCGGATGGTGCAGGCGGCGACCGCGGCCGGATCGAGGGCCAGCAGTCGCTGCGCGGCCGTCGCCGCCCCGGTCATGGTCGTGTAGACGGTGACCACGGCGATGTCCTCGGGCGAGGCGCCGCACACCGTGCCTACCACCCCGAACACCGTGGACAGATGCGGGCGCGCACCCAGCGCCGACCAATCGGCCTGCGGCCAGACCTGTCGGGCCAGCCGCAGCAGCCCGCGCCCCTGGGCCCGCGACGCCGTACGCGCCGCAGGCGACGGCGTCCGCGCGTCGGCCTCGAGCTCCGCGCGCCCCGGTTCGAGGGTCCCCGTGCAGACGGCGGCCGCCAGGGAGGCCGCCACCAGCCCGGAGGTGCGGATGCGCCGGCGCAGATAGAGCTCGACGCTCGCGACGTCACGCACCAGACCGGAGGCGACCGCCTCCTCGACCCCGCCCGAATGCACGTGACCACCGATCGGCAGCCGGGAATCCGCGAGGGTGAGGAGGGTGGTCAGGCTCATCGGCGCACGTCCGGATATCCCATGGCCCGATCCTAGGCCGCGCCCGGCCATGACCCACCGGTTAGGTGAGCAAGCAGGGCATCGAGGCCGAGATGCTCTTCAGCGCGCAGGTGAAGGAATTGAGCGCGCCCGCGGAACCGGTTTCGGGCACCAGCCCGGCGACGGGGTCCGCCGCGGTCGGTTCGGCGGCCGAGGGTTGCAGTGTCAGCGGGGCGGCCATGGCCGGGGCCGCACCGAGTCCGGAGACGATGGCAGCGGCCGCACATGCTTTCAGCACAATGGTTTTCATGAATCATCCTTCACAGCAAGCTCACAGGAAGCGGAACGCAGCGAGACTAACCCGAAACCCATGAGTGTGAAGGCAATTCGTTTCAAATAATGGACGCCGGTCCAGAATCGCGATCGACGGACCGGCGCCGGTGGCTTGACCTGAACCAGAATTGAGGTTGCAGGCTGGGGGCACGTTCATCGCCGCGACCGGGAGTTGCCATGCACGCCATCCGTCTTCACGAGTTCGGGCCCGCAGAGCAGCTGCGCTACGAGACGCTCCCGGACCTCGAGCCCGGACCCGGCCAGGTCCGGATCGCGGTTCGTGCGGCCGGGGTGCATCTGCTGGATACCGCACTGCGGCAGGGATTCTCGGGGTCACCGATGCCCTTGCCGGTACTGCCGACCATCCCCGGGCGAGAGGTGGCGGGCACGGTCGACCGGGTAGGCCCGGGAGTGGACGACAGCTGGCTCGGCCGGGCCGTCGTCGCTCATATCGGACAGGTGCCGGGCGGCTACGCGGAGCTCACGGTGACCGAAGCCGAACGGCTGCACCCGATTCCGGATGGCGTCGAGGCCGCGACCGCGGTGGCGATGATCGGCACCGGGCGCACCACACTGGGGATTCTCGGCTTCGCCGAGGTCACCGCCGAAACCGTGGCCATCGTGCCGTCCGCGGCGGGTGGCATCGGCACACTGCTGGTGCAATACCTGGCCGCGGCGGGCGCGACCGTCATCGGGCTCGCGGGCGGCAAGGCGAAGGCCGATCAGGTATACGAGAACGGCGCCGAGCTGGCCATCGACTACCTGGATCCGTCCTGGCCGGACGCGGTACGCGCTCGCTACGGCGATCGGCCCGCCACCCTGCTCTTCGACGGTGTCGGCGGCGAGATCGCCCGGACCGCGGTCGATCTGCTCGGCGCGGGCGGTGTGCGGCTGGTGTTCGGCTGGTCCGGCGGGCAGGCCGAACTCGATGACCAGGCCCTCGCCGAACGCGGCGTCACCTCACAGGTCGTGCTCGGCCCGCCGATGCTGGAACGCGCGCGTGGCTTGCGCGCCTTGGAGACTCGCGCGCTGGCCGAGGCCGCGGCGGGCCGGCTGCGCCCGGCCGTCCAGTCCTTCCCGCTCGCGGAGGCCGCCGCCGCGCACCGGGCCTTGGAAGCCCGCGAGACGACCGGCAAGGTCGTCCTACTCCCCTGACCGCCGGCCGATACTGCGCTCCATGAACCGTTGCGCGGCCCCGCGTCGCAGATCCGAGATCGCCTGCACCGGACCGGTCCACCACGGCGAGATCTCCACCGGCCGCGCCACGACCGCATGGCAGATGAGGTTGGCGGCCTCGTCTGCGGTGAGCCCGGGGATGCCGGAGAAATCGGTGGGCGCGCTCATGCGGGTGTGCACCAGCGGCATGTACACCGACGTGGTGGTGACACCGTCGGCGGCGATCTCGGCCGCCACGGTGCGCAGCCAGATATCGAACGCGCCCTTGGACGCGCCATAGGCCGACCATCGCGGCGCGGGCGGCATGCGCAGCCCCCACGTGGAAATGTTCACGATGTGCCCGCGCCGGTGTTCGCGCATGCTCGGCAGCAGGGTCAGCAGCAGCCGCACCGGGCCGAGGTAGTTGACGTCCATGGTGCGGGTGAAGTCGTGGAACCGGTCATAGGATTCGTCGATCGGACGGCGAATCGAACGGCCCGCGTTGTTGATCACCACGTCCACCCGGCCGTGCTCGTCCAGCACCCGCTGCCCCAGCGCCTCGACGGCCTCGAATTCGGTGATGTCCGACTGATACACGTGCGCGACGCCGCCCGCCTCCCGGATCTCGCCGGCCACCTGTTCGAGCTCCTCCAGCGACCGTGCCACCAGCAGCACCGTCGCGCCCGCGGCCGCCAGTTTCTTCGCGGCCGCCTTGCCGATGCCGTGCGAGGCTCCGGTCACCAGGATGACCTGACCGGAAACGGCCTCACGCAGCGCTTTCTCGCGCGGCCTGGAGGTGGGGTAGAAGATTCTGGTCGCCACGCGTTCGGCCAGCGGACGTCCGTTCGACCCGGCCGGTTGCGCACTGCTCGGAGCGTCTTGCTCAGCCACGGGTCCGAGCCTAACCGGCGGATCGGTATGTGAACGGGAACTGAGTGGAATTACCCTGGGCCCGGCCCGCATTCCGGCACCAGGATGGGAGGCGGTCTACGGGGGAAGGAATCCGTCATGTCGAATCGAGCGCCGGAAGCGCCGACGCCGGAACACGTCTCGATCCTGGGGTGGATCGCCCGCGGCATCGTGCTGGTGGTGTTCGTACCGCCGCGGCTGGTGTGGGAGGCCCTCAAACGGATACCGGGATTGATCGCCGCGGCATTCCGGCTGTTCAACGAGCATCTGGCACGACCGCTGGCGATCTTGTTCCGGGACTGGGTCTTCCGCCCGCTCCGCAATTTCGTCCGCAACTATCTCTGGCACCTGCTGATCCAGCAACTGCTGTTCGGCATGGTCCTCACCCCGATAGGGGCGTTCCTGCTCGCCTATTTCCTGCGCCCGATCCAGCATGCGATCGAGGACTGGCTGTGGCGGCGCGTCCTGAAACCGGGCATCCCGTGGATCTTCCGCACGGTGATCGAACCGATCGCCGACGCGATCGGATGGATACTGGCGATGACATGGAAGTGGCTGATCGCCGTTCCGATCTCGGCCCTGTGGCGGCGGATCCTGCAGCCCGGCGGCCACTGGCTCCTGGTCGCCGTGATCGAACCGCTCGTCACCTGGCTGTTCGTATGGCCGGCACAGCAACTGTGGCGGTGGGTGCTGCGGCCGCTGGTCTACGCGGTGATCGTGACGGTCGTCTTCGGCTGGCGGGTGGCCACCACGGTGGTCCGTATCACGGTGGTGACCCCCTGCCGCTGGTTCAACCGCACTGTCCTGCAACCACTTTTCGCGGCCATCGCCCGCGCTTGGCGGGCGCTCGTGGGCCCGGTCCGCTGGGCGTATCAGCGGGTGGTCATGCCGTGGCGCGCCCGGATCGCCGAGGTGTGGACCGGCCTGTTCGGCTAGTGCGCGGAACCGGCCGGCGCCGCACCGCTGTTCGCGGTGGCGCCGGATTTCGCGAAGAACGCCACCACCGCCATCGCGGCCAGCAGCACCGCGCCGGTGGTGGTCGCCACGTGCATGCCGGTCACGAAGGATTCGCGCGCCGACTCGACCAGGGCGGTATCGTCCCCGGACCGGGCGATGGTCTCGCCCAGCGTCGGCCCGAAGTCGCCGCCGGAACGGAACACCAGCGCCGCCAGCGATCCCAGCAGCGCCAGGCCCAGTCCGTTGCCGAGTTCGAAACTGGTCTCGGAGATGCCGACCGCCGATCCGGCCCGCTCGGGCGGCACCGACGACACCGCCACCTCCGACACCAGCGTGAACGCGATACCGAAGCCCGCGCCCGCGACCACGGAACCGGCGATGTACCAGCCGATCCCGCCGTCCACGCCGACCCCGAGCAGCATGAGATTGCCCAGGGACGCCATGCTCAGCGCGAGCGCGAAGGTGGTCTTGGTGCCGAATACGCGCCCGATCCGCGCGCCGCTCATCGAGAACACGAACACGGCGACCGCGCCCGGAATCCCGAGCACCGCCGACTGCAGCGCGTCGCGTCCGGTCACCGACTGCAGGTACATGCTGGTCAGGTAGCTCATCCCGGCCAGCGCCAGCATGCCGACCGTGCTGGACCCGACGGCCACCGAGAACAGCCCCCGCCGGAACAGGCTCAGATCCAGCAACGGTTCGGCCAGGGTCCGCTGCCGTCGGATGAAGGCGGTCAGCAGCAGCACGCCGACGATTCCGATGCCGAGGGCCGGCAGGTCGAATCCCTCGGCCGCGCAATGCTTGACCGCGTACACCAGGGGCAGGATGCCACCGATGGACAGCAGCACGCTCACCCAGTCCAGTCGTCCGCGCCCGGCCGCCCGATGCTCGGGCAGCAGCAGCGGCCCGAAGACCAGCAGCACCAGCAGCACCGGCGTATTGATGAGGAACACCGAACCCCACCAGAAGTGATGCAGCAGCACACCTCCGATGATCGGCCCGACCGCCGACCCGCCCGCGAAGAACGCGGTCCACACGCCGATCGCGGTCGCGCGCGCCCGATCGTCGGGGAACAGCGTCGAGATCAGCGCCAGGCTCGACGGCAACAGCGTCGCGCCGCCGATACCCATCAGCGCGCGGGCCGCGATGAGCACGCCCGCGCTGGGTGCGAATGCGGCCAGCACCGAGGCGATTCCGAAGACGCCGGCCCCGGCGAGGAGGATATTGCGCCGTCCGATGCGGTCCCCGAGGTTGCCCATGGTGATGAGCAGTCCGGCGATCATGAAGCCGTAGATGTCGAGGATCCAGAGCTGCTGTGTCGCGGACGGATCGAGGCTCTGGGTGAGGGTCGGCATGGCCAGGTAGAGCACCGACATGTCCATCGACACCAGCAGGACCGGCAGCAACAGTACGGCCAGGCCCGCCCAGGCACGGCGCGGCGTCTTCGCGTCGGGGCGCGCGAGGGTACTCGTCATGACCTATCCTTCGGGCTGATTTCGGGCTTGCACGGAAAGGCGCGCGTACGTTGTACGCACGAGCGCGAGTACAGTGTACGCATACCCTGCGCGGGAAGGGAACAATTCGTCCGATGACCGAGGCCAAGCTCACCCGGGCCGCCATTGTCGACACCGCCATCACCCTGGCCGACGAGTCCGGACTGGATTCCCTGTCCATGCGCCGCATCGCCGACCGCATGAATTCCGGCGTCATGTCGCTCTACCGGCACATCCCCAACAAGGACACCCTGCTGGCGGCCATGACCGACGAGGTCTCGCGCCGCAATCCCTACCCGCCGGCCGAAGGCCGGGGCTGGACCTGGCGGGACCGGGTACGGATCGCGGCGGAGGTGGATTGGCGGCTCTACCAGGAACATCCGTGGGTGCTGTTCACCTTCGCGGTGCCGCGCTACAACTTCGGCGAGCACAGCCTGGTGGTGCTGAGCTGGCTGGTCGAGGGCTTCACCGAGCTCGGCGTCGACGCCCGCGAGGCGACCCGCATGTCACTGTCGGTGTGGAGCTATATCGCCGGGGTCGCCCTGCAGGAGGTCAGCGCCCGGCTGCTGCAGGACCGCGACAGCAGTGCCGACGAGCGCTCCGGCCTCACCGCCGTCCTCGACGGCGACCCCCGCTGGCCCGTCCCGGCCGCACTGGCCGAGCTCGAGGGATCCGGCGACACCTCACTCCTGGACCCCGAACATCTGCTCGACACCGGTCTCGCCGCACTGTGCGACGGGTTCGAGGCCCGCGCCGCTCGCTGACCGCCCGAGATCGGCGCCGCGGTCACCGATGAATCCCGGTGCCCGGCATCGTCTGCGCCATTGCACAGGCTGCAAGCCTGCGCTGCCCGCACCTGCGCATCGACTGTCATGGACGAGCAGACGCTGAGCCCGATCTCATCCCCGGCCTCCCCGCTGGTTCGGCCGGCCATCCGGGTCGCCGATGCCGCCGCCATCGCCGCCCGCGCGGTGGAACGGCTGATCAGTTCTCGATCTCGCCGTCGAGGTAGACCCAGGCCCCCTGGTCGCGGCGGAAGCGGCTGTTCTCGTGCAGCTGCCCCGCCGCGCCCCGGGCGCGATAGTGGGCCCGGAATTCGACCGTGCCCTCGGTGTGGAACGGCCCCCCACCGGTCGCGCCGAGGATCTCGAGCCGGTCCCAGCGCAGTCCCGGGTCGAAATCCACGTCGGCGGGCCGGGTTTCAGGGTCCCAGCTACGCAGCAGGTACGCCTCGTCGCGAACGGCGAAGGCGCTGAAGCGGGAGCGCATGAGCTGCTCAGCGGTCGTCGCCTGCCCCTCACCCCGATGCAGCCGTCCGCAGCAGTCCGCGTAGCGCGCGGGCAGACCGCACGGGCAGTCCTCGGGGATCGGCTGGGCTTTGCGGCGCTTCGACATGGCCTAAGCGTAGAAGCTGCGCCCGCCGAGCCCGCCGGACACCGACCACACCTCGACGATCTGCCCGTTCGCGAAGCGCAGGATGTCGGTGCCGCTGAGATCGCGGACGACGACGCCGTCCGGATCGGTGACGCGGGCGCCGTAGGGCCGGGCGATGATTCCGGTTCGAGCGTCGCTCATCTCGACGACCGGTACGCCCTGCACGGAGAACACCAGGCCGGGCCGCTCGGCCCGGAACTTGTCGATCAGGGCCGCGAAGGCCGCGGGGTCATGGATGTCGTCGTAGGCGTCCGCGCCCGGCTGGGCGTAGCGGAGGGTGAATTCCGGGGCCATGATCTCGTCGGCCAGAGCGAGGTCGCCGTTCCACATCTCGGTCCAGCGCTCGAACAGGTCGATGGCGAAGTCACGCATGTCCACTCCAATAGTCTCATTGATACCGTCTGACTGATATGAATGTATAGTCTCAGCGATACGATGTCAAACGGAAGGGGTAACCGAATGGCCGAACCAGGCCCGCAGGACCACATCGTGCTGGGACTCATCGCCCGGCACGGACCGCTGACCCCGTACGACCTGAAGGTCCGACTCGAGGAGAGCGTCGACAAGTTCTGGCCCATCCCCCACGCCCAGCTCTACCGCGTCCCGCCGCGACTGGCCGAGCAGGGCCTGCTGCGCGAGGAGGCCGAGGAGAGCGGACGCCGCCGTCGCGTCTTCCATCTCACCGACGCCGGCCGCGCCGAACTCACCCGCTGGCTGGGCGATCCGACCTCACCACCGCCGGAGACCCGCGATCCCGCACAGCTGAAACTCTTCTTCGCTGACCTGGGCGAGCCCGGTGATGTGGTGGCGCTGGCCCGCAATCAGGCCGCCGAGCATCGTCACTGGCTCGAGCTGTACCGGACGCTCTACAGCGAGATCGATCCGGACGACAGCGAGCGCGCGACCTCGCGTGCCCGCATTCTTCGGCTGGGCATCATGCACGAGCAGGCGTATGTGGACTACTGGGAGGAATTGGCCGCGAACCCGGGAACTGCACCCGGGTCGCGAAAGTGACTGCCCGGCAAAGCGTTACGAGGTGTGAACCGCCGGTTGGACCGGAACGGCAGATACCGGCACCGAGGTGGGGACGGTGGCCCGCCCACCCTGATCGGAACCGGCGGTCGGCGGATGCTCGCCGCGATAGATGACGACCGCGAGCACACCCACCATCAGAACGAGGGCGACAACCGGCGCCGTCGCGAACACGGCCTTACGCAGCCGTGTGAACAGCCTGGTCCGGGCATCGGTTTCCGCCGGGGCCATACAGGCGGGCGACGGGAAGGTCGGGCCATACGGGTCGTCCATTCGCATGACCGTATTGACCACCTGCGCCGAATGACAAGCAATCATTCGGCAAACAAAGAAAATTCGGGGTAAACCGGGCAGAATACGCGCAGCTCACCCCCGCCGAGTGACCTACGACTCAATCGTCCTCACCGAGCACGACCGCGTAAGCGAAGCCGTCCCAGCCCTTCCCGCCAACGGTCTGCAACACGGTCCCGTCCAATCGCGGCTCGGCAGCGATCAATTCGATGACCTCGCGGCTGGCCCGCACCGCCGCGTCCGCCGATGCCGGGTCGGCGATGCCGCCGTTGCGCACCACATTGTCGACGATGATCACCGACCCCGGCCGGGTCAGCCGCAGCGCCCACCGCACATAGTTGGCGTTGTTGACCTTGTCGGCGTCGATGAACACCAGATCGAACGCCTCCGGCTGCTCCTCGGCCAGCACCGGCAGCGAATCCAGCGCGGCACCGACCCGGATGTCGACCCGCTCCCCCACGCCGGCCCGATCCAGGTTGCCGCGCGCGACCTCCGCGTGCTTCGCCTCGTATTCGAGGGTCACCACCTGTCCGGACTTGCCAACCGCCCGCGCCAGCCACGTGGTGCTGTATCCACCCAGCGTGCCGATCTCGAGCACCCGCCGCGCCCGCACGGACTTGGCGATCAGATACAGGAACTTGCCCTGTGGCGGCGAGACGTCGATGGCGGGCAGTCCCGCCGCCGCGTTCGCCCGCAAGGTTTCCGAATCCTCGTCTCCCACCAGGGTTTCGACGAGATAGCGATCAACTTCGGCCCAGTCGGCAGTCGTCATACCCGCAGTCTGCCACCACCTCCGGCGCACTCCCAGCATTGCGCTCACGCCGAGAGATTTCACACTCAGGAGCCGACCGCGGCGGCGAGCCGGGGCAGTTGCCGCAGTGGATTGCGGTGCTCGATCTCCATGCGCTGGTCGGCGTCGAAGAGGTCGCTGAGCCCGGGGGCCGGATCGTGAGAACCGGTCTGCGGCAGGGTGAGCGCGCTGAAGGGCCAGTCCGATCCGAAGACGATGTGGTCACGTGCGGTCACCGCGAGCACACTCGCCATGGCGGCGGCCGATCCACTCAGCGCGGTGTCGTAGTAGAAGCGCGAGATCTGGTTCCGCATGTCCAGGATCGAGGGCTTCGGCAGGTCCTCGGGCCACAACTGGCCCAGCACCGCCTGGGAGGCGACGCTGAGGCGCGACGACAGGAACGGCACGGTGCCGCCGGCGTGGGCGAGCTGGAATCGGATTCCCGGGTAGCGCTGGGTCATTCCGGTGACCATCATCATGGTGGCCGCCCGGGTGGTGTCGAAGGTGAACTCCTCCAGGAAGTCCGGCAGCGGCAGCCTGGGTTTGGCATCGTCCGGAATCGCGGCCGGGTGCACGAAGACGTAGGCGTTGCGCTGGTTCAACGCGATCATGAGCGGTTCGAAACGCGGATCGCCCAGATAGACGCCGTTGTAGGCGGACAGCAGGATGACGCCGTCGAGGTGTAGTTCGTCGAGGGCGAAGAGCGCCTCCTCGATCGAGGCGGGGATGTCGGGCATGGGCAGAACGGCGAAGGCGCCGAAGCGGGTCGGGTCGGCGGTGAACAGGCCCGCCGCATACGTATTGCAGTAGCGGGCCATGTCGGCGGCCTCCTTGCCGCCGAGGAACGACACACCCGGGTCGGAGACCGAAAGCGCCTGGGCCTGAATGCCGTAGTAGTCCATGAACGCGATGGCCTGTTCGGGCGACCAGTCCGGGGTCGGGTAGCCGCCGATGGTCAGGTGGCCGTGCTCGAGCAGTGCGGCGCGGTAGTCCGGTGGCAGGAAGTGCGCGTGCAGGTCGATGCGGTAGGTCCCGCCGGGCGGGGGCTGCTGGGCCCGCACCGGTGCGCCGAGACTGCCCGGCATCGCCCCGGAGGCGATGCCGGTCGCACCGGCCATGCCCGCGAGCCCGGCCAGGCCGCTGCTCAGCGCGCCGCGACGAGTGAAAGTGGTCCGGGATCCCGGCCGAGACGTTGTCACGGGGTTCGCCTTCCGATCATGATCGAAATCGGCTCTGATATTTTCGTCAGATACGATTCTGGTGGCGGTTTCGAGGGGAATGAGGGAGCGAATGGCGGCAACACCCGAGGTGCGCACCCGCACCGATCGCCGTCGCGAGCGCACCCGCAACGCGCTGCTGGGCGCGGCGCGGAAGTTCCTGTCGGAGGGCCGTTCCGCGGTGAGCATCCAGGAGATCACCGAGGCCGCCGATGTGGGATTCGGGTCCTTCTACAACCACTTCGGTTCCAAGGAAGAGCTTTTCGACGAGGCCGTCCGGTCGGTGCTGACGATCTACAGCGAGATGCGCGACGACATCGTGGCGCGCTATACGGATCCCGCCGAGGTGTTCGCGGTCAGCTTCCGCATGACCGGGCGGCTGCAACGCCAACTGCCCGAAGGGGTCCGGGTGATCCTCAACTCCGGCACCTCGATCCTGATGCGCGACGAGGGTCTGGCCCCGCGCGCCCGGCACGACATCCAGGCCGCCCAGGAGGCGGGCCGGTTCGAGCCCATGGATCCCGATATGGCGGTGATGGCGGCGGGCGGCGCGCTGCTGGGCTTGCTGCAGATGCTCGACGCGCGGCCGGAGGCCGATGCGGGCGCGCTCACCGATGAGATGACCTTCCACGTACTGCGCATGTTCGGGATGACCAAGCGGGCGGCGGAGAAGCTGACCACCGGCGAGCTGCCGCCGCAGCCTGAGCTCTGACCTCATCGATTCGCCTCCCCGGCAACAAGATCGAGGGCGATGTCGGCGAGCATGTCCTCCTGACCGCCGACCAGTCGGCGGCGTCCGGCTTCGACCAGCAGAGCCCGCACCTCGACGCCGTAGGTGGCGGAGACGTTCTCGGCGTGCCGCAGGAAGCTGGAGTAGACGCCGGCGTAGCCGAGGGTGAGCGTTTCGCGATCGACCTGCACCGGACGCTCGAGCAACGGGCGGATCAGGTCGTCGGCGGCATCGGTGATGGCGTCCAGGTCGGCGCCGTGCTGCCAGCCGGACAGCTCGGCGACGGCCACGAAAGCCTCGAGAGGCGTATTGCCCGCTCCCGCACCGAGACCCGCCAGCGAGGCGTCGACCCGGGTCACGCCCTCCTCGACCGCGACGACACTGTTGGCCACCGCGAGGGAGAGGTTCTGGTGGGCGTGGATGCCGATCTCGGTGGCGTCGCCGAGCACCGCACGGTAGGCGCGCACCCGGTCGCGCACGCCGTCCATGGTGAGGCGGCCGCCGGAGTCGGTGACGTAGACGCAGTGCGCGCCATACGATTCCATGAGCCGAGCCTGGGCGGCCAGCCCCTCGGGGCTGTTCATGTGGCTCATCATGAGGAATCCCGAGACATCCATGCCCAGCTCGCGCGCGCACGCGATGTGCTGGGCGGAGATGTCGGCCTCGGTGCAGTGGGTGGCCACCCGCACCGACCGCACCCCGAGGTCGTGGGCGCGACGCAGGTCCTCGATGGTGCCGATGCCGGGGAGCAGCAGTGTGGTCAGCCGGGCGGTGGTGAGCGCGCCCGCGGCGGCTTCGAGCCATTCCCGATCGGTGTGGCTGCCGGGCCCGTAGGTGAGACTGCCGCCGTGCAGGCCGTCACCATGGGCGACCTCCACCGCATCGACCCCGGCCGCGTCCAGGGCCGCCGCGACGGCGGCGACGGTCTGCGGCGTAAGGCGGTGCCGCAGCGCGTGCATGCCGTCGCGCAGGGTCACGTCTTGCAGGAATACGCTGGTCATCGCACGGGCTCCGAGGTCGGTGCGGCCGGAATCGGCGCCGCGGCAAGGTGTTCGGCGACCCGCAGGGCGGCCGAGGTCATGATGTCGAGGTTGCCGGCGTAGGCCGGCAGGTAGTGGGCCGCGCCCTCGACCTCGAGGAAGACCGACACCTGATGGGTGACGGGGGCGTCCCCGGTCAGGGTGCGCAGCGCGGCGTCGGGGGCCAGCGGCGTGATCTGGACCTCCTGCTTCAGGCGGTAGCCGGGCACGTAGGCGGCGACCTCGGCCACCATGGCGGTGATCGATTCCCGTACGGCCGCTTCGTGTTCGGAGTCGGGATCCGCGATGAGCGCCAGCACGGTGTCGCGCATGATGAGCGGTGGTTCCGCCGGATTGAGGACGATGATGGCCCGCCCCGCCGCCGCGCCACCGACGTCTTCGATGGCGCGGGAAGTGGTTTCGGTGAACTCGTCGATGTTCGCGCGGGTCCCGGGACCGGCGGATTTCGACGCGATCGAGGCCACGATCTCGGCGTAGGGCACGGCGGTGACACGGGAGATGGCGGCGACGATCGGAATCGTGGCCTGTCCGCCGCAGGTCACCATGTTCAGATTGGTCGCGCCGAGGTGTGCGCCCAGGTTCACCGCCGGAACCACGAACGGCCCGAGCGCGGCGGGGGTCAGATCGATCAGGCGCTTGCCGTAGGGCGCGAGCGCGGCCGAATTGACCTGGTGCGCACCGGCGGACGTGGCGTCGAAGACGATATCGATCTCGCCGAAGTGGTGCATGGCGATCAGCCCGTCCACGCCGTCCGCAGTGATCGGCACACCGAGCCGGGCCGCGCGGGCCAGCCCGTCGGAGCCCGGATCGATGCCGACCATGGCGGCCATCTCCAGCGTCCGCGACAACCGCAGCACCTTGATCATCAGATCGGTCCCGATATTGCCCGATCCGATCACCGCGACCTTCGTGCGGCTCATGCGTCCTCCAGGGTGAAGTCGACGGCGCCGAGTTGCCCCGCGCCGGTGAACAGTTCGGATCGCACCCGTGCTCCGGGCCGCAGCGGGGCCATCGGCCCGAGCGCACCGGACAGCACGGTCTCCCCCGCGCGCAGCGGGTCCCCCACGTCGCGGGCGGTCTGTGCCAGCCAGGCCAGCGCTGCGAGAGGGTCGCCGAGACAGTCGGAACCCGTTCCGGTGGAGACGATCTCGTCGTCGACGAGCATCCGCATGGTGATCGCGCGCGGTTCGAACCCGCTCAGCGGCAGCCGTTCCCGCCCCAGGACGAACCAGCCGCTGGACGCGTTGTCGGCGACGGTGTCGGCGAAACTGATGTCCCAGTTCGTGATCCGGCTGTCCACGATCTCCAGCGCCGCGACCGCGTGATCGACGGCTGCTCGCACGCTCTCCGCATCGAGGCGCCCGTCCTCGAGATCGGCGCCCAGCACGAACGCCAACTCGGCCTCGACCTTGGGTTGCAGCAGTGGGGGCCGCCGTGACATCGGCGTCGCACCGGCATCCATGTCGTCGAACAGCACCCCGAAATCGGGCCGATCCACCCCGAGTTGCCGCTGCACCGCCGGCGAGGTGAGCCCGATCTTCCGCCCCACCACCCGCGCGCCTGCCGATAGCCGCTCCCGAACCCCGATGCGCTGCACCGCATACGCGACCGCCACATCATCGGCCCCGATGAGATCCCGCACCGGTTCCACAGGTACACCGCTACTCCTGGCGCGAGCCAGCCGCTCGGCCGCCGTCCGCACCTGCGCCGAATCGATCACGTCCACTCCCATCACGCGCCCTCCGCTCGTCTCGCGGCACCGACCAGGGAATTCGCCTCGGATGACTCGAAGCCCGGAGCGAAGAGCTGCCGGCGCAGCTCACCGATCAACTCCCCGGCGCGGCCGTTCCGGCCGACGCCGAACACGAAGCGGTCGGGGCGCAGGAGAATCACGCAGCCGTTGCGAGCGCCGCCCTTGGCAAGCCACCTCGTGAGCGTGCCCGTGTGGTCTTCGATATCGGCGATATCGGCGGCCGTCGCCGGGTCGCCCGGGCGGCCCTGCGGCCTGCCTCCGGAAGCATGAACGGTGACGAATCGGGTGCCCAGTGCCCGCAAAACCGCGAGATCGTCGCCGCTCAACCCGGCGCGCGGGTCGATGCCGATACCGAGCAGCGAAAAGCCCAGGCCGAGAACATCATCGAAGCGGAGGTGGCGACCGTCGACGGTCCGGACATCCGGCTGGGGAGTCAGGGTGCCTTCGATGCCGCGCAGCCCGTGCCGCGGCAGTCCCAGGTAGGTGCCGCGCCGGTAGCGCGGGGAGGGCTTCATCTTCGCGGCGCGGATCCAGCCGCCGAGCCCCGGTACCCGGGTCACGGTCATCAGAGCGAGGTCGCGGATGCCGGCGAGGATGGGGTTGCCGACGGAGACGAGCTCCTTGTTCAGGACCGAGAGGTCGATCATCGCCTTGGCGTGGGGGCGGCGTTCGGATTCGTAGGTGTCCAGGATGCGCTGGTCCGCACCGTGTTTCAGGATGGCGGTGAGTTTCCAGGAGAGGTTGTCGGCGTCGCGGACGCCGGAGTTCATGCCCTGGCCGATGAATTGCGGTGTCATGTGGGCGGCGTCGCCGGCGATCAGGACGCGGCCGTCGCGCCAGTGGTGCGCGACCACAGCGTTGAACGTGTAGACAAGTCTGCGCCGGACCTCGACCTGGTCGGGGTCGACGAAGCGGGAGATGTGGCGGCGCACCGTTTCCGGGCTCTCCATATCCTCTTTGGTCTGGCTGCCGGTGAGCATGAATTCGAAGCGATGGTGTCGGCCCGGCTGGGGACAGGACACGATCGGCAGTTCCGGGTCGCAGACGAAGTCGAAGTACGGCAGGTGCCGGAACGGGTCCGCGCCGTCGCGGGCCTTCAGGTCCACCACCAGCCAGCGTTCGGGAAAACTGGTGCCGCTCATGTCGATACCGAGTTCGGTGCGCACCACGCTGCGGCCGCCGTCGCAGCCGACGAGGAATCTCGCGCGGACGCCCTCGGTGGTCTGCGGGTCGGTCTCGGGCGGGTTCTTGCCGTATCCGGTGCCGAGGCAGTGCGCGTGCTCGATGGTGACGCCGTCGGCATCGTGGTCGAAGCCGAGGACCTCGCGGCCGCGCCGCACGGTGACGTGCGGGTACCGGTCCAGCGCGCGTTCGAGGGTGTTCTCCAGATATGGCTGGTACAGGAAGTTGGCGATCGGCCAGCCCAGCGGCCGGTCGGTGCGATGGAACTGGGCGAGGACCCGGCCGTCACCGCGCACCCACTGCACGATCGAATCGACATTCATGTCGGCGGCGAGTTCGTCGGCGGCCCCGGCGGTCTGGAATATCCGCATGCCTTCGTCGTCGGTGTAGACAGCGCGGGCCATGCCGTAGAACTCGGGTTCGCGTTCGAGGACGAGCACGCTGACTCCGCGCCGGCCGAGCAGGTTCGCCAGGGTGAGGCCGGTGGGTCCGAGGCCGACGACCACGACGTCGTATTCGGTACTCGTCATCGCGTGCCTCCGGTCAGCTGTGGGACGGTGATCTCGGGGGTGGCGGCGGTCCGCAGCGCCTGCCGGAATTGAGCGAATTTGCCGAGGACGGTCTCCCCCACCGGCGAATGGCCCCAGATGCTGATGCCCCGGTAGGTCGCGGGCTCCCAGGTGGATTCGAGTTCCGGCCCGATGACCAGCGGGTTCCAGCCGACCTCGAGTTCGAAACCGGACGGGGTCACGCAGTAGAACGACAGCTCACGGTCATTGGTGTGCTGGCCGACCGACCACTGCATGCGGAAACCCATCTCGGTCACGCGGCGGTACGCGGCGAGCATGTCGTCGAGGGTCGCGGACTGAATATTGATGTGCTGCACCCGCGTGCGCAGCGGATCGATCTTGAGGCCGCGGATATTGGCGATGGCGATCGAGTGGTGGCGCTCGTTGACCCGCAGGAAACGGATCTTCATCTTCAGCCCGGACACGTTCTCATCGATGAAGTCGGTGAGCCGGGAGTCGAAGACTGTCCGGTAGTAGCAGCTCATGGCCTCCGGCTCGCGCGACACGATGGCCACGTGCCCGAGCCCGGCCTCGCCCGTGACCCAGCCGGAGCTGAGCATCCGCAGCGGCGCGGGAGTGGTCACCGCGGTCGTGAAGATCTCCTGCGCAATGCCTTTCGGCCCGGCGAACCGCCACAGGCGTTCCACTCCGCGCAGCGCGGCGTCGTCCGGAGTGCCCTCGGCGATCGGCACGCCGCGATCGGTGACGCGAGCGAGGATACGGTCGAAGGTCTCGTGGTCGTCGATCTGCCAGCCGAGGGCGGTCACGTCCTCGGCGGGGCCGCGCCGGACGAGGAAGCGGCAGGCGCGCTCGTCCAGCCGGAAACGGACGGTGTCACTGTCGATCTCGTCGACGTGCAGCCCGATGGCCTCCGCCCCGAACCTGCGCCACTCCGGCAGCCGGTTCGATTGCACCGCAATGTATCCCAGATGCACCGCGCCGAATGCCGAGCCGTCCGTGGCGGGTTGCCGGAAATCGTTCATGGTCAGCCTTCGAGGAATGCGGTGGCGAGGGTGTTGAACAGGTCGGCGCGCTCCCACTGCACCCAGTGACCGGTGTTCGCCGCCAGGTAGAGGTCGCAGTTCGGCATCGCCTCGGCCAGCATCCGGCCGCCGGCGGGACGATTGACCTTGTCGTTCGCGCCCCAGATCACCAGCGTGGGGTGCGAGAGCTTGCGCAGCCGCGGGTCTCGCGTGAAATCCATGCGCCAGATGGTCCGCAGCGCCATCGGTCCGGAGGGGCGGCGCAGCGGCGGGTTGGCGATCACGTCGGGGTCGATGCTGGCCTGGTAGCGCAGTTCGATGAGCTCGTCGGGCACCCGGCCGCCGTCGAAGACCAGGTAGTCCCGGATGAATCGGCGCAGCTTCTCGCGACTGGGTCCCTCGCCCTGGTAGTACCCCAGCAGTGCGTTCAGCCCGTCGGTCGGCAGCGCACGGGTCGTGCCGACGCCGCCCGGTCCCATGAGCACCATGCGCCCGACCTTCTCGGGCCGGTCCATGGCCAGCCGCAGGGCGGCCGCGCCACCGTAGGAATTGCCGATCAGATGGGCCGAGCCGATTCCGAGTTCGTCGAGCAGCCCGCCGATCGCCCGGCCGAGGTAGCCGAACGGATCCGACTGGTCGATCCACTTCTCCGACCGCCCATATCCGGGCATATCGGGCACGATGACCCGGAACCGCCGGGCCAGCGCCTCGATATTGCGTGCGTAGTTCGCCACCCCGGTCGCGCCCGGCCCGCCGCCGTGCAGCATCACCACCGCGGGGCCCGATCCGGTCTCGCCGAAGTAGAGCTCACGCCCGCCGACCCGGACCGTCCGGTCGGTCAGCACGTCGTCGCCGATGCTCGTCACAGTCACCTCCATACCCGTTGTTGATGAAATCATCAGTTACGGCGGATTCCTCTGTCAAGGAGAAAATGATGAAAACATCAGAAACGTGTGGCGGGGCTGGCCGCGCACAACGAAAGAACGCCAATGCCTGACAGGCATTGGCGTTCGTCGGTGCGAGGTTCGTCCTCCCCGGCACCGGGGAGGACGGTGGTTCAGAACAGGAAGTAGCGCTGGGCCATCGGCAGCTCCGTGGCCGGCTGCTCGGTCCACACCTCCCCGTCGACGCGCACGGTGAAGGTGTCGGGTTCGACCTCGATGCGCGGCATGGCGTCGTTGTTGGGGAGGTCGGCCTTGGTGCGTCGGCGGACGTTGGCCACCGGCACCAGCTTCCGGTCGACCCGCAATCGGTTGGCGAGACCATCCTCGATGGCCTGCTCGGACACGAAGTGCAGCGACGTTCCGGCCGCCACGCTCGGCGCGGCCCCGAACATGGGACGCGGCAGCACCGGCTGCGGGGTCGGAATGGAGGCGTTGGCGTCACCCATGGCGGCCCAGGCGATCGCGCCGCCCTTGATGACCGCGTGCGGGCGGACCCCGAAGAACGCGGGCTCCCACAGCACCAGGTCGGCCAGTTTGCCGACCTCGATCGAGCCGATCTCGGCGTCGAGGCCGTGCGTGACCGCCGGGCAGATGGTGTATTTCGCGACGTAGCGCTGCACCCGGTTGTTGTCGGCCGCGCCGTCGCCGGGCAGTGCGCCGCGGCGGCGTTTCATGACGTGCGCGGTCTGCCAGGTGCGCATCACCACCTCACCGATGCGGCCCATCGCCTGGGCGTCACTGCCGATCATGGAGATCGCGCCCAGATCGTGCAGCAGGTCCTCGGCCGCGATGGTAGAGGGCCGGATCCGGCTCTCCGCGAACGCCAGATCCTCGGGAATCGACGGGCTCAGGTGATGGCACACCATGAGCATGTCCAGGTGCTCGTCGAGGGTGTTGATGGTGTGCGGCCGGGTCGGGTTGGTGGAACTGGGCAGCACGTTGAGATGCGAAGCGACGGTGATGATGTCGGGTGCGTGCCCGCCGCCGGCGCCCTCGGTGTGATACGAGTGGATGGCCCGGCCGCGGATGGCCGCGAGGGTGTCCTCCACGAAGCCGGCCTCGTTGAGGGTGTCCGAGTGCAACGCCACCTGCACGCCGGACGCGTCGGCCACGGTGAGGCAGTGGTCGATGGCGGCCGGGGTGGTGCCCCAGTCCTCGTGCAGTTTGAAACCGCCGGCGCCGCCGCGCAATTGCTCCCACAGCGCGTCCTCGCGGACCGTGTTGCCCTTGCCCAGCAGCAGGATGTTCACCGGCCACGAGTCGGTGGACTCCAGCATACGGGCCAGATGCCAGGCGCCCGGGGTCACGGTGGTGGCCTTGGAGCCCTCGGCGGGGCCGGTGCCACCGCCGACGAGGGTGGTAATGCCGCCGGCCATGGCCTCGTCGAGGATCTGCGGGCAGATGAAGTGCACGTGGCAGTCGATGGCGCCCGCGGTGACGATGCGGCCGTTGCCCGCGATGATCTCGGTCGACGGCCCCACCACCAGGTCGGGGTGCACCCCGGTCATGGTGTCGGGGTTGCCGGCCTTGCCGATGGCGGCGATGCGGCCGTCGCGGATACCGATGTCGGCCTTGATGATTCCCCAGTGGTCGACGATCACCACGCCGGTGATGACGGTGTCCGGGGTGCCCTCGGCGCGGGTGGCGCGGGCCTGGCCCATGGATTCACGCAGCACCTTGCCGCCGCCGAAGACGGCCTCGTCACCGGCGAGACCCGTTCCGCCGCTGCGGTCCTCGGTGATCTCGATGAGCAGATCGGTGTCCGCCAGCCGGATCCGGTCACCGACGGTGGGCCCGAACAGTTCGGCGTAGCGGGCGCGGGACAGTTCGGCCATCAGGCATCCAGCTTTCCGGGCGGGGTGAGGCTGATTCCGTGCACTTCACGGGCGCCGCCCAGCGGGACCAGCGAAACCCGCTGCCCCAGACCGGGTTCGAAGCGCACCGCGGTACCGGCGGGAATGTCGAGGCGGTGGCCGTGGGCGGCGGCGCGATCGAACTCCAGCGCGGAATTGGCCTGCGGGAAGTGCACGTGCGAGCCGACCTGCACCGGACGGTCGCCGGTATTGACCACGTCCAGTTCGATGCGCGCCGCGCCCGTGTTGAGCTCGATCATGCCCTCGGCACAGAGGTATTCGCCGGGAATCACGCGCGTCATCCGATCGGGTCGTGGACGGTGACGAGCTTGGTGCCGTCCGGGAAGGTGGCCTCCACCTGCACGTCGCGGATCATCTCCGGGACGCCGACCATGACATCGGCGCGGGTGAGCACGGTCCGGCCGGAGGCCATCAGCTCGGCGACGGTCCGCCCGTCGCGCGCGCCCTCGAGCACGTGATCGGTGATGATGGCGATCGACTCGGGGTGATTGAGCTTGAGTCCACGGGCCTGTCGCCGCCGGGCCAGCTCGGCCGCGTAACTCAGCAGCAGGCGCTCCTGCTCGTGCGGCGACAGTCGCATTCGGACTCCTCGTCGAATCGCGGGATCGGATCGTCGGCCATTCTGGCACGACCCGCGTTACCAGCATGTTTCAGTAAGACACGACCCACACCCCACATCCCGGCCCCTCGGATTCCGCTCCCCCCGTTCAGTTCTGCGGACTCAGATTCTGCAACCGCACCTGCCCGCGAGCCACGGTCCGATCCTGCTCGTCGGTGATCACCACCTGCCACAACTGCTGCGACCGCCCCCGATGAATCGGCGTCGCCACCCCGGTCAACTTCCCCTCCCGCACGGCCCGCAGGAAGTCGGTGTTGTTGTTGACCCCCACAACCGACCCCCGATCCCCCAGCCACACCCCGGCCGACACACTGGCCAGCGTCTCGATCACCGTGCAGTACACCCCACCGTTCGCGATCCCCGCCGGCTGATGCTGCTGCGGCGTAACCACCCATTCCGCGGTAGCCCCATCCGGCCCCAACGCCGTGTACTTCAATCCCAGCAGATCCGTGAAGGTCCCCTCACTGAACTTGTTCATCAGTTCAGGCGTCACATCGGCCATGGACTTGATCGAAGAAAAGTCCTCAGCACCCTTATTCGCATGCTCATCAGCGGTCATGCCCCGAAGCTTAGCCAGCCTCAGAATCCTGGTGAGCAAACCGGGTGTTACTGCGGCGGTCACGACAGGGACGCAGTCCACCCCGGCCGGGGCTGGGCAAAGCAGCAGCCGGTCCGCTCGTCGACGGCGATCTCGATCACGCGCGGCGTCGGATGGCGGATTCTGGCTCGATTAGAGCTAGGGCAAACGGGGCATTTCGAGATCTGCTTGCCTAGTTAGGTAAGCCTGACCTACACTTGGTTTCGGCGTCAGGATCGAGCGAGGCCCCGAGGGCTGCGGTGGCCCCGATCTGTTGCCGGCGGTGGGTTCCACAGTCACGAGATTGTGTGGAGCCCACCGCCTCTTCATTGTCGGGCGCACCGATCGGTGCCGAAAACCGTGCGACGCCATCGTGGTTGGTTTGCGAGGATGGCGCGGTGACAGTGACCGCTCCACCGATCTTCCACGGCGACTTCGAAACACATCTGACGGTGCGGGCGGGTGAGGCCGAACGACTCGAACGGTATGCCGCAGCGCATGGATTGAAGTTCGCGCACATCGTGCTGGAACGCGGACGGGTGATCGACCAGCCGATGCTCACCGTGCCCGCCATGGGATCGCTTCCCGCGGTGCGGGATTCGATGATGGCGTTGGCCGCGCGGCTCGGCGCGGCGGGATTCGAGGTGGTGCGGGTCAAGATCGAGGCGACGCCGTGGGCGACGGGAGTACCCGCCGATGACGACGCGGCCGCGACGCTGGGGGCGGGCTACTACTTCGAGCATCACGTCAAACTGCTGCTCACACCGGGCACCGATGTGCGCGCACTCGCGGATCTCGCCGCTGGGCACGACGCGCACCTGTCGGCCAATGCCCGGCGCACCCGGCCGGACGGCAGCGCGGAACGCTTTGTCACGCAGCGCTGCCGACTGGTCGGTGACGCCACCGCCGCGGTCCGCCACACGGCCCTGCTGGCCGCGCTGCGGGCCGACGATTACGAAGTACTGTCCGCCGAGCGGGAATTCGTCGTCCTCGACAGCGACGAGTCCATCGACGCCGGGTGGATCACCGAGCGAGGGGATCGATCATGTCCCTGATGGCAGAGCGGTTCATTACAGACCGACCGGTTGTGACACATGTACCGACCGTCTGTGCCTTCCAGAGCTCTCGACCTGCCCAACCGTGGCTGATACGTGAAACTCATGAGCACCGACGGACTTTGGTCAGTCGGGGAATGGCCTCGGCACTGTGCGGCGCACTGCGCGGCACCGTAGAGGAAATGCACCCCCAACACCGCCGGTGGCGGACTTCAGACACCCGCCTTCCGGTGGTGCCGTAGGCCCTCCGGTGCCCAGCAGTAGCGCTGGGCAGCGCATGCAGTGCCAGGGCAAGCACGGCCCGGACGCCGTCTCCGCGGCGTCCGGGCCGTCGTCGTGCGGTCGCGCCGGTGCCCGGTCGGCAGTGCTGACCAGGACCGGCCCTTACACCGTTCCCCGGTGCCTGGCGCTATCGGCAGCGGCCGGCGAGCCCGCGCGTGTGCGGTCCGTGACCGCCTGCGGACCGCATTCACCGGTGATCCGCCGTAGCTCCTCGGTCGGATTCTCGACGCTGCCCCGCAGCCGGGCACAGAACGCATCCAGGGACCCGTACCGGGCCACAACGTCAGCTACCAGATGCGCCACCGACTGGTTCGGCATCACCGGCGCCCCCTTCTTCCTCAGAACTAGTCTCTTGAACAGTTCGAACCATCGCTGAAACTGGAGCACGCCACTGGGTTTCGCGACGGCGCCCGCCACCGTACAGACACTGGCAAGTTGTCAGCAAACCAGTCGGCGCGTCGGCGGTCCGTGTCGCATACGACCACGCCGCACCGCCCCGGGGTTTCCTACTGCCGCACCAGATCCGGACGTGCTCGAAACTGCCTGTCAGTGCACGGCTTCCCGCGATCACCGCCGCCGAATCCCAGTGGCATCGGCAGCCGGTGCCGCGCTCTGCGGGTGGTTGCCTCTCATGCGCTGAATTCCGCTGACCGGGGGGCGATGCACGCCGGAACGTGTTAAAAACCAAATCTGCGGTTCCCGCCGCGTTTGCCCGTACGAGAGAGACACATCCGCATGACCCGCCCGGTCGAGTACTCACTGTTCGGCGCGATCGAGGTGTGCGTCGACGGAACCCCGGCGGCGCTGGGCGGGCCGAAACAGCGATGTGTGCTCGCGGTCCTGCTGGCCGGGCGCGGCACGGTCGTCAGCGTCGACCGGCTCACCGACGCGCTCTGGCGTGACGAGCCGCCCACCAAGGGACTGGTATCGCTGCGGTCCTATATCTCCAATCTCCGCCGATGCCTGCCCGCCGATGCCCCGGCGCGCCTGGAGACCCGGCCGCTCGGCTATCGACTGACCCTGCTGGAGGCGGATCGGCTCGACCTCGCCACCTTCGAGCACCTGGTCGACGAGGGACGCACGGCACTCGGCCACGACGACCCGACGCTGGGGTTCGACAAGCTCACCACGGCGTTGCGACTCTGGCGCGGAACGCCTTTCGGCGAATTCGCCGACCACGAGTTCGCGCACCCGGAGGTGTTGCGATACACGGCGCTGCGCCGGCTCGCGATCGAATCCCGATTCGACGCCGCACTGCGGATGGGCCGCGGCAGCGATCTGATACCCGAACTCGAGGCCGCCCTCGCGAACGATCCGGTGCACGAGAAGCTGTGGGGCCATCTGATGCTCGCGCTCTTCCGCAGCGGACGCGGTCCCGACGCCCTGGGCGCCTTCGAGCGCGCCCGCGACACCCTGGACCGAGAGGTGGGGGCACCGCCCGGCAACGATCTGCGCACCCTGTATCGCAAGATCAGCGACAACTCCGCCGACCTGCTACTCGGAAGGTCCACGCCCGCAACGCTCGTCGCAGCCGCGCCGGAGGCCCGGCGGCCGGTCCTGGTCGGCCGTGCGAACGAACTCGGCACGCTCACCGACTCGGTGATGCGCGCACGCACCGGGTCGGGCGGCCTGATCGTGGTGACCGGCGAGAGCGGAATCGGCAAGACGTCCGTCGTCGACGCACTGTCCGACCGGGCCCGCGAGGCCGGGATGACCGTCGCCTGGGCGGCACACCCAGCCGGTATTCGCGTCCCCCAGCTGTGGATGTGGATCCAGATCCTGCGCGGGCTGGGCGACGAGTTCGGTGAGGCGGGCCGGAACAGGGTACGCCACAGAGCACCCGGCGTCATCGACGCACTGGTACCCGAATGGCACGCCGGCGAGGCGACGACGGCGCCCGCCGCCAACGGATTCCCGCTCTTCGAGAGCATCGTGACCGCCCTGGCCGAGCTGTCCGCCCTGCGCCCGCTCCTGCTGGTCATCGACGACCTGCACCTGGCCGATTCCACCTCCGGCAGCGTCCTGCTCATGCTGGCCGCGCACAGCGCCCGCCTGCCCATCCAGATCGTCTGCACCTGGACGTATTTCGGCGTGGGACGCCCGGTCAACCGACAGCTGTATGAGAAGCTCACCGGGTCGAGCGACATCTCGACAGTGCCTTTGCGGGGCGTCGATCGCGACGCGGCCGGCCGGCTCATCGAGCAACTCAGCGGCGCGCCCGTCACGCCAGAACTGTCCGAGCACCTGTGGACGCATGCCCGCGGAAATCCCTTCTACATCAAGGAACTGGCCCGATCGCTCGCGGTCGGCGCACAATCGGGCGGCCTCACCGGATCCGACCTCGACGCTGTCCCCGATGCGGTCGCCGCCGCGGTCGGCCGACGACTGGCGGTCCTCGGCAAGCCCGGCCGGCGCGCGCTGTCGGCTGCCGCGGTGATCGGCCCGGAGTTCGATGTCGCGACACTAGCGGGCATCCTCGACTCCCCGGTCCGGACCGTCCGGGCCCGGCTGCGCCCGGCCTACGAGACGGGTCTGCTCGACGAGCACCGGGATCGACCCGGCATGTTCAGCTTCAGTCATGGTCTGCTGCGAGACGCGGTACTGACCCGGATCCCCGTGGCCGAGCGGAGCGCCGCGCACGCCGCCATCGCCTCGGATCGCGCTACCGCACTCGCGGCCTCGCCCTACGAAGAGGCCATCGCGGCCGCCGATCACGCCTGGCAGGCGGGCACCGAGATCAATACCCATGCGGCCCTGGAGATCCACGAGACCGTGATCCAGCGCGCCCTCGCCCGATCCGCCTACGCCGACATCGCCACCCTGGCCGAGCACGCGCTCCAGATCTGCCGCCGCCTGCCCGCCAAACCCGAACTGCTGGAACGGCAGTCGGCGCTCTGGCTGCACCTGGCCGGGGCCCGCGGCATCCTGCACGGCCAGACCAGCGTCACCGCCCTGGACGCGGTACAGCGCGCGTTCGAACTCGGCGAGCAGATCGACGGACGCGACTTCTACAGCGCGGCCGCCATGCGCTGCATGATGCTGTGCGCCCGCGGCCGCCTCGACGAAGCCGAGGTCATCGCGCACGGCCTCCGAGCCCGCTACGCGGTCTCCCACGATCCCGCCGCCGGGGTGGCGAGCGCCTTCGTGGACGTCATGGCCACCGGACTGCGGGGACACAGGGACGAGATGCTGGACCGCGCACACCGTATGCTCGAGACCTTCCCGCCGCCGGAGACGGTCAGCGACCCCACACATTTCTTCCATCCCCGGGTGTACTGCTGGATGGGTCTGATGGAGGCCCTACGCGGCAACCGCGACGCCGCCGCCGACTATTGCCGGATATCGTTGGAGCTGGCCCGGTCTCGCGGCGACGTCTTCAATATCCTCGCCGCGCGGCTGACTCTCGTCGAGACCTATGGGGTGCTGGGCATCACCGAGGGCACCGCGGCCGCCGCCGAGGCCGTATACGGGGATCTCAGCGCTGCGGGCGGCGGACAATGGGCGGCCTGCGCCAAGGTGGTCGAAGTGTGGGCACGCACCCTCACCGGCGAGAACACCGACCCCGCCACCGCCTTCAGGGCCTTCGACGCCATCACCGAGGACGGCAGCACCGTCATGGCCCCGTTCTTCCTCGCCCTGCTCGCCGATATCGAAGCTCGCCACCACCGATCGGCTGCGGCGCTCGAATTGCTGGCCCGGGCACAAGGAATCGCAGACGCCACCGGCGAGCACGCCTGGGATCCGCTGCTCTCGGCCCGGGTCGCCGAGCTGCGCCGAGTCCGCCCGCACGAGTGACACGATCGCCGGACACCGGTGACCGAGGCTGCCGGGTGCCGGTTCACGCGCCCGGCATGGTCCCCGTACAGGCTTTCGCGCCGTTGAGCAGTCCATCCCGATAGGCCTCGACGCGCGTGTATCCACTGCCCTGCCGGTCGGTCGAATCCTGGCCGCGGAATACGAGCAGCGCGGCGAGGGCCTTGTCCAGATCACCGGGTGACATGCGGATATTGCTGGTGGGCCGGTTCTCCAGCAACACGCTGGCGGCCCACGCGCCGGCATAACAGTCACCTCGCAGCGAGGCGGTGCGCTCGTCGGAAGTGTCGCCGTCGCGGGCCTCTACGGCGAGACCGTACTGGGTGGCCAGCAGCGTCGCGACCGCGAAATCGCCGCCCTCGTCATAGAACTCGGGCATGGTCCGGACACCGTCGTATCCGATGAAATTGTCGGGCACGCAATAGAACAGGCTGTACGAATCGGTCGGTGAGCCGCCACAGCTCGGGGCGCGGCGCGGATCGAACCCCAGCACCTGCCGCACCGGCTTCCACGGTGCGCTGAACAACGCCGGATACACCGCGGACCAGTAGTCCTCCAGATCCACCGGGGCCAACTGGACGACCTGATCGTAGGAGGCGTTGCCGCCGGAGGCCGCGTCGGCGGCGGACCGGAACGGCAGTTCGATGACCGCGGGAGTGCCGTCCCGATAGTCCTTGCAGGCGCCCGGGCCATTGTCGAACCCGGTCTGGAAGGAACTGACCCGATCGAATCCGCTGCCGTGGGCCGACCCGCTCGTCTTGTCGGTTCCGGGTTCGTCTCGCAGGGACAGGAATCCGGCCAGAGCGCTGTCGAGGTCGGAGGCGGTGGCGTGGAAGGAGCTGTGCCCGGCGGCCACGTCCGCGGCCCAGGCTCCGGCGAAGCAATCGGCCTGGATCTCCTTGGTCACCGTGAGCCCGTGGAAACCGGCCCGCGCCTGCACGGCATGCCCCCATTCGTGAGCGAGCACGATGGGAATGACGAAGTCACCGTAGCTCTTCCGAAGTGACGGCAACAGGCTCTCGACATCCCAGGCCACCACATCCTGGTCCGCGCAGTAATAGGCGTTGCCCGCGATATCGGCCGCCGAATTCGCGCACGGCGGCAGCGGTCCCGTCGACGGCGTGACCGCGTAGAACCCACCGGTGACCGGCCGGTACGGCTGGCCGTACAGCTTCGGGAACTGCTCGGCCCAATACCGTTGCAGATCGCTGATCGCCTGCGCCGCAATCGTGTTCACCGCGTTGCCGGCATCGCCGTGGACAGCCACCGTGGGCGTCCCCGAGCCCGTCTCCGATCGCGCACCGCAGGCGGCGGTCAGGATGACCGTCGCGGCCAGCGCCACGAGTCCCAGGGTGCGAGATGCCGGCATGGCCGCTCCTTCGATTCCACCGCACCGGCTCCCCGCCGGGTCCGACGGACCGTAGTCGGCCCGGATTGGAACCCGCTCGGACGGCGGTTCCAATCGAATCCCAATCCCGCGTGGCTACGTTTCGACGGCTCGATTCGACACGGAGGTGCCAATGATGATGGGAAATCGCGGCCTGATCGGGGTCGCCGTGGCGGCATTGGCGGTGAGCGTCGCGCTCACCGGCTGCGGTAGCAAGGACAGCGCGAAGAGCGCCCCGGCGTCCTCGGCGTCGGTGACCTCGAGCGCGGTCAAGCCGACCACGCCGGCGAATCCGGCCAACAGCAAACTCGCCCCGCGCACGCTCGACACCGCCGGCGGCTCGAACTACACGATCGCCGACTACATCAAAGACCAGCACATCACCGAAACCCAGGTGCACAACGGCGATCCGGGCGCACCGGCGATCGGCCTGCCCTTCCCCGAGGGCTGGGCCAACGCCGGGGCCGACACCCCCGACTACGCCATCGGCGCGATCGTCTACAGCGGCGCGGAGGCGGTCGGAGCGAACTACACGCCGAATATCATTGCGCTGCTGTCGAAACTGCAGGGCAAGGTCGATCCGCAGAAGCTGATCGACGACGCCGCCGGCGAGATGAAGAACCTGCCCGGCTTCACCCAGATCGGCAATGGGTCGGTCACCACCGTCTCCGGATACCCCGCCTACCGGATCGCGGGCACCTATACGCTGCAAGGCATTCCCGCGGTATCCGCACAGGAGACCGTGGTCATTCCGGGCGCGGGCGGCACGTATTACGTCCTGCAGCTGAACGCCACCAGCAATCAGGATCAGGCCGGGGTGTTGCAGTCGGCCATCGAGACCATCGACCAGCAAATCACCATCACGGTCTGACGAGCGAGGACGGACAATGCCCACGACCAACGCCGGGACGCCCACACCGGACCCCGAGACAGACGCGGAGGACGTTTCCCTCGGCCGCCTGTTCCTGAAGGTCTCGGGCCTGCCCTTCGTGCTCTCGCAGGCCGACGACCAGCCGATCGGCGTCAAGCAGTTCCTGCGACTGTGCCTGATCGTGCTCTACCCCGCCTGGCTGGTACTGATGCTCACGGTGGGACTGCTCTACGGCGTGCTCTGGGTTCTGCTGTGGCCCTTGCATTCCCGGCGACGCCACGGCACTCCGGAGAACGGGGGGCCGGCGGTCGGCGCCTGACGCCGGTCGAGACCGAATACGGTCTCGACCGGCGTAGGCCGGGTCCCTCCGAGTCAGGTCCGGCGGACCGGAAGACCTCGGTCCTCGAAGGCCGCCAACATGGCCTGGCCACGACGAGCGCCTTCCGTGGAGGAGGTGCGCGCCAGGGCGGGGACATAGGTCGCCGCTCCCACGATGGATTCCGCGACCAGACCCCAGAAGCGGCGTGCGCCCAGCCCCGCACAGCGGGCCATCGCCGCCTGGACCAGGGTCAGGGCCGGGATGCAGCGATGGGCGAGCCAGACGTAGAGGGCAGGTTCACAGGGCAGGGCGACGACGCCGTCCTCCCCGGTGAGCACGTCCCCGTCGAGGACGCGGATCGTGGTGTCGGACAGCCCCGCCCAGTCGATGCCGCCGTCGTTGTCGGTATGGATCCAGAGGTTCTCGAGGCCCGGATCCCAGGCCCGCCCCTCGGCCACCACCATGGCCATCACCCGCCCGATCACCGCGTGGATCAGGGCCGTGGCCACCACCTCGGCGGCGATGTCGGCGTTGCTCATCTCGGCCGCGTGCCGCCGGTACATCACCTCGACACGCCCCTCGCGGATGCCCTCGGCGAGCCGCCACCAGCGACGTTTACCCTGGTCGGCCATGGCGGCGACCGCGTAGACGCGCGGATGTTCGGGTTGCAGGGCGCGCAGGCGGGAACAGGCCATCCCGAAAACGAGCCTGGAATCGCGCGGCGGGCACACGGTTACGGGTTCGAGCATCGAACCTCCTCATTCATCGACTGTTCGGCCAATGCAGGGACAATGAGCAACAGGAAGATAGGTTAGGCTTACCAGACTTATTGAGCAATGAATGCGTCAGGAGTAGTTCGTCACCGTGCCCGCCGTAGTCACCACCAGACGGCGACGTCTGTCCGGACTTCTCGTTCTCGCAGTCCTCCTGCTGTTCGCCATCGCCGCCAGCATCGCCCTCGGATCCCGGGACCTGAGCCCCGGAACCGTCTACGACGCGCTGATTTGCCCTGGCGGACTACCACTCTCATGCCCTGCCGACGACTCCGCCACACAGATCGTGCGTGAATTACGCCTTCCGCGAACAGGACTCGCCCTGGTGACCGGACCAGCGCTCGGTATGGCCGGAGCGCTGATCCAGGGCTACACCCGAAACCCGCTGGCGGACACGGGATTACTGGGCATCAACGCGGGCGCGGCGTTCCTGGCCGCGCTGAGCATTCACCTGCTCGCGCTGACCACGCCAGCGCAGTACATCTGGTTCGCCTTCGCCGGCGCCCTCTTCGCGGGCCTGGTCGTCTTCGGCGTCTCCTCGCTCGGCGGCGGCAAGGCGAGCCCGCTCAGCCTGGTCCTCGCGGGCGCGGCCGTGACGGCGTTCCTGCAGGCCATGACCAATATCGTTGTCCTGCTGGACGGCACGGCCCTCAATACCTACCGCTACTGGGTGGTCGGTGACGTGGCCGGGCACGACGCCTCAACCCTCCGCCAGGTCCTGCCGTTCCTCGCACTCGGCGCGATCCTCGCCCTGGCCGCCGCCCCTGCCCTCAACCTGCTCGGCCTCGGCGACGATGTAGCGCGCGGACTCGGCGTCGATGTCATCCGCAGCCGGGCGCTCGGCCTGGCCGCGGTGGTCCTCCTCGCGGGCGCGGCCACCGCCGCTGTCGGCCCGATCGCCTTCCTCGGCTTGATCGTCCCGCACCTGGCCCGCGCCCTGACCGGGCCGGATTACCGCTGGCTGCTCCCTTATTCGGGCCTGCTGGGCGCCGTGGTCCTACTTCTGGCCGACACCGGCGGCCGCCTCATCGCGCGCCCCGGTGAACTCCAGGCGGGCGTGACCCTCGCCGCCCTCGGCGCGCCCTTCTTCCTCCTGCTCGTCCGCCGCCGAAAGCTGGTGAGCCTGTGACTCTTCCGACACCTCCCACCGGCACCCGCGCCGCGGTGAGCTCCGGCCACCCCAGGGCAAACACCCCCGGAAGCACCGAATCGTCATCCTTCGAGCCGGCAACGGCCGGCCCCGATAGCGCCCTCGGGCGCGACCGGACAGCCGCCCGATCCGATGACCATGTCGCCGAACCGGGTTCGCCCGCCGCGCACGCTGGGCGCCTCGGCACCGACGAATCGCCTCGGCCGAGTGACACCACGGCTACAGAACCAGGGAAATGCCACGCGATCGGCGGGACACTGCGGCGCAGAGCGGCAGGAAGCACTACGCGGGCTTCCGCCGACCACGTGCGCGCTGTTCGGCCGGCGGTGCGCGTGGGCGGGTTCTCGGCGGTGTTGCGCGTCGGTGCGGTGTTCGCGGTGGTCGCGCTGGCGGCCCTGCTGTTCGGACTGTTCGCGCTGGATATCGCGGTGGGCGAGTTCCGGATTCCGGTCGGGCGGGTGCTGGATGTGCTGGGCGGCGGGGGGACTCGGGCGCAGCGGTTCGTGATCATGGATTCTCGGCTGCCGAGGGCGCTGACCGCCCTCGTGGTCGGGGCGGCGTTGGGGTTGGCGGGTGCGGTGACGCAGTCGATTCTGCACAATCCGCTGGCCGGCCCGGACCTGCTGGGCATCACCTCCGGGGCGAGCTGCGGCGCGGTCGCGGCGATCGTCGGGATGGGTGGCGCCGGGACGGGGACGGCTGCGGCCCTGGGGGTTTCGGCGGCGGCGCTGGCGGGCGGGCTGCTCACGGCAGTGCTGATCTACCTGCTGGCCTGGGGCCGGACCGCGACCGGAGACAGCGGGGTCATGGGATTGCGGTTGGTGCTCATCGGAATCGGCGTGAACGCGGCGCTGCTGTCGGTGGTCAGCTGGCTGCTCACGCGTGCCACGCTCACCGATGTCGCCCACGCTCAGCAGTGGCTGACCGGGTCGCTGAACGCCGCCGATTGGCCGACGTTGGTTCCGGCCTCGATCGGCCTGGGCATCGCGCTGCTCGTCACGGCCGGGTCGGCACGGACGCTGGCCGCGCTGCGCTTCGGCACCGACACCACGCGTGTCCTCGGCGTCCGCATCCAGACCCAGCAGGCGATTCTCATTGCCGCCGCGGTCGGTTGCGCGGCACTGGCGACCGCGGCGGTGGGCCCCCTCGGATTCGTCGGACTGGCCGCGCCGCAGATCGCGCGGCGGCTGCTGCGCACGCCCGGGGAACCGATCATCGCGTCGGCACTGGTCGGCGCCATCGCCGTGGTCGGGGCGGACCTGCTCGCGCGCACCGCCTTTCCGGTCTCGCTCCCGGTCGGTGTCGTCACCGCGGCCGTCGGCGGGCCGTTCCTGCTCTACCTGCTCGTTCGCACCAACCGGAAGCCGACACTGTGACTCTCGCGGCGGACAACATCACCCTCGGCTACGGCGACCGGGTCATCGTCGACGGACTGTCGGTGCAGATCGAGCCCGGGCTGATCACCACCGTCATCGGCCCCAACGGCTGCGGCAAGTCGACGTTGCTGCGCTCCCTGGGCCGGCTGCTGCGCCCCCGGTCGGGGCGAGTCCTGTTGGACGGCAAGGCCATCTCCACCATGAAGATCAAGGACATCGCCCGGATCATCGGCATGCTGCCCCAGACACCGATCGCGCCCGAGGGCCTGACCGTCGCGGATCTGGTCGCGCGGGGCCGTCATCCGCATCAGTCCTGGCTGCGGCAGTGGTCGGCCGATGACGAGGCCGAAGTGACCGTTGCCCTGGAACAGACCGGCATCGCGGACCTGGCGGGCCGCACCCTCGACGAACTGTCCGGTGGTCAGCGCCAGCGCGCCTGGATCTCCATGGCCCTGGCCCAGGGCACCGACATCCTGCTGCTCGACGAACCGACGACCTACCTAGACCTCGCCCATTCCCTCGAGGTCCTCGACCTGGTCGATCGCCTGCACGACGAGTTCGGCCGGACCGTGGTCATGGTCCTGCACGATCTGAACCTGGCCATCCGATACAGCGACCGCCTGATCGTCATGCGCGACGGTCGCATCGTCGCCCAGGGCGCGCCCGCCGACATCATCGAGGCCGGATTGTTGCACGAGGTTTTCGGCCTGCACGCCGAGGTGCTCGAGTGCCCGGTGTCGGGCCGGCCGATGATCGTCCCCATCGGCGCCCGGCACGTCCGCGACGCCCGCCCGGAGGGCAGGCCGGCCGCCGCCGAACTATGAGCAATACCACACCAGCAACTCGCCGGTTACGACGACCTGTAGTACGCATTCCTGTCGTTGTCTCCGTAAACTTGTGGGATGGCAGGTCTTGGTGAACTCGAGAAAGCGGTCATGGACCAGTTGTGGTCGGCCGATGAACCGCAAACGGTCCGGCAGGTCCATGAAGCCCTCGCTGAGCGTCGTGAACTCGCGTACACCACGGTGATGACCGTTCTACAGCGCTTGGCGAAGAAGAACCTCGTGGTCCAGCAGCGCGACGACCGCGCGCATCGCTACGCCCCCGTGCACACCCGCGACGAACTCGTCGCCAGCCTCATGGTCGACGCGCTGCAGCAAGCCGACGAGGTCGGCAGCCGCCGCGCCGCGCTCGTGCACTTCGTCGAACAGGTCGGTGCGGACGAGGCTGCCGCATTGCGCGACGCACTCGCTAAGCTCGAAGCCACCGAGGTAGCGCGCAAGGACAAACCCGAGTCCAGGTAGCAGTATCCTCGGCCCCGAGCCCCACAACGCAGTGAGCTGAGGACATGGACTGGACAGCGCCGGTATTCGCCGGTCTCGCCCTGTTATTGGCGGGACCGGTGCCAGCGCTGCTCAGCCGGGCTACCTGGCCCTATCGCAGTCCCCGTGCGGCACTGGTCCTCTGGCAGGCGATCGCGCTCGCCGCGGTGCTCAGCGCTTTCGGTTCCGGCCTCGCCATCGCCTCCCGCCTCCTCGTCCCGGGCGGCGACGGCCGGCCCACCACCACGCCCAGCAAAGAGATCGACGCCCTCGGCCTGCCGCTGTGGCTCGGCCTGGTCCTGGTGTTCGCGCTCACCCTGCTCGTCGGGGCGCGGCTGATCTGGTCGGTGATCCGGGTCGGCATCCACACCCGCCGCCGCCGTGCCCGCCACCGCATGCTGGTCGATCTGCTGGATCAGTCCAGCGTGTACCGCACCTCGGCCGACATCCGGGTACTGGCCGCCACCGAGCCCATCGCCTACTGCCTGCCCGGCCTGCGCCGGCGCGTGGTGCTCAGCCAGGGCACCGTCACCAACCTGTCCGACGAGGAACTGACCGCCATCGTCAGCCATGAGCGCTCCCACCTGCGCGCCCGCCACGACCTGGTGCTCGAGGCCTTCACCGCCGCGCACGAGGCGTTTCCCCGCGTGGTGCGTTCCAAATCCGCGCTGGACTCGGTGAAGTTGCTCATCGAACTGCTCGCCGACGACTCCGCGGTCAAGGTCACGGGTGCCACCCCCCTGGCCCGCGCCCTGGTTGCCTGCTCGAATTCGCCCGCCCCGCAGGGCGCGATGGCCGTCGGCGGCCCCACCACTCTGATCCGTATCCAGCGCCTGGCCGGTCCCATCGGCGACCTTCGCATCGCCGTCGCCGCCTACCTCGCCGCCGCCGCGATCCTCGTCGTCCCGACTCTCGCCGTCGCGATCCCCTGGCTGGTCGAACTCAGCCGCCTGGTCAGCCGTGCCTGAACCCTCCCTGCCCGCTCCCGAATCCGGCTCGGGCGCGGCGCGATCCGCCATGCCCGCCGCCGGTTCCGACCCGGGCGAGAGCAGGTCGACACCTGCCACGACCAGCGGGAACACCCTGTCATCGACACCTATGCCAACTCAGGAGGCCACCATCCACACCGACCCGACATCCCATGCCGAGGCGACAGCCGCGGTCCCGCCGGTCGACCCCGACGCCGGCGCCGCAACGGCCGATCGGCGCGGACGCCCGGCGAACACGGGTGGCCGAGGCGAGGTGCGGTTCGCGGATCTGGGGCTGCCGCCCGTGCTGGTGCAGGCGTTGCGGCGGGATGGGATCGATACGCCGTTTCCGATTCAGGTGGCGGTGATTCCGGACATTCTGGCCGGGCGTGATGCGTTGGGCCGGGCGGCAACGGGTTCGGGGAAGACGCTGGCATTCGGGTTGCCGATGTTGGTGCGGCTGTTCGGGGCGCCGAGTTCGCCGCGGCGGCCGCGGGGGCTGATTCTGGCGCCGACGCGGGAACTGGCGATTCAGATCGAGAGCGCGCTGGATGAGCCGGCGCTCGCGCTGGGCCTGCGGCTGGCGACCGCTGTCGGTGGACTGCCGATCAAGAAGCAGGAGGAGCGGCTGGCGCGTGGCGTGGATCTGGTCATCGCGACGCCTGGGCGGCTGACCGATCTGCTCGGGCGTAAAGCCGTGGAGCTGGGCGATATTCGGGTCGTCACGGTCGACGAGGCCGACCACATGGCCGAGCTGGGGTTCCTGCCGCAGTTGACGGCGCTGCTCAACAAGGTGCCGAGCGACGCGCAGCAGTTGCTGTTCTCGGCGACGCTCGATGAGACGATCGACGGCCTGGTGCAGCGCTATCTGCGTGAGCCGGTGCGGCACTCGATCGTGGCCGCCGCCGAACCGGATATCGGCGCACAGGCTCGGGCCGTCGCGGGCACGAACACCCGTGGCCCGAGCGAGGACTCGGGCGACGACCGTGGCGTGCATAGCGCGGCTGTACCAGACATCGCGCACTACGCCCTGCACGTCCGACGCTCCGACAAACGTGCCGTGGTCAGCGAGATCGCTGCGCGGCAAGGCCGGACGCTGCTGTTCGTGCGCACCCAGCACGGCGCCGACAAGCTGGCGCGCAAGCTGCGCGAGATCGGGATCGGGGCGGTCGCTCTGCACGGCGGAAAGGCGCAGAACCAGCGCAATCGGATGCTGGCGGCGTTCACGGACGGGACCGCGCCGGTGCTCGTGGCCACCGATCTGGCGGCCCGCGGCCTGCACGTCGACGATGTGTCGCTGGTCGTGCACGTGGATCCGCCCGCCGATCCCAAGGACTACCTGCACCGGACCGGGCGGACCGCGCGGGCGGGCGCGTCGGGCACGGTCGTCACCATCGTGACCCCGGACGACCGGGAGGAAGCGGCACGGCTGGCCGAACGGGCCTCGGTGACGCTCACCGATGTCGAGGTGCGGCCGGGCGATCGACGGCTGCTCGAGATCACGGGGGCCCGCCGTCCCAGTGGCCGTCCGGTGCGAGATCCTTCAGCGCCGCCCGCGCCCGCGACGGAGACTCCGCGGGAGCAGCCGCGGTTCCGGCAGCAGCGGCCGCCGGGTGAGAGCCGCCCGCACAACAAGAAGCGGAAACCCGGCGCCGCCCGGCGGTCCTCCCGCTGACGCCCGACACGTTTGGATGTTCCTACGACACGCGCGGCGAAATCGATCAGGGTTCCCGGCAAATCGGACGAGATCGAGATAACTGCGGACTCCGAACAGGGTTCGGCAATCTATTAGCAAACGAAGATCCGGATGTAGCCGCGCCCGGACCGCAGAGCCGTGCGTCATTCCCCGGAGGGAATCGCGCTGCTGCGGCCGGACCGCGAGTATCGGTGCCATGACCGACCGAAAGCACCTGCGCTACACCGTGATCGAATCCACCGCCGACGGCGGCTCGATGTTCACCGATGCCGAAATCCCTTTGGCGGACCGGACTCTGGCGACCGGCGTGCCCGCCATGGCGGTCGGCGGCATGCCCTCGGCGCCCGGCGTCGCCTACCTGCGCAGTGCGGGATTCGACAGCGAGCCGCATCCCGCGCCGGCGCGCCAGTGGGTGGTCATGTTGCGCGGCGCGATCGAGGTGACCACCTCCGACGGCGAACGCCGGCGGTTCGCGCCCGGGGATCTGGTGCTGGCCGCCGACACCACCGGCCGCGGTCACACGACCGCCGGGGTGGGCGCGCCGCCGTTCGAGGCGCTGTTCATTCCCACCGCGTCCTGACCCGCCCTCAGAGCAGGTCGGCGTTGCCGTCGATGGTCTTCAACCTGTACTCGAAACGGTCGATGCGCCAGCCCTTTTCGGTCCGCTGCAGACCGAGCACATAGCTGCCGACGAACCACCGGGTGGTGCCGCCGGCGGCGTCGTTCTTCACGTGCACGGCGATGGCGTCGGCGTGCGCGAGCGCGGTGTCGCCGGTGATCTCGACGAGGTGGTTGCCGGCCTGATGGTGCACGGCGTCGAGGGCGCCGAGGCCGGTGGCCCAGGTGTCGACGATGTCGGCGCCGGGCTGCGGGCCGACGGGTCCGCCGAAGCCGTTGTCGAAGAAGACCTCCTCCGCGAGCACCGACTCGCGGAGGTCGGCCCAGCGGGCCTGATCGCAGTAGACGAAGAGTTTGGTGATGGTGTCGCTGACATCCAGTCGGTCGGCGAGCGCCTCGAGATCGGTCACGCCGATCAACCTAGGAGACCCCGCCGGTAGATGCCTGGCATTTAATCCGCCCAACTCCACCGCGAACTCTCAGCATTCAGCTACCATGGTCCAACGTGCAGTTTCTTCCCGGGCAGACTCCGCCCTACGACCTGACCTACGACGATGTCTTCCTCGTCCCCCGCCGGACGGATGTGGCGTCCCGGTTCGATGTCGACCTCTCCACCGCGGACGGGACCGGCACCACCATTCCCCTCGTGGTCGCCAATATGACCGCCGTCGCCGGCCGCCGCATGGCCGAGACCGTCGCCCGCCGGGGTGGCATCGTGGTACTTCCGCAGGATCTTCCGATTCCCGCGGCCGCCGACACCATCGCCTTCGTCAAGAGCCGCTCGCTCACCGCCGACACCCCCGTCGTGCTGGATCCCGAGCAGTCGGTCTCCGACGCGCTGGCCCTCATCCACAAGCGCGCGCACGGCGCGGTCGTGGTGGTCGAGAACGGCAAGCCGGTCGGTGTGGTCACCGAAGCCGCGTGCGCCGACGTGGACCGCTTCGCCCGCCTGAGCGTGGTCGCCGATCCCCACTTCGTCAGCGCGCCGGCCGACGCCTCACCGCGCGACATCTTCGACATGCTCGAGGCCGCCCACGCCCATCTGGCCGTGCTGGTCGACGCCGATGGCACCCTCGCCGGCGTGATGACCCGCACCGGCGCCATCCGCACCGGCATCTACACCCCCGCCACCGACGCCAACGGCCGGCTGCGCATCGCGGCCGCCGTCGGCATCAACGGCGACATCCCGGCCAAGGCCAAGGCCCTGGTCGACGCCGGCGCCGACGTGCTGGTGATGGACACCGCCCACGGCCACCAGCAGAAGATGCTGGAGGCGCTGGCCTCGGTGGCCGCGCTGGATCTGGGTGTGCCGCTGGTCGCAGGCAATGTCGTCTCCGCCGACGGCACCCGCGATCTGATCGCGGCCGGCGCGGACATCATCAAGGTCGGTGTGGGCCCCGGCGCCATGTGCACCACCCGCATGATGACCGGCGTGGGCCGCCCGCAGTTCTCGGCCGTGGCCGAATGCGCCGCGGCCGCAAAGGAATTCGGTAAGCACGTGTGGGCCGACGGCGGCGTGCGCCACCCGCGCGACGTGGCCCTGGCCCTCGCGGCCGGCGCCGCCAACGTGATGATCGGCTCCTGGTTCGCGGGCACCTACGAGTCGCCCGGCGACCTGCGCGTCGATCGCGACGGCAATCGGTACAAGGAGTCCTTCGGCATGGCGTCCAAGCGTGCCGTGGCCGCCCGCACCGCCACCGACTCGGCCTTCGACCGGGCCCGCAAGGCGCTGTTCGAGGAGGGTATCTCGTCCTCGCGCATGCGCCTGGATCCCGAGCGCCCGGGCGTGGAGGACCTGATCGACCACATCACCTCCGGTGTGCGCAGCTCCTGCACCTACGCCGGCGCCCGCACCATCGGCGAGTTCCACGAGCGCGCCATGCTGGGCGTGCAGTCGGCCGCCGGTTTCGCGGAGGGCCGCCCACTGCCCTCCGGTTGGTGACCCTCACCGGTCAGTACTGCACAACCCGAACCCGGCGGGTCCCTCGCGGATCCGCCGGGTTTCGCGTGTGCGGGTCCGCCCGCGGACGCGATTCAGCACGACCCGCGGGGATTCGGGCTCACCGCCGGATGTGATACGGCCCCGCTG
This sequence comes from Nocardia niigatensis NBRC 100131, assembly GCF_000308655.1. GTDB lineage: Bacteria > Actinomycetota > Actinomycetes > Mycobacteriales > Mycobacteriaceae > Nocardia > Nocardia niigatensis. The sequence continues at coordinate 130,688 of NZ_BAGC01000033.1, read as the reverse complement.
TGCGGAATCAGTCGAAGCGGCCCGGTAGCATGGCGTGACCGGACCCAAGAAATGGGTATCGGTGGCGTATCTCCGCCAGAACCCCTGCGAAAGGAACCAGTTGTCACCCGCGTCCAAGGGCGCTTCACAGGAGGGCTCCTCTACCGAGCCGGGTGACGAACCCGGCTTCCCCGCAATACCGGCTTCGGAAACGGCCAGGTGGTGCTGACCGTGTCGGCCCTGCTCACCGTTCTCAGTCTGCTCGGATTCATCGCTCTGACCGCCGGCACGGCCTTGTTCGTGGCCGCCGAATTCTCGCTCACCGCCCTGGAACGCTCCACCGTGGAGGCCCACGCCCGTGACGGCGACCGCCGGGCCCGGCAGGTGCGGCAGGCGCATCGCACGCTCTCGTTCCAGTTGTCGGGCGCCCAGCTGGGCATCACCATCACCACGCTGATCACCGGTTATATCGCCGAGCCCGTGCTGGCGCGGCTGCTGGAGCCGATGTTCCGCGCGTTCGGGGTGAGCGCCGGTACCGCGCACGGCATTTCGCTGGCGCTGGCGCTGCTCATCGCGACCTCGCTGTCCATGATCTACGGGGAGCTGGTGCCCAAGAACATCGCCATCGCCAATCCCCTGTCGATGGCGCGACTGACCGCCGGGCCGATGATCGCGTTCTCCACCGTGTTCAAGTGGATGATCAATTTCCTGAACGGGGCCGCCAACTGGGCGGTGCGCCGGCTGGGTGTGGAGCCCGCGGAGGAACTCCGTTCGGCACGCTCACCGCAGGAATTGGGTTCGCTGGTGCGGACTTCCGCATTGCACGGGGCACTGGATCAGCGCACCGCGCAGGTGGTGGATCGCTCACTACAGTTCGGCGACCGCACGGCTGAGGAGTTGATGACGCCGCGGATGACGATCGAATCCCTGGATCAGGACTGCACTCTCGCCGATCTGATCGACGCCGCCCGCGAGACCGGCTACTCCCGGTTCCCGGTCATCGACGGCGACCTGGACAACACGCTGGGCTTCGTACACGTGAAGCAGACCTTCGTGCACCCGGTGAAGGATCGCCGCAGCATCAAGCTGAAGTCGATCGCCCACCCGGTGCCGATCGTGCCCGCCAGCCTCGATGGCGACGAGGTGCTCGAGCGGGTGCGCCGCGACGGCATGCAGGTGGCGCTGGTGGTCGACGAGTACGGCGGCACCGCCGGCATCGTCACCATGGAGGACCTGATCGAGGAGATCCTCGGCGATGTGCGCGATGAGCACGACGAGGAGGAACTCGATGTGCGGCGCACCCCGAACGGCTGGAACTGCTCGGGCCTGCTGCGCATCGACGAGGTATCCCGCACCACCGGATACGACGCACCCGAGGGCGAGTACGAAACCATCGGCGGCCTGGTGCTGACCCGGCTGGGCCGGATCCCGGAGACAGGCGACGAGGTGCTGCTGCCGCAGCCCGGCAACCATCACCTCGAACAGCCGCATACCAAGGGCGGCTGGATCGCCCGGGTGGAGCGGATGGACGGCCGGCGCATCGACCGCGTCCTGATCCGGCCGGTCGACGCCGAAGCCCTCGCGATCTGGGAGCAGACCCATGGGTGACCTGTACGCCGTCCTGCTCACGCTGGTGCTGCTGCTGGGCAACGCGTTCTTCGTGGGCGCGGAATTCGCGCTCATCTCCGCGCGCCGCGATCGGCTGGAAGCGCTTGCGGCGCAGGGCAAGCGGAGCGCCAACACGGTCATCGAGGCGGGTCAGAACCTGTCGATGATGCTGGCGGCCGCGCAGCTGGGCATCACCATCTGCTCGATTCTGCTGGGCCGGGTGGGTGAGCCGGCGGTGGCGCATCTGCTGGAGAAGCCGTTCGATCTGCTGGGCGTGCCGGATTCGCTACTGCATCCGATCTCGTTCGCGGTGGCGTTGGCGATCGTGGTGATCCTGCACATCCTGCTGGGCGAGATGATCCCGAAGAACATCGCCCTGGCCGGGCCGGAACGGTCGGCGCTGCTGCTGGTTCCGCTGCACCTGGCGTGGCTGCGGCTGGCCAAACCGTTGATCGCGATCTACAACTTCGCGGCCAATATCACCCTGCGCGCCCTGCGGATCGAGCGGAGGGACGAGCTTGATTCCACGGTGTCGTCGACGGAGCTGGCCGAGATGTTCGGTGAGTCGCGGTCGGAGGGTCTGCTGGACGAGGAGGAGCACCGCCGCCTCACCCAGGCGCTGGGTTCGAGCGACCGGATCGTCGCCGATGTGATGGTGCCGCTGACCAAGGCCCGGTCGGTGCCGCTGCGCGGGGACGGGACCACGCTCGGCGATATCGAATCCGCCGTCGCCGAGACGGGCTTCTCCCGGTACCCGGTGCGGGCGGACGACGGTTCCATGGTCGGCTACCTGCACGTCAAGGATGTCCTCGACCTGACCGCCGACGAGAGCGCGGGCCCGGGCACCCCGATCCCGCGCACCGATATCCGCCCGCTGCCGACGGTCAGCATGGGCACCACCCTGTTCGAGGCGCTGGCCCGCCTGCGCCGCACCAATTCCCATCTGGGCCGGGTGGTCGACAGCCGTGGCAATACGGTCGGCATCGTAGCCCTGGAAGATCTGGTGGAGGAGTTCGTCGGCACCGTCCGCGACGCCACCCATCGCCTCGACGAATGATGAACGCGCACACCGATTCCACCGTGCCATCCGGCACCGAATGGCTGCCCGGCCCCGCTTGGCGGGGCCGGGCGGCCGCCCACCGCGACCGCGTCGACGCCCTGATCGGCCCGTATCTCGAACGCCGGGCGGCGGGTTCGAAGCACCCGGTGATCGACTTCCTGTTCACGTACTACGGCCACAAGCCCGCCCAGCTCCGAAAGTGGCATCCGGGCTTCGGTGTCGCGCTCGCCGAGGCCGACGACTACGCGGGTTCCCGTGGCTACCAACCGATCTCGGCCATCGACCCCGACGGTGCTCGGGTCTCCGGCTGGACCGCGGATCCGGCTTTCCTCGAAAAGCGCCGCGACACCCTCGAATTCGTCGCCCGCCTGCTCGCGGCCACCGCGACCCGCCCCGCCCAGCTCTCCTGCTTCGGCCTGCACGAATGGGCGATGGTCTACCGCACGGACGATGTCCGCCACCAACAGGTCCCCCTCCGTCTGGGCCACCAGGGCACCGATGCCGTCGTCGAGTCGATGCAACTGCGCTGCACCCACTTCGACGCCTTCCGCTTCTTCACCCCCGAAGCCGCCCCCCGCAATATCGAACCCCTCACCCGCGAATCCCAGATGGACCGCGAGCAACCGGGTTGCCTGCACGCCAACATGGACATCTACAAGTGGGGCTTCAAACTGACCCCCTTGATCTCGTCCGACCTGCTGTTCGACGCCTTCGAACTGGCCTGCGCCGCCCGAGAACTCGATATGAGGGCCAGCCCCTACGACCTCCTCGACTACGGCTACGATCCGATCCGCATCGAGACCCCCGCCGGCCGAGCCGAATACGTCCGCGCCCAGGCCGGCATCGCCGCCCGAGCCGACCTCCTCCGCGCCCGCCTCCTCGACGCCTGCCGAGCGCTGCAGACCGAGGTGATCACGCCCGCGTCGTAACGGCGGAAGGGCGGTGGGTCTATTCCGCGGTCGCCGTCGGATCGGTGAAGGTCGGCGTACCGGGCTCGTTCGGCAGTCTGGTCACACGCGCGACGAAGCTGATCGCGTGGTACCAGCCGCACAGGAGCACCAGATCCAGCAGCTGCCGCTCGTCGAACTCCTTCGCCAGTGCGCCCCACAGGCCGTCATCGATATCGCCCTCGTCGTGCAAGGAGTCGACCGCGCGGATCAGCAGGCGTTCGGATTCCACTGTCCAGCAACGATCGTCGGGCTCGCCGTGGGTGAGCGAGATCTGCTGTTCCGTGGTGAGCCCGGCACGCCCGGCGAAGACCGCGAGGTGCACACCCCACTCGTATTCACAACCGCAGCGGGCGGTGGTCCGGTCGATGACGATCTCGCGTTCGCGCAGGGTCAGTGACAGCTCCTTGCTCAGTTCGTAGCTTCCCCAGCCATGCATTGCGCCGGCCATGGGCAGGTTCTTGACGAAGAGCCGGAACAGGCCGATCGGGGCCGCGCCGCCGGGCATCATCCGGGCCAGCAGTGAGCCGGTTTCCTCGGCGTACGGCGGCTCGAGGGGTTCGATCCTGGACATCCCAACTCCCCTGTTTCGGAAATAGAAACACCCCGGATGCTAGTGTTTCGATATTCGAAACACAAGGAGTGCGATGGGAGTCCCACAGCCCGGAAGACCGGTACGCGGTTCGTCGACGGGACGTCCGCTCATGGCGGCCCTCGACCTGCTCGGACGCCGGTGGACCCTGCGCATCATCTGGGAACTCCGTGAGGGCCCGGTCGGAGCACGGGGTCTACTCGCTCGATGCGAGGGCCTGTCGTCCAGCGTGCTGTATCAACGCCTGCGAGAACTCACGGAGGCCGGAGTACTGCACCCCGACGAAGACGGCTACGCACTGACCCCACTCGGTACCGCACTGCGCGGCGCACTCGCCCCACTCGACGCCTGGGCCACCACCTGGGCCGAAACCCATTCCAGCACAGACTGAATCGCAGCGCAGCACGACCATCGACACCTCCACTACCCCGTTCGCGATCATCGTGAACACCGAGCGAAGGCAGTGTGAGCCAACGCGCTACTCGGCGACGGGGTGGATCTTGAGGGGGCAGGTGTAGATGGCGGTGTCTATTACTCGGGTGTCGGTTGAGTTGGGGGCTGTTACTTCGGTTTTGACGATCTTGGGGTCGGGCTTGTTGTAGGGACCGCAGGAGGTGCCTTCGGCTATGGCGTGGGCAGGGTGGCCGGATTTGACGACGACGGTGGGTGGGGTGTCGGTGCCGGCGGGGAGGCCGCCGATGTAGCCGTTGAGGGTGCGGTCGGCGTGGATGACCGTGCCGGTGTCGGTGATTTCGTCCATGCCGGGGTAGCCGGTGAGGGTGCAGGCCTGGGATGGGTTGGCGATGGCGAAGGTGAGGGTGATGCCGTCGTGGCTCATGGCGGCGCCCATGCTCTGGGCGGTGATGTCGACTTGGCCGGAGGCGCAGGCGGGGATGGCGGTGTCGGTGGGCCGCGGGGCGGTGGTGGCGGGGCCACCGCCTTGGTTGCCGCCACCGGTCGGGTTGCCGCCGCTCTGGCTGCCACCAGGGTTACCGCCGCCAGGGGTATTGCCGCCCGAGGAGGCAGCCGACGCGGACGTGGTCGAGGCGGCGGAGGGGGTGGAGGGGGTGGAGCTCGAGCAGCCGGTGGCGGCCGCGAGGACCGCGCAGGCCAGTAGTGCCGTGAATCCTGTTGTGCGCATGCGTCACCTATCCCCTTCGAACGTCGGACACTTCCGAAATCGACCGGCCGACCAGGTCTGTTACGCACTGCGGCAAAGGATTTCACCCGCCTCATGAGACTACGAGCCCGGTTTATCGGTGGTGTCACAGACACTTATTCGCAAGCGGCCCTACCGGTCAGTCAGTTTATGGGCTAGCGTTCCGAGATGTAACCGTGGCCACACTGCACAGCTGTCTGTGCCACCGGTCACTGCACGAATGTTTCGGAAGAAGACGGGGGTAACCGCGATGAGGCGGTTCACAGGCGTGCGCCGGTCCAAGCCGGCGGCGGTGCTGGCGGTGACGCTGCTGGGGGCGGCCCTGCTGCCGATGCAGGGCGCGACGGCGGATCTGCAGTCCGACATCGAGAATCAGGTGCAGCAGTTCCTGGATGTCGGGCGCACCTCGGTCCCGCGCGCGGACTGTGGGGACGACGCGCTGCCGGAAACCGGTCTGCAGGGCGATGTTCCAGCCGAGGACCGCGACAGCGGCCGCAGCACGCTGGGGTATCGGTGCAATCTGTCGTTCGTCGGCGGGTATGTGGGCAAGGGCGCGGGGATCACCTCGACGACCTACGACCACTGCTCCTACACGGGCTCACTGTTCCCGGGCAATATCCTCGGGCCCTCCCAGGGCGTGCAGGTGCTGGATGTGTCGGATCCCGCGAATCCCGTGGTGACCGGAAGCCTCACCGAGCCCGCCATGCTCGCGGGCACCTGGGAGTCTCTCAAGGTCAATCCCGAGCGGAAACTGCTGGTGGGCACCGGCGTTCCGGTCGGCGAGGGCGCCGGGTTCCTGTCGGTCTACGACATCTCCGACTGCGCGCATCCGCGGCTGCTCAACACCGGCGCGGGCACCGATCTGCTGATGCCGCTGCCGATCACGACCCACGAGGGCGGCTTCTCCCCCGACGGCCGCACCTACTGGGCCTCGGGCATCGCGCCAGGTTTCGTCAGCGCGGTCGACCTGACCGATCCGGCGAATCCGCACGTGATCTGGCAGGGCCTCACCGGCATCGAGGCGCACGGCTTCGGCATCAGCCCGGACGGCAATCGCATGTACCTGTCCGCGCTGGCCGGTTTCACCGTGCTGGACATCAGCGCCGTGCAACGGCGTGATCCGAACCCGCAGGTCAATCATCTGGGACGAGTTTTCTGGACCGATGGCTGGGCGACCCAGCACAGCATTCCGGTCACCTATGACGGCAAGCCGTTCCTGTTCACGGTGGACGAGGGCGGCGCGGGTGGGGTGAAGCTCATCGACATCTCCGACGAGACCAACCCGACGGTCGCCGCCAAGATCAAGCTGGAGATCAACCTGCCCGAGCACCAGGATTCGATGCTGGCCTCGGCCATGGGCGGCTCGGTGTTCTCCTACGACGCCCACTACTGCGCCGCCGATCGGCCCGAGAATCCGACGGCGCTCGCCTGTGGCTGGGAGGAGTCCGGTATCCGGGTGTTCGATGTGCGGGATCCCTTCCACGCCAAGGAGATCGCGTATTTCAATCCGCCCGCCCGCAAGGGCCGGAACCTGGAGCTGTGGAATTCTCCGCACGCCCTGGCCTCGCTGATCGGTGTCCCGGCGATGGAGTTCCCGTCAGCGGCGCGGGCGGTACTGGAGGGCAAGTTCGATCCGAACCAGGCGCTCTCGTCGCGGTCGGGCATGGTCGCCTTCGGCGACCTGTCCACCGATTGGTGTTTCTCGCCGCCGGAGTGGCACGGCAACCAGCTGTGGGCCACCTGCAACGACAACGGTTTCATGGTGTTGCAGCTCGCCGATGACGTGTACAACCCGCCCGCCGACCAGCAGTCCGTGGTGGGATCGTGACGGATCGCCCGGGTATTCGAGCCCGGCGGCCGATGGCGATCGCGGTCCTCGTCCTCGCCCTGCTGGCGGCCGGAATGCTGCTGCGACCGCTGCTGATTCCCGAGAGCCGTTCGGCGACAACGGTCCTCAGCCCGGTCGAGATCGGCTTCAGTCAGGACATGGAGGCCCATCACGAGCAGGCGCTGATCATGGTGCAGCGCTTGGATTCCGGCGTGGATCCCACGGTGCGCCGGCTGGCCCAGCAGATCGCCGATGCCCAGCGCATGGAGATCGGCACCCTGCTCGGCTGGCTGCGCCTGGCCAATGCCTCGCCGGACTCCACTCATCCGATGGCGTGGATGACATCGGCTGCGGCACACGACCATTCGATGACGAGCACGAACGGCACCTCCATGCCCGGCATGGCCACCCAGGCCGAACTCGACGCCTTGGCCGCCGCCCGCGGCAAGGACGCCGAGGTGCTGTTCCTGCAGCTCATGCTGCGCCACCATCGCGGCGGTGTGGCCATGGCTCAGGCGGCGGATCAGTTGCTCACGTCGGGTCCGGTGAAAGAGGCCGCGCGAGGCATGATCACGGCCCAGTCCCAGGAGTCGGGCCTGATGACGATCATGCTCGCCCAGCGCGACGCCCAACCCCTGTCCTGAGAACCGAGAACCGGAGGATTTCCGATTACCCACTGCCGCAGTCACTTTGGACATTTCATCGAATGAGCGATTCGAATCGGCCGCCGCGGCGGGACTTCTCTGCTTCCGCCGCCCGATGTGCTGTACTGACGGCATGATCGAATCTGGTGGCGTGACCGAAGCGGTCGACGCGGTGGTCGAACAGTCGTTGCTGGGCGGCCCGCGCCGGTACACCCGGGCCCAGGTGGCCGAGTTGTCCGGGGTGCCCGCCGACCGGGCCCGCAAGCTGTGGGTGGCACTGGGCTTCCCGGCCGCGGACAGTGACGACGAGGTGGCGTACACCGACAATGACGTCGCCGCCATCCGCGCCTTCGCCACCCTGGATCCGGCCTCGATCGCGAACGAGCAGAGCCAGATCGCCGCCGCCCGCACGCTGGGCCAGGCGATGGCGCGGCTCGCGGAGTGGCAGGCGGATCTGATCACCCGCGAGATCGGCGGCCGGATCGCGGCCGGCGCCGGGGAGCCCGAGGCGGGCGGGGAGGCCACCGCCCAGGCCATCGCGGTGCTCGCCGAATTGCAGGACTACGCCTGGCAGCGGCACATGGCCGCGGCGCTGACCCGCTCCCTCGCGTCGGGCGGCGGCACCCGGCGCCTGCTGGTCGGTTTCGCCGATATGGTCGGCTACACCCGGCTGTCCCGGCACCTGGATCCCGATGAGCTGACCGAGCTGCTGGAGACCTTCGAGACCACCACCACCGAGGTGATCACCGCCCACGGCGGCTGGGTGATCAAGAATGTCGGCGACGAAGTCATGTTCGCCGCCGAGAACGCACGTGCGGGCGCCCGCATCGGCCTGGAGATGAACACCGCGATCACCCGTGCGGCCCAGACGATTCCGGAGATGCCGCAGATCCGGGTGGGTCTGGCCTACGGACCGGTTCTCACCCGATTCGGCGATCTCTACGGCACCGTGGTCAATGTCGCCGCCCGCCTCACCGGTGTGGCCCGCCCGGGCACCGTCCTGGTCGACGACGGCGCGGCCACCGAACTCGAGGGCGACAACGACCTGGCGTTGCGGCATCTGCGCAGCGTCCGGGTGAAGGGCATCCCGCGCCTGCGTTCGCACGTGGTGCGCGAGCGCAAGCGCCGGTAGCCGCCCTCCGGGTCGCGCTCGACCGAGAGTGCGAAAACTCACCGACAACGCACCCGCGCACTCTGGGTATCGTCGAATGATCGGCCGACCGGCCGGGAGAGGTTGACCATCAGCATGACTCGGGCCGAGGCGCTCACGATTCCGGCGCACATCCACGGGTACCCCGAGATAGCGTTCGGCGGCTACCTCGCGGGCCTGCTGGCCGCCCACTCCGGTGCGGACACCGTGCGCGTCGACTTCCGGCGTCCCGTCCTGATCGACACCCCGATCCTGCTGTCGCGACCCGAGCACGGCCGCGCCGCCTTCACCGGCACCGACGACACCCTGCTCGTCGAGGCGAGCCCGGGCGCTCTCACCCTCGACCCCATCCCGGCGCCGTCGTGGTCCGACGCGAAAGACGCGCTCGAGACGGCCCTTTCGTCCCAGCACCGCACCGTCACCGACTGCTACGGCTGCGGCGTGGCCTGCGCGCCGGGCCGCGGCCTGCGCCTGTTCCCGTGGCGGGTCCCCGGCACCGAGATCATGGCCACGGCCTGGACGCCGGATCCGGGTCTCGCGGACGAGAACGGTGAGCTGCCACCGGAAGTCGTGTGGTCGACGCTGGACTGCCCGGGCGGATTGGCCGCGTTCGTCTTCTCCAGAATGGGCCAGGGCGCGTTCACGGCCGCCATGACCTCGACCCAGCTGGCGCCCGTCATGGCCGGATCCGACTACATCTCCCACGCCTGGGTGCTGAACCGCGACGACCGCAAACACACTGTCGGCGTGGCGCTCTCCACGCCGGACGGCGAGCTGTGCGCACTGTCCGAGGCGCTCTGGATCGAACCGCGCCAGGGCTGAACCGGCGCGGCACTCCGGCGAAGCCTGTTGACCACGAGGACTCGCCGTGACCGGGCGCGTCGCCGGGCGACCCGTGCCACACAGACCCGGGTGGCAGGATCCTCGTCGCCCCGAGCCCAGGCCGACGCCATGGCGGCGGTCATCGACTGGAACGTCGTCGGACCCGCGTTTCAGATTTCTGGACCAGCGCCAACGCCCGCGAGGTCGCCAACACCGGCCTCCTGACCGGCAGATTCCGCAGCTGGGGGCAGCTTCTCGGGTTCGTCGCCATGGTCGCCAGCGCCGTGGTGACCGGTCTGGGCGGCTTCGAGGGCTCGCTCATCCGGGCCGCCGCCTTCGCGGGCGGGGTGGCCGTGGTCGCCACCGGCAGCGCCGCCAGCTTCCACGCCGACCAGCGGGTGGCGACCAACCGGCGCACCCAGCAGCTGCTGCTGTCCGAGGGCCGGCGTTTCGTCGCGGGGCGGGCGATTACACGAGTGGACCCACCGCCGCGAACGCCACCGAGTTCCTGCTCAGTGTCGAGCAGATCCTCTCCACCTACGTCGACGACTACATCAAGACCATCGACGAACCCACCCCCGCACCCTGACCGCTACAGGTTCCCGACGGTGCGCTCGAGTCGCTCGGCCACCAACTGACGGGCCTGTTCGCGCAGCGCGGGACGGAAACCGCTGGGGTACACCGGATCCGCGGGCGTGTAGTTCCCGAGGATCTGCTTCGCCAGGGTGATCTTGTGCACCTCGGTCGGCCCGTCGGCGATGGCCATCACCTGGGCGTAGTTCATCATGTCGAGGAACGGCAGATCGGTGCTGACACCGATGGCGCCGTGCAGATGCATGGCGCGCTGGGCGATGTCGTGCATCACCTTGGGCATTGCCACCTTGATCGCGGCGATGTCGTGGCGGACGTTACGGTAGTCCTGTTCCTTGTCGATGCGCCACGCCGTGCGCAACACCAGCAGCCGGAACTGCTCCATCTCGATCCAGGATTCGGCGATCTTCTCCTGGGTCATCTGCTTGCCGCCGAGCACGCCGTGGCCCATCGGCCGGGAGACCGCCCGCTCGCACATCATGTCGAAAGCCTTGCGCACCAACGCGACCGTCCGCATGGCGTGATGGACGCGGCCGCCGCCGAGGCGGGTCTGGGCGACGACGAAGCCGAGCCCCTCCGCGCCCAGCAGCGCGTCCGCCGGCACGCGCACGTCGGTGAAGCGCAGGTGCGCCTCGTGCTCACTGAAACCGGGCACCGTGAAGTTGCGCACTATCTCCAGGCCCGGCGCGGCGGCGGGCACGATGAACATCGACAGCCGCTGATGCGGCGGCGCTTCCGGATCGGTCACCGCCATGACGATGTGGAAGGTGGCGAACTCGGCGGCGGAGTTGAACCACTTCTCGCCGTTGATGACCCATTCGTCGCCCTCGCGCACCGCGCGGGTCCGGAAGGCCGTCGGGTCCGAGCCACCGGTCGGCTCGGTCATGGCGTAGCAGGAGCCGATCTCGCCATCGAGCAGCGGCTGCAGATAGGTCGCCTGCTGCTCGGGCGTACCGAAGTGGGCCAGAATCTCGGCATTGCCGGAATCCGGTGCCTGACAGCCGAACACGAGCGGGGCCCACAAGGAGGTGCCCAGCACCTCGTTGAGCAGGGCCAGCTTCAGCTGCCCGTAGCCGGGCCCGCCCAGCTCGGGACCCAGGTGGCAGGCCCACAGCTGCTGCTCCTTGACCTTCTCCTGCAACGGCTTCATGAGCGCCCGGATCTCCGGGTGCTGCCGGTCGTAGGGGTTGGGGTAGAGCAGGTCCAGAGGTTCCACCTCGGTCCTGACGAACTCCGCGACCCAGTCCAGTTTCTTCTGGTACTCCGGGTCCGTCTCGAAATCCCAAGCCATGATCAGCCTTTCGTGCTCTTACGAGGTTGGATGAGTCCGTCCAGGACAGTGGTGCAGAGGAGGTCGGCGATCTCTTCGGGGGTGTGCTGCCCGTCGGGCCGGTACCAGAAGGTCACCGAATTGAGCATGCCCAGCAGGCTGTTGGTGACCACGTGGTCGGCGGTGCGCAGCACGCCCGCGGCCTGGCCGGCGTCGATGACCTGCTGCCACCGGGCTTGCAGACCGTCGCGCAGCTCCTGCAGCTCCCGCGCCCGTTCGCCGCTGAGCGCGCCGCCGTCTCGCAGCTGGATGGCCACCGCCCGGCGGTTGTCGATGATCAGCCGCACATGGCTGTGGATCAGCTTGCGCAGCTTGGCGACCGGATGGTCCGAGCCGTTCGCGATCCGCTCGGCGTCGGCCAGCATCAGCCGGGTGTAGTCGGCGAGGATCTGCCACAGCAGCTCCTCCTTGGATCCGATGTGGTAGTACAGCGCCCCGCGCTGCACATCGGCCCGCTCTCCGATCTCGGCGACGCCGGTGCCGTGAAAACCCTGCTCCGCGAACAGTTCCAGCGCCGCGTGCACGATCCGTTCCCGGGTCTCCCCCGGCCCGCTCGCCGAGGCGGGCGGGCGGCCGCGCCGGCGGGCCGGGACGGCGGAGGTCACCGGAAACCACCGTCCAGGGCCAGGGTCGCGCCCGTGCAGTAGGCCGAGGCGTCGGAGGCGAGGAACAGCACCGCCCCGGCGATATCGGCGGGCAGGCCGATTCGGCCGAGGGCGGTGTGCCGGGCCAGTTCGGCGCGCATCTGCGGCGGCCAGGCCTTGGCGATATCGGTGTCGAAGGGTCCGCAGCGGATGGTGTTCACCCGTACCGACGGTCCGTAGGTGTGCGCCAAGCCCACGGTCAGCGCCTCGAGACCGGCCTTCGCGGCGGCGTAGGGCACGGCCAGCGGTTCGGGATGCGCGGCCTCGATCGAAGAGATATTCACGATCGATCCGCCATCGGCCGCGGCCATGCGTGCGCCGATGAGCGCCGAGAGCCGGAACGGGCCCTTCAGATTGGTCGCGATCACCTTGTCGAACATGGCCTCGGAAACCTGGTCCAAGCTGGGGTAGAGCAGCGACATCCCGGCATTGTTGAGCAGTACGTCGACCGTTCCGAACTCGTCGTAGGCGGCGTCGGCGAGCGCCTCGCACTGCCCCCAATCGCCGACGTTGCAGGCGACCGGCAGCGCTCGCCGCCCGGTCTTCGCGCGCACGTCGGAGGCTAGTTCCTCACATGCGTCGAGCTTGCGGCTGGCGATCACGACGTCGGATCCGGCCTCCGCGAGCGCGAGCACCATCTCCCGGCCGAGCCCGCGACTGCCGCCCGTTACCACAGAGACCTTGCCCGACAAGGACTTTCCCATGATTCGCACCTTCGCTCCGGGCCGCCGGAAAATGTTCCAACCAGTACATTAAATGTACCGTTCGATACAATCAACCCCCATCTGCCGAGGCCCCCACCCCGAGGCCGGGGGAATACCGCTGAGTAACCGCGAGTAATATGACGCGCGTACTATTTCCACCCGGCTACTCGAAATGAGGCAGTAGATGACAGAGCGGATTCAGGTCGGCGGGCTTCAGGTTGCCAAGGTGCTCCACGATTTCGTGGAGAACGAGGCCCTTCCCGGCACCGGAGTTGATTCCGCCGCGTTCTGGTCGGGTGCCGAGGCCGTCATCAATGACCTCGCTCCCCGCAACCGCGCACTGCTGGCGGAACGCGACGACATCCAAGCCAAGATCGACGAGTGGCACCGCGCGAACCCGGGCGCAGGCTACGACAAGGCTGCCTACAAGCAGTTCCTCACCGAGATCGGCTATCTCCGTCCCGAACCGGCCGATTTCCAGATCGGTACCGAGAACGTGGACGCCGAAATCGCCACCCAGGCGGGACCGCAGCTGGTCGTGCCGGTGATGAACGCCCGCTTCGCCATCAATGCCGCGAACGCGCGCTGGGGCTCGCTCTACGACGCCCTGTACGGCACCGACGCCATCTCCGAGGCCAATGGCGCGGAGAAGGGTTCGGGCTACAACAAGGTCCGCGGTGACAAGGTCATCGAGTGGGCCCGCAACTTCCTCGACGACGCGGTGCCGCTGATCACCGGCTCGCACGTCGGCTCCACCAAGTACTCGATCGAGGACGGCGAGCTCGTGGTCGGCCTCGAGGACGGCACCGAGATCGGCCTGGCCGACAACGACGCGCTGGTCGGCTACCTGGGCGACCCGACCGAACCGACCTCTGTGCTCCTGAAGCACAACGGTCTGCACATCGAGATCCAGATCGACCCGTCCTCCCCGATCGGCGCCACCGACACCGCGGGCGTCAAGGACGTGGTGCTGGAGTCCGCGGTCACCACGATCATGGACTTCGAGGACTCGGTCGCGGCCGTGGACGCCGAGGACAAGGTCCTCTGCTACCACAACTGGCTGGGTCTGATGAAGGGCGATCTGGCCGAGCAGGTGTCGAAGGGCGGCAAGACCTTCACCCGCACCATGAACCCGGACCGCGTGTACACCGCACTGGACGGCAGTGAGCTTGTGCTGCACGGCCGTTCGCTGCTGTTCGTGCGCAACGTGGGTCACCTGATGACCTCGGACGCGATCCTCGACGCGCAGGGCAACGAGGTGCCGGAGGGCATCATGGACGGCCTGATCACCGTCCTGATCGCCAAGCACGCCCTGGTCGGCGACACCCAGCTGAAGAACACCCGCACCGGCTCGATCTACATCGTGAAGCCGAAGATGCACGGTCCGGACGAGGTGGCCTTCACCAACGAGCTGTTCGGCCGCGTCGAAGAGGTCGTGGGCCTGCCGGCCAACACCCTCAAGGTCGGCATCATGGACGAGGAGCGCCGCACCACGGTGAACCTGAAGGCGTCCATCTTCGCCGCCAAGGACCGCGTGGTGTTCATCAACACCGGCTTCCTGGACCGCACCGGCGACGAGATCCACACCTCCATGGAGGCCGGGCCGATGGTCCGCAAGGCCGAGATGAAGGCCCAGCAGTGGATCAAGTCCTACGAGGACTGGAACGTCGACACCGGTCTGGCCACCGGTCTGCCCGGCAAGGCGCAGATCGGCAAGGGCATGTGGGCCATGCCCGATCTGATGGCCGAGATGCTGGCTCAGAAGATCGGCCACCCGAAGTCGGGCGCCAACACCGCCTGGGTGCCTTCGCCCACCGCCGCCACCCTGCACGCCACCCACTACCACCTGGTGGACGTGTTCAAGCGGCAGGCCGAGATCGCCAAGGGCGGCCCGCGTGCCACCGTCGACGAGATCCTCGAGATCCCGCTCGCCCCGAACACCGACTGGTCCGCCGAGGAGATCCAGCAGGAACTCGACAACAACTCGCAGGGCATCCTCGGCTACGTGGTGCGCTGGATCGACCAGGGCGTCGGCTGCTCGAAGGTGCCGGACATCAAGGACATCGGCCTCATGGAGGACCGCGCCACCCTGCGCATCTCCAGCCAGCTGATGGCCAACTGGCTGCGCCACGGCATCGTCACCGAGGCCGACGTCATCGCCTCCCTCGAGCGCATGGCCCCCATCGTCGACCGCCAGAACGCGGGCGACTCGTCGTACTTCCCCATGGCGCCGGACTTCAACGCCTCCATCGCCTTCCAGGCGGCGAAGGAACTGGTCCTCGAGGGCACCAAGCAGCCCAACGGCTACACCGAGCCGATCCTGCACCGCCGCCGTCGCGAGGCCAAGGCCTTCAACAAGAGCGTGTAGGTTCCGACTTCGGTTGAGCCTCAACGAAATCCCCGGTCGACTCTCGTCGGCCGGGGATTTCCCTTTGTCCCGGACCGCCACGGTCGACCGCCGAACATCCGTGCGGCCATCCGCCGGGAGTCGGCGACCCCCAGGGCGGTCGCCCCGGCCGACGACCGCCTCGAACACATCCACGCCGCGGCGTGAAACTGATCCCCGGCCGACCGTGGCGGCCGGGGATTGACCCTGGACCGGCGAGAGTTCCCTTGGGTGGTCGATTTCGACCCCCCATCCACGGATCCAGATCCGACGCCGCAACGGCACCGTTTACAGTGACCCGATCATTCTCGCGGAAACAGACGTTCTCGAGGTCTCCGACCCATTCCAGATCTCCTTCCCCTTGTCCCGCTTGGCCGACTCTTCTTGACAGTTCTTCGTCAGGTCAGCCGTACACACCTCAGAGTGAAACAGCGAGCCGCCCGGGGCTTTTCAGCCCGAGGCGGCTCGTCGCGCTCGAGGCCGATCGGGAGGCTGAGCCCCGGCCTCTCGGCCGCTGGCAGCTCGCCCGGGCCGGTTCGATTGTTCCTATGGATGCTAGGTTTTGGCTCAGTGCACATAGGGAGGAGGGCGGATGTCTCCGCGGGTTGGGTTGACGACGGAGCGGGTGGTGGGGGCGGCAGCCGAGTTGGTCGATGAGATCGGGTTCGAGAAGTTGACGTTGTCGGCGCTGGCGAAGCGGGTCGGGGTGAAGGACCCGAGTTTGTATGTGCATGTGCGGGGGTTGCGGGACTTGCGGGTGCGGGTGGCGTTGCTGGCCAGTGCGGAGCTCAACGAGCGGATCGGGGCGGCGGTGCTCGGGCGCTCCGGCAGGGATGCGCTGGTAGCGTTCGCGGACGCGTACCGGGCTTATGTGCTCGAGTATCCGGAACGGTATGCGGCTACACAGATTCGGATGGATCCGAGCGAAGTGGCCGGGGAGCCGGCGTTGCTGCGCAGTGTCGAGCTGACCGCGGCACTGTTGCGCGGTTATGGGTTGGGAGAGGCCGAGGGGCTGGACGCGGCTCGCTTGTTGCGCAGTACTTTTCACGGATTCGCGACGCTCGAGTCGGGCGGCGGCTTCGCACACTCGCGCTCCCCTGACGACTCCTGGCCGCACATCGTCGAGGCGCTGCACCGGACATTGTCGAACTGGCCGCCTTACGAGTAGACGCGGGCCATCGCCGCGGTTTCGGCGGCGATCCGGTCGCGAAGCGTTGCGGGGGCCAGGACTTCCGCGCCGGCGCCGAGGCGGAGCAGGTCGGGGATCGCGCGGTCGATGGATTCGATCGGGAGGCGGATCTCGCGGTGGCCGGTAGGGGCGGGGTCAGCGGCCGAGGCGCGGGCAGCCTGCGCGGTGGCGGGGTCGAGGAGTTCGGGGAGGCGCTCGAAGGTTTCGGCGGTGACGCGGAGCAGGGCCGAGTGAAGATGGCGGCGTCGGTCGAAGGACTCCAGGTAGCTCGACCAGTAGGCCGCCAGGTCGAAGTCGGGCGGGCGGGACACCGCGTCGGGGAGGACCTCGAGTTCCATGATCCGCGAGATGCGGTAGGTGCGGAGCTGGGCGCCGGTGCGGCCCACCAGGTACCAGTTGCCGGATTTGAGGACCAGGCCGAGGGGTTCGGTGGCGCGGGTGACCAGATGCGGTGTGGCCCAGCGGATGTAGTTGAAGCGCAGGGCCCGTTCGTTCCAGACGGCGTCGGCGACGGTGGTCAGATACGGCGTCGGCTCGGCCTCGCTGTACCAGCCGGGGGCGTCGAGGTGGAACCGTTCGGCGACGCGGCCCGCCCGGTCGCGGAGTTCCGGGGGCAGGGCGGACATGACCTTGAGGTTGGCGGCGGTGACGATGGCACCGAGGCCGAGATCGGCTGCGGCGCTGGGAAGTCCGGCGAGAAAGAGGGATCCGGCCTCGTCGGTGGTCAGCAGGTCGAGTTTGGCGCGGAAGCCGTCGAGGAGACGGTAGCCGCCGTCGTGGCCGGGATCGCCGTAGACGGGGATGCCCGCGGCGGACAGCGATTCCATGTCGCGGTACACGGTGCGGATCGAGACTTCCAGCTGCTCCGCGAGCTCCTGGGCGGTGACCCGGTCACGGGTCTGCAGCAGCAACAGAATCGACATGAGACGGCTGGCGCGCATGCCGGAAATTCTGCCGGAATCCACTGACACTAGATGTCAGTGAAGCCGACATACTGTCCTCCCCGTTCCGATCGGATCACATCCGAGCATCGAATGAGGAGACACCGCAATGCCTTTCGTCGACACCCGCACCGGCACCTCGCTGTTCTACCGCGATTGGGGCACCGGCCGTCCGGTGCTGTTCCTCGCGGCGGCCGGGATGGACAGCACCGAAGCGCGTGGCGTGATGGCCGATCTGGCCCGGCAGGGCTATCGCGTCATCGCCCTGGACCGCCGCGGTCACGGCCGCTCCGATGATCCGGGACGCGGCTACGACTACGACACTCTCGCCGATGATGTCGCCGACCTGATCGATCACCTGGACCTGCGCGGTCTCCTGCTGGTCGGTCATTCCATGGGCGGCGGCGAGATCGTCCGCTACCTGACCCGCTACGGCAGCGCCCGGGTACATCGCATCGCACTGGTGGCGGCCGCGCTGCCGTTCCTCTTGGCCACCGCCGACAATCCGGACGGTGCGCCGCGCACGGCCGCCGCTGCCCTGCGCGATTCCTGGCATCATCACCAGGACCGCTGGCTCACCGACAATGCCGATCCCTACTTCGGCGCCGGCCTGCCGGGCTGCGAGGTCTCCGACATCGCCCGCGACCGTGTCCTGCAATCGATTGCGGGGACGTCCCTGTGGGCGACCGTCGAATGCAATCGCGCGGTGGTCGAGACGGATTTCCGTGACGAGATGCGGGCGATCACGGTTCCCGCGTTGATCATTCACGGCGATTCGGACGCCTCCATCTCGCTCGAGTTCGGTGGCCGCCGCCAGGCCGCACTGATCCCGGGCAGTGAGCTCGTGGTCTACGACAATGCCCCGCACGGCCTGTACCTGACCCATCCCGAACGCCTCACCCGGGACCTGCTCGCCTTCGCCGCGGCCCCGACTCCGGTCTCGGCGTAGCTTGATTCACCTTTGCGCCAACCCATATCGCTGCCCGGACCCCTCGACTACGCTGCGCACCGTCGCATCACCCCGAGCACTGAGGAAGTATCGATGGGTTCAACCGTCCTCGACGTCGTCAACCTGATCCTGGCCCGCATCAACGCGGGCTGGTCCTGGGCCTCGTCCGGCTCGTCCGGCCCGATGCCGCTGTAACGGCAGGCAACACGGTGTCGAGAACCCCTCCGCCCGTTGCGGCGGAGGGGTTCTCGGGTTTCCGCGTCAGCCGACCACGATCACGGATTTGCCCATGGAGTGTCCGGCGGCGAGGTGGGTGATGGCGGCCGCGGCGTCGGGGAGGGCGTAGGTGCGGTCGATGCGGGGTGTGAGGGCTCCTGCGGTGGCGAGTTCGGCGAGAGTGCGCAGGGATTCGGGTTTGGGGAGGGACAGCAGGGCGCGCATGCGGTGGCGGCTGAAAGGTGAGCGGAGCTGTGCGTGGAGGGAGCGGCCGAGTCCGCCGAACCAGCGGCCGCCGTTCTCGCCGCCGCCGAGGACCAGGGTGCCGGTGGCGGTGAGCAGCGCGCGCAACAGCGGAAGGGGGCGGTTTCCGGCCATGTCGAGGATGAGATCGTAACGGCCGGTAATGTTTTCGGTGGTGTAGTCGATGACGTGGTCCGCACCGAGGTCGGCGACGAAGGCGGTGGCGCCGGTCGAGCACACGCCGGTGACTTCGGCGCCGTAGTGCTTGGCGAGCTGGACCGCGAGATGACCGACCCCACCGGCCGCGCCGATGATCAGCACCCGCTGTCCGGCTTCGATGCGGCCCGCGTCGCGCAGGCCGGTGAGGGCGGTCATGCCGGAGATCGGTAGTGCCGCTGCCTGTTCGAAGCCGAGATTGACGGGTTTGTGCTGGAGTTTCGCGGCCGGGGCGCAGGCGAATTCGGCGTAGGAGCCGGGGACGGTGCCGAAAACCTCGTCACCGGGCCGGAATTCGGTCACCCGCGATCCGACCGCCTCGACAACGCCGGCGACGTCCCAGCCGCGGACCCGTTCACGGGGTGCGCGCAGTCCGAGCGCCAGCCGGGCGAGCCGCGGTTCGCCGGTCATGAAATGCCAGACGCTGGGATCCACGCCCGCGGCGCGCACCCGGACGAGCACACCGTCGGGTCCGGTGCCGGGGGTGGGGATGTCGGTGTAGGAGAGCATGTCGACGGTGCCGTACGCGTCCTGCGCAATAGCCTTCATGGCTGGTCTTCTTCCGGATACTCGAAGATCTCGTCCAGTGGTGCGCGGAACACCCGGGCGATCTGGAATGCCATCTCCAGCGATGGCGAGTACTTGCCCTGTTCGATGGCGTTGACGGTCTGCCGGGTCACCCCGAGCCGGTCGGCCAGCTCGGCCTGTGTCATCTCACCGTGCGAGAAGCGCAGTGCGCGAATGTTGTTGGTGACTCTGGTCGGTTTCACCATGGCCAGGTCCCCCGCCGGTAGGCGACGAGTTTGGCGACCGCGCCCACCACCGCGGAGAGTGTGAAACCCAGATAGATCGCATTGGCGATCCAGAACCGGTCGCCGCCGGCCAGGGCCAGCACCAGGGCGGTGACCGCGCCCAGCACGACGAAGGCGTTGCCGACCTGCGTTCCACGGATATCGATTTCGCGGTCGCGCTGATCCCTGCGGTCCCGATCCCGGGACCCGATCGCCACCGCGATACTGGCCGCGATCGAGAACACGATGGACCCGCCGACCGCCCACAGCAGCGGCGCGGCATAGGCGACGTCCACCACCGGGACATGCCGGGCCCGCGTCAGCACGACGATCAGATAGATCAGGTACGAGACGGCGGCCGCGGCACCCAGAATCCAGGTCCGCTTCTCCTCGTAGGGCATGCGGCCAGTGTAAAGAAAACCCGACATTATGTACAGAATCTTTTACATGGCGACGAATTGCCGTTTACTGCAAGTCATTACATCGGCTAAGGTCTCGGCATGGCCGATATCGAAGCCCCGGACCGGATCGAATCCATCGGCCCGGAGTTCTTCACCGACCCGCATACGCATTACCGCCGCTGGCGCGAGCACGGCCCCGTGCGGCGCGTCCGGTTTCCGGACGGCGTCATCCGCTGGGTCATCCTCGACTACGCGGCGGGCCGCGCCGCGCTGTCCGATCCGCGTCTGCGCAAGGCGGCCGCCGTCAACGACGCGCTGCTGAGCCGCAAACGCGTTGTGCCGCAGTCGGATCCGAACGCACTGGCGCTGCTCACCAATATGCTCAATACCGATCCGCCCGCGCACACCCGGCTGCGGAAGCTGGTGACACGAGCCTTCACGCCGCGCCGGGTGGCCGCGCTGGGCCCGCGCATCGAGGAGATCACCGCTTCGCTGCTGGACGCCCTGGAGGGCCGCGCCGAGGCAGATCTGCTGCGCGACTTCGCCGAACCGCTGCCGATCACGGTGATCTGCGAACTGCTCGGCGTGCCGCTCGAGGATCGCGCGGACTTCCAGGACTGGACCCGGGCACTGGTGGCGGTCGCCGGGCTGGACGAAGACCGCGCCCGAGCGTCCGAGGAAATGGCGGACTACCTGACGCGGCTGGTGCGCGCGAAGGCGCAGGAGCCGGCCGCGGACCTGCTCTCGGCGTTGGCAGCGCCCGCCGACGACGGTGACGCGCTCACCGAGTCCGAGCAGGTCGGCATGGCGTTCCTGCTGCTGGTGGCCGGGCATGACACCACGGTGAATCTGATCGCCAACGGCACCCTGGCGCTGCTCCGCGATCCGGCGCAGCGGGAGGCCCTGCGCCGGGACCCCGACGCGATTCCCGATGCGGTGGAGGAGTTCCTGCGCTTCGACGGTCCGGTGAACATGAGCACCATCCGGCACACGGCCGAGCCGGTCACCATCGCGGGCACGGACATTCCCGAGGGGGAACTCGTGTTCGTCGCACTGGCCGCGGCCAACCGCGATCCCGACCGCTACCCGGCCCCCGACGCCCTCGACACCACCCGCGACACCACCGGCCACGTGGCCTTCGGCCATGGCATCCACTTCTGTGTCGGCGCCCCGCTGGCCCGCCTGGAAGCGCGGGTCGCCTTCGCCGGCCTGCTGTCCCGGTTCCCGAACCTGCGCCTGTCCGCCACGGCGGAGACCCTCGCCTGGCATCCGAGCACCCTCATGCACGGTCTGCAGGAGCTGCCGGTCCTGCTGTAGGACCTGTCCGTGGTCAGCGCGCCCGCAGGACGACCGGCAGCGCCGAGGGCGAGAGCACGAAGTCCCGGTTGGAGGCCCGCACCCGATGTCCCGGCACCGGGGTGATCTGCCGGCGGGACAGCAGGGCCGCGGAGGCGAGCGCGATCTCGAGCATCGCGAAGTGGTCGCCGAGGCAGCGGCGCCGGCCGACGCCGAAGGAGATCATCGCCTTCTTGGCGGTGTCGGCGGCGTTCGCGGCGGACCAGCGATCCGGGTCGAAGGATTCGGGGTGGCTGAACCAGCGCGGGTCGTGCTGAACCATGTAGGGGCTGAACATGATCGCCGCACCGGCCGGGATGGTGACGTCCCCGATGGGCAGGTCGGCGCCGGCGTTGGCGGCGCTGATCCAGGGTCCCCAGAAGCGAATGGTCTCGGAAACAACCTGTTTCAGGTAGGGCATCGAGGCCAGGTGTTCGGGCCGCACGTCACCGGTTCCCACCACGGCGTCCAGTTCCGTGTAGAGCCGTTCGGCGATGGCCGGTCGCCGGCTGACCTCGTGCCAGAGCCATCCGGTCAGCGAGGCCATGGATCCGACACCGCCGGCGAGCATCAGGATGGCCTCGTCGATGATGTGGTCGTCGGACAGCCGGGCCCCGGTCTCGCTGTCGGTGTGGCGGATGAGCGCCGACACCACGTCGTTGAAATCCTGGTCGCGCCTGCGGTATTCGCTCACGACCGCGCCGACGGCGGCGCGCAGGTGCCGGGACTTGCTGCGCCACCGGTAGTTCGCGATGACCCGCAGCCTGCGCAGCTGGGGCGGCAGCGCGGTGCGCACGATGACCTGGCTGAGCAGCCATGGCACGTTGTCACGGATCTCGCGTCGCGCGCTGTCGCCGAAATCGGCGGTGAACAGGGTCGCGGAGACGGTGTCGAGAACCAGCCCGTGCGCCTCGTCCATCAGGTTCACCCGCTGATCGACCGGCAGTGCCGCGGCCCAGGCATTGGCGATGTCGGCGGCGGCTTCGGCGTACTCGGCGAGCCGGCTCTGTCGCAGGGCGGGCGAGATCATGCGGCGGCGCAGCCGGTGTTCGGGCCCGCGCAGCACGTTCACCGCCCCGCCCGCGATATCGGCGATGGCTTCGCGCAGGTCTTCCCGCTCGAATTCGGCATCGCCGAGATTGACTTGGCGCAGCAGTTCCGGGGTGGTGAGCACGTACCCGGTCTGGCGTCCGAAGTGCACGCGCACGATCGGCCCGAGCGCGGGCAGCGAGGTGACGAAGCCGGGCGCGTCGGTGAGCGCGCGCAGGCTGTGCCCGAGCACCGGCACCCGGCCCGGTGCGGTCGGAATGTCCGCCAGGGTGCGGGGCATGGCCTGCGGCGGCGCGGCGGCCGATCCGGCGGCGGCGTCCCGGTAGACCGCCAATACCCGTGCGATCTGGCGCGATTGGCGCACGGTGTCGGCCTCATCGGCCAGTCGCGCACGCAGTCCGTCGAGCACCGTGCGGTCGGCCGCCAGTTTGGCCAGCGTCTCGGCGAGTGCCTCGACGGACGGGTTCGCGGATCGGATGCCCGCGGGCACCGATTCGGCGAGTTCGGGATCGCAGTACACCACCGGCAGCCCGACGGCGGTGGCTTCCAGGAGCGCCATGCCCTGGGTGTCGAATCCGTTGGAGGGGAACAGCAGTGCGTCGGCCGCGGCCATGGCGTCGAGGCAGGCGGCCTGACTCACCCTGCCGTGCAGCCGGATTCGCTCCCCGAGCCGCCGTTCCACGATGCGCCCGACGGCCGCGCCGCGCAGGTCGCCGTCGCCGTAGATGTCGAGGACGCAGTTGTCGGTGCGCCGCACCGCCTCGATGGATTCGAGCAGCCGCTTCTCCCCCGACAGCCGCCCGCACCACACCAACCGCAGCGGTCCGTCCCCATCGCGTGGCACCGGGGTGCGCTCGTTGAGCAGTGTGTCGTCGACGCCGTTGGACACCACGGTGATCGGCCGGGTGAGCCCGTGCGCGAGCAACAGATCGGCGAAGTGCCGGGTCGGCGCGATCACCCGGTCGGCGGCCTGCGCCTGCCCGCTGATCGTCCACCAGGCGTGCCGGGCGGCGGCCGATTCCCCGGCCCGGTGCGGCATGTGATGCTCGTGCGGCACATAGCGTCCATGCAGCAGCCGCAGTGCCAGCGCGGTGGCATAGGGCGCCGGCGAGGTGTGCTCGATGAAGGCGTCGTCGCGGCTCTGCGCGGTGTGCACGAGCGGAATCCGGTGTCGCCGTGCGGCTCTCATCCCGGCGATGGCGACGCCGTAGGTGCTCTGGGTGTGCACGATGTCGACAGGCCCGCGGGCGGCGAACTCGGCGTCGATGAGCGCCGCATTGCGCCGGGTCGGCGCGACGACCTCGAATCCGTTGACGGCCGGAACCGACAGCGGGTGCAGCGCAACGACATCCGGATCGGGGGCGGCCGCGGGATCGGGCACGGCGAACACGGTGACCCGGTGCCCGGCCCGTTCGAGTCCGCGGCGCAGCCCGGTGACGGCTGTCTGCACCCCGCCGAGCGAGGCCGGATGGTAGTCCACGAACATGGCGATGTGCATCAGCGCAACCCTACGCAGCGCCGCCGCTTCGTGAAATGCCCACATTTCCTGCGTCTGGACGGCGGGCCGCAGGGCACCCCAGGGTCGAGGAATCCCGTCCCCGCACCGAGAGAGGCCGCATGCGCATCGCGATACCGCTGACCGGAACCCGGGGCGATGTGCACCCGATCGTGGGCCTGGGCATCGAACTGCGACGCCGCGGCCACGAGGTGCTGATCGGCGCGCCGCCGAATCTGGTCGAGTTCGTCACCGCCGCAGGTCTTCCCGCGCAGGCGTGCGGGCCGGACGTGCAGCGGCTCTACAGTTCCGACGAGGGCCAGCGCGCGCTGGCGGCCGGCAATACGCTGCGGCTGATGCAGCTGGTCGGCAAACAGATGGCCGAGTACGCGGAGCGAATGAACCGCGAGGTCATCGACGTGTGCGCCAAGGCCGAGCTGATCGTGGCCACCACCGTCACCGAGGATCGGGCGTCGTCGATCGCGGAGGCCATGGACGTGCCGCTGGTCAGCCTGCACTACTACCCGGCGCGCATGAACAGCGCCTACCCGTTCCCGGGTCTGCTTCCCGCGCAATGGAATCCGCCCGCCGCGGTGAATCGGGCGACCTGGCTGCTGGCCGAGAACCTGCGCCGGGTGGTGTTCCTGCGCTATCTCAACGAGCTGCGTGCCGTGCTGGGGCTGCCGAAGTCGTACACCAGCCCGGCCGCGGCGCTGGCACGCGAGCGGGTGCCCGAGATCCAGATCTACGACCCCGCCCTGGTGCCGGGCCTGCCGGAGCAGTGGGACGGCCGTCGTCCCTTCACCGGCTTCCTGACGCTGGATCAGGCCACGCGGGCAGCGGTGGGCGAGCTGTCGGGCAGCCATGACGACATTCTGTCCTGGGTCGAGGCGGGCGAGCCACCGGTGTTCTTCGGGTTCGGCAGCATGCCGATTCGCGACGCCGCCAGTGTGTTCGCCATGGTGGAGCGGGTGTGCACGCGGCTGGGGGTACGAGCCCTGGTGCACGCGGGGTGGAGCGATCTGGATGTGGCGAACACGGTGACGGACGATCGCATCAAACTGGTCGGCAACTTCGCCTTCGACCTGATCTTCCCGTATTGCGCGGCGGCCGTGCACCACGGCGGCATCGGCACCCTGTTCGAGAGCCTGCGCGCCGGCCTGCCGACGGTGGTGTGCTCGGTGTCGTTCGAGCAGCCCATGTGGGGCGGACAGGTGGAGAAACTCGGTGTGGGAGCGCATCTTCCGTTCACGGCCATGACCGCAGACCGGTTGGAGTCCGCGCTGGCGCCGCTGCTCAACGCGCGCACCCGGCAGCGGGTCGCGGATTTCGCGGCCACACTGCGGACCACCGGCGTGGCGGAGCACACCGCGGATCTGATCGAGGCCGCCGCCCGGTGACCGCTCCCGCGTTCTCGGCGGCACGCTATTTGGTGCCCGACACCCTGGTCATGTTCCGGCGCTGCGCCCGCCGCACCCTGCGCAGCACCGACACCCTCGTCATCTCGCTGACCATGCCGATTCTGATGATGCTGCTGTTCACCTACGTCTTCGGCGGCGCGATCGAGGTCGGCGGCTCGTACCTGAACTATGTGGTGCCGGGAATCATGCTGCTGTGCACGGGTTTCGGCGCGTCCATCACCGCGACCAGCGTATGCACCGACATGACGCGGGGCAGCATGGACCGGTTCCGGACGCTGCCCATGTTCCGGCAGGCGCTGTCGGCGGGACATCTGACCGAGGGGGTCGCGCGCACCATGGCGGCCATCGCCATCGCGGTGGGTGTCGCGGTGGCACTGGGCTATCGCCCGGGTTCGGGGCCACTGGGCTGGCTGGGCGCGGCCGCGCTGATCGCCCTGTTCGTGGTCGCGATCTCGGCCGTCGCGGTGGCGATGGGCATGGCGGCGAACAATCCCGAGGCGGCGGGCGGGCTCACCTACGCCATCACGTTCATTCCGTACGTCAGCTCCGCGTTCGTGCCGACCCACACCATGCCGGGCTGGCTGCGCGGGATCGCCGACCGGCAGCCCGCGACCCCGGTGGTCGACACCGTGCGCGCGCTGCTGGACGGCGCCCCCGCCGATCGGGCGCCGGCGGCGGTGCTGTGGTGCCTGGCCATCGCGGCGGTCGGGTTCGGCTGCGCCGCCACCTCTTACCGACGCCTGGCCTACCGCTGAGCCGGTCAGCCGCGGGTGACCACCGCCGCCTGTGCGATGAGCGTCAGGTACAGGGTCAGGATGAACAGGACCGCGGGCAGCACCGGGTACTCGTCGTCCTCCGACCGCACGAACCGCCATGCCCCGATCACCGGGATCAACGTGAGCGTCAAGGGAATCCAGCCGACCACGACCGCCGCGCCGTGCCACTCCCACGGCTCCGCGACGGCGATCTCACCCGCCGCCGCGGCCAGCGCGCACAGTACCGACGCCGCGGCACTCCCTCTCGCGCCCAGCGCGTTCGAGTAGTACATCTCCCCCGGCCGCGCGATCCGTGAGGTCTTGCGGGCGAATTCGAATTGCAGGAAAGCCCCGGCGAACACGACGGCCACGACCGCGACCCGCCCGTGGGCCGCCGCGTCGCCGGTGTCGATGGCCGAGAGCACGACATACGCGGTCACCAGCAGCTGCACCGGATAGGTGACCACCAGGTTGAGCAGGATGCTGGTGCGCACCGTGTCCGAGAGCTGTTCCAGCGCCCACAGGATCAGCCCGTAGGCGAGCACCGCCGCGATGGCCACCGCCGATCGCACCGACAGGACCAGGCTGCCCGCGATCGAGACGACCGCGATCACCCCCATGGCACCGCGCAATTCGAGCGCGCTCACCGCTCCGGTGACCAGCGGCCGGTCCGGATTGTGCACGCGGTCGTACTCGAGGTCCTTCTGTTCGTCGACCATGCGCAGGTACAGCAGCACGATGGCGACGATGCCGATCCGGGCGGCGGTCGCGCCGGCCGGATGCCAGGCGACATCCGGCTTCGTCAGCAGTGCCGCCGTGCCCTCGAGGGCCAGCACCCAGAGGATGCCGTACAGCAGATAGTGCGGCTTGTACATCACCCTGGTGAATCGCGCGATGCGGCCCACCGAGGCGAGAAAGCCGGAGCTGACCGGGATTTCGGCGAGATCGGTCACTGCGCCTCCCCGATCTGCCAGCCGTCCCATCCGGTCAGTTCCGCGGCGGGCGTGCGCCGCACCGGCTTGCCGCCGCCCGGCAGCAGGTGCGCGACCGGCAGCATCGCCACCTGGGTGACCTCCTCGAACGGAATGCCCAGTAGTTCGGCGACCTCGCGTTCGTAGGCCAGATGCGCGGTGGTCAGCGTCGACCCGAGTCCGCGGGCGCGCAAGGCCAGCTGGAGATTCCACACCGCCGGATAGATCGACCCGTAGAAGCCGGCCAGTCGCAGTGACGAGGATTCGGCGGGCGGCCGCCCCAGCGTGCACACCAGGATCAGCGCGGGCACCTCGCCCAGATGGTCGGCCAGGTACTGCCCTGAGGACAGATCGGCCAGTTGATCGGGCCGGGGTGTGCGGCCGGAGAGGTTGGCGTCGAACCCTTTCCGGTAGTAGTCGCCGATCCGGGCTCTGAGTTCGGGGTCGCGCACCACCACGAACCGCCAGGGCTGCCGGTTCGAGCCGCTGGGTGCGTGCACCGCGATGTCCAGACACTCCCGCAGGTCCCGGTCGTCGACGGGCCGGTGCAGGTCCAGGCGTTTGCGGGCCGCGCGGGTGCCGGTCAGCAGTTCGGTGTCCATCAGTCGCCGTCCTCCGCCAGGGCCAGGTCTCCCGCGAATTCGAGGTCGATGCGCGCCGCGACGGTACCAGCCTGCCGGATCTCGCAGTGCACCACGGTGGCGTCCACCCCGGAGCCGGTGCGTTCGGCCACGCACACGGCGGGCAGGTCGAGCTCCACGAATTGATCGAAAGCGCTTGTCACGCCGATCAATCGGCGCGGCCGCGTTCCCATGGTGGTGAGCGCGGTCTGCCGGCAGGCCTCGATGAGCAGGTTGCCGGGCACGTGGTCGAGCTGATGGTCGAACAGGATCGGGTGGGTGGTGTCGGCGACCAGCGCGGCCCGGGATCGGCCGGGGGTGGATTCCGGCGGGCCGATCACCACATTGCGCGGGTTCTCCCGGCCGACCAGCGCCGCGTCCGCCCGCGTGCCGGGCGAGGCGGGAATCTCGAAGGGCCCCAGGCCCAGATGTTTGCGGTAGCCGGCGCGGATGGCGGCCCACTGCCGGGGGTCCACCCAGGAGAAGGAGCCGTCCACGGTACCCATCGGAACTCCCCGGCAGCTGATGTCGAGGACGAGGTCGAGGCCCTCCAGCCGCTCACCCCGATGGTGTTCACGCAGCGCCCGCACCCGCAGTTCCAGATCGGCGGGTGCGGAACCGATCTCCCAGCCGGCGCCGTCGATGCCGGTGCCGTTGAAGGTGCGCACCAGGAAGGCCCGGTTCGTCGGGACGCCGAAGAATTCGTGGGTCACCGCGATGGAGGCCTGCCGGGCGGCCTCCATGACCGCGATCAGGTCGTGGTGCAGGCCCAGCGCACCGGCGTGATCGCCGTAATGGCCGTGCATGCGCGGCAATTGGGCCCCGGCCACGAAGGTGCCCGAAGTCTCGGCCTCCAGTGAGGTCACGAAGACCTCCGCGACCGCGTGCCGGTGCGCGAGGGCACGCGGGATGGTGCGCACGTGGGTGGCGCGCACGGCGGCCGCCCGGGTGAGGGGGTGGGCGGTTCTGGGTGGCTGTGTCGTCGTCACGGTCTGGCCTCCAGCCAATCGGTCGCGCTGACGGGGCGCAGGGTCTGCGACCCGGTCCCGGCGCGCATGGGTAGGACGTAGGAACCCAGCACGATGAGCGACCAGGGGTCGAGCTCGCGGCCACCGGACCACGCCACCTCCAGCAGCGCGGCCTGGGCGGCCGGCGAGCCGGGTTCGATGGCGGCGATCCGGTCGTCCAGGGATTTCATTGCGGCGGAACCCAGTTCGGCACACAGCCGCGCGATGGCGTCGGCGCGTTCGAAGCTGCGGGCCGGAGCCACCTCGTAGAGGTCGCGGGCCAGTCCGGCGGCCGTCTCGGTGCGGTCGCGCGCCTCGAGCGCGCGGGCGAACACCTCGGCGCGGGTCTTCTCGTCGAAGTAGATGGCGAGTTCGCGCAGGACATCGGCGGGATCGTCGGGGGAATGGACGAGATTGAGCAGGTAGTTGTGGCGGCCGAGCAGGTAGCGCAGTTCGCCGGGCTGCCGTTTGCGGGGATCGGTCGCGCCCTTCGCGGCGGTCAGGCGCACCGATGTGGGCAGGTCGGCGACCGCGCCGCGGACGACGAGCACCAGCACATCGGAGATCCCGACCAGCAGATCGGCCAGCCGCCGTCGTTCCGGGGAGGCGATGTTCCAGGCGAAGTACCACAGGGCGCGGGCCACGTGCCGGTCCACCACCACGCGCCGGGCATCCACCACCTGAAAGTCGTTGTCCGCCAGCCACATCAGGGTCGTTTCCACGGCGCGCGCCACGATGGCGTCCGGTTTCAGCAGCAGCAGCGAGTGCTCGCGGGCGAAGGCGGCGGTGTCGATGCCGAGCCGCCGCGCCTGCTCGACGGTTTCGAGCACGTAGGTGTCGGCGAGGTAGGCGTCGACCTTCTCCTTCGACGGGGTGGCGTCGGTGAGCAGGGTGCGCAGGGCGTCGTCGGTCACGGCCGGGCCCCCGCTCCCGCGGCAGGTGCGCCGATTCCGGTGCGCGCCAATGTTTCCGCGATGGACGGCAGCGGCGCGCCCAGGTAGCCGGTCTCCAGGCAGTGGTCCAGCAGCGACCGCAGGTAGTCCTTGCCGGTGCGCGGCGGGAGCCGGTCCAGCAGGCGGTCCGCGGTACTGGTGTCGAAGCTCAGCCGGCGCTGGAAGTAGCTGGTGTAGAGCGCGCCGATGCGCAGATAGTACTCGCGCTCGATGGGGTCGAGATCCTCGGTGCGGAAGGAGGATTCCGGGACGAAGGTCGCGACCTCGAAGGACGGATACTCGGCCAGGACGTCGGAGACCTCGCGCAGCGACAGCGTGTCGCGGCCCACCGCGTGCAGGGTGGCGCCGGCGACGCTGTCGAAATCGGCGGCCGCGGCGGCGATCACGTCGGCGACATGGTCGACCGGGGCCAGGGCGAGGGTGGCGTCGTAGCGGCCGGGCAGGGTGCGCAGCTTGCCCTCGACCATGAGTTTCACCACGGTGTACAGGTTCTTGTATTCGCGGATCACGCCGTCGGTGAGCGCGCCGGTGACGATGCCGGGCCGCACCACCGCCCACCGCAGGCCGTGCTCCCCGGCCGCCCGGACCACCTGTTCGGCGCGCAATTTGCTCTGCTCGTAGCCGTTTCCGAAGGACTGGCCGGCGTCCAATTCGTCCTCGCCGATGACGCCGTGCCGCAGGCCGCACACGTAGGCGGTGCTCACGTGCAGCAGCGGGACATCCCAGGCGAGGGCCATTCCGACGGCATGCTCCGCGCCCCGCACGTTGAGTTCGTCGTAGGCGTCGGGGGTGGCGTCGAAGGCGGTGGTGGCGGCACAGTGCACGATCAGGCCGACCCGTTCGGCGAGATCGGCGGCCGTCGTGAGGTCCAGACCGAAGCCCGGCTGCCGGATGTCGCCGGTGATTCGCAGATCCGGCTCATAGGTGCTGCCGTCATTGCGTCGGATGTCCGAATTGCGGTGCAGGACGGCCGCGACCGGGCGGCCGGACGCGGTCAGCCGGGCGGCCACCTCGGAACCGACCAGTCCGCTGGCGCCGGTGAGCAGGACGGTGATGCGTTCGTTCACGCGCTCACCTCCAGGGTGCGGGTGACCAGATCCGTGACCTGGTCCACCCGCAGCACGCCCATCAGCTGTTCGGGCCGGTAGCGCGGCAGCGCGAAGCTCTGTTCGAGCACGACGGTGAGTTCCATGAGCCGCAGCGAGTCGAAACCGAGGTCCTCGATCAGGCGCAGCTCGCCGCCGGCTTCCAGCGCGCCGAGGTCGGCCGGGGGTCGCGGCGCCATGGTGGCGATGATGTGCCGGACGCGTTCGGTGACAGTGGCTTCTGGGGTCATGACTGCTCGCTTTCTCGCAGATGGGGCTGCTGGCCGCCGCTGGCCAGCAGATCGCGGGCCTCGTCCAGGGGCAGGTCGGCGTCGAGATAGCCGGCCAGGCGCAGCCAGTCGTAGCCGAGGGTGAGGGTGCGCTGCCACTGCTCACGGGAATCGAAGGAGGCCGGGAATTCCCGGCCCGCACCGGCATCCGCGGCCAGGCGGCGCACCGCCGTGACGACGCCGTCGACACGGGCAAGATCGCTCAGCGCATCGCCGCCGTTTCGCAGCGTCCGCGAGAACCGCACCGCCGTAGCCGATTCCAGCGCCGCGATCAGCGCTTTCCGCTCCGGGATGTGGGCGGGCAGCAGCCGCCGCACGGTACCGACCGCGTCCACGTCGGCGGGCAGCGGATGGATGCCGACCGCGCTCAGCAGCACTCGCACGCTCATGGCGATCAGCCGGTGCGCGGCGATGTCGGCGACGTCCCCCTGCGCGTCCTTGACCGCCCCGACCAGGTCCTCGCGCGCGTTCTCCAGCACCACGTTGGACCACACGAGATTCAGTCCGGCCCCGATGAACCGTTTTGCCGGCAGCGCCGACAGCGTCGCGATCGCATCCCCGCGCGCCGCCCCGGTGAGCCCCAGCGCAGGCGCGGCGTCCACGGCCACCGGTGTATACGCCGCGACCGGCTTGCACATGGCCAGGGCCGGTTCCAGCACCTGCCCACCTCGCCACTGCAATCCGACGAATCCCAGCCGCACGAATTCCGCCAACTCCGCCCCGATATCGCGTGGCGCCCGCGCCATCACATCCCGGATCGACTGCCGGAACACCACCGAACGCCACGCCTGCGCCCCCGCCTCGGAGAGCACGAAAACCTCGCTCTCGGAACGCAGCACGTGCAGCCGCCCGGCCAGCGGCCAGGTGGTGACGGCCGGCCGGCGCGTGAAGATCACGTCGTTCGGGTCGTCCGCGACGCCGTCGACACCGAGATCCGCGGCCAGCGCGAGCCGGGCGGTCCAGCGGGCGGCGCTATCGGCCAGGTCGTTCAGCAGTCGGTAGCGGTCGATCAGCGGATCCGGCCCGGTCCGGTCGAGTTGTTGTGGCAGCCATTTGGTTTCGAGGTAGGTTTCGCCGCGGCGGCCGAGCCATGCCTTCATGGCTTGCAGGAGGCCGTCTTCCGCCCACGCCTCCGCCTCGGCGTGGGATCCGAAGGCGCGCAGCGCGATTGCGAATCGCAGGGCGTGCCGGGCCCGTTCGGTCCACCAGTCGGCGACGAGGGTGGTCAACCCGTCGTGGCCGAGAATCCCGCGCAGCTCGTCCAGGTCCACGGCGCCGGGGCGGACGACCGTGGCGCGCAGGAAACGCTGGCAGCGGTTGAGGCCGTCCTCGTCCGGGTCGGTCGCGGCCCGCTCGAGCTGTCGCCGCAGTTGGGCCACCGAGCGCGTACGGACCTCGACACGGCGGCCGTCCAGGAACAGGACCGTGGGGAGGGTGGGCAGTTCGTCCGAACCGGGCACCACCGCAAGGAAATCGATATCGGAGCCCGCATTGCCGAAGCCCTCGGCCAGCGACCCCTCGAACAGGACTGCCGCGTCCTCGGGAACGACCACCGACTGCAGAGCGCCGTCCAGCAGCTGTCGCAGTCGATCCAGCGGCATCGCGGGTTGGTGCGCAACCGGTTCCGACGGCGCCATGTCCGCGGAACGACCAGCGCCGTCCGGCTGTGGCGTGGCCGGTCGGGACTCACCCGCGGCACTGTCCGGCTGGAGCGAATTCGGCTGCCCCGCAGGCGTGTCGGCCGCGTGCAGCACCGCGCCCTCCAGTGCCCCGTCCCGCAGGAGCTGCCACATGTGGCGGCGGCGGGGTTTGCCGCTGGACGTGCGGCGGATGAGGCCACGGGGGCCGGTGACGATGTGGACGGTCTGGGCGGGTCCGAGGTGGCCGCGGATGAGGGCGCGGGCCTGGGGAATCCACTCGCCGGGCGCGGTTTCGGCGAAGAGGGCGACGCCCTGGAGTCCGGCCTCCACGAGGCCGACGGCGGCGAGTTTGCCCTTGGTGAGCCCGGTTTCCTGGGCGACCCGGGATTCGATGTCCTCCATGAACACCGAGCGGCCGCGCACCTTGATGCTGGTGCCCATCCGGCCGAGGACGAAAACCTCACCGTGATAGCGGAATCCGGCATCGCCCGAGTAGAGGCGGCCGTTCTCGAGGCGGGTTGCGGCGGCTGCGTTCGTCTCCCCGGAGTAGCCGAGCGCCACCGAGTCTCCGGTCACCACCATTTCGCCGAGGACGCCGTCGGGCAGTTCCCGGCCCTCGTCGTCGACCACGGTCACCGTGGATTCGGGGGTGGAGAAGCCGAGCCCGGTGATCCAGCCCGCGCCGGTCACCCGGTGGGTGTCGTCGAGGATCGCCTCCTCGAGCACCGGAACCGGTTCGCCGAAGCGCAGATTCGGGTTGTCGAGCCGCAGCGCGGTGATGGGCCGCCGGGTGGGCGAGGAGGTCACCATGAGCGTCGCCTCGGCCAACCCGTAGGCGAGGGTGAACGCGCCCATCGAAAAGCCCTGCGGGCCCGCCAGGTCCGCGAAGGCCTGCAGATCGGCCACCTCGACCGGCTCGGAGCCGATCGCCAGGGTCCGCCAGCCCGACAGGTCCAGGGCGGCGATCTCCTCGGGCCGGACCCGGTGCGCCACATAGCCGAGCGCGAACGACGGTGACGGCGCGTGCTGGGCATGGGTCATGGCGCGCAGCCAGCGCAGCGGGTCGCGCACGAACTGGTCGGGGCGCATGAGGTACAGGTCGGCCTGGTTGGTGACGCCCTGCAGGAACGCGCCGACGAGGCCCATGTCGTGGTAGAGCGGCAGCCAGGACACCATGGATTCGCCCGGCCGCCAGTCGATGAGCCGGGTGATCATGGCGATGTTGTTGGCCAGGTTGTGCCAGCTGACCCGCACACCACGCGGCGCGCCCGAGGAACCCGAGGTGAACTGGAGCAAAGCCACTTCCGAGGCGCCGGCGAGCTCACGCGTCGCGGGTGCGGCAGGCAGTGTCGCGGCATTGACGACCACCGGTTCGTCGGTGCGGCCCGCCGCGAGGCAGGCGCTGCGCACGAAGGTCTCGAACTCCGGCGAGGTCACCACCAACCGGGGGGCGGCCTGTTCCACGATGCCCGCGATGTGCGCGATGATCTGCTCCAGGTCACCGAACATGGGCGGCGCGACCGGAGTGAACACCCCGCCGCACGCCCACACCGCGTAAAAGGCCGCCACACAGGGGAATCCGGTCGGCATGATGACGCAGGCGCCCTCGCCGCCGCCGAGTCCATGGGCGCGCAGCAGGTCCGCGATCGACCATACCTGGCCGGCCAGGTCCCGGTAGCTGCGGTACTCCCATCCGTCGGCCTCGTCGGCCAGGTACAGCCCGGTGCTCGCCGAGGGCTCGAGCAGCCATCGGCGCACCGTCGATTCGTCGTTCACCTGGTCGATCACTGGTCTCCTTCGGGAAGCACGGTGACGGTGCCGGCGGCCCCATCGACTCGAATACGCATGCCGTTGCGCAGTTGGCGGGTGATGCCGGGCAGCTGGACCACGGTCGGCACGCCCAGTTCGCGCGCCACGATGGCGACGTGGGTGAGCGGGCTGCCGCGTTCGATGACCAGCGCCGACGCCGACGGAAGGGCCGCCACCCAGCCCGGATCGGTGCGGTAGGCGATGAGGATGCCGCCCGCCACGTCGCGGGGTTCGTCCACGATGACCGCCGCGCCCTCGACGATGCCCGCCGCGGACGGGGTGCCGGTGAGCACCGTGCCGGGGGTGGCCGCGTCGGTCGCGGTGATGGGCGCCCAGCCCTGCGCCGCGAGTTCGGCATTGCCCAGCCGCGGGCCGACCGTGCGGAAGCGAGCCGGGGCGACCAGCGCGGAATACCTGGCGCGCAGCGACTTCCGCACCGTCACGACCTCACGCAGGCGGCCGGTGTCCGCGCCCTCGTAGCAGCCGCGCAGTTCCTCCACGGTCAGCTGGAACACGTCCTCGAACTCGTCGAGGACGCCCCTTGCCGCCAGATCGCGGCCCATGACCCGGATCATGCGCTTGACCATGCCGAAGGCGCGGGTGCGGCAGAAGCGCAGCCGCTCACGATGGGCGGCGCAGCGGGAGACCTTGGCGCGCAGGCGTTCGTAGATGCGCCGGCGGACGCCGTGGCCGAGGTGCTCGTCCAGATAGGCGTCGGCCTCACCGGTGCGGCCGGCGGTCACGGTGTCGCCGACGCGGCCGACCGCGCTGCGCAGCATGACGAACAGGCTGGCCGGATTCTCGCGCAGATCCGGGGTCTCCAGTTTCAGCTCGTCGAGGCTGCGGTAGCCGTAGCGGTCCAGATAGTCGTCGAGGGCGGCGAGGAACTCGATGCGCCCGGCGGCCCGCAGGGCTTCGTGAATCCGTTCCGGCGCGGTCGAATTGATGATCGCGTTCAGTTCCGGATCGGCGCGCACGACGCGGGCGAGCTCGGTCATGGCGCGGGCCGGTTCGGCGGATTCGACATCCGCGCCGGGGCCGACCACGGCGTAGAGGAACCATTCCGGCGCCTTGGGCAGCAACAGCCTGGTGAGCAGGAACATCAGGCCCGTGCAGGTGAGCAGGATGGCGTCGAGGACCATGAGCGGACCCCACCGCCGCACCAGGTCGCCCTCGACCGTGCGATAGGAGCGGTAGGCCTGCTCACCGGTCAGTGTGGTGTAGTCGACGGCGTCGTATTCGTCGTAGACGCGGTAGAAGTCGGTCATGAACCGTTCGACCAGATCGTCGATGCCGAACAGGCGGCGCGCGTAGATCACCGTGGTCAGTGCCCGCGAGCGCAGGCGGGCCGCGGCGCTGTCGAATTCGAAGGGGCGCAGCGTCTTCGCGATATCGGTGGCCAGCGGTTCGGCCACGCCGAGGGCGGCCTCGAGCACCCGGCGGTTGAGCGGGTAGCCGGGCGCGATGCCGACCATGCGATACCAGTGCAGCAGGTTGTAGTAGACGCGGCCGTGGAAGCTACCCAGCAGCACGGGAGTCCAGGCATCGGTCTGCCGCAGCTGCGCGGGCGGCACACCCAGCGAGGCCGCGTAGCCGCGGTACACGCGGCCGTAGATGTCGGCGGCGGTGGTGTAGGTCAGCGGTGAGGTGACGCCGCTGAAGCTCTCGATGATGTTGGAGTTGTCCCAGATTCGCGTCGCACCGGGAGCAACCTGTTCGCCCGCGCCGCGCAGTTCGACCTCGCGCGCGGACAGCGTCGACGCGGTCGCGGTGATCGGCCGGGTCTGCAACAGCCACACGCCGGTGTCGTCGATCGCCCATTCGATGTCCTGCGGTGCACCGCAGGACATCTCGACCTTGCGAGCGACCTCGGCCAGCTCCGCGGTCTCGGCGTCGCTCAGCACTCGGGCTCCGCGCCGGTCGGCCTCGACCTCGACGGTCGCGCAGCCCTGCCCGTCGAGAGGGTCGAAACGAATATCCTTGTCCCCCAGCGTGATATCGAGCAGTGCGCCGGTGTCCCGGTCGAGGATCATCGAGTCGGCGTCGACCGCGCCGGAGACCAGACCCTCCCCGAGCCCGTAGACGGCGCTGATCACCAGCTCGTCGTCCGCGCCGGTCATCGGATTCCGTGTGAACACCACGCCACTGGATCGCGCGGCGATCAATCGCTGTAACACCACCGCGGGCGCGTAGCCGCGAGACAGCCCGTGCGCGAACGCATATCGCACCGCACGCTCGGAGTACGCCGACACCCAGCAGTCCCGAACCCGCGCGGTCACGGCCTCGAGGCCGTACACGTTCAGGTGACTGTCGAACTGCCCGGCGAACGAATGCTGCGCGCCGTCCTCCGCAGACATGGACGACCGCACCGCGATCGGTCCCGGCCCGACCCGCTCCCACGCCTCACCGATCACCGCCGCCGCAGCCGCGGGCACGTCCCCGGCCGCCAGCGCTTCGCGCAGCTCAGCGGCCCGCGCCACCGCGGCCTCGACCTCCCCGACCGCCGCGAACCCCGCCAACTCCCCGGTCAGGCCCGCCGCGGTCGCGAACCCGTCGAACACCTCCGTCCCGAGTGCCACCCACTCCGGCACCCGCACCCCCATCTCCCCCAGCGCGTACAACCCTCGCGCCTTTCCACCCCCATGCGTGGCGACATCCACCGAATCCGACCAAGGGCCGAGCAACCGCACAACCTCTCCCATCCCCCCGAGATCGGTCACATCACGGCGAACGCCGGAGCAAGATCAGGGGTTCTACCTTGAGTAGTCCACGTTCCAAACGCGCACCAGCCCAAGGTTCTTGGGTCTGCCTCACCCCAGCTCCTCGAGCCACCATCGCGGCCGAAGCCACGCCGTGCAATTCGCACAGCGAGTGTGGCACGCCGCGACGGCCGCGAAAGAGCCCCGATATACACCGGCGGGCACCGGGAATGTCCCGGTGCCCGCTGATGGGTCACGCCTCGGATCAGGCGGGCCGGAGGCCTACGCGCAGGGACTCGAGGCCGCGGATGACCACGTTCGGTTTGAAGGGGGGATTCTCCGAAAGCAGTTCCATCGCACCGACTTTGCGGAGCAGCACGTCGAGCAGGATCTCCATTTCCAGGAGGGCCAGGGGGGCGCCCAGGCAGTAGTGGATGCCGAGGCTGAAGCCGAGGTGCTTCTTGGCGGGGTGCTTGGGGTCGGAGTAGCGGGCGACGTCGGTGCGGTCGGGATCGGGGAAGACGCGCTCGTCGTGGTTGGCGGAGTTGATGAGGACCACCACGCCCTCGCCCGGTTCGAAGTCGTGACCGGCGACGGTGATCGGGCGGGTGGCGGCCCGGGTGGTGATCTGCACCGAGGGTTCCAGGCGCAGGAGTTCATCGGGTGCGGAGGCGGTGAGTTCGGGGCGGTCGCGCATCGCCTGGATCTGGTCGGGCGCGCGCAGCAGCCGCAGCATGCCGGTGCCGATCAGGTTGGCGGTGGTCTCGTGCCCGGCCACGAAGGTGGTGATGCAGGTGGCGAGCAATTCCTGCTCGGTGAGCACGTCACCGCGGTCCTCGACCTGTGAGAGCGCACTGAGCAGATCGTCGCGCGGGTTCACCCGGCGCTCGTTGAGCAGTTCCCGGAAGTAGCCCATGAATCCGCGCGAGGCGGCGCTGCGCGCCTTCAGCGATTCCTCGGGCAGCGTGTAGTCGTGGTCGAATCCGCGCGCCAGGTCCTGCGACCACTGGTGCACCTGCTCGTAGGCTTCCTCGGGCACGCCGATGAGCTCACAGGCGATGATCAGCGGCAGCGGGTAGGCGATCATCTCGACCAGGTCGAATTCGCCTGCCTCCAGGGCCTTGTCGACCAGCTCCGCGCTGAGCTTCTCGATGCGCGGGCGCAGCCGGGCCACCGTGCGCGGGGTGAACCCCTTGGTGACCAGGTTGCGCAGGCGGGTGTGGTCCGGCGGCTCCATCCACAGGAAGGAGGTGGGCAGTTCGTCGGGGGCGTCCTCGGGTTTGACGGTCGGGTGCATCATCCCGGCCTCTTCGGCGTGGCTCCACGCGGTGGTGGACAGCACCGCGGCGCAGTCCTCGTACCGGGTGAGCACGTGATGCCCGAGCGGGGTCTGATGGATGGGCCCGGCATCACGCAGCACGCGCGCCGGGGTGTACGGGTCCGAGCGGCCGTCGGGCCCGAAGAGCTGGACCAGCGCGTTCTCAACGGCCGGGTCCTGCGCTTCGGCGACGGCGTTCACCTCTGGGGCGGCCATGACTGTCCTCCTGGATTCAACGATCGGCCGGTATAAGAAGTGCGGCGCCATTGCCGCGCAGCATGATTCGGGCCGCCAGCGCCGGTTGGGTCAGTGCGGCGGGCGGTTCGACGAGGTGGGCGACACGCATGAAGGTGCGTGCCACCAGCGGGTCGCGGTGGGCGGCGCGATGCGCCTGCGCCACATACGCATTGGTGAGCCGGGTGCGCAGCCCGCGCCGCCCCGCGACCCTGCGATGACGCAGATCCGAGGCCGCCGCGAGCTGCCAGGCGGTCGCGGTGGCCTCGGCCGCGGCCGGGTAGAAGCGCGCGGGCAGCTCCGCGAACGGCAGGCCGCCGTCCAGGCATGCGCGCAGGGCGGCGGCCTGCAGCGCCGCGACGGTCATGCCCTGGGCGTAGAGCGGGTTGAACGCGCATTGAGCGTCACCGAGCACGACCAGTCCCGCGGGCGCGGCGGGCATCCGGTCGAAGCGGCGCCGCACCGAGGACCGGAATCGGTAGGGCACCGGGTCGTCGAGAGGCTCTGCGGCCGTGATGATCTCGTGGATGTCGGGCGCGTCCAGGCTCGCGGCGTACGCCTGGAAGCCCGCCGCGTCGATGGGCGGATGGTCGCCCATCATGCCCGCGAGCGTGACCAGCCAGCGGTCGCCCTCCACGTGCACCGCCCCACCGCCGTGCCCGTTGGCGCCGGTGGAGATGATCACCGAGGCGTGCCCGCCCAGCTGTCCCTCGCAGTAGCGGTAGAGCCGCGAGGCGTACCCGAGATCGACCTCGAGCTGCTCCTCGACGGGCGTGGGCGCGCCGATCACCCGGAGCCACTCGCAGACTCGCGATCCTCGCCCGCTCGCGTCGACGACGAGATCGGCGGTGGCGATCTCACCGTCCGGGGCCGCGCCGCGCGGGCCGGCCGAGGCCCTGTCGCCACCCGCGGCGTCGAAGTCGTTGCCGGGGTGTGGATCACGGTAGGACGCCACCCGCACACCGGTGATGCGATCGCTGTCCCCGATCAGGCCCCGGACCGTGATTCCATCGCGCAGCATCACATTCGGCAGTTGCAGGGTGCGGCGGCGCAGCACGGATTCGAGCAGGGGCCGGGTCGCGATGATCGAGGTGAGCCCGGTCGGAGTGGCCGTCAGCCGCGATCCGGCGATGTACCAGCGGGTCCCGACGAGTACCTCGGCTGTCTGCGCGCCGGCCTCGACCAGATCGGCGGTACAGCCCGGGAACAGCTCTTCGAAGATGGTGCGGCCACGGTCCAACAGGCCGTGCAGGTGCCGGCCCTGCCCGACGCCACGGCGCACCGCGGCCGCGTCGGCGGTATCGCGTTCGAGAATCGTGACCCGCGTGCAGGATTCGGCGAGCACGCGGGCCGCGAGCAGTCCCGCGATACCCGCGCCGATGACGATGGCGTGCCGGTCCGCTCGACTCATACCGTCACCGGCAGGGCCATCACACCGCGGTGGATCAGGCTGGGCCGGTACTCGATGGTCTCCGCGCCCAGCCGCAGCCCGGGCGCGCGGTCGAGCAGAGCGCGGACCGCGGCCGAGGCTTCGAGGCGCGCGAGCGGAGCGCCGACGCAGTAGTGGATGCCGAGGCTGAAGCCCAGATGCTTACGGGCGGGCCGGTTCCCGGCGTACCGGGTGACATCGAAGGTGTCGGCGTCCGGGAACACCCGGTCGTCGCGGCTCGCCGAGGCGGTGAGCACCACGACACCGTCGCCGCGCTCGAACTGCCGGCCGCCGACCACGGTGTCGGCGAGGGCCACCCGGATGGTGAACTGGGTGGGCGCGTCGTAGCGCAGCATCTCGTCGAGGGCCGGTTCGACGAGTTCGGGTCGGCGGCGCAGCAATTCGAGCTGGTCCGGATTGCGCAGCAGTGCCAGCAGCCCGTTGCCGATCAGGTTGATGGAGGTTTCCATCCCGGCGACGAGCAGCAGCAGGGCCATGCCGATCACCTCCGCCTCCGTCAACGTCTCACCGTCAGCGCTTGCCGCGACCAGTTCGCTGAGCAGATCCGGGCCCGGTTCCCGCTTGCGGCGCGCGACCAGTTCGCCGAAGTACCCCATGCAGGCCAGCGCCGACCGCCCGCGCGCCTCGATGTCGTCGGGCCCGAGCAGCGAGTCCGGATCGCTGCCGCGCGCGATGGCCAGCTGCCACTCCCGGAACCGCGCGCCGTCGGCCGGATCGCCGCCCAGCAGCCGCACCGGGATCATGGCCACCGCCAGCGGCACCGCCAGATCCTCGAGCACATCGAATTCGCCACGCTCCAAGGCGATGTCGACCAGATCGTCCACCACCTTCCCGGCCACCGGCGCGAGTTCGCCGACCATGCGCGGCGTGAAGGCCTTCGCCACCAGCTTGCGGTAGCGGCCGTGCTGCGGCGGATCCATGCGCACGAAGGAGCCCGGAATGGCGGCGGTGGTGTCCCGGAAGGGGCTGATGCCGGCGGCGTACCCGTGTCCCCAGTCCGCGCCGGTGAGGATTTCCGCGCACTCCTCGTACCGGGTGATCAGGGTGACCGGCACGCCCCCGAAGTGGTACGGGAACAGGGCCGCGGCGTCACGGACGCGGCGGTACGCGGGGTAGGGATCGGCGCGGTGGCCGGGATCGAAGGCGTCGAAGGTGATCTCGGGTACAGCGGTGCTCATCGGCCCTCCACACGGACACACAATTCGGACATGCCGCGGACGACCACATTGGGCCGGTACGGCGGCTCGGCCAGCAGGCTCAACTCGGTAACGCGAACACCCAGGGCGTGCAGCACCGTCTGCATCTCCATGCGGGCCAGTGGCGCGCCCAGGCAGTAGTGCAGGCCGAGGCCGAATGACAGGTGCCGCTCGGTGTTCCGGCCCGGCAGATACCGGCCCAGGTCGAACCGGTCGGCGTCGGGGAACGCCTCCGGGTCGCGATTGGCCGATCCGAGCAGCACGATCACCGCGTCACCGGGTGCGAAAGTGCGCTCGCCGACGGTGATCTCGGCCCGCGCGGTACGGGTGGTGAGATGCACCGGCGCGTCGTAGCGCAGCACCTCGTCCACCGCGACACCGGCCAGGTCGGGATCGGCGCGCAGCCGCCGGAACTCACCGGGCTCCTGGATCAGGGCGAGCACGCCGTTGCCGATCAGGTTGACCGACGTCTCGTGGCCCGCCACCACCAGGATCAGCAAGGTGCCGATGAGCTCGGTGTGGGTCAGCCGCACCCCGGCCTCCTCGGCCTGGACCAGTGCGGTGATCAGGTCGGCGCGCGGGGTGCGGCGGCGCTGTTCGACGAGATCGCCGAAGAACTCGGTGAATTCGTGCACGGCGGCGGTGCGGGCGGCCAGTTCCTCGGGGCTGAGCAGCACGTCGGGGTCGAGACCGCGGGCGATGCCCGCCGACATGGCCCGCACCTGCGCGTGCGCCTCGGCGGGCACGCCTAGCATCTCGCAGATGAGGGTGAGGGGCACCGGATAGGCGAGGGCCTCGAGCAGATCCACCTCGCAGTCGGTGAGGATCGCGGTCAACAGCTCGTCCACCAGCTGGGCGGCGCGCCCGCGCAATCCGCTGACGGTGCGGGCGGTGAACGCCTTGCCGACCAGGCCACGTAGCCGGGTGTGATCCGGCGGCTCCATCCACAGGAACGATCCGGGCAGCTCCACGTCGCTGTCGCCGTGCAGCAACTCGGGTTCCTCGGCGTGACTCCAGCGCGGATCGGTGAGGATGGCCTGTGCCTCGGCGTGGCGGGTGACCAGACGGGTGTCGTGGGGGCCGGGCACGAAAGGCCCGGCGGCACGCAGGATCCGGTAACTGTCGTAGGGGTTGTGCCGCAGGTGCGGCGCGATGCTCTCGACGACGGCCCGCTGGACCCGGGTCATTTCCGCGACGGCGGCGGGTTCGGAACTCACCGGCGACTCCTGAATTGTGAATAGCATTTTCGCGATTTCATCCTCGCCGCCGGCCCCGGCAGGCCGCGCGGCCATTGCCGACGTCTATCGTCCGATCGCCGTATGTCTTTATCGCGCACTGTAATTGGGCGATCGAGGCTGGTTATCACCGCTCACGTTTAACAGCGCGTTCAGCGCCCGGACACAATTCGCTGTTGTCGTGACGGTTATGGATTCCGCGAATTCCGAAGGCACACTGACCGATCGGCTCGCATTCATCGCCGCCGAGCACCCACGCGTGGAGGCGACATTCTGGTCCACCGCCGAGCGCATGGACTACGCGGAACTGCACCGCGCCGCACGAGCGGCCGCGGCCGCGCTGGTCCGGCGCGGGGTGGGGCGCGGCGAACCGGTGGGCATCCTCTGCCCGAACGCACCGGAATTCCTGGTGAGCTTCTTCGGCGTCGTCGCCGCCGGCGCGGCCGCCACCCCCCTGCCCCTGCCCGCGAGCACCCGTCGCGCCGGCGGCTATCCACCGCAGCTGGCAGCCATCACCGCGGCTGCCGGTATGCGCACGGTGCTGGTGTCCCCGCGCTTCGCCGAACTGGTGCCGCTGCTGGGCGGCGCCGTCCCGGTCGAATTCCTCGACACCGCAGAGCTTTCCGCCGACGAGGAGTCCGAGCGGGTGGTACTGCCGACCTCGGAGCCCGACGACCTGGCGGTCGTGCAGTTCACCTCCGGCAGCACCGCCCTCCCCAAGGGCGTGCAGCTGACCCACCGCCAGGTGATGGCCGGTCTGGCCGCCATCCGCCGGGGCATCGCCCTGGATCTGGACGATCAGGGCGGCTTCTGGCTGCCGCTGTTCCACGACATGGGTCTGTTCGGAACGCTCTCGGCGATCCTGCGCGGCATTCCGGCGCACCTGTGGTCGCCGCTGTCGTTCGTCAAGGACCCGGCGCGCTGGCTGCGCGAATTCGCCGCCAGCGGCACCACCATCACCGCCATGCCGAGTTTCGGCTACGAGGCGCTGCTGGGAGCGGTAGCCCCGCAGCAGGTCGCCGAATACGACCTGAGCCGCTGGCGCATCGCCTTCAATGGCGCGGAACCGATTTCGCAGGACGTGGTGACCCGGTTCCTGGACCGGTTCGCCCCGGCCGGATTCGCGCCGAGCACCATGTTCGGCGTGTACGGGATGGCCGAGGCCACGCTGGCCGTCGCCTTCCCGCCGCTGGGCCGCGAGCCGGTGTTCGAGTG
Source organism: Nocardia niigatensis NBRC 100131 (assembly GCF_000308655.1). Classification (GTDB taxonomy): domain Bacteria; phylum Actinomycetota; class Actinomycetes; order Mycobacteriales; family Mycobacteriaceae; genus Nocardia; species Nocardia niigatensis. The sequence goes on along the minus strand of NZ_BAGC01000033.1, from coordinate 86,520 downwards.
GGTGGACCGGGTGCTGCTGGCCGACGCCCAGCACGCCGACCCGGTGTTGCCGGGACAGGCGGGCGCGCGGGCGGTGGCCGGGGTCGGCTCGGCCGTGGACGGCCTCGAACTGCGTGTGGTGTCCACCGATTCCGGCCTGGACCTGCCCGACGGCCGAGTCGGGGAGATCCTCATCCGCGGCGCCTCGGTCACCGACGGCTACCTCGGTGGCGACCCGGCCGCGGTGGGCGACCGCTTCACCGACGGCTGGCTGCGCACCGGCGACCTCGGATACCAGCGCGCCGGTGAGCTTTTCGTCACCGGCCGCTGCAAGGACATGATCACCGTGCGCGGCGTGAACCACTACGCCCAGGACGTCGAGGCCGCGGTGCGCGACCTCGACGGCATCTACAAGCAGCGCTGCACCGCCGCGATCGACCCCGACGGCGCGGACGTGATCGCGCTGATCGCCGAATCCGAACTCGACGGCGACGCCGCGGCCGCGCTGACCCGGGCCATCCGCGACCGGGTGGCCGCTGATCTCGGGCTGGCGGCCGTCGAGGTGTACCTCGTGCCGCCGCGCACCATCCCCCGCACCAGCAGCGGCAAGCTGCGGCGGCTCGCCGCCCGGGACCTCATCGCCCAGCACCGCTGACATTCCCCAGTGCCCTTGACGCCCAACGCCATTCGATCCGCACGAACCGGAGGCACCCGTGCACAGTTATGAAGTCTTCCGCCACTACGAGCGCCTGCACTGGAAGCTGGGCGATCTCGCCTTCGACACCGTGGACAAGGACCTGGTGCGGCCGGAGTACGTGACCCTGGCCAAGAGCGCCGCCATGGGCGAGTCCAATGTCATCGCCGCCGTGCACGGGTTCCTGGCCGAGTTCGTCGACGACTACGACTTCTCCACCTTCGCCGTGGTGTGGGGCTACCAGGAGGTGCAGCACCACTACGCCTTCCGGTCCTGGCTGCGCGCCATCGGCGAGGATGTCGAGGACCGCGCGGTCGACGCCATGCGCGAGCCCTACGCCCCGGGCACCTCGCCCTCGGCGACGCTGGCCACCAACATCATCTCCGAGCTGACGGTCAACCACGTCTACCGCGCGGTGTCGGCCTGGGTGCAGGAGCCGGTCCTGAAGTCGCTGCTGCTCAACGCGAGTCGCGACGAGGCCGGGCACGCCCGCGAGTTCATCCACTACGCCACCGAGCGCCTGGCCCGCCGGCCCGAGGAGCTGCCCTCGGTCCTGGAGACCCTGTACGTGTACAGCTCCGAGGCCAAGATCAAGCACCCGGTGAGCACCTTCAAGGCCGGGATCGCCGAGCTCGGCGATCACGAGACCATCGACACCGGCTTCGAACTGTTCCTCGAACAGGTCGCCGCCGACGGCGAACTGGAGGTGCTGCACGACAAGGTGCGCCGCACCTTCGCGACCATGACCGGCCTGGACCTGTCCAGCAATGCCAAGGTCCGCCGCGCGCTGGCCGAGGCCATCGCCTAGCGGCGCGGCCGTGCTCTCCCCCACAGCCGCCACCGTGCCCGCGGATCCGGCCACCGCGGCGCCCGCGGATCCGGCCACCGTCCGCGTGCCGTGGTCGGTCATCCCCGACTATCACTGCTTCGGCTGCTCCCCGCACAACGCGTCCGGACTGCGCCTGGCCTTCACCCCGCACCCGGACGGGCTGCAGGCCCGCTTCCGGCTGGACCGCTGCTTCGAGTCCTATCCGGGCATCGTGCACGGTGGTCTGACCGGCGTCATCTGCGACGAGGTGATGGGCAACCTGATCGTGCTGGCCCGGCAGGTGCCCGCCTTCACGGTGTCGCAGCGCACCCGCTTCCTGACGCCGCTGCTGATCGACCGCGAATATCGTTGTGTGGCAACGCTGTCCGCGACCGGCTCCGGCGATCTGATCCAGGCCGCCGCCGAGATCCTGGACGCCGACGGCATCAGCTGCGCGTCCTCGGCCGCCACCTACCGCCCGTTCGCGCTCGAGTCCGTGCGCCACCAGCTGTCCCTGCGCGACGACGAGGTCGCCCTGCTCGACCAAGCTCTCACCACGGCAAATGCCCTGTCCCCGAATGGAGTTCCGTCATGACCACCGATGACATCCTGCGCACCGTCACCGAGATCGCCGTCGCCGAGACCGGCCTGCCCGTCTCGGAACTGACCCCCGACGCCGACCTGCGCGCCATGGCCGGCGTGGACTCGGTGCGGGTGCTGCGCATGATCGCGCGCATCGAACGCACCTACGACATCGAGCTCGAGGACGAGGACGTCTTCGGCACCGCCACGCTCGCCGAGGTGGCCGTGGTCGTCGACAAGGCCCTGCAGGACGCGGCATGACCGTCACCGCCGACACCAACCAGCACTACGACCTGGATCCGGAGATCTTCGGCCAGTTCCTGGATCCGCTGCGCAAGTACAGTTCCGCGCTCTACGAGAACGAGGGCGACAGCCTCGAACTCGCCCAGCGCAACAAGCTGCGGTTCGTGGCCCGCCGCCTCGGCATCCAGGGCGGCGAGCGACTGCTCGACATCGGCTGCGGCTGGGGCTCGCTGATCCTGTTCATGGCCCAGGAGTACGGCTGCGAGACCCTGGGCATCAGTCCCGCGCCGCGCCAGCACGACTACATCGCCGCACAGGCGCAGGCCCGCGGCGTCGAGCGCCAGGTCCACACGCGCGTAGGGCATTTCGAGCAGCTCGACCTGCCCGCGGGCAGCGTGGACGCCGTCACCATGCTCGGGTCCATCGTGCACATGCCCGATCTGGACGAGGTGTTCCGCCGCGCCCGCGCGGTGCTGCGCCGCGGCGGCACCCTCTACGTCTCGGAGAGCTGCTTCCGCAATGCCGCCGCCCGCCGCGCGTTCGACGAGCGGGCCGGCACCGAGTTCGTGCGCTCCGACATCTTCGGCTGGGGCGATCTGCGGCCGCTGTCCGAGCTGATCACCGCAGCCGAGGACGCCGGCTTCACGATCACCTCGGTCGACGACCTCACCGACCACTACCGGCGCACCATCGAGGACTGGATCGCCAACGTCGACGCCGCCGCCGACGCCATCGACGAGCGGCAGCCGGGACTGGCCGGGAAACTGCGGTACTACCTCGAGGTGGCCAATGCCGGATGGGGTTACACCACCAAGCATTACGCACTGGGCTGCCGCAGGGCCCGCTAGCCGTCAGGAGTATCGATGAGCATCGAATCCGCGCTGCTGCCGGTCGATGAACTGGTGGCGGCGGTGGACGGCTTCCTGGCCGCCTCGCCGGCCACCCGCGCCTGGGACGTGGAGACCGCCTTCGACTGGGCCGACGCCGACGCCGGGCGGCTCACCGAGGGACAGCGCTCGGCGGTCCAGTTCGTCACCTACATCGAGGATCACCTGCCGGGGTACTTCGATGTATACCAACGCTGTTTCCCGGTGAACGACAGTGTCGAACTGCCCGCATTCGTCCACAATCGCGAGCTCTACCACTTCACGGTGCGCTGGGCGCTCGAGGAGGACACCCACGCCCGCGCACTCAACCGGTACCAGGTGGCCTCCGGCATCGCCGAGAGAGACTCCCTGCGCACCGAATTGGCGGTGGAGGGCCGCAAGCCGTTCGACCTGCCCTACGAGCATCCGGTGCAGTTCTTCGCCTACGCGCTGGTGCAGGAGAAGGCGACCCAGATGTACTACCACCAATTGCGGGACGTCTCCGGCGATCCCGTGCTGGCGGCGGTGCTGAGCCGGCTGGCCCGCGACGAGGCGCGCCACTTCAGCTTCATGGCCGACGTGGTGGGCCGCTACCTGCGGGTCCAGGGCGACGCGGCGGTGGAGCCCATCCGGGACGTGATCGCGGGATTCCGGATGCCGCTGGCGGATACGCTGCGCGGCTACTGGCGGTGGGCGCTGCGCATCGCCGAGGTCGCCGACTACGACCACACCGAGGCGTATGAGCATCTGCTCAAGGTGATCGACCGGGCCGTCGACGCCCGCACCGACCGCATCGACGAACTGGCCCGCTTCATCGGCCAGTGCCGCGCCCTGGCCTGATCGGGGCGAGTACGGCAGATGCCCGGCTCCCGAGGGGAGCCGGGCATCTGCGCGCGGATCGGCGATCTCGTCCGGATCAGCCCTGCGGGCCGAGCACCAGGATGGTGGTGGAGCCGTGCGCGATGAGCTTGCCGTCGGCGTCGGTGATCCGGCCCTCGGCGGTGGCGGTGCGCCGGCCCACGTGTACCGCGGTGGCCTCGCAGGTCAGCCGCTTGCCGTCGATGGCGACCGAGCGGATGAAGTTGACCTTCAGCTCCAGGGTCGTATAAGCGGTGTTGTCACCGAGTTTCGTGAAGACGGCACTGCCCATGGCGGTGTCCATCAGGGTGGCGATCACGCCGCCGTGCACGGTGAACATGGCGTTGATGGTGGCCGGATTGGGGTCCAGGTAGTACCGCGTGAAGCCGTCGCCGGCCGCGTCGAGCCGGATGCCCAGCGACGCGCCGACTCCGAGCTTCTCGTCCAGGCCCCGCTGGAATACCTCGGTCAGTTCGCCGACGCGCGACGCGACGGTGTCGTTCACCTTGATGTCGGTGCTGGTCATGGTGACATCCTCTCTGGACTGCGATGTCCTCGAATTCGACCAGCCCAGGGTGAATTCCGGTTCGCCGCAAGCTATTCCATTCCGAAGTCCGATCGGATGATCGGGATTTCACGCGCTCCCGCGCCCCGTCCGCCCCGCCGAATAGGGTCGCGCCATGGCCGACATCGACGCCCCGGACCGGATCGAAACCATCGGCCCGGAGTTCTTCGCAGATCCACACGCCCACTACCGCCGCTGGCGCGCACACGGCCCGGTGCGGCGAGTCCGCTTCCCCGACGGCCTCGTTCGCTGGGTCGTGCTCGACCATGCCGCGGGCCGCGCCGCCCTGACCGATCCCCGCCTCCAGAAGGACGCGGCCGCGACCGACGCCCTGCTCAGCGCCAAACGCGGGACGCCGCCATCGGATCCGAGCGCCCTGGCCCTGCTCACCCACATGCTCAATACCGATCCGCCCGGGCACACCCGGCTGCGGAAGCTGGTCACCCGGGCCTTCACCCCGCGCCGGGTCGCGGAGTTGCGCCCGCGCATCGAGGAGATCACCGGCAACCTGCTGGACGCGCTGGAAGGACGGGCCGAAGCGGACCTGTTGCGCGAGTTCGCCGAACCACTGCCGATCACGGTGATCTGTGAACTGCTCGGCATACCGCTCGAGGACCGCGCGGACTTCCAGGAGTGGACCCGGGCACTGGTCGCCGTCGCCGGCCTGGAGGAGGACCGCGCCCGCGCCTCGAAGGCCATGGCGGCCTACCTGACCCGGCTGGTGCGCGCGAAGGCTCAGGAGCCCGCCGCCGATCTGCTCTCCGCGCTGGCCGTTCCCGCCGACGACGGCGACGCCCTCACCGAGCCCGAGCAAGTCGGCATGGCCTTCCTGCTGCTGGTCGCTGGACACGACACCACCGTCAATCTCATCGCCAACGGCACCCGTGCCCTGCTCCGCAATCCGGTTCGGCTGCAAGCCCTGCGCGCCGATCCGGACGCGATCCCCGGCGCCGTCGAGGAATTCCTGCGCTACGACGGCCCGGTCAATCTGGCCACCGTCCGGCACACGACCGAGCCGCTCACCGTCGCCGGAACCACCATCCCCGCAGGCGAATTCGTCTACATCGCGCTCGCCGCCGCCAACCGCGACGAGGACCGCTACCCGGACGCCGACACCCTCGATCCCGGCCGCGACGCCACCGGCCATCTCGCGTTCGGCCACGGCATCCACTTCTGCGTCGGCGCGCCCCTGGCCCGCCTGGAAGCGCGAATCGCCTTCGCCGCGTTGCTGTCCCGGTTCCCGGACCTGCGTCTGTCGCCCGCCGGCGAAGCGGCCTGGCATCCGAGCACCCTGATCCGCGGCCTGCACCAGCTCCCGGTACTCCTGTGAACCAAAAGGCCCCGCCCGGATCGATGATCCGGACGGGGCCGTGTCCCCCGGGCGAGACTCGCCGGGTCTTACACGCCTACTTCGCGGGCGTGAAAGGCTGGTTGATCGTGGTGAAGTACTGGATGGCGGCGCCGATGGCGACCGGTGCCGTCACGAAGAGCTGACCGGCGATGGTACCGAGGAAACCCACGGCCGCCGCGCCCGCGATGCAACCGGCCAGGGGGCCCGCGCCGAAGAGCGTGGCGAGGGCACCGGTGAGCGCCAGACCGGCGGTCGCGCCCGCCAGGCAGCCCAGGGCGGCGCCACCGATGCCACCGACCAGGGTGCCGATGGTGGCGCCCGTGGAGATGGTGGTCGTCATGCGGCTCCAGGCGGCCTGTTCGCGGTCGTACTGGGTCTTCCACGGGGCCTGGTCCTCGTAGGGGAGGGCGACCGGCTTGTAGACGGCGTGGGCCATGTCGAATTCGGGGGTCAGGGTGGCGGTGCGGTCGGTGACCTCGGCCGCGATCGGGAAGACGAAATCATCGACGCGGAAGGCCAATTCGGTGCCCGCCAGCACGGTGCCGTCGCCGGCCTTGATCTTCAGGGCGCCGTCCTCGACGGCTATCGAGCCCGCGTCGGTCCGGATGACCACGTTCGTCGGGGTGCTGGTGGCGGTGTAGTTCAGGGGGGCGGGGGTGTCGGCCCCGGCCGTGCCGGTGGCGCCTGCGCCGATGCACAGCGTGGCGGCGAGCAGCGCGGACGCCGCAGCAGTGTTCCTCATCCTGTTTCTCTCTGCGTTCTTTCGCTTGGTTTTCCTTGTGCTTCTCGTGTCACAGGTCGAGCACGAGAACATCTGAGACGGCCCGCGATACGCAGGGCATCAGGGTGTTGCCGGATTCGCGTTCGGCGGCGGTGAGCACCGAGTCCCGGTGCTCCACTTCGCCTTCCAGCAACGGCGTCTCACAGCTGCCGCACGTCCCCTCCCGGCAGGAGGTGACGATGGCGACGCCCACGCCCTCGAGCACGTCGACGATGGACCGGTCCGGCCCGACACGCAGCACCTGACCACTGCGTGCCAGGCGGACCTCGAAGGCGCGATCGACCCCGTTGTCGACGCGTCGTGGCACGAACCGCTCGGTGTGCACGGCCAGCCCTCGGCGCGCGCCCTCGGCCTCGACGGCGTCGAGCAGCGGCGCGGGCCCGCAGCAGTACACGGTGGCGGTGGTGTCGGCGAGCAGGTCTGCCAGGGGCAGCAGCCCGGATTCGTTCTGTGGCACCAGGTTCACCCGGTCGTAGCGCGCCAGCTCATCGGTGAAGGCCAGGTGCTCCCGGGTGCGCGCGCCGTAGTGCAGGCTCCAGCGCGCGCCCGACCGCGTTGCGGCGGCCACCATGGGCAGGATCGGCGTGATCCCGATGCCGCCCGCCAGGAACAGGTACTCGTCACCGGGTGCCAGGGCGAAGTGGTTGCGCGGCAGCGACACTCGCAGCTCGGTGCCCGGATGCGCGGTGCGGAACAGATGCGCGGAGCCGCCCCGGCCGTCGGGTTCGTGCAGGATCGCGATCCGCCAGGACTGCCGGTCGGCGGTATCGCCGCACAGCGAATACTGCCGCACGCCGGCCGATCCGGCGAACACGTCGATGTGGGCGCCGGGCGTCCAGTCCGGCAGCGCGCCGCCGCCGAGCGCCGCCAGCTCGAGGGCGAACACGCCCTCGGCCACGTCACGTCGGCCGGTCACCCGGACCATCAACTCGGTCATCGCATCCCCTCGTCGGCCCTCGCGGGCCCGGTGTCGAACACTCCTGGACTCGGTGTCGGGCTCAGCCTGTCCGAGACGCCCGGAAGAACGCGGGTCGGAAGCGGCAGTCGATTCGACCGATAGGCATTGACGATCGCCCGCCCGGTAGACAGCACGCCCGACCGACACTGACCCCATGAGCGCTGTGGCGGAACTGGTCGAACGGACCAGGCAGTTCGTGATTGAGCAGGTCATCCCGGTGGAACGCGAGGTGGTGGCCGGCGGCCGGGTCACCGATGACGCGCTGCGGCTGGACCTGCAGAAGAAGGCCAAGGAGGCGGGGGTCTTCGGCCCGCTGTCCGATCCGGAGTACGGCGGACTCGGCCTGAACACCCGGGCCCAGGCCGAGGTGCTCGAGGCGGCGGGCGCCAGCCTGCTCGGCCCGCTGGCCGTGAACGCCTGGGCTCCCGACGACGGCAATATCCATCTGCTGGCCCACGTCGCCAATGCCGAACAGCGCGAACGCTATCTGGCCCCGCTGGCCGCCGGCGACGTGCGCTCGGCCATCGCGCTGACCGAGCCCGCCCCCGGCGCGGGTACCGATCCCCGCATGCTGCGCACCACGGCCGAGGAGACCGACAAGGGCTGGGTCATCAACGGCGCCAAGCACTTCACCACCGGCGCCAACGGCGCGGCGTTCACCATCTGCGTGGCCATGACCTCCGACGGCCCCACCATGTTCCTGGTCGATCAGGACAACCCGGGCCTGCGGGTGGGCCGCCGGATGCCGACCCTGGACCACACCAGCGCCCCCGGCGGGCACTGCGAGGTCGAATTCGCCGACTGCGAGGTCCCCGACACCGCAGTGCTGGGCGAGGTCGGCCGGGGCCTGGAACTGGCGCAGGTCCGGCTCGCGCCGTCACGGCTCACGTTCTGCATGAACTGGCTGGGCCTGGCGGTGCGCGCGCAGCAGCTCACCGCCGACCACATCACCCGCCGCCACTCCTTCGGCGTGCCCATCGCCGAGCACGGCATCGCCCAGGGCCTCGTCGCCGACAACGAGATCGATATCGCGGCCGCCCGCAGCCTGGTGCGCAGCGTCGCCGACACCATCGACACTCACGGTCCGACCTCCTCGCAGGCCCGGCACGAGACCTCCATCGCGAAAACCTTCGTCTCCGAGGCGGTCTGGCGGGTGCTGGATCGCGCGGTGCAGCTGCACGGCGGCCTGGGCGTCTGCGAGGACCACCTGGTGGCCCGATTCCTGGTGGAGGCCCGGGCCTTCCGCATCTACGAGGGGCCCTCGGAAGTGCTGCGCTGGTCGATCGCCCGCCGGGTGCTGCGCGGCCCGCGCTGATCGCCCGATTGCCGCCGACAACTCAGAACACCGAAGGGAAGCCCGAATGACCACCCGCACGCTGGCCGGATTCGCCGCCGCCTACCCGGAACTGAACCCCGACGCCGTCGATTACGAGTACCTGCGCGCCATCTCGCAGCAGATGGTGCCGTTCGGCCGCCACGTCGGCACCCTCGTCTCCGAGATCAGCCCCGACCGCGCGGTGGTGGAGATCCCGGCCGTGGACGAGGTCCGCAACCACATGTCCACCGTGCACGCGGGCGCGCTGTTCACCGCGGCCGACATCGCGGGCGCGGCGGCCTTCGTCGGCGCGGCCGCCCACCGGCTGTACACGGTCGAACGCCTGGTACTGCGCGGCGGCACCGCGTCCTACCGCAAGCCGGCACAGGGCCGCATCCGCGCGATCGCCACCGTCGACCAGCGCGAGCTCGCCGACATCCTGGCCGCCACCGCGTCGGCCCGGTTCGAGCTGTCCGGCAAGGCGACGCTGCTCGACGACAACGAGGTCATGGTCGCCAAGTTCACCTTCGACTACGTGTGCGACGTGACCATCACCGGGGCGGAGGCGAAATGAGCGGCGACACGACCACCGCGACCCCCGAATCCCGTTCGGAATTCACCACTCTGGAGAGCACCCGGGTCGAGACGGCCGACGGCGTCGCTTTCACCGTCCGCTTCCTGCCCGCGCAGCGGCCGGACGCCCCGGTGGTGCTGATCCTGCCGGCCATGGCGATGAAGGCCAAGAACTATTTCTCGCTCGCCAAAGCCCTGCACGCCCAGGGACTTTCGGTGGCGACCTGCGACCTGCGGGCGCACGGTGAGGCCACCCCGAAGCTGGGTGAGCACACCGACTTCGGCTACCGCGAGATGATCGAGACCGATCTGCCCGCCATCGTCACCGCGGTCGAGGAGCGCTTCCCGGGCGCGCCGATCCAGTTGTTCGGCCACAGCCTGGGCGGCCAGCTGGCCCTGCTGTTCTCGGCCGCTGAGCCCGGTCGGATCGCGGGCGTCACCATCATCGGCACCGGCACGGTCTTCTGGTGGGCGTTCGGCCCGCGCCGCTGGTGGGAGGCGCTGAGCCAGATCCAGTGGATCGGCCTGGTGTCGCGGTACAAGGGTCACTGGCCCGGAGGCGTGCTCATTCCCGCGCCCATGCCCGGCGGCGTGATGATCGACTGGTCGGTGCATTCGCTGACCAGCTACTACCGACCCAGCGGCACCAAACGCCGCTACAACTCGCTACTGGCCGCCATGCGCGTGCCGGTGCTGGTGATCTCGCTGTCGGAGGACGTGCTCGGACCGAAATCCAATGTGGACTTCCTGGTTTCGCGCATGCCCGCCGCCCAGGTGACCCGCTGGCACATCGACGAGAACTCGGCCGTCGCGAACCGCGACCACTTCCTGTGGGTCAAGGACGCGCCCGCCATCGCCACCGGCGTGGCGGATTGGATCACGACCGGCACCGCGCCGGCCTGAAGGAGAACAGTGGCCCGCTTGCAGATCGACGCGGTGTCGAAACGATTCGACACCGACTACGCGGTGCGCGAGGTGAGCCTCGACATCGCCGACGGTGAATTCCTGGTGCTGCTCGGCCCCAGCGGCTGCGGCAAATCCACGCTGCTGCGCATGATCGCGGGCCTGGAGCAGCCGTCGGAAGGCCGAATCCTCCTGGACGGCACCGACATCACCGACGAGGTGCCGCAGCGGCGGGACCTGGCCATGGTGTTCCAGAGCTACGCGCTCTACCCGCATCTGACGGTCGCGAAGAACATCGGATTCCCGCTGCGGGCCCGCCGCACGCCGCGGGCGCAGATCGCCGAGCGGGTCGAACGGGTGGCCCGGACGCTCGAATTGTCCGCGCTGCTGGAGCGACGGCCCGCCGCGCTCTCGGGCGGCCAGCGGCAGCGAGTCGCGCTGGCGCGGGCCATGGTTCGCGACCCCGGCGCGTTCCTGATGGACGAGCCGCTGTCGAATCTGGACGCCAAGCTGCGCAGCGCCACCCGCGCCGAACTCATCGCCCTGCACCGGCGGCTGGGGGCCACCTTCCTGTACGTGACCCACGACCAGGTGGAGGCCATGACCATGGCCACGCGCATCGCGCTGCTCAACGCGGGCCGGGTCGAGCAGGTCGGCACCCCGGAAGAGCTCTATGACCACCCGCGCACCGCGTTCGTGGCCGGATTCCTCGGCTCGCCGCCGATGAACATCTTCCCGGCGGAGGTGGTTTCGCACGAGGGCAAGCTGCGCGTGCGGACCGACGGTATCGACGCCGCGCTCGGGATCGACGCCGAATCCGGCAGCATCACGACCGGATCCGGTAGCGACGCCGGCGAAACCGGAAGCAGCACCGAGGTTCTGGCCGGCATTCGTCCCGAGCGTCTGCGCATCGATCCGACCGCCACGGCCGTGCGCGGCCGGGTGACCATGGTCGAGAACCTGGGCAGCGAGGAACTCGTGCACGTCACCGCCGGCGCGCTGGAGCTGTGCGTGCGCGCGACCCGCCCCGCCGGTGTCCGGGTCGGCGACGACATCGGATTGCGTTGCGACCCCGCCGATCTCCACCTGTTCGACCCCGGCTCCGGCCTGCGCCTGCGCTGGCAGGAGCCGGCCGCGACCCTACCCGCGGACCCGGCGGCCTCGGTCGCCTGATTCTTTCGCACCACCATTCGATGAGGAGAAGACCCGTGAAACGCACCGGCCCCGTCCTGGGCATGGTGTTCGCCGCCTGTCTCGCGCTGACCAGCTGCGGGCTGAGCGGTACCACCGCCACCGACGCCACCTCCACGGCGCAGGTCCCCGAACTACGCCCCGATCAGAAGGTCTCGATCGTCTTCGAGTCCTACAACTACGGGCTCGCCGGCGCCTGGACCGACACCTTCAACGCCCTGATCGCCGACTTCTCCAAGAAGTTCCCCAACATCACGGTGACCGCGCAGAAGCCGCAGGGCAACAGCCCCAACCCCGCCACCGACACCATCTCGAGCATCCAGAACCAGATGGTGGCCGGGCACCCGCCGGATGTCGCCCAATTGGGTTTCAGCGACCTCGATTTCACCATCCACCAGCTGGGCGCCAAACCGCTCGACACGCTGTTCGGCAAGCAGGCGGTGCAGCAGAACTTCGACGGTGAGAAGTTCCACTTCCACCCGCGCGCCCGCACCCTCGACGACTGGGACGGCCACACCTACGGTGTCCCGTTCGTGTTCTCTACCCCGGTGCTCTACTACAACGCGAGCCTGTTCAGCCAGGCCGGGCTGGATCCGGCCAAGCCGCCGACCACCTGGCAGCAGGTCGCCGACGACGCCAAGGCGATCACCGCGAAGACCGGTCAGGGCGGCGTGTACCTGGACTGCCTGACCAAGGCCGCCAAGGACTGGTGCTTCCAGTCGATGGTGCGGTCCGACGGCGGACGGGTCATCTCCGACGATCGCCGCACCCTCACCTATGCCGACGCCCCGAGCGTCGAGGTCACCAAGATGGCCCAGGATCTGGTCAACTCCGGTTCCATGCCGAAGCTGGCGCAGAAGCAGGGCTACGAGGCGTTCGCGCGCGGCGAGATCGGCATGATCCTCGAGACCAGCGCCATCCAGGGCACGTTCGTGGCGGGCGCCAAGGACAAGTGGGACCTGCGTTCGGCCGCCATGCCGCGCTTCGGCGACAAGCCGCCGGTGCCCACCAATTCCGGTGCGGGACTTCATATTCTGACCAATGACCCGGTCAAGCAGCGCGCCGGCTGGGAGCTGATCAAGTTCCTCACCAGCGAGCAGTCCTACATGAAGATCGCACAGAACATCGGCTACCTGCCGCTGCGTTCGGAGATGGTGACCGATCCGGCCGTGCTGGGTTCGTGGGCCACCCAGAACCCGCTGCTGGCGCCGAACATCGCGCAGCTGGCCACCATGGAACCGTGGGTTTCCATGCCGGGCAACGACTATCTGCAGATCCGCGACGGCATGATGGACGCCGTCGAGTCGATCGTGTTCCAGGGCAAGGACGCCCAGTCCACTCTCACCGCCGCCCGCATCGAGGGCGCCAAACTGATGCCGGCCTCATGAACGATCTGATTCTCGTCCAACTCACCGACACCCACCTGCGCCCCGCCGGTGAGCAGGTCCTCGACACCATCGACACCCATGCCACGCTGCTGCACGTCCTGAATCGGCTGCGCACCGGCGGGCAGCGCATCGACGCGTTGCTGCTCTCCGGCGACCTCACCGACAACGGCTCGCCCGAGGCGTACCGGCGGCTGCGCGAGGCCGTCGAGCCGGTGGCGGCCGAACTCGGCGCCCGGGTGCTGTACGTGATGGGAAACCATGACGAGCGCGATGCTTTCGGCGTGGAGCTGCTCGGTCTCGAACCCGGCACGGTCGACACCGCGCTGCCGCACGATCGGGTCATCGAGGTCGACGGCCTGCGGCTCATCGGCCTGGACACCACCACGCCAGGACGCCACGACGGCCGTCTCGAACCCGAGCAGCTGGCCTGGCTGGCCGAGCAGTTGCGCCACCCCGCGTCGCGCGGCAGCGTGCTGGTGCTGCACCATCCGCCGCTGCCCTCGGCCATCCCGGCCGCGGAGTTCCTCAAGCTGCAGAACGCGGATCAGCTGGCCGAGGTGATCTCCGGCACCGACGTGCGCATGATCCTGTGCGGGCACAACCACATGACCGCGGCGTCGGTGCTGGCCGGGGTCCCGGTCTGGGTCGGCCCGGCGCTGGCCTACCGCATCGACGCCATGGCGCCGGCGGGCCGGCAGCAGGGTTTCGTCGGATCCGGTTTCACCCGGCTCGATGTGGTCGGCACGGCGGTCATCGCGACCGCGGTCGAGGCGGGCCCGGGCACCCGGATCTACGACAAAGCCGACACCGAGGTGCAGGAGCGGCTGGCCGCTCTCGCGGCGGAGGCCGGCTGACCGGTGTTCGTCACAGTCCCCGAACAGGACGCGCCGCCGGTGATCGCCGCGACACCGGCGGCGCGACCGCACCGCGCCCTGCTGCGCCGCGTACTGCGCGGCGCCACACCGTATCTGTATCTCGCGCCCGCGCTGTTCCTGCTGGTGGTGTGGACCTACCAGCCGCTGGTGCAGGCCCTGCAACTGTCGACCTACTCCTGGAATCTGCTTCCGACCCAGCCCATGCGGCCGGTTGGGATGGCGAATTACGAACGGCTGGTGGATCTTCCGGCGTTCTGGGCCTCCGTGCGCCGCACCGTCTGGATGATCGCCGGGCTGCTGCCGTTCACGGTCGCGCTGCCGGTGCTGATCGCGCTGGCCAGCCGGCGGGTGGGCCCGCGTGCCCGGACCGTCTATCACGCGCTGATCTTCGCGCCGTTCCTGGTGGCGCCCGTGGCGGTGGCCGCGGTGTGGCGGTGGCTGCTGCACCCGCGCACCGGTTTCGTGGACAGTGTCGTGGGCTCGCAACGCAATTGGGTCTACGACGCGCAGACCGCGCAGTGGGTGATCGTCGGCATCACCGGCTGGCAGCTGCTCGGATTCGCCGTGCTGGTGGTGTGGGCCGGATTGGCCGGTATCAGCGGCGATTACGACGAGGCCGCCAGCGTCGACGGGGCCTCCCCAAGGCAGATCCGCCGCTGGATCACCCTGCCGCTGCTGTCCCCCACCGTGCTGTTCCTGGTGCTGACCACCGTATTGCTCAGTCCCACCTTGACTTTCCCGCTCATCGACACCATGACCCAGGGCGGCCCGGCGCAGTCCACCACCAACATCTATTACCTGCTCTACGAATACGCGTTCCACAGCTTCGACGCCGGCCTCAGCGCCGCGGCGGGTGTGCTGCTGTTCCTCGGATTCGGTGTGGTAGCCGCGGGCCTGGTCTGGATCTCGGAAAAGGTTGCCTTCCACGATGACTGACACCTCCCTGCCCGACCGGCTGCGCTCCGCCGGCGGCCACGTGCTGCTGGCGGGCACGGCCGTCGTGTGCGTCTTCCCCATCTACTGGCTCTTCGCGACCGCGCTGCGCCGGCCCGAGGACGTCACCTCCCTGTCACCGCTGCCCTGGCCGCTATCGCTGTCGAACTTCACCGACGCCGCCCACCAGCTCGACATCCCCCGGCTGGTCCTCAATACCTTTGTGGTGGCGGCACTCTCGGCGTCGGGTCAGCTGCTCATCGCCCTGCTCGCCGCGTACGCCTTCGGCCTGTACACCTTCCGCTTCCAGCGGCTGCTGTACCTGGCTTTCGTCGGCACCTGGCTGGTCCCGTTCCAGGTCAGCATGCTGCCCAACTACATCCTTCTGACCCGCCTGGGCCTACTCGACACCCTGGTCGGCGCAGTACTGCCCACCCTGTGCTCGGCATTGGCCGTGCTGCTCCTGCGCCAGCACTTGGCCGCCTTCCCCAAGGAGCTGGTGGCCGCGGCCCGCATCGACGGCCGCTCGTCCTGGTCGATCCTGTGGACGGTAGTGGTCCCGAACCTGCGACCCGCTCTGGCAGCGTTGGGAATTCTCCTGTTCATCAACGCCTGGAACGAATACTTCTGGCCCGCAGTAGTCCTCCGCCGCTCCAACTCCGTCCTGCAACTGGGCCTGCGCAGCTTCATGGGCACCGAGGGCGACCAATGGGGCCCCCTGATGGCAGTGGCCGGCCTGGCCTGCCTCCCAGTCCTGCTGCTCTACCTGGTCCTGCAACGACACATCGTGAATGCCTTCGTCCGCTCAGGCCTCAAGTAGGCCTGCCGGGGGAAGCCGGCCCATGCCAACCGAGTGTCCGGGACGACCCGCCGAGGGCTCAGGTCCGAACCCGGGTAGGCCATGTAGGCAGAGTGCGGCACAACCGGTGTAATCACGCACTATTGGCTACGAATCGTGCGTAATCCGCCAGTTCCTCACCAACAGTGCGTGATCAGACCATCGACTGTGCGCGTTCATGCTTGCGGTGCAGGCGGATATCGCAACATCTCTTTGAGCGCGTACATGAGGTGCGGAGTCGGCTGGCATCATCGCCGCCGGACCTTGGTAGGACTCCATCCGGCGAAGAACCCCAGTCGTTCTCGGGCTCAGAGTCCCGCGCTGCCGGAGCCGAGGCCTCCGCAGGGGTCGTGGGTTGGCTGTGGGTCGGGCGTGGTTCCCGCGGGGGCGGCTTGGATCGTCACGACGAGTTCCTTCGAGATGAAACCCGTCTTTGCCTGGAGCGTATGGGTGCCGGCGGTGGTCGGAACCCAGGGCATCCTCGTGAACCTCGGAAACTGGCCGCCCGTGGGCACCAGCATGGTGCTGCCGACACACGTGCCGTTGTCGTAGAAGCTGATCGTCGGGGTGTCATACATATTCGACGCGCCCATATTGGCATCGAGGTTGTAGGTCGACCCCACGAAATAGGCCTGCGG
This sequence comes from Nocardia niigatensis NBRC 100131, assembly GCF_000308655.1. Lineage (GTDB taxonomy): Bacteria > Actinomycetota > Actinomycetes > Mycobacteriales > Mycobacteriaceae > Nocardia > Nocardia niigatensis. The sequence continues at coordinate 70,181 of NZ_BAGC01000033.1, read as the reverse complement.
ACCGCCGTCGATCTCGAAGTTGCCTGCGTCGGCCGAGCCGGTCGACGCTGCGGCGGGATGGATCGCCTCCGCAGACCCCGCCGGCACAGCCACCACGGTCAAGGCCGCGGCAAGGACGGAAACCGTTGCCGCCCAGCTGGTCCGGTGCCATGTCCCGGTCGTCACATTCATGGATAACCCCAATCGTTTTCAGTCAGGTCGATTGAAGTTAGATGCCCGAAACGGTGAAACAGGACGATTTCACAAATGTGGACTGCCCTGAATTCCGGGGGCATTGATGCGGGTGCGGTGGCGCGGCGCCGAAAGCCGTCACAGTCCGAAGATGCGGCGGGCGTTGCCGTCCAGGTAGAGGGTGCGGGTTTCGTCGTCCAGGGCCAGGTCGTCCAGGCCGGCCAGGGCGTGGCCGGGGAAGATCATCGGATAGTTGGTGCCGAACAGCACCTTCCGGCGGCCGCTGCGGGTCTTCATGTACGAGATCAGCTCTGGCGGTAGGCGTTTGGTGGTGTAGGCGGAGGTGTCGATGACTACGCCCGGGTGTTTGCGGGCGACTGCGATCATCTCCTCGGTCCACGGGTAGCCGACGTGGCCGCACACGATGGTCAGTTCGGGGAAGTCGAGGGCTATCCGGTCGATGTAGGGAATCGGGCGGCCCGTCTCCGATGGCCGCAGGGGGCCGGTGTGTCCGACCTGGGTGCAGAAGGGGATGCCGAGGTCGACGCAGGCGGCGTACAGCGGGTAGAAGCGGGCGTCGGTGGGTGGGACCTCCCACAGCCAGGGCAGTACGCGCAGCGCTCTGAAACCTTGGTCCTGGACTCGGTGGCGTAGCTCGCGGACCGCCGTCATCGGCCGGCGCAGGTCGACCGATGCGATGCCGGAGAACCGGTCGGGCGCTTCGGCGACCCAGGCGGCGACCTCGTCATTGGAGATGAGGATGCCCTCCGGGGCGCACCAGGCGGACAGGAGGGCGTGGTCGACGCCCGCCGCGTCCATGGCGGCGAGCGTCGATTTCAGCGGGATCTCACCGGCAGGGATGGCATCGGTCCACCGCCGCAGCGAGTCGAACATGTCATGGGCGAGAAAGCGGGCGGTGGGATGCTGCGCCCAGGCGTCGACGGTCATCTGCGCGGGCTCCTTCGCGTTGCGGGCGGCCGCCCTCCATCATGCCCGCGCCCCCACCGGACCGGTGAGCGAACCGATCAACGCCGTGTCGTGGGCGGCGGCCCGGAAGCGGGGATGATCCAGCACGTCGTGCAGGAATTCCGCCGTGGTGGCGACACCGGCGCCGCGAATGCGGGTCTCCGCGAGCGCGCGCCGCATGCGGTCGATGGCTGCGGCCCGGTCGGGAGCCCACACCACGACTTTCTCCAGTAGCGAATCATAGTGCGGCGGAATGGAATAGCCCTGCGAGATGTGACTGTCGACCCGGACGAACTGGCCGCCCGGCAGCACGCATTCGGTGAGAGTGCCCGGGGCCGGGGCGAATTCCCGCTCCGGATCCTCGGCATTGACGCGGCACTCCATGGCCACGCCGCGCGGATTCCCGCCGGACTCGACGGTCAGCCGCTCCCCCGCCGCGATCCGCAACTGCTCGGCCACCAGGTCGATGCCGGTGATCATCTCGGTGACCGGATGTTCCACCTGCAGACGGCAGTTCACCTCCATGAAGTAGAACTGCCCGTCCCCGTCGAGCAGAAATTCGACCGTGCCCGCACCGACGTACCCGGCCGCCTCGGCGCCGCGCACGGCCGCCGCGCCGATCCGCTCGGCCAGCTCGTCGGAGAGCCCGGGGGCGGGCGCCTCCTCCACCAGCTTCTGGTGCCGGCGCTGCAGCGAGCAGTCGCGCAGGCCCAAATGCACCACCCGGCCGTGCGTGTCGGCCAGAATCTGGGCCTCCACGTGGCGGGCCGGTTCGAGATAACGCTCCACGTAGAGACGGCCGTCGCCGAAGACGGCGGTCGCGTTGGCGCGGGTCTGCTGCCAGGCGGTCGCGAAGTCGCCCGGATCGCGGACCACCCGCATGCCGCGGCCGCCGCCACCGGCCACCGCCTTGAGGATCACCGGGTATCCGATGTCGCCGGCCAGATCCCGGGCCTCGTCGACGGTGTCGACCGGGTCGCGGCTGCCGGGCAGCAGCGGCAGGCCCGCGTCGGCCATCAGGGCGCGGGCGGTGGACTTGTCGCCCAGCCGGGCCATTACCGCGGCCGGGGCGCCGACGAACACCAGGCCCTCGGCCTCGCAGACCTCGGCGAAATCGGGGTTCTCCGAAAGGAATCCATAGCCCGGGTGGACAGCGTCGGCGCCGGTGGCGCGGGCGGCCTCGATGATCGCGGGCACGTACAGGTAGCTGCGCTTGGCCGGGCCGGGACCGATCTGCACCGACTCGTCGGCCATCCGCACCGCGAGCGAATCCCGGTCGGCGGCCGAATGCACTGCCACGGTGGTGATTCCGAGCTCGGCGCAGGTGCGGATGATCCGCACCGCGATCTCGCCCCGATTCGCCACCACCAGCTTGCGGATGGGCCGCGTCACCCCGGCGACCGGGCTCACCGCAGCACCTCGAAGACGATCAGCGGCTGCCCGTGCTCCACGGATTCGCCGTCCTCGACCCGGAATTCGGCCACCACACCCTCGCGATCCGCGGTCACCGGGATCATGAGCTTCATGGCCTCGATGATGGCCACCTGCTGACCGGCGCGCACCGGGTCGCCCTCGGCGACGAAGGGCGCGGCACCGGGCTCGGGCGACCGGTAGAAGACGCCGACGGTTTCGGCGTTCAGAGTGAATATCGCTGTCTGCGAACCATTTTCCGGTCGCGCGGCGGTCGCGCCCGCCTCCGGCGCGGCCGCGACGGCCACTGCGGGCTGAACGGTCCCGGCGGGCTGCGCCACCGCCGCGCCGTCGGTGCGGCCGCCGTCCCAGCTCACGTGCAGGACCACGGGCCCGTTGGCCACGATCACCGTGGTGGGAGCGGGCACGATGCCCGCGCGGACAGCCAGGGTGTGCCGGGCCAGGACCGCGAGGCTGTGGTCGGCCTCGGCGGCGCTCACCACAGCGGCGCCGGACGCGGACGAGGTGCTATCGGGACGAACGAGGGTGCTGCCGTTGTCGGTCATCGGTTCTCCTGCAGATCGTTTCGGGCGACGCCGAAGGCTCGGAAGCGTGCGTGCCGGTGGGCGCGCAGGTCGGACGCGGACCAGGCCCGCAGTTCGTGCACCGCCTGCCGCAGCGCACGGCGCAGCAGCGCGGTGGCGGCGGCCGGTTGCCGATCCGCACCACCCTCGGGTTCGGGGATGACCGCGTCGGCGATGCCGAGTTCGAGCAGGGCGGCGGCGTCCACCCGCAGCGCCTGTGCGGCACGGGGCGCGGCGGCGGCGTCCTGCCAGAGGATGGACGCGCACCCCTCGGGGCTGATCACCGAGTAGACGGCGTTCTCGCAGATCAGAACCCGGTCGGCGACCGCCAGCGCCAGCGCTCCCCCGCTACCGCCTTCACCGGTGATCACGGCGACCACCGGAACCGGCAGTCCGGCAAGCAGTTTCAGGTTCTCGGCGATGGCCACCGCCTGCCCCTGCTCCTCGGCGGTGATACCCGGGTAGGCGCCGGCGGTATCGATGAGGGTGACGACCGGCAGGCCGAGCTTGGCCGCCAGCCGCAGCACGCGCGCGGCCTTGCGGTAGCCCGGCGGCGTCGGCATGCCGAAGTTGTGCGCGGCCAGTTCGGCTGCGGTATGGCCCTTCTGGGTGCCGATCACCGCGACGGGCACCCCGTCGAGGCGCGCGAGTCCGGCCACCATGGCCGGGCAGTCGGCGGCGAGGCGGTCACCGTGCAGCTCGACGAACTCCTCGAAGGCCCCGGCGATGTGATCGAAGGTCGTGGGCCGGCCGAGCCGCCTGGCCGCCCGCACCCGCTCCCACGGGTCGGCGGGTGCCAGCGCGGCCGGATCGGTGAACACCGCCTCGGCGTCGTTGGCGTACGGCCGCGCCGGGCGAACGGTCATGCCCACCAGCCGGATCAGCCGGTCGCGCAGCGCCGACCGGTGGCAGATCATGTCGACGACGCCGTGCTCGAGCAGGAATTCCGCGGTCTGGAACCCGGCGGGCAGCGTCTGGCCGATGGTCTGGCGGATGACGCGGGGGCCCGCGAACCCCAGGCGCGCACCGGGTTCGGCGATGATCACGTCGGTGGAGGTGGCATAGGAGGCCGCGACACCGCCGTAGGTGGGATCGGTGATGACCGAGACGGTCAGCACGCCCGCGTCGTCGAGACGGCGCAGCGCGTCGCTGGTCTTGGCCATCTGCATGAGGGCGACGATGCCCTCCTGCATCCGCGCCCCGCCCGAGGCGGTGACCAGGATCAGCGGCCGGCGTTCGGCCAGTGCGACTTCCGCGGCCGTGGTCACCGCCTCGCCGACCGCACTGCCGAGACTGCCGCCCAGGAACCGGAAGTCCATGGCGGCCACCACGACCGGCACCCCGCCGAGCGTGCCGCGCACGCATGCCACGGCCTCGTCCAGCCCGGTCCGGCGGCGGGCGTCGGCCAGCCGGTCCGGGTAGGGGCGGGAGTCGGTGAAGATCAGCGGGTCCGGCACGGTCGCCGCGTAGGCGAGGGGCACGGCGCTGTCCTGGTCCAGCAGCAGCTCGATCCGCTGCGGGGCGGTGAGCATGCCGTGGCTGTCGCATTCCGGGCACACCCGGTCGCCGCGTTCGTAGCGTTTGACGTAGATCATGGCCGCGCACCCGGGGCACACCATCCAGGTGGTGCCGGCCGAGGTGCCGGTGTCGAGAATGGTCATCGCTCCTCCATCGGACGAGGCAGGTACCGGGCGACCGCGGCCGGAAGCCGCACCCCGGCGGTGCGCAGCTGCGCGACGCGGGTCAGGTAGGCCGCCCCGGTCATGAGCTGATCGGCGATATCGGCGACCGCGCGATTGGCGGGCTCGGCCAGATAGGTGCCCGCCGCCCAGGTGTTGAACCCGCCCATGGCCGGGCCGCACCAGATCTGGTAGTCGGCCACCCGCTCGGCCTCACCGCGGATGCTCCAGCCCGAAGACAGGCCGAGATACCAGCGGAAGATCAACGCCATCCGCGCCTTCGGATCACGTTCGGCCGAAACCAGCTGCGCGGGATCGCGTTCGGTGAAGAAGGCCACGCAGTCCTGCCACACGGTCCGCAACGGACGGCGGAACAGGGTCGCCTCCAGATCGGCCCGGACCTCGGCCGGGATGGAGTCGATGCCGTCGTAGGCCCGGTAGAGGTCGTAGAGGCGCTGCGCGCGGGTGGCGAACATGGTGCCGCGCCGCAGCACCTGCACCTGCACGCCGAGTTCGAACATGTCCGAGGACGGCGCCATCACGCAGTCCGCGAACTGCGCGGTGGCCAGCAGCCGCTTGGTGGCCTCGCACTGCTGTGCCTCGCGCGCGGACTGATTCACCGAACCGGTCACGATGTAGGCCGCCCCCATGGCGAAGGCGGTCGCGGCGGCGTCGGGGGTGCCGATGCCGCCGGCCGCGCCGATGCGGACCGTCGCGGCGGCCGGCACGGTGCCCGCGACGCGGTCGCGGGCGGCGATGAGCTCGGGCAGCAACACCACCAGCGGGCGGCGGTCGGTGTGGCCGCCGGAATCTGCCTCCGCGGTGATGTCGTCGGCCATCGGCACCCTGGTGACCAGATCACCCTGGGCGGCGGTGATGCGGCCGCTCTCGACCAGCGGCGTCACCAGTCGCTGCGGCGCGGGCCGCAGGAACAGCTCGGCCACCTCGACGCGCGACACCTTGGCGATGATCCGGTGCCGGATCTCGATGCCGCCCTGCGGATTCACCGCGAGCCCGGCCGCCCGGTAGCGCACCACCTCGGCGGTGAGGTCCATGAACGCCGAGGCCTCCACGCACCGCACGTCGTGGCGCAGGCAGGCATCGACGATGGCGCGTTCCAGGGCGGGCTCCGACGGGCTGTGGATCAGGTTGACGGCGTAGGGCTTTCCGCGCAGCCGGGCGGACAGCTCGGCCAGGGCGACCTCCACCCCGGCCGGCGGCACCCCGGCCGCGCCATAGCTGGCCAGGTAACCCGCCTCGGCCATGGCGATCACCAGTTCGGGCGAGGCGATGCCGTTGGCCATGGCCCCGGCCGCGTAGGCGGCCCGGACCCCGTGGGTGGCACGGAAGGCGCTGTCGCCCAGTCGTTCCGGGGGCAGCGGCCCCACCGCCGCGAGAATCCCGCCGCGGGCGGCCAGACCCTCGTCGGCGGTGGCGGCGACCCGGCCGTCGTGCCGGATGATCCAGCACGGGCGGTCCAGGTCGCCGAGCAGCGCGGCGATCTCCTCGGCCGTGTCGGCGGCCGGATTCCGGAGGGTGGTCACGACAGCGCCTTTCGGTCGGCGAGTTCGATGGCCAGGTCGATCAGCTCGTAGATGCGCAGGCCCGGCTTCCACAGCGAGCCGTCCACCACGACGGTCGCGCCGTGCGGCCCGCGGTGCACCGACTTGATGTGCGCCTCGAGCTCGACGGTGCCGTCGGTGGGCAGGAACTGGCCGCGGTAGCGCCAGCTGAAGGCGATGTCGCGGGGAATCCGGAACACCGGATCGGCCATGCCGTCGGCGAATCCGGCGTCGAGCATCCACTCCTGCACGGCGTGGATCACCGACTCGACGCCCAGCGAACCCGGGATCACCGGGTCCAGGTGGAAGTGCCGGGCGAAGAACCAGTCCTGCGGATCGATGGTGCGCAGCGAACGCAGGTAGCCCGCACCGTAGTTGCCGCCCTCGTCGACCACCTCGACCCGGTCGATGAGCGCCAGCTTGCGTCGCGAGCAGGCCGGCGACGCGGGATCGGCGCGGCGCGCGGCCACGTCGATGACGCGCGGGGCGGCCCCGGGATGCTCCGACAGCCAGCTCGGCACGTACTTTCCGGCGTCGAGACCGGTCTGGTTGCCCAACGCCTGATCGCTGAAGTAGCCGAACATGGTCTCGCCGCGGTAGAACGGCTCACCGTCGACGCTGAGGGTGTAGTCGAAGGTCTGCAGCGAGGAACCCGGCAGGATGGTGGTCGACAGTAGCCGCGAGGATTGCTGAATCGTCTTGCCGCGCAGGTCGACCTGCCGCAGCACTGTCGCGGTGCCGCCCAGGTTGCGCAGGCTCAGGGTGGTACCCGGCTGGGTCAGCGTCGGCCCCGCGTAGTAGCCCATGAGCAGCGCCGCCTGCAGCGAGGTCTCCATGTAGACGAAGTGAGGCATGGAGTCGTTGGCGGTGTCGCCGTAGTACCAGGAGTCGGCCGGTGAATCGTATTCGGTGTCGTACGAAGCGGATTCGAGGTTGCCGCGTTCGCCGTCGAAGCGCAGCACCCGATCCACCAGCAGCAGTCCGCCGGTGGGCAGGCGGGTCGCCCGCACGCCGGTGTACTCGGCGAATTCCGGGCCCATGGCGATGGCCTGGTCGCCGCGCGCCAGGTGCGCCATGTGGAACTCGTTGAGCAGCACCCGTGGCACCGCCTGGCCCGGGCCGACCTCGGCGCCGAGCCGCTCGGCCACCATCACGGTGACGGCCAGGGCCGCGCCGCCGTCGAGGGTGGCGGTCGCCTGCAGGAACGGGCGCGGCACCAGATCGAGCCGGTCCACCACCAGATCCAGGATGCCGCTGCCGAATCCGGCCTCGGTCTCCCCGACGCCGCCGGTGAGTGTGCTGCCCGACAGGCACAGCGGCATCCCGGTGTACAGGGCGAACACCTCGGCAGCCTGCAGGGCGGCCGCCCGCGGATCCCCGTCGAAGCGGGCCAGCACGCGACCGTTGCCGGTGCCGCCGTACACCTCGATCGACTCGATCTCGGTGAGGGTGAGCGGCGTGGTGGCCGCCAGCCGGGCCGTCACCTCGACGCCGGTGCGCTGATGCGTGCGGCCGAACACCGCGCTCAGCTCTCCGGCGGCCAGCCGCTCGAGCGCCGCCCGGTCCAGCCGCGACACCGCGGTGCGGGCCAGGGGCTTGAAGGCGCCCTCGGGGGCGAGGAACACCGGAGTGCTCGGCGGGACCGGAGCCTGCTGCGCACCGGCCGGAACTGCCGCGGCTGCCGCCGACACAGCGTGGCTGGCGTCCTCGGCGCCGACGGTCGCGGCACGGGCCCGTCGCCACACCTCCCGCTGCAGCGCCGTCTGCGCGGTCAGCGCCGCACGGTGCGCCTCGATGACGCCGGCCCGGATGGCGGCGATCGCGTCCGCCGCGACCGGATGCACCGGCCCGGCGTCGGACTGCGGCGCGTGCACCGGGGCGAGCGCCGAAATCGCCTGCGGCGCAACCGGCGTCACCTGCTCCGGCGCGGCGGGCGCCGCCGCCGTAGTGGGCGCTGCCGCGGCCTGCGGCCGGGTGCCCGTCGGATCGAAGGCGATGCCGTCGAAGTCGAGAACTGTCATGCCGTCCACCCCCTCACCGAGGTCTGGAACTTCTCCGTCAGATCGGGTGTCGTGAGCACGGCGACATCCGAGAACCGTTGCAGCACCGTGCCGTCGAGGGCCAGTGCGGTCGAGTCGATCAGGGCTTCCATCCGGCTCGCCCGAGGGTTGTCGACGACCACCAGGAAGCGCTCGCCCGCCGGCAGCGGGCGGTGGTAGTCGATCCGGCCGACGCCCAGCGGCAGGCAGGCCGCGCCGAGCAACCGGTGTCCCAGCACCAGCGGGGACTGCAGGAGCAGATCGGCCTGGACCGGATCGTGCAGACGGCTCGCGAAGCTGCCGTGCGCCACCGGATCCGCGCTCAGCGCGCATTCCAGGACGATGGCCGCGTCGCTCGCCGACCGCACCGCGCGCAGCCCCTGCAGGGCTGGCGCGTGGAACTGGATGCCGTCGCGGTAGACATAGCTCGCGTCACTGCCGGTACCGACCGGAACCTGCTGCCGGGCAGCGGCTTCGGGCTCGTCGCCGAGTAGCAGGGTGGCCCGGAAACGGGCGGCGCCCTCACCGAAGACGGTGGCCCGCATTGCGATCCGGCCGTCCACCGGGTCGGCGGGCTCGAGTTCCACCTCGATGCTCGGGATCGGGTGATCGAACACCAGGCCCTTGAGCACCTGGAAGCCGCGCACCCCCACCACCATCCGCCCCGGCCGGGTACGTTCGGCGAGGTTCACCATGGCGCCCAGCCCGAAGGTGGCCGGCAGCACGATGTGCTCACCGATGCGGTGCGCCTCGATCACCGGCTCGGTCACCAGTTCCACGATCCCGCGGCGGGCCCGCACCGGTGCGGGCTCCACGCTCGACGCCGAAAGGGCGGTGGCGGAACCGATGAGCAGCACCGGTTCGGGACGGCGGGCGGCCGAGAACTGCGCGGTGAACGCGGCGGCGCCGGCGGCCGGCGCCAGCAGCGGCACGCCGCGGGACCGGAAGTGTTCCCGCAGTTCGGGAGTCACCATGCCACCGTCCCAGGCGCCCCAGTCCAGGGCGGTGACCCGGCGGTCCGGGTCCTGGGCGCCCCAGCTGACCGCGAACCGGCCCAGCGCCTCGTTGGCCGCCGCGTAGTCGGCCTGCCCGGTGTTGCCGAACAGTCCGGCCACCGAGGTGAACAGCACCAGATGCCGGACGTCCCCGGCCGCCTCCAGCACAGCGGCCAGCCCGGCCAGTTTGGGCCCGAGCACCCGCCCGATCGACTCGGCCGTCTTATCCGGAATGAGTGAATCCGCGAGTACTCCGGCCCCGTGCACCACACCGGTGATCGCGCCACGCCGCACACCGGCGGCCACCGGTGAGGTTCCGCTGTCGTTCGAGCCGTTTCGCGCCGCGTTCGGCGCGAAGGCCGCCTGGCCCGACGCAGGTTCCCCCGCGTCGGCGACACTCGGTGCCGCCGGGGCACGCCACGGCGCGAGCGCGGCGGTCAGGGCCGCGGTGTCGGTGGCGTCGACGGCGAGGTATTCCGCCCGATCGCCGAGTTCGGCCAGGGTGGAACGGATTTCACGGACCGCGCGGATCCCGCCGCAGGTGCGGTCGATATCGCGCGGGGTGACCCCGGCCCCGGCCAGAGCACGCACGGCGGCGGGCTTCAGATCGGCATCGGCCACACCGGTGGCCCAGTCCGGATCATCGGTCAGCTCGGTGCGGCCCAGCAGGACGAAGCGGCACTCACTGGTGCGGGCCAGTTCGAGCACGCAGGTAGCGGTGACGCCGCGGGCCCCGCCGGTCACCACCAGGGTGTCGTCGGCCGTCAGCAGGGACGGACCGAAATCTGTTCCGGCGCGGATGATTTCCACGGTGCGAGCCGCGTCGTGCCGACTCGGCACCGGGGTGCGGCGGACGCCGTCGGCGTCGATGCCGACCTCGGGAGTATCGACGGCGGTGTCACAAAGCTCCTCGAGCACGACCTCGGCCAGCCGGTGCGGCAGTATTCGCGGGTCGATGTCCAGAGCCCGGCAGAACAGCGCGGGCTGTTCCGCGGCCAGGGTTTTCACCAGACCGCCCAGGCCGCCCAGCAGGGCCGGCACCGGTTCCGCGTCACCGCGGAAGCCGAGGTGGCCGTCGAGCCGGGTGATGGTCGCGAACCCGGCCCGGCCGGTCGCCGCCCGCAACCGGGGCAGCACCTGTCCGGCCACCAGGATGGCGTCGGTCAGAATGGCCTGTGCCCGCACCCATTCGGTCGCCACACCGGCGACCACGACGCAGGCGTCGACCGGGCCGGTGCCGGTGACCGCGTCGGGGCCGGACACCCGACGCACCGACCAGCTGCGGGCCCGCAGCAGTTCCTCGATGGCCTCACAATCGGTTTCGGCCGACTCGTCCAGGCACACCAGCACGGCGTGCCCGGCCGGGCGGTAGGGATCCACGGCCGGATCCACCGCCGGCAGCTCGACGAGTTCGACGACGTGCCGCGGCGTTTCGGCCGCGGCCTCAGCTTTTGGGTGGACATCACCCCCGGCCAGCTCGCCCACGATCTGGTCGAGTGTGCGCAGCGTGCCGAGTTGCTCCGGTCCCAATACCGGGAGCTCCGGAAAGCGTTCCTGCAGAGCGCCGATCACCTGGACCCGCTTGATCGAATCCACCCCCAGATCCGCCTCCAGATCCATCGTGGTGTCGACCATCTCGACCGGGTAACCGGTTTTGTCGGCGACCACTTCACGCAGCGCCTGACGCAGCGCGTCGGCGGAGACACCGTCGGTGACGGGCGCGGCCTCGGCGTCCGGAGCCGAGTCGGCAGCCGGGGCGGCGGCCGTCTCACCGGCGACCAGCTCATCCACCACCTGGTCCAGGGTGCGCAGCGTGCCCAGCTGTTCCGGGCCGAGCACCGGCAACTCCGGGAAGCGTTCCTGCAGAGCACCGATCACCTGGACCCGCTTGATCGAATCCACCCCCAGATCCGCCTCCAGATCCATCGTGGTGTCGACCATCTCGACCGGATAGCCGGTCTTGTCGGCGACCACCTCACGCAGCGCCTGACGCACCGCGTCCGCGGACAACGCCGCGGCGGCCTGCTCGACGGGAGCGGCCTGCTGCACCGGAACACTCACGGGTGCAACCGGTTCCGGCTGCGCCGGGGCGGCCGGAGCGGCCACCGGAGCCACCGCGACCGGAGCCGCCAGGGCGGGCGCGGGCGCGGCCAGGGCGGCCGGCGGCAGTGCGGAGCTGCTCGCGGCAGACTCGACGTAGACCGGGATCGACTGGGCGCGGGCCACCCCGGACCCGCCCTCCAGCTCGGCCAGCTGCGCGACCACATCACCGGCGCGGGAATGGCTTTCGCTGATGGCGACGCCGTGGTCCTTGACCGCCTCGATGGCGCGGACCAGCAGTTCGTCGACCTGACCGTGGCGCAGCGCGCCCGCCAGATCGCGGGCCAGTTCGAGCTGGCCGTCGAGGTAGTGGCGGTGGGTGTGCAGGTGCTGCACGAGCGCGCTGTCCAGGGCGCCCGGCGTGGGAATGCGGTACTGCGGTTCCGCGGTCACGGGTTTCTCCAGGGTACTGGGGGCATGGGTGCCGTTGGCGTGATGACCGTTGCCGGTCGGGGCGGCCGGGGCCGGAGCCACGGGGGCCGCCAGGGCGACGGGAGCGGGGGCCGGGGCGGCAGCGGCCGGGGCGGCGACCGAGAGCTGGTAGCTTTCCGACAGGGCGGCGGCGTAGGCCTTGCGGCGCGCCTCGGGAACGTACTCGGGAGCCGAGAGGCTCACCGCCATAGCGGGTTTCGCGGCCGGGGCGGCGGGCTCGGCGGCACCGTAGCGGTTGATGCCGCGCAGGTCGAAGCCGAGCACGGCCAGGCGCACCGCGGCCCGCTTGAGTGCCAGATCGCCGTTGCCGATCGGACCGGAATCCGTGGCGATGGCGATGATCTCGTCGCCGAAGGTGCGCCGCGCCAATGAGGTCAGCACCTGCTTGGGACCGAATTCGACGAACACCGTGCAGCCGTCGGCCCGCATGGCGGTGAGCGCGTCGTAGAACTCGACCGGATTGCTCAGCTGGGCGGTCAGCGTGGCCCGGTTGGCCTCGAGGTCCGCACCGTAGGACGCGCCGCGGGTATCGGCGTAGACGGTGGCGTCGGGCGTCCCGATCTCCACCTCGGCCACCGCCGCGCCGAACACCTCCACCGCATGCCCCACGTACGGGGTGTGGAAGGCGCCGGAGACCGGCAACGCCCTGGTGATCCAGCCCTTTTCGGTGAACAGCGTGGTGGCCGCGGCGACCGCCTCGGTGCCGCCGCCGACCACCACCTGATCGGGGGCGTTGTGGTTGCAGATCCACACGTCCTCGACCTCGGCGATGACCTGCTCGATCTCCTCGCGCGCGGCGCCGACGGCCACCATGGTGCCCGCCTCGACGCCCTCGGGGACCGTCATGGCCGCGCCGCGTGCCCGCGCCAGGGTGAAGAAGTCCTCGGTGCCGACCGCGCCGGACGCCCACAGCGCGGTGAGCTCGCCGAAGCTGTGCCCCAGGTAGCCGTCGGCCCGGAAGCCGAACTCGCTCAGCACCCGGAACTGACCGGCCGACAGCGCGCCGATGGCCGGCTGCGCGAATTCCGTACGGCGCAGGGCATTGTCCTGCTCGGCCCGCGTCTCGTCGTCGAACGCCGGCGGCGGGAAGACCACCGCGCCCAGCCGCACCGGCGCCTGCGCGAAGGCGGCGTTGGCCGCATCGAACGCCGCGCCCACCGGCGGATTGTTCAGTGCCGCATCGGCGCCCATGTCGACGTACTGGCTGCCCTGCCCGGCGAACAGCGCGCCCACCTTGCGGTCGGGCAGCGCGGCGGCGCGGAAATACACGCCCTCGGGGTGATCCCACTGCGGCGCTTCGGGATTGCGCACCAGCTCGTCGACCACCAGCGCCCGCAGGTCCGCGGCCGAGTCGTCGTCGAGGGAGACGAAGCCGACGCGCGCGTGCTGCTCGGGAATGTCGCCACCGTCGGTGCCCTCGGTGCCGCGCACCGCGTCGATCAGGCCGGCCACATCCGGCGCGTGCCACAGATGCGCGCGCGGCGTGCGATGCAGCAGCGGAGTCCGCTCGCTGTCGGCCTCCTCGAGCACCAGGTGGAAGTTGGTGCCGCCGAAGCCCATTGCCGAGGCCGCGGCCCGGCGCACGGGACGCTGCGGGTCCAGGATCCACGGGCGGGTGCGTGAGTTCACGTAGAACGGCGCGGTGCTGGACGCGATCTCGGCATTGGGCGCGTCGACATTGATCGTGCCCGGCAGCACCTTCTGGTGCAGCGCCAGCGCCAGCTTCATGACGCTGGCGGTGCCCGCCGCGCCCTTGGTGTGTCCGATCTGGGACTTCACACTGCCCAGCGCCGCGAACCGGGCCTCGGGAGTCGCCTCGGACAGCAGCCCTTTGAGCGCGGTCAACTCGGTCTTGTCACCGACAGCGGTGCCGGTGGCGTGCGCCTCGATGAGCTCGACATCGGCCGGCGAGCAGTCGGCGTCGGCGTAGGCGCGGTCCAGCGCCACCCGCTGGCCCTCGGCCACCGGCGCGTAGATGCTCTTGGCCCGGCCGTCACTGGACGAGCCCAGGCCCCGGATCACCGCGTAGATGCGGTTGCCGTCGCGGCGGGCGTCCTCGAGCCGGCGCAGCGCCAGCATCGAAATACCCTCGCCCAGCAGCGTTCCGTCGGCGCCGGCGCCGAATGGGCTGATCCGGCCGCCGTGCGAGAGCGCGCCGACCTTGCTGAAACACATGTAGATGAAGATGGTGTTCTCGGTGTCCACGCCACCGGTGATCATCAGATCGGCGCGGCCGTCGCGCAGTTCGGCGATGGCCGTGCGGATCGCCGCCAGCGAGGCCGCGCAGGCCGCGTCGACGGTGCAGTTCATGCCGCCCAGCCCGAGCCGGTTGGCGACCCGGCCCGCGACCACGTTGGCGAGCAGGCCCGGGAACGAATTCTCCTCCCACGGAGCGAAAGCCGCGACGAAGCGGTCCGCGATGGCGTCGGCGTCACCGTCGGACAGACCCACCGAGCGGGCGGCCTCCTTCAGCACCGGCGTCGACAGCCGGGCCGCGAGGGGATGCATGAGCGGGACCGGGCCGGTGGTGCCCAGCACCACGCCGGTGCGCGCCGGGTCGTACCAGGACGACCCGGTCGCGCCCGCGTCGGCAAGCAGGTCGCGCGCCACTCCGAGGCTGAGCGTCTGCATGGTGCTCGTCACCTCGAGCTGGTTGGGCGGCAGCCCGAACTCGAGCGGATCGAAGTCGACATCGGGCAGGAACGCCCCGCGTCGCGAGTAGGTCTTGTCGGGCGTCGCCGGATCGGCGTCGTAGTAGTCGTCCAGGCTCCATCGCGAGGCGGGCACGTCTTCGGTGCAGTCGACACCGTCGACGATGTTCTGCCAGTACTCTCGATGGTTGCGTGCCTTGGGCAGCAGGCCCGACATCCCGACGATGGCAATCGGGTCGCGCGCCAGGCGTCTGTCGTCCGTCACGGAAAATCCTCTCGAACCATGGTGTGGTGAGCCGTGTCGCTCAGGCGGCGACGATGGTGGCGGTGGTGGACGCGATGAGTTCGGCCGCGGCGGCGGCGAACAGGCGATGACCGGACGGGCTCGGGTGCAGCCCGTCCTCGGTCCAGGTGGCGGCCAGCTCCCATTCGGGGCGGGCCGACAGATCCAGCAGCAGGACGCCGTGGGCGGCCGTGACCCGGGCCATGACCGCGTTGGCGAAGGCGAACCGCTCGCGCAGCAGGCCCCGGAAGTTCTCCGGAACCGGCAGGCGCGCGGGGATATCCGGGTAGTCGGCGGTGAAAACCGTTGCGCCCGTGCCGGTCAGCGTGCCGAACAGGGCATTCAGGTTGTCCTCGAACGCCTCCGGATCGAAGGCGCTCACCAGATCGTTCACCCCGGCGACCACGCCGTACAGCTCGGTGCGACCGGCCCGCGGCAGCTGCTGCCGCAGGACGTCACCGGTGGTCGCGCCGTGCACGCCCAGATTGCGGATGGCGCCGGGGCGCATCCCGAGCTGGCCGCCCAGCCGCGTCACCCAGCCGCGGTACCCGCCGGCCGCGGCCGGGTCGCCGCGACCTTCGGTGAAGCTGTCGCCCAGTGCGATCAGGCCCGGGGTGCTCATAGCGACGCCTCGGCCTTGGAGACGTGGCGCGCGGCCTCCGGGAAGCCGACCAGCTCGTACAGCTCGGCCAGTTCCTGCTCTCCGAAGAACTTCTCCGACGGGTACAGCCCGGCGATCAGGCCGAAGAACTTCTTGATGTAGTCCGGGCTCATGCTGGTCGCCCGGAACACCGAGTCGTAGTACGGGGTCAGGGTCAGCTCGGAGATGCTCAGGGTCAGCTCGTAGGTGCTGGCGCTCTGGGCGTCGCGCTCCCGCTGATACTCGGGCAGGGTCTCCTCGAAAGGCCGTCCGCCCGACAGGCTCTCGTCGGCCAGGTCGGCCAGCAGCTGGGCGTACTTGAAGGAGTCGGTGATGCCCCAGCCGGTGAACGGGTCCTTGTGGTAACCGGCGTCGCCGACCAGCGCCCAACCCGGGCCGAAGGACTGGCGGCGGTAGTTGTCGGGATACAGCATGGGACGGAACGGCTCCGCCCGCTTGCCCGTATCCCGCAGGCGCGCACCGAGTTCCGGGTCGATCTGATCCACGATCTCCTGTACGCCGGCATCGGGGTCGGCGCGGAACTCGCGGAACCGGTCCCGCTTGCGCATGACAGCGACCAGGTAGAGGTCGTCGTTGGTCGGCCAGGCCGCGAACTGCTGCTCACCGAAACCGGTGCGGTGGTTCATGCCCCAGTCCAGGCCCTCGTAGTACGAGTAGTAGACGAAGCACGCGGCCTCGGAACCCTCGTAGACCTGCGCGCCCACCTCCTTGGCCACGATCGAGTTGGCGCCGTCCGCACCGACCACGAAGCGCGCCCGGAACTCCTGCTCGGGACCGTCGCCGACGCGGCCGCGGATACCGGCCACCCGGTCGCCGTCGCGCAACAGGCCGGTGACGGTGAAGCCCTCGATCATCTCGGCGCCCGACTCACCGGCCGCGTCGACCAGGATCTTGTCCAGCACGGTGCGGCGCGGGCAGTACACGGCGTCGATGCCGTCGGTCGACGGGTCGGCCATGCCGCGGATGTCGATGTCGGTGTAGGTGAAGTTCAGGTGCCGTACCGGCGGGCAGCCGGTGGCCACCACACGGTCGAGCAGACCCCAGGTCTCGAGCAGGCTCAGGCCGGCCTGGTGAATGTAGTGCGTGGAAGGGGTGTCGCTCGGGAACTGCGCGCGGTCCACCGCCAGCACCCGATAACCCTTGCGTGCCAGCAACATGGCCAGCGGGGAACCCGAAACCCGGGTACCGACAACGATGACGTCGTACATGCTCAATTCACTTTCGCTTCGTCGAGTAGAGGAGATCGATATCGGCCGAATAGGTTTCCGCGATGGCCGCGCGGCGCAATTTCAGTGACGAGGTCAACAATCCGTTGGCAACGGTGAAATCGCCTGCCACAATCCGGAACTCGCGAATTGATTCCGGGCGGGACACGAGAGAATTCGCGTCGTCGACGGCGACCTGAACGGCGGTCGCCGGGTCCTGGTCGGGGTGCTCGAGTCGCCACGCCTGCGCGCGCTCGGCGTCGAGGGTGACGAGCGCGGTGACGAAGGCCCGTCCCTCCCCCACCACCATGCAATTGCTGACCAGGGGATGCAGCCGCACCCGATCCTCGAGCGGGGCGGGCGCGACGTTCTTGCCGCCGGAGGTCACCAGGATCTCCTTCTTGCGGCCGGTGATGCGCAGATAGCCGTCCTCGAGGACGCCGATGTCCCCGGTGTGCAGCCAGCCCTCGTCGTCCACCGGACGCTGGTCACGGGCGGCGCCCCAGTAGCCCGGCGACACATGCGGGCCACTGACCAGCACCTCACCGTCGGCCGCGATGCCCACGGAGGTCCCGGGAATCGGCTTGCCGACGGTGCCGAGCCGGTTGTTCTCCGGGGCGCTGACCGTCACCGCGGTGGCCGCCTCGGTCAGGCCGTAGCAGTTCAGGATGACCGTGCCGAAGCCCGCGTAGAACCCGGCGGTCGAATCATCCAGGGACGCACCGCCGGAGATCACATAGCGCAACCGCCCGCCCAGCGCGGCGGCCACCGGATCCTCGGAGGCCACCGGCCCGTCGCCGTTCTGCAACCGGATCAGGCCCGTGACCACGGCGTCCTGTTCGTCCTCCGGGGTCAGCAGCGAGCGGCAGTGCTTGCGAATCTTCTCCAGCGCGTAGGGAATCAGCGACAGGAAGGTCGGCCGCAGCCGCGCCAGCGCCGGCACCAGCTCCGGAATGCCCGGCAGCAGATGTGTTCTCGCGCCCCCGAACAGGCAGGCGAACAGCGTGGTCTGTCCGAACACGTGCGACAGCGGCAGCGCCAGCGCGGTGACGCCGTCGAAGAGCTCACCGGTCTGGCGGACCGTGTTGGCCGACGACACGTACATATTGCGGTGCGTGATCATGCAGCCCTTGGACACTCCGGTGGTGCCGCTGGTGTAGACGATCATGGCCAGGTCGTCGGCCCGCACCGGCGCGATGTACTCGTCCAGGTCGGCCCGCACCGGACCCCGTGCCCAGGCGGCGATGTCCTCGAAGGTCCAGACCTCGCCGGCGCCCGCGGCGCGCAGCCGCTCCGCGTCCGCGGCGGTCTCCGCCGCGGAATACGCACTGCCGCTGTCGGTCAGGATGTGCTCGATCTGGGCGGGCGAGGAGGTCGGATACACCGGCACCACCACCGCGCCGATGGCCAGCACCGCGCAGTCCAGCAGCGCCCAGGCCAGGCCGGTCCGGCCCAGCACCGCCACCCGGTCACCGGCGGCCACCCGCCGGTCGAGCAGCGCGGAGGCCACCGCGCGCACCTGCCGGTCCAGTTCGGCGCAGGTCAGAGGCGCGCCCTCACCGTCGGCGAGGGTCTCCCGATCGGGGTGCCGGGCCGCCGCCGTGGCGACCATCTCGTACAGGCCGGCCGTGGCGGCCGGTTCGACACCGTTGCCGGTATCTGATCGGGCGGCGACCGGCGTCGCGGGGGTACCGGACCCGGGGTTCGTGACAGGCGTGGTCTTCGTGACAGGCGCAGTGTTCACGAAATGAATTCTGGTGGGCGGCAATCATTCTCGTCGCCGCCCGACCGGCCTTCCTACCGCGCGAAAGTCATTGCCTATCGAATCGCCGCCACGGAAACCGGGCGAGGATCATCGAGTGGTGCCGGTTCCGCGGATTCGACGCAATCGAGAAACGCCTCCACCGCCGGATTCGATTCCTCGGCCCGCCACACCGCATACAAGTCCAGCGTGGGCACCGGATCCAATAACTTCACCGCCACCGAATTGCTGCCGGGCGCACCCATTCCCATGGAAATCGCGCGCGGCAGCGAGGCGAACCCGACCAGCGGCCGCACCGACACCATGTGCGCCGTCGCACCCGGATCGTCGGCGTGGTGGGCCACGTTGAGCGAGATGCGGGTCTGAGCGGCGCACCGGAAGATGGTGTCGTACATGGCCGGACACTGCTCGCGGGTGAACAGCACACAGTCCTGTCCCTGTAGTTCCGCGAACGGCACTCCCGGCCGATCGGCCCAGCGGTGCCGCCGGCCCACCACGGCGACCAGCGGCACCCGGTGTAGTAGTCGGCGGTAGCGGAACTCCACCGTGCTGGGGTGGCCGTACACCAGGGCGATGTCGAGGGATCCGTCCGACAGCGCCGCCAGCTGCGGTCCCGTGCGCTTCTCCCACAGCGAGACCACGATGTCGGGACGGCGTTCGGTCATGCGCAGCAGGGTCTCCGGCAGCACATGCCGGCTGGCCGGCAGGTTGTATCCGATATTGAGGGTGCCCGCACGGCCCTCCGCGGTGGCCTTGGCCGCGCGTGCGGCCCGGTCCATCTGGGCGACGATCTGGCGGGCCTGTAACTCGAACTCACGCCCGGCGGCGGTGAGCCGGACCTCGTGCGAATTCCGGGCCACCAGCTGGACCCCGAGCGACTTCTCCAGTTTCTGGAGTTGAGCGCTCAAACTTGGCTGAGTGAGATGAAGGCGCTGCGCTGCGCGGCCGAAGTGCAACTCCTCGGCAATCGTAATGAACGAGACCAAATGCCGGAATTCCATGACGCGGCTCCTCCCGAGTACCCGTTACGGTAGCTTCGGCAGGTAACCGGCGATGAATCGAATCCGCACAGCCGCCGCCGGTTCGGTTACCTGCCAGTGAATCTCCGATGTGATCCTGCTCTCCGTGGAACAATCCCGCGCCCCCACTCGTTGGCATGCTGGTAGGGGGTCGCAGAAAATCACCACGACAACGGCAGGTCCGTTGTGCCACCATGTGTTTCACCGAAAATCATCCGACCGTCACGGTCGTGACCAGCAGGAAGGAGGAGACGGCATTGAATCCGAAGTTCAGCGGACAACATCCGAGTTCGCCCGACCGGTGCACCCTACGCATGCGCCACGCCGAACGCAGCCTGCGCGGCGATGACCGGACCAGCGGCCGTCTCCAGGCTCACGCGTAAGCGGCCGACTCCCCCTCCTGCTCGTTCCCTTTTCACGAAACATGGTGAACCCCATGCTGTTCCGTCATGCCGAAGACCCGGAGATAACCACCGACAACTGGATACACGCCGGAGTGCTGCTGCTCAACGCCTCCTATGAGGCGCTGACCACGATCCGCGCCGACCGTGCGATGGTGCTGCTGCTCAGCGGCGCCGCCGAGACGGTCAGCGATCGGCAGCCGCACTTCCCGATCCGCTCGAAGCACCTGGAGCTGGCACTGCCGGAGACCATCCGGCTCACCCGCTACATCTACCTCGAGCACCGGATTCTCGTGCACGACGACGACAGCCGCGCCACCCTGGCCGCGGTTCTGCGCCGCGACCACTACCGCTGCGGGTACTGCAACGACTGGGCCCGCACCGTCGACCACATCCGCCCGCGTTCGAAGGGTGGGCCCAACACCTGGGCCAACCTCATCGCCGCGTGCGGTCCCTGCAATACGTACAAGGCGGACCGGACCCCCGAGGAGGCCGGCATGCGCCTGCTGTGGGAGCCCAAAGCCCCCAACGACAGAGAGCGGACCCAGCGCCAGGTCTGGAAGGAACTGGCGGCGTCCTGATCTCCAGGGACCGGGTCCGGGCTCGTTGAACGGAAAACGCACATCCCGCGTGATCGGACATGAAAGGAGCGAGATCCGATGACGAACACTGCACTGCTGGAGCCGACCCTTGCGGATCTGCTCCCCATCTCCGACTCGAAGGACTACTGGCAGCGCGCGGCCTGCAAGGGTGACCCGAACCACGAGGCGTGGTTCCCCTACCCGTCGCAGGACTTCGACTACGCGCGCGGCGTCTGCGCGGGCTGCCCGATCCGCCGCGAATGTGGTGACTTCGCGGCCCGCACCGGCCAGTCCGGTGTCTGGGGCGGTCACGAGTACGACCGCGGCAAGCTGATCCGCGACTGACACCTCGGCGGCGACTTCCTTCCGGAGTCGCCGCCATTGTCGTTCCCCGCCGCAGGTCCAGGCCGGTCGGATTTCGCGTAACCGCCTGGCACAGGCGCTACCAGGACGTCAACATAGGATGGTCGCTCGTGGGTACTCATCGCGCCGAGGGCGGGTCACGAGGGATCAGCAAGGGACCGGTCATAGTAGTCGTCGCGGTGATCGTGCTAGCGCTGGCCGTCGTCGGCTGGGCCTGGTTGTCGGACCGGTCCAAGGAACGCGACAACCGGGCCGCCGCCTCCTGCGTCGAGGGCACCGCCACCCTGAACGTGACCGTCGATCCTGACATCCTCACCCCGGTCAGGGCCGCCGCCGACCGGTTCAACACCACCAAACCGCACGTGCGCGACCACTGCGCCGAGGTGGCCGTGACCGCACAGCCTTCGGCGGCCATGGTCGCGGCCTTCACCTCCGGCAAGTCATGGGATCCCGCGCTGGGCCCGCAGCCCGCGCTCTGGATTCCGGAATCCTCCCGCTCGGTCGAGCAGATGCGGGTGCCGGGCCTGATCGCGGGCACGCCGGCCCCGATCGCGGTCAGCCCGATCTCCCTGGCCGTCCCCGACGAACTGCGCCGCGCGCTCGAGGCCGGCAAGGTGCACTGGTCGGATCTGCCGAAGCTGCAGGAGGGTTCGCTCGCCGATCTCGGCCTGCCCACCTGGGGCAGGCTGCGCCTGGCCCTGCCCACCGGGGACAGCGCGCAGGCCGTCGCGGCCGCGGTCGGCTCGGGCGTCTCCGGCACCGAGCCCCTCGACGAGAAGGCCGTCGCCACCGGTCAGGTGGTCTCGGCCATCTCCAACCTGGCCGCGGACGCACCGGCCGCCAAGGACGTGGCCGGCGCGCTCACCGACCTGTCCGGCGCTGCCGACCCGGCCACCGCTCCGCTGCACGCGGTCGCCGCCACCGAGCAGCAGATCCGGGCCCGCGACGGCCTGACCGCCTTCCGCCCCGACGGCGCCGGCCCGGTCGCCGACTACCCGGCCGCCCAGCTCACCGGCTCCTGGGTCGACCAGACCCAGAACCTGATAGCGGGCCTGTTCGCCGACTTCCTGCGTGCCCCCGACCAGTCGAAGCTGTTCACCGACAACGGTTTCGGCGCCGCGCCCCCGGCCACCACCCCGGTCCCGGCGAAGGCCGTGCTGGACAAGGTCGGCCAGATCCTCGCCCACCCGATCCTCGGCGTGCAGGCCACCGTGCTGCTGGACGTCTCCTCCTCCATGTCCGCCACCGAGGGTTACGGCACCCGCCTCGCCAATGCGGTTGCGGCACTGGAATCCACGATGGGCGTCATGCCGCCGGAGTTCGGCCTGGGCCTGTGGGAGTACTCGAAGAACCTCGACGGCAACAATCCGTACAAGGTGCTCACCCCGACCGCGCCGCTGTCCAACGACCAGCGCACCGCCATCGGCCAGGCCCTGACCACGGTCACCGCGAGCACCTCCAAGCCGGACCGCACCTACCCGACGCTGCTGGCGGCCTACAAGAACGTGATCGCCAACTACGCCGCGGCCCGCACCAATTCGATCCTGCTGATCACCGACGGCCCCGAAGACGATTCCACCGTCACCGGCGATCAACTGCTCGCCGACCTCGCCGGCGCGACCGATCCGGCGCATCCGGTGCGGATCGACGTCATCGTGGTCGGCGGCCCGGGCACCCAGACCCTGCAGACCCTCACCCAGCGCACCGGCGGCACGTACACCAAGGTGAACACCACCGCGGACCTGCCGTTCGGAACCGCGGTCTCGCAGGCGCTGACCACCCCCTGACCGATCCGGCGCCGACCGCGCAAACCGGAAAGGCGACACTTCGGCAGCGCTTTCCGCATTGGTCAGCAAACCCGTGGCATATTCGGCGAATGGCACATAGCACTGCTCCCGAACCCACATTGAAGCAGGGCCTCGCCGCCGGCACGACCATCGCGGCGGGCATCCTGCTGCTCGTCGTCGGCGTGCTCTCGATCCTGCAGGGCATTTCCGCGGTGGCGTCGGACGACCTGCTGGTCGTCGGCTACGACTACGTCTACAAGATGAACACCACCGGCTGGGGCTGGATCCACATCGGCCTGGGCATCATCGAGGTCATCGTGGCGATCGGCCTGCTCCGGGGCACCACCTGGGGCCGGATCGCCGCGCTGGTGCTGGCATCCCTGTCCATCGTGGAGAACTTCCTCTGGATTCCGTACTACCCCGCCTGGTCGCTGCTCATCATCGCGCTCGATGTCGTGGTGATCTGGGCCATCGCCACCTACAAGCCCGTCAAGATCTGACCCTCGGCGGCGAACGGCGAAGCGCCCCAGCGGTTCTCGAACCGATGGGGCGCTTCACCGTTCAGGAGCGGCGACGCCGATCACTCGGCGTAGGCGTCCAGCGGCGGGCACGAGCACACCAGATTGCGGTCGCCGTAGGCGCCGTCGATGCGGCGCACGGACGGCCACACCTTGGCCCGGGCGTGCCTCACGCCCATCGGGTAGACGGCCAGCTCGCGACTGTAGGGGTGATCCCACTCGCCGACCAGGCATTCCGCCGTGTGCGGCGCGCCCCGCAGCGGGTTGTCCTCCACCGGCCATACCCCGGCCTCGACCTGGTCGATCTCGCCCTTGATCGCGATCATGGCCGCGATGAAAGCGTCCAGCTCTTCGAGGTTCTCGCTCTCGGTGGGCTCCACCATGAGGGTGCCCGCCACCGGGAAACTCATGGTCGGGGCGTGGAAGCCGTAGTCCGCCAGGCGCTTGGCCACATCGTCGACGGTGACGCCGGTGCGCTTGGTGATCTCGCGCAGATCCAGGATGCACTCGTGGGCGACCATGCCGTTGTCGCCGGTGTAGAGCACCGGGAAGTGCGGATCCAGCTTGCGCGCAATGTAATTGGCCGAGGCGATGGCGGTCAGGGTGGCGCGGCGCAGGCCGTCGGCGCCCATCATGCGGATGTAGGCCCAGGTGATCGGCAGGATCGACGCCGAACCGTACATGGCCGCCGACACCGCGTGCGACCCCGGCACCAGCGGATCGCCGGGCAGGTACTGCGCCAGGTGCTCGCGCACCGCCACCGGGCCGACGCCCGGACCGCCGCCGCCGTGCGGGATGCAGAAGGTCTTGTGCAGGTTCAGGTGGCTGACATCGCCACCGAACTTGCCCGGACGGGCCAGTCCGACAAGGGCATTGAGGTTCGCGCCGTCCACGTACACCTGGCCGCCGGCCTCGTGCACCAGGCCGCACAGCTCGGCCACCTCGTGCTCGTACACGCCGTGGGTGGACGGGTAGGTGATCATGATGCAGGCCAGCCGTTCGGCGTGGTCGGCGATCTTGGCGCGCAGGTCGTCGAGGTCGATGTCGCCGTTGGGGCGGGTCTTCACGACTTCCACCCGCATGCCCACCATGGCCGCGGAGGCGGCATTGGTGCCGTGCGCGCTGGACGGGATCAGGCAGGTGTCGCGGTGCGAGTCACCGCGATCCAGGTGGTAGCGGCGGATGGCCAGCAGGCCCGCGTACTCGCCCTGGCTACCGGCATTGGGCTGCAGGGAAACCCGGTCGTAGCCGGTGACCGCGCACAGCCAGCCCTCCAGGTCCTCGATCAGCTTGATCAGGCCAGGCGCGTCCTCGACCGGCGCGTAGGGATGCACCCGGTTGAAGCCCGGCCAGGTGATGGGCTCCATCTCCGCGGCCGCGTTCAGCTTCATGGTGCAGGAGCCGAGCGGAATCATGCTGCGGTCCAGCGCGATGTCCTTGTCCGAGAGCGCGCGCAGGTAGCGCAGCATGGCGGTCTCGGTGCGGTACTTGGTGAATGCCGGCGCGGTCAGGTACTCCGAGGTCCGGACCTCGATGTGCGGGCGCTGCCTGCCGTGGAAGAGCGCGCCCTCGGGGCCGACGGGAACCTCCGCGCCGAAGCAGTCCAGCACGGCGACGACGTGGGCGTCGGTGGTGACCTCGTCGCAGGCGATGGCGATATGGTCGGCGTCGACCAGGCGCAGGTTGATCCCTTCGCCCTTCGCCTTGGCCACGATGGCTTCCGCGCCGGCGGGCACCTTCACCAGCACGGTGTCGAAGAAGCTCTGGTGCACGACCGCGTCGCCGAGCCCCGCGGCGAGCCACTGGGCGTGTCCATGCACCCGGCGCGCGAGCGACCGCAGGCCGTCGGCGCCGTGGTAGGAGGCGTACATGGCGGCCAGGATGGCCAGCAGCACCTGTGCGGTGCAGATGTTGGAGGTCGCCTTCTCGCGGCGAATGTGCTGCTCACGGGTCTGCAGCGCGAGCCGGTAGGCCAGGTTGCCGTCCGCGTCCACGGACACGCCGACGAGGCGGCCCGGCAGCTGCCGGGCGTGCGCGCTGTGCACCGCGAGGTAGCCGGCGTGCGGCCCGCCGAAGCCCAGCGGCACGCCGAAGCGCTGCGTGGTGCCGAAACAGACGTCCGCGCCCTGCTCGCCGGGCGGCGTAATCAGGGTCAGCGCAAGCAGATCCGCGCCGACCGCCACCAGCGCGCCCCGCGCGTGCGCGATCTCGATGACCGGGGCCCAGTCCACGATCCGGCCCGACGCGCCCGGCTGTTGCACGATCACGCCGAAGAAGTCGCCCTCGGGAAGCTGCCCGTCCGCCAGATCGGCCTCGACGATCTCGATGCCCAGCGGCTCGGCGCGGGTGTAGAGCAGGGTCCGGGTCTGCGGGAACAGGTCGGTGTCGATGAGCAGCCGCTCGGACTTGCTCTTGCGGTTGGCCCGCTGCAGCAGCGTCATGGCCTCGGCCGCCGCGGTGGCTTCGTCGAGCATGGAGGCATTGGCGACCTCCATGCCGGTCAGGTCGCCGACCATGGTCTGGAAGTTCAGCAGCGCCTCGAGCCGGCCCTGGCTGATCTCGGGCTGGTAGGGCGTGTACGCCGTGTACCAGGCCGGGTTCTCGATCAGATTGCGCAGCAGCACCGGCGGGGTGAGGGTGTCGTAGTAGCCCATCCCGATCATGGAGATGGCGACGGTGTTCGAATTCGCCAGCGCCGCAAGCTCGGCCAGCGCCTCGTGCTCGGACACCGCGGCGGGCAGCGCGTTCAGCCCGTTGCCCTCCGGCGCGTCCAGAATGCTGGCGGGCACGGCCCTGGTGGCGAGTTCGTCCAGCGACTCGACGCCCACGGTCTCCAGGATGCGGCCGGTCTCACCGCTGTCGGGGCCGATGTGGCGGTCGGCGAAGGATCGAGTCCAGATCACGGCTGCTCTCCAAAGGGGTGGGCGGGGGTCGGCCAGGCGGCCGACGTGTCGTCTGCCCTCCCCCTCTGTCCTCGATGCCTGAGAGATTCAGCCCTCGACCTTGCGGCCGTTGACCTTTCACCATGGGCGGGTGACGCGAGGTCACCACTTTCCAGAGGCGTCGAAACTCCGCACGGTCCCTGGTGCCTGAGAGATTGACGGGGAGGTGCTGCTCCTTCGGCGTCCGAGACTAACCCCGGAACTCTCCCGCACGGCTGCGACGCACTGTCAGTCTAAGCGGCGCCAGGTTACAACAATGTTGCCTGGTCTAGTTTCACACTCCGGCTTGCTCCCGGATCACCTTCTCCGGGCACACGAAACGCGCGCCGCCCGGAGGCGACGCGCGTTCGGAAAGCGGGGTCTAGCCGGTCTTGCTCATGCGGGCCTTGCGGCGGAAGGACAGCTCGTCCTCGGGACGGTCCGAGCTGACCGCGGTTTCGGCCCGCTCGGCCGGGAAGTTGGCGATCGCGCCGGTGAGTTCACGCATGGCGCCGCTGACGGCTATGCCGAACACGCCCTGCCCACCCTGCAGTAAATCGACCACCTCTTCGGCGGAGGAGCACTCGTAGACGGTGGTGCCGTCGGAGAAGAGGGTGATCCCGGCGAGGTCCTCGACACCGCGGCTGCGCAGGTGGTCCACCGCGATGCGGATGTTCTGCAGCGAGATGCCGGCGTCGAGGAGACGCTTGACGATCTTCAGGACCAGGATGTCCTTGAACGAGTACAGGCGCTGGCTGCCGGATCCGGTGGCACTCCGGATGGACGGAACGACCAGTCCGGTGCGGGCCCAGTAATCGAGCTGGCGGTAGGTGATGCCGGCCACCTGACAAGCGCTGGGCACGCGGTAGCCGACGAGTTCGTCGGGCACCGTGTCATCCGGGAACAGCCCTGGCTGCACCACATCCTGAGGTTGCGGTTGATCTCCCACTGACTACTCCCTTACTGCTTGCCTATCAGGGCTGGGCTCATCTCGGTGGAAACGACACCGAATCGACTCTGGAGCGTTGGCCTAACAATCGAGGCTACTCCCCTGATTGTCGCGGGAGAATCGGCACCGTCAAAGCATGAACAGGCGCGTGTTTTTAACCCTAAACCTGAGGTAGAGACCCGGTTTTGTCCCTTTTCGAGATCAACCCCCGGTCAGGAACTGGTCAGCTGTCCGTGGCCTTGAAGTCATCGGGAGATACCGATTCGAGAAACTCCTTGAACTTCTCGACCTCGTCCTCGCGCTCGTCCGGCATGACCAGTCCGGCCTCTTCCAGCACCGGCTCCTCGGCATAGATCGGGCACCCCACCCGCAACGCGATGGCCACCGAATCCGAGGGCCGCGCGGAGATGCGTAGATCGTTCTCGAAGACCAGGTCGGCGTAGAAAGTGCCCTCCTGCAGATCCACGATCCGCACTTCCTTGAGGGTGTGCCCGAGCTCCTTGATGAGGATCTTGATCAGATCGTGAGTCAGCGGGCGGATCGGAGTCACACCCTCCTGCTCCAGCACGATCGCGGTGGCCTCGGCCTGGCCGATCCAGATCGGTAGATAGCGGTCGCCGGAGACTTCTCGGAGCAACAGCACGGGCTGATTCTGTGGTTGTTCGACACGGATGCCGATCACACGCATTTCGCTCATCGCACTGCCTCCCAAAATCCTCACCGGCCGCCCAACCCGGCTGTAATACCGAGTCTAGGCGAAGAATTCAGCCCCCGAGGGACGCGCGCACCGAGGTCTTCACCAGGCAGGTGTGCAGGGTCAGCGACAGTGCCGCCAACTCGCGAACCGTCTCCTCGGCCCGGGCGCGGGCGTCCGCGTCGCGGCTCTTGGCGATCGGGGCGGCGATCTGCGCGACCATGGCGGCCTCACGATCGGCGGCCAATTTGAAGGCGCGCAGATGCCTTGCCTCCAAACCGAATTCGCTCAACGCCTTGGCGGTGCGCGCCAGCGTGACGGCGTCACCGTCGAAATAGCCTGCGGCGCCGGGGGTAATGAGGTTGGCGCGGATCAGCTCGGTCAGGAACTTCTCGTCGATGCCCGCCTGATCCAGCAGATCGGCCCGGGTGATCCGGATCTCGTGATCGAACCGGAGCTCCTCGGGCGACACCTCACCCGGCACGGCGTTCAGCCGCCGCAGGCGGCCGCCTCCATTGGGCGACAGGCCATCTCTGCCATCGGGCCCAGGTCTGGAATCGGGCACGGACCCTCCCACGGCGTTCGCCCGGGCCCGGGCCTCCCGGACCCCGAGCGTCGCCGCCCCACTGTCGATCGCTTCGAGCTGTTCCTTGATCACCTTCAACGGCAGGTACTGGTCCCGCTGCGCGGTCAGCACGAAGCGCAGGCGCTCGACGTCCGCCACATGAAAGCGGCGGTACCCCGAGGGCGTGCGCTCCGGGCTGATCAGGCCCTCCGATTCCAGGAATCGGATCTTGGAGATGGTGATGTCCGGAAAATCCGGACGCAGGAGATCCAGCACGGAGCCGATCGACATGCCTCCGCGCGTCCACTGCGCTGCGCCAGTCATTCCGCTCGGTCCTATAGAGCCGACGAATCGCTTGTCGCTGGACGGGGACCGGTCAGGAACACCAACCGGAACTTGCCGATCTGGACCTCGTCACCGTTCTGCAGCTCCGAGGAATCCACCGGCTCCCGGTTGACGTAGGTGCCGTTGAGGCTGCCCACATCGACCACCTGGAAAGTGTCGTCATCCTGGCGGAATTCCGCGTGGCGACGGCTGACGGTGACATCGTCCAGGAAGATGTCACTGTCGGGATGGCGTCCCGCCGACGTGGTCGGCTGGTCGAGCAGGAAGCGCGAGCCGGCGTTCGGACCACGCTTGACCACCAGCAGGGCCGCGCCCGCGGGCAGGCCCTCCACTCCCTGCACCGGCTGCTCGCCGGTCTGCTCGGTGCGCGACGTGTCGACCTCGTTCAGGAAGTCGGCACGGAACACCGAAGTGGTCTCTGCTGCCGTTTCCTGGTAACCCGGGTCCTTGTTCTCGCTCACCCTTGCTCTCCTCCTCGAACCGAATAATCCATGCAAGCAGTTGATGCCCTCAGCGATGCGGCACTCCGGCCACTCCCCGCTTCGGGCAGGCCCCAATGTTCCGGGCACCGGCTGCGCGCACTTCTGTTGGCATTGACCGTACCCTGCCAGGGCGTACCCGTGCAGGTAGAACTGTGAAGGCTCCTTCAGCCTCCGATAACTCCTTGATAACCTGCGGCATCCAGGAGCTTTCCGAGCGCCGCGTCGAGCGCCTCGGCGGAGTCCACCTCGAGCTCGAAGAGCCATCCGTCGCCGTAGACGTCGGAGTTGACCGTCTCCGGCTCACCGTCCAGAAGATCGTTCACCGCAACGACTTTCCCGGCCAGCGGAGCGTAGATGTCGGACACGCTCTTGGTGGATTCGATCTCGGCGACGCTGTCACCACTCGCCACCGCGGAGTCCAGCGCGGGCAGCTGCACGAACACGACATCACCGAGCTGCGACTGCGCGTAATCGGTGATACCCACCCGCACCCGGGTCGGACCCACTTTGCTCACCCACTCGTGCTCTTCGGAGTAGCGCAAATCCTCGGGTACTGCGGTCACTGGCAGTGTCCTTTCAACGGGCGTTCCTCTCGGGATCGTCGTCGATCCGTCCGCCGCACACCCTATCGGGAGTGATCATGGTGCGGCACGGGCGGTATCGCTCGGGACACGGCGACGGCTTTGCGGAGATAGAGGATTCCGGTCCAGACGTAGACCGCCGTGCCCCAGATCAAGAATGCCCCACCGAAGGCGCGGCCGAAACCCGCCGCCGCCCAGTCCATCTGCCCCGCCAGCAGCCACGGCAGCGCGGACATGAGCGCGAAGGTGGCGGCCTTGCCCAGGTAGATGACCTCGGGCGGGGGCAGGTTGCGGCGGCGGTAGATGCCGAGGGTGAGGGTCAGGACGGCGTCACGGCCGACCAGGATGAGCACCACCCACCAGGGCAGGATGCCGCGAATCAGGAAGCCGCCCAGGGTCGCCAGCAGGTAGAGGCGATCCACCAGCGGGTCGAGGATGGCGCCCAGTTTGGAGGACTGGTCCAGCAGCCGGGCCAGCTTGCCGTCGAGGAAGTCGGTGATGCCGCTGGCGACCAGCAGGGCGAAGGCCCAGCCGTCGGCCCGCTCGGCGAGCAGCAGCCACAGGAACACCGGGACGCCGATCAGCCGCAGCACGCTGAGCACGTTGGGCACGGTGATGATGCGGTCGCTGTAGACCGGTTCCGTGTTCCGCTCGGTTGTCACAACCCGGTCATACCCCAATCACTCCGCCATCTCCATCCGGGCACGCCGCTGCCCAGGCCGGGAGGGCGATCGATATGGCCGCTGCCATACTTGCGCAGTGAGAGAATGACAGCAGTCTTTTCTCACTGTATGCGAGGGGTGCGAATTCGCGGGGCGTGCTGCGGTTCGGGCCCGAGTGGTGAAGGCTGATCCGTACAGCCCAGGGAGAGGAAAGACCATGCCCGACTTCGACTATGACGTCGTCGTTATCGGCTCCGGCTTCGGGGGGAGCGTGAGCGCGCTGCGCCTGAGCGAGAAGGGTTACCGGGTGGCCGTGCTGGAATCCGGCCGACGGTGGAACGCCGAGGACATCCCCAAGACGAACTGGAATCTGCGCAAGTCGATCTGGGCCCCGCGGCTGGGGCTGACCGGCACCCAGCGCATCAGCATTCTGGGCAAGTGCGCGGTGTTCTCCGCGTCCGGAGTGGGCGGCGGGTCGCTGATCTACGGCAACACCCTCTACGAGCCACTGCCGGCCTTCTACACCGATCGGCAGTGGGCCCACATCACCGACTGGCGCGCGGAGCTCGCGCCCTACTACGACCAGGCGCAGCGCATGCTGGGCGTGGCCCCGAATCCGCGCATGACCCCGGCCGACGACGTGATCCGTTCGGTGGCACAGGATCTGGGCGTCGCCGACACCTTCCACGCCACCAATGTGGGCGTCTTCTTCAACGAGGCCGCGCCGGGCGAGGAGGTGGACGATCCGTACTTCGGCGGCGCGGGCCCGCGGCGCAGCGGCTGCATCCACTGCGCGCGCTGTTTCACCGGCTGCCCGCACAACGCCAAGAACACCACCCCCAAGAACTACCTGTACCTGGCCGAGCAGGCCGGCGCGCACGTGTTCGAGCTGACGACGGCCACCAAGGTGCGGCCCATGACCGGCGGCGGCTACGCCATCGAGACGCAGCGTTCGAATGGCTGGATCCGCAAGGGCGGCAAGGTGTTCACCGCCGAGCAGGTGGTGTTCGCGGCGGCCGCGCTGGGCACCCAGAAGCTGCTGCACAAGATGCGCGACGAGGGCGTGCTGCCGAATTTGTCGCCGCGGCTGGGCGAGCTGACCCGCTCCAACTCCGAGGCCATCCTGAACGTGGTGAGCAAGGCCCGCGACGACTTCGCCGAGGGCATCGCCATCACCTCCTCGATCCACCCCGAACCCGACACCCACGTCGAGGTGTGCCACTACGGCAAGGGGCAGAACGCCCTGTTCCCGCTGTCGGTGCCGCTGGTGGACGGCGGCGCCTTCCGGTTCCTGCGCTTCCTGCTGGCCATGCTGCTGCACCCGGTGGTATTCGCGCGCAGCCTCAATGCCCGCCGGGCGTCGGAGAAGTCGGTCATCCTGCTGGTCATGCAGTCCCTGGACAACTCGCTGACCTCGTTCCGGCGCTGGGGTCAGCTGAAGACCAGACAGGGCATGGGCAAACCGAATCCGACCTGGATCCCGCTGGCGCACGAAGTCGGCCGCCGCTTCGGCGAGAAGGTCGACGGGGATGTGCAGATGCTGGCCATGGACGTGTTCAACATTCCGGCCACCGCCCACTACATCGGCGGCTGCGTCATCGGCGAGGGTCCGGAAAGCGGTGTGGTGGACCCGTATCAGCGCGTGTACGGCCATCCGGGCCTGCATGTCGCCGACGGTTCGGCGGTGACGGCCAACCTGGGCGTGAACCCGTCACTGACCATCACCGCCCAGGCCGAGCGCGCAATGGCGTTCTGGCCCAACCGAAACGAGGCCGATCCACGTCCGGAGCTGGGCGCGGCGTACCGCCGGATCCGCCCGGTGGCGCCCAAACACGCCGCCGTGCCGGACTTCGCGCCCGGCGCGTTGCGGCTACCGTTGTTCCCGAACGATCACGAGCTCTCCGCGAACTGAGCGCGGCGGCGTGCCCGGCGGTAGTTTGGGGTGTTGTGCCCGTACCATTCCCGGTATCGATTCGACGAGAAAGGTGAGAGCCGATGCTCGTCCGAGTGCAGAACGCCGCCGGCACCCATGCCGAGAAGGTGCTCATCGATTGGTTGCGAACCTGGAAGGGCAGCACCGATCCCAAGGGCGTCGCCACCGTCAATTGCACTCTGTTCCACGGCGATAAGCTGCATCCGTTCGACGCGGTGGTGTGGACGCCGACCAGCTGTGTGGTGATCGAGGCCGAGGCGCTGTCCGAGCGCATGGACGGTGAGCTCGAGGTTCCGGTGAACGGCCCCTGGCGGGTCGGCGACCGGATCATCGCCTTCGACGGTGGCGACAAGCGCAATCCGCTGGACCAGTCCCGCGATCACACCTTCGCGCTGCAGAACTGGCTGGCCGAGCGGGGTCTCGGGCAGCGCGTCATCCACGGCATCGTGCTCGTGGTGCCGGCGCCCGGGTCGAACCTGCGGGTCACCCAGCTGTGGAACGACCCCAGCTTCCAGGTGCTGCTGGGCGACGAGCGGCGGCTGCGCGATCACTTCACGAGCCTGCTCTCGCGGGGCCGGCCGCAGTGGTCGGCCAATGACGTGGCCTGGGCGTTCCGTGGTCTGGGCATCCTGCCGTATCTGCCCGGGCCGCAGGATCTGCTGAACGAGGGCTTCCTGGGCCCGGTGGATCCGACGCTCTGGCACGGCGGTCCGCAGCAGGCCCAGGCCGAGGCCTTCGCCGAGGAGCAGGCGCGGCTGGAGCGCGAGCACGGGTCGGCCGGACGGGGCCTGCACATCCCCGAGCCG
Organism: Nocardia niigatensis NBRC 100131; assembly: GCF_000308655.1. Taxonomy (GTDB): domain Bacteria; phylum Actinomycetota; class Actinomycetes; order Mycobacteriales; family Mycobacteriaceae; genus Nocardia; species Nocardia niigatensis. The sequence goes on along the minus strand of NZ_BAGC01000033.1, from coordinate 37,074 downwards.
TGGTTCAGCCCGCGCAAGCTCTATCCGCGCCGCAGCGACCGGATCGAGGTGACCCGCGGGCTCATGCGGGTGATGCTGACGCTCGGTTTCCTGGTGGCCGCACTGTGGGTGGTGTGGTTCATCATCGCGGGGGCGGCGTCGTACTAGACGGCGCCGCAACCGGTGTAGCCGTGAAGTAGCGGAACGGTAGATAGAGGGCGGTCACGAGGGTGACCGCGGCCGCCGTTCCGCCGAGCACGTCGGTCGGATGGTGATATCCGAAGCCGACCATGCCGATCATGACGGCCGGCAGCACCGCCGCCATGACGATCACCGTGACGGTCCGCACACGCGCGGATTCGGTCACGAGGGCGAAGGTGGTGACGACCGCGACCAGCTGGACGGTGTGGCCGCTGGGGTAGGCGAGATAGTGGTCGAGCTTGCGGTCCCAGAACGGTTTGAGCGCAAAGGTATTGACGGCGACCACCAGTTCGGGGGCCACCAGCGCGAATCCGGCCTGCCACCACTGGCGGCGGTAGGCGAACCATGCCGCCGAGGCGACCAGCAGCGGCAGGACCACGTAACTGTCACTCGGGAACACCAGGACTCGGTACACCCAGGTGTGGGCGTCGAACGCGGAGTGGATATCGCGTTCCACGGACAGGTCCGCGCTCGTCGACCCGCCGCCCGCCGGAAACGACAGCGGCACAAGCAGAGTGACGATCACCCCGGTCAGGATCACGCCGGTCAGGGCGGCACGGCGCAGCCGCTCGTCCGGCCGGACGGGCGCGGGTGGAGTCGATCGAGTCACGCCTGCACGATACCGACGCCCCTGTCCCGCCCCTGCCGACCGTGGCGTCACTCCCGCGGCGCGGCCCCGGCAGCCACCGACACCGGCGGGCGCAACTCGGCAGGTCCGGCGTCGAATGCATCACCCGGCTCAACCGATGCCTCCCGGCGTATTCGCTTCTCAGCAGCCGGCGCGAGCGCCGGGGCGCCCACCACTCGACGGTGCCCACGAGCCGCATGAAGGCGGGGACCAGGACCATGCGAACCAGGGTGAGGGTGAGCGCTGCGGTCCGATCGCGGCCCGCGGCGATCTCCTCCCGATAGCGCCCGATGATCAGTACCGTGTGTGCGACCTCTCAACGATGCGCGGAGGCAATAAGTTTCAGCGCCGGCAGCGGCCGGGGTCAGCCGAGCATGGCGGCCCGCAGCATGCCCTCGGGCACACCCAGCCCCTCGATGAGCGTGAGCGCCTGCGGGCGCAGTCGATCGACGAGTTCGTTGACGCCGCGGCGCACCGCCTTGGCCCGCTCCACCGACATGAACCGGTGCATGATGAACCACGCCTGGTTCTGCTCGATGGTCCAGTAGACGTAGAGGTCGCAGACGGAATCGGCGAGCGCCCGCGCGTCCGGGTCCTCGATCGCGGCGATGCCGTCGATGAAGGCCTCCAGCACCATCCGCTCGATGTGCGCGGTCCCGGCGGCGAGGATGTGGTCCTGGGCATTGTTGAACGCCTCGAATGGACCGGTCTCCTTGGCGCGGGCCTGAAGCCGGTGCGCGGCGGTGCGGACCAAGTAGTCCTCGCGATCGGCGAACAGCTGCAACTGGACCGAGCGCCGGGACAGGTCGGCCTCGTCGACGGATTCGTCGCCGCGGTCGCGCAGCCGCTGGATCATCTGCCGCACACCGGATCGCTCGCGCACCACGTCGCGTGCCATGGTGGCCGCGAAGCGCACCCAGCCGAGGGTATCGAGATCGCGGACCTCGTCGGCGTAGGCGGTCAGCAAGTCTTTGGCTACCAACTGGGTGAGGACCACGTTGTCACCCTCGAAGGTGGTGAAAACATCGGTGTCGGCCTTGAGGGTCACCAGCCGGTTCTCGGTGAGATAGCCTGCGCCGCCGCAGGCTTCGCGGCATTCCTGGATCGCCTGCGTGGCGTGGCGAGTCTGGGCGACCTTGAGGCCCGCGGCGCGGTTCTCCAGCGCGCGCTGCGCGCGCGGATCGGTGGTCTGGCCGGTCTGCACCAGATGCATGCGATGGACGAGATCGTTCTGCGCGAAAGCCAGTGCGTAGGAACGGGCTACGAGCGGCAGCAAACGGCGTTGATGGCTGCGGTAGTCCAGCAGCACGGTCTCCTCGCCGGTGTCCGGGTCGGCGAACTGGCGGCGCTGCTCGCCGTAGCGCACGGCGATGCTGAGCGCGACCCGCGCGGCCGCGGCCGCCGCACCACCGACGCTGATCCGGCCGCGCACGAGAGTGCCGAGGGTGGTGAAGAAGCGGCGGCTGGGGTTCTCTATGTCGGAGCTGTAGGTGCCGTCGGGCGCGACATCGGCGTAGCGGTTGAGCAGGTTCTCCCGCGGAATCCGCACCTGGTCGAACATGATTCGGCCATTGTCGACGCCGGGCAGACCGCCCTTGAGGCCGCAGTCGCCGGTGGTCACCCCCAGCAGGCCGCTGCCCGCCTCGTCACGAATGGGCACCAGGAAGCAGTGCACGCCCTTGCTCTCGCCGCCGGTGATCAGCTGCGCGAAAACCGCTGCCATCCGGGCATGTTCGGCCGCACCGCCGATGTAGTCCTTGCGGGCGGAGGGCGTCGGGCTGTGAACCACGAACTCCTGAGTCGCCGGGTCGTAGGTGGCGGTGGTCTCCAGATTCGCGACATCGCTGCCGTGCCCGGTCTCGGTCATGGCGAAGCAGCCGAGCAGGCGCAGCGGTATCAGATCGTCGATGTATTCGCGGTGGCGCTCGGTGCCGAGGTTCTCGACCGCGCCGCCGAAAAGTCCCCACTGCACACCGCTTTTCACCCACAGCGACAGGTCGGTGTAGGCCAGCATCTCCAGTGCGGTGACCACCGCGCCCGGGTCGCCCGGACTGCCGTCCGCGTGCCGGAAGCCGCCCTCGACCCAGCCATAGGAGGCGACCAGTTGCATCTGCTCGAGCACCCGGGCCCGCGCCGCCTTGATATCGAGGGCGGGATCGCTGTAGAGGCGATCGTCGTCGAGGATCCCCCGCGCGCGTTCGCGCACGTCACGCCAGGGGCCGTCGAGTGCCGCGCGTAGCTCTTCCGCAATCGAAACGCCGCTCGTCGCCATACTCGAAAACACTACTGCCCCCGTTCCGCTCAACCAGGTGATCTCCCGCACCCGTGTACGTTTCTGTATGTGAGCACCGATGTGGCTACCGAGTTGGAGGCGCCTCCGCGGCTGCGCACCCGGTGGCGGCGGATGCTGACCGGGACGGTGGACCGCCTGGTCGCGGACCGCCGCGCGACGGTCGATACCGTGGTCGAAGCGCCCGCCCCGCTGCAGCCGATCGACGTCACCGATGACGCGACGGTCACCGAGGTGATGGATCTGGCCGAGCGGGTGGGCGAGGTCGTACTGGCATCCGGCACCGCGGTCATGGACACCACGACGCAGATCGAATTCATCGCCGCCACCTACGGCCTGGACAAGTGCGATATCGACGTCACCTACAACTCGATTCGTATCTCCGCCGACCGGGGACCCCGACTGCCGCCGTACAGCACCATGCGCGTCGTGCATTACCGGTCGCTCGACTTCACCCGCCTCGCGGCGGCAGACCGACTCACGCGCCGGATCCGCCGCGAACTGGTGCCGCCGCAGGAGGCCCTCGCGGCACTGGACGAGATCACCGGTGCGCCACACCCGTATCCACGCTGGCTGGCGACGCTCGGCTGGGCGGTCATGGCCGCGGCGGTGGCGCTGTTGCTCAATGGCGGGCTGCTGATCGCCCTGCTGAGCTTCGTGGCCACCACCATGATCGATCGGACCAACCGGGTCCTGAACCGGCGCGGGCTGCCGTTCTTCTTCCAGCACATGGCGGGTGGGGTGATCGCCGCCGCGCCCGCGGTCCTGGTCTCCACATTCGCCGAAAACCTGCATCTGGACCCCTCGCTCATCATCGCCGCGGGAATCACGGTGCTGCTGGCCGGTTTACAGCTGGTCGGCGCGGTCGAGGACGCGATCACCGGGGCGCCGATCACGGCGTCGGCGCGCATGCTGGAAGTGATCATGATGACCGGCGGCATCATCGCCGGTATCGCGTTCACACTGCGGGTGGCCGAGGTGTTCGAGGCGACAGTGCCGACGGCCGACATAACCACGACCCGCGATCTGACCAATCTGCCGATCAAGCTGTTCGCGGGTGCGGTGACCTCGGCGGCGTTCGCGCTCGCCTGCTACGCGGAGCGGCGGGCCGTGGCCGCGGCGGCGTTCAGCGGTGCGGCCGCCACGGTCGTCTATCTTCTGGTCCAGCACTTCGGGTTCGGCCCGATCGTGTCGTCGGGGGTGGCGGCCACGGTGGTGGGCCTGGCCGGCGGTCTGCTGGCGCGGCGCGCGCTGACGCCCCCGCTGGTGGTGGCGGTCGCGGGCATCACTCCCCTGCTTCCGGGTCTGCGCGTCTATCGCGGGCTGTACGCGTTGCTCAATGACGAATTGATTCTCGGCCTCAACCAATTGTTCGGCGCTTTCGCGGTCGGTCTGGCCCTGGCCGCCGGTGTGACACTCGGTGAATGGATGGCCCGTGATCTGCGCCGGCCGCGCATCCTGAAGCGTATGGGCTCGCTGCGCCGGCCGCGGCTCAGCTCCGGTTGATCAATACCGAGCGGTCCGATGCGGGCTTCTCACCACGGATCATGCGATTTATCTATCGCAAAATCACGTACCGGAATTCACTTATTATATTCGGATACAACGCTTTTCACTTATCGTGATCTTGGCTGCTACCGTGCAGTATGACCACGAGAGGCCCGCGCGACCGCGATGTCTTCGCGCTATGGGGAAAACTCGTAGCCAACCACCGTTTTCTCGTCCTGGGCATCGTGGCCGCCGCCCTGCTGGGCCTCGGCGGCTACGCCTGGGGCTTCGAGAGCCGGCTCAGCTCGGGCGGTCTGGACGATCCGAATTCGGAATCGGCGCAGGCCGCGGTGCTGGCCGCCAATGCGTTCGGGCCGAATCACGCCGCCGACGTGATCGTGCTCTATCAGGCGCCCGACGGGACGACCGTCGACGATCCGGACGTGAGCCAGTCGATCGTGGACAGCCTCAACGGACTCACCCAGCGCTACCCGAACGATATCGCCGGCGTGTACGCCACGTACTGGCCCGAGGTCTCCGCGATCCGGGGTTCCTCCGTGGCGTTCGCGACCAAGGACAAGACGCGCGCGGTCGCCTCCATCGCGCTGAAGGACAATGCCGCCACGAACGTGAAGGACGACTTCTCGGTTCCGGGCGTCAAGGTCTACGTCGGTGGCCTGCAGCCGGTCGCGACCGCGCTGACCGACACCATCTCGGCCGATACCCATCGCATGGAGCTGCTGGCCATTCCGGCGGTGGCGGTGCTGTTGTTCTTCATCTTCGGCGGCGTGGTCGCCGCAGCGCTGCCGCTGCTGATGGGCGTGCTGACGATTCTGGGCGCGAACGGCATCGTCCGGGCGATCACCAATGTGACCGATGTGAATTCGTTCGTGGCGCCGGTCGTTTCGATGATCGGCCTGGGCCTGGCCATCGACTACGCGCTGTTCATCGTGAGCCGGTTCCGCGAGGAGGTGGCCGCCGGATACGACACCCGCACCGCGGTCCGCCGCGCGGTGATGACCGCGGGCCGCACGGTGCTGTTCTCCGCCACCATGATCGTCGCCAGCCTCGGCGGCATGCTGCTGTTCCCGCAGGGTTTCCTCAAGTCCATCGCGTACGGTGCGATCGCCACCGTCACCCTGGCGGCGCTGACGGCCCTCACGATCCTGCCCGCCATGCTGGCGATCCTCGGGCCGTGGGTGAATGCCCTGGGCATCAAGCGATTCCGCCGCGCCGATTCCGCCCACGAGGTGGAGGAGGGCTTCTGGGGCCGGTCCACCAGCTGGGTGATGCGGCATCCGCGCGAGATCACCGCGGTGCTGATTCTCGGATTGCTGCTGCTGATCGTGCCGGTTCGCAATATCGCCTTCGGCGGCTTCAGCGAGAAGTATCTGCCGCCGGACAATACGACCCGCGTGGCCCAGCAGCAGATCGACACCTATTTCCCCCTCCGCAAGCCCGACCCGATCGAGTTGCTCATCACCGCCGGTGACAGCACCGAGGTCGGCCCCTTCATCGAACAGGCGAGTCGCGCTCCCGGTCTGGTCACCACCGGACTGTCGACCGGTTTCGAGATTCCGACCCGCTCCCAGACGCAGCCGAATGTCTATCGGACACAGGCGTATCTGATCGATTCCACCAAGTACGACAAGACCATCGACTACCTGCGCGCGTTACCGGTGCCCGACGATATGACCGTGTTGGTCGGCGGCGTGCCGACGGTGCAGCACGACGCGATCGCCGCGCTGCTGAAACGGCTGCCGCTGATGATCCTGCTGGTTCTGGCGTTCACCACGATCCTGATGTTCCTCACCTTCGGGTCCCTGGTCCTCCCGCTCAAGGCCGCCTTCATGAGCGTGCTCGGCCTGGGGTCGACGCTCGGCATCCTGACCTGGATCTTCACCGAGGGCCACGGCGCGACCCTGTTGAACTTCACCCCGCAGCCGATTCAGGCGAACATCCTGTTCCTGATCATCGCGATCATCTACGGGCTCTCCACCGACTACGAGGTATTCCTGGTGTCCCGCATGGTCGAAGCCCGTGCGCGCGGCGCGACGACCGAGGAGGCCATCCGTTCCGGCACCGCGCAGACCGGCCGCATCATCACCGCCGCGGCCCTGATCCTGCTGGTGGTCACCGGCGCCTTCGCCTTCTCCGACCTGGTTCTCATGCAGTACATCGCCTACGGCATGATCGCCGCCCTCGTCATCGACGCCAGCGTGCTGCGCATGCTGCTGGTTCCCGCCACCATGAAGCTCCTCGGCGACCGCGTCTGGTGGGCCCCCGCCTGGATGAAGCGCATTCAGCAGCGCATCGGCCTGGGCGAACCGGTCCTCCGCGACGAGCCCCACCACCTCCGCCCGACCGAATTGGCAGATGCCCGAAGCTGATTCCTCCCAGGACCCGACACCGATGATCGAAATCCAGCCGCTCCACCCCGACGACTGGCGGCTCTGGCGCGAACTCCGCCTACGGGCCCTCACCGAATCGCCGTCGGCCTTCGGTTCGACCCTCGCGGAGTGGACCGGCCCCGGCGACACCGAAACCCGTTGGCGCGCACGACTGACCACCGTCCCGCTCAATTTCGTCGTCCGCGTCGACGGCGCCCCCGTAGGCATGGCCGGCGGCTACCTCCGAGACGACGGCGCAGCGGAACTGATCTCGCTCTGGGTCGCCGCCGAAGCTCGCGGCCGTGGTGTCGGCGACGCGGCCGTGCGCGCGGTCATCGACTGGGCAGACCAGCGCGAGGTCGTCCTCTCGGTCAAAACCGACAACGCCCCCGCGACCACCCTCTACCTCCGCCACGGCTTCATCGACGTCGGCCCGTCCCCCGACGACGACGGCGAGCGCTTCATGCGCCGGACCTCGAAATCAGCCTGCCACTAGCGTCTTCCGCATCGGTCGATCCCGATGGCGGCGAAGCAGCTCAGCTCGCGACGAGTCCGATGCCCCGGCCGATGTCGGCGAGAGTGGAGTCGAAAAGGACGTCGGGGTGGCTGACCTGGATGGGGTAGTTGCCGAAGACTTCGAGGGTGACGTGGCCGTAGAGGCGGGCCCAGAACTGGATCATGACGTAGCTGACGCCGAGGTCCAGCTTCTCGGCGGGGAAGTTCTGGCCGGAATCGGCGAGGACGCTGAGGAGCTCGGACTGGAACTTGATGAGGTCGTCGCGGAGTTCCGGGGGAATGAGTTCCAGCGGTGGGGTCACGACGGCGTAGTCGGTGAGGAGGCGGCCGGCGGCGCCGAGGAAGATGCGGCCGACGGGTTCGCCGAATTGCTGCATGGCGCTGGTGATTCCGGCGGTCACCGGGGAGGCGAAGACCAGGGTGAATTCGCGGGAGTGGGTGAGGGCCCAGCGGCGGAAGCCGCGGCAGATGGCGAAGAAGCGGATGCCGGCGTCGTCGGGCAGGCCGTCGATGGCGGCTTCGAGATCCTGTGCCAGATCGGCACATACGTCGGTGCGGACGGCGGCGACGAGGTCGTCGCGGGACTCGTAGTACCGGTAGAGCGCGGGAGCGGTGATGCCCAGCTCCCGCGCGATGGCCCGCAGCGTGATCGCGTCGGGCCCTTGGTCGACCAGCAGTGACCGCGCGACGCGCCGGATATCGGCGTCGCTGACCGCCGGCATCCGGCCGCGTCGGCGAGGCTCACTCATGCTGACTCCATACTTCGAACGAATTGGGCCCCTGTGGGGTTACGCACATTACCTCCCCGGGGCCCGGTCGCTCACTCGTACGCGACTTCCCAGCTCTTGATGCCGTTGAGCCAGCCCGAGCGCAGGCGCACCGGCTCGGAGATCTGGTGCAGGTTCGGCATGACGTCGGCGATCGCGTTGAAGATCAGATCCAGCTGCAGGCGAGCCAGATTCGCGCCCACGCAGTAGTGGGTGCCGGTGCCGCCGAAGCCGACGTGCGGGTTGGGGTTGCGCAGCACGTTGAACTTGTACGGGTCTTCGAAGTAGTTCTCGTCGAAGTTGGCCGCGCTGTAGAACATGCCGACGCGCTGGCCCTTCTTGATCAGCTGGCCGCTGAGCTCGACGTCGTCGATGGCGGTGCGCTGGAAGGCGATGACCGGGGTGGCCCAGCGGACGATCTCGTCCGGAGCGGTGCGCGGACGCTGCTCCTTGTAGAGCTCCCACTGGTCCGGATTGTCCACGAACGCCTTCATGCCATGGGTGGTGGCATTGCGGGTGGTCTCGTTGCCGGCGACCGACAGCAGGATCACGAACCAGGCGAACTCGTCCGACGCCAGCGACTCGCCGTCGATGTCGGCCTGCAGCAGGGTGGAGGCGATGTCGTCCATCGGGCAGGCGCGACGCTGCTCGGCGAGGTTCCAGGAGTAGCCCATGACCTCGGCGGTGGCGACCTTGTGGTCCCCGTTGAACTCCGGATCGTCGTAGCCGATCATCTGGTTGGACCAGTCGAAGATCTTGCCGCGGTCTTCCTGCGGGATGCCGATGAGCTCGGCGATGGCCTGCAGCGGCAGCTCACAGGCGACCTGCTCGACGAAGTTGCCGGAGCCGTTCTTCTTGGCCTCGTGCACGATTCGCTCGGCGCGCTCGCGCAGCGCGTTGCGCAGCGACTCGACGGCGCGCGGGGTGAAGCCCTTGGAGATGATCCGGCGCAGCTTGGTGTGCCGCGGCGGGTCCATGTTCAGCAGCAGATAGCGCTGCACCTCGATCTCTTCGCGGGTGATGTCGCCATAGAAGCGGATGACCGCGGTGTTCTCCTCGTTGGAGAAGGTCTCCGGGCTCGTGGAGATCTTCTTGATGTCGTCCATCTGGGAGATGGCCCAGTAGCCGCCATCGTCGAAGCCGGTCAGACCATTGGCCTGCGGCACCCAGAAGGGCTTGGCCTGCTTGCGGAGAGCTGCGAATTCCTCGACGGGCAGACGCTGGGCCAGCAGGTCGGGATCGGTGAAGTCGAAACCGGTAGGGATGGACGGCGCGGACACGGAACCTCCTTTGGAACACGTTCGCCACCGAGTGAACCACACCACACCCCCGTTTGTGAACACCTATTACTAAATAGCGTTCATTTGATTTGCCCGGCGCTCCTGCCAGTCCAGCCGCATCGCCTCGTCGGCGATGCCGACCAGCAGGACGGGGTCGAATCGGGCGACGGTGTCCAGTACCGAGTACCAGGCGGCGAGGCTCCACACCTCGGCGAGCACCCGGCGGATGCGGCGGCGGGCAGAGCCCTGCTCGGCGGGCGGCAGGTCGCCGTAGGTCCGGACGAGGGCATCCGCGATCCGCGCGAGGAGGCGGACACGCACGCCGGTCGCGGTTGTGCGCGCGAGTTCGAGCGCATCCCCGACCGCTCCGATCGCCAGGGCGGCGTCGACCAGCGGCGCGACCGCGCGGTCGCGGACATCGGCACGCGGGATCCGCTCGAGCAGGTCAATTGCCGCCGACAGTGTCGTCCGCGCGCGCTCGGCCCCGATGTTCGCCGCCAGCGCCGGAACGACCTGCGCGAGCGCGCCGATTCGCTCACCGGCCAATGGAATTCGATCACAGTAGTCCAGCGCGCTCAGCTCACGTCCCGCGCGCACCTGCGCGGCCACAACCTCCCGGTACGCGACGGACCGGGCGAAATCATCGGTGAGGCCCGCTGCGATCGCCACGGCCTCACCGACCGCACCCGCACGGGCTCGTGCCGTCGCGAGCGCCGACATCACACGCTGGTCACCGAGTTCGAGGCGTCCCGGGTCGTCCGACAGCCGAGCCACGCCGCGGGCATCGCCGAGCGCCGCGGCGAGCAATGCCCGATTCACCCGATTCGGGAGCGTGCCGAGCGCAGCGCCGACCGCCACCGTCCGGCCTCCGTCGTCGAGCAGCGGTGCGACGATCGGTGCGGCCAGATCGACACCGACCTCCTCGACGATGGTACGTAGCACGACCAACCGTCCTGGGAGACCGGCGATCCGGTCGATCAGCAGTCGCGCGTCGTCGGCGTGCCCCGTTTCGACGAATACCGCCGCAAGGCCGCCGAGCCCCCGGGCCAGACCGTCGAGGGGACGAATCGACGCCGCATACAGCGCCGTGACCCGATCAGCGAGCTCGCGTGCGCTGCCGTACGCGCCCCTGACAAGCAGGCTTCGCACCAGTTCGGCCACCGGTGTGTGCGAGTCGGAGACGTGATCGTCACCGAGCCAGTCGGTGGCGAAGACGGTGGGGGCGAAGTTCCCGATGACGCTCATTTCTCCGTTGCTGGGCCGGGCGAGCATGGCGTGCACAGCAGTCACCGACCGGTTGAGGAAAACGCTTGCGCGCGCGGCGGTTTCGGAGGATCGCGTCCCCAGATAGGCGAAAGCCAGGAACCGGTGCTCCGCGCCCGTGATGAGATCGGCCACCGTACCCGCGCGGAGCGTCTCCCCGGCGATGGCTAGTGCCCGGACCACGTGGTAGAGCGCGAGATCTCGCTCGCGCGGATCGACGCGCTGATACGCGCGGAGTTCGATCTCCGCGGCGAGCCGCCGGGCATCCGCAGGCCGATCCGCGGCCAGGAAGGCCGTCAATGCGCTGGTCGACACAGTGAGAGCGTCCGTCCCGCGGACGAACCGGCGGCCGAGCGCGAGGATGCGATCCGGCTCCCCGAGCGTCACCAGGCACTCGACCAGGTGTACGACCGCCGAATGCGCCGCGAGCCGCGAATATCCGGCGATTCCGGCCTCGACGTCGTCAACCTGTGCCCGTAAGTCGTCGCCGAACCCCGCCGCGACCAGATCCGCGGCGATCGATGCCAACAGCTGCGACCGCGTCACCAGGCCGACGATCTCCTGTGCCGCCGACAACGCCGACCGCACGTAGCCCGAGGCGGATTCCGAGTTGCCCTGCGATACCAGTGATCGCGCGATAGCGCACAGTGCCGTCACTCGCAGCTCGACACCCGCGGCGGCGCCCAGTTCGTTCGCGCGGTCGAGATCGCCGATCGCCGCGTAGGCACGCACGGCGTGCTGGTAGACCTCGACCCGGTGCGCCGGTCCCGCCGACTGGACGTGCCGGCCGATCTCGGTCATCGCGGCCTCGACCGCCGCACGCCTTCCCACCGGCCGCCAGACCGAAATCAGCTGCGCCAGAACGCGAACCCGTTCCCTGGGTGTGGTGATCTCGTCGGCGAGCCGCTCCGCGCCCTCGATATCGGCTGCGGCGATCAGGGCCTCGGTGAGGTGCGCGAGGTGAGGGTCGCTCAGGGCAGGCGTGTCCGATTCTCGCAGCGAGTCGATGAGGGCCAGGTTGCGATGCGATTCGCCGGGGAGCAGCTGTGTGCAGACCACGCCGATCCTCGCCCGCAAGCGGCGACTCGGCTGCAGCATGCCGTCCGCCAGGCTCCGCGCACGATCGAGCTCCCCCATTCGCGCCAGTGCGGCGGGCAATTCGACGGGAATGTCCCGGCCGCGCTGCGTCAGGCGGTGCCGCCGCATGGCAAGCTCACTCACCGCGAGCAGGTCCGGATCCCGCTGCGCCAGCCACACTCCCGACACCGTGTCGATCTCGGTCCGCGCGATCTGGTCGCTGCCGGTGAGCAGTAGCAGCCGATCGTGACGCGCGGTGTCGAGTGCCAGGTCGGTCATGCGCGCCGTGTCACCTTGTGCGCGCAGCATGGAGAAATACCGGGTGAGCAGATAGGGCGGCGTACCGCTCGGCCAACCCTGGTTCCGGTAGTTGGCCGCCCAGGCGTGGATCCGGTCACGGTACTCGTCGAGAAGCGCACGGCCCAGGGCGGTTTCGGCCTCCTGTTGCAGTGTCTCGTGCGCGAGCAGATTGATCTGGCCGGGCGCGAATCGGCTGAACTGCGCACGGAAGGTGCGGCCGGTGACGCCGGACAGGATGCGCTCGATCCGGAACGGGGGCAGACCCGTCAGATCCTCGAGTTCGGCCCCGGTCAGTCCGTGCGCCGCGGTGATCAGGCCGAGGATCTCCCGGTCGTTGTCGGAGTACAGGATGCCACGCAGCTCCAGGCGCGCGGCCTGGATGGTGTCGAAAGCCGCTCGGGACCGGCCGACTTCGCGGCGGCGGCAGTGGTGGAGTGGATGACTGGCCGGAACATCCAGCGGCAGGGCGGGATTCGGCCGCCCGGAGACGAGGACCCGAAGGGCCGGCCGGGGTCGTTTCGGCAGCAGCGAGGCGATGCTGGGGTTGCCGCGGTCCTCGTCGAGCCCGTCCACCAGCAGCACGATCCGTTCGCCGCTCTCGTCCGCCCGTTGCGCGGCCAGGGCGAGCAGATGCCGGCGCTGCGCGTCCCGATTGACGGTCCCGCTCGCCACCGCGGCGGCCTGATCCGGCAGGAGCGCCGAAAGCTGTTCCAGTACAGCGTCGGTGAACGCGTTGTGGTCGTCCTGCGCGGCCAGCCGAGAGGTGATGAAGAACGACACCACGCGCACCTTCGGCGGCGGGTGCAGGGCGAACCAGGTCATCAGCGCGGTCTTGCCGGCCCAGGGCCCGGCCTGCCACCACACGTAGGGCTCGTTACCGTGGCAGAAGTCGGCGAGTTCGGCGAGCTCCGTGTCGCGGTCGAGCAGTCCGTCCGACGGGGCGAGGTCGCGGATCTGTGCCGTGTACGCGGTGGCGACCGCGGGTGGGAGCCCGGGAGACTCGGTCCGGCCCGACCACAGCGGGTTGACGGCCAGGGCCACGCGCCCGGCCGTACCCCGTTCCAGCGCTTTGGGTTTGGGCAGGCTGGCAGCGGGCAGCCGGTCGCGGAGTTCGCGGTACAGCACCGACATCGTGAGGTATCGATCGTTCGTCGGCATCCCGGTGCGGAGGATGTCGAGCATCATCGCGGTGAAGGCGGTGCGGCCGCCCTCGCCCTTGGCGAGGGCGAACTTGGACTTCTCGTCGGTGGCGGTCAGGACGAAGGCGCCGTCGATGTCGGTGGCGGCGCTGAGGGCGTCGCCGTCCGCGGCCAGCACATCGCGCCCGAAGGCCTTGCCGCTGTGGCAGCAGTCGAGGATGACGACGACGGGACCGCGCGCTTCCTTCTTGATGCGCGCCCGCAGGATGGCGTACGCCAGGGCGGTCACGTCCGCCTCGTCGGCACGGGATCCGGTGTGCGTCAGGTGAAGCTGGTTGTCGACAACGGCGCCGTGACCGACGTAGTAGACGATCAGCAACCCCGTGGCAGCCTGTGCCGCCGCGGTGACGCGGGCCGCCATGGCGGGGCCGTCCGAGGGATCGAGGACCACCTCGATGTGCCGCTCCGGGATTCCCGTTGCGGTCCGCAGGAACTCGGCGAAGTCCGCGAGGCTCGCCGCTATCTCCGGGAACGACTCGAAGCCCGAGTCCGAGTGGTAGTTCGCGGTCCCGATGAGAACCGCACGGGTCGCTTCCGGATCAGGAAGCGTCATCCACCGCTCCGCGCTCCACGGGACCGGATCGGCGCACCAGTTCGATGACCTCGCGCACGTGCACCTGATCCACCGCCCGCGCGCCCGTAGCGTCGATCTCGGCGCTCGCGCCGTCCGCGCCGGTGACCATCAACCGCAGTTTCGGACGCCGCATCCGCAGCCACGCGACGACACAGGTGGACAGCGCGGTACACAGCGCGGCCGAGTCCACGACGATCCGGATGGTCTCCTCCGCCCCGAGTGTCCCGGTCCGGGTGGCCGATCGCTCGATCGACTTGCGGGCCGGCCGCAGTTCGTCATCCTCGACCAGCGCCTCGAACAGCGAGTGCAGCTCCTCGACGTCATCGTCGGAAGCCCCGACCGCGAGTACCAGTTCCACCATCATCCTTCCCCCGAGCGGCTGTCCGCGGAAAGTCTGCCACGGGAGCGGAAATGGTGAGAACCCAACCGGTAGCAGGAGATTCGCCGAGGCGCGCACCGTGTCGGCGGTGTGCGCCCGCGGGCTCGGTTTCCTCGCGTCAGTACGCGCCCTCGCCCCTGGTCACCGCGCCGATCGTCTTGGCGATCAGCAGCAGATCCAGGACCATGGACCAGTTCTCGACATAGGAGAGGTCGAGGCGCATGGCGTCCTCGGGGGTCAGGTCGGAGCGGCCACTGACCTGCCAGAGACCGGTGACGCCGGGTTTCACCAGCAGGCGACGGCGCATGACGCCGTCGTAGGAGTCGACCTCGCGCTGGACCTGGGGCCGCGGGCCGACGATGCTCATCTCGCCGCGCAGCACATTGAAGAACTGCGGGAGCTCGTCGAGCGAGTACTTGCGGATCAGCTTGCCCACCGAGGTGACCCGCGGGTCGTCGCGCACCTTGAAGAACAGCGGGTTTCCGCCGTTGCTCTCGATGAGCGCGTTGATGTGCGCCTCGGCGTCGGCGTACATGCTGCGGAACTTGATCATTCGGAAGGGCCGCCCGTCCCGCCCGATCCGCTCGGAGAGGTAGAAGACCGGACCGCGGCTGTCGACCTTCACCGCGAGCGCGATCACTGCCAGCACCGGGGCGATGGCCAGCAGGGCCGCAACGGCGAAACAGAAGTCGAACACACCCTTGCGAATCGACTTCGCGCGGTCGTACTGCGGCTTCTCCACGTGCAGCATGGGCATGGAGGCGACCACCCGGTGGGTGAGCCGGGTGCCGGCGATGTCGACCAGACCCGGTGTCACGATCAGTTCCGCGCCCAGCTCATCCAGTTCCCAGGCCATCCGACGGAAGTCGGCCGGGCCGAGATTGTCGGTGGCGGTGACCGCGACGGTGTCGGCCCCAGTACGCCGGACGGCCTCGATCACGGCATGATCGTCTGCGACAACCGGGATTTCGCTGCCACCGACCTCCAGCGCGGAGTCCGTGAGCGCCCCCTCGTCGCGGGTGCACACCCCGATCACCTGATATCCGGAGTCACGGTCCCGGGAGAAGGCCGCAACCATGGCGCGGGCCGCCTCCGGGCTGCCGACCACGAGCATGGCGGTGCGGAAGTCGCCGCGGGCGCGGCGCGCGGCCACCCAGCGCCGCCACAGTCGCCGCTCCACCATCAGTCCGATCATGCCGAGCGGCAGGGCGATGGCGAGATAGCCGCGGGCGATGTCGACCCGGAGCAACAGCGACACAATGGCTATGCCGCCGAACAACTTCAGCGACGCCGCCACCACGCGCCGGTATTCCTCTGTGCCACTTCCGATTACGCGCGGCGAACGAGTTCCGCTGAGGGTCAGCGTGATCGACCACGCCAGCACCAGCACCGCCGACACCATGGTGTAGCGCACATCCAGCGGCAGTTGGGAGGCCAACGGCGGCTCCATCCCCGCACCGCCGAAGCGAATCCATTGGGCAAATCCAACGAAAAGTACTAAAACGATCAAGTCGCTAATAAATAGCCGACGCGCGTAATCCGCTTGCCAGCGTTCACGATCCGAGCGCGGCTCAGGTCGCGGCGGCCGGTGCGCGCGCACGGCGCGACCGGCGGAGATTTCGTAACTCATGAAACGAACGCACCTCCCCCACGGGAGAACTCGGTTCCGATCCCCGCTGATCAGTTCCACTACGGGCTGACGCCGGTTTCCCAAGGGCTTTCAGGACCATGACAACCGAAGCGGCCGCCGAGTGTTTCGGTGGCCAGATGCCGAATGTTACACACCTCGGGCGTCGCGCATGTTGTATCACGTACGGCGACAACGTTTCCGGAAAGTAACGGATACCGAGACGACCGGCATCCCCACCTCTCCCCCTATTTTCCCTATTCGCAAAATCGCAGGTTGCACTACACAAGATACGCCGTGTGAGCTGGTCGAAACCCGTGCGCCGCAGGGCCCGAACGGTTGCCGACCGGACGCGCCGTTCTGCGGGTCGCAGAAAACCGGTTGCCTTGGCACTATCGGTCACTTGCTCGGGCCTCCGAACACCACCCAATCCTGTTGTAACGTAAGGCCGGACCGAGCCGACCAGAGGTCGTGCGGCGCTGCGCCGGCAGCCCGAACTCGGTGAAAGGTGGGGAACTTCGTGCAATGCCGTCTGTGCCACTCCGATCTGCTGCGCAGCGTTCTCGATCTGGGCGCGACGCCGCCCTGCGAAAAATTTCTCACCGCCGGCGAACTGGATCTGCCGGAACCGACATATCCGCTGCACCTGAGGCTCTGCGAAAACTGTCTGCTGCTACAGATTCCGGCGCTCATCACGCCGGAGGAAACGTTCACGGAATATGCCTACTTTTCCTCGTTTTCGGACAGCTGGGTGCGGCACGCGAAACTCTTCGTCGCCGAAGCAATCATGCAGCTAAGTCTGACTGAGAATAGTTTCATAATTGAGGTGGCGAGCAACGACGGCTATCTCCTGCAGCACGCCGTCGCCGCCGGCATCCCGTGCCTGGGCATCGAGCCTTCAGTGAATGTCGGTGCGGCAGCACGGAACAAGGGCGTACCCACCGAGACGGCCTTCCTCGACGAGGAGCTGGCCGCCCGGGTGCGCACCGGCCACGGACCGGCAAACCTGGTGGTGGCCAACAATGTCTACGCCCACATCCCCGACCTGCTCGGTTTCACCCGGTCGCTGCGCGCACTCATGGCCGACGACGGCTGGCTGTCCATCGAGGTGCACCACGCCCTCAACCTGGTGGCGCTGGCCCAGTTCGACACCATCTATCACGAGCACTTCCAGTACTACACGCTGCTGTCGGCCCAGCGCGCCCTGGCGACCGCCGGCCTGGCCGTGGTGGACTGCGAACTGCTTGGCACACATGGTGGTTCGCTGCGCGTCTGGGCTCGCCCCGAGGGTGTCGGTACGCCGACCGCACGGGTCGCGGAAGTCCTGCGCCTCGAGGCCGACGCCGGTCTGCACGAGGTCGCCGGCTACCTGGAACTGCGTCCCGACACCGAGCGCGTGCGCCAGGATCTACTGCGATTCCTGCTGGACGCCAAGGCATCCGGCAAGCGCGTGGTGGGCTACGGCGCCCCCGGCAAGGGCAACACCCTGCTCAACTACTGCGGCATCCGCACCGACCTGCTCGAGTACACCGTCGACCGCAACCCCTACAAGCACGGGCGGTTCACACCCGGCACGCGCATCCCGATACACGAACCGGAGCGGATCGACGCCGACCGCCCCGATGTGGTGCTGGTGCTGCCCTGGAATCTGGAACGGGAGATCACCGCACAGCTGCGCCATGTCAGGGGCTGGGGTGGCGAGATCGTCTACCCGCTCCCTCACCTCCATCATGCGACGTTCGACGACGCCGCCGCATCCACACAGCCAGAAAGGCAAGCGAAGTGAAGGTCGTACTGTTCTGCGGCGGTTACGGCATGCGGATGCGCAACGGCACCGAGGACATGATCCCCAAGCCGATGCAGATGGTGGGCCCGCGCCCGCTGATCTGGCATGTCATGCGCTACTACGCGCATTTCGGCCACAAGGACTTCGTGCTGTGCCTCGGATACGGCGCCGCCCACATCAAGAACTTCTTCCTCACCTACCAGGAGTCGGTCTCCAACGACTTCGTCATCCGCGGCGGCAAGGTGGAGCTGCTGCAGTCCGACATCAGCGACTGGACCATCACCTTCGTCGACACCGGGGTGGAGTCGCCCATCGGTGAGCGGCTGCGCCGGGTGCGCGGCCACCTCGAGGGCGAGCGCTACTTCCTGGCCAACTACGCCGACGTGCTCACCGACGCCCCGCTGGACGAAATGATCGGCCAGTTCCAGAATTCCGGGGCCGCGGCCTCCATGATGATCGTGCCGCCGCAGTCCTCGTTCCACTGCGTGGACGTGAACTCCGCCGGTGAGGTCAAGAACATCATCCCGGTCTCGCGGCTGCCCATCTGGGAGAACGGCGGCTATTTCGTGCTGACGCAGGAGATCTTCGACCATCTGCCGGCCGGCGGGGATCTGGTGGAGGACGCCTGCGGTGCGCTGGCCGCGCAGGGCCGGCTGTTCGGCTATCAGCATCACGGCTTCTGGAAGCCCGCCGACACCTTCAAGGAGCGTGCCGAACTGGATGCCGGCTATCTCCAGGGCGACCGCCCGTGGATGGTGTGGGAGCAGCGCAGCGCATGATCCGACTGGACACCGGCGCGATCACCGAGATCGCGCTGCTGGCGGCGCACTGCGACGACCTCGCCATCGGCCTGGGCGGGACCCTGCTGACACTGGCCGAGTCCGTGCCGGGCCTGCGGGTACGGGCTCTGGTGCTGGCGGGCGCGGGCACCGAGCGCGCCGACGAGGAGCGCGCCGCACTCGAATCATTCTGTCCTGGAGCGGATCTCGACCTGCGGATCCTCGATGTGCCGGACGGTTACGCACCCGCGCACTGGGCCCGGGTCAAGGACGCGGTGGGAGCGCTGCGCCGCGACAGCTCGGCCCAGGTGGTGTTCGCGCCGCAGCGTGCGGACGCCCATCAGGACCACCGGCTGCTGGCCGAGCTGACGCCCACCGAGTTCCGCGACCACCTGATCCTGGGGTACGAGATCCTCAAGTGGGAGAACGACACCCCGCAGCCGGCGGTGTTCCATCCGCTGCCCGCCGGCTGCGCGGAGCGCAAGGCCGCGCTGTTGCTGAAACATTATCCCTCGCAACACAATCGGGACTGGTTCGACGAGCAGTCCTTCCTGGCCCTGTCCCGGCTGCGCGGGGTGCAGTGCCGCGCCCGGCACGCCGAGGCGTTTCTGCTCGAGAAGGCCACCATCACTTTCGGAGGTGCATAGTAATGCGCGTGCTCGTCACGGGGCATCAGGGATATCTGGGCACCGTCATGGTGCCGCGGCTACAGGCGGCCGGTCACGAGGTGACCGGCTTGGACAGCGGCTATTTCGCCGAATGCGTGCTCGGTGCGGCGCCGCCCGCACCACCCACCCTCAGTGTGGACCTGCGCGATGTGACGGCCGAACAACTGGCGGGCTTCGACGCCGTGGTGCATCTGGCGGCGCTGTCGAACGATCCGCTGGGCGCGCTGGCGCCGCAGATCACCTACGACATCAACCATCACGCGTCGGTGCGGCTGGCCCGGCTGGCGAAAGCGGCCGGAGTGCGCCGGTTCCTGTACGCCTCCACGTGTTCGGTGTACGGGGCGGCCGGCGACGGCCTGGTGACCGAGGACGCGCCGCTGCGTCCGCTCACCCCCTACGCCGAGTCGAAGGTCCGGGTCGAGGACGATGTGGCCGCCATCGCCGACTCCGGCTTCTCCCCTGTATTCCTGCGCAACGCCACCGCGTTCGGGTTCTCGCCGCGGCTGCGCGCCGACATCGTGCTCAACAATCTGGTCGGGTACGCCGTGCTGACCGGTGAGGTGAAGGTCCTCTCCGACGGCACCCCGTGGCGGCCGCTGGTGCACGCGCAGGACATCGCGCAGGCGTTCGCCACCTGTCTGGAAGCCCCGATCGAGGCAATCCACTGCCGCGCCTACAACGTCGGCACCGAGGCCAACAACCTGACCGTCGCGCAGATCGCGCAGGCGGTGGTCGACGTGGTCCCGGAATCCACGTTGGCCATCACCGGCGAGAGCGGCGCGGACCCGCGGTCCTACCGGGTCGATTTCGCCCAGGCCCGAAAGGAACTGGGCTTCGAGGCGCAATGGAGCATTCCCGACGGCGCGGCGGAGCTGTACCGCGAGTACACCGCGCGCGGGCTCACCTCGGAGGCCTTCTTCCAGCGCTTCACGCGCCTGGCGCACCTCGAGTCGCTGAAAGCGGCCGGGGCACTCGACGACGACCTGCGCCGGATCAGGACCGGGGTATGAGGTGAGGGGCGGCGAGCAGCTCACGCCACGAACCCGCGCCCGCGTCCCGCTCCGACACCACGGTCACCGGCTGCGGCCAGCCGATGGCCAGGTCCGGGTCGTCGTAGGCGACGCCCAGGTCCTCGGCCGGGTCGTGCGGCCGGTCGATGCGGTAGCAGACATCGGCCACGTCGGTGAGCGCCTGGAAGCCGTGCAGGAAGCCCGGCGGGATGTAGAGGTGCCGGAAGTCGGTGTCGTCCAGCAGGAATGCCTGCTGACGGCCGAAGGTCGGCGACTGCGGACGAATGTCGACGAGCACGTCGTGGACCGCGCCGTGCGCGCAGCGCACCAGCTTGGCCTCACCGCGCCCAGCGCGGCCGTGCATGCCGCGCACCACGCCCCGGTGCGAGCGGGACTGCGAGTCCTGCACGAAACTCGCCGACAGCCCGGGCGTGCCGAGGTGGGCATCGAACTCCTCGGCGTCGAAGGTACGGGTGAACAGGCCGCGATCGTCGCGGAACGGCTGCGGGATGAGGATCAGGACGTCGGCGAGGTCGGCCGCTTCGATACGCACCAGGTCATGGTGCCATGAGCGGCCCACCGCCGTACGGGTGCCGCGGCTGCGGGACGGGGCCGCTGGTGCGGGTGCTGGACCTCGGGAAAATGCCTGCGGCAGACGACTTTCCGAGGCTGGACTCGGCGGGCAAGGCGGACGAGGCGGCGCATCCGCTCGCCATGGATCTGTGTGCCGCGTGCGGGCTGGCCCAGCTGGCCGAAGACGATACGGTCACCGCCGAACCGCGCGGCGTGGAACCACAGGCACTGCGGGATCAGGCGGCGGACGCGCTGGCCCAGGTAGCCGCGGCGGGTTGGCTGCCCGGCCGCGGCACGGTACGGGAGTTCGGCAGTCCGCACGGAGGCAGCTGGCTGCCGTTGCTGACCGAGCGCGGATACCTTGTCACCGACGGGCCCGCCGATGTGGTGATCGACTGCTTCGGCATCATGCACGAGCCCCATCAGCGGGTTGCCTTCGCGCAGCGGGCGGCGGCCACCGCGCTCGGCGGGGTGCTGCTGCTGCAGTTCCACTCCTTGCACGCCATTGTGCGGCAGGGGCAGTGGAACGCGTTGCGGCACGGGCATTTCGCCTACTACACGATGGATTCCCTGCAGGGCCTGCTGCGCGCGGCCGGGCTGGTGCCGGTGACGGCGTGGGAGTTCCCGCTCTACGGCGGCACCGTGCTGGTGGCGGCCGTGCACGCGCCCGCCGATCCCGGCCCCGCCATCGCGCGGATCCGCGCCGCCGAGGCGATAGTGGCGGACCCCGAGGTGGTGCGTGGGCTGCAGCACGCCGCCGACCGCCAGGCGCGGGCCCTCCGCACCTGGCTCGAGGCCCAAACCGCGTCCGGCAGATCGGTTTACGCGTATGGGGCCGCCTCGCGGGCAGTCGCCCTGCTGCATCTGGCGGGTGCGCATCGCGGAGTACTGGCCGGGGTGGCCGATGCCTCCCCGGGCAAGCAGGGCCGTCGCATGCCCGGCACCGACATCCCGATCCTGTCTCCGGCGGAACTCGTTGCCGCGCAGCCGGATCGGGTGCTGCTGACCCTGCCCGACCTGTTGCCGGAGGTCATGTCCCGATGGCCCGACCTTCAGGGGAAGTGGGTGATCGACGTACCCGAATCCCTATGAAGGACAGCAACTCTCGCCCGGCATGCGGATGAGGCAGCCGGGCGCGCACCACCTCGGCCTGTGATATCGATCATCCGATTGCGCCTGCACGCAGGGCATTCGAGTGCGCTGGTCGCGGCGCGGGGGTCGATCATCGACCGAAGGGACGGGGGGACCTCGCCCGGCGTCCCGCAACAGTGGGGAATCATCAAACACGCGTGGGCAATACGCAGCAACATCTGATGAGGGAATGGGAACATCATGCGCAACACCATGACTGCGCTCTCTCGGACCGCGATTGTCGCGGTCGCGGGCACCATAGGCCTGGTTCTGAGCGGCGGCGCCTCGTCGGCCGCCGTCGATGCCACCAATACGATCGTCGACCATCAGGGCCGGACGGTCCAGGCCATCTCCGCCGATACCAAGATCGATTTCGTGCCGCCGCTCGACGGCAACCCGCTCACCCGCGAGTGGTTCCACAGCGGCAAGGCCTGCTTCAAGGCCGATGTCCCGGCCGATGATCCCTGGACCGGCCACATCACGCTCGGCTACCAGGTCGGCTATCCGGCCACGCTGTCGGGCAAGCTCGAATTCCAGTACCAGACGCCCGGCCTCGAGCTCGAGATCGGCAGTGACCCCAAAGCCGATGTCTTCAACCTGATTCCGACACTGGGCGTGACCCTCGACGTCGGCTTCGGTCCCGGCATCCAGTCCGTGGACGCGGCCGGCGGCGATGTGTCCGGCACTGAGGGCTGCATCACCATGTCCGGCCTTCACGCCACCGTGTCCGGGGTGCTGGGCACCACCACGATCCGGCCGTTCGTGCGGTTGGTGAGCAGCACCGGCGACACCGTTGTCGCCTACGGGCCGCTCGCCAGTATCTAGCCGGTGCTGTCGAGAATGTAGTCAGTGCAGCAGGTCCGGGCGGCGCAATGCGGTCGCGACCGTCCGGACCCGCACTCGCTCGGCGGCGGCGCGCGCCAGCCGCCAGTCGCCGCCGAGCACCGCTCCCCGCCCGACGTACTGCGGGTACTCCGCACCCAGCCGATGATGGAAGCGCAGCATCTCGGTCAGTTTGGAGACCGTCGAGGTCTGGCTGCACAGGTTGAAACTCGAATTGCGCCAGGCGGCCAGGATTTCCGGCATGCCGTAGAAGTCGCCGAAGGCGCACACGCGAGCGAAGAGGTCCACATCCATCGGGAAGACCAGGTCGCCGCGGAAGCCGCCCACCCGGTCGAAGTCCTGGCGGCGGAAGATCGCCGCGGCGGTGGGGCCGAAATCGGCGGGGCCGCGGTGCACGATCGTGCGCATGAGGGCGCGGGCGTCGCGGCGGCCCAGCAGGTTCGGCAGGCCGAGATCGTCGTCCTCGACCGTGCCGTGCTCGTCGATGACCTGGAATTTGGATGAGCAGATGGCGATGCCGTTGTCGCCCATGATCTCCAGCTGCTGATCCAGCGCGCCGGGCAGCAGGATGTCATCGGCGCAGACCACCTTCACGAAGCGGCCCGAGGTCAGCGAGACGGCCTTGTTCCAGTTCTCGCCGATGGGCAGGGGTTCCGCGTTGCGGTGCACACGCACCCGGGGGTCGTCGAAGGATTTCGCGATGGCGCCGGTGTCGTCGGTGCTGGCATTGTCCAGGACGAGCACCTCGATATCGGTGTCCTGGTCCAGGATCGAGCGCAGCGTCGTCTGCAGGGTGCGACCGGAATTGTAGGCCGGAACGCACACCGAAAGGTTCTTCATCATTCCCCCTGACGTGGCTCGGCGGTTTCGCCGGGCGCGCCCTCACCTCCCGCCACGAGCCCGTACACCCGATCCAGACCCGCACGGCCGGCGTCGATCTGCTCAACTGCCTTCTGCTGCAGTGCATCCCGCAGTTCCGGCGCGGACTCCCACAACTGGCGGATCGCACGTGACAGCTCGGCGTCGAGGTTGTCCACATCCAGATGCACGATGCGCAGACCGGCTCCGGCCTCGCCCGCGCCGAACATGTCGGCCAGCCCATAGAATTTGTCGTCGTAGTACTGGGACGCTGTTACAGCCACGGCCGGAATGCCCTGGGAGAGCGCGAAAACCGCGAGGTGGTAGGCGCTGGTCACCAGGACCCGGCAGCGCGAGACCTGCCGCGCCACGTCCTGCGCGGTGCCCGCGCGCCCGATGACGGGCCGGGTGCTCGCCGCACCGGTCAGCAGGGGCAGCGTATGCCGGCGGTCCTCGTCGTCGTATTCGGAGATGATGAGCGGGGCCAGTGCGGTGTTCAGCTCGGCGGCCTCACGGCGCACCACGACCCCGAGGGTGTCGCGGGCCGAGTCACTCACCTTGGAATAGTCCGAAATACGCAGGCACAGGCCGAGATCGGTGCCGATGCAGGGCCGCCGCAGGCGGTAGGCGAATTCCACCGCGTCGTCACCGGTGACGAGGATCTTCTCGGCGGCGACGCCGAGTTCGGCCAGCAGTTTGGGACCGCGCAGACCCTCGCGCACGGCGATGAGGTCCGCGCCGGGCAAGACCTCGGCCGCGCGGCGCAGCAGGTGCGCGTCGCGCATGGGCCCCAGGCCCTGGCCGATCATGACATTGGGAATGCCTTGGCGCTGTGCGGCTTCCAGGAGATTGAGGGTGCGGTGGGCCTGGTAGAGATCGACGTCGGTCATGTAGCCGCCGCCCTGGGCGATGACGAGGCCGGCGTCCGCGAGCGCGGCGGGCACCGGCGGCAGATCGGGCATGCCGGTGGGTTCGGGTTCCCGCTCGCCGGTGGCGAGGACGTGAACCTCTTTGCGCGCCCAGTTCTTCGCGCCGCGCAGATAGTGCTTGGGCACCTCGGTGGCCGAGCGCCAGCGCATGGCCGCGGGCCCGATCACGTGGACGCCGGCGGCCTCCTCGAGTCGGCCCGCGAGACCGTCTCTGCCCCAGTGCCCACCGGAGTGAGCGGCCACGGGTTCGGCCTGCGGCAGGACGCCGCGCAGGATATGGGGTTCGTCGGTGAGCATGCCGATGCGGGCGTGCGGCCACCGTTCCCGCAGGCGCTCGACGGTCATCACCATCATGGCGATGTCGCCCCGATTGCGTAGCCAGTACTCACCATTGTCGACCAGTACCCGCATTGTCCCGGCACCGTCCCCCGCGCCAGAATTCCCCACGCTCGATTCCTTCCGACGCCCGCTCCGAGCACGAATCCGCTGCGAATCTATCGCACGATCAGTCCTCAGCGCTATAAGGAGCGGCGCCCGGAATGGTGCGAAATCGGTTCGGTCACAGAATCATCGGCACGGGCTGAACCGACCGGTCAGCTGGGAAAAAGCGGGCTCACCAGATTGCTGCACAGCCATTTCCCGTCCGCGTAGTCCATGGACAGGGTGATCTTCTGATGGTTGGTGGTGCCGGCCTTGCCCTGGGTGGAGTTGACCTGGGTGACGTCGACGGCGAGGTCGTAATGGGTGCCGCTGCCCGAGGTCACGGTGCAGGTCGCGTCGGCGGCCCGGGTGTGCTCGGAATCCTGCTCCAGCAGTAGCCGAATGGTCGGCAGCAGCGTCTGGGCCTCGGATTTCCAGGCACCGGTCGCGCCCGCGATCACCTTGGACTGCCAGTCGTCGCCATTGCCGTAGTCGTAGGTGGTCATGAGTTCGGAGTAGTCGCAGGCGGCCTTGGTGGCGGCCGCCTGGGAGGCGTCGCCGGCCACGGGCGGCTGGGAGATGGGGCGGCTGTTGCCGTTGCCGAAGTGGATTGCGCCCGTTCCGAATCCAGCGCCGAGGCCACCGGCCAGCAGGAGAGCGAGCAGGAAGGCGCCGACGAGGGCCTTACGGGCGCGGCGGTCCGGGGTCGACGAGGACGCAATGGCTACCGGGGTCCGGGCCGCATCGCCAGGATGCGGCATGGTGTCGACAGGGCGAAGACCGCTACCTGCCGGGCCGTCGTATTGCAGCCGCGGAGCAGTGAACGGAGCCTGGTCGTCGGGATTGAGCTGGGTCTCGGGCAGCGCGTACTGCGCATTGAGTGGTGTCGGCGGCTCACCGTACGAGACCGGTGCGGGCTGGGTGGGCATGCTGGGTTTGGTGATCGCGCCCGTGAACTTGCTCGGGTCGAAGCCCATCCGGGTCTGTGCCGCAGCGGAATTCGACGGCAGGCCGGTGCCCGGCCCGGCGGATCCGTCCTTGCGGACCTCTGGTCCCCAGCGGCCGGTGGTGGCCGTGAGCGCCTGCGCGGCGGCCGCGGCCAGTTCGCCGCAGCTGCCGAAGCGCTGGTCCCGGTTCTTGGCGAGTGCCCGGTCGATGACCGCGTCGAAGGCGGTGGGCACCGTGGTGTGCACCAGGCTCGGGCGGGGTATATCGGCGCTGAGGTGGGCTGCCACCAGCTGCGCGGTGCTCTCGCCCGGATAGGGCAGCCGGCCGGTGAGCATGTGGAACAGTGTGCAGCCCAGGGCGTAGACGTCGGCCCGATGGTCGGTGTCGCCGCGCAGTTCGAATTGTTCGGGGGCCGCGTATTGGAAGCTGGCATACATTTCGCCGGTCCGGGTCAGCGCGCTGGTGTGGTCGACGGCCTTCGCAATTCCGAAGTCCGCCAAATACACTCGCTGATCCGGTCCCCAGGCGAGCAGGATATTGGCCGGTTTCACGTCTCGGTGCAGCACTCCGGCCCGGTGTGCGTGGTCCAGTGCCCGTGCGGTCTCCCCGATGATGCGGACCGCGTGGTCGGGCCGGACCGGTCCGTCGCGCAGGATCGCCGACACGTCGGTGCCCTCGACGTACTGCATGGCCATCCAGAGGCGGTGTTCGTCATTGCCGCGCGCGTACACCGCGACGATGTTCGGATGCGACAGCCGCGCAGCGGTATCGGCCTCCCGCAGGAAGCGCGCCCGCACCTCGGAGTCGTCGGCCTTGCCGGAAGCCAAGAGCTTCAACGCCACCGAGCGCGGCAGATCCCGGTCCTTCGCGAGATAGACCTCCCCCATCCCGCCCACCCCGAGCAGCCGTTCAACGGTGTAGCCCGCGAAAACCTGCCCCTGCGCGAGTGTCCGCCCCACAGCCTGCCTACCTCCGACCACGTCGTGCCCGCCGATCACCGTAACCCAGATCCGACGGCGCGGCTCCGGCGTTAATCGCCGTGCTCGACCCGGAATCGGAGATCGGTGATCTGGCCGGAATCGTCGCAGCGGATCTTGCGCAGCCGCACCGGCACGGCCCCCTCGAACAGTCGCACGCCGGAGCCGAGCAGGACCGGCACCAGGTGCATGACGATCTCGTCCACCAACCCGGCCTCGAGGCATTGGCGGGCCATGTTCGCGCCGAAGATCCCGACGTCGCCCTCCCCCGCCGCGGCCTTCGCGGCGGCGACCGCCTCCGCGATGCCGCAGGACAGGAAGGTGACATCGGGATCGGGCGGTGCGTCCCCCGGCCGATGGGTGAGCACGAACATCGGCCCGGACCACATGCCGCCGTACAGTTTTCGATCGCCGGCGCCGGCCCGATTGCCCAGGTCGTATCCGCGCCGGCCGGACAGGACGGCCCCGGTCCGCCGCATCGCCTCCACCCCCAGCGGGCCCGCCGACCCGTGACCGAACATCCACTCCGTGGAGTCGTCCTCGGGTGCGATGAATCCGTCGACCGACATCGTGATGTGCCACAGCATCTGCGTCATGGGAATGGAGACGGGTCGCGAGCCGCGAACTCATCGGCCGCTGTTCATCGGCACGAGCATCCGGTCCGCGGGGCGCAGCGCCCAGGACGCGAGCACCAGCGCGACGATGCCCGCGGTGACGGTGAGATGCATGCCGGCGGCGCCGTAGTCGCGTTCGACCAGGTACGAGATGAAGGCTCCGGTCATGTTGAAGAACATTCCGGCGTAGGCCCATTCCTTCAACCGCGGGAACCCGGGACCAGAATCGCCGCGCTGCCCAGCACTTTCCACGTCGCGATGAGCGTCAGGAGGTAGGTCGGGTAGCCCAGGATCGTGTGGCTCTCGGGGTCCCGTACTGATGGGTGTATTCGCCGTATGCGCCGCTGACCATCATGAACGCCAGGCTGATCGTGCACGCCCAGTAGGCGTAGGTGCGAATCCGCCCGCGCGCGGCCGGGGTGGTGGTCTGGCCCGGGAACTGCTGGGTGATGGTGGCAATCGGTCTTCTCCTGTGGGGATGCACTCCGTGGTGTCATCTCCTCGACCAGCGCCACGCGGGAAATGTGACAGCGCCACCTCGACCGCGGGTCATCGGCGTTTCTACGACAGGTCGGAGAAGCGGACGGAGTGGGCGACCGCGGTGACGCGCAGCCCGTCGACGCCCGGCTGGATGGACGTCAGCTGCGCTCCGAGCGGCAGTCGCTCCAGCGGCACGGTGAAGGTGAGGTTCTGTCGCACCAGGGCCAGGGGAATCGCCGGCCCGCCTGCCGCGGCCTGGACCGAGACCGGCGTCACCTCGATGCCGTCCTGGGTCGGTGCGACGGTGACGACAACCGTCCCGGGCACCGACAGCCCCTCCACCGAGAACGTCCCGGTGACGCGTAGCCCGTCCGCGGCGTAGGAGATCGAGCCCACTCCCTCCGGCGCGAATTTCCGCACGTCGTCGTAGGGCACCAGCGCCGTCGCGGTCGCCGTCGCGGCAACCAGATTCGAGGTGCGGCCGTGCACCACGTCGCTCAGCGGTGCGGAGACGTCGTTGAGCGCGACCGCGAGATTATGGACGGAGATCTGCTGGTCACTCCAGTCGCCCACCTGGATGTCGATGTTCTGGAAAGTGCCGTCGACGGCCTGCGTCAAGAATGGGAAACCGCCGATCTCGACGCGCGGCTGGTTCGGAAGGTTGTACCCGGTGGCGATTCTGCGCCCGATCTCGTTCTGCGCCATCACGACCCCTACCCGGTCTCCGACGACCACCGCGATCGCCAGGAGCACCACCATTGTCAGTAACGCACGCATGCACTCACCCGTTCAGCCATCCCACCATCATGCTGGCGATCGGGCCCGTCCGCTGCCTCCGACCCGCCACTCGGTCATCGAATTCCAGGTCAACGCGGAATTCGGGTTCGTGTGGTCGGGTGGTTATTTCCCGGCCAGGCGTTGGGCGAGCCACGAATCGGCGTCGCGGAGGGCGGCGGCGGCCATGCCGGTCGGGCGGGAGGTGAAGTTGTGGGCGGACTCCGGGTAGACGCGGAGGTCCACTGCGTTTCCCGCTGCGGACAGGCGGGCTGCCATGGCCAGATTGTCTTCGAGCAGGAGATCGAGCGCGCCGACCATCAGCAGCGTCGGCGGCAGGTTGGTGAGGTCGCCGTAGAGGGGCGAGATGTCGGGGTCGGTGCGGTCGGCGATGTGGCCGGCGTATGCCTGGATGAAGTACTCGTCGCCGTAGAGTCTGCCGCCGGGCGATTGCCCGCTGAGGTCGTAGGCGCCGAATTGCAGGACGGCACCGGCGAATCGCCCGGCCAGGCCTCGGTCTCGCAGCCGCAGCAGGGTGGTCATGACCAGAGTGGATCCCGCTGACGCTCCGCCGATCGCCAGATCCGTTGTCCCGAACAATGACTCGGCATGGTCGAGGAGCCAGAGTGCGGCGGTTTCGCAGTCGTCGGGTGCGGCGGGCCAGGGATGCTCCGGGGCCAGTCGATAGTCGACGCTCACCACGGCTACTCCGAGCGCGTCGGCAAGTCGTGCGTTGCGGGCATCCTCGCTCGCCGCTGAGCCCAGGTAGAAGCCGCCAGCGTGGATCTCGAGACAGGCGGCTCGGATCCCCGCTTCCCGGGGAACCGTGACCCGCACCGGGACTCGACGGTCGCCGAGTTCGGCGGTGTACACGGTTGCCCGGCTGTCCGACGACGGGCGGGACACGGCCTGCCTGTCCCGCACCTGACGAAGTTCCTCGAAGGTGGCGGGACCGGCAACAGGTTTCGCGGACGCGTTGAACTGCCGGCTCTCCGCGACGTGAACGCCGAGCCTCTCATCGATGAGCCGGGTTAGTCCGATCTCCACAAGTCTCCTGCCCACAGCTGCTTAGAGTGCGGAACATTTCGACCACGGCGTCGGCGGCCGGGTCGCCGATGCGGGTGTAACGCTGGTGGTGCGCGATCTGGGCAGGGGTGGCCGCGGCGTCGGCCGCGGGCGGGAGCCACGCGGCGACGTTGAACGGGTACCCGTCGTGGAACAGCGAATCCGGCTGCGGCCCAGCCGGTGTCGTAGTGGTGCGCATGTCAGCGGGCCCCCAGCAGTACCGAGCTCAGGACTGTGGGACGCAGTAGCGCGGCGGGGGAGACCATCGACATGGTGTCGTGGAACGCCTTCGCGACCCGCGGGTCGGTGCTCGCACGGGCCAGCGCCCGGTCGAGGAACCGATGCTGGGCTTTCACGAGCACATTCGATGGGCCACCGACCGTGCTGGGGAAGCGGGCGTCTTCGGCGCCGGAGATCAGCCAGGCTTGCGTAGAGGCGGTGTGGATGTCTCGTCGCGCGGCGCGGGCGGCCGCGTGGCCGATCCCGTCGTGGGTCGCGACGGCGCGGGCCAGGGCTTGCGCGCCGAACGCGGCGACCGTCAAGCCCTGTCCATAAACCGGGTTCACCGAGGTGTTGGCGTCCCCGATGACGACCAGGCCGTCAGGGGAGTGGCGATGATAGTGGTGTCGCGCACTGGGTTTGGGCCGGAATCCGCGCACCGCGCCGGCGGGCTCGGCGTGGGTCAGGGCCTCGCGCAGCAGTGGGGACCGCAGCCGGCCCAGCATCGCCTCGAATCCTTCCTCCGGCGTCAGGTTCCAGTAGACGCGACCGCGACGGGCCCCGGGGTCAGGTCCAGATCGCGATCGCTTCGCGCGGCCTCTCGGCCCGTCCTGCGGGCTCTGCCCGAACGCGGGCGAAATCCCTACTGGCCCAAGCCCAGGCGCGCGGCGGGCCCGATCACGCGGCACTAACTGGGCTAACTGTTCAGAATGCGACAACTTGCGTCACCAGCGCCCGCTGATCCTGCTCACCGGGAATCACCCGCTGACATTCTGGTAGGAACTCTCATCTGCGACTCGTCACCCGAATGTCAGCAAAATCCGGATACACGCGGTGCCTCCTTGGGTGGTCACGGAGGTGATCCCCCCACTATCTGTGGACACCGCCACGTCCATCTACACGGCGCCGAGAACGCACTGTTCTGCCGCATACCGCGCCGACCGAACCGGCCAGCGCGGGGCATCGGAATCAACTGGCCGTGCCGATCCGAGGCCGGCGGAATGTCCACAACTGCCGAATGCAGCGCATTCGCGCCGACTCTGACGCCCGATACCGCACGCTAGCGATGTACCTACGTGTGACTCCGTCCTTCCGCACTGAGATGCCGACCGCTTAGCGAATGCCTCGGATAGCTTGCTAGCATGCTAGCATCGTGGATGTGGGCGACGAGGATGTGAAGCAGTTCAACATCTACCTGCCGATCGGGCTGATCAAGCAGGTCAAGTTTCAGGCGATCGAGTCGGGGATGTCGTTGTCGGCGCTGGTGGCCGACGCGCTGCGGGCGTACTTGGACGACACCCACCGACAGTCGGCACAGGGAGAGGATTGACATGACGACCCGAGGCATCGAGGCCGTGTTCCTGGAGACACACAACTGGGGAAAGACGGCAAAGTTCCTGCAGGACATGGGTTTCGAGATCGAGTTCGAGACCGGGCACAATTCGGGGCAGTTCCGCAACGAGACCGGGCCCTACGTTTTCGTCGCCGAGATCCCGCCGTCCGAGCCGACCCGGACCCGGCTGGTCCTTCAGGTCGACAGCGCTCGGAACCACCCCGGCGGCGAGGTCGACATCGTCTCCGAGTTCGAGCAGACGCATTACGGTACGCAGGAAATGGTCGTCCGCGACCCCGACGGACGGCTGTGGAACCTGCAGGCCCCACTGGACAAGCAGTGATGGCTGTGGCGAAATCGATTGCCGCCGAACATACCGCGGTCCGGGTCGCGCTGTGGCGGGCCTTGCATCTCGAAGTCGATTCTTCCCCGTACGTTTTCCGTGACGACATCGGTCTGCGGCTGGCGGCGCCGGACGACGGGTGGCGCAACCGTCCCGACATGGAACCGGGGACCACCGGGCCCATGCGCGCCGGTGTTCTGTCGCGCGCTCGCTTCATCGAGGATCTCGTCGCCGAGCAGGTCGAGCACGGCGTCGATCAGTACGTACTGCTCGGAGCCGGGCTGGACACCTTCGTCCAACGCCGACCGGACCTGGCCGAACGCTTGACGGTGTTCGAGGTCGACCAGCCCGGCCCGCAGGCATGGAAGCGGCAACGTCTCCTCGAGCTCGGATACGGCATTCCGGAGGGACTTCGGCTGGTGCCGGTCGATTTCGAGGTGGACTCCTGGTGGGAGCGACTGGCCTCCGCGGGTTTCGACCCACACCGTCCCGCGGTGGTCGCCTCGACCGGCGTCTCCATGTACCTCACCCGAGAAGCGAATACCGCTACCCTGCACGAGATTTCGCAGCTCGCACGTGGATCGACGCTGGCCATGACCTTCATGGTCCCGATCGAGACGGTCGGCCCCTCAGAACAGCGGATGCGCCGGTACGCCGAGCACGGTGCCCGCGAATCAGGCACACCGTTCATCAGCTTCTACCACCCCGACGAGATCCTGGCACTGGCCAAGGAAGCGGGTTTCGCCACCGCCCACCATGTTTCACCGGGTACCTTGATCGAGCGCTACTTCACCGGCCGCACCGACGGGCTTCGCCCGGCGGATTCCGAGCAGTTCCTCATCGCGACCTGTTGATGCACGTCATCGACTGGCGATGAGCAGCACCAGCTGTTCACCCCGGGATGC
Source organism: Nocardia niigatensis NBRC 100131 (assembly GCF_000308655.1). Taxonomy (GTDB): domain Bacteria; phylum Actinomycetota; class Actinomycetes; order Mycobacteriales; family Mycobacteriaceae; genus Nocardia; species Nocardia niigatensis. Next base: position 4,461 of record NZ_BAGC01000033.1, on the reverse strand, counting down.
TGGCCGAGGTCACGGCTCTCTCGGCTGCTCGGTCGTGGTGGAGGAGTTCCCTCGACCGAGCAGCTGAACGGCCCGGAAAACAACGGATTTGACGTAATCCACTGGTAGAGAGTGGGTGTCATCGGTTGTCTCGTGAGATTGGTGTCAGCAGTTGGCCGCTGAGGTAGGTCGTCGGTGTGTTGTCGCGGGTGGATTTGGAACGGTTCTGCTACCTGGATGACGAGGATCGGCGGTTGATCGCGGCGCGATGCTCGGTGATCCCGAACGCCACGGACGACCGAATGAACACCATCGCGGTGTCGAATACCGATACCTCGCTGCTGACCAGCTTCACGTGATCGGTGAACCACTACGGCGACCCCCACTGGCTGTGGTGACCTGTCGCCACGTATGGTCGAATTCGATCAATCGAATTCGACTAAAGGGGGAGCATGCCGCCCAGGCCACTGTTCAGTCTTCCCGCCCTGGCCGTGCTGGGACTCCTGGCGGAAAGCGCGCGGCACCCGTATGAGATGCGAACCCTGTTGCGCGAGCGCGGGCTCGACCGCACTCTCAAGCTCAAGCACGCGACGCTCTACGACCTGCTGCCCCGGCTGACGGCGGCCGGACTGGTCGAGCAGGACGACCCGACGCGCTCCGGAAACCGGCCGGAGCGCACGGTCTACCGCATCACCCCGGCCGGGATCACTGCGCTGAAGACCGGGCTGCGGAAGGTGCTCAGCGATCCCACGCACGACGCGGCCGCGTTCGCCGCGGCGCTGGCGTTCATGTTCGCGCTACCCGGAAGTGAAGTGGCGGAACTGGTCTCGCGTCGCGCCGAGCGTATCGACGCCACCGTCGAGGAGGTCGAGGCCGGGCTCTCTGCCGCGTCGCACGTCGAGCCGGTCTTCCTCACCGATCACACCTACGCCCAAGCACTACGACGTGCCGAACGCGATTGGCTGCTCGCCTTCGCCGCCGACCTCCGCCAGGGCACATTGACCTGGCCTCTCGCCGATGAGGAGTACTCCGATGACCATTCATGACATCAACCGGCTGCTGGCCCGCACGATCAACGTGTGCCCGGACCTCGGGTCCGAGTTGGAGTCCGGCTACACCGTCGAGTTGACTGCACACGAATTCGACCTCTTCGGGCGGGCGGGGTTCTCCGCGGTCCGGCTGGGTGTGTACTGGGCGGCGCACTGCGGCGACGCACCCGAATTCCGTATCGCACCACAGGCTGTGGACCGCGTGCACACCTATCTGGACCTGGCGGCCGAACGTGACCTGGCGGTGGTGCTCACCAATTTCCTCGACCCGGACCTGATCGCGAACCCGACCCGGTACCTGCCGCGCCTGCTGTCTATCACCGACCAGGTCGCGACTGCGTTCGCCGACCGCCCGCGGTCGGTGGTGCTCGAGCCGTTCACCGAACCGCGTGATGCCCTCGACCCGCTGTGGAACGACACCCTGCGCGAGCTACTGGCCGTGATCCGCAAGACCGACACCGAGCGCGCCGTCGTCTTCGGGCCCGGCGCTTACAACAACATTCGCATGCTGCCCCAGTTGGCGCTGCCCGAGGACCCCGACCTGATCGTCACCGTCCATCAGTACTGGCCGATCACCTTCACCATGCAGGGCGAGCAATGGCTGGGTGCCGACACCCCGTTCGGCGATCCGCGCTCATGGCTGGGCACCACCTGGACCGGAACCGACCAGCAGCGCGGCGAATTGGCGGCGGGCTACGAGGGCCTGGCCGCATGGGCCGAGGCCAACCAGCGCCCCGTTTTCGTCGGCGAGTTCGGCACCACCGCCAAAGCCGACCCGGCCAGCCGCGCCTGCTGGACCGAGTTCAACAGGCGCCAAGCCGAAGAACGCGGGTTCTCCTGGGGCTGCTGGTCTTTCGCGCCCACCTTCGCCCTCTACGACCTCGAATCCCGGAGCTGGAATCAGCCGCTGTTACGCGCGCTGATGGACTGACAAGGTCGCGCCGATCGGTCCTTCGGCGCCTCGGGGTTGCCGGCTGGCAGGGACTCGGGACATCCGGGCTCTGACACGGTGCCGGTGATCGGGTGCGGAGGTCTGCGGGGAAGGCGGAGTCAACGGGCTGCTGCGGTGGTCGCTGCAGCCCGCGATCGCAGCTGCGGCCACCGCCATCGTTGCCATCGTGATCAAGGGTTTGGGCACGTATCGACCTTTCAGGGGGGTGCATCAATTTTGCTGCACCGCAATGGCTTTCGCAGTGTTGAAGATCAACTTCGGCACGAATGGTCGGATGCGATGGCACGCCCCTACCGGCGGCCGGCCCACCGGACGACTGGCGCTGCGGGGGCGCGCTGATCGTGGCCGATCACCCCGGCGTGTCGCTCGGGGAGATCATCGACGTTGAACTCGACGCAGCAACCTGCCGAGCCTGCTCGCCGAGCTCGCTGACCGCATGGAGTCGGTGATGGACAAGGACTGACGCGTTGGCGTTTCACCGCAGGGTGTGGGGATCGCCGGAATCTGCTGGCCGCCGAGAAGTTTCCAGTCATGATCGGGTGGCTGCGGGTTGTTCATCGGACCGAGATTCCTTCCTTGCTCTGTGATGCCTGAGATTTGATACTGGGCGACATGTCAACGATCCGTTCCGCCGCGCTGCGGGGGTTCCGCGCCACTGTGGCCGAGCTTGGTGGTGACGCGGACGAGCTTGCCGCGAGGGCAAGGCTCTCGCCGGTCGCTCTTGACAGTGACGACGTGACTCGTCTCGGACCTCGCTGTTGCCAGGGTCCTCGAGTCCGCCGCGCGGGTGCTGGACTGCCCGGATCTCGGATTACGGGTGGCCACGCGCCAGGATCTGGGATCGCCGGGTCCGCTGGCTTTGGCGATCCGGAACGCACCGACCGTCGCCACGGTGCTCGAATGCACGTCGCGGTACCTGTTCCTGCATGCCCAGGGAATGAGCATCGCAGCGGAGGCAGACCCCAACGGAGCACGAGGGGTGCTGGCTCTGCGATACGGGGTCTCGCCGGATGAGCGACTCGTCTCAGCACAAGGGATGGATCTGGGACTCGGCTTCGTTCATCGCGCCCTCGAATTCCTGCTGGGAGGCCGGTACGGGCTGCGGTCGGTGGACCGACCGTATCGACCGCGCGCGCCGATCGACCGGTACGAGCGGTTCTTCGGCGCACCGGTGCAGATCGCGCGTCCGGCGGCAATGTTGCGGGTGCCGCGCAGCATTACCACCCTTCCTCTGTCCGGCGCGGACGAGACACTGATGCGTTCGGCGTTGACCTTCTTGGCCGCTGATGCGAGCGTCTTGAGTCGATCACGCTCAGGAATAGTGCTCAACGCGACTCTTCGGCCAACTGGACCCCACAGGCCGTCACCCGGCCATGGTCGACGATGGTGTCGATGCGGGGGTGGTAATCGGGACCTCGATCATGTCCGGGAGCTGGCCGCCGCCGAGGACGGGTGCGGAGGTCTGCGGGGAAGGCGGAGTCAACGGGCTGCTGCGGTGCTCGCTGCAGCCCGTGATCGCAGCCGCGGCCACCGCCATCGCGGCCATCGTGATCAAGGGTTTGGGCACGTATCGACCTTTCGGGGAGGTGCACCAATTTTGCTGCACCTCAGAGGCTTTCGCGGCATCGAAGATCAACTTCGGCACGAATGGTCGGATGCGATGGCACGCCCCTATCGACGGAGGCCGGCCCACCAGACGACTGGTGCTGCGGACGTGTGCTGATCGTGGCCGACCACCTCGGCGGGCCGCTCGGGGAGATCATCGATGTTGTACTCGGCGGACTAACCTGCCGAGCCTGCTCACCAAGCTCGCCGACCGCATGGAGTCCGTGATGGGCAAGGACTGACGTGCCAGCGTTTCACCGCCGGGCGTGGGGACCGCCGGAATCTGCTGGCCGCCGAGAAGTTTCCATACGTGGGCGCGTTCGGCCGCGAGGTCGATCGGCTCATCGGCGAGGGTGTCGAGCAGGTGTTGGAGCGGCCAGGTGTGCAGTGCGCCGTAGCGGGCGGAGTAGAGGGCCGCGGTGTGGATGGCGAAGGTGTCGGTGGTGTCGAACAGCGCGTAGCCGATGATCTGGTAGATGTCGGTCAGCGGCAGCGAGTCCGATCGTTGCCCTGTCCTGCGGTTGGCTACGCCGAGGCGGGTTTTCACCTCGATCAGGACACCGTCCACGATGAGGTCGGCATCGGCGGCGCACAGCTTCGAGGCCGAGAATGTCGGGCCCAGGACCGCCACCGGCGTTGTGGCGGAGAGGAAGTCGGCCAGTTCGGCCAGCGCGAGCTGATACAGCGACCGGATCTCGGCGACGGCGTCGCCAGGAGCGAGCGTCAGCAGGTCCTCGGTGGTGAACCGGCCACTGCGAATCGGTTCGGCCAGCGGGGAATTGGGGAAGACGAGCGGATTGCGGTACAGCTCCGTGCACAGCGCCAACGCCCAGCACGCCCGCACGACGACCTCCACGGTGTCCTCAGGCAACGGCC
>NZ_BAGC01000034.1 GCF_000308655.1 Nocardia niigatensis NBRC 100131 | reverse complement strand
CTCCCGCCTCTCCCGTCCGCGTAGTCGTTGAGCCGTTCCGCGGTGCGCGATACCCGGTTCGACAACCCCGCTACCGCGCGTTCGCCCAGAGTCCCAGCGAGAGTTTGCACGGACTGCTGGAGCAAATCCGTCGGGGCGGACGAACGAACTGTCTGCTGCGCGGTTTCTCCGGCGCGGGTCGCGGTTTTCGCAACTCGGCCGACAGTGTCGGCCGCGACCTTGCCAACTCCATCGGTCTTGTCGCGCAACGCCTTCGACATCGATCTCACCTCCTCGTGCGGTGCACGGGGGCCCCGTCGGTCTCCGCGCGAGAACGCCGTCGCACCGTCGAGGCCGCAGACCCGGACCTACGATCCGCAGTCCTGGCGGCCGTTGTCCGCGAGCGTGTCGCTCTCGGCCTGGCTGCCCGCGCCCGCGCGGTGGGCTGCTCCCCGTGCTCCTCGTCGTCGCGGCCAGTCCCGGACTCGGTCCGGTTCTCGACATCCGCGTCTTCGCCGGCAGACGCTTCTCCGGTGTCCCAGGAGGCTTCCTCACCAGCCTGGTCTTCGCCCGAATCCGCCTCACGCGACCGATCTCGATCAGGGGTTGGGCCCTGCTGCAGCCGTGTGTTCAGCGCGTCGATGCCATTGGTCGCGGCGGTCACAGCTGCAGACCGGACCGCACCCGCCAACTCGCCGCGAACCGTGTCGCTGAGCTGGGCCAGTTCAGGAGACGATTTGAGCATTGAAGTCCCCCGCTCCAGCAGCTCCCCGGGCATTCCCGAAGACCGCTTCGCCATCGCGGCACCCGCCAGCGACAACGCGAAACGCATCTTGCGCGTGCGACCCAACACGTAACCGATGCCCACCCCTATAGCTATTCTTGTGCCACCTTTCATGGCTTACTCCTTGCTTGCTCGACTACCACTGCACCGATACGGCTTCGGGTCGGTCGAGCGATGACGCCCCAATGAGTGGGGCAGGCCATATTGCGAATAACCTCTTCATAGCGTACGCCCCGCTACCACCCTCCTTGTCCGCCGCAATCGGGATGGACCCAACCGCGATCGGCCAGGCGAACCTGGTCTTCTGCCAGTGTGAGCGCGCGTGGGGTAGGCCGTCGGGAGCCGGGCGGCAAGGTGTCGGGGGCCATCGATCGGCAAACGACCACACTGGATAGCCATGCCCCGGATTGCGCCCGGCAATCACTGCGCCCATAACGAATTCGGACCGGTCACCACACACCCCGAGACACGATCCCGGCCGGTCTGCGATGTCGAGAAATCGCCGAACGGCCTACCGAAGGTCGCTCTCCTCCCCGCCCGCACCAAGGAACCGAGATCGGGCCGCGACGAATCCGGTTGTACGGCAACACCTCTCATGAATTTCTCAAGACAATGAGGGGGCGAACCGCGAGGTTGGTAGCCCGTCTCCTCGGCCCCCAGCGCGTCCAGCATCGCCAGCGGAGCGTTCTCCCCGTCATCGGGACACGCCGCCTCCAAAGAGCTGCTCTGGTAGGCGTTGGCGGCCAGCAACGCCTGCGTCAGCTCGCCCTCGTCCACCTCCAGTTCGGCGGCCGGCTCGCGAGCCTTCGGCATCCGCCCCAGGCGCTGGGCGAGCGCTTCGATGGCGACGCCGAGCCGGACCTGGGTCTCCTTGACCCGTCGCGGCACCCGCACCGCCCAGGTGCTGTCACGGAAGTAGCGGCGAACCTCACCCATGATGGTCGGGACCGCGAAGGACAGGAAACGGGAGCCGCGCATGTTCGTCGGGGTGGCAGCCTGGCTGCTCGGGATGGCGGGACACTCGATCGGCGGACGCACGCACCATTGAACTGCGTCGATGAACTGCCGCGCCGCCTGCCGGCGATTGACCGTCGCTCCGGCGGGTATCGCGCCGATATGGCCATCTCGATGGACAGGCTGCTACACGCGCTGACACGGGCGGTGAACACGCTCGCGCAGACCGATATTCGGTTCGCGGTGGCCGGCGGCTGCGCGGTGTACGCCCGAGGCGGCCCCGTGTCGGACCACGACGTGGATCTCTTCATCAAGCCCGCTGACGTTTCCCGGGCGCGCAGCGCGCTGGTCGCAGGCGGTCTGCGGGCTGCCGAGCCGCCGGAGGACTGGCTCACCAAAGCGTACGACCGGGACGTCCTCATCGACTTGATCTATCGTCCCAACTGCCGCGAAGTCACCGATGAGATGCTGGATCGCGCCGACGTCATGCGCGTCGGGTCCACGGTGGCCCCGGTCATCAGCGGGACCGACCTGATGATCGACAAGATGCTGGTGTTCAACGCGCACCGGCTGGACCTGGCGCCGCTGCTACGGATCGCACGCGACCTTCGCGAACAGGTCGACTGGACCGAGGTACGCGTGCAGACCGAGCACTCGCCCTACGCCCGCGCATTCTTCGGCCTGCTGGCCGATCTCGACGTGATCGGAGTGTCCTCATGACCGAGCTTCCGCACTACGACACCGCGCATGTGCATCGCGCCCTCGCGGAGGATCCCCGCACCTCCGAACTCGGTGTCCAGGTCTATCTGCGGGCCGGCACCGTCGTGCTGACCGGCGCCGTGGCCACCGAAGAGCGCCGACGCCAGGTGGAACTCGTTGTCCGTGAACAACTCCCCGAATCCCGAATCCGCAACGAGGTTCGTGTGACCCCGCGGGAGATCCCGGGAACCGTCGAAACGCTGGGAATGTGATCTCGGAAAGGACAGTGGCACATGCGTATAGCTGCCGTCGGCGATGTTCATGTGGGCACCGATTCACGGGGCTTGTACCGCCCCGCACTCGAGGATCTGCACCGGCACGCCGATGTCCTGCTCCTCGCCGGGGATCTGACGAAGTGTGGCACCGTGGCCGAAGCCCGAGTCGCCGCCCGCGAATTCTCCGGGCTCGGGATCCCGGTGGTTGCAGTGCTCGGTAACCACGACTATCACGCGGATGCCGCGGGCGAAGTGGCCGCAGTCCTCGCCGATGCCGGGATCGTGGTCCTCGAGGGCACTGGCGTCGCATTAGGCATAGACGGGACAGTCCTCGGGATCGCCGGCACGAAGGGCTTCGGCGGTGGCTTCGCGGGCCGGTGCGCGAGCGTCTTCGGCGAACCCCTGATGCGGGAATTCGCTTCGCACACCGTTGATCTCGCCGATTCTCTGCACATCGCGCTCGATGCGCTCGACACGGATATCCGTGTCGCGCTGACCCACTACTCCCCCATCGAGGCCACGCTGGTCGGCGAGCCTCGGGAAATCTTTCCCTTCCTCGGCTCCTATCTGCTCGGCGAGGCGATAGACACGGCCGGCGCCGACCTGGCCCTGCACGGCCACGCCCACGCCGGCACCCAGCACGGCCAGACGCCCAGCGGCATACCGGTCCGCAATGTCGCTCAACCGGTACTGGGCGCGGCCTACGCGGTCTACGAACTCCATCCGAATACTGTTGCGGGGCTGACTTTGCGCGGCTGACTCGTAGTCCGTCTCGGTCGCGTCGAGCATCGCGAAGTTCACCGCCCGACCGGGTCTGTGACGCCTTGTGCCCTTCGCTCCGGAACCGGCTGAACTCCACAGCGACCGAACATCCACATGCAGGGTGCCCGCTGCTGACCGACAGCGAATCGGTCAGCGTTTCCACGAAATGCCAGCCGAGGCTGTGTTCGATCACTCCCCCATCACTGGTGGTCATCGCTGTAATTCGCACGCCCGCAGCAGCAGGGCCTCATGCGCGGCGAGCACGACACGCAGCACCGTCCCCACGGTGATCAGAACACCTGCTCTGCCGCAGACTCGGCCGACGATCCGCGAGAGCCCGTGAGCCGGCGCCGACCGGTTACCGCGCGATTGCAGGGGTAACCGCTCAACGACGACACCCTCGAGAGATCGGAGTGGCAATGGCCGCATCGACAACCGCCGCATCGTCGAGCCCTGAGCTGAACGCCGTCGCCCTGGTGTGCACGCTGAAGCCGTCACTTCATGAGTCCAGTAGCGATCTGATGGCCCGGCGGATCCTCGATCGGCTCGCCGAGCACGGCGTCGAGGGCGAAGTCGTGCGGGTCGTCGACTACGACGTCCGTCCGGGAATCAGCGCCGACGAAGGAGAAGGAGACCAATGGCCGGCTATTCGCGAGGAGATTCTCGCCTCGGAGATCCTGGTCATCGCGACCCCGACCTGGGTCGGGCACATGTCGTCGGTGGCTCACCGGGTGCTCGAACGCCTCGATGCCGAACTCTCCGACACCGACGCAGCGGGCCGACCGGCCATGACAGGGAAGGTAGCCGTCGCCGCGGTCGTGGGTAACGAGGACGGCGCTCACAAGCTCGTCGCCGACCTTTTCCAGAGCCTCGACGACATCGGCTTCACCATCCCCGCCCAGGGCTGCACCCATTGGAACGATCAGGCCATGGGCAGCACCGACTACCGGGACCTGCCCGCCGACCCCGACGCGGTCGCCGAGACCACCGCCACCCTGGCCCGCAACACCGCCCACCTGGCCCGCCTGCTGTCCGAACAGAACTACCCCGCACCGTGAGTGCCGCCGACTTCATTCCCCCGCACGCCGACCTGACCGGACTGCGGAAAGCCGCGCGGAACTGCCACGGCTGCGCCCTCTACCGGTTCGCCGAACAAACGGTTTTCGGTGAAGGACAACCTGATTCCGACATCGTGATGGTCGGCGAGCAACCCGGCGACCAGGAGGACCGGCAAGGACACCCCTTCGTCGGACCGGCCGGGCGACTGCTCGATCGCGCGCTGGCCGACGCCGGAATCGACCGCGACCAGGTATATGTCACCAACGCCGTCAAGCATTTCAAATACGCCGTGCGCGGCAAGCGACGAATTCATCAGCAGCCCAACCGAACCGAAGTCGTCGCCTGCACGCCATGGTTCGAAGCCGAGCTCCAGGCGATTCGGCCGCGACTGGTGGTCTGCCTGGGCAGTATCGCGGCCCAGGCACTCTTCGGGCCCAGCTTCCGAGTCACGGCCGAACGCGGGCGCTTCATCCCGCATGCCGGCTATCTGGTGCTCGTCACTGTGCACCCGGCATCGGTGCTCCGCAGCCCCGAGCGGGACCGCGCCTATACCGAGTTCGTCGAAGATCTGAAGACGATCACTCCGAGACTGGCCCGCCCCTGACGGGTCGCGCGGGGGTCGGCTGCCTCTTCGAGTGGATCGGCGTCGAGGGTGGATACAGATACTGTCTGCGACCCGCGGCATCTCGCCCCATCGCCTGAAAATGACCGTTGGGATGCGGGCAGATCCACACCCCGCGCCGAGCCGGGGGAATCGCCAGGGCACGAACGCGATCCAGGATCTGCTCGTCGCGCACCACCTGGCCGGCGGTGGTGGCGTAGGAGAACCCGCGCCCACGTCGCCGGCGGATGATGCCCGCACCGTCGATGGTGTTGCGCCGCAGCCGCATCGGGCCCGCTCAGTATCTCCGCGGCGCCGGCGGCTGCCGGTCGGCGCGGTGGTCGAACATGACGCCTCCTGGCCGCGGTTTCGGTGTGCTGTGGCCGGATACCCCGCTGCGGCGAAAACAACCTGGTGACCTGCTCGTTTAGGGCGCTGGAGCCAGGGTACAGCGACCTCACCGAGCACAGGTTCGTACGCGAGCTCGGCGGCCGTCGGAGGGTACGGCTTCGATATCCATTGCAACGGAATCAGATTCGCGATCTCCAGGATGTGTATTCGAGGCATTTTGTGAAGGAGGAGCAGACATGGGTAGCAGAACAGGCGACCCGCGCGAGCGCGCGGATCTCGACGACGATGACGAGGCCGATTTCGCGGACGAACACGAGAATGTGACGACCGATCACCAAACGGACGGCGAAACCGAATCGCCACAGGGATTGGGCGGGATGGATCCCCGGAGTGGCGGGGCGGTTTGACCGGCTGCGGCTATGAAGAAAAGCTGCTGCCAGGGTGGGTGACAACTGTGGCATGCGGCCCTGCATTTGCACCTGATTCGGCGGGCGCGGGTCAACCATTTCTTACGATTGCCGCGGCCACGAGCCAAGTACGATGAGAAAGATCAGCAGTAGCTGAGATCGAGATCGCCAGCACCGTGGAACCCCCATGAAGTGTCACGAGATCATCGAGGCCGTGCAACAGTCAGCCGAACTCACCCGCGAGGAGGCCAGCGCCGCCGTCACGGCCGTCCTGAGCGCCTGCGCCCGGTGTCTTCCGGCCCTGGTACGGCATCAATACGGCGAACAGTTGCCGGGTCTGGTGGAGGAGTCGATGGAGCCATTCGGCAACCCCCATCCACTCGATGCCACCCATGTGATCGCTGAAGTCGGGTGGCGCCTCGAGGTCGCGCCCACGCGGGCCTGCCGCCTGACCTGGGCCGTGCTCAACGTCCTGCGGACCCAGGATCCGGACTTTTTCGCTGACCTCACCACCCAGCTGGGCGCCGACGTCGTGAGCTTGCTGACCGCCGAGCAGGAACCGGAACCTCCGTCTCCGAGGTGAGCACCGCGGCCACGGCCGGCCGAGGTGCCGGGGCCCCTCGCAGACCTGAGTGGACAGTCGGGTTGCGGGGCGGGCGATCCGATCGATCTTCCTGAGCCTCGGCTGTTCGGTGCGGCGGCGACCGCCAACAGTTGCGAGCGTGTGATGTGCGGAAACTGGGTACGCCACCGGCAAGATCGCATACTCGACCGAGAGGAGCAGCCCGATGTCTGCGATCGATGACTACGCACGGCAGGTGGCTGCCGCAGCCACGCGGTCCGGCCACACCGTTGCGATCGCGGAATCGCTGACATGCGGCAGGCTCGTCGCGGCATTGGGCGCAGCGCCCGGCTCCTCGGCCTGGCTGCATGGCGCGGTCGTGGCCTACAGCACCGCTGTAAAACAGCGGGTGCTGGGAATGCCCGACGCCCCCGCGGTTTCGGAGGTCGCCGCTTCGGCGATGGCCGGCGGCGTGCGTGAGTTGCTCGACACCGACATTGCCGTGTCGGTGACCGGGGTGGGTGGTCCGGATTCACAGGATGGTGAGCCCGCAGGCTCTGTCTGGCTGGCGGTGGACAGCGCCCGCGGTATCCGCGCTCGACATGAGCTATTCCATGGCACGCCCGAGCAGGTAGTGCAACAGACAATCGAAGCGGCGCTGTGCATGATCCTCGACGCACTGCAGGAACCCAGCGAAAATCGATGTGGTGCATAGCTATTCGACCGAAAGGCGCTCGACCGCGATAGTTGCGCAGTGGGAAACCACGCGAACTGGCGTCGGAAACTTCTTTCCGGGCAACCGATTACGCCATCGAACACTCGGGTAGGCAAGGGAATGTGAGCGGCGGCAAGGATCGCCCACCACATGAAAGCACCGACCTCGAAGGAGGATTCGCGATGCCGAAGGCGGTCACCACACCCATCAGGGGCGCTGACCTCGCTGGCGTTCGCTGATCGAATCGCTGGGTCCGGCGGTTTGGGCCGGCCCAGCTCTCGCCGATTCGCCGGGTTCGCTCGCACGCGGTGTTCGACGAAACGATCGCCGACCACCTGCGCGGAAGGAGGTCAGCCGTGTTCGGGAACCGTGATTTCGTCTGGTGAACGGTCGAATCGCAGTCCGCGCCAGGACGGGTGGCGCTGGCCGGCGGGCGTGATTTCGCGGTAGGCGATGTCGCCGATGAGGTTCGGTTGGACCCAGTGGGCGGTGGCGGCGATCGAGGGTGGGATCGGGCCGGTGACCGGCGGCGTCGGGGCGGCCAGCGCGAGAAGTTCGCGTTGCAGGACACGGCGGGCGGTGTCGCTGAATCCCGACCCCACGGCTCCGAGCAGGACGAGCCGGCCGTCGTGGTCGTGGGCGGCCAGGAGCAGGGACCCGAACACTTCGCTGCTGTGATGGCCGGGTAGCCAGCCGACCACTACTGCCTCGGTGGCACGGCGCAAGGGCAATTTCCGCCAATCTTCTGAGCGTCCCGCCTTGTAGACCGAGTCGATGCGTTTGCCGATCACGCCTTCGATGTCGTGTTCGGCGGCGACTTCGAGCATCCGTGAGACCGGGATGTCGCGGTAGAACGGTGACAGCAGCAGCGGGCCGTGCGGCAGTGCCAGCCGTTCGAGGTGTCCGCGACGTTCGAGATAGGTCAGCCCACGCAGGTCCCGGCCGGCGAAACCCAGAAGATCGAACACGTAGAGCTGCGCCGGCATCGCGTGAATCAGGGCCGGGCTCGGTCTGGTGACGCCCAGGCGGTGGCCGATGCGGGAGAACTGCGGCACCCCCAGCTGGTCGGAGGCGACGAGTTCGCCGTCGAGGGTCATCTCCCGCCCGGCGGCCAGGGCGAGCAGGGCGTGGGCGATCTCGGGAAAGGCTGCGTTGAGGGGGTTGCCGTTGCGGCTGACCATGTGGCACACGCCGTCGGAAATCCATGCCAGGCAGCGGATTCCGTCGTACTTCCATTCGTAGGCGTACCGGCGGTCGTCGTCGGCGGGAGCGGGTCCGGCGGTGGCGAGCATCGGCAAGGGAACGCGCACCATGACCAGTAGCGTACCGACATAACAAACCGAACGGTCACATTATGTTGGTCGGCTTCTTCCCGGCCGAGGGCCACAGTGGCGTGGGGGCGGGCGGCACGGGCGTCCGGGCCCGATAAGCGCTGCGCGAAGCCCTCGGTCCACGCAGACGACTGCGACTCTTCGATGAGCTCGGCGCGCCGTCCGGTCCTCAGGCCAGTGGCGCCACTGTCGCGCTTCGCGCCGCCGGGCCGGGCCCGCATCGCCAGCAGCCGCACACCTCAGGAGACATAGGCGTCCACGCCGGTGCCGTCCGGTTATCGCCGACCCATCAAACAGCGGCGGTGGCTCGAAATACCCTATCAGCGGCCAGGATTCGGCAACAGCCTGGATCAATGCCGACCGATCGGCTTCGATCGACAGAGGACTGCCGATCGTCCATGCGATTGAGATTCCGCACGATGAGCAAACAGCTGCAGGCCTCAGCACGGCCGAACCGTCGCTGCCGTAGGGCTTTTGGATCAATGCGACTCCGGCACGGCTCACCATGAACTTTGACGAGCCGTTGCGACACCCCGACAGCGGCGCCGACTGGCGGTGATCCATGCGCCGGCCGGTTTCGAACCGCATTCCGGCGCATCGACAAACTCGCCCGCATCGCCGACCGCGGCTACGCGCGGTAGCCGTCGGTTCCGGCGCGGGACATGACGATGTTGGGGACCACCGCGCGGGCGGACAACCGCATCAGAGAGTCGACCATTTCGACCACGTCGTTCACCGTCAACATCTCTTGCGGGGGGACCCGGTCGTGGATCCAGGCGCTCATATCGGTGTCGACGTAGCCGGGTGCGATCGTGGTGGCGGTGACACCGTTCGCGGATTCCTCGGCGTTGAGGGTCGTGACCAGAGAGACGAGTGCGGCCTTGGCCGCCCCGTACACCGACAGCCCGGCCTCGGCATATACGCCGGTGATCGAGGACAGTGCGATCACCTTCGCGCCCCGATCGGGTTCGGCCGCCGCCGCGGTGCGCAGCAGCGGAAGGGCACCCTGGATGAGTTGCAGTGGGGCACGCAGGTTCACGGCGAATGTTCTGTCGAACCGGCGCAGCGACGCGTCCGCGATCGGTTCGGCATAGCCGACACCGGCGTTCAGAATCAGGGCCGACATCGCACCGAAGCGGCGCTCATGTTCGACCAGCACCTCGCCCACACCCTCGACGTCGGACATATCGGCCGCCACCTGGGTGACCTCCGTGGCACCGGCCGTACGCAACCGGTCCGCGACCGTATTCAGGCGGTCGGCGTCGCGCGCGGTGATGGTCAGCGAATACCCTTGCTGGGCAAGACGTTCCGCGATTCCCAAACCGATTCCGCGGGATGCGCCGGTGATCAGGGCCGTTTTCGATGCCTCACTCAATTCCGGTCTCCTTTCAACGCGCGCAGCCCGGCCGCCATGAATTCCGGTGTCGCCTCGGCCGCCTTCTCGGCGGCCGATCCGGCGTCGGATCCGCGGTGGGCTCGATGGGTGATGCCTTCGGCGATCACGCCGAGCTTGAAGTTGGCCAGTGCGATATAGAAACCCCAGTCGACCAGTTCGCGACCGGACGCGACGGCATACATCTGTGCGAGAGCGTCGGGGTGCGGCAGCCGCTCACTCGTCCACGCGGCCCGGGTCCCGAGCACCAGATCGAATGCCGGGGACCGGTACACGCACATCAGCGCGACATCAGTAAGCGGATCGCCGAGGGTGGACAGCTCCCAGTCCACGACGGCACGAATCTTCGCCGGATCCGAGGGGTCCACGATGGTGTTGTCGATGCGGAAGTCGCCGTGCACGATCGCCGCGGGCGACTCGGGCGGCAGCGCGTCGGCCAGCGCGGCACGCAGTGTGGCGACGTCGGCCAGTTCGCGCGTTTTGACGCGATCCCATTGTGCTGCCCACAGATTCACCTGCCGGGCGACGAACCCGCTCGGGCGCCCGAACTCGCTCAGCCCCACCGCGGCGGGATCCACGGCGTGCAGGTCGCCAAGCACCCGCATCAGCTCGCCCACACCGGCGGTGACCTGATCGTCGGTGAACGCCGCGAGATCGTCCCGATCGCGAACGACCGCTCCGTCGACGAATTCGACCACGGTCGCCGGCGCGCCCAGCGCCGTTCCCTCGGCATCGAAAGCGACCGTTTTCGCCACCGGCACAGCGGATTCCTGCAGTGCCCGGGTCACGGTGAATTCGCGGGCCATATCGTGCGCCGACGGCGTGAGACCGGCGACCGGGGGCCGCCGGACGACCCACCGCGACACCTCGTCGTGGGCGACGAAGGTCAGATTGGACCGTCCGCCGCTGATCAGCTCGACCTGCAGCTCGCCGCGCACGTCCAGGCCCTGCTCGCGCAGAAACCGTTGCAGCGCGGCCACATTCATACCGGGCAGATTCATCGCACGTCCGGGCGGGCGCGCCGGGCGGCGCCGACCGCGCGTTTGGCGATCGCCCACCGATGTACCTCGGACGGCCCGTCGTAGATCCGGAACGGCCGCACCTCACGCGAAAGCCGCGCCAACGGCAGATCGCCGGAAACCCCGAGCCCACCGCACATCTGCACGCTGCGATCGACGATGCGGAAAATCGCCTCGGCAGCAAAGGTTTTCGCGATCGAGGTGGCATTGGCGGCAGGTTCACCACGGTCCAGTTCCCAGCACGCCCGAATCAGCAGCGCCCGAGTGGCGGCGATATCGATCTCGTTGTCCGCGATCATCTTCTGGATCATCCCGAGATCGCCCAGCCGCGACCCGAAACCCTCGCGTTCGGCCACATACGCCACCGCGACATCGTGGCCGCGGCGAGCGGCGCCGAGCCAGCGCATCACGTGGGTCATCCGAGCCGGCCCCAACCGCACCTGCGCGTATTCGAAACCGCGATCGACCGCGCCCAGCACCGCTGAATCCGGCACCAGCACATCGTCGAAGAACACCTCGCAATGACCGCCGATCATCGACCGATCCAGGGTATCGATATGACGTTGCACCCGGATTCCCGGAGTCTCGGCCGGCGCGAGAAACATCGTCGCGCCGCCACGCTGGCCCGGTTCACCGGAGGTGCGCGCCATGATGATGAACAAGCCCGCCCCGTCGGCACCGGTGATGAACCACTTGTGCCCATTGATCCGCCAGCCACCCTCGCTGCGTACCGCGCGTGTGGTCAGCGCCGCCGGGTCCGAGCCCGCACCCGGCGCGGGCTCGGTCATCGCGAACGCCGAGCGCACATCGCCGCGCGCGAGCGGTTCGAGATACTGCTGCTTCTGCTCCGGGTTCGCGATATGGGCGAGCATGTGCACGTTGCCCTCGTCGGGCGCCGCGATATTCAACGCGGTCGGACCGAACAGCGAATACCCGGCCTCCTCGAAGACCGGAGCGCGATCCGACATGCCCAAGCCGTGTCCGCCGTATTCCACCGGCGCATGCGGTGCGAAGACCCCCACGTCCCGCGCCGCCTGCTGCAGCTCTACCCGAACCTTGTCCCCGCCCGCAGACTCGATGTCACCACCGTGGGAATCCTCCACCGGCAACACCGTCGCCCGCACGAACTCCCGCGTACGCTCGGCCAACTCGCGGACCTCGGGCGAATAGGACAACTCGATCGTCACACGCACTCCTCACCTCAGTGGCCGAACGATCGCTCGGCTCCTGACTGAAAAGGACAGTGCCATGCAATGTTTGCACTTGTCAACGCAACAATGAGCGAATCATTGGTGTTCAGATATACTGAACAGTGTGACACGCGCGGAACAGGTTCGACACACGATCGGGGCCCGGCTCAGAACAGCCAGGACGGCCGCCGGGCTTTCGCTGCGGGAGGCCGCTCAGCGAATCGGCGTCAGCCCGGCCACCCTCAGCGCCATCGAGAACGGCAAAACCGGCGTATCGGTGCCGCGCCTGCACACCCTGGCGGCCGAGTTCGGCACCACCGTGCCGTGGCTCATCGGTGAGCACGACTCGCCGGCGCCACCCGACCGGACACACCTGACCCGAGAACGCACCGAGACAGGTCGAGACGAGCAACCCGTGCGCGCCTGGCGCGATTTCCCGCCACTGCCCCTGGACCCCGTCCTCGCCGCGGCCATCGACTCGTTCGTCGAAACCGGTTATCACGGCGCCACCATGCGCTCGATCGCCGAACGTGCCGGGATGAGCGTGCCCGGCGTCTACCACCACTACCGCGACAAACAAGAACTCCTCGTCCGAGCTCTCGACCTGACCATGGACGAACTGCACTGGCGCGTCGGCGCCGCCCGCGGCGAAGGCACCACGGCGCTACAGCGCTTGGTCAACACCGTCGAAGCACTCGCACTGTTCCATACCCACCGCCGCCGGCTCGCCTTCATCGGCGCCAGCGAGATGCGCAGCCTCACCCCCACCAACCGCCGACGAATCGCCGCATCCCGCAATGAGATTCAATACCTCCTCGACGAACTCATCACCGCCGCGATAACCGAACAGGGCCGGCCCCACGACCACGCGCACGTCGCCGGACGGGCCATCGCGACCATGTGCACCGCACTGCCACAATGGTTCCGCCTCGACGGGCCCACCTCCCCCGAACACATCGCCACCCAATACGCCGATTTCGCCCTGGGTCTCCTGGGTCTACCGTGCAGACAGCCGACAGTTGCTCGG
>NZ_BAGC01000035.1 GCF_000308655.1 Nocardia niigatensis NBRC 100131 | reverse complement strand
CCCGTTCCGCGTTTGGCCCCGGCTGTCGTGGGGTAGGCAGGGGTGAAACGTGTGGGGTAGGCAGGGGTGAAACGCGACCGCCCGTGCTCCACATCGCCTACGCGCCCGTTACTCTCTACGGGGTGGCGATATCCAAGGTCGAGCGGTTGATGAATCTGGTTATCGCGCTGCTGTCCACCCGGCAGTTCCTGACCGCGGAGCGGATACGGGAGTCGGTCGCCGGGTACGAGGAGTCCGCGAGCGACGAGGCGTTCAGCCGGATGTTCGAGCGCGACAAGAACGAGCTGCGCGATCTGGGCATACCCCTGGAAATCGGTCCGGTGGGCCGGTATTCGAGTGTCGAGGGCTACCGCATCAACCGGGATGCCTATGAACTGCCCGATATCGATCTGACCAGCGAGGAGTCCGCCGCGGTCGCGGTGGCGGTCCAGCTGTGGGAGTCTCCGGAGCTGGCCGCGGCCGCCGAGGGCGGACTGCTCAAGCTGCGCGCGGCCGGTATCCACGTGGAGCCCGACGCCGGGGTGTCGGCGGTGCCCGCGGTCCCGGCGCGTACCCGCGGCTCGGAGCCGGTGCTCGGCAAACTGCTGGCGGCCATCGACGCGGGCCGGGCGGTGACGTTCAAACACCGTCAGTCCCACGGTGATCCCGTGGAGCGGGATGTGCAGCCGTGGGGTGTGGTCACCCATCACGGCCGCTGGTATCTGGTCGCGCACGACAATATGCGTGACGACCGGCGGGTGTTCCGCATCTCCCGCATCGACGAGGACGTGACCGAGTACGGCCCGGCCAATGCGGTGCACAAGCCCGAGGATCTGGACCTGCGGGCCGTGGTCGCCGAGGTCACCGCGCAGACGCCGATCAGCGGCTCGGCTACGGTGTGGGTCGCCGAGGGCCGTGGCCAGGAGATCCGCCGGCTCGGACCGGTCATGGAGGAGCGCGCGGTCGGCGGGCGTCCGGGGTCCATCGTGGAGGTGCCGATCCGGTCCCGTGACTGGCTGGCCCGGCTCATCACCGGGCTCGGGGCGGACGCCCTGGTGCTGGCCCCGGAAGACCTGCGCGAGAATGTGATCGCGCGCCTGAAGTCGGTGCTGGAGCGGACGGAGGTATCGGCATGAGCGATGCTGCGTCGCGGAAACGCCGGGGAGACAGTGTGATCGACGCCAACGGCGCCCGCAAGGCCGGAACCGGTGACGGCGCACGGGCTTCCGACGGTGCGAAGGACCGGCGGGGGAGCGCGGCCACCACCAGCCGGCTTTCGACCCGGCTGGCCCGGCTGCTGAATATGATTCCGTACTTCCAGGCCAATCCGGGCATCAGCGCGGCGGAGGCGGCGGCCGAGCTGGGCGTTTCCACCAAGCAGCTGATGACCGACCTGAACCAGCTGTGGATGTGCGGCCTGCCCGGCTACGGGCCCGGCGATCTCATCGATCTGTCGTTCTCCGAGGAGAGCATCGAGGTCACCTTCTCCGCGGGCATCGATCGCCCGCTGCGGCTCACCTCGCTGGAGGCGACCGCGCTGCTGGTGGCGCTGCGCTCGATCGCGGATCTGCCGGGCATGGTGGATCCGAGCGCGGCGCACGCCGCCATCGCGAAGATCGAATCCGCCATCTCCGGACGGGAATTCGCCGGACCGACGCTGCCCGTGCCGGTCGAGGCGCCGGCCGTGGCGACCGTCCGGTCCGCGGTGGAGCGGGAGCACGCCCTGCGCCTGGTCTACTACTCCGCCAGCCGCGATGTGGTCTCCGAGCGTGTGGTGGACCCGATTCGAATCGTGCTGGTGGACAACAACAGCTACCTGCAGGCCTGGTGCCGCCAGGCCGAGGGCGTGCGCCTGTTCCGCCTCGATCGCATCGAGGAGGCCACCGGGCTGGACGAACCGGCCCACCCGCCCGCCGAGGCCGCCGCGGACGAGACCGCGGCCCTGGACCTGTTCGTCGACGATCCGGCGGTCCCGCTGGCGCGCTTGCTGATTCGGCCCGACTACGCCTGGGTGCTCGAGCAGTACCCGATGCACCGGGTCACCGACCACCCCGACGGCAGTATCGAGGCCACCATGCGCTTCGCCACCCTGGATTGGATGGCGCGGCTGCTGCTCGGTTTCGGCGCGGGCGTCACCGTGCTCGGCCCGGTCGAACTGGTGACCGCGGTGCGCGAGCGGTCCAGTTCCGCGCTGACCGCGTACGCCGGACTCGAGGGGGTCGGTCCCGCTTGAGTTTCCGGGTGACGGTGCTGGGCGCGGGCAGCATCGGGTGTTATGTCGGCGGCCGGCTGGCCGCGGCCGGGGCGGAGGTCACCTTCGTCGGCCGGCCGCGAGTGGTCGAGGAGCTGAACACCTTCGGGCTGCGGCTCACCGACCTGGACGGCGACGAGGCCCGGATCGAACCGGGCGGCTTCCGGGCGGTCACCGAACCTGGCGCCGACGCCGAGCTGGTGCTGATCACGGTGAAGTCCGCGGCCACCGCCACCGCCGCCGGCGAACTGGCCGGCGTGGTGAAGCCCGGCACGGTGGTGATCAGCCTGCAGAACGGCATCGGCAACGACGCGGTCATCCGCGAGATCCTGCCCACCTGTGTGGTGCTGGCCGGGATGGTCATGTTCAATGTCGTCCATCACGGCCAGGGGCGCTTCCATCGCGGCACCGCCGGCACGGTCGACGTCGCCGACGATCCGGCGCTCGACCGGTTCGCACCGATCTTCCGCCGCTCCGGTCTGGGCTTCGCCCGGCATGCCGATCTGCTGCCCATCCAGTGGGCGAAACTGCTGCTCAACCTGAACAACCCCATCAACGCGCTGTCCGGCCGCCCGCTGCGCGAGGAACTGGGCACCCGCGACTACCGCCGCTGTCTGGCCCTGGCTCAGCGCGAGGCCCTCGCGGCGATGGAAGCCGCCCGCATCCGCCCGGCCCGGCTCACGCCGCTGCCGCCCGAGGTGATGGCCCGGCTGCTGACCGTGCCCGACGGCGTCTTCCGCCGGATTGCGGGAAAGGTGCTGGCAGTCGATCCGGTGGCCCGCTCGTCGATGGCCGACGACCTGGCCGCCGGACGCAAAACCGAAATCCCTTGGCTGTGCGGTGAAATCGTGAGTCTCGGGACCATGGTAGGAATACCCACGCCGGTGAACCAGAAGCTGATCGATCTCGTGTCAGCTGCGGAGAACGGCGACCGGCGCACCTGGTCGGGCCCGGAATTGCTGCAACAGCTCACCATCGCCGCGCGCGAGGGCGTGGCGAACAAGGGTTGACAACAAGCGTTGCGATATGCGGGTCCGGTAGCATCGGACTCACCAGAGTCTTTGGAGGTAATGGAATGACAGGCGCCATCAGCCCGTGGCACTTGCTGATCGTCGTGCTGATCTTCTTGCTGTTCTTCGGTTCGAAGCGCATGCCCGACGCGGCCCGCAGCCTGGGTCGCTCGATGCGCATCTTCAAGACCGAAGTCAGCCAGATGCAGAACGAGGGCAAGACGGGCGAGGCCGCTCCCGAGGCCCAGGCTCAGCCGGTGCAACCGCCGGCTCAGCTGCCGCCCGCCCAGCCGGTCCAGCAGCCCGCGCCGCAGCCGAACGACCAGCAGAAGGCCTGAGACGACGTTTTGTCCGGGATGAGTAATGCTCATCCCGGATGAGCCGTTGTCCGGGTTCTTTGGCCGCGAGGCGGAGGCAGTCACACACACATGCGCATCCCGTTCGATCCCCGGCGCAGCAAGCGCCGCACGAACCCCGACGGCACCATGTCCTTGGTGGAGCACCTCTCGGAGCTCCGCCGGCGCTTGCTCATCGCGCTGGCATGGATCGCGGTCGGCACCCTGTTCGGGTTCTTCTGGTACTCGCATTCGATCTTCGGGATCGAGAGTCTCGGTGAGATCCTGCGCGGACCCTACTGTGATCTGCCCGCATCCTCGCGGGCCAATCTGAGTACCGACGGCTCCTGCCGGCTGCTCGCGACCGCGCCCTTCGAGCAGTTCACGCTGCGCCTGAAGGTCGGCACCACCGCCGGTGTGGTGGTGGCGAGTCCGTTCTGGCTGTATCAGCTGTGGGCGTTCATCACCCCCGGTCTGTACGCCAAGGAACGCAAGTACGCGATCTCGTTCGTGGTGGTCGGCGCGGCACTGTTCGTCACCGGTGCGGTGCTGGCGTACTGGGTGGTCGCCCACGCGCTCAGCTTCCTGATGACCATCGGCAACAACGTGCAGATCACCGCGCTGAGCGGTGCGCAGTACTTCAGCTTCATCATCAAGCTGCTGGTGATCTTCGGTGTCAGCTTCGAAACCCCTTTGCTCATCGTGGGTCTGAACTTCCTCGGGGTGCTGACCTATCAGCGGCTCACCAAGTGGCGGCGCGGACTGATCTTCGGTCTGTTCGTGTTCGCAGCCATCGTGACCCCGCAGGACCCGATCTCCATGCTGTCGCTGGCGCTCGCGCTGACGTTGCTGTTCGAGATCGCGGTGCAGTTCGCGCGCTTCAACGACAAGCGCAAGGCCCGTAACGCGGAGAACTGGGACAAGCTGTCCGACGACGAGGCGTCCCCGCTGGACACCGCGCCCGGCGGCGTCGATGCCCCGACTCCGGTGCCGACCGCGGAACCGGTGGCCGTCACACCGCTCGAGAAAACAACGCGAGGCGTGTCGGATTACTCCGATACTCTCTGAAAAGTGACATCAAGGTCGCTTACTGGCGAACTGGCGGCATTCTCCGCCGAACTGAAGTTCGAGCTCGATCCGTTCCAGCGGCAGTCGTGCGCGGCGCTCGAGGGCGGGCACAGTGTGCTCGTCTGCGCGCCCACCGGCGCCGGCAAAACCGTGGTGGGCGAGTTCGCGGTCCACCTTGCGCTGGCGGCGGGCGGGAAGTGTTTCTACACCACGCCGATCAAGGCGCTGTCGAACCAGAAGTTCGCCGATCTCACCGAACGTTATGGTCGCGACGAGGTCGGTCTGCTGACCGGCGACCAGTCCATCAACCCGGATGCCTCGGTGGTGGTGATGACCACCGAGGTGCTGCGCAACATGCTGTACGCGAGCTCCGATGCGCTGCGCGGGCTTTCGTATGTCGTCATGGACGAGGTGCACTATCTGGCCGACCGCTTCCGCGGCGCGGTGTGGGAGGAGGTCATCCTGCACCTGCCGCCGGAGGTGCGGCTGGTCAGCCTGTCCGCGACGGTCTCCAACGCCGAGGAGTTCGGCGCCTGGATGGAGACCGTGCGCGGCGACACCGCGGTCATCGTCGACGAGACCCGGCCGGTGCCGCTGTGGCAGCACGTCATGGTCGGCAAGCGCATGTTCGATCTGTTCGACCCCAAGTCCAGTGACGCCAAGGTGATCGTGGACGGGGAGCTGCAGCGCTACATCAAGCACCGCGAATCCGTTGACCGCATGGACAATTGGGCGGTGCCCGGGCGCGGTCGCGGCGGGCCGCCACGCTCGTTCCGGCCCATGCCGCGGCCGGAGGTGATCGCCCGGCTCGACGACGAGGGGCTGCTGCCGGCCATCACGTTCATCTTCAGCCGCGCGGGATGCGATGGGGCGCTGGCCCAGTGCGTGCGCTCGCGGCTGGATCTCTCGCGCGAGGACGATCGCGAGGAGATCGACGCCATCATCGAGAAGCACACCGGGGACCTGCCGCGCAGCGACCTCGAGGTGCTCGGGTACTGGGAGTGGCGCGAGGCGCTGCACCGCGGATTCGCCGCGCACCACGCCGGCATGCTGCCCGCCTTCCGGCACACGGTCGAGGAGTTGTTCGTGCGCGGGCTGGTGCGGGCGGTGTTCGCCACGGAGACGCTGGCTCTCGGCATCAACATGCCCGCGCGGACCGTGGTGCTGGAACGGCTGGTGAAGTTCAACGGCGAGAGCCACGCCGAGCTGACGCCGGGGGAGTACACGCAGCTCACCGGGCGGGCCGGGCGGCGCGGCATCGATGTCGAGGGCCACGCGGTGGTGCTGTGGCAGCCGGAGGTCGACACCAGCGCGGTGGCGGGCCTGGCCTCGACCCGAACCTATCCGCTGCGGTCGTCGTTCCGGCCGGGCTACAACATGTCGATCAATCTGGTCGATCGGATGGGCGCGGCGGAGTCGCGGGCGCTGCTGGAGCGGTCCTTCGCGCAGTTCCAGGCCGACCGGTCGGTGGTGGGCTTGGTACGGGGCATCGAGCGCAACGAGGCCCAGCTACGCAAGCTGCGCTCGCAACTCGGCGACGAGAGCTTCTTCGAATACATCCAGCTGCGCGAGCGCGTCCGGGACCGGGAACGGCACCTGGAGCGTCAGGGCCGCACCGACCGGCGGCAGGCCGCTGTGGCAGCGCTGACCGCGCTGCGGCGCGGTGACGTGGTGGTGATCCCGTCCGGACGCCGCCAGGGGCTGGCCGTGATCCTGGAACCCGATGCGACACCGGGTGATCCGCGTCCGCTGGTGCTCACCGAGGACAAGTGGGCGGGCCGGGTCTCGGCGGCGGACTTCCCGACCCCGGCCGAATCGCTGGGCCGGCTGCGGCTGCCCAAGCACGTCGACCACCGCACCGCCCGGGTGCGGCGTGATCTGGCCTCGGCGCTGCGCAGCACCGGCATCACCGTGCCCCGGCGCGGGCGGCAGGGCGGCGGCAAGTCCAAGGCCGCCGACGACCGCGACCTGCAGACCCTGCGGCGCGCGCTGCGTAACCATCCGGCACACTCCCGGCCGGATCGGGAACAGCTGGCCCGCATCGGCGAGCGCTACAACCGCATCGAGCGCGAGACCGAGAACCTGCGCCAGCAGGTGGCGGCCACCACCAACTCCCTCGCGCGCACCTTCGACCGCATTCTCGGACTGCTCGAGGAGCGCGGCTATGTCGAGAACGGCGAGGTGACCCAGGACGGCCGCCGTCTGGCCCGCATCTACGCCGAGGCGGATCTGGTTGTGGCGGAAAGTCTTCGGCAGGGGCTGTGGCGTGGTCTCGGCCCGGCCGAGTTGGCCGCCGTGGTGTCGATCCTGGTGTACGAATCCCGGCAGGAGGGCGGCTACCTGGGCGCTTCGGGCCCGACCGCGCCGATTCGCCGGGCCGTGGACGCCACCATCGGGGTGTGGTCGCAGCTGCGCTCCGACGAGTCCAAGCATCGGGTGCAGCCCACCCGGGAACCCGACCTCGGTTTCGTCACGGGCGTCTACACCTGGGCCCGCGGCGACGACCTCGCCGATGCCCTGCTCGCCAGTGGCGATCGCGGAAACCCGCTCTCCGCGGGCGATTTCGTGCGCTGGTGCCGTCAGGTCATCGATCTGCTGGACCAGATTCACAGCACCGCCGACGACGTCGAGGTGGCGGCCACCGCGAGCAAGGCGGTGCGGGCCATCCGCCGGGGTGTCGTAGCCGTGGACGCGGCGTAGTAGATACGACTGTGCTTTGATTCTTGGATGTACCGACCGCAGTGGGAACACGAGCGCGTTCCTGCTCGGGGGGCTAGCGTGAGTACAACGGATTGCTATTGGAGGCAAGCAGATGAGCGGCCCGTACGGACCGAATGACGCCCCTGGCCAAGGGGGACGCAACGATCCGACGCAGCAGTGGAGCGGCCAGCAGCCCGCGCCCGGCGCCGGACCGACTCAGCAGTGGGGCGGCCAGCAGCCCGCGCAGCCGACCGCCCAGTGGGGCGACCCGTCGCAACAGCAGCAGCCGGCCCAGCCGTGGGGGCAGAGCCAGCCGCAGCAGCCGTGGGGGCAGTCGCAGCCCCAGCAGCCGGTCCAGCAGCCGTGGGGGCAGAGTCAGCCGCAGTGGCAGCAGCAGCCGCAGGGCGATCAGCAGCAGTGGGGTCAGTCGCAGCCGCAGTGGCCGCAGCCGGGTCAGCCCGGGCAGCCCGACTGGAACCAGCAGCAGCCCGGTCAGCAGTGGCCGCAGCCGCAGCAGCCGCCCGCTGGTAAGAAGAAGACCGGTCTGATCATCGGGATCGTGGTGGCCGTCGTGGTCGTGCTGGCCGCGGCAGGTGGCGGTCTGGCCTGGCTGCTGAGCAAGGATCAGCTGGACAACAAGGCCGTGGAATCCGGGGTGCAGAAGGTGCTCAAGGATTCCTACGGCATCGACGACGTCCAGAACGTGAGCTGCCCGTCGGGTCAGAAGGTCGAGGTCGACAAGACCTTCGACTGCTCCCTCAAGGTGGGTGGCGAGAACAAGAAGGTGACCATCAAGATCACCAAGGATGACGGCACCTACGAGGTCGGCCGCCCCAGCTGATTCTTCTGGGAGTTCCCGAATTTCTTCGGGGCCCTCGAAACTGGGCAATTGTGTTGGGCCCGGGCGTGATCGGAGGATCATGGCCGGGCCCTCGCGTTTGCCAGGGGTTGGCTTATCGGCCGTGGCGAGTACAGTGGGCGAAAATTCTTCTGGTTGATCGTGATCGGGGGGCGTGATGAATTCGACTGTTCGTACCGTGGGCTGGACCGCGACCGTGGTGATGGTGGCGAGCTTGGGGCTGGCTTCCGCACCGTTCGCGGGGGCCGTGGCCACGGGCCCGGTGGTCAACGACTGCATTACCAACAAGGCCGATGTGCAGCCTGCCAGTATGTTGCTGGCATGTGGCGACGGCGGGCTCAGCGTCCGCGACATCACCTGGAGTAGTTGGGGTCCCGACACCGCCGAGGGCGACGGCACCGAGTATCGGCGGGTGTGTCAGCCCAGCTGTGCCGCCGGGAAGACCGCCACCGGTACGACCCACGTCACCCTGCGCAACCTGCAGAACGGCTACTTCACCGAGGCTGCCGTCACCGATCTCGACGGCAAGCCCGAAACCTGGCCGGTGGGTCCGCTGCAGCGCTGATCAGCGTTTGGCCAGGGCGGTGATCAGCCGCTTGACCGGGCTCTCGGCGTTGTAAATGGTGGCGAGTTCGGCCAGGCGATCCGGGTCCGCCGGAGTGAACGGCAGCAGGTCCGGGCCGGAGTAATCGACCTCGGCATCCCGCACGACCCGGACGACCGGGGCCGCGGCCTTCAGATAGTCATCGGCGGCAACGAGTTTCGCGCGCACGCCCTTGGGGAGATCGGAGTCCGGGTCGGCGGCCGCCGAGCGGAGCGCCTCCACCGAGCCGAAGCGGGAGATGAGCTGGGCGGCGGATTTGTCGCCGATGCCCGCGACGCCGGGCAGGCCGTCGGAGGCGTCGCCGCGCAGGGCGGCCATATCGGCGTAGGCCGGACCCGCATTCTCTTCCGGCACACCGTATTTGGCGGAGACCTCGGCCGGGCCCCAGAGCTCGGCCTTGGACAGGCCGCGGCCGACATAGAAGACGCGTACGGGCGGAACCGGGGTGTCGCGGACGAGCTGCAGCAGGTCGCGGTCGCCGCTGACGACGATCACCTCGTGGGTGCCCTCCCGTGTCGCCAGGGTGCCGATCACGTCGTCGGCCTCCAGGCCCTCGGCGCCCGCGGTCGCGATGCCGGCGGCTTCGAGCACCGCCATGATCATGTCGATCTGCGGGGTGAGGGCGTCCGGCACCTCCTCGGCCACGACTCCGGCAACGGGCTGTCCCGCAGCGTCGGCCACCCGGTGCGCCTTGTACGAGGGCAGCAGATCGACCCGGAACTGCGGTCGCCAATCCAGATCCAGGCACACCACCAACCGGCTCGGCGCATGCTGCTTGACCAGTGCCGCAACCATGTCGGTGAAGCCGCGCAGCGCGTTCACCGGCCGCCCGTCGGGCGCGGTGATCTTCTCCGGGATCGCGTAGAACGCCCGGAACCACAGACTGGCCCCATCGAGCAGCAACAGCGGACCGACGGCAGGGTTGCTCATAGCGCTCGACCCTACCGGGACCGGCCGACAGGTCGGGGCAGCGTTGCCAGGGAGTCGGGCGCGGGGGCGGTGCGGGCGGCCGACAGGCCGGTGGACTGCGTCCCGCAGAACTGGTGCGCGGGCTGCGGATGAGTTTGCCCGCGAGTTCGCCGTCGCGAGAATTCGGCGCCGGGCGGTTGCCCGGCGGGCGTCGTGTGGTGGCGTGCCGGCTCGGCCGAAAGCGCGGCCTCTTCGGGGGATCGAATGATGCTGGGCCGCAGCCGGGTCGGATTGTGGTCGAGTAGTGGCACACGGTGGTGGGGTGCGAAGTTCGGCGGTGGCTGGAGGGTGGCGGGGTTGGGGAGTAGCGTCGGTGAGCATGAGCTCTCATGACGAGTCACGGTTCGCGGCGGAGGTCTACGGGTCACGGTTGGAGCGGGCGGCCGAGTTGGCGCGCAATGCTCATCTCGACGCGTTACTCATCACGCCAGGCTCTGACCTGCGGTTTCTCATGGGGTCGCGGGCTCAGTCGTTCGAGCGGCTGACCTGTCTGGTGATCCCGGCCAGCGGGGAGACGCCCTCGGTGGTGATCCCCAAGCTGGAGCTGGCCTCGCTGAAGGGTTCCGCGGCCGGTGAGCTGGGGCTGCAGATCGTGGACTGGGTGGACGGGGTCGACCCGTATCGTATTGTCCGGAACGTGCTCAATGCCGGTGCGCGGGTGGCGGTCACCGATGTCATGCCCGCCCTGCACCTGCTGCCCATCGCCGATCAGCTTGGCTCGCTACCGGTTTCGGCCACCCCGCTGCTGCGCGAACTGCGAATGGTGAAGGACCCCAGCGAGATCGAGGCGCTGCGCCGGGCGGGCGCGGCCATCGACCGCGTGCACGCCCGCATGGCCGAGTTCCTGCGCCCCGGCCGCACCGAGGCCGAGGTCGGCGCGGACATCGCCGCCGCCATCGTCGAGGAGGGCCACACCGAGGCCGATTTCGTCATCGTGGGCAGCGGCCCGCACGGCGCGGACCCGCACCACATGGTCTCCGACCGCGTCATCGAGCCCGGCGACGTGGTGGTCATCGACATCGGCGGTCCCGTCGAACCCGGCTACTTCTCCGATTCCACCCGCACCTACGTGCTGGGCGAGCCCCGTGCAGAGGTGGCCACCCAATTCGCCGAGCTGGAACGCGCCCAGGCCGCCGCGGTCGCCGCCGTACGCCCGGGTGTCACCGCCGAATCGATCGACGCCGCCGCCCGCGACGTCCTGGCCGCCGCCGACCTGGCCGACTACTTCGTCCACCGCACCGGCCACGGCATCGGCCTCTCCGTCCACGAGGAGCCCTACATCGTCTCGGGCAACGACCTGGTACTCGCGCCGGGCATGGCCTTCAGCATCGAGCCGGGCATCTACTTCCCCGGCGAATGGGGCGCCCGCATCGAAGACATCGTGATCGTCACCGAGGACGGCTGTGAGTCCATGAACAACCGCCCCCACGGCCTGACCCGCCTATAGATCCCTACTCCGGCCTCGACCCGCACGACGGCCCGGCCCGCCCGGATGGCGCAGCCGGCAGCCGCGGAGATCGTCGTGCGGGCTCGGCGGCGTTTCCCTGCGGCGATGACCCGGGACAGATCGAGGCATGGCGACCCGGGACAGATCGAGGCATGGCGTCGGACAGCTCTGGCTCCTTTGCCCGGGGCTGCGGCGTGCCAGACGACCTCGGGAACGGCATCGCCAGAGGACCTCGGGAACGGCATCGAGGGAGACGTTGGCGGCGCTCATCCACGCGCGCGGAGTCGAACCCGACCCGAGGTCCTCGACGATCGGCGAATATCGCGGAGGTTCAGGATTCCGCTGCCGGTGGTCTACTCGTCGAAAGTGGCTGCGTAGCGCCAGAAGTCGAGGATGGTGGCGTCCGATGCCGGGCTGTCCACGCCTACCTGGATGAGCAGGCCGACCGCGCCGGGCACACCGCCCTCGTCGACGTGGGCCTGCAACCCTTCTCGGAGCGTGGACATGGCTCTTCCCCTCTGCTGCGCACTCGAGAGAATGGACGTGCCGTGCGCCGCAGAGTAATCGGTCGAGCCCGGATCGCCGGATCAGTGCCCGGCGGTGTCGCCCTTGAAGACGCTGCTGGACATCACGCGCTGCACCTCGATGGCAATCACAACGCGGGTCGGGTTCTCGCGGGGCTGGCGGTAGCGGCCGGCGTAGCGCTCGACGGCGTCGGCGACCGAGTCCGGGTCGTCGAGGACGGTGGCCGGGCCTTCGAGGGTGATCCACCGCGGGCCGTCGACCTGGCTCACCGCCGCGTACCCGGAACGCCGCACATTGTTGACCTTGACCGAGCCGTCGTTGGTGATGATGCGGGCGATGCCGGCCTCGGGATCCCAGGTGAAGCCGACGGCGACCACGTGCGGGGTGCCGTTGGCGCGCAGGGTGGAGAGGGTGGCCAGGTGTCGCTCGGTGACGAAGTCGGCGGCGGCGGGGGACAGTTCGGGGCGTGCGGCGGTGCTGGTCATGATTCGACGCTAGCAATCGGGACTCGGGCGCACCGGACAGTGGTGCCCGGGTGGCAAACTGTGGGCCATGGGTTTCGGATCGCGGGACGTCGACAAGGGCGTCGTGCTGGTGCTCGGCGGGCGCAGTGAGATCGGGCTGGAGGTGGCGCGACGGCTGTCGCCCGGCCGGGTCGTGATTCTGGCGGCGCGCCGCAGTGATCAGCTACAGGCACAGGTGAAGGAGTTGCTGATCGCCGAGGCGGCGGCGGTGCACTGTGTGGAGTTCGACGCCGACGATATGGCGTCGCATCAGCCGTTGCTGGAGAAGATCATCGCCGAGCACGGGCGCATCGGCGTGGCGGTGGTGGCGTTCGGGATTCTCGGGGATCAGGCGCGGGCCGAAGAGGATCCGGCGCACGCGGTGGAGATCGTGCAGACCGACTTCGTCGCCCAGGTGAGCGTGCTGACCAGCCTGGCGAACCTGCTGCGAGAGCAGGGCGACGGTCAGATCGTGGTTTTCAGCTCCATCGCGGGTGTGCGGGTGCGGCGCGGGAACTACGTGTACGGCTCGGCCAAGGCCGGCCTGGACGGCTTCGCGTCCGGGTTGCAGATGGCGTTGCACGGCAGCGGAGTTCACCTGCTCATGGTGCGGTCCGGTTTCGTGATCGGCCGGATGACGGCCGGGATGGAGCCCGCGCCGCTGTCGAGCACCCCCGATCAGGTGGCCGACGCGGTGGTGTCGGGGTTGTACGGGCGGGTGCGGGATGTGGCCGTGCCGCGCCGGATCCGCCTGCTGTTCATGGCCATGCGGTATGTGCCGTACTCGATGTGGCGCCGGATGCCGCGATGACGGGAATCCCATTGCCGTCGACGCCGATTCCGGTGATCGGGATCGGCGCCGACGGCTGGGACGGCCTGGGCGGTCCGGCGCGGCGCGAGATCGCGGCATGCGAGGTACTACTCGGCTCCGCGCGGCAATTGGCGCTCATTCCCGAGGGCGAGACGCGGGCGGAGCGGGTGCCGTGGCCCTCGCCGCTGGTGCCCGCCCTGTCCGGACTGCTGGAGCGGTACGCGGGCCGGCGGCTCGGCGTGCTGGCCAGCGGCGACCCGATGTACTTCGGGATCGGCGTGACCCTGACGAAACTGGTTGGCGCGCAAGCCCTGCGGGTTCTCCCGCAGCCGTCGTCGGCCTCGCTGGCGTGCGCGCGGCTGGGCTGGGCGCTCAACGAGACACCGGTGGTGAGCGCGGTCGGGCGGCGCGTGGAGACGGTCCTTCCGGAATTGTCGGAGGGGCGCCGGGTACTCGTGCTGAGCTCCGATGAGCGGACTCCGGCCCAGGTCGCGGAGTTGCTGGCACGCCAGGGTTTCGGCGCGTCGGCCCTCACCGTCCTGGAGCAGCTCGGCGGGCCGGACGAACGGATCCTGCGGGGCGCCGCGGCGGACTGGGGCCACCCCGCCGGGGACCCGCTGAACATCGTCGCCATCGATGCGGTCGCCGATCCGAAGTCGTGGCGCCTGACGCGGATTCCGGGCCTCCCCGACGAGGTGTACGGCGGCGACGGCCAGCTCACCAAGGCGGAGGTGCGGGCGCTGACCTTGTCGGCGCTCGCACCCGCGCCCGGCGAGCTGCTGTGGGATGTCGGCGGCGGTTCGGGCACCATCGCCATCGAGTGGTGCCGCACCGATCCGGCGTGCCGCGCGTTCGCCTTCGAGCGGATGGAGAGCCGCCGCAAGCAGATCACCGCCAATGCGACCGCACTGGGCGTGCCCGTCGTCGAGGTCCGTGGCGCGGCCCCCGAGTCCTTCGCGGATCTGACCGCACCGGATGCGATCTTCATCGGCGGCGGTCTCACCCAGGACGGCATGTTCGATGCGTGCTGGACGCGATTGCGACCGGGCGGTCGACTCGTCGCGGCCGCCGTGACCGCCGAATCCGATGCGCTGCTGCTGCGTCTGGCCGAGCAGCACGGGGGTGCGCTGCGCCGCTTCCAGGTGTACCGGGCCGAGCCGCTGGGCGGGTTCACCGCCTGGCGTCCCCACCTGCCGGTCACCCAGTGGACGGTCGTGAAACCCGCTGCCGCGGAAGGCTAGTCGACCGGAGGCAGGGCGATCGGGCCGGGTTCGAACACGGTCACGAGCACGATGAGGTCGCCGTAGGGCGCGTTCCCGTTGGCCAGGCGGTGCGCGGCCCGGGCCAGGGCCGTGCGCCAGCCGTACTTGGCCTCGATCTCGGCCTGCACGCGGGGCACGAAGGTGCCGGTGCTGAGCAGACGGGCGGTGCCCTGGAGCTGGCGGGACCCGAGCCTGGGGTTGCCGCGCCAGTCGCCGGGCTGCACGAGCACCCGGCTGTCGTGGGCGAGCTGCTCGGATTCGATGGAATAGGACGAGGTCCGGAAGGCGAGACCGTTGTCGCCGACGGGTACCACCAGTCGCGGCACGGTGACCAGTTGGCGGGGTCCGGTGGTGCGGGTCACCAGCACCGTTTTCGCCTGCTGCCACACCGCGGCGGGGCCGGTGAGCTCGCCGCGCACCGGTATCCGGGCGGGCGCTGCCGTTTCCGGGCGGGTGAACTGGGTCCGCGCGGCCGCCGGGTTGATCATCATATCGGTCATCGCCTTCGATCCTTCCGTGCCGAATTCCTCTGCCTGGCTCGGTGTCGGGCGCGGAGCGAAGCGGTGCCACGGCGTTTGCCATGTATTCGCTCATTGGGCGGCGACCATCTCGCTGTGGGTCGGTCCGGCGCTGCGGCGCAAGAGCGACACACGGGGCGTCCCATTGAGTTTCACCACATGGCACTCGTGGGCCACCTTGCCCCAACGCTTCTCGACCAGGTCGAGCCCGTCCCCTTCGATAGTCCAGGCGTTCCGCGGATCTGGCAACGACGCTGGTCAGACGTGGTGAATTCGTAGCGGGGAGATCGCTCGCGGTGGAAGGTCCGGCGCGGACGGGTCGGTCCGGAGTCCCTGGGCGACGAACCGCGGTGACGCCGCGACCCGGCCGGTGTGGAACGCGGTTGCTCGACCTGTTGGGGCCGGGTTTCGCCTAGGCTGCTCCGCGTGAGTGCCGCCGCGTCGCGAACGATTGCTCTGTCACACTGCCGGGTGAGTTACGCCGAGTACGGTGCCGGAGACGGAATGCCGGTGCTGTATTGCCACGGCGTACCCGGAACACATGTGGAGGGTGAGGCTTTCGACGTGGCCGGGGCGGAGGCGGGAGTGCGCGTCGTCGCGATCGACCGCCCCGGCATGGCCGAATCGTCGCTGCCCGCCGGGGAGCGGGTCGCGGACTGGGTGGGGACGGCGGCCGCGCTGGCGGATCGGCTGGGGCTGGAGCGATTCGGGGTCATCGGGGTGAGCGGCGGCGGGCCGTACGCGCTGGCTCTCGCGGCCGGGTTGCCCGACCGCGTCACGGGTGTGGCGCTCATTTCCGCGCCCGCGCCGCTCAGCGAACAGGCCGATGTCGCGGACCTCGATCCGGTCGCGCGCCGCCGCCGGCGCGGGCTGAATGTCCTGCGGCGAGTGCCCTTCCTGGTGCATCCGATGGCGATGGAGATGTCGCTGGTGATCCGCCGTCGGAAGGGCATCGCGGGTTTGGTCGCGCAGATGGCGGACGTGGATCGCGAACGCGTTGAAGGCGACCCTGAGCTGGCGGAGAAACTGGAAGTCAATCTGCGCCGCAGCTTCGAACAGGGCAGCCGCGGCTTCGCCGGCGATATCCGCCGGGTCTTCACCCGCGACTGGGGTTTCCGTCTCGCCGACGTGACCATGCCGGTCCAGATCTGGCACGGCGAGGCCGACGGCAACGTCCCCGCCGATGACGCCGTGCGCCTTGCCGCTGCCCTCCCGAATGCGCGCCTGCATCTCGTCCCCGGCGCGGGTCATCTGCTGTTCGTCGACCGTGCGGCGGACATCCTGGCCTCACTCGAAACCGACCAGTCCTGACTGACGGTAGGGGCCGCCGCAAGGCCGGGACCTGGACGGAGGCCGCTGAGTCAGGCGCTGTGGTGTTTCAGATCTGTGCGCCCGATGCCGATCTTGTTGTGCTGCGGCCTACCCCAGCGCGTGGGCGGTGGTGTAGCCGAGCAGCGCTGCGCCGAGTCCGGCGATGATGCTGACCGAGACATTGAGTGCCGCATAGAGATACGCGCGCTGTTCGGCGAGGCGGATGGTCTCATAGCCGAAGGTGCTGTACGTGGTGAGCGCACCACAGAATCCGGTGCCGATGAGCGCGTACGTGGGGGAGGAGACCGCGGCGCCGCTGAGGGAGCCCAGGATGAGGCAGCCGGTGAGGTTGACCGTCAGTGTGCCCCAGGGGAATACGCTGTCGTGGCGGGTCTGGATGGCGCGGTCGGCGAGGTAGCGGGCGGGGGCGCCGGCCATGGCGCCGAGAATGACGAGGAGCGCGGTCATGCGGTGGCCTCCCGGCGTCGGGCGATCTGATGGGCGCAGGCGGCGCGGGTGAGGCGGACCGCGGCCAGGGTCGCCAGCAGCGCGCACACCAGGGTGGCGGCCATGTAGGTGAATGCGGTTGCGACCGAACTCGGTTCGAGCAGGCCGCGGGTCTCGTTGGCGTAGGTCGAGAAGGTGGTGAAGCCGCCGAGGATGCCGACCCCGAGGAACGGGCGCACCAGCGGGTGGGCGGTCACGATCTCGGTGACGATCACCATCAGCACGCCGATGAGGAAGCAGCCGATCACATTGGTGACGAAGGTCGCCCAGGGGAATCCGGCCGCCGGGGTAGGCCACAGCGATGCGAGTCCGTACCGGGCGAGCGCGCCGGCCGCGCCGCCGAGTGAGATCACGGTCAGGATCGCACCGTGCGACCGCAACAGTTCCTGTTGTTGCCCGGGTTGGTGCAGATCGATATCGGGGTCGATCGGCTCGACGGTCTCGAGGTTCCCGGTGGAGTCCAGCTCACTACTCACACACGTCTCCTACTCCAGCGCACACGAAGTGTCATGGTGGGGTAGGGACTGTTGGCGGCCGGTGGCCGCGGTTGTTCCGTGAGTCCGGAGCGGCGAGCCCCACCGCCGCATCGAGACAGAGTAGCGAGCACATGACGGTTTCCACCGGCTATGTGGGCGAGATCACGCCTCGTCCGGCGCGGCATCCTCTCTGCGGTGCGGGACCGGTCCGGCACGGCGTCGGCGGAGCCGATTTGACTCGGTCGCGGTCCCGGGTTCAATATAGGGCCGTCAGCACCTCGCTAGGCGAGGCTCCTGTTCGAACACAGGCCACTGATCCGACGACGTCGAGAGACGCCCAGGGTTAGGACAGATCTCCCCGGATTAAGGGGTGATCCGAAGTGGCTTCCCCCGAGGGATACGTCGTGCAGTGCCGAAGCTCTGACGAGAGGGGTGCCGGCAATGCCCTTCGTCGTGGCATTGCTTCTCCCCTCCATCCGGTGCGACATCCGTCTGTGGTCGACGCGTGTGCGTCCTGGTGGCAAGGAGGTGAGGGACGAATGAGTTCCGGCGATAGTCCGTATCCCAGTCCGGTTCGAAAACCATTGTCGTTCCCGGCTTGCCGCGCACTGAACGCTTCCCGACGCATGCTGACCGCTACCTGAAGCATTCGGAATTGCGTGGCGGGCCGATCCTCCGAAGGAGTTCTCTCATGGCCGTCATCGCATTCCCGCGTACCCGCACCCCACTGACCGTGCTGTCCGTGCTCGGCGATTCCGCGCGCCGGGTTCGCGCCCGCCGCCACCTCACCGAATCCGAGCGCGCCAACCTGCGTATTGCCCGCTCCCGGGTCGCGGTCTACACCGCCTCGCTGGGCGGTCACCCCTACCACGCGTAGGCCGTGCCTTCACCGCGGTTCCCAGCGGCCGGTCGGCACGGTGTCGGTGTGACAAACCGTGTGACACTTCCCGATTCGGCCCGGGCCGGCCATCAAGGTTCCGCAGGTCCCGCGCTGTTCTGGGTGATCGAGGCGCTCTCCGGGGCATCCTGGCCGCGGCCGTCCCCGTAGCGCTACCGGCGCGGCGAGCGGATCGCACGCGCCGGTAGCGCCGAGAAGGTTTGGGGCGCCGGAAGTTGCCGTTACCGGCGCGGGGCGTCAGACCTGCTCGCCGATATTGCCGATGACCTGGTTGAGGTGGGCGCGGCCGTCCTCGAGCTGGTAGGTGACGCCCGCGATGGCGCAGCGGCCGGCCTCGACGGCGTTCGAGATGATCTGGGAGCGCTCCATCAGCACGCGGGCGGTCTCGGCCACGTGTCGGGCCTCGAGCTCGTCGACGGTGCTCAGACCTTCCCGGCGGCCGAGCAGGATAGACGGGGTGACGCGTTCGACGAGGCTGCGGATGAAGCCGCCGGGGACCGCGCCGCCGTCGAGCGCGTCGAGGGTGGCCTTGACGGCGCCGCAGCTGTCGTGGCCGAGCACCACGATCAGCGGCACATTGAGGACCTGCACGCCGTATTCGATGGAACCCAGCACCGAGCTGTCGATGACGTGCCCGGCCGTGCGGACCACGAACATGTCGCCCAGGCCCTGATCGAAGATGATCTCGGCGGCGACGCGGGAATCACCGCAGCCGAACAGAATGGCGGTGGGGTGCTGGCCGCCGACCAGCTCGGCGCGGTGACCGGCGCCCTGGCTGGGGTGGACCTGAGTGCCCCGCATGAAACGCTCGTTGCCTTCGCGAAGAGATTTCCAGGCGCTGATCGGATTTGAGTGAGGCATATGTCCGATTCTGCACATCGGTGATCGAGCGTGCCGCGCGACCCCGCCAGTCGGTGTTCCGGACGTTTGGTCCGACATCCCGGGCGATCGGGCGGCGCGGCCGCGACCGTCACGTCTATTGGTTTGTGTAACAAAGGGATTCGCCGCGATCCGGCAGCGGCGTGTCGGCGGGCGTGGCGCGGACAAGGTTTACCCCCATCCGTGATACCCATTACACTCTCTTTGGTTTCAGTCCCGTTCGGCTGGTCCGGACGCGGTGGACTTGTTCGACGTTTTCGGCGCATGGGATTGGAGACTGTGATGACGGCGTCGGCCGTGACCGATTCACCCCTCGACCATGGCTCGATTCGTGTGCGAATCGACGCCGCCCTGCACGAATTCCTCGACCGCAAGGCCGAATCGGCGGCCGCCCACCGGCTGCCCGCGGACGTGGTCGGCGCGGTCCGCTCGTTCCTGTTCGCCGGTGGGAACCGGATCCGGTCCCTGTTCTGCGTCCTCGGCTGGTACGCGGGCGGCGGGGTCGAACTGCCGGACGCGGTCGTCAGGACCGCGGCCGCCGTGGAACTCCTGCACACCGCCACCCTCATCCACGACGACCTCCTCGACGATCGTGACACCCGCGACGGGCGGCCCACCGTGCACCGCATCGCCGCCGACCGCAGCCGCCGGGTCCGGTCCGGACACGCGGCCGAACGATTCGGTGCGCGCAGCGCCATCGTGCTCGGCGACTGCGGCCTGGGCTGGGCGCAGGAGCTGCTGCACGGGGCGGGCCTGTCCCCGGCGCAGAGCGCGGCCGTCTCGGCGGTGCTCGACATCCTGCGCACCGAGGTGAACTACGGCCGCTATCTGGAACTGGTCACCAGCGGCCGCCCGACCCCGGATCTGGATCAGGCGCTGGAGATCCTGCGTTACCGGACCGTGGCGTGCCTGGTGGAGCGGCCGCTGCACGTCGGCGCGGCGCTGGCGGGAGCGGATCAGGACGTGCTGAGCGCGCTGACCGCCTACGCGCTCCCGCTGGGCGAGGCCGCGCGGCTGCAGGACGAATTGCGCAATGTCTTCCACGACGTCGAGCCGATCGGCGGCGCCGGCCTGCAGGATCTGCGCGAGGGCCGGCACACGGTGCTGCTCGCCCTGGCCCTGCGCCTTGCGACCCCCGAACGCCGTGACCATCTCGCCGGGCTCGTCGGCAATGCGCGCCTGGACGAGACCGGCGCCGAACTCTGCCGCGACATCCTGTCGGCCACGGCCCGTTGCGAAGTGGAACGGATGATCGGGCAGCGTCGCATTCAGATCGGGATCGCGCTCGACGACGACAGGATCCCCGAATTCGCCGTGGCGGGACTGCGCAACGCCGCCGACATGATCATCGGGTGATGCGCGGGTAACGGCGGTTTCACAACCTTTGTGACGTGTCGTCTCGACGTTCTCTCTCGTTGTTGTCGCGTACACCGGTCGTTCTGTTACGGTGGCGAAGGCCGGTCCCGGGATCGGCTGGAGCACAAGAGAATTGACTGGTTATGACGCATGGCGGCTCTGCCGATGGTGCACAGGCCGCCGGTGTGGGACCGCGCGTGCCGCTCTACTCGCCCGAATTCGCGGCCGACCCGCATCGGATCTATCGCGAGCTACGGGCGCGATACGGATCGCTGGCCCCGGTGGAGCTGGCGCCGGGAGTGCCGGCCACGCTGGTGATCGGGTACCGGACCGCCCTGCGAATCCTCAATGACCCGGACAATTTTCCCGCCGATCCGCGTATCTGGCAGCGCACGGCGCCGCCGGACAGTCCGGTCATGCCGATGCTGGAATGGCGTCCCAATGCGTTGCGCAGCAGCGGATCCGATCATCGCCGGTACCGGACCGCCAATGTGGCCGCGCTCGAGGCGGTGGATCCGCACGGGCTGCACGCCACCGTGGAGCGGGTCGCGGTGCCGCTGATCAACGCGTTCTGCGCGGAGGGTAGCGCGGATCTGGTGTCGCAGTACGCGTTTCCGCTGGCTTTCCATGTGATCAACGCGATGCTGGGGTGCCCGCCGCAGATCGGTCAGCGCATCGCGGCGGGTCAGGCGGCGATCTGGGAGGGCGTCGACGCGGAGGCCGGGAACCGGATGATGAGCTCCGCTGTGCTCGAGCTGGTGGTGCTCAAGCGGGCGCAGCCCGGCGACGACATCGTGTCGCGGCTGGTCGGGCACCCGGCGGAGCTCACCGACGAGGAGATGATCCACCAGATCGTCACCCTCTACGGCGCGGGCATCGAACCCGAGCAGAACCTCATCGTGAACACGCTGCGGCTCATGATGACCGACGCCCGATTCGCGGGAAGTCTGCTGGGCGGCAGTCTCTCCACGCGCGGCGCCCTCGACGAGGTGCTGTTCAACGACCCGCCCGGCGCCAACTACTGCATCAGCTATCCGCGGCACCCGATTCTGGTCGACGGCGTCTGGTTGCCCGCGCATCAGCCGGTCGTGGTCAGTATGGCCGCCGGCAACAACGATCCCGCGGTCGGCGCGCGCGAATTCACCGACAACCGCGCGCATCTCGCGTGGAGTGTCGGCCCGCATGCCTGCCCGGCCCGGTCGCCCGCCTACCTGATCGCCCAGGACGCGATCGATCAGCTGCTCGACGCCCTGCCGGATCTGCGGCTCGCCGTGCCCGATGCCGAATTGGTCTGGCGGCCAGGGCCTTTTCATCGCGCGCTGAGCGCGCTGCCCGTCGTTTTCCCGCCGACCCTGCCCATGCATGTGAACTGAGGAGAACACCATGACCACCGAACCCCTCACCCTCGACACCACCGGCGTCGACACCCAGGGCGAGATTCTCCGGCTACGCGAGCGTGGACCCGCGACCCTGGTGGAGCTACCCGGCGGGGTCCGCGCCTGGTCGGTCACCGACACCACCCTGCTCGAACTGCTGCTCACCGACTCCCGCGTCTCCAAGGACGCGCGTCAGCACTGGCCCGCGTTCAGCAATGGCGAGATACAGCCCGACTGGCCGCTGTTCGCGTGGGTGGCGGTCACCAACATGTTCACCGCCTACGGTGCCGACCACCGGCGCCTGCGCAAACTCGTCGCGCCCGCCTTCACCGCGCGCCGCAGCGCCGCCCTGCAACCACAGATCGAGGCCATCACCGCCGAACTGCTCGACACGCTGGCCGCCTTGCCCGCCGGCGAGATCGTCGATCTGCGCGAGGCGTTCTGCTACCAGCTGCCCATCCGTGTCATCTCCGAGCTGATGGGTGTCCCCGACGTGATGCTGCCCGGTCTGCGGGCCTGCGCCGACAGCCTGTTCGACACCACTCGCGGCGCGGAGGAGGCGGCGGCCAACTACTTCGAGCTGTACCGGCTGCTCGGTGAACTCGTCGCCCGCAAGCGCGCCGAGCCCGGTGACGACCTCACGAGCGCGCTCATCGCGGCGCGCGACGACGAGGACGGGTCGGCGCTGACCGAGCAGGAACTGGTCGACACCCTGCTGCTGGTCATCAGCGCGGGTCACGAGACCACCATCAACCTGCTCGACCAAGCCATCACCGCCGCCCTCGGGCACCCCGATCAGCTGAAGGCGCTGCGCGCCGGAGAGGTGGCCTGGCCCGAACTGGTCGAGGAGTCACTACGTTTCGACACCGCGGTCGTGCACGCCCCGCTGCGTTTCGCCGTCGAGGACATCGACTACGAGGGCGTCCACATCGCCGCGGGCGACCCCATCATCGTCTGTTACGCCGCTCCCGGCCGGGACGTGAAGGTGCACGGCGAGACCGCTACCGAGTTCAACCTCACCCGGGAGAACAAGAGCCATATGGCTTTCGGGCACGGCGCCCACCACTGCCTCGGCGCGCCACTGGCCCGCCTGGAAGCGAATACCGCGCTCCCGCAACTGTTCCACCGGTTCCCCGACCTGCGACTGGCCGTGCCGGTCGAGGAACTGCACGCCCTGCCCAGCTTCATCTCCAACGGGCACGCTGCGCTGCCGGTCTATCTGACCGCCGAGTAGAACGCGAATGCGACGCGGGCTCCGGCCGATTCGAAACAGGAGCCCGCGCAGGGTGATCGGACGGATCAGGGGACGATGACGGCGCGGCCGCGCAGCCGTGCCCGCGGCGAGCCGCCGATAGGCTCCCACGCGGCCTCGGCGCCGGCGACACTTCGGTGCCCGCCGAAGCTTTGCGGTTCTAGCGTGAAGATCATGTTGGATCTTCCGGTTCCGCCGGTGTCGCCCGGCGATCGTGGTGTGGCGTGGTTGCGTGCGCAGGTGGCGCGGTTCAGCGCGGGGGAGGCGCATCGGCGGCGGCGCGCGATCGTCGAGCGGGAGCTGGCGAGGGTGGACGCGGCTGCGTTGCGGAGTCGCCGTGGGCATCATGTGGCGGAATTGGCTGCGGCGCTCGGTGTTCGGGTCGAGGTTGGCGATGTGGAGTTGGTCGCGGAGTGCTATCAGCCGCATCGGGAGGTCAGCGCGGCAGCGGATGCGGCGGTCGATCGGCTGGTGGCCGCGTTCGGGGGAACTGCCGATGAGCTGACGGCCAATCGGATCGGGATTCTGGTGCAGGCCTGCGCCGCCACTTCGGCGCTGATCGCCGGTGACAATCCGCCGGTGCCGGCGACTCGCCGGATC
The DNA here is from genome assembly GCF_000308655.1 of Nocardia niigatensis NBRC 100131. GTDB lineage: Bacteria > Actinomycetota > Actinomycetes > Mycobacteriales > Mycobacteriaceae > Nocardia > Nocardia niigatensis. The sequence goes on along the minus strand of NZ_BAGC01000035.1, from coordinate 341,497 downwards.
GGTGCGGCGGGGGAGATCGTGGAGGTGGACCTGACCGGGCGACCGTTCGGCGCTGGTCGCCACGCCTGCCCGGGGCGGGCGCACGCGCTCGCACTGGCCGCGGCGGCCGGACGGTTCCATCAGCTCCACTATCAGGACACGCCGTTGCTGCTGCCCAATGTGTGGGACTTCGCGACCGCGGCGGCGCTGGTCGCGGACGGTCATCCGGCGATCGGGACCACCAGTCTCGGAGTGGCTGCGGCGCACGGACTTCCGGACGCGGCCGGATCGACCCTGAACGAGACTCTCACGCTGGCAGCCGCACTCGTCCGGCTCCCGGTCCCGGTGACCGTCGACATCGAATCGGGATTCGGCGCGGATCCGCGCGAGCTGGCCGCGCGCCTGTGGGAAATGGGTGTGGCGGGAGTGAACGTGGAAGACGCCGCCGGCGATCCCGGCGCGCACGCCGATCTGGTTCGTGCGCTCAAGGACGGTGCGCCCGGATTGTTCGTCAATGCCCGCGTCGACACCTACTGGCTGGACCGCGAACACGACACCACCCTCGACCGCGCCCACCGCTACGTGGATGCCGGCGCCGACGGCATCTTCGTGCCCGGTGTCACCCGCGACGACGACATCGCGGCGCTCGTCACGGCGATTCCCGTGCCGCTCAATGTCCTTGCGCAGCGCCCGCTCGCCGACCTGGCGCGGCTGGGCGTCCAACGCGTCAGCACCGGTTCCCTTCTCTACCGCGCGGCCCTGGACGCGGCACTGACCGCGGCACACACGGTCCGCAACGGCGGTCGCGTCGAACCGGCGACGTCCTACGGGGACATCGGGGGTCTGATTCCCGCCCCCGAAAGATGAGCAGGTGTGTCTCCGAGTTGCAGAGATAGCGGCGGCGATGGGCTCGAGTTCCGCGACGCCGCAGGTCAGAGGCCCTCTCGGCGATCATGCGGGCGCGTGCGGAAAGAGAGTAGAAGGTGAGCACTTCGTCGCTTTAGAGTTCGATCACGCCGATGACGTGCGTGGATCGGAAGGAGTCGACGATGACTACTGCTGGAGCGCTGCGAGGCGGCCTGATCGTCTCCGGACAGCCGATGTCCACCCCATTGCAGGACGTCCGCAGCGTATCCCGCCGACTGGTGGGACATTTCGTCGACAACGTGATTCCCTGCGGCACGCTGCCCGGGGACATCATCTCCGGTGACGTGACCGCCGTGACCCGGGTGTGCCTGGAACTGGCCGTCGCGATGCTGGACGGCAAGGACGTTCCCGAGAAGGCCGGTCGGCTCGCGGAGGCCGCGGCCGGCTGGGCCCGCGAGGGCGTGCCCATCGACACCGTCCTGCACTCCATTCACGAGGGCTTCCGGATCGGCATGGATCTGGTGCTCTCGAGGGCGACCGAAAACGACTTCGGCAGTCTGCTGGATGGCGCGAAACTGGTGGTGACCATGCTGGATACGATCAACGCCACCGTCTCCCGCGCCTACGTGCGCGAATTCAAGGCGGTGGTGAGCGAGCATCACACCGCGGTCCACACGCTCACCTCGGCGCTGATCGGGGGCCACCCGACCTCGACCATGGCCCGCGAGTGCGGCATCGAGATCGCCGCCGAGTATTCCGTGCTGGCACTGGACATTCCGGAGCACCCGGACGAGCGCCATCCGATGCTGGACGGGAAGGTCGTCGCGCGCCGGAAGCTGCGGCGGTTGCAGGCCGAACTCGCCATCCGCTGTGGTGAGCGCGCTCTCGCCCTGCTCAGCGTCGACGGGGGGACCGTCCTCATCCCGGCGGGCGCCCTCGCCGGCGAGGCCCTCGACGAACTCGTGGCACGACTCTCGGCCGCCGCGCATGTACCGGTCACGGCGGCCCTGGTCGTCTCGCCCGTGGACGAGGTGTCCGCCGCCGTGGATCGCGCCCACGAACTGCTCGACATGGTGCAGCGCCTGGAATGTCTGTCCGGGCTGTACCGGTTCGCCGACATGGCCCTGGAGTACCAGCTGACCCGTCCGGGCCCGGGCCGGGAATCCCTGGGCGCACTGCTGAATCCGCTCGACGCGCACCCCGAGCTCTTGCAGACCCTGCGCTGTCACATCAGCAATAATCTCAGCCGGCAGCGCACCGCGCGGGTGATGCATATTCATACGAATACCGTCGATTATCGGCTCAAGCGTATCCACCAGCTCACCGGATTCGATCCGACGGTGAATTCCGGGCTGTGGCAACTGCGTTCGGCGCTCATAGCGCGGACGTTCACCGGCCGCGGCAAGGAACGCTGAGAACGGCGAATTGCCCGGCAATATCACCAGCGCGCCGGAACAACTGGTGCGAAAGCGACTTCCGCGCTGGAGTATCCGAAAAGTCTGCGGCCCCGTGATTTCGCCTCGATCGCGACGGTGGCGGTGCGGTGGCGGTGATCCACCGCGATGACACGGCCGCCGAATTCGATCTCGGCGGCTTCGGTCTCCGAGACCGCCAGATAGTGCACCTGATTGGCGAACTCGGCCCGGTATTTCGTCACCGCGGCCGGGTCGCGGGTCCACGAGGTGAGATACCCGGCGGCCAATCCGAGGATCAGCTGGTGTCCGAGGAAGGTGTCCGCAGGCGAATCACCCGCCAGGCGTGCGTAATTCGCCAGATCGGCGGCGGTCACCGTGGCGCCTGCGCGCGGGAGCTCGGTATCGACGGCGAGCCGGTCGAAGTCGATGCGGGTGCACGCCGGGCGGGTGCTGCCGCGCAGCGAGGCGGGAATCGCTGGCACGGACTCCGATGGGCCGGTGAGTGTCACGGAGTCGCCGGCGCGGTGGTGTTCGGTGCCGTCGACGCGAGCCAGCAGCGCGGTCGAATCCGTCTGCACCGGATTCCCGTGCCGGTCGAGGAGTACGCCGGTGACGGTGATGACGTCGAAAGTCTTGAACTGCCGGAACGATTCGATATACACATCGCAGGTGATCACGTCCCCCGCGAGCAAGGGACGGCCGATATCGAGCGTCTGGTCGACGTGCACGATCCGGTCCGAGTGGTATCCGGTGATCAGCTGCTCCAGCGCCTCGCGGCGGGCCTGCCGCCAGATCGACGCCGCGAAAGTGGGCGGTGCGAGGATCTGGTCGAATCCCAGGTGCGCGGCCGCCGACTCCTGCCAGTAGGCGGGGTGGAATGCCTGGACGGCACGGGCGAATTCCCGGATCCGCCGGTGCTCCACCACGAAGGGTCGCGCGCACCGATACCGGTACCCGACCATGGCCCGCGCGTGCTCGGCTCCCGTGCCGAAGGTCCTGCCACCCATGGCCTCTCCTCTCCGGATGCGTTCCCTGACCGGCACGGCCCGGATACCAGGTCCGCCGGAATCTCCGACGATCCTTTTTCCGCGGGCGTTCGGGGCCATTCGGCGCCGATTCTTGGATATTTCACGGAATCGGGGCGCCCTGCTTTGTGAAGGACACTGGGAGCGGCCGTATTTGTGACGGCGTCCCGAAACGCCTGCCGAATATTGGTGAGCGGGTCCATATTTCGACCAATTGCCTTCTGTGCGTCTTTCGCAGCGGCCTACCGTGAGCGCGGTTTCGTCGCCGGCCATCGACTGCCGGCGCCCGGAAACCGATTCATGCACGGCAGCAGGAGGGCACGAAATGAGACGAAGTACCCACCGCGGGGTAGTGCGGGCATCCATCATGATGGGCGTCTCGCTGCTGGCGGTCGGATTCGCCGGGGCGGGCGCCGACGCCGCACCCGACCCGGCGCTCACCGATCGGCAATTGGCCGATTACATCGCCGCGGGCCTGAAACAGGCCGGTCCGATCGCCGACTCCGGATCCGCGTGCACCTCCGGCAGCGGCGCCGGCTCGGGCAATGGATCGGGTAACTGCTACGGCGGGTCCGGTTCCAGTTCGGGCTCCTCGGGCGGATACGCCACCGACACACAGGGTTACGGACCGTCCATGACCTCGTGGCTGGCGGCGTTCGGCTACGGCATCGCGCACCCGGACGCCACCCCACCGGGCGCCAACGACTGGAACTGCAAGCCGACCGTGGAGCATCCGCGCCCGGTGATCCTGGTGCACGGCACCTGGATGAACGCGTTCAACGGTTTCGCCTTCATGGGGCAGCCCATCAAGGACGCCGGATTCTGCACCTTCACCCTCAACTACGGCCGGTCGAATCTGATCGAGGGCGGCGGCCTCGGGTCGGTGCTGCCCGGCACCATGGGCACCGGCTATATCCAGGATTCGGCGAAACAGCTGTCCGCCTTCGTGGATCGCGTACTCGCCGCCACCGGCGCACCGCAGGTGGACATCGTCGCGCATTCACAGGGCGGTGCGATGGCCAACTGGTACACCAAGTTCGAGGGCGGCGCCGCCAAGGTCCACAATATGGTGACCTTCGGTGCCACCCACCACGGCACCTCGCTCGACGGCATCGGCGCGCTCGGCCGGGCGGTCAACAACTTCGGCATCGATATTCTCGGGTTCGTCGAGATGTTCGTGGGTCACGCCGGAATCCAGCAGACCATCGGGTCGGATTTCGTCAACAAACTGAACGCGAACGGGGACACCGTGCCCGGCATCGACTACACGGTGGTCGGCACCCGCTACGACGAGGTCACCAATCCCTACGACCTGACGTTCCTGAAGGCCGGGCCGGGCGCCCAGGTCACCAACATCACGCTCCAGGACGGGTGCGAGCAGGACGTCTCCGATCACCTGACGATGATGTACTCGCCGCGGGCGCTGTCCATCGCGCTGCGTGCCCTGGACCCGGCGAAACACCCGGATCTGCAGTGCACGTTCAATCCGTGGCTGCTGGGCGGCGGCGGGTCACTGTAGCGGGAGGATCCCGGCGGTCTCATGATCCGTTGTGCCGGTGGCGGTTCGGGCCTCGGCCTCGAGCCATGCGGTGATCATCTGCGCGGTCAGGGCGATCGCCTCCTCGCGCTCGCGATCGCCGACCTCGAACGCCGATGCTCGCAGCACGCTCGCGAAGCCGGTATTGATCAGCACGAAGCTCATCGCATCGTATCGGCGATCGTCGCCGGGGCCGAGGATCTGGATCAGCAGCACCTTGACCAGCAGGCGCAACCGCGGCTCGAACTCGGGCAGCCCGCTGCTGTAGAACTGCACGCCCGCCACCAGCGCGCGCACCAGTTTGGCATTGGCCACGAGTTCCGCGGTGAACAGCTCCAGCATCTCGGTGATCAGCCGCAGGCTCGACCGCGGCGGACTGCCGGCCGGTGGCCGCGACAGCTCCGAAACCCATTGGGTGAAACGGCGTTCGATTTTCTCGATGAGGCGGCTGAGGAGCTCGTCGACGATCACGGCCCGATCCGAGAAGTACCGGTACAGGGTCCCGATGCTCACCCCGGCCGCCGTGGCGATCCGGTTGGTCGAGGTGTTCGGGATCCCGCGTTCGCCGAACAACTGCGCGGCGGTGTCGAGAATGTGTTCCCGGGTCGCCTTCGAACGCTCCTGCGTGGGGCGGCGGCGCTCGCGAACAGCCTTCGGCGGCAACGCTGCCTCCTCACTGCAGAGAAAATGAGCGATTCTCAGTTTAGCGGAGGGGACAGTGATGATGTTGCCCCCGAGTGCGCCACGCATGTACTCCACGATCTGCTCACGCCCCTTGAACTCCGCGGGCATATCACCCGAGGATGAGCCGTACGCGGCGACGACGTCCTAACGTCTCCCCGAACTCGTCCCACAGTTTCAGATCCAGCGTGCGCAGATACCGATACTCGAGTGCACGGATCGCCTCGAATGCTCCATTGCTCATGTCGCCGAAGCTGAGTCCTCTCGCCCAGCGGCCCCGGCGGGTTCGCCATCTTCGTCCGGTGAGTAAGACGGCGACGCCGCCGACGCCTGCGTCGAACTTCGGTAGCGGAAGTGTCGCGGTGAGGGGCCGGCGGAGGTGGCATGCCTTCGCCGGCGCTGCGGCGAGGTGGTGTTATAGCTGCGGGGGCGCGGCGCGAGGTTGGTTGATTGGCTGGGTCTACAGTCGGAGGGTGTCCCCGGAGCTGCGTCATCTGCGGTATTTGCTGGCCGTGGCCGAGCATGGCAGCTTCACTCGCGCGGCCGAGGATCTGCATCTTTCGCAGCCGACGCTCTCGCAGCAGATTCGGCAGCTCGAGCGGCTGGTGGGGGCGCCGCTGCTGGATCGAACCGGTCGCGCGGTGCGGCTCACCGACGCGGGGGAGGTGTATGCGCGGCACGCGCGGCTGGCGCTGGCCGAGTTGGATGCGGCTGATCGGGCCGTTCATGATGTCGAGGATCTGACTCGCGGTCATCTGCGGCCGGCCTATACGCCGACTTTCGCGGCGTATCTGATCGGACCGCTCATCGCCGAACTGCGGGCCCGTCATCCCGGCATCACCCTCGACATTCGTGAAACCAGTCAGGACGTCATCGAATCCGGACTGCTCGCCGACGACATCGACGTCGGGATCGGGTTCGCGGGCGGCCATCTGCCCGGTATCGAGGCCGCCACGCTGTTCACCGAGACGCTGAGCGTGGTCACAGCGGATCGCCGGAGCCGGCGCTCACGTCTGCCCGCGGCGAAACTCGCCGAATACGATCTCGCGCTGCTGAATCGCGAGTTCGTCACCCGGCTGCACATCGACGCCTATTTTCGCGAGCAGGGGGTGGGTCCGCGAATTCTGTTGGAGGCCAACTCGATTCACGCCGTCATTGAGGCGGTGCAGCTCACCGACCTGGCCACGATCCTGCCGGACGGCATCGCACGCGAGCATGCGCGGCTGAGGGCCGTGGCCTTGGATCCGCCGCTGCCGACGCGAATCGCGGTCCTGCTGTGCCGCGAGAACGCCTATCGGACCGCGGCCACGCGCGCCTTCTGCGGGCTCGCGCAGGACTGGAGTGCCGCCCAGCCCGGGCCGCTGCCCAACTCCTGTCCACCCTTCGCGCCCGACATTCGCGGGTCATCACCGGGGCCGACGTGGCCGCAAGCACTGCGCAAATGGGCCACTGGCCCGAAAGCGGCTCAGCGCGCGAGGCATTCAGAGTGAAACGTACGTTGCTCAACGGTAGGGTAAACGGCCGTGACCCGATTGTTATCGGGTTCGTTCGGACTATTTGGAGATCCATGACTTCCATGAAGTACACAAAGTTCGTGGCCACCGCGTTCATCGCCGCCGCCTCGACCGGTATCGCCGCGGGCACCGGCTACGCCGTCCCCGTCGACCCGGCGCCGGCCGTGGAGCAGTCCCCGTCCGCGCTGCACGGCACCCAGCAGGGCGTCGACTACAACGTGGCGCTCACCGACGCGAACGACATCGTCACCCAGGTGACCGGTGGCCGGTTCAGCCTGGACGCGGCGAGCCAGACCGTGTTCCTGAAGAACCAGGCCGGTGACGTGGTCACCCAGGTGCCGCTGAACGGCACCCTGGCCGGCAAGCAGTACGGGCTCACCGCCGCCATCGACAGCGCGGGCACCCAGCTGACGCTGACCCCGGTCTCCGCGCCGGTGTCGACCGCCAAGGACATCGACTCGCAGTCGGACTTCTTCGGCCAGCTGCAGCACGCCGCGCTGGGCGGCATCATCGGCGGCATCCTGGGCGCCTTCCTGTTCGGCATCGGCGCGATCCCCGGCGCCATCATCGGCCTGCTGATCGTCGGCGGACAGCCGCTGATCGACTCGGGCTCGGCCTACTTCAGCGGGCAGCCCTGAGAACCCTGATTCTCGGCGGCACCCGGGAAGCCCGGGAACTCGCCGACGTCGCGTCGGGCGAGCGAGGATTCGAGATCGTGTCCTCGCTCGCCGGGCGTGTGCGCGAGCCGGTGCTACCGGTCGGCGAGGTGCGCCTGGGGGGATTCGGGGGGATCGACGGACTGCGGGAGTGGCTGCGCGACAACGGGATCGAGGCCGTGGTCGATGCCACACACCCGTTCGCCGGAGGGATCACCGCCAACGCCGCCGCCGCGGCCGGTGCTGTCGGACTCCCGGTGTTGCACGTACGGCGGCCGGGATGGACCGAGCGGCCCGGCGACCGCTGGATGCGTGTACCGGATCTGGCCCTCGCGGCGGAAGCCGCCGCGGCCCTGGGTAAACGAGTCTTCCTGTCCATCGGCCGCCAAGGGGTGGCCGCGTTCGCGCACTCGGACGCCTGGTTCCTGATCCGTGCCATCGACCCGCCCGACGGCGCGGTGCCGGTGAATCACGAATTGCTGCTCGCCCGTGGGCCTTTCGGCGTCGACGAGGAGATCGCACTGTTGACCGGGCGTGACATCGACGTCGTGGTGACCAAGGACAGCGGAGGAACGCTCACCGAGGCCAAGCTCACCGCCGCGCGTGCCCTCGGCATCCCGGTGGTGATGATCGATCGGCCGGCGCTGCCAGAGGGTGCGGAGCGGGTGGAGACCGTTGCGGCGGCCTGGGATTGGCTGCGCGCCCGGCGCGGAGCCGGGCGCTAGTCCGCGCTCAGGACAGGCGGCTGGTGCGGTCGAGCAGCTCCGGCAGCCGATCGAACCACTCCAGTACCGCGCGCTCGTAGCGGATGCCGAAATCCAGGGTGGCCCGCTCGTAGGGCGACATGCGCTGCTCGTCGTGACCCGACAGGTAGCCGGACAGCCGCTGCTCGTGGACCGTGCGATTGGCCGCGACAATGCGTTCGAGCCGCTCGAGGTCGATGAATTCACCGAAGGAGAGGGTCAGCAGCAGTGGGACCCGGATGGTCTCCGCGCCGGGATCGCGGGCGATCCATTCGGCGAAGGCCTCCCGGCCGTCCTCGGTGATCCGGTAGGGGGTGCGGTCGCGAGCGCCGGCCGCACCCTTCTCCAGCAGCCCGTGCTGGTGCATGGTGGCCAGCTCGCGGTAGACCTGGCTCTGGGTGATGGTCCAGAAGTCGCCGATGCGGTCCTGGGCCAGCGCCACCAGATCCCATCCGGACATTTCGCCCTGGTGTAGGAATCCGAGTAGGGACGCGGCCGTCGAGTTGAGCGGGCGTCGAGCATTGTCTTCAGGCACCGGCACTCCTTCCAGCCTACGTTCTACAGTGGAATATTAATCTCCATAGCGGCGCGACGTGAACACCCGCGGCCCACCGGCCGCGTCGAACACCGTGGTGGTGGACGCACCGATGATCAACAGGGTCCGCATGTCCACTTCGGTCGGATCCAGCTCCGCCAGCGTTACCACCCGCACCGACTCGGCCGGGCCGCCCACATCGCGGCCGATCACCACCGGCGTCTGCGGCTTGCGATGCTCGAGCACGAGATCCCGCATGGCGGCCACCTGCCAGGTGCGCTGCGACGACGCCGGGTTGTAGACGGCGAACGCCATATCCGCCGACGCCACCGCCGAAATCCGTTGCGCCACCGTCTCCCACGGCTTGAGCCGATCCGACAGCGAGATCATGGCGAAGTCGTGCCCCAGCGGTGCGCCCATCCGGCTCGCCACCGCGCTCGCCGCGGTCACCCCGGGCAGCACCCGCACCGGCACCTCCCGCCACTGCGGATCCGCCGACTCCTCGATCACCGCCGCCGCCATGGCGAACACGCCCGGATCCCCGGACGACACGACCACGACCTTCGCCCCCTGCTTGGCCATGTCCAAAGCCATTCCCGCACGCTCGGACTCGACCCGATTGTCACTGGCATGCCGCCGCTGCCCGGCCCGTACCGGCACCCGATTCACATACGTCGTGTACCCGACGATGTCGGTCGCCTCGGCCAGCGCCTCCCGCACCTCCGGCGTGGTCCAGCCCGCCGACCCGGGCCCGAGGCCCACGACTACGACTTCGCCGACCGACCCCGGCTGCGCCACAGCGGGTTCCGCGTCGGCTGTGATGACGGAGGCGGTCCCCGTCGCGGATGCGCCGGCGACGATCACGCCGCTGCCACCAGCCGAATTCTCCTCCGCCGCAGTCGATCCGGCCTGGGTAGCGGTCGCGGCGAGGGCACTGTCCGTGCCGGTCCGGCTGAGCTGGTCCTCGGCTGCGACGGTCAGCGGAATGCGGGTGGCGGGCGTGGGGCCGGGCACGACGGTGATGGCGAAATACGGCACGCTCGCCTCGTCCACGTCGGCCGCGCGCAGCACGCGCTGCCGATCCGAGCTGGCGCGTTCGACGTAGTAGGCGTCGGCGAGGCGGCCGGAGTCGGAGAGGGCCTGGCGGACACCGGGATAGGTGCGGCCGAGCTTCATGATGGCGGCGGCGTCGGCTTCGCGCAGGCGGCGGGTGAGTTCCTCGGTGGGCATGGTGCCGGGGAGGATGGTCAGCACCTGCTCGCCCTCCACCAGCGGGGTGCCGAGGGCCGCGGAGGCGGCGCTGACCGAGGTGACGCCGGGAATGATCTCGGTGTCGAAGCGGCCGGCCAGGCGGCGGTGCATGTGCATGAACGAGCTGTAGAACAGCGGGTCACCGGCCGCGAGCAGCGCGACCGTGCGGCCCGCCGAAAGGTGTTCGGCCAGTGCGGCGGCCGCGCCCTCGTAGAACTCGTCGATCGCGCCCTGGTAGCCGCCCGGGTGATCGGTGGTCTCGGTGGTCACCGGGTAGACCAGGTGCTCCTCGAGCTGATCTGCCCGCATGTACGGGGCGGCGATGGCGCGCGAGATGCTGCGGCCGTGCCGGGCGCTGTGGAAGGCGATGACGTCGGCCTCGCCGATGACCCGCGCGGCCTTCACGGTCACCAGTTCCGGATCGCCGGGTCCCAGCCCGACACCCCAGAGCTTGCTCATTCTTGTTCGCTCGCAATCGCATTGAGGGCGGCGGCGGTGATGGCGCTGCCGCCCCGCCTGCCCCGCACGGTCAGGAATTCGACGCCGCCGTATTCGGCCAGGGCCTGCTTGGATTCCGCGGCCCCGATGAATCCGACCGGAATGCCGAGCACGGCGGCCGGGCGGGGCGCGCCCGCGTCCAGCATGTCGAGCAGATGGAACAGGGCGGTCGGCGCATTGCCGACGGCCACCACCGCGCCGTCGAGCCGGTCGCTCCAGAGTTCCAGCGCCGCAGCGGATCTGGTGTTGTCCATGCGGGCGGCCAGTTCCGGCACCCGGGGATCGTCGAGCAGGCACAGCACGTCGTTGCCGGCGGGCAGCCGCTTGCGGGTCACGCCCGAGGCGACCATCTTGGCATCGCACAGGATCGGCGCGCCGCCCTGCAGCGCGGCCCGCGCCTTGGCCACCACATCGGTGCTGAACTCGACGTCACCGGCCAGATCCACCTGCCCGCAGGCGTGGATCATGCGCACCACCACCTGCGACACGTCCGCCGGGAACCGGGCCAGATCGGCCTCGGCCCGGATGGTCGCGAACGAGCGCCGGTAGATCTCGGCCCCGTCTCTGAGGTAGCTGGCACGCACGTCGGACATGGTGTCCACCCTAGATTTCGCCGTCGGAGCCATGCTGAGCGGGTCGCGTGCCGTCATCCCGGGCCCGGGTTCACGCCGCGTCACGGCGGGGTTCAGCTGCCACAGTGGACCGTTCGGCAACCGGGCCGGATCACGTGCGAGGCCGTTCGAGCAGCCGGGACATGACGATATTGCTGCGCGTGCGCCCGACCCGCGCGTTCTCGCGGATCCGCTCGACGGTCGCCTCGATCTCGGCCATATCGGTGGCTATCACATGGACCAGCGCATCGGCCTCGCCGGCGATGGTCCACACCCCGACCACCTGCGGGATGGGTTCGAGGCTGCGGCGCAGCTCCGCCGGGGAGATGTTGTCGCGGTAGAAGACTTCGACATACGCCTCGGTGCGCCAGCCCAGCGCCGCCGGATTCACCACCGCGGTGAAGCCGGTGATCTGCCCGCCCGCCACCATCTTGTCGACCCGGCGTTTGACCGCGGGCGCGGACAGGCCGATCTCGGAGCCGATGTCCTGGAACGAGGCACGCGCGTGCTTCAGCAGATGCGCCAGGATCCGCCGATCGAGTTCGTCCACGGTCGCCCCCTTCTCGCAATGATGCGTATGCCTCGGTGTCGCGCAATGAATCACCGAGCAAGTCGATATCAACGCAACAATTCGCTATTTCTAGCGCAACGGTACGCCATTTACCGTCAGGTCAACCCCGTCCACGCCGCTTCCGAGGGAGTCTCGTTGACGTCCGTAGCCACGCTGCCCGCCCGTGATCCCGCCGCCCGCCGGCCCATTCCCCGCCGCTTCCTCATGTGCCGCCCGGAACATTTCGACGTCACCTACGCCATCAACCCCTGGATGGATACCTCCGAACCGGTGAACCGCGCCCTGGCCCTGTCCCAGTGGAACGGGCTGCGCGCCATCTACGTGGCGCACGGGCATCGGGTCGAGGTCATCGAGCCCGTCGCCGGACTTCCCGACATGGTGTTCGCCGCCAATGGCGGGCTCGTGCTCGGGGACCGGGCCCTCTCGGCCCGCTTCGCCAATCCCGAACGCGCGGAAGAAGGTCCGGCCTACCACCGGTGGATGGCGGACCGCGGTTTCGCCACCGTGGCCGCCGCGTCCGAAACCAATGAGGGCGAAGGCGATTTCGCCATCGTCACCGATCGCATCCTCGCCGGGACCGGATTCCGCAGCGCCCCCCGCGCGCATCAGGAGGTGGCGGATTTCTTCGGATTGCCCGTCGTCTCACTGGATCTGGTCGACCCCCGGTTCTACCACCTCGACACCGCGCTCATGGTGCTCGACGACACCATCGCCTACTACCCGGGCGCATTCAGCGGGCCCAGCGCCCGGCTGCTGGCACGGCTGTACCCGGACGCGGTGATCGCCGAGGAGGAGGACGCGAACGTGCTGGGCCTCAACGGCGTCTGCGACGGCTACCACGTCTTCCTCAGCGAGAAGGCCACCGGATTGGCCGAGCAGTTGCGGGCACGCGGCTATCGGCCCGTCGGGGTCGACCTGTCCGAGTTGCTCAAGGCCGGCGGCAGCGTGAAGTGCTGCACGCTCGAATTGCACCCGGTCAGAACGGCAGCCGGGTCCGGAACGGATTGATCGCCGGGTCGTGCAGCGGATGCGCCAGGATCAGAAAGCGCAGCAGCAGGATCGCACCGGTGATCTGCAGCAGCGCCAGCGGGATCTCACCGATGATCGCCGTGCCCGCCGACACCCACACGTCCCGGGCGTCGGCGGTCACGATGTCGAACCAGGCGTCCACGAGTAGGAGCAGCCCGGTGCCGAAGGCCGGGAGCAGCAGCGCCACCCGCCGCTTCCAGCCCAGGTAGGCGGTGGTGGCCATCATCAGCACCAGCACGATGTCGTACCCGATCCAGGCCAGCGACCAGTTGTGCGCGTTGTACTCCGCCGGTAGCGAGAACCCCAGGTAGACGATCCACGGAATCAGGGCGAGACAGCCGCCGACCATGAGCGCCAACCGGACCCGCCGATGCACCCGCACCACCTCCGGCCGCGGCAGCAACCGTTCCGGTGGCGGCTGCAGCCGCCGGATCAACTCCCGACGCTCATCGTCCGACATCGCCGCGATCTCTTCATCGCTGAGCTTCGGCACAGCCATGACCGCCTCCCGTCTCCGATGCCGGCCGCTGCCATGGACAACCCACTGTGCGCCGATTTCCTCGACGCCCGCACCGGCGTGTTCCGCGGGCCGGGTGCGGAACGGGGCCGAGAGCGGGCGCGCTGCCGAGCGCTCGGCAGCAGCCCTCGGGGTTATCCGGCGGGGACGATGCGGTAGCCGTCGACCGTGGCGATGATGTCGGTGACCGCGCCCTTGGGGCGGCCGCAGCGGCGGTCGCAGCCGGACCAGTGCTGGCGGCCGGCGGCCACGATGTCGTCGGCGTCGAGGCCCTCGCGGGCGAATTGCGGTGCGCCGGTGGGGACTACGCGGCCTGTGTCGACGGCCTCGGAGGCGTCGGCGCGGACATCGGTGCGGGACTTCGCGCAGCCGGGACGGCCGGCGCAGGCGCTGACCAGCAGCCAGGGCGAGTTGGCGTCGAAGATCAGGCCCATGGGGGCCAGGACGCGGACCACCTGCTCGGCCATCCATTCGTCGAGATCGGCAAGGACCAGGCTGCGCCACGGGGTGAGGAATACCGGACGCTCGACGGCGGCGATGAATTCGGCGGTGCGGGCGGGCAGGGAGCCGAGACGGACGCCGGCGCCGAGCGCGACCTTGTCGTCGTCCTGATTCAGCCAGCCGATCGGAATGTCCTGGCGCACCGGCAGTTCGATGGGGTCGCCGGACGCGTCGAGGTCCGGACGGGCCGCCAGCAGGTGATCGGTGAGCCGGGCACTGCCCTGCGGTATCTCGTGCAACCGCCACTGGCCGTCGCGCAGTTCCAGGAAACCGTGGGCGGCGGCCAGCATGAGATCGACCGCATCGGCGGGGGAGACGCGGATGCCGGAGTCGTTGCCCGCCAACAGGAGTGCGTAGGTGTTCTCGTCGAGCGCGTGCACCCCGATGTCCCCGCCCAGGCCGCTGACATCGCCGCGGCCGTCGTCGAGGGTGAACAGCACCCGGCCCGGGAGCTCGGCCAACCGCGGATGGGCTCGCAGGCCCCCGTCGAGGGCCGGAACCAGGGGATGCACGTCGGTCCACCCGCCGATCCGCCCGGATAGTGGCGAGGCGACGATGTTCCGCACCCGCTCGTGGGTCGCGCTGGGCAGCAGGCCCGCGCCGGTCAACCGCTCGGTGAGCGCCGCCGCATCCCGCACCTGCCGCAACTGCACGTTGCCGCGGGAGGTGAGCTCGATATTGCCGTCGCTCAGATCGACGGCCGCGGCGGCCAGGTCCTGCAATTGCTCGGGGGAGAGGCGTCCACCCGGCACCCGGATGCGAGCGAGGGGACCATCGGCCGCTTGGTGCAGGCGCAGTACGCCCGGGCAGGAATCGGGATCGGTTCGCGTCATGACGCCCCCCAGCCTACGGAGGATGCCGAGGCCGAGCACCCACCGGCCAGGGGAAGGCCACTCTTCCAGTCACACGTATCCACATCTGGAGATATTGCAATCTGAGCATGTGTTACGAAGTGTCGCCCCTCGCGGAACTGAGAGCACAGATTGCGGAGCGGCAGTTCGCCTTCCGCCGAACAGCGGAATTCCGGGGCGGTGGGCCCCGGAATTCTGGTGGTGGGTTGGGTCGGTTCGGGTGGGTCAGCGCATCCGTCGGGGTTCGATGGCCTGGGGAGCGCCGCGGCGGCGGGCGAAGCCGGGAGTGGTCTCCCAGGTGTCGTTGAGGAGGCTGGGCACGTTGTGGTGGTCGACATGGTCGCGGTGGACGGTCGTCGTCATGACCGTGAGGCCGAACAGGATGGTCGCGGCGCAGATGATGCCGGCGAGCATGGCCCACTCGGTGTGGCCGGAGCCGGCGGCGGTGAGGGCCATGGCCAGCGTTGCGAAGGCAACCAGCGCGCAAAAGTATCCCGACCAGGCAGCAAAGCGATTCCGCCTGACCCATCCCGGAGTGGTTGGCATAACGGCAGCGTACGCGTCGACTGGTCGGTCTCCCAGGGATGCAGAGCAGCCTTTGCCGCACTGTGATCCGGGCGCGGTACCGGCCCGCCGGACCGGGCGCGATAGCATCGGCGAGCTCGTCGAACGGAAGAATCCGGTGCAATTCCGGTGCGGTCGCGCCACTGTGACAGTCAGACCTTCCCGGCGGGCGCCGAACCGTGCTGGGCGCGTCACCCTAGGAAGGCCTGAAACCTGTGATCCTGCTGCTGTCCACCTCCGATACCGACCTGCTGAGCGCGCGTGCGAGCGGCGCCGAGTACCGGCTCGCCAATCCCGCGCGCCTGCTGCCCGCGGACCTGCCCGCCCTCCTCGAGGGCGCCGAGCTGGTGATCGTGCGCATTCTCGGCGGCAAGCGCGCCTGGGAAGCCGGGCTGGACACGGTGCGCGCCAGCGGTATTCCGATGGTCGCGCTCGGCGGTGAGATCGCGCCCGACGCCGAGCTCATGGAGTGCTCGACGGTGCCGGGCGGCGTGGCGGCCGACGCCCACAACTACCTGGCGGCGGGTGGCCCGCGAAACCTGCTGCAACTGCACAACTTCCTGTCCGACACGGTGCTGCTCACCGGGCACGGCTTCGAGCCGCCGGTGGAGATGCCGAGCTGGGGTGCGCTGGAACGCGATTCGCGCCCGGTCGCCGCGGACGCGCCGACGGTGGCGGTGGTGTACTACCGCGCCCAGCATCTGGCCGGGAACACCGGCTACATCGACGCGCTGTGCTCGGCCATCGAGGACAAGGGCGCGCGAGCGCTGCCGGTCTACTGCGCTTCGCTGCGCACCGCGGAACCCGAACTGCTGGCGGAACTTCGCACGGCCGACGCCCTGGTGGTGACCGTGCTGGCGGCGGGCGGCACCAAGCCCGCGACCGCGTCGGCCGGTGGCGACGACGAGGCGTGGGATGTGGGCGCCCTCGCCGACCTGGATGTGCCGATCCTGCAGGGACTCTGCCTGACCAGCGGCCGCGAGCAGTGGGAGGCCAATGACGACGGCCTGTCCCCGCTGGATGTCGCCACCCAGGTGGCGGTGCCGGAGTTCGACGGGCGCATCATCACGGTCCCGTTCTCGTTCAAGGAGTTCGACGCCGACGGGCTGTCGACCTACGTGCCCGATCCCGAGCGCGCGGCCCGGGTGGCGGGCATCGCGGTGCGCTACGCGCGCCTGCGGCACATTCCGGCCGAGCGCAAGAAGATCGCCCTCGTGCTGTCGGCGTACCCGACCAAACATGCCCGCATCGGCAACGCGGTCGGCCTGGACACCCCCGCCAGCGCCATCCGGCTGCTCAACGAAATGCGGCTCGCCGGTTACGATCTCGGCTCGCCGGGGGAGATCCCGGGACTGGAGCAGGCCGACGGCGACGCGCTGATCCACGCGCTCATCGCCGCGGGCGGGCAGGACCCGGACTGGCTCAGTGCCGAACAGCTGGAAGGCAACCCGATCCGCATCGGCGCGGACCTGTACACGCAGTGGTTCGAGACACTGCCGGCGGATCTGCGCGACGCCGTGATCGAGGCGTGGGGGCCGCCGCCGGGCGAGCTCTACGTCGACCGGTCCGTGGACCCGAAGGGCGAGATCGTCATCGCCGCATTGCGTTTCGGCAATGTGGTGCTCATCGTGCAGCCGCCGCGCGGCTTCGGCGAGAACCCGGTCGCCATCTACCACGACCCGGATCTGCCGCCGAGCCACCACTACCTGGCCGCCTACCGCTGGCTGGCCGCGCCGGAGGGTTTCGCCGCCGACGCCGTGGTGCATCTGGGCAAGCACGGCAATCTGGAGTGGCTGCCGGGCAAGACCCTCGGCATGTCGGCCTCCTGCGGCACCGACGCCGCCCTCGGCGACCTGCCGCTGATCTACCCGTTCCTGGTCAACGACCCGGGCGAGGGCACCCAGGCCAAGCGCCGCGCTCACGCCACCCTGGTCGACCACCTGATCCCGCCCATGGCGCGCGCCGAAACCTACGGCGACATCTCGCGTCTGGAGCAGCTGCTCGACGAGCACGCCAACATCTCCGCCCTCGACCCCGGCAAGCTGCCCGCCATCCGCCAGCAGATCTGGACGCTCATGCGCGCGGCCAAGATGGACCATGATCTGGGCCTGACCGAGCGGCCCGACGAGGAATCCTTCGACGACATGCTGTTGCACGTCGACGGCTGGCTGTGCGAGATCAAGGACGTGCAGATCCGCGACGGCCTGCACATTCTCGGGCAGGCCCCGGCGGGGGAGGCCGAGGTCGACCTGGTGCTGGCCATGCTGCGCGCCCGGCAGCTGTGGGGCGGCGAGGTCAATGTGCCCGGCCTGCGAGAAGCGCTGGGGCTCAGCGAATCCGGTGATGAGGTCCGTCAGCGGGTCGACGCGTTCGAGACGCTGGCGCGTGAACTGGTACTGAGCATGCAGGAGGTCGACTGGGACGTCGACTCCATCGACGCGATCACCGAGACCCTGCTCGGCGGGGAGCTCGCCGAGGCGGCCGGCCTCACCGAGGTCCCGGTCCGGCTGGTCGAGGTACGCAAGGTGCTGGGCTTCGCCGCCACCGAGGTGGTGCCGCGGCTGCGGCAGACCGGGGTGGAGATCGCGCGAATCCTGCACGCGCTCAACGGCGGATTCATTCCGGCCGGGCCCAGCGGTTCGCCGCTGCGCGGCCTGATCAATGTGCTGCCCACCGGTCGCAACTTCTACTCGGTCGACCCCAAGGCGGTGCCGTCGCGGCTGGCCTGGGAAACCGGTCAGGCCATGGCGGATTCGCTGCTCGAGCGATACCGCGCCGACCACGGCGAGTACCCGCGCTCGGTGGGCCTGTCGGTGTGGGGCACCTCGGCCATGCGCACTTCCGGCGACGATATCGCCGAGGTGTTCGCGCTGCTGGGCGTGCGGCCGGTCTGGGATGAGGCCAGCCGCCGGGTGACTCGCCTCGAGGCCATCTCGCTCGAGGAGCTGGGCCGGCCGCGCATCGACGTGACCGTGCGCATCAGCGGCTTCTTCCGTGACGCCTTCCCGCACGTGCTCGCGCTGCTCGACGATGCTGTGCGCCTGGCCGCCGGTCTCGACGAGCCCGCGGAGTCCAACTTCGTGCGTGCCCACGCGCAGGCGGACCTGGCCGAGCACGGCGACGAACGTCGCGCCACCACCCGCATCTTCGGGTCCAAGCCGGGCACCTACGGTGCCGGCCTACTGCAGTTGATCGACTCCAAGAGCTGGCGGACCGACGATGATCTGGCCCAGGTGTACACGGCCTGGGGCGGTTTCGCCTACGGCCGCGACCTGGACGGCGCCCCCGCCGCGGAGGACATGCGCACCGCGTACCGGCGAATCGCGGTGGCGGCCAAGAACACCGACACCCGCGAGCACGACATCGCCGATTCCGACGACTACTTCCAGTACCACGGCGGCATGGTCGCCGCGGTGCGCGCGCTGACCGGCAGGAACCCCGAGGCCTACATCGGCGACAGCACCCGCCCGGACGCGGTGCGCACCCGCACCCTGTCCGAGGAGACCACCCGGGTGTTCCGGGCGCGCGTGGTGAATCCGCGCTGGCTCGAGGCCATGCGCCGGCACGGCTACAAGGGCGCGTTCGAAATGGCCGCCACCGTCGACTATCTGTTCGGCTACGACGCCACCACGAATGTGGTCGCCGACTGGATGTACGAAAAGCTCGCCGAATCCTATGTTTTCGACGAGACCAATCGGAAGTTCATGGAGCAGTCGAATCCCTGGGCGCTGCACGGTATCGCGGAGCGGCTGCTGGAAGCGGCGGAACGGAAACTCTGGGAACAGCCCGAAAACGAAACGCTGGATCGGTTGCGGCAGATCTATCTGGAAACCGAAGGCGAACTGGAGTAATCGAATTCGACCGGTGTACGACCGGTCGCGGCGGGCCGGGCGACGCGCAGGACAGGGGCGGACAACCCCGGCACCTCCGTCTTTCCTGCTCTCGTCCCTGAGGGGGTCATGAGAAAACATGGCCGCCGGAGCGCTCTTCGCGGTCCGGCGGCGTGCGGCGCGTGAATTTCGTTATGCCGGAACGATTTCGATGCCGATTGTGCCCTCGCTGCCGCGGCGCAGCTTGCTGAAGGTGATAGCCAGCCAGCCCTGAATGCCGTAGCGCCGCTTGATGAGGTCACGCACCCGCTCACTGCCGGCCGCGTCGAGCACGGTCGCGCTGCCCTTCACGATCTCACCGTGGGTCTTGCCGCGCAGATCGCACGGCTGCAGTGTGACGGCGGGATTGCGGCGGACGCGCTTGACCTTCCAGCTGTCAGTGACGGTCCAGACATAGAGGCGGTCATTGTCGAGCGCGGCCCATACCGGAGTTCCGACCGGCGTGCCGTCCTTCTTGTAGGTGACGAGATTGACGTAGTTCGCGGTGCCCACGGGGCCGAACGGGTTGTCCACGTTCGCAGCCTATCCGGAACCGGCGGGCGAGGCGGATCGCGGGCCGCGCCATAGGCGCGTAGCCCCGCCGATTCCGTAGCGTGGACCGCCGGTGGGCAATGCCGTCATCTATATCCAGCGCGATGAGCCCGACCCCGAATACGGCGGTGCGAAGGGACTCGAGGGCCTGGCCCGGGTGATCGATAATGCCCGCATCTTCCGCGATCTGAAGAACGACGACGGGACCGCCGTGCGGGTGCTGGAAACCGGCCTGCGCCGGTTCGGGGATGCCGCCCCGGCCGAGGACAAGGCGCGCGCCCTGGCCATGATCGCCGAAATCGCCGGTGCGGCACGCGATTCCGGAGAGAATTGACCTGCCTGTCGTCGCCTGGGCGGGGGTGAGCGCGCCCGCGGCGCCGCGAAATCCGCGACAAGCTCGGTGAACGTGGCGGCGCGGTCGATCTCGTGATGAACGGCCTGACCACGAGGCGCGGCGCGCTAGGCGGGATCGACTCCGACCATCCGCAACGCCAGCACGGCGTAGTCGGCGCCGATCTCCTCGGGCGAGCGGCGGTAGTCCTGGTAGTACCAGCGCGCGGTGTCCACACACAGCGACATCAGCGCCAGCGTGGCGGCATTGGTGTCGGAGACGTCGAAGACGCCGTCGGCGCGGCCCTGGGCGACGAGATCGCGGACCAGGCGGTGGATGGCGACCTGGATGTCGATGACCTCGGAGCGGTGCTCGGGGGTGAGGTCGGTCATGTGGTGCAGGACCACGCGCACCGAGGCGGCATGCTCGGCATGCCAGACCGTGAGGTCGCGAACCACGGCGCTCAGGTGGTCGGCGGCACTGCCCGGGCCGGCGGCCGCGGCCGCCGCGACCTGGTGCGTCAGGCGCATCGACGACAGCGAGATGCGGTAGAGCACTTCCTCTTTGGAGCCGAAGTGCACATACAGCCCGGCCGGGCTGAGACCGGCGCGGGCGGCGATATCGCGGGTGGTGGTGGCGTGGAAGCCGCGCTCTGCGAAGGCGTCGATGGCGGCCAGGAAGATCCGGCGCTGGCCCTCGGGGAAGCGGCGCTGGGTGAGCTCCAGATGCGCCACCGCGGCGGTGTCGCTGGTGCCGCGAGTGCCGTCTGCGGCGGTGTCGTCGTTGCCCATCGAATGAGTATCTCCCAGAGAATGTTTCACCCGTTCACCGGCCGGGCGCGAGGGACGCCCGGCCGGTGGGGAAGCACCGGGCCCGGGATGACGACCGGACCCGGCGCGGGCTCGGGTCAGCTCGCGGGCTTGGGCGCGGGCGGGGTGAAGGGGGCGTTGATGGTGGTGAAGTACTGGACCGCGGCCGCGATCGCCACCGGGGCGGTCACCAGCAGTTGACCGGCCAGGGTGCCCAGGAAGCCGACCGCGGCCGCGCCGCCGATGCAGCCGGCCAGCGGGCCCGCGCCGAACAGGGCCAGCATCGGGGCGGTGGCCACGCCCGCGACGCCCGCGCCGACCAGGCAGCCCAGCGTCGCGCCGCCGATACCGCCGACGAAGGTGCCGACGGTGGCGCCCATGCCGACGGTGTCGCGCAGGCGGTTCCAGGCGTACTGCTCGCGCTCGAACTGGCTCTTGAATCCGGCCTGGTCCTCGTAGGGGAGAGCGACCGGCTGGTAGACGGCGTGTGCCTGGTCGAACCGGGGGGTCAGGGTGGCGGTGCGGTCGTGGATCTCGGCGGCGATGGGGAAGACGAAATCGTCGACGCGGAAGGACAGTTCGGCGCCGGTGAGGACGGTGCCGTCGGCGGCCGCGATGGTGAACACGCCGTTGTCGACGCGCATCGAGCCGGCGTCGGTGCGGATCACGGTCGCGCCGTCGGCGCCGGTGTTCGCGACGTAGTTCACCGGGGCCTGGCCGGCGGTCGCCGGGGCGGCGTTTGCCGTCGCGCATCCGATGACGGCGGAGCCGATCAACAGGGCGGAGGTGGCGGCGATTGTCCTCATCTGCGGTCCTTCACGAGCCTGCACCTGGCGGGACCAGGTGTTCGACGGACCGGATCCCCGTCGGGGATGACGTGGCTCCGGTCACATGTAGGCTAAGCGGGCGCTTAGTTCGCGGCGAGAAGTTAGCTGGATCACAGCGATGCGGTCAAGCGCGCTGCGCACGAGCACGGAAGGGAGCTCTGGATCCACATGAGCGGGCATTGCGGCCGGTATCCGCCGAGCCGCACAGTCATTGCGCGCGGATCGCTACCGCGATCGCGCCGCGAGTCGCACAGGTGCGCGGAACTGGTTGTGCTGTCGGTAGATTCGCGCCCGCAGCCACCGGAGAGGTTGCGCGAGTGGAGGATCGAGGCGACATATCTGGGGATGCTCGGCCTGCGCCCACTTCGACACCGATGCCCTGGAACCGATGCTGACGCAGCCGATTCCGGGGTCCGGGCGGGCAGCGCCGCTCGCCCGGACCCGGGTCTTGTCACGCGGCGCGGGTGAGGATCTGCGCGCCCGTGTCGGTGATGGCGATGGTGTGCTCGGAGTGGGCGGTGCGCGAGCCGTCGGCCGAGCGCAGGGTCCAGCCGTCCGGATCGGTGACGATGCGGTCGGTACCGCGCGCGAACCAGGGCTCGATGGCGAGGGTGAGGCCCGGGCGCAGGCGGAAGCCGCGCCCGGCGCGGCCGCTGTTGGAGACGTGCGGGTCCTCGTGCATGGTGCGGCCCAGGCCGTGGCCGCCGAACTCGGTGTTGATCGGGTAGCCGCCGGCGCGGGCGACCTCGGCGATGGCCGTGGACAGGTCGCCGATGGCGTTGCCGGGCCGGGCCACCGCGATGGCCGCGTCGAGGGCCTGCTCGGTGGCGCGGACCAGGCGCGCGTCCTCCGGATCGGGGGTGCCGACGATGGTGGTGACCGCGGAGTCTGCCACCCAGCCGTCGATGCTCACCGCCAGATCCATGCTGAGCACATCGCCGTCGCGCAGGGTGTAATCGAACGGAAGCCCGTGCAGCACAGCGTCGTTCACCGACAGGCAGACGGTGTTGCGGAACGGGCCGCGCCCGAACGAGGGCGAGTAGTCCCAGTAGCAGGACACCGCGCCGCGCTCGCGGATGCGTTCGCGCACCACGGCCTCCAGCTCCAGCAGATTCACCCCGATCCGCGCCTTCTCTCGCAGTTCGTTCAGCACCCCGGCCACGAACTGCCCGGTCACCCGCATGCGTTCGATCTCGGCCGGGCTCTTGAGCTCCACCATGGCAACCTCCACTTTCGGTATTTTTATACCGACCATAGCGGGTTGCGGTATTTAAATACCAACCGTAGGGTGGCAGCATGGTCCGCCTGCCTCTCACGCCTGCCCAGCTCGAAGCCGGTCGCCGTCTGGGCGCCGCCCTGCGTGCCGCCCGTGGCGGCCGGGAGCTGCTGGAGGTGGCCGAGCGCGCGGGCATTTCGCCGGAGACGCTGCGCAAGATCGAATCGGGCCGGCTGCCCACCCCCGCGTTCGGGACCGTGGTGGCGCTGAGCCGCGCCCTGGACATCCCGCTCGACGAGCTCGCCGAGATCTGGCAGCCGGGCGATACCCGCCGGCGCTCGGCGTCCTGACACCGGACCGTCCGGTCAGTCGACCGACAGCTCCACCGGCACCGCGATGACATCCACCATCGCGCCGTTGCGCAGCACCGTCACCGGCAGTGACCGGCCGATGGCGTCGGCGAACAACTGCCGCTGAATCCCTTGCGCGTCACGGATTTCGGTGCGCGCGATACTGAGCACCAGATCCCCGCGCCGCAGTCCGGCCCGTTCGGCCGGGCCGCCGCGCACCACCTCGACGATCCGCAGCCCCGCGTCCTGCCCGGTGCGGGTGGCCACCGCGGTCGGCAGCGGCGCGGGCACCCCGACCACGCCCAGATAGGCGCGCCGCACCCGGCCCTCGGTGAGCAGGGTGCTGATGATGCGGCGGGTGGTGACATTGATCGGGATGGCCAGGCCCAGCCCGATGCCGGCGACCGCGGTATTGATCCCCACCACCCGGCCCGCCGAATCCGCCAGCGCCCCACCGGAATTACCGGGATTGAGGGCGGCGTCGGTCTGGATCACGTCCTCGATCACCCGGGCGGCGCGGCGAGTGCCCACCGGCACCGACCGGCCCAGCGCGCTCACCACGCCCGCGGTCACCGACCCGGCCAGCCCGAGCGGACTGCCGACGGCGACCACCAGCTGACCCACCACCAGGCGGTCGGCGTCGCCGAGTGAGACCGCGGCGGGCGCGCCGCCGCGGGCGCGCAGCACCGCCAGGTCCGAGAGCGGATCCACGCCCACCACATCGAATTTCGATTCCAGCCCGTCGGCGAACACCACGGTCCCCTCGCGCGCCTCACCCACCACATGCGCGTTGGTGAGCAGGAATCCGTCGTCGGTGAACATCACCGCCGAGCCTCCGCCGCGGCGGGTCTGCACGCTGGCGACGTGCGGTGTCACCGACAGGGCGACCGCTGTCACCGTGCGCGAATAGGAGTCCAGCGCCGCGGCGTCGGGTGTGCCGAAGCCGGGCTGCGGGGTCGATGCCGCGGAGTCCGCGTTCTCGTCCCTCGACGAGGGGTCAGCTTCGTCGTCCACGACGACCACCATCCCGATTACATGATTACGTTGCGTAACCCCAGGATGCGCGCGGAACGACCGCCGCGACAACCGGTTCGCCGACAGCGCAACCACGCCTGCGCGCCGGGGGAGTCTCAGCGCAGCCGGTACTTCAGGTGGGTGACACGGGTGCCGGCGACGATCTCGGGATCCTCCAGCAGCACCGGCGCGTTCGGCAGTTCACCCAGCAGCGGGACGCCGCCGCCGAGCAGCACTGGCACGAGATCGACCCAGATCTCGTCCAGCAGACCCTGTTGCAGGCACTGCCGGGCGACAGTGCCGCCGCTGACGCCGGCCATCTTCTCGCCCGCGATGCCGCGCGCGACCTCCACGGCCTCCTTCACACCGCCGGTGACGAAGGTGAACGGGGCCTCGGGGTGCTCGGCCACCCATTCCTCGGGCACGGCGTGGGTGACCACCACGATGGGCTTGTCCGCCGGGTGCACGCCGCCCCAGCCGTCGGTCAGGGTGAACAGTCGCTTGCCGACGATGTAGACACCGACGCCGTCGAGCCAGGCTCGCAGGTAGGCGGCGTCCCCCGGGGCGAGGTTGAAGGGGATCTCGGGGTGGGTGCTGGGGATCGGGACACTGCCGCTCTGGTACCAGGCGAACAGGTGCTCGAAGCCGGATTCGCCCGGGCCCGCGATGTATCCGTCGAGGGACATGCTCGCGCCGGTGACTACCTTGCTCATTGCCGTACTCCTTCATCGGTGGAACGAAGCGGCGGGGAATCGCCGTCTCCGCGAGGAAGTCGGAGCCGGTATCGGCAAATCATCGTTCATGTCCGGAGAACTTTGTCGGGAAACCGTGGCGCGGAACCCGAACCGATTCATGCCTCCGGCCGCGCGCGGACCGATCCGCGCGCGGCCGGGCTGCCGTCTCGTTGCTCAGTCGTGGCGGGTGGCGTGCCGGGGGAGCAGCACACACAATGCCGCGCACCCGAGCATGGCGCCCACGATCCAGGGTGCGGCGGCGTGGAAACCGTCGGCCAGGCCTGCGGAGGTGTGATGGAAGAACACCGTGCCGATCACCGCCACGCCCAGCGCACCGCCGAATTGCTCTGCGGTGGAAAGGATTCCAGATCCGGCGCTCGCGGTCTCGGCGGGCACCGCGGACAGCACCACATTCGCCAGCGGCACCACCAGGAACCCGAGCCCGGCCCCCGCCAGCAGCAGTCCCGGCACCAGCGGCCAGGCCCCGGTGTGGTGGGCGGCGGTGTGCTCGGCGGCGCGGCCGACCCAGCCGAAACCGCCCGCCATCAGCAGCGCCCCGGCCGGCAGCACCCAGCGGCCGAACTTCACGGCCAGACCGTCGGCGGCGGGCGCGGTGAGGAAGCCGCCCGCGGAGAACGCGACGGTGAGCACACCGGCCTGCAGCGGGGTGTAGCCCTGGCCGGCCTGCAACCACAGCGCGAAGATCAGGAAGAAGCCCTGCATGCCGATCGAGAACAGCAGCTGCACGAGCAGACCCACCGAGAAGGCGGGACGCCGGAACACCGGCAGCGGCAGCAGCGGCGCGGTGGCCCGGCGCCGGGACTCGGCCAGCGCCAGACCCGCCAGCGCCGCGACGCCCGCGGCCAGGCACAGCCAACCCCACCCGGGCCAGCCATTGGCCTCGCCCTGGACCAGCGGATACACCACGGCCACCAGGCCGCCGGCCAGCACCAGCGTGCCGAGCAGGTCCGGGCGCGCCGCGCCGCGCTCGCCGGTATCGGGAATCAGCAGCGCGCCCGCCACCGCCACCGGCACGTTCACCAGGAAGATGGCCCGCCAGCCCCAGCCGAACAGGTCGGCGTCGGTGAGCACACCGCCGAGCAGCAGGCCGACGGCCGAGGCGAAACCGGCGATGGCGCCGTACATTCCGAACACCGCACCGCGCTCCTTGCCCTCGAACAGGATGCGGAAGGAGCCGAGCACCTGCGGCACGATGAGCGCGGCCGCCACACCCTCGAGGGCGCGGGCCCCGATCAGCTGACCCGGCGACTGCGCCAGCCCGCAGGCCCGGCTCGCGAGCCCGAATGCGGTTGTGCCGCACAGGAACAGCAGCTTGCGGCCGTACCGGTCGCCGAGGTGACCGGCCACGATGAGGCTGGCCGCGAAGCCGAGCAGGTACGCCGAGACCAGCCACTGCCCTGGCCCCCCGCCTCGGCCACCGGACTGGTCGATCGCCTGGAACGACGCGGCTACCTGCGTCGCGTCCCGCACCCCACCGACAAGCGCCGCGTCCTGATCGAACTCTGCGACCAGCCCGTCGGCACCGAACTGGTGCCGCTGTTCGAGGACTGGGCCCGCGAAGTCCACTCGCACTACGAGGATTTCAGCACCGAGGAACTCGAAACCGTCATCCGCTTCCTGCGCGGCTCCACCGCACGCCAGCGCGCACTCGCCGCACGGCTCGACGCGGAGTGAGCACGGCGACCGGCGGTCTCGGCACACCTGTCACGTGGCTGCGTGCGAAGACCCGGGCGGTCACGCGCAGACGATCGTCAACCTGCTCGATCACGCTCATGCGATCGCCGCTGGAGTCGTCGATGAGCGCGGTGCGACACAGCCGAACGGTGGCCGCTTGACCCCGGATCGGGTTGGGCGGCAACGGGATTCAGGTGTTCGGCGGGGCCGGGCTAGGTCGCCTGGCTGACCGAGGACATGTGGAAGTCCGGAATCCGCAAGGCCGGCATGGCCGTCCGGGTGAACCAGTCCTTCCACTCGCGCGGCAGCGTGATCTCGGTGCGGCCCGCCTCGCTGACCCGGCGCAGCAGGTCCAGGGGGCTCTCGTTGAAGCGGAAGTTGTTGACCGCCGCGGTGACCTCGCCGTTCTCGACCAGGTAGACGCCGTCGCGGGTGAGGCCGGTGAGCAGCAGCGTGGCCGGGTCGACCTCGCGGATGTACCACAGGCAGGTCAGCAGCAGGCCGCGTTCGGTGCGCGCGATCATGTCCGCGAGGGTGGCGTCACCGCCGCCGGTCATGATCAGGTTCTCACCCGGCACCGTGACGGGCGCGTCGAATTCGGCGGCCGTGGCGCGCGGATAGACCAGTGACTCGATCACGCCCTCGCGTACCCAGTCGGTGCGCTGCGCGGTCAGGCCGTTGTCGAACACCGACAGCGATTCCGACGAGGACGGCGTCGCGACGAACGGCCGGTACTCCAGACCCGCCGCGCTCGGATCCGAGGACAGGGTGAGCGGAATCCCGGTGAGCCGCTCCCCGATTCGGGTGCCGCCCGCCCGCGAGAACGCGGTGTGGCCCTCGTGCGCGCCGCGGCCCTCCATGGTCCAGGCCATGTAGATCATCAGATCCGCGACCGCCGAGGGCGGCAGCAGCGTCTCGTAGCGGCCCGCGGGCAGTTCCACGCGGCGCTTGCTCCAGTCCAGGCGTCGCGCGAGTTCGGCCAGCAGGCCGGGGGTGTCCACGTCGGCGAAATCGGTGGTGCCGGTGCCGACCCAGGCGCTGGCCAGGTCCGCGCCCGTGCCCCGCTTGCCGTTGATCTCCACCGAACCGGTGGGCTGCACCCAGCGCCGGCGCAGGCCGGTGGAGGTGCCCAGCCAGGTGGAGTGCATCTGGTGGTGGGCGAAACCGTAGAGGCGGTCGGTGCCGTCGAAGCCGGTCGCCAGATCGGTTGCCAGCCTGGTGAACACGCTGATGTCGGTGGTGGCCGGGTCGCCGTCCCAGTCCAGGAGCTCGTCGAGGGTGTCGGCGTCGACGGCGTCCGGGTCGAGCAGTGGCATGGCGTCGCGCGCGGGTTCGGCGGTCCGCGCGGCCTCTTCGCTGGCGCGCACCACGTACTCGATGTCGGCGGGATCGACGCTCGTGGCACTCACGCTGCCGACGCGGGCCGCATTCGGTCCGTCCCGGAACACCGAGACGACCGCCCAGTCCCGCGACACCGAGGACCCGTTGGTGGTCATGGAATTTCCGGCCCAGCGCAGCGACGCCTCGTGCGCGTCGGTGACGATCACCATGGCCTCGTCCGCGCGGGAGGCCCGCAGCGCGCGGTCGACGACCTCGGGGGCGGGGAGCACACTCACCGTGTCGGTCCTTTCCTACTGTCCGGCTTCGGCGCGGGTATTGAGAATATTGATGCCGCGCACCAAGACCGAGGGGCAGCCGTGCGAGACCGCCGCCACCTGACCGGGTTGCGCCTTGCCGCAATTGAACGCCCCGCCCAGCACCCAGGTCGAGGGCCCGCCGACCGCCTCCATGGAACCCCAGAAGTCGGTGGTGGTGGCCTGGTAGGCGACATCACGCAGCTGCCCGGCCAGTTCACCGTTGCGGATGCGGAAGAAACGCTGGCCGGTGAACTGGAAGTTGTAGCGCTGCATATCGATCGACCACGACTTGTCGCCGACGATGTAGATGCCGTTCTCCACCCGCGAGATGAGCTCGGCGGTGCTGGTGTCGCGCTCGGGATCGGGTTGCAGCGACACATTGGCCATGCGCTGGATCGGCACGTGATGCGCGGAATCGGCGTAGGAGCAGCCGTTGGAGCGTTCCAGGCCCAGCCGCGGCGCGAACACGCGATCGAGCTGGTAGCCGACCAGCACGCCGTCGCGCACCAGGTCCCACCGCTGTCCGGCCACGCCCTCGTCGTCCCAGCCGACCGTGGCCAGGCCGTGCTCCTGGGTGCGGTCGCCGGTCACGTGCATGATCGGGGTGCCGTACCGCAGCGTGCCCAGCAGGTCGGGGGTGGCGAAAGAGGTCCCCGCGTAGGCGGATTCGTAGCCGATGGCCCGGTCGTACTCGGTGGCGTGGCCGATGGACTCGTGAATGGTCAGCCACAGATTGGTCGGGTCGATGACCAAATCGGTGGGTCCGGCCTGCACGGTCGGGGCCTTGACCTTCTCGGCCAGCCACTCCGGCATGCGCGCGAGTTCGCCCGCCCAGTCCCAGGTCCCGTCCGCGCCGGTCACGTACTCCCAGCCGCGGCCGGCCGGGGCGGCGAGGGTGCGCATGGTCTCGAACACGCCGGCCGACGGGTCCACGGTGATGGCCTCGAACTGCGGGTGCAGCCGGACCCGCTGCTGGGTGATGCGGGAGCCGAAGCTGTCGGCGTAGAAGGTCTGCTCCTTGACCTGCAGCACCGACGCCGTCACGTGATCCACCCCGTCGGCGGCCTTCAGGCGATCCGAATAGTCCAGCAGCAGCGCCACTTTCTCCGGCGTCGGCACCTCGAAGGGGTCCACGTCGTAGGCGGAGACGTACTCGGCGCCGTCGTAGCGCGGCTCCGGGGCGAGTTCGACGCGTTCGCGATTGAGCGCGCGCAGGGTCTGCGCCACCGTCACCGCGCGGCGCGCCACCTCGGCGGCAGTGGTGGTGGTGAGGTCGGCGTGCGAGGCGAAACCCCAGGTGCCGTCCACGATCACGCGCACCGCGAACCCGAGATCGGTACTGTCGGACACCGATTCGACGCGGCCGTCGCGCAATCGGATGGACTGCTGCACAAGTCGGTGCACGCGCAGGTCCGCGTATTCGGCGCCGGCCGCACGGGCCGCGGTCAGCGCGGCGTCGGCGAGCGCGGACAGCGGCAGTGCGCGGAACTGCTCGTCCACGACGGTGGTTGCGATGCTCACCCGCACCACGCTAGAGGCCGACACGCCGGGCGTTCAACAATCGACGCACCCCGGCCGAAATTCGCACCCCGCAAACATGCATACGCTGCAACAATGCGCGAGGTGCGCAACGACACATACTGAAACGCCGCGCACGACAGCTGGACATGCCACGTTTTGCTGATCGGATGCCGTACTGTCTGCCCGCGTGCCGCCATCCGCACTCCGCGATCGCAAACGGGAACGCACCCGCCGAGCCCTGCTCGAAGCCGCCGTAGAACAGTTCGAGAGCCGAGGTTATGAGGCGACCACCGTCGCCGATATCGCCGCCGCCGCCGAAGTCGGCACCCGGACGTTCTTCAACTACTTCGCCAGTAAAGAGGAACTGTTGTTCCCCGAGCCGGACGAACGGGTGCAGGCCGCCGTGCGCGCCATCGCCACCCGCCGGGCCGGGGAACGCCCCGTCGAGGTACTGCTGCGCGCCCTGCGCGCCGCCGGTGACAATCCCGGCGACCACCTCGGCGACACCCTCGCCGCCCGCATCGCCGTACTGCGCGCACAGGTCTCGCGCACCGTACCCGCCGTATCGGGCCGTGCCGCCTACGCCCAGCTCGCCTCCCAGCAGGAGATCGCGCGCCAGTTGCGGGCCGCCTTCCCCGACGAACTCGACGACGTCGGCGCGGCCGCCCTGGTCGGCGCGGTGGTCGGGGCCGTGTCCGGCGCGCTCACCGTGCTGTTCCAGCGGCCCGGCCTGGAGGACGGCGAAGCGCTGCAACGCAAGATCCAGGAGACGACCTCGAAGGTGCTGGCGCCGTGGCTGACCCAGCCCGAGCCCGCCGCCCCGCGCGAATTACCCGGGGAACAAACGGCGTTGCCGGTCGAGGGGCCAACACGCCAGGATTCCGACGCCTTCCGCCCGATGGCCGCCGTGCACCGGCTGGGCCCGGAATCCTTGCAGCGCTCCGCCTTCGACGGCGGTGCCCCGCGCTCGCTGCCCGGCGGTCACCGCTCCAGCGAGGACGCACGCGTCTGACCGTGGTGACCCGGCTCAGCCGAACTGCTGCCAGCCCAGCCGGATCACCATGGCGACGACCACCACCAGCAGCACGACGCGGACGAAACCCGCGCCCTTGGCCAGCGCCATGCGCGAACCGACCACGGACCCGGCCACATTCGCCACCGCCATGGACAGACCCAGCGCCCACAGCACGTGACCGGTGCTCGCCAGGAACAGCAGCGAGCCCAGGTTGGACCCGCAGTTGATCACCTTCGCCATGGCGGCCGCGCGCACGAACTCGGTGCCGAGCAGGGTGGCGAAGGTGATGATCAGGAACGTCCCGGTGCCGGGGCCGAGCAGGCCGTCGTAGAGCCCGATCAGGCCCGCGGCCAGGGCGACCACCAGGATCGTCTTGCGGCGGGTCGGGGGATGGGTGGCCATGGTGACGCCCACCGAGGGGTGCAGGGTGACGAAGATCGCCACGCCCACGAGCACCACCATCACGATCGGGATGAAGTACTTCTTGTCGATCAGCGCCACCGCCGCGGATCCGCACGCCGCCGCGATCGCGGCGATGACCGCGCCCGGGATCAGGACCCGCCAGCGCATCGGCACCCGGCGGGCGAAGGTGAGGACGGCGGCGCTGGTGCCGGAGAAAGCGGCGATCTTGTTGGTGCCCAGGGCCGTCTGCGGGGCCAGGCCGGGCAGCACCACGAACAGGGTGGGCAACACGATCAATCCGCCGCCGCCGACCACCGCATCGACCCATCCGGCCGCCGTCGCCGCGGTCAGTAAGACCGCCCAGTCCGCAAGGCTCACAGGGCGACCCAACCAGAAAGCCCGCGGCAAGATCAAACGGTTGAGTGGCGGGGGCGCGCCGACCCGAGGCAACTTCCAGCGCAACCGTAGGGTGGACGGGTGCGCCGGTTCAGTTTGTGGCTGCGCGGCAAACCGCTGATCACCGATTCCATGGTGGCGCTGCTGCTGCTCACCATCGATGTGTTCGCCCTGAGCAACAGTCAGTACAAGCCGACCTACCTGGTCTTCAGTGTGCTGCTGCCGCTGCCGATCGTGTTCCGCCGCACCCATACCCGCGCCGCGGCCATCGCGGTGGTGCTGCTGTCCATCGCGGCCTCGCTCGTGCACGGCGCGGTCGGCGACACCTCGGTGCACCCGGCGCTGCTCGGGCTCGGCATCATGCTCTACACCCTGGTCGCGTATGTCGGCCGCCGCCAAGGGCTCATCTACCTGAGCATCTTGCTGGTCGACAGCCTCATCTCGGCCGCCACCATCGGCAAACCCTCGGGTACCGACATCGCCTTCACCGCCCTCTACTACGCGCTGTGCTGGACGCTGGCCGAATTCGTCGGCGCCCGCCACGCCTACGATGCCGAGGTCGCCGCGCGCCTCGCCGTCGCCGACTATGACCGCGAACGCCGCGCCCACGACGCCGTCGCCGCCGAACGCACCCGCATCGCCCGCGAACTGCACGATGTGGTCGCGCACGCGGTCAGCGTCATCATCGTGCAGGCAGACGGCGCCCGCTACGCCCTGCGTCAGGATCCCGACACCGCCGAGCAGGCGCTGTCCACCATCGCCGGAACCGGCCGCGACGCCCTGCGCGAACTGCGCCGCACCGTCGAACTACTGCGCACCGAGCATGCGCCCGAACAACTTCCGCAGCACGGCACCGCCGGCATCGCCAAGGTCGTCGACATGATGCGCAGCGCCGGTCTGGACGTCACCCTCGAACTGCGCGGCGAACTCGATTCCGTCACAACCGAAGTCAGCCTCGGCATCCACCGCATCGTCCAGGAGTCGCTCACCAACACCCTGCGCCACGCCGGCCCCGACCCGCACGCCGAGGTCCACGTCACCCGCCGCGAATCCGACGTCCTGCTCGACATCACCGACTCCGGCGGCACACCCCTCGATCCGGGCCCCGCCACCGGTGGCTGCGGATCCTCCAGCACCCCAACCACACTCACCGCAGTCCCGTCCCCGGCCCGCATCCCCGGCAGCGGCCTCGGCCTGGTCGGCATGCGCGAACGCATCGCTGTCCTGGGCGGCACCCTCACCGCGGGCCGAAACCCGCACGGCGGCTGGACCGTCCGCGCCACCATCCCCCTCGACCGCGACACCCCCGACTGACCGCCTCCGACCTGCGACGACCAGAGCGTTCCGCGATCGGCCCCGGCCCGCGCGCACCGGCGCAGCGGCCGGCCGGATAGGCGGTACCCCTCCGCATTCGCTCCGGTCATGCGCTGGGCTGAGGACGGCTCCGCCGACAGCGCCCATTAGGTTGTGGGGGTGCCGATCACCGTTCTCGTCGTCGATGACCAGGAGCTCATGCGGGCCGGACTGCGGATGGTGCTCGGTGCCCACCCGGACCTCGAGGTGGTCGGGGAGGCCGACAACGGGGCGACCGCGATCGCGCGGGCGGGGGAGCTGCGGCCCGATGTGGTGCTGATGGATGTGCGGATGCCGGTCACCGACGGCGTGACCGCGACCGCGCGGATCATCGAATCCGGGTGCGGCAGCCGGGTTCTGGTGATGACCACCTTCGACCTGGACGAGCACGCGCTCGGCGCGCTGCGGGCCGGGGCCAGCGGCTTCCTGCTCAAGGACACCCCGCCCGAGGATCTGATCTCCGCGATCCGCAGTGTCGCCGCGGGGGACGCGGTGGTCTCGCCCAAGGTGACCAAGCGGCTGCTGGATCGCCTCATCGCCGAGGATCCGGCCGCCGGGCGCGACCCCGGCGTCCTCGAGGTGCTCACCGCCCGCGAACGCGAGGTCCTCGAACACATCGCCGCCGGCCGCTCCAATGCCGAGATCGCGGGCGTGCTGTTCCTGTCCGAGGCGACCGTGAAGACCCATGTCGGCCGCGTGCTCACCAAACTCGGCCTGCGCGACCGGGTTCAGGCCGTGGTGCTGGCCTACGAGACCGGGCTGGTGCGACCGGGCAGCGCCGAGCCGATGTGACCGGTGACGCATCCGGGAGAAAATCCGGGCCGTCGCGCGTTGCACGGGTAGATCGATCGAAAGGATCGCCCGATGCCTGCCATGCTGTTCCTCGCGTACTTCGTCGCCGAGATCGCCACCCTCGTCGTGGTCGGCCACTTCATCGGCGTGTTCCCCACCATCCTGCTGCTGCTCGCGGGCTCGGCCGTGGGTTTGGTGCTGGTGCGCTCGCAGGGCCGCCGCGTGTTCCAGGGCTTCCGCCGCGCGGCTCGCGGTGAGCTCGAACCCACTACCGCCGTCGCCGACGGCGCGCTGGTCGCGGTCGGCGCGGTCCTCATGTTCGTCCCCGGCCTGCTCACCACCGCCCTGGGCCTGCTGGCCCTGCTGCCCTTCACCCGCTTCCTGTTCCGCCCGATCGTGGCTGCCTTCGCCGCCCGCCGCCTGAGCCGCGTCGCCACCGCCGTCGGCCCCTACGGCTACCGCAATGTCGTCATAGACCCCGACGGCGAGGTCATCGACGCCACCGTCGTCACCGAGTACTACGACGACGGCCAGGGCAACGGCTACAAGATGATCGACCCCCGCTGACCCCACCGCCGACTTCACCCCGGTGCGCGAGCGGCCGCAGAGCCGCTCGCGCACCGGGGTGATCACGTTCTCGACCAGCAGGACGGTTCGGTGATGGTGGACCCCGGGCGCAGGATCTCGGTCAGCTCGGGCCGGTCGGCCCGGGCGGCGATGTCCGGCATGCGCCACACCGATGCGGCCGGTCGCCGGTCATCGCCGTCTCAGTAAGTGGACCTGGGTCAGCCGGCCAGCATGGCCTCGAGCTGCACGGGTGGACGGCTGCGGCAGTACCGGCCGCCGCCTCGGCGGGGTTGTCGCGGCATCAGCGCACGCCGTGGCCTCGATGTCACCACGGTCGAGGGCGTCGACGAAGCCGGCCTGAAGAATTGCGGATTCCGCGAACCGTTGGTTCGTATGGCGAGCAGCTGTGGGCTGTAGCGGTGGGGTGTGGTGGCGGCAAATCCGCGATCGCCGGCGGCGGTTCGGCGCCGAGTGACTAGAGATCGAATCGGGCGCGCAGTGCCATGCGCACGTTCTCGAGGGTTGCCGGGTCGAGCATCCCGATCTTCTCGAGGAACAGCGATGCGCTGAACGTGCCGAGCCGGAAGACGGCTACGGCCTGGTCGGTGTCGGCGATCGGAACTGTCAGCAGCGCACGGGGATTGGGAACCTCGCGGGCGGGGATCACCATCGCCACGGCGATGAGGCCGCCCCGGACGACGTGTGGCACCGAGTCGAGGACGACGACGGTGTGCACGAGGTCGTGGACACCGCGCAGCTTCCAGATCTCACCCTGGATGGCGGGGACGTCACTCATCGCCGGCCCACGCCTCGAGCGACGCCGCCTCGGACGCCTCGGCGAAGGCGTCGGCCTCGGAATCGGGTGTGAGTGCGGCCAGTTCCTCGGCCACGAGCATGCGGCGTGCGGCGCGATAGAGGAAATCGGAGACGTTCGGCTGTTGCTTGATGAGCTCGGTTACGCGGTCATCGGGGAGCGAAACGGAGATCTTCATCCCACCACGGTAACACTGGGGTACTACCGGAGTGTGTGGTTGCCGTGTGCGGTGCGGTTGTCGGTGTGGCAGGCGCGTCGGGCAGACTGGAGACCCGTGAGTACCCAGTTGCTTGTCGGTGGTCGTATCTACAGCTCCAGCAATCCTGACGCGACGGCCATGGCCGTCAGTGACGGAACCGTGGTGTGGGTGGGGTTGGACAAGCCTGGGCGGGCGTTGCATCCGGACGCGGAGATCATCGAGCTGGACGGGGCGTTCGTGGCGCCCGGGTTCGTGGACCCGCATGTGCACGTGACCGCGCTGGGGCTGAAGCTGACGGGACTCGATCTGGCGCAGGCCCGTTCACTCGCGGAATGTCTGGAACTGGTGCGGGAGTACGCCGCGGCGCATCCGGACGGTGTGATCCTCGGCGAGGGCTGG
Source organism: Nocardia niigatensis NBRC 100131 (assembly GCF_000308655.1). Classification (GTDB taxonomy): domain Bacteria; phylum Actinomycetota; class Actinomycetes; order Mycobacteriales; family Mycobacteriaceae; genus Nocardia; species Nocardia niigatensis. The sequence goes on along the minus strand of NZ_BAGC01000035.1, from coordinate 305,660 downwards.
GACGAGACCACCTGGGCCGAAGGACGACCGCCCGCGCGCGAGGAGCTCGACGCCGCCGCGCCGGGACGGCAGGTGTATCTGGCTCGCGTGGACGCACATTCGGCGGTGGCCTCCTCCGCGCTGCTCGACGCGGTGGCCGGGATCACCGAGGCGAACGGGTTCACACGCGGTGAGCCGCTGCGCACGGACGCGCACCATCGCGTGCGCGGGGCCGCGCTGGGCGCGCTGGACCGGGCGCGGCGCGATGCCGCCCGGCAGGTCGCGCTGGACGTGGCGGCCGCCAACGGTGTTGTGGCCGTGCACGAATGCGCGGGACCCGAGATCTCCGGCGCCGACGACGTCCGCGAACTCCTCGAATTCGGGCACGGCGTCGAGGTGCGCGCCTACTGGGGACAGGCCGTGCGCACCGCCGACGAAGCCCGCACCCTGGTCGAGGAACTCGGCGTGCAGGCTCTCGGCGGCGACCTGTTCGTCGACGGGGCCCTCGGCTCGCACACCGCCTGGCTGCGCGAACCCTACGCCGATCGCGACACCACCGGCGCCGCCTACCTCGACGCCGATGCCATTGCCGCGCACGTGCTCGCGTGCACCCAGGCCGGCATCCAGACCGGCTTCCACGTCATCGGCGATGCCGCCATGGACGCGGTCGTCGCGGGCTTCGAGCGGGTCGTCGGCGAACTCGGCGGCCCGGCCGTCGCCTCCCGCGGGCACCGCCTCGAACACGCCGAGATGATGACCGGCGCGCAGATCGAGAAACTCGCCGCCTGGGGCGTGATCGCCAGCGTCCAACCGGGATTCGACGCCGCCTGGGGCGGCCCGGACGGCATGTACGCCACCCGCCTGGGCGCCGAGCGCGCCGCCACCCTCAACCCGTTCGCCGCCATGGCCGCCGCGGGCATCTCCCTCGCCCTGGGCTCCGACGCCCCGGTCACCGCCCTGAACCCGTGGGCGGCCGTGCGCGCCGCGGCCCACCACCGCACCCCCGGCCACCAGATCTCCCCGCGCGCCGCCTTCGCCGCCGCCACCCGCGGCGCCTGGCGTGCGGGCGGCGTCCGCGACGGCGTCGCGGGCACCCTCGTCCCGGGAGCCCCTGCCTCCTATGCCATCTGGGACGCCCGCGAGCTGGTCGTCGCGGCCGCCGCCGACTCCGTGCAGCGCTGGTCCACCGACCCGCGCTCCCGTGTCCCCGGCTTGCCGCCGCTGACCCCGGAGGCCACCCTGCCCCGCTGCCTGCGCACCGTGCACCGCGGAGTCACCATTCATGAAGCCTGAGCCCGGCCCCGAAAACCCCACCACCACAGCCGATTCCACGACGCCTCAGCGGGATGACCGGGTGAAGCGCACGAGATTCGCGCTGGCCGCCGACCGGATCCGAGCCCACCCGAGACTCACGCGACTGCTGGCGGCGGCGGCATCGGGACTGCTGCTGTACGCGAGCTTCCCGCCGCGGACGCTGTGGTATCTGGCCCCGGTCGGCATCGCGGTGCTCACCCTGGCGGTGCGTGGAACGCGCCGGGCGCGTGGAGGATTCGGGTTCGGGTTCGTGGCCGGACTGGCCTTCTTCCTGCCGCTGCTGCCCTGGACGGGCATCTATGTCGGGCCGGTGCCGTGGATCGCGCTCTCGACGGTCTGCGCGCTGTACGTGGGACTGTTCGGGATGCTGACGCGGTGGGTGGCGACGCTGCCCGGCTGGCCGCTGTGGGTGGCGACGGTCTGGTCGCTGACCGAGTGGGTGCGGGCCAGCTTCCCGTTCGGCGGGTTCCCCTGGGGCAAACTGGCTTTCGGGCAGGCCGACGGCTGGTATCTGCCGTTCGCGATGGTGGGTGGCGCCCCCCTGGTGAGCTTCGCGGTGGCCCTCACCGGGACGGGCCTGGCCTGGCTCGCCAAGAGTTTGCTGCGCCGCCTCGACTCAGGTGCGGAGGGTAATGGGGAGGGGTCCGGAACCGCCTCGAATTCTCCCAGATGGGGGGCTATCCGTCCCACATCGTGGAACCGGATTGTTGCTGCGGCAATGCTTGTGGCTATAGTTCCCCTCACCGGAGTGATCCTCCGGACCGCGCTGCCCGGCCCGGAGGACGGCAACCGGCCGATCACGGTCGCCGCCATCCAGGGCAGCGTGCCGCGCCTGGGCCTGGACTTCAATGCCCAGCGCCGCGCGGTTCTCGACAATCACGTCAAGCGCACCGAGGAACTGGCCCGCGACATCGCGGCCGGCCGGGCGCCGCGGCCGGACGTGGTGATCTGGCCGGAGAACTCCTCCGATATCGATCCGCTGCGCAACGAGGATGCTGCCCAGGAGATCTCGCAGGCGTCCAAGGATGTGAGGGCCCCCATCCTGGTCGGCGCGGTCCTGGTGAACGACGACCGCACCACCACCAACTCGGTCATCGTCTGGAACGGCGACGCCGGACCAGGGGAGCGGCACGACAAGAAGATCATCCAGCCCTTCGGCGAATATCTGCCCTATCGGAACTTCTTCCGGCACTTCTCCGAATACGCGGACCGCGCAGGCTATTTCGTGCCCGGCACCGGCGACGGCATGGTACACGTCCGGCCGGTCACCGGCGGTGACCCGATCGCCATCGGCGTGGCCACCTGCTACGAGGTGGTCTTCGACCGCGCCTTCGAGGAATCGGTCCGCGCCGGCGCGCAGCTGCTCACCGTTCCGACCAACAACGCCACCTTCGGGCGCAGTGAGATGACCTATCAGCAGCTGGCCATGTCGCGGGTGCGCGCGGTGGAACACGGTCGCGCCGTGGTGGTCTCGGCGACCACCGGTGTCAGCGCCATGATCACCGCCGATGGCGTGATCCGCCAGCAAACCCCGCAGTTCGAACCGGCGGCGCTGGTGGCGAGGTTGCCGCTGCGCAACGACACGACATTTGCCACCCGATTGGGCACCGCGCCCGAGGTAATCTTGTGTATTCTGGCCGCGGCTGCCACTGCGGCAGTGCTGATTCGGCGCCGGGCGCAGCATTTGTGACATCGTCCGAGCGCGTTCGAATCCCGGAGACTTTTCCGGCGTATTACCAGCGGGCACGTGTGAGAGGGCCGTCCCGCGTCGGCGAGAGTGGTTCGCCGGTTCGTTGCCAGAGCTGGTCGGCGTCTCTGATATGTCTGTGGTCGTGCGGTTTCCTTAGGTGAGTTAAGCGATCCTCGCGAGGTTTGCTATGAGGTAACTGAACTTAATCTTCGTTCCGTCGACGCTGTTCGTTGCGGATAACTCGAGATCACCACCGATCCAGTCGGCGGGATGCTCCGAATCATAGGACGTGGATCACGTCCTACGGCTCGCGCGTGCGCGCGATCGCCGGCCGTCGGAGACGGGCCGTGATCGATTTTTTCGGGGCTCGGGGAGTTGCGTCTACAGCGGCAGAACGGAGTTTTTTGATGAGTTCATTGGCCACCGACCGTGTCGACCAATGTTCTTCGGGTGAATTCTCAGCTCAACCCTTCGCGCTGTCTCCCGCGCAGGCGGCCCTCTGGTACGCCCAGCGCATCCGGCCCGACATCCCCCTCACCATCGCGCAATACGTGGAGATCCACGGTGATCTGGACGTCGGCCGCCTGCTCTACGCCATCGAACGCTTCGGCGGCGAGAGCGAGTGCGGCCACGTGCGCCTGCTCGAGATCGACGGTGTGCCACACCAGATGGTGGACCTCACCCGCCGGGCCGGCTGGGGACGCCTCGACATGCGCGGCGAGGCCGACCCCCGGGCCGCGGCCCTCGCCTGGATGAACGAGCACGCCAGCTCGCCCATCGACATCGAAAAGGACCCGCTCACCATCAATGTGGTGCTGCAGGTCGGTGACTCGGACTGGATCTGGTACAGCCGTGGTCACCACATCGTCATCGACGGTTACGGCGCCATGAACGCCACCAGCCGGGCCGCGGAGATCTACACGGCCCTGGAAGAGCACGAGGAGCCGACGGATTCGCGGGCCACGCCGCTGGCCACCATCTACGGCGACGAGAACCGCTACCGGGAGACCAGCCGCTTCGTCACCGACAGCGACTACTGGCGGCAGCAGCTCAACGGCGCCGGCGAGCCGATCACCCTGTCCAGCAACGGATTGCTGCCCGCGGTGTCCGACGCGGGCCGCCGCAGCGCCAACGCCGTGCTCGCCGAGGACGCGCAGGCCGCCATCGAGGCCGCCGCGACCGCGTTCGGCTCCAACAGTTCCGCGCTGTTCGTGGCCGCGCTGGCCGGGTACGTGCGGGCCGTCACCGGCACCCAGGACGTGGTGCTCAGCCTGCCGGTCTCGGCGCGCACCACGGTGGCGCTGCGCCGCTCCAGCGGCGTGGTCTCGAATGTGGTGCCCATCCGGGTGCAGTTCACCGACACCTACACCATCGCCGATACGGTCCGCGCGGTCGAGCTGCAGATCACCGGTGCGCTGCGGCACCAGCGCTACCGCAGCGATGACATCCGCAGGGACTGCGGCTATTCCCGTGATGCCCGCGGCTTCTTCGGGCCCATGGTCAACCTCATGCTCTTCCACAGCGAGTTGAAATTCGGCAGCCTGATGGGCTCCATCAATGTGCTGTCCACCGGCCCGGTCGAGGACCTCTCGATCAACCTGTACAACGGGCTCGGCGGCAAGATCCACATCGATTTCGAGGCCAACCCGCGCCTCTACAGCGACGCCGAGCTGAGCGCGCACCACGGCCGGCTGCTGGACTACCTGAACCGCTTCGTGACCGCCGCCCCGGAGTCACTGGTCGCGGACATGCCGGTGCTCACCGACCAGGAACGCGAAAACGTCCTGGGCGGATGGAACTCGACCCGGGTCGCCCGCCAGGAGGGCACCCTGGCTGGGCTGTTCGCCGACCGGGCCGCCGCCTCCGCCGACCGGGTCGCGCTCGACTACGAGGGCGAGACCCTCACCTACGCGGCCTTCGACGAGCGCGCCAACCGGCTCGCACGCGAGCTCATCGCGCGCGGCGCGGGACCAGACACCCCGGTGGGCCTGGCGATCCGCCGCAGCCTCGACCTGCTGGTCGGCATGTACGCCATCGTCAAGGCGGGCGCGGCCTACCTGCCCATCGACCCGGACCACCCGGCCGACCGCATCGAGGCCGTCCTCGACCAGGCCCGGCCGCTGTGCATCCTCACCACCGAGCGCGACGACCTCGACTTGCCCAGCACCGCACCGCGATTCGACATCGACACCGCGGACGTGTCGAGGTACCCGGGCAACCCGGTCACCGACGCCGACCGGACCACGCCGCTGCGGGCCGACCACCTCGCCTACGTCATCTTCACCTCCGGCTCGACCGGCAAGCCCAAGGGCGTCGGGGTCACCCACGCCGCCATCGTGAACCGGCTGCGCTGGATGCAGGACGCCTACCCGCTCGACTCGTCCGACGTGGTGCTGCAGAAGACCCCAGCGACCTTCGACGTCTCGGTGTGGGAGTTCTTCTGGCCCTTGCAGATCGGGGCCCGCCTGGTCATCGCCGCCCCCGACGGGCACCGCGATCCCGCCTACCTGGCCGGCGTGATCGCCGAGAAGGGCGTCACCACGGCGCATTTCGTGCCGTCCATGCTGTCGGTGTTCCTCACCGACACCGACGTGCGCGGCTGCACCGGGCTGCGGCGGGTCTTCTGCTCCGGTGAGGCGCTGCCCGCCGCCACCGTCGCCGAATTCCACGCCGCCCTCGGCGCCGGTTCGGACGCGCCAGAGCTGCACAACCTGTACGGCCCGACCGAGGCAGCCGTCGACGTCACCGCCTGGCACTGCACGCCGGGCAGCACCACCGTCCCGATCGGCGCGCCCATCTGGAACACCCAGACCTATGTGCTGGATGCCCGGCTCCAGCCGGTCGCCCCCGGCGTCGTGGGCGAGCTGTACCTGGCGGGCGTGCAGCTGGCTCGCGGCTATCTGGGGCGCGGCGCGCTCACGGCCGACCGGTTCGTGGCCAACCCGTTCACCCCCGGGACCCGCATGTACCGCACCGGTGACCTGGTACGGTGGCGCGCCACCGGTGTCCTGGAATACCTGGGCCGCAGCGACTTCCAGGTCAAGGTGCGCGGCCTGCGCATCGAACTCGGTGAGATCGAGGCCACCCTGCTGGCCGACGCCCGCGTCGCGCGCGCGGTGTGCGTGGCCCGCCGTGGCCGCGGCGGCGACGAGCTCATCGGCTATGTGGTGGCCGCCCCCGGCGTCGGCGACCTCGACGTGTCCGAGCTCGCCGGCGCGCTGCGCCGGACCCTGCCGAGCTACATGGTGCCGGCGTTCCTCATGGTGCTCGACGAACTACCGTTGAGCGCGAACGGCAAGGTGGACCGCAAGGCACTGCCCGCACCCGATGCGGGCGCCCGCCGCCCGGCCCGGCCCGACGCGACCCCCAGCACCGCCATGGAACGTCAGCTGGCCGGCATCTTCGCCGAGGTGCTCGGCACCGACGAATTCGGTGTGCGGGACAGCTTCTTCGACCTGGGCGGCAATTCGCTGACCGCCGCCCGCGCGGTCGCGCGCGTGAACGCCGCCCTCGGCGCCTCGCTCACCATCCGCGACATGTTCGAGACGTCCACCGTCGCCGCGCTCGCCACCCGGCTCTCGACCGAGCGCCCGGAGAAGGCCTCCCCGAAACTGGTGGCCGGGCCACGGCCGCAACAGATTCCGCTGTCGCTGGCCCAGCAGCGGCTGTGGATCCTCAACCGGTTCGCCGAGCACGCGGCCGCCTACAATATGGCGTTCGCGGTGAAACTGACCGGGCCCCTGGACATTCCGGCCCTGCGCGCCGGACTGGTGGACGTGCTCGAACGGCACGAGAGCCTGCGCACCACCTTCCCCGACACCCCCGACGGGCCCTGCCAGCTGGTGCACCCGGCCGCGGAGATCCCGCTGACACTCGATCCCATCGACGCCACCGGCGACGACGCGGTCGCGCTGGCGAACGAATTCGCCGGGTACGGTTTCGATCTGCGCAGCCAGGCCCCGATCCGGGTGGCGCTGTACGCCACCGGGCCCGGCACCCACCTGTTCCTGGTGGTGCTGCACCACATCAGCGGCGACGGCTGGTCCATCGCCCCGCTGAGCCGCGACATCATGACGGCGGTGGCCGCCCGCGCTCAGGGCGCGGCGCCCCGGTGGACGCCGCTGCCGGTGCAGTACGCGGATTTCGCGCTGTGGCAACGGGAACTGCTCGGCGACGAGGCCGACCCGGGCAGCGCCCTGGCCCGCCAGCTAGCCTTCTGGCGCGCCGCGCTCGCTGACCTGCCCGACCAGCTGGACCTGCCGCTGGACCGCCCGCGCCCGCGGCAGCGCAGCACCGGCGGCGGTGCCGTCGAATTCGACATTTCCGCGCAGACTCGCCGCGCGCTGACGAGCGTGGCCGCCGAACGCGGGGTCAGTACCTTCATGGTGCTGCACGCCGCGCTGGCCGCGGTACTCGCACGCCTGTGCAATACCACCGATATCGTCATCGGCACGCCGATCGCCGGGCGCAGCGATCCGGCGCTCGACGAGCTGGTCGGTATGTTCGTCAACACCCTGGTGCTGCGCACCCGGGTGGATCCGGCCGCCGGCTTCGACCGCATGCTCGCCGAGGTCCGGGAGACCGACCTGAATGCGTTCGCCAACGCGGACGTGCCGTTCGAGCGGCTCGTGGAGGTGGTCAACCCCGAACGCTCCGCCGCCCGCCACCCGCTGTTCCAGGTGATGCTGTCCTACGACAGCACCGCCGCGCTGGATGTCGACCTGCCCGGCGTCGAGGCCGACGTGGTGCCGCTGGCCACCGACGTCGCCAAGTTCGATCTGCAGCTGACCGTCCACGAACCGGTCGGCATCCCCGCGGGCGACGCCGGGTTCACCGCCGAATTCGCCTATGCCGCCGATGTTTTCGACCGCAGCACGGTGGAGGCCATCGCGCGGCGCTTCGGCGCCGTCCTGGCCGCCGCGGTCGCCGACCCGGCCGTCCCCGTCGGCGACCTGCCGCTGCTGGACGCCCGGGAGACCGCGAAGCTGGTGCCCCTCGCGGGTTCGCCCGCCGAGCCCAGCATCAGCCTGGCCCGGCTGCTCAGCGACACCGCCGAGCGGGTGCCCGACGCGGTCGCGGTCCGCTACCTCGGCGTCGACACCACCTACCGCGAGCTCGACGAGCGCTCGAACCGCCTGGCGCGGGTGCTGATCGAGCACGGCGCGGGCCCGGAGGTGGTGGTGGCCATCGCGCTGCCGCGCGGGCTGGACAGCATTCTCGCGGTGTGGTCGGTGGTCAAGACCGGTGCGGCCTACGTTCCCGTCGACCCGGACTATCCGGGCGACCGCATCGCCCACATGCTCGCCGACTCCGGCGCGATGCTCGGCATCACCAATGCCGAACTGCGCGAGGACATGCCGACCTGGCCCGGTAATCGGGGCCGCCACCGCAAGAGCTACGTCGACTGGCTGCTGCTCGGCTCCGAGCAGCTGGCGCGCGAGTGCGCGCAATTCCCCGACACCCCCGTCACCGACGTGGACCGGCACCACCCGCTGCGCATCAGCAGCCCGGCCTACCTGATCTACACCTCCGGTTCCACCGGCAAACCGAAGGCCGTGGTCGTCACCAACGCGGGCATATCCTCGCTGGCGCACGAGCAGATGCACCTGTTCAAGGTCACGGATTCGGCTCGCACCCTGCACTTCTCGTCGCCCAGCTTCGACGCCTCGGTGCTGGAGCTGCTGCTCGGCTTCGCGGCCGGCGCCACCATCGTGGTCGTGCCCGCCGGCGTGTACGGCGGCGCCGAACTGGCGCGCGTCCTGCGCGAGGAACGCGTGACGCACGCGTTCGTCACCCCCGCCGCCCTGGGCACCGTGCCCGCCGACGACCTGCCGGAGTTGGAGGCCGTGATCGTCGGTGGCGAGGCCTGCCCCGAGGATCTCGTCGAGGTGTGGACCGCACCGGATTCCCGGCCCGGTCTGCCGCCACGGCGCATGCACAACATGTACGGCCCCTCCGAGGCCACCGTCGCCGCCACCGCCACCGGGCCCATGCTCGCGGGGCGGCCGGTGCCGATCGGCGGGCCGGTGCGCGGTATGCGGCTGTTCGTGCTCGACGGCCGCCTGCACCCGGTGCCGCCGGGCGTGGCGGGCGAGCTGTACGTGTCCGGTCCCGGTCTGGCCCGCGGCTACCTGGGCCGGCACGGCATGACGGCGCAACGCTTCCCGGCCAACCCGCACGGTCGGCGCGGTGAGCGCATGTACCGCACCGGCGACCTCGTGGTCACCGACAAGGCCGGGCAGCTGCGCTTCCTGGGCCGGGCCGACGACCAGATCAAGATCCGCGGCTTCCGCATCGAACTGCGCGAGATCGACGCCGTGCTGGCCGCGCACCCGGGAGTCGGCTTCGCGCTCACCATGGTTCACCACGACGAGCGCGGAATCCCCCGTCTGGTCGCGTATCTCACCGCCGACACCGAGCTCGACCCGGCCGCGGTGCTCGAGACCGCGCGCGGACGGCTGCCCGGCTATATGGTGCCCTCGGCACTGACCGTGCTCGACGCCATGCCGGTCGGCCCGTCCGGCAAGCTGGACCGCAAGGCGCTGCCCGCGCCGGAGTTCGTGGCCGCCGCGCCCACGCGCGCCCCGGAAACCGAACTGGAACAACAGGTCGCGCTGGTCTTCGGCAGCGTGCTGGGCGGGCTCACACCCGGCGCCGAGGACAACTTCTTCGACATCGGCGGCAACTCGCTGCTGGCGACCCGCCTGACCGCAGCTCTACACGCCGAGTTCGGGGTGGAGCTGCCGGTCCGCGAGGTTTTCGAGGCGCCGACGGTGGCCGGGGTGGCTGCCCGGCTGGCGGATGCGCCCCGGGCCCAGCGCGTCGCGCTGGCTGTGCACACGCCGCGCCCGGAGCGCGTACCACTGTCCCTGCCTCAGCAGCGACTGTGGTTCCTCAACAGATATTCCCCGGAATCGAGCGCTTACAACATCGCATTCGTGCTGCGGATCGACGGCGATCCGGATATCGGCGCGTTGCGGGCCGCCCTGGCCGATGTGGTGGAGCGCCACGAGGTGCTGCGCACCGTGTTCCCCGAGGACGAGCAGGGCGCCTACCAGGTCGTGCTGGACACGGCGCGGTGCCTGCCGGTACCGGAGGTGGTCGAGACCGACGAGGCCGGTGCACGGCACGCGCTGCGCTCGCTGGCCCGGCGCGGCTTCGACCTCGCCCGGGAGATCCCGCTGCGGATCACACTGCTGCGCACCGGAACCCGCCGCCACCTGCTCGGCATCGCGCTGCACCACATCGCCGCCGACGGGTGGTCGCTGAGCCCGCTCACCCGGGACCTGGCCGTCGCCTACACCGCCCGCAGCGGCGGCGCCGCCCCCACCTGGACGCCGCTGCCGGTGCAGTACGCCGACTTCAGCCTGTGGCAGCGCGACCTTCTCGGCGCCGAGGACGACGCCGAGAGCGCCGCCGCCTCCCAGCTGGCCTACTGGCGCACCGCGCTGGCCGGCCTACCCGGGGAACTGCCGCTGCCCTACGACCGGCCCCGCCCGGCCGAACCCACCCAGCGGGCCGGCACCGTGCAGTTCGAGGTGCCGGAAGCCGTGCAGCGCAAGCTCGCCGAGGTCGCCCGGGCACACGGCGTCAGCCTGTTCATGGTGCTGCGCTCCACCCTGGCCGTGCTGTTGCGCGCGGTCACCGGCGGCCGCGACGTCGTGATCGGCACCCCGGTGGCGGGACGCACCGACACCCGTCTCGACGAGCTGGTCGGCATGTTCGTCAACACGCTGATCCTGCGCTCGGACGTGGATCCCGACCGCAGCTTCGCAGAACTGCTGCAGGCCGACCGCGACACCGAACTGGCCGCCATGGCGCATGCCGAGGTGCCCTACGAGCGGGTCGTGGAGGAGGTGCAGTCCGCCGACGCGGGCCGGCGCCGCTACGGCGCGAGCCCGCTGCTGCAGGTCGCGCTGACCGTGCAGGACACCCCGGTGCCCGCGCTGCGGCTGCCCGGATTGTCGCTGCAGGCCGAGGAACTCGATATCGCCCTGGCCAAGTTCGATCTGGAGCTGCGGGTGCTGCCCGGCCTGGGCGAGGACCGGCGCGTCTTCGAATTCGTCTACGCCGCCGAGCTTTTCGACCAGTCGACCGTCGATACCCTGGCCGAGCGCCTGCTGAAGGTGTTCACCGCCGTCACCTCCGACGCGCAGCTGCGGGTCCGTGACATCGACGCGCGCACCGAACTCGAACGCGACATGTTCACCCCCGCGTGGGGCCCGGCTCCGGAACCGCAGTGCAGCCTGGCCGCCTACTTCACGGCCACCGCGCACCTCAACGCCGACCAGGTGTTCCTGCGCTTCGAGGACACCGAGCTCACCTATCTCGAATCCGATGTGTACTCGAACCGCTTGGCGCGGGCCTTGATCCAGCGCGGCCTGGGCCCGGGAGACCGGGTGGCCCTGGGCCTGACCCGCTCGGTCGAGTCGGTATTGACCGCGCTGGCCGTCACCAAGTGCGGTGCGGCGTTCGTGCCGGTGGACCCGAACTATCCGGCGGATCGCATGCAGCACATGCTCGCCGACTCCGGCTGCCGCTACGGCGTCAGCATGACCGAGCACTCCGAACGGCTGCACGCCGCCGCCGACCACGGCGTCGAGTGGCTGCTGCTCGACGACACGGGCCTGCTCGAGGAACTCGAGGTGCTCGACGGCGCTCCGATCACCGACGCGGAACGCACCAGCACGCTGTGGACCTCGGACGTGGCATACGTCATCTACACCTCCGGGTCGACCGGAAAACCCAAGGGCGTGGCCGTCACACACGGCGGCCTGTCCAATTTCGCCGACGAGGTCCGCGAGCGCGCGCGGGTCGATCGGGACTCGCGGACCATGCATTTCGCGTCCCCGAGCTTCGACGCCTCGGTCTACGACCTGTTGTTCGCGATCTGCGCGGGCGCGACCATGATCATCGTCCCGCCCGATGTGTACGGCGGCGACGACCTGGCCGAGCTCATGGAGCGCGAACAGGTCAGCCACACGTTCATAACCCCGGCCGCGCTGGCGACCATCGATCGGGACCGCTGGCCGCTGCCGCACCTGCGGGCGGTCATGGTCGGCGGCGAGGCCGTCGGTCCGGAACTGGTGGCGCGCTGGGCCCCCGGCCGCATGATGTTCAACGTGTACGGTCCGACGGAGACCACCATCGTGGTGACCATCGCCCCGCTCACCGTCGGCGAGCCCGTCACCATCGGCAATCTGGTCCGCGGCGCCCGCGCCCTGATCCTGGACGAGCGCCTGCGCCCGGTCCCGGTCGGCGTGCCCGGCGAGCTGTACATCGGCGGACAGGGTTGCGCGCGCGGCTATGTCGACCGGTTCGAGCTCACCGCCGCCCGGTTCGTCGCGGACCCGTACGGCCCCGAGGGCGCGCGGCTCTACCGCACCGGTGACGTGGTGCGCTGGACCGCCGGCGGCGACATCGTCTACCTGGGGCGCAGTGACCACCAGGTGAAGCTGCGCGGTTTCCGCATCGAGCTGGGCGAGATCGACGCCGTGCTCACCGCCCACCGCGCGATCCGCTTCGCCCACACCGAGGTTCGCGAGATCGCGGGCGCGCGCCGCATCGTGGCGTTCGTGCTGCCCAAGGACCTCGCCGCCGCACCGGATCTGGACCAGCTGCGCGCCCACTGCGCCGAGCACCTGCCGGCGCACATGGTGCCCAGCGCCCTCACCCTGCTCGATCACATTCCGCTCACCCCGGTAGGCAAGCTCGACCGCGACGCACTGCCCGAACCCACGGCCGTCACCGCCGGGGTCTCCCGCGATCCGGAGACCGACACCGAGCGCCTGGTCGCCGAGGTGATGGCGGAGCTGGTCGGCACCGAGGCCCTCGGTGCCGACGACAGCTTCTTCGAGGTCGGCGGAAACTCGTTGCTCGCCACCCAGCTGGTGGCCCGGCTGGCCACCGCCACCGGGGTCCGGTTGGAGGTGCGCACGGTCTTCGCCGCGCCCACCGTCGCCGGACTCGCCGCGGCCCTCGACACCGGATCGGCGTCCGCGGACCTGCGGCCGGAGCCGCGCAAGCGCACCCGGCCCGAACGGATTCCGCTCTCGGCGGCACAGCGGCGACTGTGGTTCCTGGAGAAGTTCAACGCCGGTGACCAGGGAGAAGCACTGGGCGCCTACAACGTTCCGGTCGCCCTGCGCCTGCACGGCGAGCTGGACATCCCGGCGCTGCGCGCGGCCCTGCACGCCGTGCAGGACCGGCACGAGACCCTGCGCACCGTCTTCCCGGAGATCGACGGCGAACCCTGCCAGCGGATCCTGGAGCCTGGCGAGGCGGCGATCGGGCTGCCGGTGCGGACGGTCGCGCGGGACGAGGTGCCCGAGGAGATCCGGCGCATCACCGGGGGCGGCTTCGATCTGGCCACCACCGTCCCGCTGCGCGCGGCGCTGCTGCGCCTGACCGGCAGCCGGACCGAGCACGTGCTGGTGCTCGTCGCGCACCACATCGCCATGGACGGCTGGTCGCTGCAGCCGCTGGCCGCCGATGTGGCCGCCGCCTACCGGGCGCACACCGGCAGGCAGGAGCCGGAATGGCCCGAATTGCCCATCCAGTACGCCGATTACACGCTGTGGCAGCAGGATGTGCTGGGGCGCGAGGACGATCCGGAGTCGGTGATCAGCCGCCAGCTCTCCTACTGGCGGCGCGAACTCGACGGCATTCCGGAACTGCTCGCGGTCCCCGCCGATCGGCCCCGCCCGCCGGTGCCGACCTATCGGGGCGGCACGGTGGAATGCCGGCTCGACGCCTTCACCCACCGCGAATTGCAGGCGCTGGCAGCCGAACACGGCGTCACCATGTTCATGGTGCTGCACGCGGCATTGGTCACGCTGCTGCACCGGTTGACCCACAGTGACGACATCAGTGTCGGCACACCCATTGCGGGACGTGGACATCCGGCGCTGGATCGTCTGGTCGGCATGTTCGTCGGCACCCTGGTGCTGCGCACCCGCATCGACGGCGGCGCCGCGTTCGGCAACCTGCTGCGCGCGGTCCGCGACACCGACCTGGAGGCCTTCGCCCACGCCGACGTGCCGTTCGAACGCCTCGTCGAGGTGCTGAATCCGGCGCGCTCCCAGGCACATCACCCGATGTTCCAGGTCATGCTGTCGGTGCAGAACCAGCCGGTGCGGGTGCTGGAGCTGCCCGCCATGCGAATCGAGGCCGACGACGCCGACCCGGGCATCGCCAAGTTCGACCTGCAGTTCACCCTCACCGAATCGTGGACGCCGCGACGGGAACCCGACGGCATCACGGTGTCGGTCAACTACGCCGCCGACCTGTTCGAGGAGGCGAGCGCGCAGCGGCTGGCACAGCGCTTCGCCCGGTTGCTCGGGGCCGCGGCCGCGAATCCGGCCACCGCCGTGGGTGATCTGGATCTGCTGGACTCGGCCGAATGGTCGGCGCTGGCGCCGGTGCGGGGCACCGAACCGAACCTACCCATCACCTTCCCGGAGGTGTTCGAGGCCGCCGCCAATCTCAACCGGAAAGCCATCGCGGTCCGCTCGGGGAGCACCCAGATCTCCTACGACGCCCTCGACCGCTGGACCAACCGGATGGCCCGGGTGCTGATCGGTTATGGCGTGGGCCCGGAAACCCTGGTCGCCATGGGGATTCCGCGCTCGGCGGAATCGGTGGCGGTCACCGTGGCCATCGCCAAGGCCGGCGCCGCGTTCGTGCCCGTCGACCCCAACTACCCGGAACAGCGCATCAGCCACATGCTGCTGGATTCCGGTGCGGCCGTGGGCATCACGCTGTCGACCTATCGGGACAAGATGCCCGACGGCGCCAACTGGACGGTGCTGGACGCGCCCTCGTTCCGGCAGCGGGTACTGGCCACCTCGGACGCGCCGATCCGTGACGCCGAACGCACCGCGCCGCTGCGGATGCACAACCCGGCGTACGTGATCTACACCTCGGGGTCGACCGGTATCCCGAAGGGTGTGGTCGTCACCCACGGCGGCCTGTCCAACTTCGCCGCCGAGACCGCGCAGCGCTTCGATGTCGGCCCCGACTCCCGCGTCCTGCACTTCGCCACACCGAGTTTCGACGCCGCCATGCTCGATTTACTGTTCGCGCTCGGCGGTGCCGCCACCCTGGTGATAACTCCGCCGGGTGTGGTCGGCGGCGAGGAACTGGCGCAGGTGTTCGTCGAGGAGGGCATCACCCACGCCTTCATCACCACCTCGGCGCTGGGCACCGTCGACCCGGCCGGCGTGACCGCGATGCGGCATGTGCTGGTCGGTGGCGAGGCGCTGCCACCGGACCTGGTCGCCCGGTGGGCGTCGGGCTGCCGCAAGCTCTACAACGTGTACGGGCCGACGGAGACCACCATCGTCACGGTGATGTCGCAGCCCATGTCGCCCGGCGGGCAGATCAATATCGGCGGACCCATCCGCGGGGTCGGCGCGGCCGTGCTCGACGCGCGCCTGCACCCGGCCCCGGCCGGGGTCACCGGCGAACTGCACCTGTCCGGTGCGGCGCTGGCGCGCGGCTATCTGCGCCGCCCGGGCCTGACCGCGCAGAAGTTCGTGGCCAACCCGTTCGGCAAGCCCGGTGAGCGGATGTACCGTACCGGCGACCTGGTCCGCTGGCTCGAAAGGGACGGCCGCGCACGGGATCTGGAGTACGTCGGCCGCACCGACCACCAGGTCAAGATCCGCGGCTTCCGCATCGAGCTCGGCGAGATCGACGTGGCGCTGGCCAAGCATCCGGCGGTGGAGTTCGCGACCACCATCGGGCACCGCACCCCGGCCGGCTCCACCGCGCTGGTGTCGTACGTGAAGCCGCGCACCGGGACCGCGCCCACCGCCGCCGAGCTGACCACGCACGTGGCCGAGCTGGTGCCCAACTACATGGTCCCGCAGTCGATCATGCTGCTTGACCGGGTGCCGCTGTCCCCGGTAGGCAAGCTGGACCGGAAGGCTTTGCCGGAGCCGGTGTTCGCGGCCCGCGAGGGCTACCGGCCGCCCACCAACCCGATCGAGGCGGCGCTGTGCGACGCCTTCGCCGAGGTGCTGGGCATCGAACAGGTCGGCGCGGACGACGGGTTCTTCGACCTCGGCGGCAACTCGCTGCTGGCCACCAAGGTGGTGGCCCAGCTGCGGGCGGGCGGCATCGACCTGCCGGTGCAGGCCATGTTCGGCGACTCCACCCCGGCCGCCATCGCCGGGCGGCTCGCCGAGGCCAAGGGCGATGACGGAGCCGCGCTGACCGCGGCCCTGGGTGCGGTGCTGCCGTTGCGGAGCGCCGCCGAATCCGATGTGCCGCCGCTGTTCTGCGTGCATCCGGCGATCGGCCTGGCCTGGTGCTTCGCCGGGCTGCTGTCGCACCTGCCGTCCGATCGGCCGGTGTACGGTCTGCAGGCCCCGCACGTCTCTGGGGAGGCGAGCCACCACACCATCGCCGAGGCCGCGGAATACTATGTGGCGCACATGAAGTCGGTGCAGCCGCAGGGTCCCTACCATGTGCTGGGTTGGTCGCTGGGCGGGCTCATCGCCCACGAGGTGGCCGTCCAGCTGCAGGAGGCCGGCGACGAGGTCGCGCTCCTGGGCCTGATGGACAGCTACCAGCTGTCGGATCGATTGCTCGACCAGGCGGTGCCGTCGGTGGCGTCGGTCGTCGCCGAATTCGGTTCCGATCTGCTCGGCGGGGACGCCGAGATCGATCCGCGCCTGACGCTCACCGAGGCGGCCGAACTGCTCCGCGGGCGATCCGGGCCGTTCGCGGCGCTCACCGTCGAGCACCTGGAAAGGCTCTACACCGGATACGAGAACGGCGCGGTGCAGGCGCACGGGTTCCGGCCCCGCGTCTACGACGGCGACATGCTGTTCTTCACCGCAGCCGACGACGAGATCAACCGGGCCGATCCGGACCGCTGTGCCGCGGCCTGGCAGCCCTACGTCACCGGTGCGGTGCACGACCAGCTGGTGCGGTGCACGCACGCCGGCATGACGACGCCCGAATCCCTCGCCGTCATCGGGCCCGTGCTGCGGGATCAGCTGGCGGCCATCCAAGCTCGGCGGGAGGGTATGCGATGAGTCTGGCCGTGGAAGTCCGAGGGCTGGTGAAGTATTACGGCAAGGTGCGGGTGCTGGACGGGATCGACCTCGAGATCCCGTGCGGCACGGTGATGGGCCTGCTCGGGCCGAACGGCGCGGGCAAGACCACCACCGTCCGCATCGTCACCACCCTGCTACGCCCGAGCGCGGGCTCGGTGCACGTCGTGGGAGTCGACGTGCTGAAGCATCCGGCCCGCGCCCGCACCCGGATCGGTCTGTCGGGCCAGTACGCGGCCATCGACGCCAATCTGACCGGGTTCGAGAATCTGCGCATGGTGGCCCGCCTGTACGGCATGAACCACAAACATGCCGCCGAACGCGCCACCGAACTGCTCGGCGCGCTGGGTCTCGAGCATGCGGCCGGGCGGCGCGCGGGCACCTACTCCGGCGGTATGGCCCGCCGGCTCGACCTGGCGGGCGCGCTGGTCTGCCGGCCGCCGGTGGTCGTACTGGACGAGCCGACCACCGGGCTGGATCCGCGCGGCCGCCTCGACATGTGGCGGGTCATCGGCGAACTGGTCGACGACGGCACCACCGTGCTGCTCACCACCCAGTATCTGGAGGAGGCCGACCTTCTCGCCGACCGCATCACCGTCATCGACCGCGGGCGCGTCATCGCCCGCGGATCCGCCGATGAACTCAAGACCTCCATCGGCGGTGACAAGCTGACCGTCACCCTCGCCGCCGGGCAGGATCCCGCCCCCGCGCGCAAGGTGCTGGGCGAGGTCGGCATCGGCGATGCTGAATTCGACGAGGGCGCCGACGCGGTGACCGTGGTGGTCGGTGACGGCACCCGCACCATGGTGGAGGCGCTGCGCCGTCTCGACGACGCCGGGGTGCACGTGGTCGACGCCGCCGTGCACCGGCCCACCCTCGACGACGTATTCCTTTCCCTCACCGGCAAATCCACCGAACGCAAGTCGGACGTCCCCGCATCAGAGTCAGTCGAAGAGGAGATCTTGTCGTGACGACCCTCCCCGCCGAGGCCGAACCGGAAGCCGCCGCGCCGCCCGCGGCGGAACCCATTCGCGAGCGTGTCGAGGGACCGGTGATGCTGCTGCCCCGGGTGGTGCGCGACTCGGCGATCGTGGCCTACCGCAATCTGCTGACCATCCTGCGGGTGCCCACGCTGCTGGTGACGGCCACGATTCAGCCGCTGATGTTCGTGTTCCTGTTCGCGTACATCTTCGGCGCGTCGCTGGGCGGCGATCAGTACCGGGAGTTCCTGCTCGCCGGAATCTTCACGCAGACAGTCGCTTTCAACGCGGCGTTCACCACCGTCGGTCTGGCCAACGACCTGCACAAGGGCATCATCGACCGGATGCGGACCCTGCCCATGTCGCGGCTGGCGGTGCTGATGGGCCGCACCCTGTCGGACCTGGTGGTCAATATTCTGGCGCTGACGGTCATGGTGGTCTGCGGGTACGTGGTGGGCTGGCGGATCAATGGGGCGATCATGGACGCGGTGCTGGCGTTCGGCGTGATCCTGCTGTTCGCATTCGCCATGTCGTGGGTCGGGGCGATCACCGGGCTCATGTCGCCCAGTGTCGAGGTGGCCCAGAGCGCCGGTCTCATCTGGCTGTTCCCGCTGACCTTCATCTCCTCGGCGTTCATCTCCGGAGAGACGCTGCCCGGCCCGCTGCGCGCGGTCGCGGCCTGGAATCCGATTACGGCGGTGTCGGCGGCCGGCCGGAAGCTGTTCGGAAACGGCTCCCCTCCGACGTTCAAACCGGCGACCGGCTGGCCCGCCGACCACTGCGTCGAATACTCCATCTACTGCTCGCTGGCCATCCTCGCGATCTCGGTGCCGATCGCCCTGCTGCAGTACCGCAAGGTCGCCAGTCACTGAGCCGGCCGGGTAGCGCGCCCAGCTGCCCCAGCATGCTGAACCGTCGAAGGAGCCACGGAATTCGGTGATCCGGCCGTCGCGGATGCGAACGCGACGCCGGGCACCGCCACCTCGCGGCCGGTCGCCGAAATGCCCAGGAACTCGCCCAGCTGGGTGCCGTGCCCGGTCCTGCGCTCCGCCACCCGATTGCCGATCTTCTTGCCGCCCAGTGCAGCTCACCGGGGTGACCTCGGCAAACGGGAAGGGCCCCGCACCGATGTGGTGTGGGGCCCTTCCCGGGTCTTGGCGTGTGCTCAGCCGCGGCGGCGGGTCTTGAGCAGCTCCATGCGCTCCTGCAGGAGCTCCTCGAGCTCCTCCTTGCTGCGACGCTCCAGCAGCATGTCCCAGTGGGTGCGGGGCGGCTTGACCTTCTTCGGTTCCTGCGTGGTGCCCTCGAGCAGGATGCCCTCCTGGCCGTTGCGGCACAGCCAGGTCGGGGGGATTTCGGCGTCGTCGGCGAAGGGAACGTCGAATTCCTCGCCGTTGTCGGTGCGGTACCGCGCCATCCGACGCGGCGCCAGGTCGTGGTCGCGGTCGGTCTCGTAGCTCACCGCTCCGAGCCGAGACCCCCGGAGTACGCGATCTGCCATGAGTGCGGTCCCTTCTCGCCTGTCGGCAATGTTCTACATCAGTGTTTCTGCAGCTGCGCTACCTACTGTCAACGCGGCCGCGCACGTCTTGGTTCCCGTGGGAGAACCCTGCCATCCTACTCGTCCGGCGTGCCCGCTTCGCCGCGGCGTGCCCTTCCACCCGGTCGCGGTCGCAAACCGCTAATGTGACGGACCATGTCTCGACGCGTGCTGTCCTGCTGCCAGTGGTGCGGGCGGGAGATCGCCGAATCGGAGATCGGACGCCGCCGGCGCTACTGCCGGCAATCGTGTCGCCAGCGGGCGTACGAACACCGAAACAGCGTGAAGGGCACCGGCATTCCCGAGGATTCGGTGGTGCTCAGTGCCCAGGAGGTCTCCGACCTGTCCGATCGCTGGTTCGCCGCCCGCTGCGCCGCCGAGGATGTGGCCACGGCGGTCGCGGAGGGCGCCGAGATGATCGAACTCGCCGATCTCACCGCGACATTGGTGGCGTTGACGCGTGAGGCGGAACGGCTGCGCTGACCGCGGTGTGGCGGCCGTGCGGGTTCAGGGCGTACACGACCCCGATACCGAGGGCGGTGACGGCGGCGACAAGGCCGAGGGCGGTGAGGGTTTCGCCGTCGGGCCGGGTCACCGGTTGCCCGCGCAGCGCCTGCCACAGCAGCAGCGCCACCAGACCGCTGTACCCGAGGGCCAGCACCCCGATCAGCCGGGTGCGGGTGCGCTCGGGGCGCAGCCATGCCACGGCCGGGGCGACTCGGGCCAGCACGATGGCCGCGACGATGAGCAACTGGATGCCGTGCAGGCCCGCGAAGTGCGCGATCCGCATGTCGCCGCCCGCGGTGCTCCAGTGCGTGACCGGCATGCCCTCGACACCGTCGCGGACGGCGGGCTGCCCGCTGATGAAGGTGTGACCCGCGCCGAGGCGCACCGGGTGCCCGTAGGCGTCGGTGGCCTGCTGCTCGCCGCTGAAGCCCATCGTGTAGCCGAGCGCCATGCCGAACACCGCGATGCCCAGGCCCGTGCGGATGGCCAGCGAGGTGGGCCGGTCGGTGACGCGCTGCCACGAAAGGGTCACCGCGATCACCAGATTCGCGAGGAACAGTCCGGGCACGCCGGTCATGAACACCCATTGGCCGATGGTGTTGACGGCGTCGTGCTGGGTGTTGAAGTGGCTGAAGGTGCCGCGCGCGGCCTGCACGACGATGAAGCCGACGTCCACGACGCTGGTGGCGGCGAAGACGGTGCCCATCCACCAGGTGAGCCGCTGTCCGCGGTGCGGGAACGACACCAGCCAGGCCAGGGTGCCGCAGTAGAGGGTCATGGCGATGGCGAACTTGACGGGTTTGAGCCATACCGATTCGCCGAGCAGCAGACGGTCGTCGAAGGCCATGGCGCACAGCGAGAATACGGCCAGGGCCGCCATGGACGCGGTGGTGACGAGCAGCGGTCGGTGCAGTCGGCGGGGTGGCGTGGGAGCGGTGAGCGGCGCGAGCGTCGGACGATCGAGCGTGGTCATGACGGTGACGCTAGGTCCGCGATTCCGGACGCCACGTCCCCCGGCGGTGGGGTCGGCGCGTAGTACCCGGGTATGAGAACAGCCCCGGCGGTATGAGCCGGGGCTGTTCCGCGTGGGCCGCGAACGTCGTTGTCGCGCAACCGATCCGTGCACCCCTCGTCGGCGCTCGGACGAGTGGGGTCAGTCGACGGGGATGCCGACGTCCATGCCGCGCCCGGTCAGGTAGGGCAGCGGGTCGATGGGGGCGTTGCCGCCGGTGTGCACCTCGTAGTGCAGGTGGGGTCCGGTGGAGTAGCCGCGGCTGCCGACGGTGGCGAGCACGTCGCCGGCGCGCAGCTGCTGGCCTACCTGGACCAGGATGTCCTGCATGTGGCCGTAGACGCCGATGGTGCCGTCGTCCTGCAGTACCCGCACCCACAGGCCGAATCCGGAGGCCGGGCCCGCCTCGATGACGGTGCCGTCGGTGATGGCGTGGATGGGGGTGCCGAAGCCCTCGCCGAAGTCGATGCCGGCGTGCATGGCGCCCCAGCGCAGGCCGAAGCCGGAGGTGAGCGGTCCGGCGACCGGGCGCACGGTCTTGGGGCGGGTCTGTTCGGCGTGCAATCCGTTGAGGAAGTCGAGCACCGGCTGGGGGACGCCCTGCGGCATCTGGGCTTCGCGCGGGGTGAAGGCGGTGAACGTGACGTCGACCTGTGCGGCGTTTGCCACGGAGTCGCCCGTGAACTCGTGGGTGTCGGTGGCGCCCAGTGCGGTGAGGGAGGCACCGACGATGGCGGTGACGGCCACGGCACGGGTCGCGACCGAGCGGGACCGGCCGGCTCCACGCAGACGAGATAACGGAACGGTTACGGGCATGGATCGACCGTACGAGAACTCAGCCGCCGTTCAGAAACGGAGTTGCGACCGTCACAGTGGATAAAAAGCCCAGTTCGCGTATGACGAGTAGACAACGACACGCGGGTAATTCTTGGATGACGTCGGTCTTCGAGGGGTGCTCGTGTTTTGACCGAGGGCGCGAAGCCGGGGCACGCTATTCAAGTGGTGACTAATGGAGTGCGGGCGATGAGCGCGCTCGCCGACGGCACTCGCCGGGCGGTGTTCGAATCCCTTCCGCAGGGTCCGAAATCGGTGGGGGAACTCGCCGAGGCCCTCGGCGTCACCAGTTCGGCAATCTCCCAGCATCTGAAGGTGTTGCGTGAGGCCCGCCTGGTGATGATGCGGCCGCAGGGCAACCGCCGCCTCTACTCCCTGGATCCGCGCGGCCTGGCCGATGCGCGCGACTACCTGGAACAGTTCTGGCCCAGCGCCCTGGCCGCCTACTCCGCGGCCTTGTCGACCGCGCGGGCCGAACCCCTGGCCGAATAGCGCGGGGCCGGACACGGACGGACCGGTGGCATCCGATGACCGGATCGTTCCGGCCGCGGTGACCGTGCTGGCGTTACCGTGGCGGGGTGGGTACGTCCGTCGCTGTCGAGAGTCCGCGCCGGACGGCTCTCCCCGGCTGGTCGGTGCCGCTGGTGTTCATCGCGAGTGGTGTCTCGCTGTATCTGGGCGCGGCGATCGGCGTCCATTTGTTCGCCACGGTCGAGCCCGCGACGGTCGCCTGGTTGCGTGCCGCGGCCGCGGGTGCCGCCCTGCTGGCGTGGCGGCGGCCCTGGCGGCAGCGCTGGACGCGGCGCGCGCTCGGGGTGGCCGCCGGGTTCGGTGTGGTGACCCTGGGGATGAATGTCGCCTTCTACGAAGCGATCGCGCGGATTCCGCTGGGCACGGTGGTCGCGATCGAATTCCTTGGACCGGTCACGGTGGCCGCTCTCGGGTCGCGCCGGGCCCGCGATGTCCTCGCGGTGGCTCTGGTGGTGACCGGTGTCTTTCTGCTGGCGGGTGTTTCGTCCGATGCCGGGCCGGCCGGTGTGGTGTTCGCGTTGGTCGCGGCCGCGTTGTGGGCGGGCTACATCCTGCTGGGTAAGCGGGTGGCCGATGCGGGTTCGGGTCTGGACGCGCTGGCCGTGGGCATGGCCGCCGCCGCTCTGCTGCTGGCTCCGATCCTGGTGATCCGTCAATGTGTGCTCGCCCCAGCCGTTTTCGCGGACCCGGGCACCTGGTTGCTGGGTGTCGGCGTGGGTGTCCTGTCCAGTGCCGTTCCCTATGCCCTCGATCAACTGGTCCTGCGCACGGTGGGCAGTGCTCGTTTCGCTCTGCTCCTTTCGCTGCTGCCCGCCACCGCGGCCGTGATCGGTGCGCTCGCCCTGGCCCAGCGGCCCGCGCTGCCGGAACTGGCGGGCATCGCTCTGGTGATGGCGGCCTTGACTCTCGGTGCCGCGCAACGGCGTTCCGGTTCGTAGCCGCCGCTATCCGACGCGCCGGTAGGTCTGCTGGGCGCGGCGGTCCATGCCCGTGCCGGGCCAGGGGCGTTTGCGCAGTTGCTTGTCGACGGCGTTGACGACTTCGGGCACACCGATTTTCAGCAGGCCCGGGTCGATCTCGTCGGCGTCGGGGTCGCCGGTGTTGCCGGCCCAGAGCACGGCGTGGCGGCCGAGCAGATGCGGGGGCGGGCCGCTGCGGCTGGGCGGGTTGGGGCCGAAGAGCAGTACGGTGCGGGTGCCGAAGGCGGTGGCGAGGTGGGCGACGCCGGTGTCGCCGCACACCACGAGGCCGGCTTCGGCGACGGTGGCGGCCAGTTCGATGAGGTTCTGCTGGCCCGCGAGGACTCGCGCCGGTGAGAGTCCGGCGCGGGTGGCGACGCCGAGCGCGATCTCGCGTTCGGATTCGTCACCGGTCACCACGACCTCGCGGTCCTGTACCAGCAGATGCCGTACCACGGCGGCGAAGCGGTCGGCCGGCCAGCGCCGGGCGGGCGCGCCGGCCCCGATGTGCACGACCACGGCGTCGCGGTGGCTGGTGGTGGCCACCGGCGGCACCAGGCCGAGGTTGCGGCGGTCGGCGGCGATGCCGTCGGATTCGAGCAGATGGCACCAGCGGTCCACCTCGTGCATCTCGGGCTTCCACTGCGGGCCGGGCAGGTCGGGGAAGGCCGGATTGCGGTAGGTGAGCAGGCGTTGGGGCTTGGTGCGTGACAGTTCGGCGATGCCTTCGGCGTTGTCGAGGTTGACCGCCAGCGCGGGTGCTTCGCCGTCCCAGCGCAGTCCTATGGTGTCGTGGACGGGGACCATTTCGTCGACCGAGGCGACGAGGTCGACGATCGGTTTCAGTCGATGGGGTGCCGCCAGTGCGATGTGGTCGCCGGGCCGGGCCCGGCGCAGGGCGCGCAGCGCGGGTACGACGGTGAGGAGATCACCCAGTCCGCGTGCTCGCAGCACTAGTACAACCGCCACCTGAACTCTCCTAGCCGGCCACACTGCCCACGACGCTGGTGGTCCGCCACCGGACATGCGGGGACCATTGCGGGAGGACTACCCGGCCCGTGCGGGGGTGAAACCCGGCGGACCGCGCGGTCGCGGCGGCGGCGAACACGGGTACTACCGGCTGTCGTTGACCCGGGTGGATGGATTACCGTGTGCAGTCATGACCTTCGTCTACAACCTCATGGTGACGGCCCATCTGCTCGGTATGGCGGCGGTGGTCGGCGGGTATGTCGCCTCCCAGCCGCGGGTGTCGGAACTGATGGTGTGGGGCGCGCGCGTGCAGATCCTCACCGGCGTGATCCTGCTCGGCATGGCCGAGTCGATCCATTCGCTGGGCAAGGACCCGAACATGGCGAAGATGATCACCAAACTGGTGGTGGCGGTGCTGGTCGCGGCGTTCGCGGAGATGGGGCGCGCGGATGCCAAGCGTGGCAAGGAGGTGGCGTGGATGACCCACGCGGCCGGCGGGCTGGCGATCCTGAACGTCTTCATCGCCGCGCTGTGGAAGTGACCGCGCGCGAGAGGACCGGCGCGACAACCGGATAGCGGTTTCGTACACGAAAGGCGATGCCGCACAGGGTGCATGACTGCACGCTGTGCGGCATCGACCGTTTCCGGGCCCGGGTCAGGGCTGCCGGACCAGTTCGGGCGGGAGTTCGCGGGAGGTGTGGTGGGCGAGGTTCTTCGCGATCTCGGCGGCGACCACGGCGTGCCCGGCCATGGTGAGGTGGATGAGGTCGGCGGAGAGCCAGTCCGGGCGCAGCCGGGCGGGGTGGTCCCAGAATTCGGTGAGGACGGCGTCGTGGCGGTGCGCGACCCGGCGCACGGCGTCGGCGAATCCGGCGAACAGCGGGCGCAGCGGTGCCATGCGCCCGGTGAAGGAGTCGGCGAGGGTGAACATCGACAGTCGCGCGCCGGTGGCCGCGACCCGGGCGCACAGGTCGTCGAGGGCGGCCTCCACGTCGGGCAGCCGGGCCTCGCGCAGGAACAGGTCGTTGCCGCCGCAGGTGATATGGACCAGGTCCGGGTGGAACGCCTCGAGCGTGGGCAGTTGCTGGGCGGTGACCTCGGCGATGACCGCGCCCATCACCCCGGTGTTGAGGTAGTCGGTGCGGGGGTGGGCGGCCAGCAGCCAGCGTGCCAATCGGTCTGCCCAGGGGGTGGTGTCGTAGCCGGGCCACGGGTCGCCGGTACCGGCGGCGGTGGAGTCGCCGATCACGGCGAAGCGCCGGAACGGCACCGCCTGCAGCGTTGCGGCCGCCGCGGACTCGGACAGGGTGAACGGATCGGTGGCTTCGGTGCGCTCGGTCATGGGGTGGGCTCCTCGGTGTGGACCGGCAGGGCGGCGAGAACGGCTGCGGCGACGGCGATTCCGGCGCACACGGCGAACAGGGTGTGGAAGGCGGTGAGCGGCTCGGCGGGGTGTGCGGCGAACACGGCCGCCAGCACGGCCACCCCGAGCGCGCCACCGGATTGGCGGGCGGTGAGGTTCATGCCGACCCCGGCCGCGAATCGCTGCGGCGGCAGCGAGCGCGCGGCGGCGGTGCCGAGCACGGTGATGAGCAGGCCGATGCCGCCGCCTCCGAGGAGCCCGGCGGGCACCCAGGCCGTCCAGAGGGCGGGCGTGGCATCCCAGACGCCGGTGCTCATATAGAGGGTGGACGCGGCGAACATCGACGCGCCGAGCACACCCAGCCACCGCTGCCACGGTACGGGCGCGCGTCCGGCCAGGACGGCGGTGATCATGGAGGCGATGGCGCCGACGGTCATCGCGGCCGCCGACTGCAGGACCGAGTAGTGCCACATGCTGTCGAGCCACAGCGGCCCGGCCAGCAGCCACGCGAACATGGTGGCGCCGAAGACGAAGGCGACGGCATTGACCAGCGCGTAGTGGTGGCTGCGCCAGAGCCCGACCGCGATGGCCGGGCGCGGATGGCGCCGCGACCGCCACAGCGCCAGACCCAGCAGCGCGAGCCCGCCGAGGCCGGTGACGAGCGTTTGCCGAGCGCCCCAACCCCATTGCTGCCCCTGGGTGACCGCGGCGACGACCGCGCCGATGCCGAGTCCGGTGGCCAGCGTGCCCAGCGGATCGGGCAAGCCCTGCCCGTGGCGCTGATCGCCGCGTGCGAGCCGCAGCCCGGTCGCGATGAGCAGCGCCGCGATGGGCACGTTGATGACGAACACCGACCGCCACCCGAACCAGTCGACGAGCGCGCCGCCCACGGCGGGGCCGACGGTGGCGGCGAATCCGCCCGCCGCGGTCCAGGCGGCCATGGCGACGCCGATGCGGGCGGGCGGGGTGATGCTCAGGACCAGGCCGAGCCCGGCCGGAATGAGGAAGGCGGCGGTCGCGCCCTGCAGGAAGCGGCCGGCGATGAGCCAGCCGGCGCCGGGCGCGAGTGCGCACAGCAGCGAGGTGAGCGCGAATCCGGCCAGGGCGGTGAGGAATACGCGTCCGCGGCCGAGGGCGTCGGCCAGCTGTCCGGCCGGGGTGAGCAGCGCGGCGAAGGCGACGGCGTAGCCGCTCACCACCCAGGTCAAGGTCGTCGGGGCGGTGCCGGGGTAGTCGCGGGTGATGGCGGGGAAGGCGATGTTGACCACCGACAGGTCCAGGAAGGACATGAATGCCGCGCCGGAGGCGACCAGCAGGGCGAGGCGGGCCGGACGGTCGGATGCGGCCGGGGTCGAGGGGGATTCGGGCACGTGGGGTGCGGCATCCGGCGGGGAGGTGTCGGGTACGGGCGGGCGGTGACTGATGTCGGTCATGACGGGCTCTCTGCGGACGGGGTGTGGGAGCGGGATCGAAACTGTACGCACGATCGTTCGTATTTATGAAAAGTACGACCGATCGTGCGTAAATGCAACAGGCGGTGCGAAGATGAAGGGGTGGACGAACCGATGCAGCCTTCCGATCAGGAGATTTCCGATCAGCGCCGGCTCAAGGGGGCGCGTGCTCGCGCGACCATCGCCCGGCATGCCGCCGACGTGGCCTCGGTCGAGGGCTTGACCGGGCTGAGCCTCGGCCGGCTCGCGGGGGATCTGGGGGTCAGCAAGTCGGGGGTGGCGACGCTGTTCGGCACCAAGGAGAACCTGCAACTCGCCGCGGTGCAGTCGGCGCGCGAGGTGTTCATCGAGCACGTCATCCGCCCGGCCCTGAGCGCGGACCGCGGCATGCCGCGTCTGCGGGCGATCGTCGAGCACTGGTTCGACTACGTGGGCGAGCCGCTGCTACCGGGTGGTTGCTTCCGTGGTGCGAGCGTGCCCGAGTTCGACAGTCGCCCGGGTCCGGTGCGCGATGCCCTGGCCGCCGATCGCGACGACTGGTTCGCGGTGCTGGAGAAGGAGATCGGCCGCGCGCAGGAGCAGGGCTACCTGAGCGGACTCGACCCGCACGCGGTGGCGTTCCAGCTGGATGCGATTGTGGCGGCGGCGAATACGGCCGCGCGCATGGGCGACGACACGGCGCTGCCGACCGCCCGCGCGATCATCGACGGCCTGCTCGGTTCCGCGTCCGAGCGGTGATCATGCCCGTGACCGGCGCGAACCCGTAATCCGTTCGCGCACCGCATGTCTGCGCGGACTGCACGATGGCGTGCTGCTCGTCGTTCTGCGGGGAATGCGTGAATGCAGTTCCAGCGCAGTTGGTTTCACGTGGAGCAACGCACCGGCGTGGCTTACGCCGAGCGTGGCGCGTACATGATGAGCCCGACCCCGGCCAGGCACACCAGGGCGCCGATCACATCCCACCGGTCGGGCCGGAACCCGTCCAGGGCCATGCCCCACAGCAGTGAGCCCGCCACGAACACGCCACCGTAGGCGGCGAGGATGCGCCCGAAGTTGGCGTCGGGCTGCAGGGTGGCCACGAACCCGTACAGTCCGAGCGCGATCACCCCGGAGCCCATCCACCCCCAGCCGCGCTGCTCGCGCACTCCCTGCCGGATCAGCCAGGCGCCACCGATTTCGGCGACGGCGGCCAGTCCGAAGAGCACGATCGTTCGCAGGACGGTCATGGCTGCACACCCTGGAGTGCGTGGCCGGTGTCCGGCCGGACCGCCCCGGGTGCGGTCCGGCCGGGCGCGATCATCGTTGGGCGGCGGCGCTGTCGAACAGTTGCTGACCGAGGTAGCCGCCCGGGCGCGGCACGCCGGGCGGGACGGCGAAGACCGCCGAGCCGACCGGGGTGGTCCACTGGTTGAGGGCGTCGAAGTCGGCCAGCCGCTGCTGTACCGGCAGATACTGGGCGTCGATGTCGCGCTGGAACGACGCGAACAGCAGGCCCGAGTTCGACACGTGCCCGGGGGCGGGCGCGTCGTCGTAGTTGTAGCCGCGGCGCAGGAATCGTTCCCCGTCGTGGGTGCGATGGGCGCGGGCGATGTGGGAGGACGGCGGGATCTTCGGGATGCCGTACTGGTCCACGGCAGCGAAGTCGGGTTGGTCGAATTCCCGTGTGCCCGACAGGGGCGCCCCGTTCTCGACGGTGCGGCCGATGGTGAGGCCGCGCCCGTCGGCGTCGAGTTCGTCCCAGGTCTCGAGGTTCATCGCGATGCGCCGCAACACCATCGAGGTGCCGCCGGCCAGCCATGGCCGCACCGCGCCGTCGTCCCACACGAGCCGATCGAAATCGGTTGTCCCCGCGGCGATATTGACGGTGCCGTCGACCGAGCCCATGAGGTTGCGCATGGTCCGGCCGCGTGGTGCGTTGCGGAATCCGCGCTGCACCCATTTCACCGTGACCAGTGATTTCACCTGCTTGGACAGCACCCGTACCGCGTGCGAGACCGTGGTGGCCTCGTCGGCGCAGACCTGCAGCAGCAGGTGGCCCCCGCACCAGGCGGCGTCGAGCTTGTCGATGGTGAAGGGCGGCAGCGGTTTCAGCCAGTGCGGCCGCTGGTCCTCGAGCCCGGCGGCGGTGAACAGCTCCGGCCCGAATCCGACGGTGACCGTGAGCCGGGCGGGCCGGGCGGCCAGTTCGGGCTCGGTGTCGGCGAGGGCGGGTTTGCCCTGGGTGAGGCGGGAGGCGTCATCGGTCCAGATCCGCAGCAGCCCGATGATGTCCGCCCGCCGCGCGCCGGGCACCAGGTCGAAGGCGACGAAGGCCGCGTGCAGCGGCGGTTCGGTCGCGATGCCCGCCTGGTTCGGACCGTGGAACGCGACCGTATCCAGCCCGGGATCGCGGTCGTGTTCGCGGTGGGTGAGAGTGGCCGCACTCCAGCCGATTCCGGCGGCCCCGGCCGCGCCCGCCACGGCGGCGCCACCGCCGAGCAGACGCCGCCGGGACAGGCGGGGGTGCGGTTGCGTCGGGTCAGCCACCGTGGGCGGCGTTGTCGCCGGAGGGCTGGTAGTTCTCCTTGCCGCCCGCGAAGTCACGCACCTGCGCGGTGACGGTCAGGGTGGAGCCGTCGGCGAAGGTGAGTGTGATCGGGGTGTCCGCGCCGGTGCGCAGCGGAGCCTTCAACCCCATGAACATCAGGTGCTCGCCGCCGGGCTCGAGGGTGGCGCTGCCGTGCGCGGGGATGACGATGCCGCCGGGCTTGGGCCGCATGGCTTTCTCCCCGGACGCGTTGGGCACGACCTCGTGGATCTCGACGGTCGCCGAGGCGGGACTGCTGGCCGCGACCAGGTTGACCGGCTTGTCGGACTTGTTGTCGAGGGTGCCGAAGGCGGCGGACATGCCGCTGTCGGCGGCCTTGATCCACTGGTCGCTCATGGTGACCTGGTCGGCGGCCTTACCGGAGGCATCCGAGGCGGTCTGTGAGGACGAGCAGGCGACCGGCAGCAGCGCCAGGGTCGTCACCGCGGCGGCCGCGCCGACGCGACGCGCGAAACCGCCCGTGCGGAGGCGGAAACGGGGGCAGAAGGGCATCTGGGACATGAGAAATGGACTCCGTGTGTCAGGGGAAGGGAAACCACCCCGGACCGGTGCCCGGCGAAACCCCTACGGCGCAGCGCGGATTCGTGCGCTGCTCAGGGGGTGTCGCGGATCTGTGCCGGAGCGAGGGGTATGAACGGGGCGGCGGCCACCGGCGGGCCGCGCCTTCCGATCCCCGGACTGACCAGCAGGCGACGCGCCTCGGCGCGATCGTCGGCGCGGTGTGCGCGGGCCGGCCGCGCCGGCGGGCGCGGGACCGAACCGAGCGCGAGGATGAACCGTCGCACGCTGGTGATCGCCCGCCGCATGCCCGCCTCGGCGGCGCGAATCGCGAGCGCGCCCACCGGAATCGCGATCAGGTGGGCCAGCAGCATGGACGGCGAGGAGCTGTGATGGTGGTGGCCCGGCGGCATCGACAGTGCCGCATGCCCGATCGACTGCCCGGCCGCCAGCATGACCATGGTGCCGGCCAGGCCGTAGCGGGGTCGCAGGGTCGCCACCACGACCCCGATCAGCGTGCACGCCGCGAACAGCAGGGCGAGCGCGGAACCGTCGAGCAGGGTCGCGCCGCCACCGAGTCCGTGCGCGAGAATCGCTACCGCGCCGGAGGACGCGCCGACGGCAGCGCCGCGAAGGCGCGCGGTGTGATCCGTCGGTGAGCGCACCCGATCATGCTACGACGTTGTGTCGGAGGCGATGCTTCCAGGTGGTATGACCGGGGTCTCCACAGGATCTTCACAATCGGTGCGAACCATCTCCACGGCGGTTGCCTAGTGTCACGGGCATGGAAACCAGTGCGCGCCGGATTCTCGTCGTCGAGGACGAACCGACCATCGCGGAGTCCATCGCCGCCCGGCTGCGCGCCGAGGGCTACACCGTCGACATCGCCCACGACGGGCCCGCGGCGGTGGCGGCCGACGCGGCCGGGGATCCGGATCTGCTGGTGCTGGACGTGATGCTGCCCGGCTTCGACGGCCTCGAGGTGTGCCGGCGGGTGCAGGCCCGCCGGCCGGTCCCGGTGCTCATGCTGACCGCCCGCACCGACGAGACGGACATGCTGGTCGGGCTGGGCGTGGGCGCGGACGACTACCTGACGAAGCCGTTCTCGATGCGGGTGCTCACCGCCCGCGTGCACGCCCTGCTGCGCCGCGTGGATCGCACCGCGGTTCCCGCCGCGGCGATCGTGGTCGGGGATCTGCGGATCGACACCGATCAGCGCCGGGTCTGGCGCGCCGATGCCGAAACCCAGCTCACGCCATTGGAATTCGAGCTTCTCGTGCACCTGGCCCGCCGCCCGCGCACCGTGCTGGCCCGGGAACGACTGCTCAGCGAGGTGTGGGGGTGGGCCGACGCCTCGGGCACCCGCGCCGTCGACAGCCATGTGAAGGCGTTGCGCCGCAAGCTCGGCGCGGATCTGATCCGCACCGTGCACGGCGTCGGGTACGCGCTCGAGGCGCGATGAACGGCGGTGGGCGGGCTCGACGGCGGATCGGAGGGGAGCGGTGAGCGCGCGAGAATGGTTGCGGACGGCCGGGAATCGGGTGGCGGCCCGGATGCCGCGGCCCCTGGACCGGGTGCGGTCGATCAAGATGAAGCTGGCGATCCTGATGGTCGGGTCGGGGGCGGTGGCGTTCGGGTTCTTCGCCTCGCGCATCGGGTGGCTGCCGCCGCGCACCACCGTCGCGGCCACGCTGCTGGCGCTGATCCTCTCGCAGGTGCTCGCGCACGGCATGACCCTGCCGCTGCGGGAGATGACCGCGGCGGTCAAAGGCATGGCGCAGGGCGATTATTCACGCCGGGTGCGCGCCACCTCCCGCGACGAGGTGGGGCAGCTGGCCGAGGCGTTCAATCAGATGGCCGCCGACCTGGCCGCCGCCGATCAGCAGCGGCGTGAATTCATCGCCAATGTGTCCCACGAACTGCGCACGCCCATCACCGCGCTGGGGGCGGTGCTGGAGAACCTGGTCGACGGTGTGGCCGAACCGGATCCGGCGACTTTGCGCACCGCGCTCGCCCAGACCGAACGGCTGAGCCTGCTGGTGTCGGAGCTGCTGGCCCTGTCGAGTGTCGAGGCGGGCGCGGTGGCGCTGGACCGTGAACCCGTGGCCGTGGCGCCCCTGCTGAAAGAGGTTGTCGCCGAAGCGGAGGTGATGGCCGCCGCGGTCGACCGGCCGGTCCGTTTCACCATCGCCGTCGCCACCCCCGACCTCACCGTGCACGCCGATCGTGCCCGCCTGCACCAGGTCCTGCTCAACCTCCTCGACAACGCCACCCGCCACGGTCCCGCCAGCGGTGAGGTCCGCATCCACGCCCACGCCGACCGCGCCGGCACCGTCATCGATGTCGCCGATGACGGCCCCGGCATCCCGCTCGCCGACCGCGCCCGCGTCTTCGAACGTTTCACCCGTGGCGGCCGCGCCAGCGGCGGCGGCACCGGCCTCGGCCTGGCCATCGCCCGCTGGATCGTCGACCTGCACGGCGGCACCATCGCGGTCGCCGACCCCGGCTCCCGCATCCGAGTCACCCTCCCCGTCACCTGACCTCATCCACCCCGCAACCCGCAGCGCCCCGCGCTCCCGGGTCGCTCCCGCACACCCATCGGAGGCCTTGTTATGCCTGAAAACTCTTCCAGCACGCCAACTCCCGACCAAGAAGCGCCTTATTCGGTCCCGGCCGCGCCGGAAACGGCGGCCCCGGACGCCGCTGCGCGCGAACCGCTGATGCCGACTCGAAATCACCCGGCCCGGGAACGCCCGAGCCGCCGGGCTTCGAGGAGGCGCAGGCTGAACCGGCCGGCCGCGAATCGGCAGTACCCTCGATACCCTCGATGCCCGCCGCTGCAGTCCCGGAATCGGTCGCTGGGCAGGCCGCCCCCGACACGGTCAGGTCGGCATGGGCGCCGCCCGGTGTGCCGAGGGCAAGTGCGGTGAGCGGCGGGACGCCGGCCCCCGGTGTGGCATTGCCCGCGTCGCCGCCATCGGAGGTCTCGATAGTCATCGGCGCACCGTGGCTCCCACCCGCGCCATCGTCGTCCGGTGTGCTCACAGGTCAGGCGGCCGCCTCGAATTACGTTCCACCCCAGTATATTCCACCCCGATGGGCGCGGGTGCCGGTGCCGGGCGGGTTGCTGGCCGCCACGGTCGCGACGGGAATAGCCGCGGCGGTCCTGGTGCCCCTCGACCGCCCGGGTATCGGGTGGCTGCTCGCGGGCCTGGCGATCACGGGCGCGGTATCTGCGGTCGACCGGTCGGCCCGGCGGACGGCTTCGGCCGACGACCGCGCTCTGCCCGGACCTTCCGAGGGCGCGTGCGCTGCCGCCGCTCCCTGCACCGATGATGCCGCTGTCGACGACCGCGCTGTTGCTGCTCCGGCGACCGACGACTCCGACGTGACTGACGACTCCGACGTAGCGGAGCGAGGTGCGTTCGGCGTCGCGGATGTGACTTCCGGGGACTCGGTGCCCTGGGATCGGATCTGGTGGGCGGGGGTGGCGTTGGCTCTACTGGGGGTTGGCGTGTTCCGTTCTGCACCTTGGCTTTTCGTGCTGTGTGCGCTCGGCGCGGGGGTGGCCGGGTCGTTGGCGGTGGTACGGCGGTCGGTGTACGGGTTGTGGTTCGACGTGCCGGCGGTGCCGTTCGCGGCGTTGAGTTCGGTGCCGTGGGTGTATCGGGCGGTGACTCGGGCGCGGGGGCGCTTCGGGCCCGGATCGCAGCGGGTGTGGTGGTCGGTGGCGGTGACCGCCGCGCTGCTGGTGCTGGTGGTGCCGCTGCTGGCGGGCGCGGATGCGGTGTTCGCCGGGCTGGTGGACGGGCTGATGCCGCGGATCGATGTGCCCGCTGTCGTGCGGTGGGGGTTGGTGTTCGTCGTGGTCGGGCTGGGGACCGCGGGAGCGTTGTATCTGCTGGCGGGTCCGCCGCCCGCGGACGACGACGAGGATCCGGGCCGGGGCATGGATCCGCTGGGATGGATGGGGGTGCGCCGGTTCTCGCCGATCGAGTGGGGAATCCCGGTGGGCGCGTTGACGATCGTGTTCGCGGCGTTCGTGGCCACCCAGGTGGTGGTGCTGTTCGGCGGGGACGGCTACGTGCAGCGCACGGCGGGTCTGACCTACGCGGAATACGCGCGCTCGGGGTTCTGGCAGCTGTCGATCGTGAGCATCCTGACCCTCGCGGTGATCGGGATGGTGCTGCGGCACGCGTTGCAGGACACGAGGATCGAACGGCGCTGGCTGCGGGCCGCGGTCACGGTGGTGATCGGGTTGTCGCTGGTGATCGTGGCGTCCGCGCTGCATCGCATGTGGACCTATCAGCAGGCGTACGGGTTCACGGTGATGCGGCTGCTGGTGGAGGTGTTCGAGGGCTGGATCGCCCTCGTCTACCTGTTGCTGCTGGCGAGCCTGGTCCGGCTGCGGCGCGGCTGGGTGCCGCGCGCGGCCGTGGGCGTCGCGCTCGCGACGCTGCTGGCGCTGGCGGCGGTCAACCCGGAACGGTTCGTCGCCGAACGCAATGTGGAGCGCTGGCAGGCCGGCAGGTCCCTCGACACCAGCTACCTGAGCACCCTGTCCCCGGATGTGCTGCCGGTCGCCGACCGGCTGCCCGACACCGAGCGCGCGGCGATCGCGAACGTCATTCGCGCCCGGATGTCCGATGATTCGTGGCAGGGCTGGAACTACGCCCGCGCCACCGCGCGCCGCTGATCAGGATCCGAAGCTGACCGGGGTCCAGGTGCGGCCCGCGTCCTGGGTGGTGAGCATGACGCTGGGCCGGTGGGTGGGACGATTGTCGGTCATGATCACGAAACCGGTTGTCTCGGTGACGAAATGGCCCGACATCGCGTGCCAGCCCTGGTCGGGCGCGCGATAGGTGGTGGTCCAGGTTTCGCCGCTGTCGGCCGACGTGAGCAGCCGGTCGTCGAGCGCGGCGACCAGATGGGCCGAGTCGGCGGGAATGAGCGTGGCGTCCGCGGCCGATGTCGGCGACAGCTGCCCGGTCTCGGTGAAGGTGGCCCCGCCGTCGGTGGAGGTCATGAGCGAGGTGGTGGTGCCGCCGTTGGAGTACGGGCCGGGCCGGCCGCACAGGGCGACGAGACGCTTCTCGGTGAAGGGATGCCAGTCGGCGGGACCGTTGCCGCCGCAGGGCAGTTTCCACGGCGTCCAGCTGCCGTCGACCGAGCGGGCCCCGTCCTTGCCGCGGTTGGTGACGACCATCCAGGCACGGCTGTTGAGGACGGTGAGCGTCGCCGAGGGGTCCGGGCCACCGGTAGCGGGGACGGGAATCTCGGTGGGGCCGGTCCACGCGTCGCGGGTGAGCGGACTGGTGAACAGCACGGTCCGCTCGCCGGGCTGCACGGTGGCGATGTACACGCTGTCGTCGGAGATCGTGAACGACCAGGCATTCACCACCGGGTCGATGTCGAGATCGATCGGACGCCAGGTCGTTCCGCCGTCGTGGGTGGCGAACAGCTTGTCGCCGGCCCGGATCCAGCCGTTGCGGGCGTCGGCGAACCTCAGCCAGCCGCTCTTGGCGCCGGCATCGCGCAGCGGCGCCGGGAGCGAGGCCTGCTGCCAGGTGTGCCCGCCGTCGGTCGTGTGCCGCAATGCCAGGCACGGTTCGCCGGTGCACGGGTAGCTGCGGCCCAGCACCCAGCCCTCGTCGGCGGAGAGGAAGGTGATCGAATCGGGTTGGAAGCCGACCGGATCCGGCGCCGCGGCGGCCGTGGCGCCGCCCGGCTTCGCCGCCGGTTCGGTGGCGCCGGCCGCTGTCGCAGGCACGGTCGTCGTGGTGGTCGTGGTCGAGTCCGGGCCGGTCTCACCGGGTTTGATGGTGAGAGCCGCGACCACCCCCGCCGCCAGGACCGGTACTCCGACTCCGACGACTCCGGCCAGCGCGACCGGATTCCGCAACCCCACCGGCCCGGACTCCCTTCACTACATCGCCGGGGCCGGTGTTCCGGGCGGTCGCCCGGCGGTCCTGCGGCACAACGGGATCGAGTATGCCCGGTGCGGGTCCGATTCGCCCACCCGGTCCGGATTCGTGCGCGCGGCTCAGCGACCGGCGCGCTGGGCGGCCAGCCGGACCGCGATATCGCCGATCAGCCGATAGGGGATCTGGTTCGCCAGCGGAAACTTCAACGTGCCCTTGCCCGCCAGGTAGGGCGCGATGGCCCGCTGGAATTCGTCGTCACCGGCGGGCACCGGATACACCGACAGGAACTTCTGCCAGCCCGCGAAATACATGACCGCCTTGCCGTTCACCGCGACGGCGGGGATCTGATAACTGATCGTCTCCACCGCGTCCGGCAGCACCGTGTGGATGACGGCCCGCACCTGTTCGAGCACGGCACGGGTGGTGTCGGGCTGGTCTGCCAGGTATTCCTCGACGGTCGTGGGCACTGCCATGACGGCCACCTTCCGCCGTTCGGTCGGGGGGAGCTGTGTCCGCTTCGACCGTACCGGTCGCGGTGGGGCGGCGGACGACGACCCGCGCTGCTCAGCCGCGCAGCCGGGCCAGCAGCCGCAGAGCGGCGTCGAGCATGCCGTCGAGGGAGTCGGTGACATACAGCAGATCGATGAAGAAGTCGTCGAATCCGGTATCGGCGGCGACCTTCTCGATGGTGGCGGCGACGAGTTCGAGGTCGGTGCCCGCGGCGATGTTCACCCGCAGCACCGTGGCGATGTCCTTCGGATCGCGGCCCGCGGCGACCGCGGCCTCATCGATGACGCCGCGCAGCTTCAGCAACTGCTGCCCCCAGGCGGGCGGGCCCGGCACCGGCACCACGGGCAGCCAGCCGTCGCCGCGTCGGCCGATGCGCGCCAGCCCGGCCGGGCTGAACGCGCCCAGATAGATCGGCGGCCGCGGCCGCTGCACGGGCTCGAGCTCACTGCGATGCTCGGGCACCGACACATACCGGCCCCGATACCCGGCGGGGTCGGTGGTCCAGATCGCTTCCAGCGCATCGAGTGTCTCGTCGAGTCGCGCCCCGCGATGGGTGAAGGGGACCCCGGCGGCCTCGTATTCCTCCGGCGACCACCCGATGCCGAACCCGGGAATCAGCCGGCCATTGCTGACCACGTCGACCGTGGTGAGCGCGCGGGCCAGCTGCGCGGGCCGATACAGCGGCGCGATCAGCACATTCGCGCCCAGCGCGACCCGCTCGGTCACCGCGGCCGCGATACCGAGCAGCAGCAGCGGGTCGAGCACGGAGTTGAACTCGCCGGGGATGGTGTCCTTGCCCGCGTAGCCGACCTTCGGGTTGGTGGCGGCGATGAGCCGCTCTCCCACCCAGAGACTGGCGGCCCCCGCCTGTTCCAGGGCGGTGGCGTAGTGCGCCACCCGCGAGCCCTCACGAGCCTGCGAACCATACTGGGGAAGAGCGAAGCCGATTTTCACCCCCTCGGTGATACCAGACACACCAACGCGGCGAACCGGGTGATCCGGCGACAGGATGGGCGGGGTGGGAGAACACAAGGACCGCATGCTCGCCGGAAAGCCCTACCGCGACAACGACCCTGAACTGGTCGCCGAACGCCTGCACTGCCAGGGTTTGCTCGACCGGTTCAACGCCACTCTCGCCGGCCAGGACGCCCAGCGGCGCGCCGTGCTCGAGGAGCTGCTCGGCGAGATCGGGGCGGGCTCGTGGATCATGCCGCGCTTCCAATGCGACTACGGCCAGCTGATCCGGTTGGGCCGCAACAGCTTCCTCAACTACGACGCCATCGTCATGGATTGCGCGCCGGTCACCATCGGCGACGACGTCTCGATCGGCCCGCGCGCCCAGCTGCTCACCGCCCTGCACCCGATGGACGATCACCCGATGCGCCGTGAACGCTGGGAGACGGCCGCACCCATCACCATCGGCGACAACGTGTGGCTCGGCGGCGGGGTCATCGTCTGCGCCGGCGTGACCATCGCAGCGAACACCGTGGTCGGCGCAGGCAGCGTCGTCACCCGCGACCTCCCCGAAAAGGTCTTCGCCGCAGGCAATCCGGCCCGGGTGATCAGGCCCCTGTAACCCGCTGGGACGTCATACGGGCAGGCCGGCCAGTTCGGCGCAGAGCCGGTGCAGGCGGGTGGCGGCCGCGTCGTCCTGGGCGGCGGGGGAGGGCGCCTTGACCCGGTTGCGCTGGAAGTAGCAGCCGGACACGGAGCAGACGTCGGGATCGGTGGCCAGATAGGTGAGGGTCTGTGCGGCCGTGGCGGAGTCGATCATGAACAGGCGTTTGCCCAGTGCCAGCGCCGGCCGCGCGAACCAGGGCGCGGCATCCCAGATACCGGTCGCGACCACTCCCGGGTGGAAGGCGTTGGCCGTCACCCGGGTTCCCTCCAGGCGCCGCGCCAGCTCGCGGACGTACAGAATGTTGGCGAGCTTGGCGCGGCCGTACGCGGCCGAGCCGCTGTAGCCGTGCCGCAGTTGCAGGTCCTCGAAGTCGAGGGCATTGCCGTAGTGCATGACCGACGAGGTGAACAGGATCCGCGCCGGGGCACTGTCGCGCAGCAGATCCAGCAGCAGCTCGGTGAGCATGAATCCGGCTAGGTGGTTCACCGCGAAGGTGGCCTCCAGGCCGTCGCCGGTCTCGGCGCGCGACATGTGGAATGCGCCCGCATTATTGGCCAACACATCGAGCCGGTCGTAGCGGGCGGTGACGGTGCCGGCGAGCCGGCGCACCGCGGCCAGCGAGGACAGGTCGCATTCGATCGTGTCGACCGGCGCGGTGGCGGTCGCGCCCACCAGTTCGGCGGCGGCGCTCAGCTTTCCGGGATCGCGTCCGACCAGGATGACACGGTGCCCGGCCGCTGCGAGCTGCCCCGCGGCCGCCAATCCGATGCCCGAGGTGGCTCCCGTGATCAGCATGGTCTTCATGCCCCGCCAGCCTGCCACACCCCGGCCGCACTGTCGCGGCACCCCGAACCGCCTGTCCCGCCTCGCCACCCTGTGGGAGATCTTCCGCGTCCTCGGCGAAGGCACCGGCTTCTACCCGGTCGGCCCTGACATCGAGAAGCACCACTGCCACACCCCGATCACCCTGTCCGACTTCGTCATTCACCGCTCCGCCCACTGATATTCCCGGCCCAACGGCTCGATGTAGAGCTCGCCCGGCGGGGGCCCCACGCCTCGATCACGGCGTCGCGCCGGGCTTGATACTCGTTGCCGCCGAGCCGGGGTCAGCGGGCGGCGGGAATCTCGCTCGGGCTCAGATAGATTCGCTTGCCCTCGGCGCGCGCCTGCGCCACCATCCGATCCGCGCCCTCGGACGGGCCGCCGATGCGCAGCACCGCGTCGCAGCGCGAGAGCAGTTGCTCGGCGATGGGGTGGAAGATCTCGTCGTAGAGACGGTCACCCGGGCCGGTACTGCCGGCGGTCTCGAGCAGCGGGAGGGCGAGGGCCTCGCCGGTGACGGGGAGATGCCCCGCTCGGAACAGAGCGAGGGCGGTCTCGTTCATGGCTCGGACGTTGGCGGCCAGTTTGGCCGGATCGTCGCCGGTGCCCGAACGGTATGGGCCCGCGACCAGGATCATCTGGGAAGTCGGCACGGTAGCTCCTTCGGTAATCGGTTGAAACACAAGCGGTTCACGCGGAATGGATGAGGACTCCCGCGTCGCGCAGGGCGTCGAGGGTTCGTGGCCCGGCGGGATGCAGTGCCGGGTCGGCGGCGGAGCGGTCGGTGACGAACTCGTGTGCCGCGGCCAGCGGAGCGACCTGACCGAAGGCGCGCACACCGAGCTTGGTCGCGTCGGCGACGGCCAGCACCCGGGCAGCCTGGGCGATACCGGCCTGCTTCACCGCGGCATCGTCGAGCGAGAACTCCGACCAGCCGTATTCGGCGTGCACACCGCCGATCGACATGACGAACACATCGAAGGCCAGCGACTCCAGCGCCCGCACAGTCAAAGGGCCGACCAGGGATTGCTCACCCGGCCGGGACCGGCCACCGGCCACCAGCAGCTCGATGCCGGGCTGGTCGGCCAGACAGACCGCGGTCTGCAGGCTGAGCGCGGTCACCGTCAACGGTCCCTGCCCGGCCAGCGCCCGCGCCACGTGCACGGTCGTGGTGCCCGCGTCCAGCAGGACCCGCGATCCCGGCGCGATCAGCTCCGCGACCGCCGCGCCGAGCCGATCCTTGGTCGCTGCGGACCAGGCCGCGCGGTCGGCGAATCCGCCCGCCTCGGTCCGGGGCCGGGTGGCCACGGCCCCGCCGTGCACACGTCGCACCAGGCCGCGCCGTTCGAGCGTGTCCAGATCCCGGCGCACGGTCATCTCCGAAACACCCAGCCGCTGCGCCAGTTCCGACACCGAGGCCCGCTCCGCGCCCTGCACCAGCCGCAGCGTCACGTCCAGTCGTTCACCCGCATCCACTCCGCAGTTCTAACAGAAATATGTTCGAATAAACAGAGTTGAGTTAGATCTGTGCGCCGTCCTCGGTCTGCACTGGCTTCCGGCGCACCGCGGCGAGGAGATCACCGGCGAGGTCATCGACGGCCCGCGCAGCGCGACGACGATTACCTGCCGAGTAATGGATTGCGGTGGTTGATCATTCGTACGATCGGCTCATGGCGACACACACGGCAGGCGATCTACTCCGGCACTGGCGCACCACCCGGCGGCTCAGCCAGCTCGAACTCGCCGGCCGCGCCGAAACCTCGACCCGCCACCTCAGCTTCATCGAAACCGGCCGCGCCACCCCGAGCCGCCAGATGCTGCTGCACCTGTCCGACGAGCTCGACATCCCACTGCGGGAACGCAACCGCATGCTCCTCGCCGCCGGATACGCACCCGTCTACGCCGAACCCGAACTCGACACCCCCGCCATGCAATCCGTCCGCGACGCCCTCCGCCGAATCCTCGGCGGCCTCGAACCCCACCCCGCCCTCGCCATCGACGCCGGCTGGACCATGGTCGACGCCAACGCCGGCATCGGCCTGTTCCTCGACGGCATCGACCCCGCCCTTCTGCAACCGCCCGTCAACGCCCTGCGCCTCACCCTGCACCCCGACGGCATCTCCACCCGCATCATCAACCTCGCCGAATGGCGCGGCCACCTCTTCGAACGCCTGCAACGTCAGATCGAAGTCACCGGGTCGCCCGAACTCACCGCACTGCTGCAGGAGTTGCGCGCCTACCCCGGCGGCGAGGAGTCACCCGGCCTGCCCGAACCCGACCAAGCCGTCGTCCCCCTGCGCGTACGCCTCGACGGTCACGAACTCGCCTTCCTCAGCATCACCACGGTGTTCGGCACACCGATGAACGTCACCGTCGCCGAACTCGCCATCGAAGCCTTCCTCCCCGCCGACGCCGCCACCGCCGCCTACCTCCGCGAGCGAGTCACCGTCCCCGGAAACCAACACCCCACAACCCCATCCGACTAGTCGGTCCGCGCAGGCCGGTCCATGCCGCACAATGAGATTCCATGGACGTGCCCGCGCACCTGACTCACCTCACCGGCACACCCATCACCCGCCTCGACCACCTCGGCACCCGCCACGCCTGGACCCTCCACCGCGCCCACACCGCCGACGGCCGCACCCTCTTCGTCAAAGCCCTCCAGCACGACACCGCCTCCGCCGTCCTCACCGCCGAAGCAGCCGGCCTCCGCTGGCTCGCCGACGGCCACGCCGACCTCATCCCACCCGTCCTCGCCGCCGACCCCCACATGCTCGTCCTGCCCTGGCACCCACCCGAACCCGCCACCCCCACCGCCGCCGAACAGCTGGGCCGTGACCTCGCCACCCTCCACTCCGCCACCCCCGGCGCCTACGGCGCCGCCTGGCCCGGCTACATAGCCACCCTGCCCCTCGACAACACCCCCGCCACCGGCGACTGGGCCCCCTGGTACGCCGAACACCGCCTCGCCCCCTACATCTCCCCAGCCGCCCCCGAACTCGGCCGCGACGGCACCCGCCTCCTCGACCGGGTAATCGACCGCATAGACCACCTCGCCGGCCCACCCGACCCCCCCGCCCGCATCCACGGCGACCTCTGGTCCGGGAACATCCTGTGGTCGACCGGCCACGCCCTCCTCATCGACCCCGCCGCCCACGGCGGGCACCGCGAGACCGACCTCGCCATGCTCGCCCTCTTCGGCGCGCCCCATCTGGACCGAATCCTCGCCGCCTACCAAGAGCACACGCCTCTGAGTTCCGGCTGGCGTCAACGCATTCCCCTCCACCAACTGCATCCGCTACTCGTCCACGTCGTCCTCTTCGACGGTTCCTACCGCGGCATGCTCCTCGCGGCAGCCGCCGCCGCGCTGGCGGCATAATCGCGCGGCCCCAAATCCGGATGACCCATCGGGCGAACGACTTTCGGCGGCGCTCAGCCGGACTCCCCGACCGGCCCGACAATGATCCCCTCGGGCCGCGGACTCAGCAGAGCCGATGGACACCCGTCAGGAGATCATGTCCCGACCATCTGCCGCACCCGATGAAGCCCGCTTCGCCCAGTCCTGACGTGTCGGCGGCAGGGTTGGTACATGATCGACCAGTGGACCGACTTCTGGTGTTGGTGAACGGACTTCCCGGTGCAG
The DNA here is from genome assembly GCF_000308655.1 of Nocardia niigatensis NBRC 100131. GTDB lineage: Bacteria > Actinomycetota > Actinomycetes > Mycobacteriales > Mycobacteriaceae > Nocardia > Nocardia niigatensis. The sequence continues at coordinate 262,863 of NZ_BAGC01000035.1, read as the reverse complement.
GCAAGACAACCTTGGGCGCGGCATTGTCCCGATCGTTGAACGCCTGCTTCCTGTCCAAGGACGCCATCAAAGAAGCACTGGCCGAATGCCTCGACAGTGCGATCGGCGTACCAGAACTCGGCGGGATAGCGATGGACACCGTGTGGGCGCTGGCAAAGGAATCGCCCGCCGACATCGTCATCGACTCATGGTGGTTCAAGCCCCGCGACCTGAACTTCGCGCGTGCCGGCATCCAGAAATCCGGCGCCCACCGCGTTGTGGAAATCTGGTGCGACCTCCCCGCGGAAACCGCTCGGGTCCGCTACATCTCGCGACAGCGCTCACCCATTCATCAAGACGCACAACGCCTGAACGAAAACTGGGACCACTGGGCCGCCCACGCCGCACCCCTCGGACTCGCCCCGGCTCTCGTCGTCGACACAAGTCGCCCGGTCGACGTCACCGACCTTGCTGAGCGAATCAAGGCGACAGCCGATGTCGGTGACTTCCCGCCGCCTTGCCCGCCGTGATACCGGATGAGTTCTCGGCTAGCGTCGGGGCAGTGGAGCTGCTGCGGGTTCATCATGTCGCGATCATCGCCGCGGATTATGCGAGGTCGAAGGCGTTCTATACCGAGGTGCTCGGGTTGCGGGTGATCGCGGAGCACTATCGGGCCGAAAGGCGTTCGTACAAGCTGGATTTGGCGTTGCCCGATGGTGGGCAGGTGGAGTTGTTCTCGTTTCCGGAGCCGCCGGCGCGGGTGTCGAGACCCGAAGCTGCCGGGTTGCGGCACCTGGCGTTCGCGGTGGCCGATGTGGGGGAGGCGGCGGCCGAGCTGCGGGGTAGGGGAGTGGCGGTGGAGGAGGTGCGGGTCGATGAGCATACGGGCAAGCGGTTCGTGTTCTTCGCCGATCCGGACGATCTGCCATTGGAGCTGTACGAAGTCTGAGGTCAGGGCCGCTATCGACGGCCTCCGACATTGAACATCAAGAAATGGAACTATGCGCATCTACGCATGTTGCACCATTTCGAAAAACTGCGGCCCTCACGACCACCCACACCTTCCTGACCACACCCATCACCAGCCAACCTCGAAGAGGGGAGCGGCTATTCGATGCCGCTCGGTCGCTGGGTTGGGCACTCCCATACGATGGGTCGTATGACCAAAGTGCTCCTGAAGACCTCCGCCGGGGACATCACCCTGGAACTGGACGAGGCCAAGGCACCCAAGACCGTCGCCAACTTCGTCGACTACGTCAAGGCGGGCCATTACACGGACACCGTGTTCCACCGGGTGATCCCGAACTTCATGATCCAGGGTGGCGGCCTGACCGCCGACATGCAGCAGAAGCCGGCCCCGAACCAGGTCGAGAACGAGGCCGCCAACGGCCTCAAGAACGACAAGTACACCGTCGCCATGGCGCGTACCTCGGCCCCGCACTCGGCCAGCGCGCAGTTCTTCATCAACACCAGCAACAACGCTTTCCTGAACTACCCGGGCCAGGACGGCTTCGGCTACGCGGTGTTCGGCAAGGTCGTCGACGGCACGGCCGTCGTGGACTCGATCGAGGGTGTGCGCACCGGCAACAAGGCCGGCCACCAGGATGTGCCGGTCGAGCCGATCACCATCCTTTCCGCCGAACTGGTCTGATCAGTCCTCGCGGTACCTGAACGAGCGGCCCGGAACCGAACGGTTCCGGGCCGTTGTCATTGCCGCAGAGCGTTTTCCGGGTCAGGCGTCGAGCACGCGGGCTTCACGTTTGGTGACGGGCGGGAGGACCGACCAGGGGAAGTTGATCCATTTGTCGGTGCGTTTCCAGACGTATTCGCAGTCGACCTCGGAGTGCGGTTTCTGGTAGATGACCGCGCAGCGGACTTCGGCGACGTGGTTGGAGCAGAAGTCGCGTACGAGCTTCAGGGTTTTGCCGGTGTCGGCGACGTCGTCGGCGACGAGGACGGTGGCGCCGGCGAGGTCGACGGCGCTGGGGACGGGCGGCAGCATGACCGGCATGTCGAGGCGCTGGTCGACGCCGGTGTAGAACTCGACGTTCATGACGTGGAGGTTCTTGACGTCGAGGGCGTAGCCGAGGGCGCCGGCCACGAAGAGCCCGCCGCGGGCGATGGAGAGGATGAGGTCGGGTTCGAATCCGTCGTCGGCGATGACCTGGGATAGGTCGCGGCTGGCGTCCCCGAACAGCTGCCAGCTCAGTTCCTCACGATCGCTCATGCCCGACTCCGTTCTGCCCGCTGCGGTGGTCTTCGGATCATACGAGCCGGGTAGCCGGTCGTTGGCCGGTCCGGCGACTCGGTCTGCGCCTCACGGATGGTGGGTGACGGTGTACCAGAGCAGGGCGAGGGTGCCGAGGGCGAAGATCGGGACCAGCACCATGGTCTCCATTTTGTTGCCGGTGTGGTCGACGATCGGCAGTCGCGTGCGGAGTTTCAACGGCCACAGCAGGCGGCAGCCGCGGTCGGTGAGGCAGTCGCCGATGAGGTGGGCGAGGGCGCCGAGGCCGACGGAGAAGGGCAGCCAGGCGGGTTTGTCGCTGATCCAGTGGTCGATGGCGAAGGTGCCGCAGACGGCGAGGATGATGACGGTGCCCCAGGATTTGAGGCCGTCGCCGCTGGGGGCCAGGCCGAGGGCCTTGATGGCGAGGGCGAGCAGGAAGAACACCAGCGAGAGTGTGAAGTTGCGGCCGAGCAGGTGTTCCCCGGCCCAGGTGCCGTAGGTGACGGCGGCGACGAACGCGAAGGAGTGGGTGCCGTGGCGGTGCCCGCCGGAGATCCACGAGATGAACTTGCACGCGTAGTGCGAGATCGGCCCCAGCACATGGGAAATGGTGCCGGAGGGGTGATCGGCGTCGGGCAGGAGCGCGGCGCCCGCGGTGAGGAAGGTGCCCATCACCAGATCGACGGAGCCGATGGCCCCGGATTGCACTGCGGGATAGGTCAAGACGGTGAACGGCAGCGCCGCGGCCGCCGCCGACCAGGCGAGCGCGCCGCTGGTCGCATGTGAATGTCCTAGCACCGCTTGAAGGTTAGCGGATGTAACCGACAGCTCTTTCGGGCTGCGTGAGCGGTGAGGGGCCTTGCTGGGCAGCGGATTCCGGTCCGGTGGGGCGTGGATGGCGCAAATATGTTTCGGGACAGTTGGTTTGGTGTGTGGGGTGCTGTTCCGGTCACATTCGGGTGGCCCGCGTGCGGCCGGTCGGGGGGCTGAAATAGTCTCGGATCGATTGCGCTTTCCGCTCAGAGAGGAACGGACATGTCGGTAGCGTCCGCGGTGAAGGATCAGATCCAGCAGATCGGTGGGGGATTCATGTTTTCCCGGGAAGCCCGGGCCTTCGCCGACAGCACCGGGGTCCCCGGCTTCATGCCCGGCTACACCCGTGGCCGCGCCGGCGTCCTGGGTGAGGTGGATGCCGATGTGGTGACCGCGGCCTTCGGTTTCTTCCGTCCCGACACGATCCGGGAGGCGTGGGAGTCCACGGCCTCGATGCCTGCCGCGGTGGCCGCCGAGGGTTATCTGGCAGCGTGCCAGAACTTCGGCCGCCGGAAACTGGCCTCCTTCGAGGATTCCGGCCGGCTGGCCGAGCTGCTACAGCGGGTGGTGGCGGCCGCGAATCCGGTGGGCGCGCCGCTGTTCGCGGGCTGGCGGGCCCTGCCGCAGGCCGAGGACGCGCCCGGTCTGGTGCTGCAGCTGATCCATGTCCTGCGCGAGCTGCGTGGCGGCCTGCATCTGGTCGGCGTGCTGGGCAGTGGTCTGACCCCGTTGCAGGCGGTGCTGATCGCGGGTTCGCCGCTGAAGCCGGGCCCGGATCAGGCCCGCAACTTCGGCTGGCCGGAGCCGTTCGACGAGATCACCGCGGAGTTGAAGGGCCGCTGGATGCAGGCGGAGTCGATCACCGAGGATCTCATCGCGCCCGCGTTCGCGGTGCTCGACGACAAGGAAGGCGACGAGCTGGCGACGCTGCTGGACGCCTGTCAGGCGACGGTGTTCGGCGGCCGCTGACTGCTGCTGCCCGGGTGGGCGTCTGCGCCCACCCGGGAATCCTGTTCAGCGGTGCAGGAATTCGAGGGTGACGCGTTCGAAGGCCTCCTTGGCCTCGTACATGACCCAGTGTCCACACTTGGGGAATACGTGCAGTTCGGCGTTGGGGATCTGGCGCAGGGGGATCAGCGCCATGTCGGTGGGACACTGCCGATCGTCGGCGCCCCAGGTCATCAGCACCGGACTCTTGATCTTGTGCAGCATCGACCAGTAGGGCGGGGTGGGGGAGTTCTCCAGGAACTGCTGTTGCAGCGCAAGCGCTTCGGACCCGTACATGGCCTTCAGGCTGGCCTGGGCGGCCGGTTCGGTGGCGGCGGTCCAGCGTTCCTCGATGAGGGTGTCGGTGATCATCTTGGGGTCGTAGATCATGCAGCGCAGCCAGCGCTCGAGGCCCTCGCGGCTGGGGTTGTCGGCGAATTCCGACAGCAGGCGGGTGCCTTCGCTGGGGTTGACGGCGAGCAGGCTGTGGCCGACGCCGCCGATGGCGATGATCTTCTCGGCGCGCTGCGGGTGGTGCATGGCGACGTTCACCGCGACGACGCCGCCCATGGAGTTGCCGATCATGGCGGCGGAGTCGATGTTCAACGCGTCCATGAAGCGGACCACGGCGTCGACGGCGGTGAGGACCGGGTGTCCGGGGACCGGGTCGCTGACCCCGAAACCGGGGAATTCCAGGACGTAGCAGTGGAAGTGGTCGGCGTAGAAGCCGAGGTTGTCGCGGAAGTTGCGCCAGCCGTTCACGCCGATTCCGGAGCCGTGCAGGAGAATCAGGGGAGGGCCGTCGCCGGCCTCGTGGTAGCGCAGGACGCCCTTGTCGGTGGCGATTTCGCGTCGGGTGTTCTCGTAGGTGACATCCACGCCACCCAGATTAGAACAAGTTTCAGTTTGGAGGCCGGTGGGCGAGTTCGGGATCCCGATGGGTGCGGTGACGGTCGCCGACGGCGGCCTGGCGACCACACTCGAAGCACGCGGACACGACCTGTCCGACGCGCTGTGGTCGGCGCGACTGCTCGTGGACGCACCCGACGAGATCCGGGCGGTGCATGCCGCGTTCTTCCGGGCGGGCGCGGTCGTCGTGACCACGGCCAGCTATCAGGCATCGTTCGAGGGATTCGCGGCCCGCGGCATCGGCCGTGAGCAGACGGTCCAGTTGCTGCGGCGCAGCGTCGGACTCGCGCGGAGCGCGCGTGAGGAGATGGACGACGGCCGCGTGCGCTGGATCGCCGCCTCGATCGGCCCCTACGGCGCCGCCCTGGCCGACGGCTCGGAATATCGCGGACGGTACGGGCTTTCCCTCGCCGGGCTGAAGCGCTGGCACCTGCCACGACTGGAAGTCCTCGCCGAGGCCGGGGCGGATGTGCTTGCGCTCGAGACCATCCCGGACATCGATGAGGCGGAGGCCCTCGCCGGGCTGCTCGACGGCAGTGGCGTCCCCGCCTGGCTCAGCTACACCATCGCCGGCGACCGGACCCGGGCCGGGCAGCCGCTGCGGGAGGCGTTCGCGATCGCCGCGGCGGTTCCCGAGATCGTCGCGGTCGGGGTGAACTGTTGTGCGCCACAGGATGTTGCCGCCGCGATCACGCTGGCCCGGCGGGTGACGGGGAAACCGGTGATCGTCTATCCGAACAGCGGGGAGGGCTGGGACGCCGGACGGCGATGCTGGACGGGGGAGGCGCACTTCCCGGCGAGCTTCGCGGAGGAGTGGGCCGGGCTCGGGGCGGCCGTCATCGGCGGATGCTGCCGGGTGCTGCCCGCCGAGATCGAACGGCTGGCCGAGGTCGTCGCCGCGGGTTAGTGGCAGACGCCCGAATCCGCCCGATGATGAATATCCACATGCAGACATGTGCATCTATGGACCTTGTTTGTTGCATGTCGGCACCAACGTGACCACACGCAAAAACGGCCATGACGACCTCGGGTTACCCGGGCCGGGTGCGGAAGGAGGGCGCGACTCGGCAGGTCCGGCATCGAGTACATCGCTCTGCTCGCCGGTGACTCCCGGTGTATTCGCAGCATCCGGGACTCTGCTTCACAGCGCCCTCACAGTGCCGGCTCGCATGCTGAGGTTCGCACCCACACCGGGAGCGATCCGAGTGAACAGGAATCAGCATGCCGCCACATCCGAGTCTGCGGGCCGGGCGCACCGCGACCGCGGCCCTGCTCGCGGTGACCGCGGCGGGCACGCTCACCGCGACCGCACTGGCCTACGTCGACAACCACGGCAGCCTCCGGGGCGGGGCCGGTGCAACCGCCACCCCGGAGGCGACCGCCGCGTCCGACGGCGTGCCCGCGAACGCCACCACCGCGCCCACTCCGGCACTGAGCCCGGGCACCGGCCCCACCCACGCCAGATCGAGCGGCTCATGACCGCCGCGCTCGACCGCACGGCCGCCACCGAGTGGCAGGTGTGGAGCACCACCGCCCGCGTGGTGGTCACCGACCCGGCCGCACTACGCCCGGCACGCACCCTGATCCGCGCCCATCTCGCCGAGGTCGACGCGGCTTGCAGCCGCTTCCGCATCGACTCCGAGATCAGCCGCCTGTGCCGCGCCGCCGGACAACCGACCCGCATCAGCCCGCTGCTGTCGTCCCACCTCCACGCCGCCCTCACCGCCGCCCGAGACACCGGCGGTGACCTCGACCCCACTATCGGCGCCACCCTCATTGCCCTGGGCTACGACCGTGACTTCACCCTCCTGCTCCCGGACTCGTCCGTTCGCGCGGCCGCGAAGGCTGGAAAGCCCGATGCGCACACCCCGATCCGCGCGGAGGCGACATCGGCGGCAGCCGGGGATTCGACTACCGCACAACCGGAATCGGGCACGACGGATGCGGCGGTGGACGGACCTGGTTCACGCCGAACGGTGCCGTCGGCGGCAGCTGCCCCGTCGGTGGTCGATGGGTCGGCCGATGCGGCCGTGGCGTCCGAGCAACGGGCGAATGCGGCTCGGCTCGGCGGCTTCGGAATTGCCGGGCTCGATGGTGGGGCGGCGGGGCGGCGAGTGAGTGTGGCGCTCACCTCCCGCCCGGCTTGGACCGACATCCGGGTGGAGGGTGAGCTGGTGAGCGTTCCCGCGGGAGTGCTGCTGGATCTGGGCGCGACCGCGAAAGCGCTTGCCGCCGATGACTGTGCGCGGCTGGTGGCGCAGCGGTTCGGCTGCGGTGTGCTGGTGAGCCTGGGTGGTGACATCGCCACAGTGGGCCCCGCCCCCGAGGGCGGTTGGCAGGTGCTGGTGGAGGATCGCCCGGGCGAGCCCCGTTCCCGCATAGCTCTTCCCGAGGGTGCGGCCCTGGCCACCTCGAGCACGCTGCGCCGGCGTTGGTGGCGCGGCGGCAGCCTGGTGCACCACATCGTCGATCCGCGTACCGGCGTGGCCGCCGATCCGGTGTGGCGGACGGTGTCGGTGGCTGCCGGGTCGTGCCTGGCCGCCAATACCGCCGCGACCGCTGCCGTTGTTCGCGGCCGCGATGCGGTGACGGGTTTGCGTGCCCAGGGGTTGCCGTCGCGGCTCGTCAGTCGCGACGGTCGGGTCATCACCCTGTGCGGGTGGCCACAAGCGGTGTCCGGCGACGCGGCCCACCAAGAGAAGGTGATCGAATCATGAACCGGCCGAAGCGATCTGCTTGTCCGGCGCGGTGGTCGCTACGGGCTGGAGCGGGGCGCCGCAATCCGGCATCGAACTACCCGGCGAGAGGATCAGGCTGGGGTCGCTGCGCGTCGCATGGGAGAGCCTGGGGTCCGTGGCCGCTGCGGTCGGGAAGAGCGACTACGGCGTTTGCCGATGCATCGGGGCCGGCGCAGCAGGATCGGTGCGCGACGGGAGGCGCGATGGAGGATGCGGTCGTGGCCCGTGCTGCGGCTGGTGGCTGTGGGCTTGGCGGTGAGTGCTGATGGGGCGGGCCGGGTTCGATGAGGCGTTGTGGGCGTTCGGGCGGGGGATGGGGGTTATGGCGCTGGTGGTGTTGACGGTGGCGGTGGTGGCCGGGATTGCCGCGCGGTCGGGGCGGGTGGTGGTGCTGCCGCGTGCGGGGATGGCGGTGTTTCATCGGGGTGCGGCCTTGACGGCGGTTGGGCTGGTGGCCGGGCATGTGGCGAGTTTGGTGGTGGATCCGTGGGCGCAGTTGCGGTTGGTGGATGTGGTGGTGCCGTTCGCGGGGGTGTATCGGCCGCTGTGGGTCGGTTTCGGGACGGTGGCGGTGGATCTGCTTGCCGCGGTGACGGTGTCGGGTCTGGTGCGGCATCGGATCGGGCCGGGTGTATTTCGTGCCGTGCATTGGGCGGTGTACGGCTTGTGGCCGGTGGCGCTGGTCCATGTGCTCGGGGCCGGGACGGACGCGTATCGGCCGTGGCTGATGGCGGTGCTGGTGGTCTGTGTGATCGCGGCGGTGGGTGCCGTGGGCTGGCGAATCAGCCGGGGATTCACCGAGATCTGGCTCCCGGCCGGGCAGGTGATCCGATGACCGGGGTGGAGTCTCGGGCTTCGCGCCCGGTGACGGTGCGGCGGTTGCTGGCCGCGCCGGCTGCTGATCTGTCTGCGCATGAGGCGACGCATGGTCGTCTGCCTGTGGTTTCGCGGGCTCTGATCGATGCGGTGGCTGCGTCGGGGCTGCGTGGGCGGGGTGGCGCGGGGTTTCCGGTGGCGCGGAAGCTGGCCGCGGTGGCCGGTGGGCGGCGTCCGGTCGTGGTCGCCAATGGCGCGGAAGGCGAGCCCGACAGTCACAAGGATGCGGTATTGCTCACGCGTGCACCGCATCTGGTGCTCGATGGGCTGGTGGCGGCGGCGGTAGCGGTGGGGAGCCGGGACTGCCGGGTGTATGCGCCGGAGGCGGTGCTGGAGCCGGTGCGGCGGGCGTTGGCGGAGCGGCGGTCGGCCGGGTATCGCGAGCCGGCGATCGAATTGGTCGCCGCCGTCGAGACTTTCTTGGCGGGGGAGAAGTCGGCGGTCGTGAATCGGCTGTCCGGGCGTGCGGCGCTTCCGGCCGATCAGGTGGTCTCGACGTCGCGTTCGGGTGTGGGTGGCCGCCCGACGCTGGTCCAGAATGCCGAGACGCTGGCCCAGGTGGCGTTGATCGCCCGGCACGGCCCGTCGTGGTTTCGTTCGATCGGTGTCCGCGCGGAGCCGGGCACGATGCTGATCAGCCTGTCGGGCACCAGGATCGCCAGAGTCTTCGAGGTTGCGTCGGGTATCGGGTTGGCGGAGGTGGTCGCCGGTCTCGGCGGCACCGACCCGGCTCGGGTGCGGGCGGTGCTGGTCGGCGGCTGGCACGGCAGCTGGATTTCCGGGTTGGCCGTGCCGGGGGCCGCGTTGTCGGCCGAGGGGTTGCGGCATCTGCACGCCGGCCCGGGTGCCGGGGTGCTGCGGGTGCTGTCCCACGGTGAGTGCGGGCTGCGGGTCACCGCCGAGATCACCGCGTATCTCGCCGCGCAGAGTGCTGGGCAGTGTGGTCCGTGTCGCCATGGGTTGCCCGCTCTCGCAACCCGATTCGATCGGCTTCTCGACGGGGTGGGTGCGGCGGACGAGATCGCGCGGCTGGCTCGGCTGGTGGAGGGCCGGGGAGCCTGTCATCACCCGGACGGGACCGCGCGCTTGGTGCGGTCGGCGCTGTCGGTGTTCGCCGACGAAGCAGCCCGGCATCGGCACGGCAGCTGCGTGGAGAGGGCGTCTTCGGCACGGACGGGAGTCCTGTCATGAGCGAATCGGTTCGCCTGCATATCGATCGGACTCGCTGCGATGGTCGCGGGGTGTGCAGTGAACTGCTGCCGGGTGTTCTTGCCCGTGACGAGTGGGGTTTTCCGCTGACCCGCGATCACCGCGACCCGATCCTGACCGCCCCCGATCTGCCGGCCGCGCGGGATGCGGTGCGTTTGTGCCCGCGCCTGGCCTTGCGGTTGCTGCCGCTGGCATGATCGGGGGTCGTACGCGTCGGAAGGGGAGACCATGGCTGCGGTGACGCTCGGCCGAATCCAGCGGTTGCGCAGTCTCATCGAGCATCCGCGCACGGGGCAGGCGGAGCGGGCGGCCGCGCAGCGCATGCTGGACCGGATACTGAGCAGAACCGGTGCGGGAGCGCGGGCCCCTCGTGCCGGGGACCGCTCGTACGGCGCCCGCCACGACCGTCCGGGTCGGCACGCGAGCCTGTCCCGTATCGCGGAGATGATCGGCGAGGACATCGCCCTGGCCCGCGTTCTCACGTTCCCGGACGGTGACGGTGACCTCGCCACCCGCAGCGCCTTGCGCGACGCCCCCGAGCAGCTCACCTTCACGGTCGAAACTCCTTATGACGCAGGCATTCTCCTCACGGTCGCGAATATTCCGCGTGATTGGGCCTCCGATGCCGACGGCTTCGACTCTGCGGCACTGCGTGGGCTGGTCGAGGAGCTGACCGACCTGATGAACGCCTACAACCACGACGGCACCGATATCGCCCCCCGCTTCCTGGGCCGCGTCCGCACCGAAACGGCGGCCGCCTAGCCGCAGTCGGGCTGCGGACGCACGATGCCCCCGAACCGATCGGGTTCGGGGGCATCGTGGTATCGGCTCAGGCCGGCGCGATCACGCCAGGTCGAAGCGGTCCAGTTCCATGACCTTGGTCCAGGCGGCGACGAAGTCGGTGACGAACTTCTGCTTGGAGTCGTCCTCGGCGTACACCTCGGCCAGTGCCCGCAGCTGCGAGTTGGAGCCGAAGACCAGGTCGACGCGGGAGCCGGTCCACACGGTCTTGCCGGTGGCGCGGTCCTTGCCCTCGTAGGTGCCGTCGTCGGCGGAGGACGGGCCCCACTTGGTGGACATGTCGAGCAGGTTCACGAAGAAGTCCGTGGTGAGCGCACCCGGCTTGTCGGTGAAAACGCCCAGCTGCGAACCCTGGTAGTTGGCGCCGAGCACGCGCAGACCGCCGACGAGGACGGTCATCTCCGGTGCCGACAGGGTCAGCAGGTTGGCCTTGTCCAGCAGCAGGTACTCCGCGGGGATGCGGGTGCCCTTGCCGACGTAGTTGCGGAAGCCGTCGGCGGCGGGCTCGAGCGCGGAGAAGGACTCCACGTCGGTCTGCTCCTGCGTGGCGTCGCCACGGCCGGCGCGGAAGGGCACCTCGACGTCGAAACCGGCGGCCTTGGCGCCCTGCTCGACACCGACGTTACCGGCCAGCACGACCAGGTCGGCGAAGGAGACGGGCTTGCCGAAGGACTCCTGGATGCCCTCGAGCACCCGGACGACCTGTGCGAGCTCGTCGGGCTGGTTGACCTCCCAGCCGGCCTGCGGCTGCAGGCGGATGCGGCCGCCGTTGGCGCCGCCGCGCATGTCCGAGCCGCGATAGGACGAGGCCGCCGCCCACGCGGTCGAAACCAGTTGCGCGACAGTCAGACCCGACTCGGCGATCTTCGCCTTGAGCGCGGCGACATCGGCGGCGTCGATGAGCTCGTGTTCGACGGCCGGGATCGGGTCCTGCCACAGCAGGGTCTCTTCCGGCACCTCGGGGCCCAGGTAGCGGACCTTGGGACCCATGTCGCGGTGGGTGAGCTTGTACCAGGCCTTGGCGAATTCCTCGGCCAGCTCTTCGGGGTGGTCGAGCCAGCGGCGGGTGATCTCACCGTAGACCGGGTCCAGCCGCATCGACAGGTCGGTGGTGAGCATGGTGGGCAGCCACCGCTTGGTCGCGTCGAACGCGTCGGGGATGATGGCCTCGCCGTTCTTGGCGACCCACTGGTTGGCGCCGGCGGGGGACTTGGTCAGCTCCCACTCGTTGCCGTAGAGGGTTTCCAGGAAGCTGTTGTCCCACTTGGTCGGGGTCGGGGTCCAGGTGACCTCGATCCCGGAGGTGATGGCGTAGCGGCCGACGCCGGTGCCGAAGGTCGAACGCCAGCCCAGGCCCTGCTCTTCGAGCGGGGCGGCCTCGGGCTCGGGGCCGACGTGGTCGGCCGGGCCCGCACCGTGGGTTTTGCCGAAGGTGTGGCCGCCGACGATGAGCGCGGCGGTCTCGACATCGTTCATGGCCATGCGGCGGAAGGTCTCGCGGATGTCCACGGCCGCGGCCAGCGGGTCCGGGTTGCCGTTGGGGCCTTCGGGGTTGACGTAGATCAGGCCCATCTGGACCGCGGCGAGCGGGTTCTCGAGGTCACGCTGGCCGGTGTAGCGGGCGTCGCCGAGCCATTCGGTCTCCGGGCCCCAGTACACGTCCTCTTCGGGCTCCCACTGGTCGACGCGGCCGCCGCCGAAGCCGAAGGTCCGGAAGCCCATGTCCTCGAGGGCGACGTTGCCGGCGTAGACGATGAGGTCGGCCCACGACAGCTTCTTGCCGTACTTCTTCTTCACCGGCCACAGCAGGCGGCGCGCCTTGTCGAGGGAGGCGTTGTCGGGCCAGGAGTTCAACGGCGCGAAGCGCTGCATGCCGGCGCCCGCTCCTCCGCGGCCGTCGTTGATTCGGTAGGTACCGGCGGCGTGCCAGGACATGCGGATGAAGAACGGGCCGTAGTGGCCGAAGTCGGCCGGCCACCAGTCCTGCGAGGTGTGCATGACCTCGACGATGTCCTGTTTGACCGCGGCCAGGTCGAGGGTCTTGAACTCGGCGGCGTAGTCGTAGCCCTCGTCCATGGGGTTGGCGACGGCCGGGTTCTTCTGCAGGATCTTCAGGTTCAGCTGGTTGGGCCACCACTGACGGTTGGCGTTACCGCCCTCGGCCGGGTCCGCGAGCCGGCCGTGTACGACGGGGCAGCCGCCGGCCGCGGATTCGGTCTGGGCTTCACCGATGGGCGGGTGTTCTTCGGGCACGATGTGTCCTTCCATTGAGTTGATCTTCGGGCTGTCGGCCACGATTGTGGCCGCTACTTGTCTTGTGTCGCAGCGGTTTTCGAGCATTCAGGGCACAGGCCCCAGTAGATGACCTCGGCCTCGTCGAGCGCGAAGCCGTTGTCGTCGGAGGCGGTCAGGCAGGGCGCGTCACCGACAGCGCAGTCGACGTCGGCGATCACGCCGCACGACCTGCACACCACGTGGTGATGGTTGTCCCCGACGCGCGTCTCGTAGCGCGCCACGGACCCCATCGGTTGAATTCGGCGAACCAGCCCCGCGCCGGTCAGGGCTTTCAGTACGTCGTACACCGCCTGATGCGAGACCCCGCCCAGCGTCTGGCGTACGAACCCGAGGATCGAGTCCGTGTCCGAGTGCGGATGGGTGTGCACCGCGGTCAGCACTGCCATCCGTGGTGCGGTCACACGCAAAGCGGCCCCGCGCAACATGCGCTCGAAATCCGTAGGCGTGGGCACGTCCCGAAGTCTGCCCCTTTTTCTGGAATCAATCAAGTATTGGCGCGCGGAAGATCGCGAAGATTTCTCAGAGCGCCACCACCCGCCTGGTCACCCGGCTCGAGGATCGCGGACTGCCGGCCCGCTATCTGTGCCCGACCGGCCGCCGCGGCATCTACACCGATGTCAGCGAGGCCGGACCGCCACTGCCGGCCGAGGCCCACCAACGATCACGTACTGCGGGAGGTGCTCGATGAGGCCGCGAAGAATCCAGAACCGGCCGCGCTGGTCCAGGCCGTGGACGAACTCAGCACGTCCCAGCCGTAGGGGAGTGCCTTCGCCTACGGCGTCACCATCCCACCGCCGGACTGCTCGCCACCGGCTACGTCCTCGGGGTCGTCGGGGGGCCCGGGAAAACGCCTCCACCCCAACGTATTGCGGCATCCCTTCAGCGATCCCCGGCGAAAACCCGCGCAATGCGGGAAACTCGCAATGGTCGATTCCAGAAACCGCACACGCCAAGGGGAGTCCGTGATGCCCGAGTCCACACACGCCTATCCGAGCGCGATCCCGGTGGGGGTGGACACCACCCGCGCCAGCATCGCCCGCGTCTACGACGCCGCCCTCAACGGCAAAGACAACTTCGAAGTCGACCGCCTCGTCCTCGACCAGGTCCGCACCGTCGCCCCCGGCGTCGCCGAACTCGCCTGGGCCAACCGCGACTTCCTCATCCGGGCCTGCCGATTCCTCGCCAAGGAAGCAGGCATCGACCAATACCTCGATCTCGGCTCCGGCCTGCCCACCGCCGAGAACACCCACCAGGTCGTCCAACGCGTCAACCCCGCCTCCACGGTCGTCTACGTCGACAACGACCCCATGGTCCTCACCCACGCCCGCGCCCTGCTCGCCGGCAACCCCCACACCACCATCGTCGAATCCGACATCTTCCGCCCCCTGGAAGTCCTGAAAAGCGCCGACGTCCGCGAGGAAATCGACTTCACCCGCCCCCTCGCCCTGCTGCACGTCGGCACCCTGCACCACTACTCCGCTGACGACGCCGACGCCATCATGCGCACCTACATCGACGCACTCCCACGCGGTTCCTACGTCGCCATCGCCCACTTCTACGACCCCGAAGCCGACCCCTACAGCGACCTCGCCCGTCGCATGGAAGAAAAGTTCATCCACAGCCCCATGAGCTCCGGCCGCTTCCGCACCCGCGCCCAGATCCAAGCCCTCTTCGGCGACCTCACCATGATCGACCCCGGCCTCGTCCTCGCCGACGACTGGTGGCCCGACGGCCCCCACCTCAGCCCCCTCACCGACGTCCGCCACTGCATCGCCGCCGGCATCGGCTTCAAACGCTGACCGGCCTCTCGGACCGCGAACAGCAGGCGACGCGGATCACCGTGTGCCCACACGAGCTTCGACAGCCTCGACCGCCACACCCGCGCCGTCCTCGTGCGCGATACGCGCCGACACCCGAACAGCATTGTCCCGGTAGGAGTCCTTCGTGGTCAGCGCCCGCAGAGCGGCTGCCACGCCGTCCACCGACAGCTTCGGCAACGGGATGGTCGCCGGACCGACACCGAGCCCCCGCGTACGCCGCGCCCGGAAACCCTGATCGGCCTGCCCGGGCACCGCGGCGAACGGAACGCCCGCGCGCGGACTGGCCGAAGTCGTTCCCGCACCGGCATGGTGGACAGCCGCCGCGATCTGCGGAAACAGCCACGACAAGCTCCACCAACTCCGCAGGCGGCGCCCAGCCCAGCGGCCGCGGCGGCCACCAATACCCGCACACCCCCAGACCCGGACGCCAGTCCGCCGGCGACACAGGCAGGGACCGGCGGTGTCGGTGCCGACCGCAGTGATGGCTCGGGTCAGACCGGCAGGTAGGCGCTTTTCGTAGGTTTCGCAGTCCGCCAGCTGTTTTCGCTATGGCCAGCGTGCGGCGTCACCGCCTTCGGCGATCTTGGCTCTGAGCGCCGGAATCTGTGTACGGAGGGACTCGATCAATTGCGTCGGGATCCGCCGGAGATCATTTTCGGTCGCCAGCACCGCGGACAGCGCTTGCGGGAGCAGGGTTCGGCCCAGTGGTGTTTCGTCCGGGAATGTTTCGTCGAGGGTGCGCAGTATCAGCTCGGCGGCGTCGAGCCGGCCCCACAGGTAGTCGTTCTCCCGGTCGGGTGCGTGGGCGAAGGCGCCGAAGTGGTGCAGCTCGACACCCTCGAGCTTGCCCGCGCCGAGCGGCCGGAGCGCGGTCGCGCGAAGGGGACTGAACTGAGTCATCGGAATGGGAGTGAATTGCGGTAGATACGACAACGAGATCGTCGGGAACAACAGCCCGTCCCAGAGCGGGAAGCCCAGGTACCGGCTGACCAGGAGGATGCGATCGCGCTTGTTCCACATCTGAGTTGTCGCCGCGAACGCATCCCAGAGCGCCTGTCCACCGTTTCCGAGTCTTTGCCGAATCTGTTCTGCGTAAGCGGTTTCGAGGTCGGTGAAACTCTTCGCATTCTCCTCGCGCAGGACGAAGTCCTCCGGCGTCTGGAACCTCTCGCCCTCGAACAAGTTGGCTTGCAACCGTTGTGGGCGCAGAAAGTCGAGCAGCCCCTTGTCGGCCAGGGCCCGAATCGCGGCAACGGGTGCAGTCGTTATCTCATCCAGTTGCGACCATGCCTGGCCCTTGAGATCGTTGATATCCGCACGCGGTGGCCCGCCCTCGACCGCGTAGAGCTTGTTGAGCCCGGCGAGGATGAACATGATCCGGCGATGCCGGTACGGGGTATCGATGGCTCGCAGGAGCGTGGACAGCTCTGTGGAGTCGTCCGCGGTCCAGCATGGTTGCCGGCGCAGCCACGCGGCCATGGCGCTTCGGATGAACACCGCGGTCCCCGATTCGCCAGGCAACGCGAAATATTGCACGATCGCGTCCGCGATGCCTCGGGCGGCTGCCTCGACCTTCAACCGTTGATAGGTATTCCAGGTCGAACCGAGTGCGGTTACGGCTTCGGCGTGCATGTTGTCCGAAACCGCCTGGAATTTCTTCTGGTCCCGCAGGAACCCGAGCGACGGCATGGCATCGATGGCCGTACCGAGATCTTGCGAATCGACCTGCGGCACAGCCTGTTCGCAACCGGGTATCGATGCGACGGCAGCGCTGATCCGGTCGAGAACCTCGACCTCCTGGCGCATGGCGATGGCGCCCATCTCGATGATCCTCTCGTTCATGTCACGCAGTCGGATCAGATCTCTGATCAGTGATCGGCTGCCCCTGATTCCGACGAGCACTTTCTGAACATCCGCTGCCCAACTGCGTTTCGCGGCCTTGCCACTGTTGGTGTCGGCAGGCGGAGCCGAGAGAGCGCATCCCGGATCCGGCTCGATGTAGACGAGGCGGCGATGTACCTCGGTGGACGACCGCCTGCGGCTGATAGCGTCGACGACGAGGTCGAACGGCGCATTGTCGAGCACACCACCGTCCACGAACCAGGCGGTGTCCGCGTCACGGCCGTCTTCTTGATAGCTGTAGTGGAAGAGATCGGTATTCACGCGCGCGTCCGGAGGAAACTGAGCCTGGGCCGGGAAAATTCCGGGATTGACCGGTTCGAACGCACCGGGAAAGGCGGAGGTCGCCCGCGCCGCGAAGGACAGGGTCGGTGTCGCCTGCGGACCGAATGCCTCTTTATTGTTGTCGTCCCGGAGGAACTCGAGCACCTGCGCATGCTCCCGGTCCCGCTGACCCACACCGCCATCGCTCGACGCCACCGCTACGTCGAATCCGTTCAGATCGGTCGTGGTCACGTAGAGCGACAACTCACCGGTTGGCGAAATCAGCGTTTCGGGCACGGGCCCGCGCGAATTGGCCGACCAAGGCACCGGTCGTTTCGCATCCATCCCGGCCAGCGCCTGATACAGGAGCCGCGACATGACTTCGCCGTTCAATACCGCGTGATCGGTCCAGAAGGTCGCCAACTTGCCGATGAACGCCAGCGCCGTGCGCAGCTTCGGGCCGCCCATACGCAAACCGCGTGCCAATGTTCCCAGGTCGGCCTCGTCGATCCAGAGCCGCTTCAGCGGTCCCTGATCGGCGTTCTGCGCGATGGCCTTGCCGAGAACCACGCCGTTGATGCCGCCGGCGGAGGTTCCGGCGATGATGTCGATCCCGACCGACAGCGGCTGCCCATTCGCCCGCATCTGCGAAAGGACGTCGAAGTAAACGCTTTCCGTATCCGATGGTTGACCATCGGCTCCCACGAACGGATTCGCGACCTGCGAGTCGCTTTCCAGAATTTGATCCAGAGCACGAGATGCGCGGACGAGCTTGTGCAGTTCTTTAGTTATGCCATGCATGTAAATAGCAAGCGATACGCCGCCGTAGCAGACGAGCGCTATGCGCATTTCGGCAGGTTCAGCATCCCGAGACATCGAGGTCCCCCCTTTTTTTGGAGACGCCCTGAAGAGTGATGTCATCAGCCTATGCGCCAACCGCCTCGGCTACCTGCGTAGTGCACTACTCGATTCGATGCGGAGACTTCTCATATCCTGGACTGTCGACCAAAATCGTGGCGCAGCCTATTCCTGAATACTTATCACAAACCAAGTTTGGTCACGGCATTGTCTTCCAGTGGATTTGCGGTCCGAATGTACCCACGCGCGGTCCGGGGATTGGACCAGCGGCCCTGCCGGATGATCTCGCGGTTGCCGGCCCTTCCGAGAGCAGCCTCAACGAGCAGCGACGGGCGGGCAGCGACGGGGCCCGTCGCATCAACGTGCACGCGCAATGTGGCCGCCTTCAGGCAGAGGGCGAGGATCCAACTTGACATAATGTTGATTATCGGCGCAGTTACGACATGGGCGTTGATCTTGAAAGCCGCTGTGCGGCTGCGGTTCTGTGCGATCCGGAAAGAGTTGCGTGTGGTCCGCGGAGGGTGCGCGTGCTCCGAATCTGGTGGATAGATCCGGGAAAGCCTGCGTGTTTGGCCGATTATTCACGATGGTCTGCATAGTTATGCGTCACCTGTTTCTGTCACTGTGACGTATATGACTGTTGTGAACTCGTCCGTGATGTGCAGGTTTTTCCGGATTTCGGTCCCCGCTCGTCGGTGTCGGGTGGTGTCCTGGGTTTTGGTTCTCCGGCGCGTGCGGGTTTTTCCGGACGGCGCTCGGTTGTGGGTCTTGGGTGGAGTTCGGGGCTCGCATGTTTTGTCGGATTGGCGGGTTTGGGGCCTCTCCCCTGGGTTGTGTTGTGTTGCAACATTTTTCGCCAAAAATAGGTAATTATGTCAAGTTGAAGTGTCGGCCCCCGATGCCGCTCCCCTCGCGGTCGAAGTCGACGGTGTCCGGGTATGAGCCCCATCCGAACTGGGCTCTCGACGCTGCCCGAAGGTGCGAGAACACCGCCACTTATCCCTGCGAGTCGCAGGTCTTCCCGGCCGGTCGCGGGTAAATGGTGTTGGGGCCCAACTCCGATGGGCCTGACCGTGACATTTGATTTCGCTGTGCCCGGCGGGTGCGGTGCGGCGCCCGCCGGGTGCGCATCAGGCGGTGGTGGCGAGGATGGCTCGCAGGGCTGCTTGGCCGGTGTCGTCCAGTGGCAGCAGCGGTGGGCGGGGATCGCCCGCCGGCGTGCCGAGGATGTCGAGTCCGGCCTTGATCGTGGTGGGCAAGCCACCGGCGACGATGAACTCGAGCAGCGGTTTGAGCTGTTCGTAGCGGGCGTGGCCGGTGGCGAGGTCACCTGCGCGTATGGCGGTGTACAGGTCGAGGCACGGTTGCGAGGCCAAACATGGTGCGGCGGTGCACCACCCGGCCGCACCGGCCTCGAAGGCGTCGAAGACCAGAGGGTTGCTGCCGTTGTAGAAGGGCAGGCGACCGTCACTGAGTTCGGCGATGGCGCGCATCCGGGACAGATCGCCCGTCGATTCCTTGACCATGGTGAGGTTGTCGATCGCCTCGAACATCTCGACCAGCAGCTGCGGGCGCATATCGATACCGCTGGTGGCCGGATTGTTGTAGGCCATGATCGGGATGTCGATCGCGGCGGCGACGCTGGCGTAGTGGCGGGTGATCTCCCGGTCGGACAGTTTCCAGTACGACACCGGCAGGATCATGACGGCGTCGGCGCCGGCGCGTGCGGCGTAGCGGGCGCGGCGGATCGTGTTGGCGGTGGTCAGATCCGAGGCACCGACGATCACCGGCACGCGGCCCGCGACGGCGGTGACAGTGGTGTCGACGACGGTGTCGAACTCGGTCTCGTTCAGGTATGCCGATTCGCCGGTGCTGCCCAGCGGCGCGATGGCGTGTACGCCTGCGGTGACCAGCCGCTCGATCAGTGCGGTGAGTGCGGCGGTGTCGATCGTGGCGTGCTCGTTGGTGGCGAACGGGGTGATGGGGTAGGCGATGATGCCTTCGAAATGGGACATGGGGGATTCCTCCGAGGGGGTCACTGGTTGATGGCGTCAGGGTGGCGAGTGAGGGCACGCCGGGCGTAGTAGGCGAAGTTCGCTTGGCTGCGTTTGGGTGTGAGGGTCCAGTCGTGCGCTTCGCGGGCGAGCCGATCCGGCAGCGGGGCGATCGTGCCGGCGGCCATGGCTGCCAACTGGAGTTTCGCGCCTCGTTCGATCAGGACCGCCAACGAGCACGCCTCTTCGATGCTCGCGCCCGCGACCACGTGTCCATGGTGGGCGAGCAGGACGGCCTTCTTGTCGCCGAGTGCGGCGGTGATGATTTCCCCTTCCTCGTTGCCGACCGGCACTCCGGGCCATTCGGGCAGGAACGCGCAGTCGTCGTAGAGCGGAGCGATATCCATCTGCGACACGATCAGCGGAACCTCGAGCATGGACAGGGCCGCGACGTGGAACGGATGTGTGTGCACGATGCACTGAACGTCGGGGCGGGCGCGGTAGATCCAACTGTGGAAGCGGTTGGCGGGGTTGGCCATTCCGCTGCCCTCGAGCACCTCGAGGTCTTCGTCGACCAGCAGCAGATTGTCCTCGGTGATCTCGTCGAACCCGAGACCGAGCCGCTGGGTGTAGTAGGTGCCGGGCTACTCCGCGCGGGCGGTGATCTGGCCGGCCAATCCGGAATCGTGACCGGCGTCGTACAGGGCTCGGCAGGTCAAGGCGAGTTTCTGTCGGGTCGTCCACGGCGATCCGCCGAACTCGGCGGCCATTGCGGCTTGGGCGCGGTGCATGAGAACGGGTTTGGAGTCGTTGAGTGTGTTTCCCACGGTGACCTCCTCTATCGGAACACGTTGTGCACTGTAGGACACAAAGTGTCATATGGTCAACAACGGCTGACTGAGTCTCATGTGACACTGTGTATCCTGAAGGCCGCTTGGACATGAAGGAGGTCGCGGTGACGCTGTTGCGCGCCGTTCGCAAGCAGCACGGAATGACCCTGGAAGCGCTCGCCGAGCGAACGGGCCTGACGAAGAGCTACTTGTCCAAAGTCGAACGGCAACTGAGCATGCCGTCCATCGCGGTGGCGATGAAGATCGCGCAAGCGCTCGATGTCGATGTAGGCCGGCTGTTCTCGGAGGAGGCGAGCGAGACGAAGATCGTCGTCGATCGCGCCGCCGACGCGGTAGACGGTGAGCGCTATCGGTCGATTGCGACGTCGATGCTGGGCAGATCGATGTCGCCGTTCCTGGTTCGTCCGACGGCCACGTTCACCGAGGAGCCGCACCGCGACCACACCGGTCAGGAGTTCCTCTTCGTGCACACCGGGACGGTCGAACTGGAATATGACGGGCGCACGACCACCTTGTACGAAGGGGACTGTGCGTACCTGGATGCCACGATCGCGCACCGCATACGGAGCGTGGGCGCGACCCCCGCACAGGTCGTGGTCGTCGCCGGCAACGAGCGGTGAGCGTCGGCGAGGGCGGTCTATCGGCCCGGGCTCGGGAGGGTCAGCACCTCGGCGAACGATTCGGGCGACAGCCGAGACCGACCGTCTTCAGCCCCCGAGGGATTTGCCGTGCCGCCGAATCGGCGAACCGACCGGGCCTCAGTACGAGGGATACAGCGCTGCGGTGACCAGTCCCAGGCTGGTGGCCAGGAAGGAGAAGGCGCTGACGACGCGATAAGGCAGTGTCTCTCGCAGCCTGTCGTGAAAAGCCAAGGGCAGGAACAGCGTCGGGTTGAGCAGGGTTCCGGTGACGACAAGCGCGGCGGCCCATCCCGGTAGTCCGGGCGCCGCGACGCCGACCGTGACGAGAATCAAACCCATGATCACGTAGTCGAGGTGCGCCTGCAGGATGCGGCGCGGATGAACCAGGCCGATGCGTCGAAGCCGTTGTGGCGCAGCGTGTTCAGCGGCGACCACCCAACCCAGTAACGCGCCCGCGGCCAGTTCCAGCAGGCCGATGCGGACCAGCATGCTCATCGGCCCGCCACGTTCCGCCGGTACCAGCGCCGCCCGTGCCAGCGTTGATAATGCCAGGCCGCCGTCGGAAGCGCCCCACGTTGGTGCAGCCAGAATCCTTGGGGCACTTCGGATGCCGGAGGACGGGCACCGAGTGTGATGTCGGCGATCACCACGCCCTGTCCCTCGTCACGACCCCGCTCGGCGAGCACGACGCCGTCGCCATCGGTGATCATGGTCGACGCTTCGAACCAGCCCCGGTATCTCACCGGCAGCCACGGCATCGGGCACGTCAGCTGACCCACGTGACCCGCGTGCACCATGGGTGCGCCGATGTAGCGGGAGAACCGGGCGGCGGCACGGCGGGCGGTGACCGCGTTGCGGACTTCGAGGCGGTCGAACAGCGGACGCGGCTTCCACGCGGGCACCGACCACCAGCCCGATCCGGCCATCACCAGATCGACTCGACCGCGCAAACGGTGCACGGTCCGGGTCCGCATGAGCTCCCAGCAGACCGCCGCCCCCACCCGGTGCCCGCCTACGTCGAGAACGCCGTCGTCGTGGCCGCCGACATAGAAGGCGTTCTCCCACATGGTGGGCAGATCCTTGTCGTGACGGCCTATAGTGCCGTCGGGGCCGGCCAGTAGGTATGCGTTGCGGACGTGACCGTCATGGTCGCGACACAAGAACGAACCGCCGACCAGCGCGCCATAGCGGCGCGCGAGCCGACTCAGTAGCTCGGTGGCCTCGCCGTCAGGTGGAAGGGCCGCCTCGGCGAGCCGATCCAGGAAACCGATACCGGTCGTGAAGAACTCCGGCAGAGCGATGATCTCGGCACCCGCACGGCCCGCCTCGTCGGCGAGGCGTTCGCAGGTCGCGAGATTCGCCGCGATATCGCCAGGGACCGCGGACAGCTGGACAGCGGCTGCTTTCACCATGTTTTGAACGGTACTACAAAACTGAACGTCTCTACAAAACTTTCAGCGGGCAAGCAGTCCTTGCTCGACGATCGAGCGGCCGATGGCCAGCACCTCGCGCAATTCCGTGTCATCGAGGGCGAGCCGGTCCGGCCGCAGTCGCAGCGAGAGCACCCCGTTCCAGCAGCCCCACAGGAAAAGGGCGGTGCGCCGCGGATCCGGGCAACGAACCTGGCCCACCGCGTCCGCGCGGCGCAGGGTGTCTTCCAGCTGCCCGACCAGCGTCTCCACCTTGTCGGCAATCCGCTGCTCGACCGCGCTGGCCAGATCCCCGGGCGGCACGTCCAACACTCGAAGCGCGATCATGCGGAAGTAGCCGGGATTCTCGGCGTGGAAACGGCAATAGGCATCACCGGCCGCCACCAACTCCTCGACCGGCGTGCGCCCGTCCCCGTACGCGGCGGCCATCGCCCGCTCGTTCACCTCCAGAGCCCGCTCGACCAGCGCCAGATACAGCCGCTCCTTGTTCCCGAAATGGTGATAGATCGACCCGACCGCGATCCCCGCCGCCGCGGCGATGGCATCCATGCTCACCGTGTGAAACCCGTTCTCGGTGAACAACTGCTCCGCGGCAGTCAAAATCGCCGCCGTCGTCGCGGCGGTTCGTCGATCCGGTCGGCGAACACGTGTTTGAGCCACACTCCAAGACTACGAGACGGCCACCCTGCGGACAGCTCGTCGGCCCCGGCCGACTCGGGCAGCGACATCGAGCCCGCGCGGGCAGAGATGTCGGGGCCGCAGCGAATGCTGAACACGACGTCGGAAGCCACTGAAGCGGAGCTCGAAATCCAACAGCCGCAGCCAGCTTCCGCAGGCCAGGACTGTAAATCCTTCGGGCACTTCGGCACTGAGCTCGGTGTCGGGCATGAAACCCCATATGACCGTTACCGACCGGTGTCCACACCGAGCAGCTGCACGCGCCCGCTGCCGGCACCAACGGCGAGAACGAACCGGGGGTAGCGGCTGGTGAGGGCTCGTATTCAGGTGGTCTGAATTCGTCTGCTGGGTGAGCGCGAAAACCGCTGAGAGCAACGGCCGCCGCAACTTGCCGCGATCGTCCATTCTGTCGAGGGTGCCCATTCCGAAGTAGTAGCTGCCGGGATTGCCCCGCAGCTGCGTCAGAGCGCCGAAGGAGTTGACGCCGGCTGTGTGTCTTCGCGACGACGGCGGTGGCGAGTCCGGCGCGACCGCACCGAGCTTGCCCACGGAAACTCGCTGAACAGGTCCGCACAGTGGGTCTCACCGAGGACGATTTCCTCCTTACCGTTGCAGCCAGACGCCGTGGCGACGGGCACCGACGAGACCATCCAGGGGTGCGGCGGCATGCTGTACGCGCTGCAGTGGGGTCGGGACGAGTCGCTGGCCCAACTAGCACAGTGTGGGAGAGTTGTCCAGGACGGCATCGCGTTCGGAGCGTGTCCCGCTCGTGGTGTACGCGACACCTCGCTCGGAATGCCGGCTCGCCGTCGTACCAGCGGGTCCCCGAGGGTGTCGTTCAACTCGGGGTCGCGCCGTGCCCGGATCGGAGGTCCGCTACGAGATCTCCTCCGCCGCAGGCCGATACGCGGCGCCGTAGAAAAGCAATTGAATTTGATCATCGAATTCGCGGGAGGAATGAAGATCAAATAGCGTCACGTCGGCAAAATATGCTGTTAGCTCATTATTAACGGTGATTATTCGCACAACAACATGAGTGGACTTGCAGATCTCTTCTTCATAACATTTTGGTGTGCGCCGTGATGGCGTCGTTATCTGTCTGTGAAAGGAAGACTTCATACATGTTCTCTCGCAAGCTCATTGCCGCCGCCACCCTCTCTGCCGCCGCCCTGTTCCTCGGCCCGGTCGCGGCGGCCTCCGCTGCCGGCTCCCCCGCCACCGGGCTGAGCGCGGGTTCGGCTGACGCCGGCTCGTCCTCGGGTTCGGCTGGTTCGTCCTCCGGTTCCGCCATGCTCGACTCCGGCAGCTCGGCGCTCGACGGCGGCACCCACGCCATGGTCAACATCCTCGATCTGGTCACCGGCGTCGGCAAACTGGGCCAGCCCAAGCCCGCCTCCTGATTCGGGGTGCGAGACTGGCGGCGCGAACAGTCGCGCCACGCGTTCGGCTGGTGAATCTCGGCATCTGACGTCGTGATGATCATGACGACAGCCGTGACTTCGTAACGGCTACCTGTCATGGTCATCACTGTGCCGGCCACCCACGAGGCCGCGCTTGCGTGGGTCTGGGGGTGGTGCCGTGCCGCTGATCTATCAGGCGATTCGGCGTCGCTCGAAAGGCGCAACCGGCCGGAATCCGGCGCTTACGCCCGGCCGGGACTCGAGACCGCCCGACTGTTTGGTGAATCGTGGGCGTTGTTGTGGCGCTGGTGGTTTCATGTGCGGCTGTGCGTGATGAGGGCGAACCGGACACAACCAAGGCGTCGTGAACCTGGCCACCGAAGTCGGCCCCTGGCAGGGATCACCGGAAATCCTCAACGAAACCAGCACCCCGGCAATCACCGACGCGCAGATCGGGCACGCCGCAGGCATCCTGATCAAGACGACTGACGCATCGGGCCAGTGGGGATTGCGACGCCCACCGCCCAATCAGCGACAGCAGACATCCGGTCCGTCGAGTTCAACAGACGCCTCCGCCGCAGCCGCAACGATCTGCGCACGTAGCTCTCGACGACGAAAGGGCAGTCGGCTGCGGAGATCGCGTGGGCGAAGTCTCCGGCGTGCACTGTGTGATCGGCAGTGTGAGTTCGTGGGACGTTTTGTGCTGTGGAGAAGGTACCGTTCCCTGTGCGTTCAAGAAGGGTGGGCGACCGGGGTCGGGATCGTGAGTGCGGCAGCGACTTCGGCCTCGGATCGGACCTCGGCTGACATCAGAGCAGATCGTCGACGGGCAGACCCGTGCCGGCCGATTGCACTCAGCGGTGGAAGCGCCACGTTGTCAAAAGTCCCCGGCTCCGGCCACATTGACACCACCAACCGCGTCGATGGATGCCTTGACCCAGGCCAACCCTCCCAGCGCCGGGCTGTGGGGATCTTCGGCACCGGCAAATCACGAGGACCGGAAGTCGTTGCGCCGCACAAACACCGATCTCGAGCAGGACCACCGCTCTGCGGATCCGGCATGCCCGCTGTGCTGCTCACCGGTCGACCCGATTTGGGCAGATCGCTGTTCCAGCGTTTGAGGACCAATGGGGAGCAGCGACCGGGCACCGAACCGAGACACCAAGGCAATCGCATCCCGGCAAGGCGGCCGGCATCAGCCGGGTTCGGCACTGCATCGGCACGCCGCTGCACTTCCCGGTGCGGGCCTCACCGCGCAGGTGTCGAGAACAGTGGAAATGCGTGCCGCTGGGTCGGCTTCGGCAATTCGCTCGAGTGTCGCGGGCGCGACGGCGATACTGAGATGCGGTCGTGCATGGATCCCGCTCGGAAGGATTCGAATTCGAGATCGACTTCGGCACCGAGCGTACCGCGATGCTCGAGTTGCTCGAACTGCCACTGCCTCGCGCGGTCAGCCTCGGATGTTGCTGGTCGGCGCGCTCACCGGAATCCTCGCGGTCCCTGGTCGCGTCACTGGCATGCCTGCTCGCGGGCGCGTCGTTCGTGCTGGGCGGACTCTGGGATTTGAGCGATGAGCACTGCGGCACGGTGCTGGCCGCGATGTATGACCGCTACGCCCAGGGCGCCCCGCTGCCGGTGGCGTTTCGCCGGGCATTGCTGTGCCAGCCGACCCCGGTGCGCACAGGCGGCAGCTGGACTCTGCGCCTTCGGCCGATACTGACATTCGGGCACCTGCGCACCAACTAAACTGAGTAATAGGGAACGCAAGCTGGGGTGCTGGCAAGGCTTCCCCCGGGTGTGTGGCCCTGTGGCTCTTGGTCTTCGAGTGGTTCATGGCTGTGGTTGCGTGAGTCCAGGTGTTGGGTCGGGGTGTCCCCCGCTTCCGGTTGGGCGGGTTTCGGCAGTTTGTGTGAATCATGGGGCCCAAAGACCGCAGTCAACGCCGGAGAGCGCGAGTACTGTCACCGATAAGTGCCTTCAAACCGAGAATCTCCGATTCGAGAAGATCTCATGACCGACATCCGGATCGGTACCGAAGCTCAGGCCGTCGATCGCAGCAGTGACGCAGCCACCGCCGACGCCGCTGTGGCCGATCGCGGCCCGGCCCGGTTCGCCGAGGTGGACGCAATGGTCGACACGGCGAGTGCCGCGGCCAAGGCGTTTCGCGAACTCGATCAGCAGCAGGTCGATGCGATCGTCGAGGCGATGGCCCGCGCCGGGATCAGGGCGGCGGCCGAGCTGGCGCAGGTGGCCATCGAGGAGACCGGTTTCGGCGTGTTCGAGGACAAGGTCGTCAAGAACTATGTCGCCACCGAGTTCCTCTACGACTATCTGCGCGACAAGAAGTCCGTGGGCGTGATCGAGGAGGACGTCGAGCGCAGCATCGTTCGCATCGCCGATCCGATCGGAGTGGTGTTGGCCGTCACCCCGGTTACCAATCCGACATCCACCGTGCTATACAAGGCGATCGTCGCCGCCAAGACGCGCAACGCGATCCTCTTCCGGCCCTCGCCCGTCGCCGTGCGGTCGTGTGAACGCACTGTCGAGATCCTTCGGCGAGCCGGCGAAGCGGTGGGTTTACCCGCAGGTGCGCTGCAGGTGATTCCCGACGCCGCCCACGAGGTGACCCACTATCTGTTCAAGCATCCGGGGGTCGACTTCATCTGGGTGACCGGTGGCCAGAAGATCGTCGCCCTGGCCAACGCGGCCGGAAAGCCCGTGCTGGGTGTCGGTCCCGGCAACGCACCCATCTACCTGCATCGAACGGCCGACATCAGGGCCGCCGTCGTCGACATTTTGATCTCGAAGACCTTCGACGCATCGGTGATCTGCCCCGCCGAGCAGACCTGCATCATCGACGACGCGATCTACGACGCCACCGTCGCCGAATTCGAGCGGATGGGCGCGCACCTGCTCACCGAGGAACAGTCCGATGCCATCGCGGAATTCGCGTTCGGCTGCGGCGACACGGCCAACCTCGAGGCTCTCGGCCGCCAGGCGCCCGACCTGGCCGCCCGCGCCGGATTCGGCGTGGACCCGTCGGTCAAGATTCTCCTCGCGCCGCTGCCGGCCGACCTCGACCAACTTGACGCACATCCGCTGGTGCGCGAGAAGCTGATGCCGGTTCTCGGGCTCGTGCGTGCCCGCGACGTCCAGCACGCCATCGATGCCGCGGTCCTCGTCACCGAACACGGCGGCCTCGGGCACACCTCGGCGATCTACGCCAACGACAAGGCTGTCGTCGACGCCTACAGCCTGGCCGTGCGCACCGGGCGGATCCTGGTCAACGCGCCCACCGCGGTCGGGGCACTCGGCGGGATCTACAACAACCTCACCCCGACCTTCTCCCTCGGCTGTGGTACGTGGGGCGGTTCGAGCACCACCGAGAACGTCAACTACGTACAGTTGCTCAACATCAAGACGGTCTCGCATCGGCGCAGCCCGCCCCAGTGGTTCCGGGTTCCGTCGAACACGTTCTTCAATGCGGGGGCGCTCGAGAACCTGCGGGATCTCGACTGCGACAGCGTCGTCATCATCACCGACGCGCTGAGCGACGAGCGCGGCGTGGTGGATGAATTCCGCGGCAAACTGCGCGCCCGGCACATCAAGGTTTTCAGCGAGGTCGAGCCGGAGCCGGGCGAGGCCACCATCCGGCGCGGCGTCGAATTGCTCGAGACATACCAGCCCGACCTGCTCATCGCCGTAGGCGGCGGATCGGTGATCGACGCGGCCAAGGCGATCCGCCTGTTCTACGAGCACCCCGAGAAGGATCTGTCGGAACTCACTTTGCCGTTCCTCGATCCGCGCAAGCGCATGGCCGACTACCCCCAGGATCCGCACAGGGTGCGGCTGGTGGCGGTGCCGACCACCGCGGGCACCGGATCGGAGGTCTCGCCCGCGGCGGTGCTGACCTTGGAAGACCGTAAGGAAACATTGGTCGACTATTCGCTGGCGCCCGATATGGCGATCGTGGACCCGCTGCTCACCGTCTCCATGCCGCGGACCCTGACCGCCGACACCGGTATCGACGCCCTCACCCACGCCCTCGAGGCCCTGGCCTCGGTCTTCGCCTCGCCCTATACCGATGCCTTCTGTGTGCAGGCGGCGCGGCTGATCTTCGAGGCGCTTCCCCGAGCCTGCGACGATCCCCGGGATCTGCCCGCCCGCACCGATATGGCCAATGCCGCCACGCTGGCCGGCCTGGCCTTTTCCAATGCCTTCGTCGGCACCAACCATGCTCTGGCCCACGCTGTCGGCGCCCGGTTCGGCATCGCCCACGGCCGTGCGAACGGTGTCTTCCTGCCGCACACCCTGCGCTACAACGCCGCACTGCCGACGAAGTTCATGCCCGCTCCCGGCTACTCGGCCTATGTGGCCCCCGAGAAGTACGCCGAACTCGGGCGGATCGTCTTCGGCGGGCACGAACCCGGAGAGAGCCGCCGCCGGCTCTTCCAGGGTGTGCAAGATCTGCTCGACCGGCTCGAGATGCCGCGCACACTTCGCGAGATCGGGATTCCTGAGGACGAATTCCTTACGGCCCTACCGGAATTGGCGATGACCGCATTCCAGGACCTGAGTAATCGCACCAATCCGCGGATGCCGCTGATCAGCGAGATCACCACTCTGCTTCGACTCGGTTACTACGGGGACGGTGACCATGCCGACCGATAGCGCCACCAGGACCGTGCGGGTCCAGGCCCCGCTGGCGACCGTGCTCGCGACGATCCGCGACCTGAACAGCCAGCCGGAATGGATCCCCGAGATCCGCCAGGCAGAGGTACTGGAGGTCGACGAGGGGACCGGATTGCCGGTGACCGCCCGGTTCACGGCATCCGCGCCGGTCGGCACCGACAGCTATACCCTCAAGTTCCGCCACCGTGATGACGGCATGAGTTGGTCGATGGTGCAGGGGCGGTTGCAGACCGGTCAGGAAGGCCGCTATCAGCTCGACGAAATCACTCCGGACACCACCTCCGTCACCTATCAGCTGACCATTCATCACAACCTGCCGCTGCCCGGCTTCATCCGCAGCAGGGTCATCAAGGGATTGGTGGACAGCACGCTGACCGGTTTGCGGCAGAGGGTCGAATCCTGACCGGTTCCGGTGGCCGGGTCGCGATGGACCCGGAGGACAGTTCGACCCCGTGAGGGCCAGTGCCGTGAGCGTGGAACGTGGTCATGTACGGATGCTGTCCTCAGCGCGGAGGCGGGTCGGCGCGGAGCTCATCAGCTATCGCTACAGGACCATCGCCAGGCCGGGGCGTGATGCGCGGCGGCGGGCCTTACTCCGCGGGCTGGGTGTGCCCGATGCCTCGCCAGCCCAGTGGGAGTTGGACGCGGCCTGCGCGGATATCACCGATGAGGTGTGCGTAGCCGTCGCGGACTTCACCGAGGTGGACCCACGCCGAGTGCCGAAGCTCTTCGCAGTCGCTGTGCAGGACCGTCCACCATGCTTCGGCGTAGGTTTTCGCCACGTGGCTGATCACTTCGCCGAAGGTGTGGGTGTGGCGGCGGGCGCACCGGCTGTGGCGCACGGTGGACGCGGCCCAAGAGTTGATCTTGTCGATGACCTTCGCGATATCGGCGCACAGCGCCGCTTCGGTGACCTCCGGCGCGTTCCGCCGGGGATTCAGAACGGCCGAAATCAGCGCGGCATGCAGGTCGCCGAGTTCTCTGGCCCAGGCGATCAGCGGAAACGGCTCGGTGAGCCGCCCGGCGATCGCTGCCAGGAGTTGATCCGGCGACAACAGGGACGCCGCATCCGTCGCCTCATCCCCGTAGGCCGCTACACCCGCATTCATGGGTGGCCACACGTGGGGCTGCCGGAGACGCCGGTCATGCGATGTGTTCGGGGGCTCGTCGCTCAATGACGGCCTCGGCGGAATAGGCGTACTGATACATGGGCGGTAAGTCAACTTTTCGCGATGAATGGTTGATGTAGAGAACGCGCCGCTGCGACTCGCGGCATATGCTAATACTGACTGCGTACTCAGTCAACGACGGGTCGAGCAGTCGATCGGGAGCTCAGGGGTGTCCGATAATTTGGACGAGGAGGGGTGGGATCAATGAATGGACGTGCGGAGGGACCGGGCAAGTCGGGCGCGATTCTCGATATTTTCACGCGCCACGTCGCCGAGAAAGGCTATGACGGAACGAGTTTCAGCGATGTGGCACGCGAGCTCGGTATCTCGCAGGGCTTGATCGTGCACCATTACGGCACGAAGGCGCGCCTGCTGGAAGCTCTGCATGTTTCCTATATGCGGCGCCGTGTCGATGAGGCGGAGCGAATTGTGTCGACCTTCGCCACTCCGCCGGAGCAGCTGGCCGGGCTGTTGCACGCGGCCATGCTGTATCAGGTGCACGACCGGAATCGGACCGTCGCATTCCAGCGGGAGGTCGCACGACTCGGGCAGGAGCAGGAGGATTCCGAGGGGCGCAAGCTGCGCCGGTATTACATCGGAATCCTGCGCGGCGTGCTCGAGGCGGGCATCGCCTCCGGTGACTTCCATCCCGTCGATACCAGCATCCGCAGTCTGCTGATTTTCGGTGCCGCGCAATGGGCGTGGACGTGGTTCGAGCCGGGCGGCCGCAGCTCCGCCGAGCAGGTCGGTTCGGAACTGGTGGATCTCACGCTCGGATCGCTGTTGGAGAACAAGGCGTCGTTGCCGCGCCTGCGCGATCCCGAAGGTGAAATCGTCGCGACGGTCATCGACATCATCTCCGCTCCCCCGGCCCTCCCCCTCGCTCACCCTGATGCGTCACGGTGACGTATAGGGGTGAGCTGGCTGGATGGTGGAATTCCTTGCCTCCAGGGCGAATTGGGCGATTTCGGGCTGGGGTGGCGTGGGCCGCCGGCGGTCGCCGGGATCGGCGGCGCCTCTGCGGTGATCGCTCGGACTGCGCGACGCGCTGTGGGTCCCACTGAGCGCGACGGCGGCCGCTAATCGTCCGTTGGTCGGGGCTACTGTCCAGCTAGCTCGATGGTCCAGATCACTTTCGAGTAAGTGTGGCAGTGAAACTGACGTATCTGCTGTGGGGTCATCCCGACCAGCCGCTACGTCTACTCCCTGCGCTGACCGATCGCCGGTGCAGCGCTGACGAACTCGACGCATCGACCCGGATGGCGAGAACGCTGCAGCGGGTTGTTCACGACAGCTCGTGACGGTCGAGCAGGACGCCGGGGTTGAGGATCCATGCCGGGTCGAGGGCGTGTTTGGTGGCGCGCAGGGCGGTGGCGAACGGGCCGGGTCGTTGCCGGTCGTACCAGGGCCGGTGGTCGCGCCCGACGGCGTGATGGTGGGTGATGGTGCCGGCGTTGGCGGAAATGGCTTCGGAGACAGCGGCTTTGATGTCATCCCACTGTTCGACGGTGCTCCCCCACCGGCCGGCGGCATACACCCCGAAGTAGGGTGCGGGCCCGTCGGGATAGACGTGGGTGAACCGGCAGGTCAGTACCCCGGTGACGCCGGTCGAGCCGAACGCGTCGGTGGCCGCGGTCTCGACGGCGGCGCGCAGCTGCTCGAATCGGTCCCAGGTGCAGGCGGTTTCGAAGGTTTCGGTGATCATCGACTGGGCGGCGAGCGCGTCACGCTGGTAGGGCATGCGCAGGAACGACGACCGCCACGTCTCGGAGGGGTCGTCCTGCGCGGCGGCGCGCTCGTCCTCACGGGTGCGGCCACCGAACCCGGCGCAGATCTCGAGAGCGCGGCGCAGGGGGTCCTCGACGGGATGGTCGGCCGATTCGAAGCCGAGGACCAGTACGCCACCGGCGGTCGCCACCCCGGCGTTGAGGAATGCCTCGGCGGGATCGAGCAGCCGGCAGTTCGCGGGATGGAGCCCGGACTGGGCCAGGGTGCGGGTGGCGTCCACGGCGGCCCGGTAGTCGTCGAACAGCACCGACGCCTTGGCCCGCCACCGGGGCCGATCCTGCAGCCGCATCCACGCTTCGGTGATGACACCCAGGGTCCCCTCCGAGCCGAGGAACAGGCGGTCGGGCGAGGGGCCCGCGCCGGAACCGGGCAGCCGCCGCGATTCGCCGACCCCGACCGGGGTGACGACGCGCATCGACTCGAGCAAGTCGTCGATGTGGGTGTAGAGGGTCGCGTAGTGTCCGCCGGCGCGCGTGGCCAGCCAGCCACCGAGAGTGGAGAACTCGAACGACTGCGGGAAGTGCCGCAGGGTCAGGTCGTGCGGGCGCAGCGCGGATTCGAGTGCGGGCCCGAGGATTCCGGCCTGGATGCGCGCCGCACGGCTGGTCCGGTCGATCTCGAGGACCTGGTCGAGACCGGTCAGGTCGAGGGCGACCGTGCCGGGATAGTCGGCGCAGTCGCGGGGCTCGACACCGCCGACCACCGACGTGCCGCCACCGAAGGGGATCACCGCGAACCCCGCGCCGGTACACCAGTCCAGGACGTCGACGACATCCTGTTCGGTGCGCGGCCGCACGACGACGTCGGGGACCTCGCCGATGCGGCCCAGCAGGTTGCGCACGATATCGCGGAAGGCCTGGCCGTGCCCGTGCAGCACCCGGTCGGCGGTGTCGTAGGAGGCGAGGCCGTCCAGCGCGTGCGGGGCGCGAACGCGGGGCTGCGGGATTGCGAGCGTGTCGAGCTCTGGCGGCCGATGGATGCTGAGGTCGGCCTCGGGCATCAGGGCCGCAATCCGCTGGGTGAGTGCGGTGCGTTCGGCGCCGGTGACGGCGTCCTCGACGGTTCCCCAGCCCCACCACGATCTGGTTGCCATGGCCCTATCCTCCACTCGCCCAGTTAATGACTGATAGGTAAATTACTACTCCGTCAATAATGGGGCGGCAAGGGTCAACAGCACCGGCATCGCTGCGCGCGGACCCGATTCGAGTCAGGCGAACGCGGCGGCCAACCGGCGGGTACGCGCCGCCATCTCCGCCGCCGGCACCCGCGGATGACGCTGCCACCAGCGGATCACCGCCGAGACCGCACCGATCCACACCTCGGTGAACGCCGCCAGATCCACCGGATCGGTGATCTCCCGCGCCGCCATGAACGCCGACATGCCCCGCGCGGCCTGCCCCTCGAGCCGCGCCCGGGCGGCATTCGCGGCCCGAGCGGCAGGGCCCTCGGCGGGATGACTGCGATCCTGCAGCACATTCCAGTCGTGCGGACGCTGCTCGAGCACACCGAAGATCGCCAGCAGCGTCCGCTCGGCCATGCCCACATCCGCGGACCCCGACAACACCGGCTCGATCGCCCCGGCCACCGCCCGCGCGGCCCGGTCCACACACGCCACATAGAGCCCGTCCTTGGTGTCGAAACATGTGTGCACCAACGACTTCGACACTCCCGCCTGTTTGGCGACGGCCGCCATCGACAGGCCCGCGTAACCCGCGCGCGCGATCTGTGCGGCCGCGGCATCGAGGATCTGCTCCTCGCGTTCGGCGCGCGGCACATTCCTGCTGCCCGCGGTGCGTGCCATGTCAGCCCTTCCCGGATGCGACGGTCACGACAGTGCCGTGATGAAGCGGCGGCTGCGCGCGATCATCGCCTCGGCCGATTGCTCGGGGTGGCGGATCCACCACGACACCAGCGCCGTGACCGCCCCCATCCAGATGTCGGTGAACACCGCCAGATCCTGCGGATCGTCCACCCCGCGCGCCCGCATCACCGCGCTCGCCCCGTATGAGGCCTGCGCGGCGATCCGCCGTCGCGCCGCCCGCGCGGCGTCGGCGGCGGGACCCTCGGCGGGATGACTGCGGTCGAACACCACACTCCAGTAGTACGGGCGCTGCTCGAGGACCCCGAAGATCGCCGCGAGGGTGTTCGCCGCCATCTCCAGCTCGGCCGGACCGGCGATGACGGCATCGACCGCGTCGCCGATCGCCGCGGCGGCCCGCTCCACACACGCCGCATACAGCTGATCCTTGGTGCCGAAGTAGGTGTACACCAACGGTTTCGACACCCCGGCCCGCTCGGCGACCTCACCGGGATTCAACCCCGCGTACCCGACCGCGGCGATGCGTTCGGCGGCGATCTCCAAGATCTGGTTCTCGCGCTCTGCGCGCGGCACACCCTTGGTTCCCGCCGTACTCATTCCACCGTCCTCGCTCACCGGCCCTGTCACCAGCAAACCTACCCAACCGGCGACCACCACCCGGGCACCGTCCGCACGCGCCGGAATCGCACCACCTCGACGTCGTGTTCGCGGGCGATGCGGCGCAGGCGTTCGGCGGATTCGCGGCCGAGGCGGCGGCCTCGTTGCGGGCGCGCAGTTCGGCCCGGTCGAGGTTGCGCGTCAGGTCCCCGGTCCGAGAGGGTCCGGGCCGGATGCGCAAGGATGGAAACTGTTGCCGCGCCGCAGGATCGGGTGGTCGTGCGCACATCCGGAACGGGCGCCGGACGAGGCGGCACTGCGGTCCCACTCGTGCGGCCCGGGCATGAGCGAGCCCCCTGCGGAGGAATTCCGAGGGGGCTCGCGCAGGATCGGGTCAGCGGATGGTGCCGACACCCGGGATCAACGGCAGATCCAGTGCCGTGACCCAGCCCGGCGGCAGGGCGTTGACCGCGGGCACGGCGTTGAGAGCGCGCATGCCGGTGGCCAGGCAGCCCGCGACCGCGGGGGTGCGGCCGGAGCCGTCGGTGAAACGGAACGAGGTTTCCTGCGAGATCGAGGGGCTGCCGACGATATCGACGCGATAGACGTCGTCCTTGGTGCCCGCGGGCCAGTCGGGGGCGGCGTCGAGGCCGATGCGGTTGACGTGCTCGAGGGTGATGACCTCACGCCCGCGGTACACGCCGTTGATGGTGAAGCGGATCGCGGCGACCGTGCCCGCCTTCAGGATGCCCTTGGCCGAGGGCCGGTCCTCGGGCGTCACCCACTTGTCCCAGGTGGTGGTGATGGCGTCGAGTTCGATCCCGGCCGCGGTGGCGATCATGGGAACCGTTGCGCCCCAAGCCATCACGAGCATGTCGGGGTGTTCGAGCAGGGCGGTGAACTCCGGCGGATGCCCGATGCCCATCTCGAACTCGTAGTCACCCTCGTAGTCGGTGTAGTCGAGCAGCTCCGAGGCCCGTACCGATTCGACCTCACCGCACAACCCCATCAACGTCAGGGGGAACAGGTCGTTGGCGAAACCCGGGTCGATGCCGGTGGTGAAGCACGACGCGCCACCGGCCCGGCACGCCTCGGTGATCGGGTCGCGCCACAACGCGGGCACCTTGTCCATGTGCGGCCACACCCACGGGGTCATCGCGGTCGAGCACACGTCGATGCCCGCCCGCAGGAACGACCCGATCACGCGCATGTTCTCCTCGGCGAACGCCGCCGTCGGCCCGTAGTGCACCACCGCGTCGGGGCGCAGCGCGATCAGCTCCTCGACCGAATCGGTCGCCAGTACACCGGTTTTCGCGGCCCCGCACAGATCGCCGGCGTCCTTGCCGACCTTGTCCGGATTGCTGACCCCCACCCCGACCAGCTCGAAACGCGGGTGGCGCAGGATCTCGGCCAGCACCATGGACCCGACCACGCCGGTACCCCACAGCACGATGCGTTTGCTCACGGCTTCTGCTGTGCTCATCGGTGGAACTCCCCACAGTCGACGGTGAGCATCTGGCCGGTGACCGCGGTGGCGAGATCACTGGCCAGGAACAGGGCCGCGCGGGCGACCTCCTCGGGCCCGGCCAGCCGGCCCAGATCGGTGGGTTCGGCCTTCTGCCGGTAGATCTCCTCGTGAGTGACCCCGGCCTGGCTCGCCAGCCAGTCGAAATAGGCCTTGTTGATGTCCTCGTACACATACGACGGCGCCACCGAGTTGACGCGGATCCCGCGCGGCCCGAGTTCGGTGGCCAGCGACGACGCCAGATGCGCCAGTGCGCCCTTGGACAGCTTGTACCCGGAGTACTCCGGCTGCGAACTGTAGGACACGCACGAGTTCAACATGATGATCGACCCGCGCGTGCGTTCGAGCGCGTCGGCGAACAGGGCCGAAAGTCGCAGCGGCGCGAACACATTGGTCTCGTTGACGGTGCGCAGCGCCTCCACCTCGATCTGGGTGATCGGGTACATCGGCGGGATGGCGAAGGCGTTGTTGATCACGCAGTCCACCCGGCCCAGCTCTGCGAGGGTGGTCTGCACGAGCGCCGCGCGCTGGGATTCGTCGGTGATGTCGGTCTTCGCGACGACGGCGGTGCGGCCCAGGGCGCGGACCTCGTCGGCGTATTCGTTCAGGCGTTTCTCGGTGCGTCCGGCCAGTACCAGATCCGCGCCCATACGGGCGGCTTCGATGGTGAGCGAATGACCCAGACCCGGTCCGACACCGGAGACCACGATGACCTTGCCGGCCAGCAGCGGCACCGGCGCATAGGTGTCGGCGGGGGTGAGTTGCGGGGCAGCTGACACGACTCCTCCTCGAGTCCTCAGCGGTTACAGAATGTAACGACTTTGATGTGACAGACTGTAACGACTCCTGTTCGCAGCGACAAGGACGGATTTCGTGACCACACGCCACCGGCTGGGCCCGCACCGCGACCCCGCGGTGGACGCCGCGGTCCTCGACGCCGCCCGCGCGCTGCTCGTCGAACAGGGCTACGCCGCCACCTCCATCGACGCCATCGCCGCCCGCGCCGGCGTCAGCCGCCCCGCCATCTACCGGCGCTGGCCCTCCAAGGCCCACCTCATCGCCCAGGCCGTGTTCCCCGACGTCGGCTCCGCGGTCGTCGCACCCGATCTCCCGGCCGAGGTGCGCAAGGTCATCCGCGGCACCATCCAGCTGTTCGGGTCCGCCGAAACCCGCACGGCCATGCCCGGATTGATGGCCGAGATGCGCGAGGACTCCGGCCTGTACGAGAAACTGTCCGCCCGCCTGGACACCCCCACCCGCGACGAACTCGCCGGCTACCTGCCCGGCACCGGCGACCGCCCCGGCCTGGACCCGAACACCGTGCTCGACACCATCGCCGGCGCGGCCCTGTTCGCCATGTGCATCCGCGATATCGACGACCTCGACGGCTTCGCCGCCTCCCTCGAAGACCTGCTGCTCTACGGCATCCTCGGCACCCGCCCGCCCGCCGAATAAGCCTGCGCCGCTTCACATTGCGGCGAGCCCGACCCCGAGCATCAGCGCCGGCGAGTCGAACAGCAGCGAACTCGCCGACTGCCTGCCCGGCGACGACGACCCACCCCGGCCTGGACCCGAACACCGTGCGAACGGCCTTCCCGCATTCGGGCCCGCGACACCCACCTCGCGCCTTACCGTCTGAGAAGGCTTCGATGGTGAGTGGATCGAGAACAGTGATGAGCGAACCGAATACGTCCCCCGCCGCGTTCCAGGCGACCGCCGCGATCGACCCCGACGCGATCGCGGTCCGCTCGATCGGCGGCACCCGGACACTGACCTGGCGTGACTACGCCACCCAGGTGCGGGAGGTCGCGGCGGGCCTGGCCGCACTGGGAATCGGGCGCGGGGACACCGTGGCGTTCATGATGGCCAACCGCGTCGAGTTCTACCCCCTCGAGGTCGGCGCCCAGCACACCGGCGCCACCTCGTTCTCGGTGTACAACACGCTCTCGGCCGAACAACTGCACTACGTGTTCAGCAACGCCGGCAACCGGATCGTGCTGTGCGAAGCCCAATACGTGGACCGCATCCGCGCCTGCGGAGTGCCCATCGAGACCATCGTGTGCGTCGACGCGCCAACCCCCGGCACGCTCACCGTCGCGCAGCTCATCCAGCTGGGCCGCAGCGACTTCGACTTCGACGCCACCTGGCAGGCCATCGGCCCCGACGACATCGTCACCCTCTGCTACACCTCCGGCACCACCGGAAACCCCAAGGGCGTGGAGATCTCCCACGCCAACCTCAGCTTCGAATGCCGCGCCTACGCCTCGGTCATGCCCGTCGAATTCGGTGACCGCATCACCTCGTTCCTGCCGACCGCGCACATGGCCGACCGCGTCACCAACCTCTACCTGCACCAATACTTCGGCACCCAGATCACCGTGGTCCCCGACCGCACCCAGCTGCCCGCCGCGCTCGCCGACGTGCACCCCACCATCTGGGGTGCGGTGCCACGGGTGTGGGAGAAACTCAAAGCGGCCGTGGAATATTCGGCCGGCGCCGAAACCGACCCCGCCCGCAGGGCCGCCCTCGGCTGGGCGCTCGAGGTCGCCGCCCGCAAGGCCGCCGCCCAGCTGGCCGGAGTGCCCCTCGACGACGCCCTCGCCGCCGAATGGGATAGAGCCGACGCCGCGGTGTTGTCGGCGCTGCGCGCGAAACTTGGCCTGGACCAACTCAAATGGGCTCTGTCAGGAGCCGCGCCGATCCCGCCGGAAACCCTCGGATTCTTCTTCGGCCTGGGCATCCCCATCTCCGAAGTGTGGGGCATGTCGGAACTGACCTGCATCGTCAGCGTCTCCCCACCCGGCGAAGCCCGCCTGGGCACAGTCGGGCGGCTGCTGCCCGGCCTCGAATCCAAGATCGCCGACGACGGCGAATTCCTCGTGCGCGGGCCGCTGGTCATGCGCGAATACCGCAAGGAGCCACAGAAAACCGCCGACGCCCTCGACGCGGACGGCTGGCTGGCCACCGGCGACATCATCACCTGCGACGCCGACGGCTACCTGCGCGTCGTCGACCGCAAGAAAGAACTCATCATCAACTCCGCCGGAAAGAACATGTCCCCGGCCAATATCGAGAACACCGTCAAAGCCGCCACCCCGCTCATCGGCGCCCTGGCCACCATCGGCGACAACCGCCCCTACAACACCGCCCTCATCGTCCTCGACGCCGAATCCGCCGCACCCTACGCCGCCCAGCACGCCCTGCCCGACGCCTCCGCTGCCGCCCTCGCCACCGACAAGGGCGTCATCGCCGAGATCGCGCGCGGCGTCGCGGCCGGCAACGCGAAACTCTCACGCGTCGAACAGATCAAACGCTTCACCATCCTGCCCACCTTCTGGGAACCCGGCGGCGACGAGATCACCCTCACCATGAAACTGCGCCGCAAACCCATCGCCGAGAAATACGCCGCCGACATCGAGCGCATGTACCAGCCCGACCTCGCCGACCGCGTCCACGAACCCGACACCACCGCCTGACCCGCGCCACCGGATTCGCCGGTCCCGCACCGGCATTCGATGCGGCCGACGACATCCCCGACGCCACCGGCGAACCCGGCCCGGCGCCGGCGACCCGCTCGAGCTCGCCGCCGAATCGGCCGCGCGTGCCGCCGCCGACGCGGAACTGTGCACGCTGCTGCTCGCCGAGCGATTCGACGGACCCGCCCAGCGGCACACCCAAACCCGTCGTCCCACCCTCGGGGGCGCGATCCACCACGCCCCGGCCCAGCCGGAGAAAGAGCAACTCCCACGCACGACAGCCGAAGCCGCCGACCACCGGGCCGCACCACTCCGGCCCCCACCCCGATACCGGTTGCCCCACGAAACCCTTTGCGCGACAACAGGCCGACCCCACCGCGCCTGCCCGAACCGAGACCCCGCACCCGCAGCATGCCTCCCGGACCTGGCAGACCACGGTCAGCGTGGTCGCGCTCGTGGGCATGAGCTTCGGATTCGCGTGCGCGCTGATCGGGCTCGGCGTGCTCGCCGGACAGGCCACCGTGGCCAGCGTGGTCGTGATCGCCGGGATCGTGGCCTGCGTGATCCCCGGCCGCGAGGGCAGCCTCGGCCGGCGGATCGTGGGCCGTGCTGGTCGCGCTGCTCGACGGGCGGGCGGGGAACCGCCCCTTCATAACAGAGCATCTGCTCTGTTATGGTCGGTGCATGCCCCGCCCCCGCACCCACGACCCCGATCTCGTGCTCGACGCCGCCGAGGCGCTGGCCGTGCGATCCGGGCCCGCCGCGGTCACCATCCGCGCGGTCGCCGCCGCCACCGGGGTCTCCAACGGGGCGCTCTACCACACCTTCGGGTCACGGGCAGAACTGGTGGGGCGCACCTGGATCCGGGCCGCCCACCGATTCCTCGCACTTCAGGCCGCACTCGTCGCCGACGCCGGAGACGGGGTCGAAGCCGTCATCGCCGCCGCCGAAGCACCCGCCGAATTCGCTGCCCGCCACCCCCTGTCGACGCAGCTGTTCTTCAA
Organism: Nocardia niigatensis NBRC 100131; assembly: GCF_000308655.1. GTDB lineage: Bacteria > Actinomycetota > Actinomycetes > Mycobacteriales > Mycobacteriaceae > Nocardia > Nocardia niigatensis. Next base: position 222,121 of record NZ_BAGC01000035.1, on the reverse strand, counting down.
AGTGCGGCGCACCGACCTGCTCGGCGACGACCTGCCCGAACCGGTGCGCGCCGAACTCGCCGCCACCCAGCGAACCCTCGTCGAACTGATGAAAACCCTCGCCCGCCGACTGTGGGACCGCGCCGACACCCACGCCGTGGACACCCTCACCATCTGCCTGGTCGACCTGCCGACAGCGATCCTGCTCGAACGCGACCGCCTCGCCAATCCCACTGCCCGGCAACAACTGCGGGCCGCCGTGCGCGCGGTACTCGATATCGGGCCCGCGCCCGCCTGAACCGGCAACCTCCTGAGGAAGGACACCCCATGCCCACACTCACCTACCACGACAAGATCGCCGTCCTCGACCTCGGCGACGACGAGAACCGCTTCTCACCCGAATTCCTCGACCAGACCGGCCGGCACCTCGACACCGTCCTCGCCGACGGCGCCCACGCCCTGGTCACCACCGCCTCCGGCAAGTTCTACTCCAACGGCCTGGACCTGGACTGGCTCTCGAACCACGGCGACCGCGCCGAATGGTATGTGGCACAGGTACAAGCACTACTGGCACGCATGCTCACCTTCCCGCTGCCCACCGCCGCCGCCCTGCCCGGACACGCCTTCGGCGCCGGCGCCATGCTCGCCATCGCCCACGACTACCGGGTCATGCGCGCCGACCGCGGCTATTTCTGCTTCCCCGAAGCCGACATCCGCATCCCCTTCACCCGCGGCATGGCCGCACTCATCCAAGCCAAACTCACCCCCAAGACCGCCATCGCGTCCATGACCACCGGCACCCGCTTCGGCGGCACCGACGCCCTGGCCCGCGACCTCGTCGACGCCACCGCCGACGCCGACGCGGTCACCGCCACCGCGATCGGCATGCTCACCCCGCTCGGGGTCAAGGATCAAGCCACCCTCGGCGCCATCAAGGCCACCATGTTCTCCGACGCCGTCGCCGCCCTGCACAATGCCTGAACCGGCTCACCGAGCGCGGCCGGCCGCGAACACCGCCCACCGCACCCGGTTGCCGTACCCGGTCTTGTCCATCAGAAGCATCAGGTGCTTCCTCGCCGTCGTCAACCCGGATGCAGGCGCGCGGCGATCTCGGCGTTAGTGAAACCTCACCCACCAGTGCCGGAACATCCACCTCCTGGGGTGTGAGATCGTCTGCGGGAGAACCGTTTTCGGTGGGGGTGGCGACGGCGCGGCGAATCAGGCGGCGCAGCGGCGGCGGGCAGAACAACAACTGGCCGTCCACCGCCCGCCGGATCGCCTCCAGCAACCGGTCCGGATGTCCTCGATCAGATATCCGCTCGCGCCCGCCAACGCCGGACACAGATGCTTGTCATCATCGAAGGTGGTCAGCACCAGTATCTTCGGCGCGGACCGGCCCGCCAGGATCTGCCGCGTCGCCTCCACCCCGTCCATGCCCGGCATCCGCAGATCCATCGGCACCAGATCCGGCGACACCTCCGCCGCCACCCGCACCGCCGCCACCCCATCCTGGCAGCGGTCGCGGCGTCGTCAGCCGGCGTTCGTGCCTGCCGCCCGCAGATGCGGTAACAGCAACTCCGCCACGGCGTCCGGGCGTTCCGCCTGCAGGAAATGCCCACAATCGGGCAGCTGCGCGTGCCGCACTTGTGCATGCTCTGCCAGGACGCGCTGCAAATCCGGCGACATGCAGCCATCGCGTCGCCCCGCCAGCGCCAGCGTCGGCAGCGGCGCGGGCTCGGCCATCAGGATCTCGCTGAACTCACGAGTCGCCCTGCGCTGCACCGTGAACAACGACCGGTAATACCGTGTGGTCGCCCACGCCATCGTCGGATCGGTGAAAACGGCCGCGGTGGGCGCGAACTCGTCCTCGCTGAACTCCCACCCCGGCGACCAGCGCCGCCACAACGCCCGCACGAACCCCGCATCCCGCCGCGTCAGCAGCCGCGGCGACAACCTCGACTGCATCACCGGGATATACGACGACAACACCATCTGCCGCGGCAGGTATCGCCACATCCCCGCCGCCACCCCGCCCCCGAACGGCGGGATCGCCAGCAGCGTCAGCGACTCCCACCGCCCCGGATCCTGCTTGGCCAGAACCATCGCCACGAACGCACCCCAGTCGTGCCCCACCAGATGCGCCCGCGGCGCACCCAGCTCCGCATGCCAGGCCGCCACATCCGCACTCACCGCCATCAGGTCGTAGCGCGCCGCCCGTGACGCCGATCCCGGCGTGTACCCGCGCAACCACGGCGCCAGCACCTGATACCCGGCCTCCACCAGACGCGGGATCAGCCCGTCCCACGTATGCGGCGTATCCGGAAACCCGTGCAACAACACCACCAGCGGCGCGTCCTCCGGACCGACACGACGGGCCGACAACTCCAGACCGTCGCGGCACAACGTCAGCGTCCGCGTATCAGGACCATCGATCGGCATGCCCATACTCCCTCGCAGAACCGGCCGCGCACTCGCATACGACCGGACGTGACTGTCGAATTTCTCTACCCATGAACCGCATTCACCGCACCGGCCCGCTCACGGCACCGAGCAGGCGGGTTCGGCGGTCACACCACCGAACCCGGCCGACCGCGCTCAGCGGCCCTGCCACACCGGCGGACGCTTCTCGACGAACGCGCGCATGCCCTCGCCCGCGTCCTGCGACGAGAGCGCCGCGGCGGCGACCTGACCCTGTTTGGCGAACGCCTCGCCCACCGACCAGTCCGGGGCCTGCTCGATGATCTGCTTGCTGGCATCGATGCTCAACGGGGCGTTCACCGCGATCCGCTCGGCCAGCGCCAGCGCCGCCTCCAGCGCCTGGCCAGGCTCGGCGACCGCATTGATCAGGCCGATCTCGGCGGCCCGGGCCGCGGTGATCGGGTCACCGGTCAGCGCCAGCTCCATGGCGAGAGCGCGCGGGATGCGCTGGGATAGGCGCAGCACGCCACCGCCGACGGCGACCAGGCCGCGCTTGACCTCCGGGATGCCGAAGATCGAATCACTGGCCGCGACAATCAGATCCGCGGTCAGCGCCAGCTCGCAGCCACCGGCCAGCGCCGGGCCCTCCACGGCCGCGATGAGCGGCTTGCGCGGCGGCTCGGAGACGATGCCGAGGATGCCGCGCTTCTCGGTGATGGGCATCTCGCCGCGCGAGGCCGCCTTGAGATCCATACCGGCACTGAAATACCCACCCGCGCCGGTGAGAATGGCGATGCGCGCGTTGGCGTCGGCCTCGTAGGCGTCGATCGCCCGCTCCAGGCCCAGCGCGGCGGCCAGATTGATCGCATTGCGGGCATGAGGCCGATTGATCGTGATGATCATGACGTGGCCGCGGCGCTCGATGAGCACCGGCGCGGGCGGCGGAGGCGGCAGCTCGACCCGGGCCAGACCCGCCGTGCTCAGCCCCGCAGCCACCGGCGACGCCGCAGCAGCCGCAGCGGGCGCACCGGTGTCGGCCGCCTCCGATTGCGCCGCGCCGGCCTCGGCGGTCGCCGGGTCGGTACCGGATTCGCCTGTACCGGAGTCGGATTCGGTGACCTGTGCGCGTACCGGGCGGATCGTGTCGCCGTCCACGGTGACCGGCAGGTGCAGCCAGTCGTCCTCGGTGAGGGCGCGCAGCAGCGCGGAATCGGTGGAGCGCACCAGCACTCGCTCGCCCTGGGGAGTCAGCACGCTCATGATCGCCGCCTCCGGCCGGCCGTCGCGACCGTAGGGCAGCGTGTAGGCCTCCACCACCGCCTCCCCGCTGTATCCGGTGCGGGCCGGGCGGGCCGGAGGATGCTCGATGACCGGGGTCAGATGCCGGTAGGGCTGCCGGGGCGGGGTCGCCGAGTACACCCCGAGAGCGTGCTTGGTCAGATACCAGCCCAGAGACGTTGCCAGACCGAAGGATTCCGGTTCGGCGCGCAACCGCTGCACCAGGGTCGCCACCGCGTGACCGCCATAGTTGTTGCCCGGCCCGCCACCGAAGGTCAGGCCACCGGTCACCGACAACGGCCGCTTCGGATCCTCGGTCGGCAGACCCAGCTCACGGGCCGCGATCTGCACCGCCACCGGGAAGCACGCGTACAGATCGACATGGGTCAGCGCGTCGGCGGTGATACCCGCATGCTCGAACACCGCCGCACCCAGCGCGCGGATCGCGGGCGAGGCCGCCAATTCGGTGCGCTCACTGACGAACCACTCGTCGGTGCCCGAGGCGCCCGCGTGCAGGAACACCCACTTCTCCTGCGGGATGCCCGCCGCCTCCGCGGCCGCCGCACTGGTCACGATGATGCCCGAGGCCATGTCCACGGTCAGATTCGCGCACTCGAGCTTGGTGTAGGGCGCCGAGATCATGCGGTTGGACTCGGTCACCGCCGCGATCTCCGTGGCCGGGAACTCCTGCGGCTGCCAGGCATTCGGATTGGCCGCCGCCACCGCCGAGAACCGCGACCACAACTCGGCCACCGCCGCCGCGTGCTCGGCCGGGGTGCGACCCAGCCGGCCCCGGTTGGCCGACTCCAGCAGCGCGTACATATTGATCGGCGCCTGCAGCCCGGCCGCCGACTCGGCCGCATTGTTGGCCGCCTTGTCGATCCCCACCGTCCGCGTCGGCGCCACCGCCGGATCCTGCACCGGCCAATCCAATTCGACCCCGGCGCGCTGCGCCGCGGCCTGCGTGGCCCCGGCCTCCGCGCCGGTCACCAGCACCACGTCGTAGTCGCCGGCCGCGATCGCCGCGGCCGCCTCGTTGAGCAGCAGCTGCCCGCCGTCACCGCCGAACGGGCTCGACTGCACCGTCTGTGCCGCGCCCGCCCCTACCGCGCGCGCCACCAGCGCACCCAGATCCCGGTACTGCCACGACGTCGGCGCCACCGCGAACACCGCATCCGCCCGCGCCAGCAACGCTTCCCCCGCACCCGTGTCGGCGGCCGCCGCACGCAATGCCCGCACCGCCAGTTGCGCGGGATCGCCGAAGGACGGGTCCGGGGTGCGCTGCACCACCTGCCCGACACCCACCAGTACCGGCGTCCCCGGCGCCAGCAGCGTCCCCGACGCCCGGTGCCGCACCGCCTTGTGCGCGGCCCGCCCCGTCGAGTCCGACTTGGCCGCCGCCACCGCCGCGGGCAGCGCCGCCAGGGAATCACGCAGCGCGTCCCCGAGCGCCCGCGCCACCGTGGCGCCCAGAGGCCCGTCGATCGGCTGCCCCGACAGACCGGCATCGATGTACACCCTCGACCCGGACCCGTTGGGCGCCACCGTGATCCACAACCCCAGACCCAAACCCTGCGGCCCGTGCCCGCGCATCGCCAGCCCGCTGTCGCCGACCTCGCTCACCGTCCACGCCACATCCGCCGGGATCCCCATGAACTTGGCCACCTGCGTGTACTCCACACCCACCGCCGCGGCCCCCGGCGCCTCCCCGAGCCAGCCCGCATGGAACACCACCCACTCCGGAAGTCGTTGCAGCTGCGCCAGATACGCCAGCGTCGCCGCCGGGCCGGTCCCGAGATCCTGATGAGCGTGCGCGGTGCGCGTGTAGTCGGCCAGCCCCGCCGGCACCGCGTGCTCGACCGGGACCGCCGTCGCCTCGGAGGCGGTCGCGCCGTGACCGGTCAACCCGGCGATCAGCTCCCGGGCGATGCGCGGATCCCGGCGCACGCTGTCGACCAGCCGCCCACCCGCCCGCAACTGTTTGCGCACCGACGCACCCCGCTCGAGTCCCCGCCCGACCACCGCGCGCAAACGTTCGAAACCCGGCACCGCGCTCACGGCCCCACCTCCTCGCTGAGGGTCCATTCCATCCGGCCCTCACGGTATCGGCCGCCGACCGGCCACGGGAAGGGCGATGCCGACTTCGCACCCCCACCAACGCATTCGCCGCGACCCCTTCCACCCACCATTGCGTAAGCGTAAACTTACGGTTCGTGGGTACTTACCAAAGCGCCGCTCTCGACGCCCTCGGTGACCCGACCCGGCGAGCCATCTTCGAACGCCTCGGCCGGGGCCCGTGCGCGGTCGGCGAACTCGCCCAGGAGCTTCCCGTCTCCCGCCCCGCCGTCTCCCAGCACCTCAAAGTGCTCAAACAGGCGGGACTGGTCCGCGACGAAGCCATCGGCACCCGGCGCGTCTACCGGCTCGACCCCCGTGGCATCGACGCGCTACGCGCGTACTTCACCCACTTCTGGTCGACAGCGCTGTCGGCCTTCCGCGACGAAGTCAACCGCCAAGCCCAGCTCAACGACACCCAGGAGCAGCCATGACCCCGCAGCCCGACCCCCATGCGGTCACCGTCGAATTCACCGTCGACGCCCCCATCGACCACGCCTACCGCGTCTTCACCACCGGCATGGACAGCTGGTGGCCGCGCGAACACCACATCGGCTCGGGCCCGCTGGCCGAAGCCGTCGTCGAACCCCACCTCGGCGGCCGGCTCTACGGCCGCGAAGCCGACGGCACCGAATGCCCCTGGGGCCGGGTGCTGGTGTGGAACCCCGACACCCACTTCGCCTTCTCCTGGGACATCGACCTGAGCTGGAAACCCGAATCCGACCCGGCCCGCACCAGCCGCGTCGATGTCACCTTCACCGCCCTCGACGCCGGCCACACCACCGTCACCCTCGTGCACTCCGGCTTCGAAAACCACGGCCCCGGATGGGAATCCATGCGCGAGGCCGTCGGCTCCCCGGGCGGCTGGCCCGCCCTGCGCGACAACTACGCCACGGTCGTCGCCGCCTGAACCAGCCTGCTCACAGCAGGCGGGTGAACCACACCTGATCCAGCAACCGGATCCCGTCGACCACGATCGGGTCGGTATACCCGGCCGCCGGAGTGAAGACATCGGGCACCACCCGCGTCATCCGGAAACCACAGCGCTGATAGAACCGCAGATTCCCCACATCGGCGGTGGCGGTGGCCACCTCCAACCGGCACACCCCGGCCTCGGCCGCCTCCGCCGCCACCCGCTCGATCAACCGCCGGCCCACCCCGGTGCCCCGCAACGGTTCCACCACAGCGGTATTGACGATCTCCCACGTCGCTGCGCCGGCCGCCGGCGCGGCCTGAATATGCCCGACCACCGCACCGCAGTCGTCGCGCGCCACCCACACCCGCCCCCGGCCGAGATACCCGGCCAGCAACTGCTCGGAATCCTCGGCCAGCCGGAACGACCACGCGATCTCGTCACGATCACCGAGGAACTCCTCGATCCGCACCGCGCCCGCCGCCGGCGGCGGCACCACGATCAGCATCCACCCCTCCGGATCCAGCACCGCGAACGCCCCCGCCGCCACCCAATACGGATTGTCCGGAATCACCTCGGCCACACCGTGATCGGCCAGCCGCGCGCGCAACTCCGCGAACCCCGACCGCAGATACAGCACCACCGCATGCTCCGGATCGGGCGGTGCCGGCGGCGGCGCGCCCTCGCTGCGCACCAACTCCAGCTGCGCCGAGCCGTCCGGCAGCCCGAAGACGAACCCGCTGTAACCGTCGTGATCCTCGAACGCGACCAGCTGCGTCAGGCCCACGATCTCCCGATAGAACGCCGCACACTCCACCAGCCGATCGGTTCCGCGCGCGAAACGCGCCGCGCTCAGCGACCACTCGCCGCGACCGGACTCCGAGACACCCACAGGCAATCCTCCTCACAGACAACGACACCCGTCCCCAGCATGCGCGGCCCTCCCGGGCCGGTCGACCCATTTCTTGCCGATCCCGCCGACTTCGCACCCCACCACAGGCCGAAACACGAACGCGCGAGCCCGGACTCGGGCTCGCGCGTTCGATTCACGCTGTCGTGCGGCTCAGAGCGCGACGCCCAGCAGGGCGTCGACGGTGTCCTTGATCAGCCCCGGCGCGGACGTATCGGGCCCACCGTAGGCCAGCGCCTGCTGCGCCCACGCGTCCAGCGCCGCGATCGCCTTCGGGGTGTCCAGATCGTCGGCCAGATGCCGGCGCACCCGCGCCACCGTGTCCCCGGCCTCGGGACCCGACTCCAGCGCCACCGCCGACCGCCACCGCTGCAGCCGCGAAACCGCCTCGGCCAGCACCGCATCCGACCATTCCCGGTCGGCGCGATAGTGGCCGGCGAACAACCCCAGCCGGATCGCGCCCGGGTCGGTGCCCGCGCGGCGCAGCGTCGACACGAACACCAGATTGCCGCGCGATTTCGACATCTTCTCGCCGTCGAGCCCGATCAGCCCCGCGTGCACGTAATGGCGGGCGAAGCGGCGCTCCTTCACCAGCGCCTCGGCGTGCGCGGCCGAATACTCGTGATGCGGATAGATCAGATCGCTGCCGCCGCCCTGCACATCGAACTCGGTGCCCACGCGGTTGAGCGCGATCGCCGCGCACTCGATGTGCCAGCCCGGCCGGCCCGCCCCGAAGGGCGCCGGCCACGACGGCTCACCCGGCCGCTCCGCCCGCCACAGCAGCGCGTCGATCGGATCCCGCTTGCCCGGCCGCTGCGGATCCCCGCCGCGCTCGGCGAACAGTCGCTCCATGGTCGCCCGGTCGTAGCCGGACTCGTAGCCGAACTGCTCGGTCGCGTCGTGACGGAAGTAGATGTCCGGGAACTCCGGATCGTCGACCACATACGCGGCGCCGCAGGCGAGCAGCTTGTCGACCAGCTCCACCACCTCCTGCACCGACTCGATCGCGCCGATGTAGTCGCGCGGCGGGATCACCCGCAACGCCGCCATGTCCTCACGGAACAGGTTGATCTCGCGGGTACCCAGCTCACGCCAGTCGATGCCGTCGCGCTGCGCACGCTCGAACAGCGGATCATCGACATCGGTGGTGTTCTGCACGTAGTGCACCTCGTGCCCGCCGTCACGCCACAACCGGTTGACCAGATCGAAGGCCAGGTAGGTGGCCGCATGCCCGAGATGGGTCGCGTCATAGGGGGTGATGCCGCACACGTACATCGTCGCGGTGGCGCCGGGGGTCACCGGGCGCACCTGCTTGTCGGCGGTGTCGAACAACCGCAACGCCGGTCCGGATCCGGGGACGGTCGGGACAGCGATATCGGACCAGGACTGCATGAATCGAGGTTATCGCTGTGATCGCGCCGGACACCCGCCGCCCCCGCACCGGTGTGCCGCGCGACACCCGCCCGCCACCGCCGACCAGCACCCTAGTCCTCAACGAGACGGTGTCAACGGTTGCAATCACGAGGACGCGAACGTCGCGCCACCCGCGCCGGTCGCGACCCGGGCCCGGGTCGGAAATCAGAAAGCGGGCCAGGGAATCGGGCGCTGACTCACCGGCATCGGCATCACCGGCTCCTCCAGCAGTGCCCGCCCGCGCGCCTCGAGCGCCTCGATCTCGGCGTCGGTGAGATGCTCGGCCAGCCGCTCACCCAGCTCCCCGGGCAGCGCCTTGACGAAAACCGTGATGTCGGTGAGCAATTCGTCGCCGATCGGCTCACCGGCCCAGCCCCACAACACCGTGCGCAGCTTCGGCTCGGTGTGCAGGCAGATGCCGTGATCGACCCCGTAGACCCGCCCGTCGAGCCCCTCGAGGGCGTGACCGCCCTTGCGGTCGGCATTGTTGAGCAGCACGTCCAGCACCGCCATCCGATGCAGCCGCGGATCGTCGGCGTGCACCAGCGACACCGGATGCCCGCCCGGATCCAGCGCCCGCAACACCTCCCGATACCCCTCGGGCACCTCGTCCACCGGGCACAGATCCACCAGATCCGGTCCCGTGGGCTCCTCGGCGGTGTCGATCCAGCGCTGCACCATGCCCGGCCCGAAAGGTCCCTCCCGCAACACCGTTTCCGGGATCACGCCCCAGCCGATCGCCTCCGACACCAGATACGAGGCCACCTCCCGCCCGGCCAGGGTGCCGTCGGGGAAATCCCACAGCGGCCGCTCCCCGCGCACCGGCTTGTACACCACCCGCAGCCCCTCACCGGCGGCCTCGCAGACCAGCGTGACATTGCTGGCGGTGGTGACCTGGCCGATCACCGTCAGCTCGACGGTGCGCAGCCCGTCCTCGCTCACCGCCTCATTCCTCGTCATCGGTGGCGCCGAAGATGTCGCCGCGCTTGTAGCCGTTGGTGCGTACGCACATGTGCCCCGCCGAGGACAGCGGTTCCCCGCACAGCGGGCACGGCGGGCGCCCCGCGGCGATCACCCGCGCCGAACGCAGCGCGAACTCGCGCGCCTGCACCGGGGTCAGGAACACCCGCACCGCGTCGGGGCCCTCCTCGGTATCGTCGAGCACCACCGATTCGTCCACCTCGGTCTCGGTGATCGCCAGCAACTCCACCACCACCGCGCCCGCGTCGGCGTCCCAGCCCAAACCCATGGTGCCGACCCGGAATTCGGCATCGATCGGGGTGACCAACGGCGCGGTGTCGGCCACGTCGGCGGCCTGCGGCGGCACCGCGGTGCCGAAGCGTCGTTGTACCTCATCCAGCAGCAGACCCATCCGATCGGCCAGCACCTTCACCTGCTGCTTCTCCAGCAGCACGCTGATCACCCGCGGCTCCTGCACGGCCTGCAGGTAGAACGCGCGGTCGCCCGGCTCGCCGACGGTGCCGGCGACGAAACGATCGGGGGTGCGGAAGATATGGATTGCTCGGCCCATTGCACCTCCATTCGGTTCACTCACATTTATGAATCGGGGCGTTCCGCAACCCCATTATCCGTACTGCCGGTGGTACCCGTTTCCCCGCCGGGAACCGGCCCCGAGCGCGATTCGCCGCCGGTTCGCGGTGAAATCGCCGCCAACCCGGACAGATCCGGCCCGGTGTCATTGACCCGCCACACGTACGGGGCGGTCGGGGTGTAGCGGATGACGCTGATCGACGCCGGCTCCACCACGATGCGCTGAAACCCGTCGAGGTGGATGCCGAACGCGTCGGCCAGCACCGATTTGATGACGTCGCCGTGCGTGCACGCAATCCACAACACATCGCTACCATGCCGGGCCGCGAACTGCCGATCCCGTTCGCGCACAGCGGACACGGCCCGAAACTGCACCTGCGCCAAGGACTCTCCGGAGGGGAACGTCGCGGCCGAGGCGTGCCGCTGCACGACCTTCCACAGTGGTTCGGTCACCAGGTCCACCAGCGCCTTGCCGGTCCAGTCGCCGTAGTCGACCTCGAGCAGGCGTTCGTCGGGTTCGGGTTCGAGTCCGAGCTTGTCGGCCAGGGGGGCGACGGTGCGCTGGCAGCGCAGCAGCGGCGAGCACACGATGTGTTCGACGGGCAGCGATCCCAGCCGTTCCACCAGGCTGTGTGCTTGTTCACGTCCGTGGTCGGTCAGATCGACGCCCGCGCTACGGCCGGCCAGGGTGCGAGCGGTATTCGACGTGGACACGCCGTGCCGCAACAGGATCACCGTCACCGCAACAGCCTACTGGCTAGGTCGCCGACACGACGCCGGTCGCCAGCAGCGCCATCACCGTCAAACCCAGCACGATCCGGTAACCGACGAACCAGTCCAGCGAATGCTTCGCCACGAACTTCAGCAGCCACGCCACCGACGCATACCCCACCGTGAAGGACACGATCGTCGCCACCAGCAGCTGCGGACCCGACGCATTGAGGCCCTCACCAGCGGGTTCGAACGCATCGGGGAGGCTGAACAGGCCCGAGGCCAGCACCGCCGGGATCGCTAGCAGGAACGAGAACCGCACCGACGCCTCGCGGGTCAGCCCGCAGAACAACCCCGCCGACGAGGTTGCGCCCGAACGCGACACGCCCGGGATGAGCGCCAGGCACTGTGCCATGCCCATGATCAGGCCGTCGCGGGTGGTCAGCAGTTCGATCGGGCGGCGCCGGCGACCGTGGACCGTGCCCGAGTAGTACTCGGCCGCGGCGATCACCAGCGCGAACACGATCAGCATGATCGACACCAGCCACAGATTCCGTGCGCCGGTACGGATCTGGTCCTTGAGCAGCAGACCCAGCACCCCGATCGGGACGGTGGCGATGATCACATACCAGCCAATCCGATAGTCCAGCTCACGCTGTACGTCGGGGTCGGGACCGTAGGAGAAGCGCCCGTCCTCGGTCAGCACCGGCAGCCGGGTGGTGGCGCGCTCGGCGACCGGCACCGAATCCCGTTGCGGCGCGGCCACCTTCGACCACATGGTGGTGCACCAGGCCACCAGGATGCGCCAGATGTCCTTGGCGAAGTAGACCAGCACCGCCGCCTCGGTGCCCAGCTGGGTGACCGCGGTGAACGAGGCGCCGGCGTCATCGCCGAAGAACACCGCCGAGGTGATGCGCAGGTGCGCCGAGGAGGAGATCGGCAGAAATTCCGTCAGACCCTGCACCAGGCCCAGTATCAGCGCCTGCACCCACGTCATCGACTCGCCCACACACCCTCCAGTCCCGAATCGTCGCTTCCCGGTGCGGATTTCGGCGCACACCGCGCCCGGCACCGTCACCGTCCCGGCGCATGCGCGCCGCAACACCGCAGCGACCCTACCGGGCGGGTGTCCGAATTCGGACATGCACGGGTGAAATCGGGGGTGGTCGCGGTGGGCGCGCCGACCCGCCGAGCTCGCCGCGGGCCGTAGCCCAGCAGATGCGACAGGTGCGCCTAGGCTGACGCGTGTGACGAAAGTGCAAGCGCGGTGATGGAACAACGGACGGTCGGCCGCAGCGGACTGCGGGTCTCGAGGCTCGGGCTGGCCACCCACACCTGGGGCAGGGAAACCGACGCCGAGGACGCGGCCGCCCAGCTGATGGCGTTCGTCGAAGCCGGCGGCACCCTGGTCGACACCTCGCCCGCCTACGGGGACGGCGTCGCGCAACACATGCTCGGCGAACTGCTCTCCGAGGTCGGGCGCGAGGACCTCGTGCTGTCCGGAAGTGCCGGATACACACCGATTCTCAGCGATGCCGCCGCCGAGGCGCCCGCCGCGGTGCGCTGGACCGTCGACGCGTCCCGGCGCACCATGATGCGCCAGCTCGATCACACCCTGCGCCAGCTCGGCACCGACCACCTCGATCTGTGGACGGTGGCCGCCTGGGACCCGCACACCCCGCTCGAGGAGATCGCCGACACCCTGTCGTGGGCGGTGCGCTCGGGCCGGGTGCGCTATGCCGGGGCCCGCGGCTACGACGGCTGGCAGCTGGCCACCCTGGCCGCCGCCGCCCCCATCACCTCGGCCACCACCCAGTACTCGCTGCTCGCACGCGGGGTCGAACACGAATTCGTGCCCGCCGCACAGCATCACGGCATCGGCCTGATCGCCACCGCGCCGCTGGCCGGGGGCATCCTCACCGGCAAATACCGCGACGGTGTGCCCGCGGACTCCCGGGGCGCGGACGAGGCCACCGCCGCCGAGATCACCGCCCACCTCGACGATCGCGCGGTGCGGGTGGTCGACGCGGTGGTCACCGCCGCCGACGGGCTGGGCACCTCGCCGCTGGCGGTGGCGCTGGCCTGGATCCGCGATCAGCCCGCGGTGGCGTCGATGCTGGTGGGCGCGCGCGATATCGGGCAGCTCACCGGGATTCTGGCCGCCGAAACCCTCGAGCTGCCGCGCGCCATCACCGCCGCACTGGGAGACGTGAGCGCACGCACAGAATGAGCAAGGCTAACCTTACCTGCATGAGGTGTCTCGTGAATGCCCGCTCGGCCGCCCGCACGCTGCTGATCATGGTGCTCGGCATCGGCCTGGTCGCGGGCGTCACCGCCTGCGGCAGCGGCACCTCCGGCCCGAGCGGCGGGCACGGCCCGGTGACCGCCACCGTCGGCGATCTGGACCCGGTGCCGATCGGCACCGAACCCGCCCCGGTGCTGCCGGTGACCGTGAAGTCCTTCGACGGCAGCCAGGTCACCGTCACCGACACCAGCCGCATCATCGCCGCCGACCGCTACGGCACCCTCGCCCAGACCGTCGTCGCGCTCGGGCTGAAGTCGAAGCTGGTCGGCCGCTCCAACTCTGCGGCGTTCCCCGCCGTCGAGGACCTGCCCACCGTCTCCAGCGGCGCGGGCACCCTGAGCGTGGAATCGGTTGCGGCACTGCGGCCCACGGTCTTCCTGACCGACACCACCGCGGTCACCCCCGCCCTGCGTGACCAGCTGAAGGCGCTGGGCATCACGGTGGTCTACTTCGACCCGCAGCGCACCCTCGACGGCGTCGTCCCCCAGATCCAGGCTGTCGCCGCCGCCCTCGGGGTGCCCGACGCCGGCAAGGCCCTGGCCCAGCGCACCCAGAACGAGATCTCCGCGGCCACCGCCTCGGTGCCGCACCAGGACTCCAAGCCCAAGATCGCGTTCCTGTACCTGCGCAGCACCGCCATCGCCATGATCGCGGGCCCCGGCTCCGGCGCCGACTCGCTCATCACCGCCATCGGCGGCATCGACGCCGGCACGGCCTCGGGCATCACCCAGGACTTCCTGCCCATCACCAGCGAAGCCATGATCGCCGCGGCTCCCGACATCTTCCTGCTCATGACCGACGGCCTGGCCTCGGTCGGCGGCGTCGACGGGCTCGAGAAGATCCCCGGCGTCGCCCAGACCCCCGCCGGGCGCGACCGCCGGGTGGTCGACATGTCCGACACCGTGCTGCTGTCCTTCGGCCCCAACACCGGCCGCGTTCTCACCGCGCTCGTCAAAGCCGTGTACGGCACCAGCAACACATGACCGACCCGAACGCCCCGCGACCCGATTCGGCCACCACACCGGCCGCTGATGCACCGAATGCCGGCGTGGCCGACCCGGCCGAGCGGGAATCGGTTGCCGCGCAGCGGTTTCCGGCCGGCGTCGACCGGGCTCCGGCCGGTGGGCGCAGCCGCTCGCGCACCACGCTGATCTTCGCCGCGGCCCTGGCCGGGCTGGTGGTGCTGGCCCTGATCTCCGCGGCCATCGGGCAGGTGCCGACCAGCCCCGCCGAGGTCGCGGGCAGCGTGTTCCACCGCATCGGGCTGGATTGGGGGCCGCTGCCGCACCATCCCGCCGGAGACGTGACGTTGTGGCAGGTGCGGTTCCCGCGCGTCGTGCTCGCGGTGCTCGTGGGCGCGGCCCTGGCCACCGCGGGCGCGCTGTTGCAGGGTGTGTTCGCCAACCCGCTCGCCGAACCCGGCGTCATCGGCGTGTCCGCGGGCGCGGCGGTCGGGGCGGGTGCGGTCATCGTGGTCGGTGGCGCATTCACCGCGGCCTGGTCGGTGGCAGCGGGCGCGTTCGTCGCCGGGCTGGGCACCACACTGCTGGTGTATCTGCTCTCGCGCTCGGGCGGCCGCACCGAAGTGGTGACCTTGATCCTCACCGGCGTCGCCATCAATGCCTTCGCCGGTGGCGTGATCTCGTTCCTGCTGTTCAAAGCATCCCCGGCGGCACGCGATCAGCTGGTGTTCTGGCAGATGGGCAGCCTCAACGGCGCCACCTGGCAGGCGGTCAGCGTGGTGTGGCCGCTGACCCTGCTCGGTATCGCGGCCGCGATCTGGATGGCCCCGCGCCTGGACCTGCTCGCCCTCGGTGAATCCGCGGCCCGCCACCTCGGTGTCGACGTGGAACGGTTGCGGCGCAACATCATCGTGGTCGTGGCGGTGCTCGCCACCGCCGGTGTCGCGTTCACCGGCATCATCTTGTTCGTCGGGTTGATCGTGCCGCACCTGGTGCGCATGCTCGTCGGGCCCGGACACCGGGTGCTGATTCCGCTGTCGGCGATCCTCGGCGCGGCGGTGCTCGTGGCCGCCGACATCGGGGCCCGCGCCCTGGTCCACAACGCGGACCTGCCGCTGGGCATGATCACCTCGCTGGTCGGCGGGCCGTTCTTCTTCTGGCTGCTGCGCCGCACCCGCGCACGATCGGGAGGCTGGGCATGAGCGGTCTGCGTGGGCTGGCAGCGGTGTTCGGGCGCCCCCCGGCCCTGCCCGAGACGCCCGAACCGGGCGCGGTCACCCTGCGCGCCCGCAACGTCAGCGCCAAACGCGGTGACCGCACGGTCCTCGAGGGCATCGATTTCCCCGTGATCGCCGGGCAGATCGTGGCGCTGGTCGGACCCAACGGCGCCGGCAAGTCCACACTGCTGGCCGCGCTCGCGGGGGAACTCGAACTGGCCGGCGGCAGCGTCGAACTCGACGGGCACGCCCTGACCCACTGGACCCACCTGGACATGGCGCGCCGCCGCGCGGTGCTGCCGCAATCGCACACCGTCGGATTCCCGTTCCGCGCACGCGAAGTCGTGGCCATGGGACGCGCCCCGTGGGCGCGCACCGTCCGCCAGGACCACGATGACGAGGCGATCGCCGCCGCCATGGCCGCCACCGACGTCGAACGCTTCGCCGCCCGCCCGTTCCCGGCCCTGTCCGGCGGTGAACGCGCCCGCGTCGCCCTCGCGCGGGTGCTGGCACAGGACACCGCGACACTGCTGCTCGACGAGCCCACCGCCGCACTCGATCTCGGCCACCAGGAGCAGGTCCTGCGCCTGGCACGCGCACGTGCCGCCGCCGGGGCGGCCGTCGTGGTCGTGCTGCACGATCTCGGTGTCGCCGCCGCCTACGCCGACCGCGTCGCCGTCCTGGAAGCCGGACGCATCGCCGCCGACGGCCCGCCCCGCGAGATCCTCACCCCCGAGTTGCTCACCCGCGTCTACCGGCACCCGGTCGACGTGTTCGACCACCCGGTGACCGGCGCACAACTGGTGCTCCCGGTGCGCGGCTGAGCCTGCCGTATGTCCGTGCGGGCCCGGCGCATTCGCCCCGGCCCGCACGGCGGCTCAGAGCTGCTGCTGACCCCACACCAGCCGCAGCACGCCATTGACGAACCACACCGCGAACATGGCCACACCCGCGACCGGGGTCCAGGCCAGGCCCAGCAGCACCGCCGCCGCGCCGAACCACACCACCTCCAAAGCCACCCGCCGCCAACCGGTTTGCGGAAACCGCGGCTCGTTGGCCGCCCCGAACAGTGCCCACACCACGATGAACACCGCCGGGGCGCCCAGCCCCAGCACGACGCGCACCACGAGCGGGGCCGGCACGGTGAAACCCCACCACGCCGCCGCGCCCAGCACACACAGTTCCAGCAGGAACATGACCAACAGGTTCGCGCCCTTGAGCACGCTCATCGCCAGACCAACTTCAACACCGCAGGAGTCAACAGCATGCGGATCACGGTGGCGTCCAACACCAGTGCCGCGATCATGCCGTAGGCAATGTATTTCATCAGCACCAGATCCGAGAACCCGAACGCCCCGGTCACCACGATCAGAATCGCCGCCGCCGAGGTGATCACGCCGCCGGTGTGGGCGATGCCGTAGCGGATCGCCTCGGGCGCCTCGGCGCCCGCCGCACGCGCCTCGGCCATCCGCGACTGCAGGAACACCTCGTAATCGGTGGACAGACCGAACAGCACCGTCACGATCAGCACCAGCACCGCGAACATCAGCGGACCCGGCGTGAAGTCGAACAGGCCCGACCCGTGACCCTCCACGAAGATCCATGTCAGCACGCCCAGGGTGGCGCCGAGACTCAGCGCGCTCATCACCACCGCCTTGATCGCCAGCACCAGCGACCGGAAGGCCGCGTACATCAACGCGATCGCCGCCACGACGAGGATCGCCGCCAGCAGCGGCAGCCCCTTGATCAGACCCTGGATCGAATCCCGTTCCAGCGCGGGCACACCCGCCACCATCACGTGCACACCGTCGGGTTCCGGGATCGAGCGCAGCGCCGCGATCACGGTGTCGGCGTCGCGCTTGTCGGCCAGCCCGCTGGCCAGCACCGTCACCTGATCCTTGGTCGGCGCCGCCGGATCGAACGGCCCTGTCATCCGCGGGCCGACCATCTGATCGGCCGCGTACCGGATATCGGAGAGCTGCTGCGGATTCGCGCCCACCACCACCAGTTTCAGCGGCTCGGTGCGGAACTGCGGGAACATCCGGTCGAAGTCCTGCTGCGCCACTCGCGCCGGATTGTCCGATGACAGATACCGTTCGCTCAGTCCGCCGAACTCGATACTGCGGAACGGCAGGATCAGCATCAGCAGCATCAGCACCACCGGCACGATCACCAGCCACGGCTTGCGCATGGCGAAAAGCGCCAGCCGCGAGAAGAATCCGGCGTCGATCTGCTCGGCGGTGCGGATGCTGGCCAGCCGATGCCAGCCCCACAGATCGATGCGCGGCCCCACGATCGACAACACCGCCGGCAACGCCGTCACCGACAGCACCGCCGCCAGCAGCACCGAAGAGATACCGCCCAGCGGCACCGACCGCAGCACCCCGTTGGGGTAGATGAACAGCGCGCCCAGGCTCACCGCGATGATCGCCGCCGAGAACAACACTGTGCGTCCGGCCGTGGCGACCGTGCGCGCGGTCGCCTCCTCCACGCTGTGGCCCGCGGCCAGCTCCTCCCGGAACCGGGTCACCGCGAACAGCCCGTAGTCGATGGCCAGCCCCAGGCTCACCAGGGTGACCACTGCCGAGGCGAACACATTGACCTGCAGATAGTTGGTCAGCAGCCGCATGATGCCCTGACTGCCCAGGATCGTCATGCCGCCGATCAGCACCGGCAGCAGCGCCCCCACCACCCCGCCGAACACGAAGTACAGCAGGATCGCCACCAGCGGCAGCGCGATCAGCTCCGCCCGGTGGATGTCGTCCTGCATCCCGGTATTGATGCCCTCCACCACCGGCTGCATCCCGGCCAGCTGCACCGTCGTGCCGCCCGGCCCGGAACCGGTTGTGCCCGCGTGGAATTCGCTCTTGATGGCCAGATAGTTGTTCACCGTGTCGGTGCCGCCGTCACCGCGCAATCCGATGCTGGCGAAGGCGTGGGTGCGCGAGGCGCCGGCGAACTGTCCCATCAGCGCGCCGTCCCAGTAGGAGTCGATCTTGAGGATCCGGTCGGGATGCTCGGTGCGCAGCCGCGTCAGCTCCGCGGTCACCGCCGAGCGCACCGGCTCGTCGTCGACGGTCAGCCCGGGCGGGGCGGTATAGATGGCGATCAGGTCCGCGTCGGTGTCGCGCCCGAAGGTGGCGTCGGCCAGCTTCGAGGCCGCCACCGACTGACTGGACTCGTCGAACCAGCCCTCCTGCGTGAGGTGATCGCCCAGGTCGCGCCCGTAGAACCCGGACACCAGCACTATCAGACCGAACACGGCGAACACCGCATACCGGAAGCGGTGGATCAGACGCCCCCACCGCAGGGATCCGGCCTCGAGCATCAGCCGCAGGCCGCGGTCTTGTAGTCGGCCGAGCGCAGAATGCCGCACAGGTCGGTGCGCGAGATCTTCCAGCGCCCGTCCTTGTACACGAAATGCACCACCGTCGTGCGCACGTCGCTCCCGGTGCCGTCCTTGTCCAGGCTCAGCGTCGCGGTCAGGGTGCCGTCGTGATTGTCGAACACCGGATCCTTGACCCCGTACACCGCGTGCGGATGATCGGCGAGGGCCTTGTACATGTCCGGGATGGCGTCCTTGAACGCCTGACCGTCCTCGATCAGCGCGGTCCGGTCACTGTCGGGCAGAGTCGGATCCAGCGCGCTCTTGATCTGCGCGTCCAGCTCCGCCGCGGTCGGGATCGACGGCTTGTTCGCGCTGCTCTGCGCGGCCGCGGCCTGCGAGGACGAGCTCAGTGCCGCGTAGGCCGAGGACCGTGCCTGGGCCACCTTGGACTCGTCGTCGGAGCCGCCGCACGCGGCGATCGACGCCCCGAGCACGGTCAACAGGAGCGCGGCGGCGGCCGGTCGTCGAAATCGCATCAACATCCTCGTCAGCTCGAACTGCGGTTGTGTGCCGCTAGTTTGTCATGCGCTGCGCCCGAGGGTGATTCCTGTGTCACAGACAGCGGATCCGCACGGTCGGCTCACATGCCCTCGAGGACCGCGGACAGCCGGCCCAGCAGCGCCCGTACCGTGATCGACTGGCGGGGCTGCGCGGCCGGCACCGGCGTGGCCTGCGGAATCAGATCGCGCACCAGCGCGACCACGCTGCGCTCGTCGTCGAGATCGATATCGGTAACCGGCGCCACCGCCACCGCCTCGATGTCCTCGGGGGCGGGCACGGCAGCCTCCACCTCGGGCCGGTAGATCTCGAGGGTCAGGGTCGCGCGGTGGGTACGGAAGGCGAAGGAGCGTCCGTCGGCGGTGACCCCGAACCCGTGCGCGTAACGACCCACGGTGACGTCCTCGACGGTGAAGCCCGAAGTGCGGTCGG
Source organism: Nocardia niigatensis NBRC 100131 (assembly GCF_000308655.1). Taxonomy (GTDB): domain Bacteria; phylum Actinomycetota; class Actinomycetes; order Mycobacteriales; family Mycobacteriaceae; genus Nocardia; species Nocardia niigatensis. Next base: position 202,031 of record NZ_BAGC01000035.1, on the reverse strand, counting down.
TTACCAACAGATCTCCCTGATACAGCACGCTTTTGCTTCCACGGTAACCGCACCGGCCGACGGCGTCCCGAAAGCCCATGTCACATCATGCAAGTCGGGGTGCGGGGCCCGCGCCACGCCACCGCGCAGACCCCGGTAACACGCCGTGGTCGGGGATCATGGTCAGATTGGAGAGCACGCATGATTTCGTCGGTCAGTTCGGTCAGTAAGGAGTTCGCTGCATGCGCCGTCGCGGCTGGATGGGTTCAGTCCTCGCGGGTGTGACCGCGGTGACTCTGCTGGCGGGCTGTTCTTCTCAGGCGAACAACGCCGACAACGCCACTCGTGACCCCGCCACCCCCGCCTCCGCGCCCGCGGCCACCGCGGCCCCCGCCGGGGAGGTGACCCCGAGCACCCCGATCTCGCTGCTGGTCTCCGAACCGGCCACCGGAAGCCTGGCCGCCGTGACCACCGTCGGCGACAAACCCGTGCTGCGCCTGACCGGCAATGCCACGCCCGATCACAAGTCCACCGATGTGACCCTGCCCGGCAAGGCCGCCTCCCTCGCTCTCGGCAAGCCCGGGGAGATCCTGGTCGCGGTGCCCGGCAAGATCCTGCGCGTCGACGCCGCCTCGGCCAAGGTCACCGAGATCGCCGTCGATGGCGACGTGCACGCGGTCGCCCTGCGCCCCGACGGCTCGCTGGTGGCGGGCCTGGCCGACGGCAAGGTCCTGCTGCTCGACGCGGACGGCACTGTGCGCCATACCATTTCGGGTCTGTCCTCCGCCGACGCCGTGGAAGCCGGTGACGGTGCGGTGGTCGTGCTCGACCGCCGCCAGACCGCCGTGGTCCAGCTCGACGGCACCAGCAAGCTCGGGCTGTCGCTGCGCGCCGGCGACGGGGCGTCGAACATGATCGGCGACCACTTCGGCCGCCGCATAGTCGCCGACACCGCCGGGCAGGAACTGCTGGTCTACACAGCCGATCCTTTGGTCCTGCACCAGCGTTTCCCGGTAGGCTCTTCGCCCTACGCACTCGCCTACGATCAGCGGTCCGAGACCGTGTGGGTGACGCTGACAGGTAGCAACGAAGTCGTCGGCTACGACCTGTCGACGGGTATACCGGTAGAGGTGGGGCGCTACCCGACGGTGCGCCAGCCCAATGCGGTGACCATCGACGGCCGCACCGGTGACATGTTCGTGGGATCCGCGACCGGTGACGGTCTGCAACGGATCGGCGCGGACCAGCGGAAGAGAGGGCAGTGATGGCTCGGGCCTCACGATCGGCGCACCAATCGCGCACCTTACCGGAGGGCTGGGAGGAATCCAGCGACGAGTGGGAATACGTGCCCCTGCGATTGCCGCCCGGCATCAGCAGGGTGACCGCCTCCATGCGACTGTCCATTCACGCCGAATACGGCGGCTGGGAGTTGTCGCGGGTGCGGGCCTACACCGACGGCAGCCGTCGCGTGTTACTGCGCCGCCGCAAGACGACTCCCCTGCTATCCCCGACACCCGAGGCGGTGATGTAACCCCCTATGTACGAGCGCCTGTACAGCCTGTTGCTGAAGGTGATGTTCCTGCTGCCGCCGGAACGCATCCACCACCTGGCCTTCGCCGCCATGCGCCTGGCGACCCGGTTCGCCCCGGGGCGCGCGCTGACCGCCAAGCTGCTGGTGGCCGACGATCCGATCCTGCGCACTCGCGTGTTCGGCGTGGACTTCCCCGCGCCGCTGGGTCTGGCCGCCGGCTTCGACAAGAACGCCGACGGCGTCGACGCGTGGGGCCCGCTCGGTTTCGGCTACGCCGAGATCGGCACCGTCACCGCCCAGGCCCAGCCAGGCAACCCCGCTCCCCGGCTGTTCCGCCTGCCCGCGGACCGGGCGCTCATCAACCGCATGGGTTTCAACAACTTCGGCGCGGCCGCCGCCGCCGAACATCTCGCCCACCGCCTGCCCGGCGGTGTCCCGATCGGCGCCAACATCGGCAAGACCAAGGTCGTCGAACCCGAGGACGCCGCCTGCGATTACGCCATCTCGGCGAAACTGCTGGGCCCGCTGGCCGACTTCATGGTGGTCAACGTCAGCTCTCCCAACACCCCCGGCCTGCGCGACCTGCAAGCGGTGACCTCGCTGCGCCCGATCCTGCAGGCCGTCCTCGACACCGTCTCGGTCCCCGTCCTGGTCAAGATCGCCCCCGACCTGTCCGACGAGGACATCGACGCCGTCGCCGACCTCGCCGTCGAACTCGGCCTGGCCGGCATCGTCGCCACCAACACCACCATCCGCCGCGACGGCCTGGCCACTCCCGCCGCCGAAGTGGAACCCATTGGCGCAGGCGGCCTCTCGGGCGCCCCCGTCGCCGACCGCTCCCTCGAGGTTCTGCGCCGCCTCTACACCCGAGTGGGCGACAAACTCGCCCTCATCTCGGTAGGCGGCATCGAAACCGCCGACCAGGCCTGGGAACGCATCCTCGCCGGCGCCTCCCTCCTCCAGGGCTACACCGGCTTCATCTACGGCGGCCCCTTGTGGCCCAAACACATCCACCGCGGCCTCGCCACCAAACTCCGCGCCCACGGCTACACCAGCCTCTCCGAAGCCGTAGGCGCCGAACACAAAGCCCGCGCCTGACTCGGGAGCCGACCTGCGGCGCTCGCGCTCGGCCTCACCGGTGGGCCCCCTGTCGGTGAGGTGCGGTCCCTTCCGGGGCAAGGACTTTCGTTCAGCCCCGCAGATGACGTGAGCGCGCCGGCGTGGGCACTCGGGCGCGGCCGGCTGTCCCGGTCGATCGGAAACGGTGGCTGTTCATCGCGGCGGGCGGTGTCCTCATCCGCATCGAGATGAAGCCGCTCGGCCAGACGTTGCGCCAACAGTATTACCGCCCGATCCACCCCGATCCCCAACCGCTCGGCAGGTTGTGCCGCGGCCGCATGCGCCCGGTCGCCGTACACCACCGCCGGATCCGAGAGCAGCTCATCCAATTCCATCCCCGCCCGTGGTTCTTCCCGAGACAGCCGCCGCTGCGGCAGCCAGGTCAAGCGCCACTCTCGCTCCCCGCGTCCGATGATCCGGAACGCATACCCCGGGCTCAGATCGTGGTGGTGGCGGTTCCGCGTCGTCCGGAGGTTGCGGCAGGGTGTACCGGCGCGGCGATGGCCCGGCCGATGCCGGCGATCATTGCTGTCGCGAGTCGAATCGGAGCCAGGTGCCCGGTCCAGCCGTCCGAGCCGGCTTCTCCGATCGCCCCGATTGATCATTCCGGCCACCGGCGTGGCCGGTGTAGCACGCGACACATCGGTGAAGATCTGGTTACGATGAGTGAGCCGCGCCACAGCAGGCGCGTGGCCATCGCGTGATCGGGTTGGTCGTTCTCTCGGACGTCGGGGTTCGCGCAGATGGGTGCGCGCGTGGACGGCGAAGCGAGAGGCAATCGGGAAAAGGGTTATGACGACTGATATCGGTTATGCGCACGCATCTGGGAAGACCGTTCACACGATTCCGCAGGCGTTTCAGGAGACGTTGACGTTGCGGCCGGGGCAGGTGGCGTTGCGGACGGTCGGGGGGACGCAGCAGATCACGTGGCGTGAGTACGGGGAGCGGGTGCGCTCGATCGCGGCGGGGTTGGCCGGGTTGGGGGTGGGGCGCGGGGACACCGTGGGGATCATGCTGACCAACCGGCCGGAGTTCAATCTGGTCGATACGGCGGCGTTGCACGTGGGCGCGACACCGTTCTCGATCTACAACACCAGTTCTCCGGAGCAGATCGCGCATCTGTTCACCAATGCCGAGAACAAGGTCGTGATCACCGAGCCCGCATTCCTGGACGTGGTGCGCGGCGCGGGCGTCGAGCTGGAACACATTGTGCTGGTGGAGGGTTCGGCGGCGGGCACGCTGACGCTGGCCGAGGTGGAGGCCGCCCCGAAGGCGGACTTCGACTTCGACGCCGCCTGGCAGGCGGTGCAGCCGCAGGACATCGCGACGCTGATCTACACCTCGGGCACCACCGGCCCGTCGAAGGGTGTCGAGCTCACCCACGCCAATGTGGTGGCCCAGATCGTGGGTCTGGTCGAGGGCCCGCTGACCGTCGGCCTCGACGACCGCTCGGTGTCCTACCTGCCCGCCGCCCATGTGGCCGACCGTATTTCGGGTCACTGCGCCAACCTGTTCACCGGCGTCCAGATGACCTGCGTGCCGGATCCGCGGGAGATCGCCGCCGCCCTGCCCGATGCCCGCCCGACCGCGTTCTTCGGTGTGCCGCGCGTGTGGCAGAAGATCAAGGCCGGTATCGACGCCAAGCTCGCCACCGAGGCCAGCCCGGTGAAGAAGGCGCTCGCCAACTGGGCGCTCGGCGTCGGCGCGCAGGCCGCCCGCGCGGATCTGGCCGGCACCGGACGTGGCCCGCTGCTGGATGTGCAGCACAAGCTGGCCGATGCGCTGGTGCTGTCGAAGCTGCGCCTTGCCCTGGGCTTCGACGAGTTGCGGGTCGCCGCCTCCGGTGCGGCCGCGATCCCGCCGGAGACCCTGGAATACCTGCTGGGCCTGGGCTTCACGGTGACCGAGGTGTGGGGCATGTCGGAGACCTCCGGCGTCGGCACCTACACGCCGCTGGCCAAGCCGAAGCCGGGCACCGTCGGTGTTCCGTTGCGCGGAGTGGAGATTCGCCTGGGCGAGGACGGGGAGTTGCTCATCCGCGGCGGCATCGTCACCCACGGCTATCGCAAGATGCCCGACAAGACCGCCGAGGCCATCGACGGCGACGGCTGGCTGCACACCGGCGACGTCGCCACCATCGACGGCGACGGCTACGTCAGCATCGTGGACCGCAAGAAGGAACTGATCATCAACGAGGCGGGTAAGAACCTGTCTCCCACCAATATCGAGAACACCGTCAAGGCGGTCTCCTCGCTGGTCGGTCAGGTGGTGGCGATCGGCGACGCCAAGCCGTTCATCTCCGCGCTCATCGTGCTCGACCCCGACACCGCGGTGGTGCGGGCCAAGGCGCTGGGCACCCCGGACGCCGAGCTGAAGACCCTGGCGGCGCACCCGGAGATCGTCGCCGAGATCAAGGCCGCGGTCGCCGAGGCCAATGCCAAGCTCTCACGCGTGGAGCAGATCAAGCGGTTCACCATCCTGGATCTGGGCTGGGAGCCCGGCGGTGACGAACTCACCCCGACCCTCAAGCTCAAGCGCAACCCGATCGCGGCCAAGTACGCCACCGAGATCGCCTCGCTGTACCTGACCCCGGCCCCCGACGGCGTGGTCGACATGAAATAGCCCGCCGCCCAGGCGTGCTCACCATACGCCGGGCAGCGCGACACCGAGACGACTGTGGGCCCGGATCATCCGGGCCCACAGTCGTCTCTCGCTGTGCGGGGGCTCAGCCGCGCAGCGCCGCCGCCCGAACCACTCGCGTGAGCTGATCGCTCATCCCCTCGGCGACCCGCCCCATCTGGCTGTGGCTGTGCTCGGCGGTGTCGTACTCGACCTGGATCGTCAGCCGATCCCCGACAGTGAAGATGGTCATCTTCGGCGGCATGCCCGCCGCCATCGCGAACACCTCGTCCCGCACGAACGTCAGGCCCGCCGGCATCGGATGTGCGGGCAGCCGGCCCATATTCGACAGCGCGATCGCAGGCGCACCCGACAACATCGCCGCCACCTCCGGCGCCAGCGCCCGCTGCGAGGCCCGCATGAACAGCGCCGGGAACCGTATGTCCAGCATCTGCCGCATGGCCGCGTCGACCACCGCACCCAACGCCCGCGGATCAGAATCCCGATCCACCACCGCCGGGGTCCCCGCCCCGGAGGCGCAATTGAGCATCGTCGAAACCGGCACTCGCGGCGACAGTTCCGGCCGCAGATCAGCGGCGTGCCCGCACATCAACGGCATCGGCCCGTCCCCCGCGATCTGCGCGCGCACCGCCGCCAGCGCCGCACCGGCCAGCAGACTGTTGACCGAGATCCCCTGCCCGCGCGCCACATCCACCAGCTCGGCGGTCTGTCGGGGCGGCAATTCGATACGCCGCAACGCCAGCCGCCCACCCGGATCCCCGGTCCCGTCGCCGTCGTGCGGCAGCGTGTGCGGCGCGGTCTCGGGCCCGAAGTCCGCCGCCATCTCCCCCACCTGCGTCAGGAACCCGTCCACCTCGGCCTCGATCGTCACCCGCGCCAGCAGCTCGTCGACCCCGGCGTGCAGCTCCCGATCCGATTCCTCCAGCGGCAGTGCCGTTCCCGCGACATGGGCGCTGTAGCGCCGCCACATCTCGTCCAGCAGAGCGAAAGCCGAACGCCCATCGCTGATCCCGTGATGGATGACCAGCACGATCCGGCTCTCGACGCTCCCACGCAGCAGCACCGCCCGGAACAACCCCGCACTCCAGTCCGGGCGGGTGTTGACCAGCTCCCAGTAGTCGTCGACCTGCCCGTCTCGTACCTCCAACGGCGGCGTAAAACCCTCGTCGACCTGGAACCGTGACACCGCGTCGACGGTGACGACCCGGCTGCGCAGCAGCACATGCCCGGCCGCGAGCTCGCGCAGCACCTGCCGGAGCACGACGGTGTCGACGGCCCCGCGCACGGTGCTGCCGATGAACAGTGGCATCCCGCCGATCGGCACGCTGCCGAGACGCGTGTCGGTGGCGAAGTAGCTGGTTTCGAAGGGGGACAACAGTCGCTGCTGAGTCATGTCTGGGCTCGTACTTCCGTGTGATGGATCGTGCCGAACTCGACCATACACGCGTTTCATACATACGTGCAAAACATTTGTTTTAAGCATTTGTTGCAAACGACTGTTTGACCCGATGCTAGGCTCTACTGCCGTGGGAACCCGAGAAGACCTGCTCGCCGCGGCCAAGCAGTGCCTGGCCGAACGCGGCTACGCCCGCACCACCGTGCGCGACATCGTGGCCGCCTCCGGCGCGAATCTGGCCGCCATCAACTACCACTTCGGCACCCGCGACACACTGATGAACCAGGCCATGCTGGAGTCGACCGCCGCCGCGGTCACCCGCATGCTCGATGCCCTGCCCGGCGACGAGTCCGCCGACCCCGCCGCGCGCCTGAACACTTTCTGGCACAAGCTGATCGACTCGTTCACGAGCGACCGAGCCCTCTGGGTCGCCAATGTCGAATCCATGGCCCAGGCCCTGCACTCCCCCGCCCTGCGCGCCGAAATCGGTGCCGCCCAGGAACAAGCCCGGGCCGGCCTCTCCCACGACCTCGGCGAGGACGACCCCGCCGTCGGCGCGGTCCTGCAAACCCTCATCGGCGGCCTGCTGGTCCAATTCCTGATCGACCCCCACCATGCCCCGACCGCCGAGGACCTGGCCGCGGGCCTGCGGGGCCTGGCCGCCCTCTCGTCCCGCGACTGACTCGGAAAGACCGCTGCGCCGCAACCGATTCGGACAACCACGGCGATGTCGTACGACAGTGCACGTCGAAACGACTGTGGCCCCGAGCGAGTCGCTCGAGGCCACAGTGATTTTCGGCGCAGGCGCCTATTTCTGCTCGTGTGTGCCGATGATGGTGGCGCGCCCGATGGCGTTCATGAACAGGTTGAAGCCCAGGTAGGCGGGCGAGGCGTTCTCGTCGACCTCGAGCCGCTCCACACCCACGGCGTGCACGACGACGAAGTAACGGTGGGCGCCGTGCCCGGCGGGCGGGAACGCGCCGGTGTACTCGTGCAGGCCCGCGTCATTGCGCAGGTGAATGGCGCCGGCGGGTAGCGAGCCGCCCTTGCTGCCCTGCCCGGACGCGAAACTGGTGGTGGTGACGGGCACGTTGGCGACGACCCAGTGCCAGAAGCCCGAGACGGTCGGGGCGTCGGGGTCGAACATGGTGATGGCGAAGCTCTTGGTCTCGGCCGGGAAGCCCGACCAGCTCAGCTGCGGCGAGATGTCCCGTCCACCCGCGCCGCCCAGCGCACTGACCTGATCCAGGTGCAGGGGCTTGCCGTCGCTGATATCGGTGGAGGTCAGGGTGAACTCGGGCAGCTGCGGCAGCGGCGCGTAGGGATTGTAGGAGTAGTCGGGCACGAGTAGTCCTTTCGGTTCGTCAGCTGTGCAACAGGAAGTGTTCCAGCACGCGGGCGCCGAATTCGAGCGATTCCACCGGAACCCGCTCGTCGACCCCGTGGAACAGAGCGGAGAAGTCCAGTTCGGGCGGCAGCCGCAGCGGCGCGAAGCCGAAGCAGCGAATCCCCAACTTGGCGAAGGCTTTCGCGTCGGTGCCGCCGGAGAGCATGTAGGGCACGGTGCGCCCGTTGGGATCATGCGCGAGGATGGCGTCGTTCATGGCGTCGACGAGATGCCCGTCGAAGGTGGTCTCGTAGGAGTCGAGCTTGGTGATCCACTCCCGCTCCACATCCGGGCCGATCAAAGCGTCGACCTCGCGCTCGAATTCGGCCTGCCGCCCCGGCACCACCCGGCAGTCGACGACGGCCTCGGCGGTCTGCGGAATCACATTGGCCTTGTAGCCGGCCCGCAGCATGGTCGGGTTGGCGGTGTCGCGCAGGGTCGCGCCGATGATGCGGGAGATGGTGCCCAGTTTGGCGAGCTGGCCCTCGATATCCGGTGCGGCGGGATCGAATTGGAGCCCCGACTCCTCGGCCACCGCGGCCAGGAACTCCGCGACCGAATCGGAGACCACCAGCGGAAAGGTGTGGGTACCCAGCCGCGCCACCGCCTGCGACAGGATCGTCACCGCGTTGTCCTCGTGCAGGAACGAGCCGTGCCCGGCGCGGGCCTTGGCGCGCAACCGCATCCAGCCCAGTCCCTTCTCGGCGGTCTCGACCAGATACAGCCGTCGCTCGCTGCCGTCGGGCCGCGGCACGGTCAGCGAGAAGCCGCCGACCTCCCCGACCGCCTCGGTGACGCCCTCGAACAGGTCGGGCCGGTTCTCGACGAGCCACTGGCAGCCCCAGCGCCCGCCGTTCTCCTCATCGGCGACGAAGGCCCACACGATGTCGCGCGGCGGCACCGTGCCCTCGATCTTGAACTGGCGTGCGACGGCCAGCATCATGCCGCACATGTCCTTCATGTCGATCGCGCCGCGACCCCACACGTAGCCGTCGCGCACCGCGCCCGAGAACGGGTGCACGCTCCAGTCGGCGGCCTCGGCGGGCACCACGTCCAGATGCCCGTGGATCATCAGCGCCCCGCGCGAGGAGTCCGCGCCCCGCAACCGCGCGAACACATTGCCGCGTCCCGGCGCGCCGGATTCGACGTATTCGGTGGTGTACCCGGCTTGCTCGAGTTGTTCGGCGACCCACTGCGCGCATTCGCGCTCGCCCTTGGTGGTTTCCAGTTCGCCGGTATTGGAGGTGTCGAACCGGATCAGCGTGCTGACCAGGTCCACCACCTCCGACACGGCGCGAGAGGTGTGGGTTTCGGCGGTTTCGGACACGTCACTTTCCTACCACCTCCCCGGCCCGCCGTCGCCCACCGCCGCCCGCACCTGCCCCGCCCACCGCAGGTCGGTCACGGGCGCGGGGTTGGAATCATCCGTCGCGCAAGGGTTCCCGTGCCCGCCGGGCGGCGTTCAGCGCAGGAAGCGGATGGTGTTGGTGAGGGTTGCCAGCAGCGGATCCAGGCGCTGGTCGGCGATGCGGCGTTCGAGGACCTCGAGGTCGACGCGGGTGGCGGTGGCCCACAGCTCACCGACGCGGGCCTGCACGTCGACATCGGTGGCGGCCAGCACCCACAGCAGCGGCGGCCACAGGCGGGCCGCCTGGGCCACGGCGGGCAACATGACGAGCGTGGCGGTGTCGAGTTCGGCCAGATGCCCGCCCGCCTGCCGGCGCACCCCGGCGGGAGTGCGTGCCAGCGGTTCGAGGACCCCGCGCCACACCGACAGGTCACTGCTGCCGTCGACGGCGTCGACCAGATCCTCGGCGATCTCCGACAGCACCGGGTTCAGGGCCAGCCGCGTCAGGGCGTTGGGGCTCAGGCGTCCGACGAAGCGCAGCATGTCCTCGGTCGCGCCGGCCGCGATGTAGGTCGCGATCAGATCGGCCACCGCCGAGGGCGGGGCCACGTCGAACAGGATGTCTCCGACCGCCGCGATCACATCGGGCGTGCACCGCGCGAACACCGACAGCGCCGCGAGCCGTAACTCCTTGGAGCCGTTGATGACCGTGCCCAGCATGCGCGGCACCCGCTGACTGCTGCCCGCCAGCAGCTGGCGCATCACCGCGCTGACCGACTCGCCCGAATACGCGAAGGCGGCCGAGTGGATGAGCCCCTCGTCGTCGGGCACCCCCTCCTCGACAGCCCGGATCAATTCCGGTGTCGCATAGGCCAGGAACGGCCCGGCGGTGATGTAGTCGCGCCGGGTGAGCAGCTCGTTGACGATGGCCACCACCGGTGCGGGTGGCGCGTCGTCGGCGAGCTGGCCGACGGTGCGCGGGTCCAGGAACGGCGCGCAGTCCGCGGCGTAGCCGACATCGAGCCGCAGCAGCGCCTCGATCGCCTTGGCCGGATATTTCACGCCGACGGCGCCGGCCGCGCGTCCGGTCATGGTGGGCGGCACCAGTTTCTGCACGATGGGCAGCGAGATGCTCAACGGGATGATGGGGACCAGCCGGGCGATGCGCTCGAAGACCGGTCCGTGCTGGTCGAAGAGGTGGGCGGCCACGCGCTGCTGCAGCTCGTGCAGTCGATGCGGGCCGAGCCGTTCGAGGTGGGCGAGCCGTTCCACCGGCACGTGCAGCGTCCGGGCCAGCAGGACGAGCTGGGCTCGCGTCACCAGCTCGGTCATAAGACCGGCCGCACCGTGCACGCGTGGTTAACCGCGAATTCGACTGTGGCGGACATGCTTACCCCGTCTCCTCGAGTGGCCCGGACTCGGCCACCCGATGTCGACCGCCCATCATAGAGGTGACCACCGGGCAAAAAGAACAAAAAGTACAGAGTCCCTGTACACCGTTAGGATGCGGCCATGAGTCAACCCGCGGGGTGGTACCCCGAGCGTCCCGGTTCTCCTGTGCTCCGCTGGTGGGACGGCGGACAGTGGACGAATCACACTCAGCCCCAGCAGCAACCGGCGCCATCCGCCCAGCAACCGAACCAGCAGCACTACGCTCAACAACCGAATCAGCAGCAGTACGCCCAGCAGCCGCGGACCGGTGGCCAGCCCTACGCCCAGCAGTCGCAGCCGCACCAGGTTCAGCAGCAGTTCGCACCGCAGCAGCCCCAGCAGGCCTACGGCCAACAGCCCTACGGTCAGCACCCGCAGCAGGGGCAGCCCTACGGGCAGCAGCACTTCGGCCCGCGCAGTGAGGCCGGCCCCTGGGAGCTCGAGGTCGGCAGCCCCGCCAATCCGGCCGACATCCAGCGTCAGGTGCAGCAGCAGGCCGGGATCGCCCCCGCGCAGGCCGGCGGCGGCACCGTCTTCACCGAGCCGGTGCTGGTGGTGAACCAGAAGGTCAAGTTGATCGAAATGGTCAACGAGTACAGCGTCTTCGATCAACACGGCCGCCAGATCGGCGCGGTCGCCGAGGTCGGGCAGAGCGCGCTGAAGAAGGCCGTGCGGTTCCTGTCCAGCTACGACCAGTTCATGACCCACAAGCTGGAGATCCGCGACGCGCACAGCCAGTGCCTCATGCGAATCACCCGTCCCGCCAAGGTCTTCAAGTCGAAGTTCCTGCTCGAGCACGGCAATGGCGCGCCGATCGGTGAGATCATCCAGGAGAACATGATCGGCAAGATCAACTTCGCCTTCGTGGTCAACGGCCAGCAGATCGGCGGGATCCGCGCGGAGAACTGGCGGGCCTGGAACTTCGCCATCCACGACCACACCGGCCAGGAGGTGGCCCGCATCACCAAGACGTGGGAGGGCCTGCTCAAGACCATGTTCACCACCGCCGACAACTATGTCGTGCAGATCCACCGCCAGTTGCCCCAGCCGCTGCTGTCGATGGTGGTGGCCTCCGGTCTGGCCATCGACACCGCCCTGAAACAGGATCAGCGCGGCTGGAACTGACCGCGCAAGCGGTGCGCAAGCCGACGCAAGCGCCCGGTAATCGGCCACCGCCACAGTGATTCTCATGAACGAGACGCGAGATGTGGTGGTGGCCGGGGCCGGGCCGGTCGGCCTGATGCTGGCCTGCGAACTGCGGCTGGCCGGTGTGGACGTGCTCGTGGTCGAACGGCTCGCCGAACCCGATCTGACGATCAAAGCGGGCGCGATCAACGTGCCCACCGCCCAGGCGATGGGCCGGCGCGGCCTGGTGCCGCAGCTGCGTGCCGCCCACGAGGCGGCGATGGCCGGTATGGGCAAGATCTTCGCCGGCACAGCGGTTCCCGCCGCGCCGCCGCGCAAGCCGGCCGGCGCGCACTTCGCCGGAATCATGCTGTGCGCCGACCGGGTCGACGACGAGGATCCGGCCTTCGCCGATCTGGGCCCGGCGGCCGCGTACCGCTTCCTCGACCAGCAGAGCATCGAGGCCCTGCTGGCCCGCCGCGCCGCCGAGCTCGGGGTGCCGGTGCGCCGCGGGGTCGAGGTGACCGGATTCGACGACGACGGCGTCGCCGTCACCATCGACTGCGGCGGGCACACCGTGCGCGCCGGGTGGCTGGTCGGCTGCGACGGAGGCCGCAGCACCGTGCGCAAGCTCGGCGGATTCGACTTCCCCGGCCTGGACCCCGAGATCACCGGCAGGCAGGCACTGGTCGAGATGACCGGCGCGGAAGCGGTGCCCCCGGGCTGGCACACCACCCCCACCGGCATCTTCGTCAACGGTCCGATGCCCGGCCGTATCCTGACCGTGGAACTCGACGGCCCGCCCGCCGATCGCACCGCCCCGATCACCGCCCGGGAGCTCGAGGCCGCCTTCGAACGGGTCACCGGCGTGAAAGTGGCGATCTCCAAGGTCATCTCGGCGACCCGCTTCACCGACCACACCCGCCAGGTACCCGACTATCGCAAGGGCCGGGTCCTGCTGGCCGGCGATGCCGCCCACGTGCACTCCCCCTTCGGCGGGCAGGGCTTGAATCTAGGTGTCGGCGACGCGGTCAACCTGGGCTGGAAGCTGGCCGCGGTGATCCGCGGTCAGTCCCTGGAAGCATTGCTGGACACCTACACTCGCGAACGCCACCCGATCGGCGCCTGGGTGCTGGACTGGACGCGGGCGCAGATCGCGCTCATGCGCACCGATCCGCGCAGCCGCGCCCTGCGAGCGGTCACCACCGAACTGCTCGACACCCCGGGAGCCGCCACCCAGGTCGTGAAGAAGCTCTCCGGCGTGCTGCACCGCTACGACCTGGGCAGCGATGACCCGCTGGTCGGTGCGGCCACACCCGATTTCGAGCTGTCCGACGGCACCCACGTGTCCGATCATTTCGCCGACGGCCGCGGCGTCCTGCTCGATCCGACCGACGCGCCCGCCCTGCGCGCCCAGCTCGCGCCGTGGGCGGACCGCGTCCGGATCGTCACCGCCAAGCCCGCTCAGCCGCGCGAGCCGCTGTCGCTGCTCATCCGGCCCGACGGCATCGTCGCCTGGACCTCCGCCGGGCCGCACGGCCTCGAGCCCGCCCTGACCACCTGGTTCGGCCGTCCCGTGTGACCCATCCCGTCGGTCCGCTGAGTGAGACAGGCGTTTTCGGTCGGCGCGAGAGACTGGGACCGTTCGCGGTGGACGAGATGGAAGGACGGTGCGGTCGTGGTCGACTCGGGTGTGGCGTGGGATGCCGAGGCCGATGTGGTGGTCGTGGGATTCGGCGGGGCGGGTTGCGCGGCCGCCGTCGCCGCCCACGACGCCGGGGCGCGAGTGCTGGTGCTGGACAAGGAATCCAGCGGGCGGGCCGGCGGCAGCACCCGGGTCTCGGGTGCGGTGTGGTTCGACAACCAGGATCCCGACCGGGCCGCGGTCTACCTGCGCAGCCTCAGCGCCGGACGGCCGATCCCGGAACCGGTGGTGCAGACGTGGGCGCGGGAGACCGCCCGCAACAGCGAGTGGATGGAAAGCCTCGGCATCCCGATCGGTCTGGCGGTGCCCGCGCCGCCGGAGTACCCCGACCTCGAGGGCAGCGATGTCATGCGCGGCTGGGTCGGCGTCGAGGGCCGCATGGGTGACGGCCTGCTGTGGGCGGCCCTGTCCGACGCGGTCCGCGCCCGCGGCATCGAGATCCGATTGCAGACGCCCGCGCGCGAATTGATCACCGGCGACGGCACGGTGCTCGGCGTCCTGGCCTCCGCACCGGACGGGACCACCCTGCGCATCCGCGCCGCACGTGGCGTCGTGCTGGCCACCGGCGGCTTCGAGGCGAACCAGGAGATGGTGCGCGACCACCTGCGCCTGACCGACCCGGTGGTCTGGGGCACCCCCGCCGCCACCGGCGACGGCCTGCGCATGGCGGTCAAGGCCGGCGCCGACCTGTGGCACATGTCCAACATGATGACCCTGCCCGGATTGCGTGCTCCCGGTTACGAAGCCGGGTTCTACACCGCCTTCCCCAACACCAACAGCTTCGTCTACCTCGGCCTCGACGGCCGCCGCTACTGCAACGAGCGGGTGGCTCTCGGTCACGGCCACGCCCGCATCAACGGCAGCTACCAGCTGTTCCCGACCACCCCCATGCACGTCGTCTTCGACGAATCCGCCCGCCGCGCAGGCCCGATCGTGCCCGGCCGCGAGCGCCTGGCCGTCGGCTGGGCCAGCCTGATCGAAGGCTACGACTGGAGCGCCGACAACAGCGCCGAGATCGGCAAGGGCTGGATCCACCGCGCCGGCACCCTGACCGAACTCGCCGGCATCCTGCACGTGAACCCGGAGGTCCTGCAGCAGACCATCGACCGCTACAACGCCGCCTGCGAGGCCGGCAAGGACGACCAGTTCGGCCGCCCCGCACAGACTCTCGCACCCCTGTCCGAGCCGCCCTACTACGCTTTCACCGCGGCCCCCATCCTGGCCTGGAGCAACGGCGGCCCCCGCCGCAACGAGAACGCCGAAGTGCTCGATCCTTTCGGCGCGGTCATCCCCGGCCTCTACGCCGCGGGCAATGTCAGCTCCACCTACTCCTGGTGCAAGGACGGCGGATTCCACATCGCCGACGCTCTCGCCTTCGGCCGCGTCGCGGGCAGGCGCGCAGCCGGACGCCGCTAGCGCCGCAGGGCCGGACCGCGGTCCATCAGGCGCTGCGCACGTGTCCGGCGGGATGGACTTCGGTCTTGTCGTCGGTTGGCGTGTCGCCGGCCCCCGCCTTGATCTGGGCGATCTGCTTGGCCGCATCCGCGGTGAAGTACCCGCCGACGACAACGCCGGTGAGCACGGTGAAGTTCGCGGTCAGCGGATCCATGGCGTTCCCGCCTCTACTGCCGACGAGAGTCAGGAAAGCCGTCCAGGCGACGAGCACCAGATAGGTCACGACGAATCCGGCGGCGATGGCATCACGCATCGAGTTCCGGTTCGCTCGCCCCTGTGCGTGCTTGCGCTGTATCAGCCAGACCCCGAAGAAGGTCGCCGCCGCTATCACCCCGGCGCCGCCCGCGAGCGGGGCATCCCGCGTGTGGAAGAAGTAGTCCCACAGTGGGGCGGCAGCCGCGACGACAACGACCGAGGTCATCAGAATCGTCGCGCCGACCGCGGTCGCGCTGAGTTCGGAAAGTCTGGGCATGGTGTTCTCCCGAGGGCGGGTCCGCCCGGCTCGGTGTCGGCTTCCTCCAGTGGAAACTGGTGCCCTCCACTACAGCCGCAGACCGGACCTGCGGAAACGATCAATTCGAGCGAAGGTCTTCACCAATTGCGATCACCGCCGCAAATCGGCACGGACACCGGGACGACGCCTGCCTCGGCATGTTCGGCGGGTTTTCCACGTTATTGCGTGAGCTGCAATGTTGCGGTCAGTGTCGCCAACTGCTCGTTCAGCCCGAGGTCGGCGATGCGCTGTTCGATCTCGTTGCGCTCCAACGCCGGCAGCGGCGACCACAGCTCCCCGATCCGCGACTGCGCGTCGGGCTCGGCGGTGGCCAGCACCTTCAGCAGCGGCGGCCACAGATGCGCGGTCGCCGCCAGTGCCGCCAGCCCGGTCAGTGTCGCGGTATCGAACCGCGAGATGACCCCGCCGATACGGCGCGAGACGCCCGGCTCGGTCCGCTCGGCCAGTTCCAGCAGCCCCCGCCAGACCGCGGCCTCGGCGCTGCCGTCGACCGCACCCGCGATGGCGTCGACGGACTCCGCGTCGGCCAGAATCGGATTGGCCGCCAGCAGATCCAGGGCCGCGGGGCTCAGCTGGCCCGCGAACCGCAGCGTCTCCGGAATCGCGCCCGCGGCGAGGAAGGTCTCGATCAGATCGGCGATCTCGTCCGCGGACCCCACATCGAAGAGGATGTCCCCGATCGCCACGACCACATCGGTGTCGCAGCGCGCGAACACCGACAGCGCGGCCAGCCGCAACTCCTTGGAGCCCTGCACGATGGTGCGCGCCAGCTTCGGTACTCGCCGCCCCTCGCCGGTGAGCAGATGCCGGATGATGACGCTGATGTTCTCACCCGAGAACGAGTACGACGCCGACCGGATCAGGCCCTCGTCGTCATGGACGTCCTGCTCGACAGCGCGCACCAGAGTCGGTGTCGCATACGCCAGGAACGGTCCCGCGGTGATGTAGTCCCCACGCCGCAGCAGCTCGTTGATGATCCGCATGACCGGCCCGGGCGGCGCGATATCGGCCAGCTGCCCGACGCTGTGCGGATCCATATAGGGCGCGGCCTCGGCCGCGTAGCCGGGATCGAGCATGCCGACCGCCTCGGCGGCCTTCTTGGGATGATCCACCCCGATCGCCCCGGCGGCGCGCCCGGCCATCACCGGCGGCACCATCCGCTGCACCAGCGGCAGCGAAATGCTCAGCGGAATGACGGGCACCAGCAGCGACAAACGCGAGAAGGTCGCATTGTGCTCGGCGAACATCACCTTCGCCATGCGTTCCTGCAGTTCGTGCAGGTTGGCGGCGCCGAGCTTCTCGAGATGGGCGAGCTTGTCCTCGGGGACGTGCAGTGTCCGCGACAGCAGCGTGATCTGGGCGCGGGTGACCAGGTCGCTCATGGCCCCTACCCGAGCTTGTTGCCGAACATGATCTTCTTGGCGGCCGTGCGCAACGGCCATGGCAGCGCGCCGACGGTCTTGTCGACGGCCTCGACCATGGCGATGTTCTCGGTGCGCTTCGCCTGCTGGAAGATCGCCAGCAGGTCGGCGGTCTCGGCCTCGTTCAGTAGGTCGAGCGCGGCGAGGGATCCACCCAGTTCCCGTTCCAGTTCGGCTCTGGCGTCCATTGATTCGTCCCCATTCTCCGGAATGATCCGGATCACCCCTTTTGTGCTTCCAGCCATCTTTACCAAGATCGCAGGTGCTGCGCCAGAGGGGCGACCGGACCGATCGGGTCAATTGAGGTTGCCTGCAATCAGATCGGCGGCGCGCAGGGCGAAGGCCATGATGGTGACCTGCGGATTGACACCCAGCGAGGTCGGGACCACCGAACCGTCGGCAATGTACAGACCGGTCGTGCCGAATACCCGATGATCGAAGTCCACCACCGCGGTCCGGGCATCGCGGCCCATCCGGGCGGTGCCCAGCGGATGCGGGCCTATCATGCGGAATTGCCGCGGACTCAACCGGATCTCGGCGACCGTGCGCGCCTGATCGAGAGTGCGGATCGGCGGGGTCCCGGCAAGCGGCAGCGCCACCTGCTCGGCCCCGCCGCGCAGGAACAGCTCGGCCAGGCCCGCGCAGGCGTGCTGCAGCGCGGCCTGCACACGCGGGGTCAGGTGGTAGCGGATGAGGGTCCGCCCGCCCGGACCGTGATGCACGCTGCCGGTGCCGGTGTCGCGCACCATCGCGCCGAACTGCTCGGTGTGGGCCCAGCGGTTCATCCACTCGGTCAGCCGCGCGCCGTGGAACGGCAGGGCGCCGGCCGCGAACTGCGGTGGGACGCAGACGCCTTCGAAGGTGAGCAGCGGATCGCCCAGTCCCTCCACCTGATACCCCTGCGGGATCCCCGACCACGGTGTTCCCGGCGTGGGCATCATGGCCACCGCGCCGAGGGACGGATGCACCGACAGATTGCGTCCCAGCGCGGGCAGGCTCAGGCCGTTGCGCCGCAACAGCAGCGGCGTCATGAGCGTCCCGGTCGCGACCACCACCGCCCGGGCGCGGATCTCCACCGTCCGCGCGGCACCGTGCGCGTCCTGCCCCTCGGCCAGCACGCCGGTGGCGCGGTTGCCCGACAACAGAATTCGGGTGACGGTCAGCCGCGTGAACAGCTGCGCGCCGCCCTTCAAGGCCCGCGGCACCCAGCTGACATTGCTCGAGCGTTTGGCCTCGGTCGGGCAGCCGTGCACGCACTGGCCCTGGCCATCGCAGCCCACCGCATTGCGCGGCAGCGGACCGTGCGCCGCGCCCAGGGCGTCGGCACCCGCGCCGATGATCTGCGCGACCCGGCCCAGATATCTGGGATCGGCGTGGGCGATACCCAATTCGGCGGCGACCTCGTCCAGGTAGGCCGTGAACGCGTCGGGTGCGAAGTCGGCGGGGAAGCCCAGGTCGAGCCATTCCCGCAGCACCGCGTCCGGGGTGCGGAAGGCGGTGCCGGAATTGATGGCGGTCGTCCCGCCCACCAGCCGTCCGGTGGTCACGCCCAGCACCGTATTGCCGAGCGCGAGGTTGTATCCGCCATCGCGCCAGTACTTCTGGGTGCGCTCCCCCAGATCCCCGCGGAATTGGGCGCGACCGGCGTACTCGCCCTCCTCGACCATCACCACGCCCAGGCCGTGCTCGGTGAGCCTGGCGGCCGCCGCCGCACCGCCCGCACCGGTGCCGATCACCACGACATCGCAGTCGACCGTCTCCCGCTGTGACAGTTCGGTCGGGGTGGTGACATTGGCCATCCAGCCCGGCCGCTGCTCGAGTACGGGTTCGTCGTAGCGCGGTGCGCCGATCGCATCCAGGTAGCGGCGGTCACCGAAATGCGCGATCCGCACCGGCGTCTCCACCGCCTCGACCGCATGCCGCAGGGCCTTGTTGCGCCGCGCCTCCTCGACCAGCGCGTGACGTTGCGGAACAGGCAGTGCCGCAGCGCGTTTGCCGTGTTCGGCGCGGGCCGCGGCATCGAATCCGCGCAGCGCCGCGCGTAGCCCGGACTGCATGAGCGGGGTCATAGCGCCGATCAAGCTGTCGGCCCGCTCGATGGTGTCGGCGTCGACCGGGGGTACCGACCCGCCCGGCTCGATCAGCACCTCGGCCAGTGCCGCGAGGGTCTCGCGATGTCCAGGGCCCAGGATCCCGGCCGGATGGCCGCCTTCGGGCAGGTCGGCGCGCAGCGACACCCACGGCTGGAACGAGCGCAGAAAACTCGGATAGTCGTTGGCGAAGAACTGCATTCGCCCCTGCGCGACCTGCTCGCCCTCGCGCGACAGCGTGGTGGCGAGATTGGTGAGGCCGGCGTGCGCGCCTCGCAGCCAGCGGACATCCTTGCGTCCGCTCAGCCGCCAGGCCCGGCCCTCGTTGTCACGGAACTCGATCTCGTAGCGCATCAGCCGCTTGGTGACCGGCAGGGCCACCAGCGCGCCGAGCACGGCCGCGCCGTCGACCCAGGGCAGGGCCCGAATGGTGCCGGTGATGCGGGCGCGCCCATTGGTGACGAATCCGCGCGCGTGCCCGGATTCGCAGCGCAGATCCATGGCCACGTGATGCGCTACGCCGTCGGCGTCGTAGAGCTCACCGCGCATGGTCTCGAAGAAGGTCAAAGGCATAGCGGGCTCTCTCAGACGATCGGGGACACCGACGCAACCGGCTGCGGGACAAGGAATTCCAGCGCGCCGCCGTGCGGGCTGCGCAGCTCGAAGGCGTTGCCGTTGATCGGGGCGACATGCACGGAGACGGCGGCGGTCTTGGAATTGAGGCAGTAACTGGTGGCGCGGGCCGGATTCCGGTAGGCCAGGCACACCATCTGCTCGGGCTCGGCGTGCATGCGCAGTTCCGCGGTGCCGTGGCGGCCACGCATGCGCAGCGTCCATGTGGGGAATTCGAGGCGGGGGCGCTGCCGCCACAGGTCGACGATCCGGTCGAACCGGAACTCCTCGTCTCCACGGCGGACGACCAGCATGGACAGCAGCGGCGAGGTGCGGCCCGCGATGCTCGTACGGCCCGAGGCGGCTTCCAGCACCGCGAAGGGCTCACCACTCCGCGCCTCGGTGAAAACACACTGGCCCCAAGCGTATTCGGGGCTGTGTTCCCGGCCCCAGTTGTGGCCCTGCATCCCGTGCCAGCCGGTCAGATCCCAGTGCTCGCCCTGCCACTCCAGCCGGCCGGCGCAGGTCAGCACCGGAAACGGTGTCACCAGTTTGTTGTTCGGTTCCGGAGTATCGAGCAGCCGGTCGCTCGGCAGCAGTGACATCGGCTCTCCCAGGCCCGCCACCTTGCTGAAACTCAGCTCCCAGGCGACGGTCTGGGCGGCATCGGACAGCTTGCCGCCGGATGTGCCGCCGCGCCCGGTCAGCGACAGGGTCAACGGACCGACGGTGATGTCCTGCCCGATCGGATGCGTGTCGAATTGTGCCGCCGCCAAGGGAACGTCGAGGCACCATGCGTGAGTCCGCTGCCCGTCGAAGACGCTGCACCACGCCTGCGCCAGCGCGGTCCCGTCACCCGAGGTGAGTACGGTCGCCTTGATCCACACCGCCCGCGGCGAATGCGGGTCGTTGGCGCGCACGAACCACGATTCGACGTGATCGGTGTTCGCCCGCAGCCGCGGAGCGTTCTGCGCGATGGCGGTCATGACGTGCTTCTTCACCGATCCCTCTCCTTCACAGTTTCGGCTGCCGGCTGAGCATGCCCAGCAGCAGGTGACCGGCCCGCCCGTATCCTCGCAGCCGTGCCACGGCCCGGGGCGTGACCACACTGGACGCCAGCTCCCGCATGGCGTCCTCGAGTTCTGGCCCGTACGGATACCACCAGGGCCGCTTCGGTCCCGACGCCGGGCCGCGCGGCAGATCCAGCACCTGGACCCAGCTCGCATCCAGCAGCGCGTCCACCCCGTGCGAGCGGCCGAAGCCCGACCGTCCGACCCCGCCCCACGGCAGTTCGGGTGTCGAATACATCGTCGCCGCAACATCATTGATCGACACCGCACCCGCCCGCAGTCGCTGCGCCAGCGCCCGGGCGCGCCCGACATCGGCGGAGAACACGCTCGCGGTGAGCCCGTACTCGGTCGCGTTGTGCAGCGCGACGGCTTCGTCGTCGGACCCGAACCGCGCGACCGCCGTCACCGGCCCGAAGGTCTCCTCCCGCCACGCGTCGGTCTCCGTGACTCCCGCGCCGCTCACCAGCGCGGGCGAAATATGGCGGTCCCGCAACGGTTCTCCGCCGCGTACCTGCGCGCCGTCTTGCCGCGCTGCCGCGAGATGCCGCTCCCATACCCGCTGCTGCCGGTCATCGATGGCCGGCGCCAGATCACGCCCCACATCGATGCGTCGCACCTTGTCCTCGAGCCGGACCAGAAACGCGTCGTGCAGCGACTCGTGCACCAGCACCCGCTCGATCGAGCAACAGGCTTGTCCCCCATTGAAGTTCGCGCCCCAGGCCACCGCGGAGGTCGTGAACTCCAGGTCGGCATCGTCGAGCACGATCGCGGCATCGATCCCGCCGAGTTCCAGCCCGACCGGAATCGGGAATCGCGCGGCCGCCGCCATCACCGTGCGCCCGGTGGCCACCGAACCGGTGAACAGCACCTTGTCCGGTCGTCCGGCGATCAGCTCGGCTCCGACCGCTCCGTCGCCGAGCGCGAGTTGCAGCAGCCCGGCGGGCAATCCGCAATCGCCGATCAGCTCGACCAGCGCCGCGGCGACCCGGGGCGTGAGCTCGGAAGGCTTGAGCACCACCGCATTCCCCGCGATCAGCGCGGGTAGCACCTGGCTGAACGGAATCAGGAACGGCAGGTTCCAGGGCGCGATGGCGACCACCACCCCGTAGGGCCGATGTGTGCGCATGGCCTTCCGATACGGCGCGGTCGCCGAGCTGATCCGGGTCGCTTCCAGCGTCGCGACCGCACTGTCGAGGTGATGGCGAGCCAGGGCGATCGCCGGCACGACCTCGTGCGCGAGCGCCTCGGCGCGCGGCTTGCCGTTCTCGGCGACGATGACCTCCGCGATCCAATCCATCCGGTCGAACAGCAGCTGTGGCAGCGTTTCCAGCATCTGGACGCGCGCGGCCACGGTCAGCGCGCCCCATGCGAATTGCGCCTCCCGTGCAAGCTCGAGCATCCCGGCCGTGGCACCCGTGTCCGGGAGCTCGCCGGGTGCGTCGCGTCGCGATCGCAGAGAGGGCGTCATACGCCTACCGCCTTGTCCGAGCAGATGGACTTGGCCTGGTGGCCAAGTGGTCAGACCAATATATCGATCGTGTGTCGAAATACAAGACCGCAGCGCCGGGCGCCGAACGGGTTGAGCCGATGCTCCTGGACGCCGAAGATGGCGAGATGGCCGAAGTGACATTCGTGCGGCGCGTGGACGGATCGACCTACGAATTCGTCCGGGGCGGTGAGGCCGGCGGTTTCCCGTCGTACCGGCGGGTCGACCTGGATATCCGGTGCTGCCGGCTACCCGATTACGGCTGGGTGGTGTGCACCGAGTCCGGGGTGGTGTCGGCGCGCCCCTTCGACGACGCGGGTCGCGATGACCTCCCGCCCGAGGGCGTCTGGGTGAGCCGCAAGGGCGAGCGCTCGTATGTCTACGACCTGATCCGCGCGCCCGCGACCTGATTCGCGGGCCGTGGTCTACGCGCCGGGTTGTGCCTGTCGCAGAAACGCATCGAACGATTCGACCGCGATCGCGAGCAGCGCATCCGCCGTCGCCCGCGCCGTCTGCGCGTCGCCCGCGATGACCGCCTCGGCCAGGCCACGGTAGAGGTCGGTGCTGCCCACCTCGTCGGCCATCAGCACCGCCAGCGCCTCCACCGCGGGTTCGTACACCGCTCGCAGATCGTTGTAGAGCAGCCGGTACACGATCGAATCCGCGCCATCGACCAGGTGATCCCAGAAGGTGACCGCCGACATCTGCTGTTCCACCGGATTCTGTTGCGCCGCAAGGGCATCCACTTCCGAGTGCAACAGCTCGGCCAACCCGTCCCCGGCGCGTTCGGCGGCCATGCCCGCGACCTCGCGCCCGAGCGCCCGCCGCGTCTCCAGAATCGACCGCACCACCGTGTGGTCCAGCTCCCCTTGGCGAATCAGCAACCGCGGCAACATCTCCAGCCCCGCGTGCCGCCGGAAGTCCTGCACCGTGGTCGAGCCGCCCTGCCGCACCTCGACCAGCCCGGTGTGCGCCAGCCGCTGCAGCGCCTCACGCACTGTCGGCCGCGAGACCCCCAAGGTCTCCGCCAGTGCCCGTTCCGCCGGCAGTGCGGCCCCCGGCGCCAACTCCCCGTCCAGCACCTCGCCGACGAGTTGCTCGAACACGGTATCCGGCACCGTGCGCCGGTCGATCCGCCTGAACGCCATGCCCGAACGCTAAAGGCGCCCACTCGACAGGTCAAGCGGCCAGACCAGTAGCCGCACGCGAACCACGCGGTTCGCCGGTGCCCGATTCGGGGGTGCGAGGTTCGGCCGGTCGGGTGCGGGCCGGTGACGACGCCCGGTTTTCGGGGTCTTTCGCGGGTGTTCATGTGCTGTTGGCACCGGGGGTGCCGTCGGTAACCCGTTGCCCTGCACGATCGCCTCGTGCGCATCGTTCAGCTGGCGAACTTCTACGGTCCGCGGTCGGGTGGTTTGCGTACCGCGTTGCATCACCTGGGTGCGGGATACGCGGCCGCCGGACACGAGGTGGTGCTGGTGGTGCCAGGGCCGAAGCGAGCGGAGGAGGTGCTGGCGACCGGGGTCCTGCGGATCACAGTGCCCGCGCCGCAGATTCCGTGGACCGGCGGCTATCGGGCGGCGGACCCGCGCCGGGTCGCGGACACGCTCTCCGGGCTGCGGCCCGATGTGCTGGAGGTGTCGGACCGGTTGACTCTGCGTGGCTTCGGCCGCTGGGCGCGCCGCCGCGACATCGCCGGCGTGATGATCTCCCACGAGCGCCTCGACCGGCTGCTGGGCCAGATCATGCCCGGTCCGATCGCCCGCCGAGCCGCCGACGCCGCCAACCGCCGCACCGCCGAGGACTACGACGTGGTCGTCTGCACCACCCAGTTCGCGCGCGAGGAATTCCACCGTATCGACGTCGAGAATGTCGAACTCGTCCCGCTCGGCGTCGATCTGGACATGTTCCGGCCGGACCGCCATGATCACCGCCTGCGCACCGATCTCGGCGCCGACGACTACCCGTTGCTGGTGCATTGCGGCCGCCTGTCGGTGGAGAAGCGGGTCGACCGCAGCATCGCCGCCGTGAGCGCATTGCGCCGTCGCGGACTCGAGGCCCGGCTGGTCGTCGCGGGCGACGGTCCGCGTCGCGACGCTCTCGAACGCCGTGCCCGCACCATTCCCCCGCTCCCGGACGGCCGCCCCACCGTCCACTTCGCTGGATTCATCCACGACAGAACCGCTTTGGCCACGCTGCTGGCCACCGCCGACGTCTCCCTGGCCCCCGGCCCGCACGAGACCTTCGGCCTGGCCGCGCTGGAGGCCCTCGCCGCCGGCACCCCGGTCGTGGTCAGCCGCTCCTCGGCCCTGGCCGACATCATCACCGCCGAGGCGGGCGCGGTGGCCGCCGATCACCCGAGGGCTTTCGCCGAGGCCGTCACCGACGTCCTGTCCCGCCCGGCCGCCGAACGCCGCCTGGCCGCCCGCAGCCGGGCCGAGCAATTCACCTGGCCCGCAGCCGTTTCCGGGATGCTCGACCTGCTCGGCCCGAGCTGACCTCGGGCCGCGCCGATCAGTCGCGCGCCGGGTCGGGCCGCCAGGGCACATACCGCCGCCCAGCGGCCTCCGCGGCCGTCTTCGAGGAGTTCAGCTGATACGGCGTGATCCCGCCGGGCTGCCACGGTCCGGCCGAGCCCGCCGCGAGCGCCGACCCCGCCTTCGGGACCAGGCCGATCTCGTTGCGCACCACCGTGATCGGACGGTCGGCCAGCGAGAACCAGTCCAGGTCGAGGAAATCGTGGCTACCCCGGGTGAGCGCGCCGCGCCGCATGGCATCGCCGAGCCGTTCGGCCATGCCCCGGGTGCTCAGATGGCCTTCGTCGGCTTCGAACAGGCCCGCGCCCGCCCGCAGGTAGCCGGTCTCGAACAGCGAAATCACCATGGCCAGCAGGCTGAACGCGCGCGGATCGTCATTGGCGCGGGCCATGAAGGCGAAGACCTCTATCTCGTTTTCGAGGGTGGTCCCGTACCCGGCGAGCACGTGCACCCAGTCGTGCTGGGCCAGCAGGGGCGGCGCGGAACCCGGCAGGCCCGGCGTGACGAACCCGCGGTCGCGGTAGAAGTCGGCGACGCCGCGACCCAGCGTGCCGACCGGCAGGTCCCACAGCTCGGCCCAGCGTCCGGCCAGCGCGGGATCGTCGGTGACCGCACTCCACGAACTGTCCAGGCCCTCGGTGTGCAGCGCGTCCAGCCGCAGCGTGTTGGTATTGCCCAGGTAGCCGTTGCGGGTGAAGTCCACCGCGGCCAGATCCACCGCGCCTTCGGCATAACGCTGCGCGACCGCGATCATGTCGTCGTCGGCACCCAGCGCATCCGCGAACTCCCGCAACCGGTTTGCCACGTCGGTGGGCAGTGGCCGCACGACCAGCGCCGCCAGCAGCATGGTCTGCACGATGCGTTCCCGGAACACGCGATTGCGCCGCACCATCCCCGCCGCGAACTCCGCCGCCCCGATCGGCCCCACCTCGGCCAACTCCACCGGATGCCCGGTCATCGACAGAAACAGCGCCGGCACCAGCAACTCCTGCAGCGGTGTCAGCCCCGCCTCTCCCGCCGCCGCACTGACCACACCCCGCGCCAGGAACCGCACCTCGGCGGCATCCGGCGGCGTGAGCAGCACCTCGTCCATCTCCACACCCTCCACGATGTCGGAACCCGAACGGCCCGCCTCATTCTCACCGCGAAACCGGCCTGACGCGCCCTCATTTCACTGACGGCGTAGCCCACCCCTGCCCGCTCGAATTCCGAATGCGCCCTGCGTGATTCCCTGCTTCAGTAGCCCCATCGATCGGGTGCGGGATTTCTCGGCTCCTGGTGGGGCGAGGCCGAGGCACGCATCACCGAGCATGACCACCGGCCGATCAGGTTCACCACGAGTTTCTTGCGGTCCGGCGGCACGAGCCGGATTGCTGGCCGCTTCCGGCGCCCGATACCCCGGGCGACGCTCCTGGGCCGTTCGATTGAATTTCGGCGTCGCTGGTCTCGCTGGCCCACGGCACCGATGACGCCCAGAAGACGATGGGCGTCATCTTCATGGCGCTCGTCGCCCGCGGCACTTACACCAACTCCGACGACATCCCGCTGTGGGTGAAGGTGTGCTGCGCGCTTACCTGCCGCTGCTGGCAGTGCTGGCCCGGCGGCTGTCCGAGAGGACGAGGTGCGGCAGGTGGCCGCCGAGCTGGTGCTGCTCGGCGCGCTGCCCGCCGACCGGGCCGACGTCGGGGTGATGATCATCAAGCTCACCGACGAGATGCCGCGCGCTGCCGACCTGGATCGGGTCCGCGCCCAGCTGCGGGCGGCCGGCTGGCCGATCGACGACAGCCGGCCGGAACCGTTGCAGTAGCGCTGCACGCGCCGAATATGCTTCGGTGTGACCCACCTCGCAATCTTCATTTCTGATCATTCAGGTTGATGAACACCAATATGGAGAATATTGTTCACACTTCTGGTGCTGATCTCGCACAAACTTCATACTTTCTCCCTGGCGGCGATCCCGCCGAAAAATCAGCCGAGAGAGCCAGGAGAGCGGATGAAGATCGGAATTCCCCGCGAGGTCAAGAACCACGAATACCGGGTGGCCTGCACCCCCGCCGGCGTGCACGAGCTGGTGGCCCGCGGCCACGAGGTGGTCGTCGAGGCCGGTGCGGGCGTCGGCTCCACCTTCGAGGACGACGCCTACCGCTTCGCCGGCGCGCATGTGCTCGACACCGCCGACGAGGTCTGGGGCGCCGCCGATCTGGTGCTCAAAGTGAAAGAGCCAGTCGCCGAGGAGTATTCGCGCCTGCGCCAGGACCAGGTGCTGTTCACCTACCTGCACCTGGCCGCCTCGCGGGAATGCACCGACGCCCTGCTGTCCTCCGGCGTCACCTCCCTCGCCTACGAAACCGTCACCGCCCCCGACGGTTCCCTGCCGCTGCTGGCCCCGATGAGCGAGGTCGCGGGCCGGCTGGCACCGCAGGCGGGGGCCTACCACCTGATGCGCAGCGGCGGCGGCCGCGGCGTGCTCATGGGCGGTGTCCCGGGTGTGCGCCCGGCCCGCGTGGTGGTGATCGGCGCGGGCGTGTCCGGCCGCAACGCCATCGCCGTCGCGCACGGCATGCACGCCGACGTCACGGTGCTGGACTTGAACATTCAGCGCCTGCGCGAGATCGACGACCTCTACCACGGCCAGGTGCGCACGGTCATGTCCAACCGGCTCGAGGTCGAGAACCTGGTGCGCGAGGCCGACCTGGTCATCGGCGCGGTGCTGGTGCCCGGCGCGAAGGCCCCCACCCTGGTCTCCAATGACCTTGTCGCGCAGATGAAGCCGGGTTCGGTGCTGGTCGACATCGCCATCGACCAGGGCGGCTGCTTCGCCGACTCCCACCCGACCACCCACGCCGACCCCACCTACCGGGTGCACGACTCGATCTTCTACTGCGTGGCCAATATGCCCGGCGCGGTGCCGCACACCTCGACCGTCGCCCTCACCAATGCGACCCTCCCCTACGCGATCGCCCTGGCCGACCAGGGCTGGCGGGCCGCCGTGGCCGCCGACCCGGGTCTGGCCGCCGGTCTGAGCACCCACCAGGGCGAGCTGCTCTCGGAATCGGTTGCGGCAGCGCACGGTTACGCCGTGCACCAGCCGGCCGCCTAGGGGCGAACGCCGCCGACGGACCGGCGGCGCTCGGCATCGCGCCGCCGGTCAGGAGGCGGCGCGATGCCCGGGCCGGACGTGCTCGAAGATCAGGATCGTCTCCGTGGACGCGACGGCGGGATGCCCGCTCAGATGGTCCAGCACGAAGGTTCGCAGCTCACCGGAGTCTGCGGTGGCGACATGGATCAGGTAATCGTCGGCCCCGGCAATGAAATACACGTTCTCGACCTCGGGCAGCGCGGCCATCTGCTCACCGAATTCGGCGAGCTGGCCGCGCGCTGTGGCGTGCACCCGCACCGCGATCATGGCCTGCAGATCGCGACCGAGCGCGGCCGGGTCGATATCGGCGTGGAACCCGCGGATCACCCCGTGTTCCACCAGCGCTCGCACCCGGCCCAGGCAGGTCGAGGGTGCTATCCCCGCCGCCGCGGCCAGCGCATTGTTGGTCATACGCCCGTCCCGGGCCAGCTCGTCGAGCAGCAGCCGGTCGGTGGCATCCAGGGGAATGGCCCCACCCGGGGCGTTCGATCCTGAAGAAACCTTCTTCATGGAGGAACCGTACCGAACTTCCTTCATGCGGGAGGGGTGGATCGGGTGAAAATTCACACCTCAGCGGTCACTGGCCGCCCACCACCCCGACGCGCCTGAGTCGGTTCGTTCTCCTGAATAGCGGCCGCGTGGGTCGCACGCTGCACTCGGCACGAAGGGGCGGGCGATGCCTGACAGCACAGTCCGGTACCTACGGGCTGCTGCTCTACCGCGTGTTGATTTCTGCCGTGGATAGCAGCGACGACCCCGACAATTCGAACGTGGGTGGTTCTTCCTGCTCAACGTCGACGATCGGGGGTCGACCGCCCGACCGTGTGCCCGGCCTATTGGGGCACACTGTTTCACAGTCGGGTGTAGTCCCGCTGGTCCTGCTCGAACGTGATCAGGATTTCCGGTGTCAGGGTCGGGCGGGTATTCGCGACCGCGATCAGGTAGTCCTCGGTGGTCGCGGGTACGTCGGTGCTGTCGCGCACTGCGCGTTCGAACGCGGACTGCGCGCCTGCACGGGCTGCGTATTCAATGTCAGCGGGGGTGAATTGCGCTGTGGCGCACACCAAACGGTCGACGTCGATGGTCTCGGCGGCGGGGCCGAGATATCGCCGCCAGATCGCGTTCCGTGCCGGTGCGTCCGGAGGGCCGACCGGAATCACGTAATCGAATCGACCGGGTCGCAGGAATGCCGAGTCCAATGAGCGGACCGAGTTCGTCGCGCAGATCAGCAGGCGACTGTAGTCCTCGCGGAACGTCGGTATCAGCTTGAGCAGCTCGTTGGTGACTCCGTGCGCAGGGCTTGTCGCCGTGCCCGAACGCGTGCCTGCGATCTCCTCCACCTCATCGATGAACAGCAGCAGCTCATCGAGTTCGGCCAGGTCGGCGAATGCCTCGCGCAGCGAGGCCGCGAGTCCACCCGTCGCTGCGGCGGCCAGCCGGGAGGGAAACAATTCGACAAACGGCCAACCAAGTCGGGACGCGACCGCTTTCGCGAAACTGGTCTTGCCGGTCCCCGGTGGCCCGAACAGGATGACGCTCTTGGGCGGCAAGACCCGATAGCGCTCGGCCACATCGGGATTCGCCAAAGGCAACACGATCCGGCGTTCGATGATCTCCTTCTCCCGTTCCATCCCAGCCATCGACTGCCACAGTCCCGGTGGAAGCAGCCGCCCGCCCAGTTCGGTCAGCAGGGTGGACTGCGCGGGCGCCAGTGGTTCCAGCAGCTCGTAATAGACGAGGCCCGTCCGGCGCGAGTACCCGGAATTCTCGAACGCCGCAGATCCGGTGGCGCCCTCGGGGACGAGGGTGCAGATCCGCCGCACGCCGTTCGACCGCAGGCGCCGCTCCAGTTCGGCAAGCAGTGCGCTGCCGATACCGCGCCGCCGCCACTGCGCCGCCAGCGCCACCAGCAGGACCCAGGCCCGCTCGCCATGGATCTGGGCGACCGCCATCCCGACCATTTCGTCGCCGACCTCGGCGACCACCGCCGACTCCCGAGCTCGCGCGGCCGCCATCACCTCCGCCAGCGCGAACACCGGCTCGTCCCCGGTTGGCAGACGGCTCTGCTCCCAGATCTGGATCCCCTGATCCAGATCATCGTCACGGAACTCGCGTACTCGCCATACCGGCATAGATCTACCTATCCGCCCCCCGTGAGGTGCTCAGGGTGGTCGATGGGAAGGTCGAGCCCAGTGGTCCGAGCCAGGCGTCGAGGCCGACTGGGGCCGCATGCCGGTACGGCAGCGTGCCAGGACCTCGGCCGGTCAGCGAGCGAGCGGCCGGGGTCCGTCCGAACAGCTTGCCCAGGCTGCGTGGGCGGGGTGTGGGCTGGTTGCCGGTTCCCTGTCCGGCGATGGTGCCGGGTGCCGGTTCCCTGTCCGGCGATGGTGCCGGGTGCACCGGGTGCGACACCGGTGGTGCCTGTGTGGGTTGAGTAGAGCGTCCTGGCGGGTGGCTTCGAGTTCCCCAGCGGGCGGCGCGTCCGCGGCGGGTGTCGGCCGGTAACAGGCCCAGCCCGGCGATTCCGGTCAATGCATGATCGCTGCCGCCGTTGCCGAATACTCCCACGACGCCGACGAGCACGGTGACGATGAGGATGACGAGCCCGACGATGACCATCATGACGATCCCTCGGATCTGTTGATGTTCCCAGTACACGCCGAGCAAATCCCGATGTCAAAGCTGTAGGCCAACAGAATTGGAAGGCATGCGAGCGAGAGGAGTGCTCCGGCGCTTTTGGGCCGCTGCCACAGATGACTCGCGGATTCGGCACCTCCTGTCGGAGAGGGCCCGTGGGGCCCGCACAGCTGAAGAGTCACGCTAAGCCCGGCCGCCGCAGATAATTTCCGGAGTTGGCATCGCCCGTGCGCTGCATTCGCCCAGGTCGGCATCTGGGTTACCGCAGGCAATGGGCGCTTATCTGCGGTAACTCCCAGGGTTGCGTCCAATAGCGTGGTGTAGCAGCAGCGATCGGCGGCGGCGAGCGGGTGGTGCGAGCGTTCGCCGATCACGCGGACGCCTTCCCATGGCATTGAACGGCACAGCATGTCGACGAATGGCTTGGTGACCTGCGGGCGGTGTGTAACGCGAAGCGACCGCCGCCGAGGTCGACGAGGCGGCCTGGGCGGCACAGGCTCTCGGCGGGCACGTGCTCGAGCACTACTCCACCCCTGATCATCCTGAAACGCGCTGCCGCCTGAATGACCACAGCCGGCCACACCTCACCTCATTGGAGTGTCTTGGAGCGCAGTACGCGTTTGAGTGGTTCGGTGAGATCGACGGGCATCGGGAAGACGACCGTGGAACGGCCTTCGGCTCCCAGTTCCCCGAGTGCCTGCAGGTAGCGTAGTTGGAGGCCGGCCGGGGTCGCGGCCAGCAATTGGGCTGCGTCGCGGGTGTTTTCGGCGGCCTCGACCTCGCCGCGGGAGTGGATGATGCGGGCCCGGCGTTCGCGTTCGGCCTCCGCCTGGCGGGCGATGGCGCGCTGCATGGCCTCCGGGATCTCGACGTCCTTGATCTCGATCAGGGCGACCTTCACGCCCCACGGTTCGGTCTGCTCGTCGATGATCTTCTGCAGGTTGCTGTTGATCTGGTCGCGCTCGGACAGCAGGGTGTCGAGGTCCTCGCGGCCGAGCACGGAACGCAGTGTGGTCTGGGCGATCTGGGAGGTGGCGACGGCGTGGTTCTCCACCTCGATGACGCTGCGGACCGCGTCGATGACGCGAAAGTACGCGACGGCGTTGACCCGGACCGGCACATTGTCGCGGCTGATGGCTTCCTGCGGTGGGATGGTGAGTGTGATGGTGCGCAGGTCGACACGCACCATGCGATCGACGAGGGGAATCAACGCCACCATGCCCGGACCACGCAGCGGGCGCAATCGGCCCAGCCGGAACACCACGGCCCGCTCATATTCGCGCAGAATCCGCAGGCTCGACACCGGGAGCAGCAGGGCGGCGGCCACGGCCGCAGCGACGCCGATCATGAACACCGGGAACTCCTTTCGGCCACCGGAACTCCGGCGGGGAAGTCGGCGGGCGTGTGCCGAAAATGGGCGGTCAGAACGAAGGCGGCGCACACCCAGCCGAGTGTGATCGGCGCCAGCGCAATCAGATCCGTGGACGTGGGATGCATGGCCGCCGCGATGATCAGGAACGCGGCGGCCAGCACGATCAGCACCAACGCGATCCCCCGATGGAAACGACCGGCCTCCGAATGCGGCCAGGGGTCGACGGCCTTGGTGATCTCCCGGCCCGCAGCGGAGTCGGTGCAGTCGCGCTTCTCAGGGCAAGCGTTGCATACCGACGGACGTGCCCGATAGCGGATCAGGCGGGCCCGGTCGTCGATGCTGTGCGGCCACAACGGCTCATTCGCCGGGCACACCCAGTAGTCGTGTTCGGGGAGATACCGGAATCCGGCATTGCGATGCCGATCGGAGCGCCGATGGATCTGCCGCGCCAGCAGATCCAGGCCGAATGCGGTGGCGATGAGCAGCATCGCGTACCCGCCCATCAGCAGTGTCTCGACCGCCGGGTGCACCACCATCATCGGCTCTCGTTGCCGGTCAGCTCCACCAGTTCGTCGGCGGGCACCTCCCGTGCCGCGCCGGTGATCTTCGTACTCTCCGGCGGTGGCGTTCCGCCCGTGCCGCGGTATTTCACGGCCAGCCACATGATCCACGCCAACGGCGCGATACCGCCGGCGATGAACAGGATGTCGCCCGGCATGCGCAGCCATTCCAGCACCGAATTGGCGTTGCTTTGAATGTAATTCAGCTCCCGCGCCTCGTAGTATCCACTGTCGACGGCCTTGTAGAGCTGCAGGATTCCGATCGGCAGCAGGGTGGCGAACACCATCCACGCCAGCCCGATGTTCAACGACCAGAACGAGATTCTCGCCAGCCTGTCCGGCCATTTGTCGGCCGGAATCATATAGCGCACGCAGAACAGCGCGAAGGCGCAGGCGAGCATGCCGTAGACGCCCATCATCGCCGCGTGCGAGTGGTTGGCGGTGAGCGCGGTGCCGATCTCGTAATAGGACACGATCGGCAGGTTGATCAGGAACCCGAAGATGCCCGCGCCCAAGAAGTTCCAGAATCCGACCGCGACCAGGAACATGACCGCCCACCGGTGCGGGAACTGCGCGGCCGACCGCGACTCCTGCTTCGACCCCAATTGCAGGAAGCTCCACGCCTCCACGGTGAGGAAGGTCAGCGGGACCACCTCCAGCGCGGAGAACACCGCACCGAGTGCCATGTGCTCCACCGGAGTTCCGTTGAAGTACAGGTGATGCATGGTGCCGATCACCCCGCCCGCGGAATACAGGATGATGTCGAGATAGATGACGATCATGCCGACCCGCTCACGCACCACCCCGAGCAGGACGAACATATAGGCGACCATGACGGTGGTGAACAGTTCCAGGAAGTCCTCCACCCACAGGTGTACCACCCAGAACCGCCAGAACTCGGTGTGGGTGAAGTTGTCGCCCGGCCTCGCCAGCAGCCCGACCGCGTAGACCACCGGAATGGCGAGCGCGGCGAGGAAGAACAGCCACGGCATATTGCCCTTGTGCTCGTCTGCCAGCCGCCCGCGTAACCCGCGCCACAGGATCCCCGCCCAGATGGCCAGCCCGGCCACCAGCAGGAGCTGCCAGACACGGGCCAGGTCGAGGAAGGTGAATTGCTGTGCGGCGAAGAAGTTGCCGTACGACACCTTGCCGTGGATGCTCAGCGCCTCGCAGATCAGGCTGCCGAACACCACCACCGCCACCGCCCCGAGCAGGACATACGACAACCGGCCCTGCCCGCGCGGTTCGCGCCGGGCGATCAAGGGCGCCAAGAAGATTCCCGCGGCGAGGAACGCCGCCACCACCCAGAACAGCGCCAGCTGCAGATGCCAGGTGCGAGTCAGGTTGTAGGGCAGGATCTTCGCCAGATCGAAGCCGAAGAAACTGGTGACATCCGCGCGGTAGTGTTCGGTAGCGGCGCCGAGCAGGCTCTGCGCACCGAACAGAATCACCATGATCGCGAAATACCATCGGGTGGAGCGTTGCCCGGGGGTCAGCGCTACTTCGCCGGGCGCCCGGAACGACAAGGTGGCCGCCTCTCGGCCCTTCCACCCGAGCCGGTAACCCCAGCGGCCGAAGGCGGCGAACAACAGCCCGATCCCGCCCAGCAGTGCGATGAGCGAGACAACGCTCCAAACCACCACATTCGCGGTGGGGGCATTGCCGACCCGAGGTTCCGCCGGCCAGGAATTGGTGTAGGAGTAGTCGTGACCCGGACGATGCGCCGCCGACATCCACGCCGTCCACGAGAAGAAGGCGGTCAGATCGTGGATCTGCGCTCGATCGGTGAGCAGCTCCGGCCGCAGCCCCAACCCGGTTCCGGTGCGGCCGAACACGTCGGCGTAATGGTCGGCAAGACGTCCGAACGCCTGCGCCTGCTCAGTGCTGTAGACCAGCACACCGGTGTTCTCGTCGAAGCGATTGGCCTGGAAATCGGCGAGCACGCGCGCCCGCGCCCGATCGTCGTTCCCCAACTGCTCCAGCGCGAGATCCGTCGACCGGCGCAGATAGTCGGCGGTGTAATCCGGTCCCAGCCACGCGCCGTGCCCGAGGATCGACCCGTACTGCATGAGACCCGCCGCCAGGAAAATCTGCTGACCGTGTTTGACATCGTCGGCGGTGAACAGCGTCTGGCCGGTCGGCGACTGCACACGTTCGGGAATCGGGGCCGAACCGGAATAGGTCCGGTACGCCAGCAACCCCATCACCAAGAACCCGAACATCGCGACCAGCACGCACGCCTGAATCCATCCCCTACCGACGAGCAATTGCCGCTTCGTCTCGCCGCCCACCTTCTCACTGCTCACGCTCGGTCCTCCGTTTGATGAGAACTCGCTGATCGCCGAACCGTTCGCCGTTCGCTCCGGCGCCCAGTGGAATCTTGGAGGTACCACGCCAATACGTGTGGCAACTTTCCAGCGTGTCGCCCAAACAGGCGATTGCCCGGGCCTCGCCGATCTGGTTCGAGTACATCGGCCACACCCCACCCCGCGCGCCGACCAGATCGTCCTGTGCGGCAACCCCAGGACTCACCGCCCACTACCAGTCGGATCGAGTCGATGTTTCACATCCGGTACCAACAGCGTGCCGACCCGGCCGCCGCCATCGAGGAGGGCTCGCGGCCCACGCACGCCGGCATCGGGCTCGATCGATCCGACCCCTCACCACGCTGCGCGGGCCTGGTTTTCGACCATGCGGGTCGCGAGACCCGCCGGGCAGTTCAGCGGATGGTCTGCGCTCGGACCGATCCCACGGTTGGGTTCACAGTGGGGCCGACCAGTGCACGCGGGTGCCGGGCCCGTGGAGGCCGGTAGCGGTGGCGGGGCCGAGTTCGCAGTGTCCGCCGGCAGTGTGGGCTCGGTGGGTGAGGTTGGTCAGGCCGCTGGGGGTCAGCCCGTCGGGTAGGCCGCATCCGTTGTCCTCGACGACGATCACCAGATCGTCGTTCACGGTGAGTTCGACGGTGAGGGTGTCGGCGCCGGAGTGGCGGACCGCGTTGGAGACCGCTTCGCGGACAACGGCTTCGGCGTGGTCGGCCAGTGTCGCGTCGACGACGTCGAGGGGGCCGGTGATGCGGACGCTGGTGTGCAGGCTGGTGTCGGCGGTGTGGCGGCGGATGAGCTCGTCGAGGCGTTGGCGCAGCCGGGTGGGTCCGTTGCCGTCGTGCAGGTCGAACACGGAGGTGCGGATTTCGGTGATGACGGTCTGCAACTCGTCGATGTGGTCGGAGAGGCGTTGGCGGACCTCGGGGTTGCGGGTGCGGGCGGCGGTGCCCTGGGCGGCCATGCCGATCGCGAACAACCGCTGCAGGACGTGGTCGTGCAGGTCGCGGGCGATGCGGTCGCGGTCGGCGAGCACGTCCAGCTCCCGCATTCGTTGCTGGGCTGCCGCCAGTTGCATGGCCAGTGCGGCTTGGCCGGCGAATGCCTCGGTCAGCTCCGCGGTCTCGCGCGGGTAGGGCAGGGCGTCGCCGCGCTGGACCACGAGCAGCCCGAGGGTGGCCTCGCCGGTGTGCAGCGGCAGCACCAGCGCGGGGCCCGCTCCGATCGGCAATTCCCCGGCATCGACGTCTGCGGTGGTGTCGTCCAGGTGTAGTGGTGTCGCCGAGGCCAGTGCTCGGGCCAGGATCGTGCCCGTGATCGGGATGCGTTCGCCGCGGTGGGTGTGGCCGGGCCCGGACCATTCGGCGATGGCCAGCTCGGTGGCCTCGCCGACGGGCAGGTCCGGGTCGGGCAGGACCGCCAGCCACGCGTACTGGGAGTCGGACAGGGTACGGACTCGGTCGACGACCTGCCCGAGCACGGTGTCGGGGGTGGCGGTGGCCAGGAAGGCGGTGGTGAGGTCGCGGGTGGCCGCGATCCATGCTTGCCGGGCCTGCGCCGTCTCATAGAGGCGGGCGTTGTCGATCGCGACACCGGCTGCGGCCGCCAGCGCGGCGACGATGACCTCGTCGTCCTCGGTGAACGGCATTCCGTTGTCCTTCTCGGTCAGATACAGGTTGCCGAAGATCTCCCCGCGGATGCGCACCGGCATGCCGAGGAAGGTGCGCATCGGCGGGTGCCCGGGCGGGAACCCCACCGAGTCGGGATGATCGGCGAGATTATCGAGGCGGATCGCCTTGGGTTGGGCGAACAGCAACCCGAGCACGCCCCTGCCTTCGGGCAGGTTCCCGATGGCTTCGGCGGTGTCGGCGTCGATGCCTTCGTGGATGAACCGGGCCAGCTGCCCGTCGGGGCCGCGTACCCCCAGCGCGCCGTAGTGGGCGTCCACCAGCGTGATCGCGGTGCGCACGATCCGGCGCAGGGTGTCCTCCAGATCCAGGCCCGTGGTCACGGCGAGCATCGCCTCCACCAGGCCGTCGACTCGGTCACGGGCGTCGATGATCTCCGCGACGCGGTCGCGCACCTCGGCGAGCAGTTCGCGTAACCGCAACTGCGACAGCGTCTCTCGAATCATGCCACCGCCGGTGCCGGTGTCACCGTGGTCGTTGCGAGCGTCAGTCGGACCTGACATAACCGCAGCACCCCTTCCTTGACCAGTCACTGGTCAGTAGACCAGTCTAGGGTCCAAGGCCCCTTTGTCGCAGAGACCAACGAATCAATCTTGGGTGAATACTTCTCAGCGGGAACCAGCACCCCCTGCCGCCGCACAGCAGCACCCGGTTGCCGTGGTCGCGGCGGAGGGGAAGCCGGTCACCGAAACCCTTGGCGGCACCGGCACATTCAGCGACAACAACACCGTCTACCGCATCCCGTTGGTACACACCTGAATCTGACGAGATGGCACCAATGGTGGGCAGCGGCACGCCTGCAGCGGTGATTCCGCCGTCGTCTGAATCCAGCAGAGGGTCCCTGGAAGCAGACACTCCGCATGTCGAGTCGTGTACCGAGCTGTGCGGTCCGGGAAGTTCGATCTCGGCTGATGTCCGGGGATGGCCAGGGCTCGGGCCGCGGCATGTCGATGCCCACGCCGCTCCGGGCCGGCTGCCGGCCACCGCGGGGGTCGCCTCGGCTACGTGCCCGCGCGGGGACATTCCTCGAGCCGCACCCTCGCCGCGCGGGTCACCGGGGACCACAGCGGCACAGGTGTTCCCTGGCTCGACGCGGGTGCGGTCAGCCTGCGGTGATGCCGATCGGGCAGCGGTCGAATCACGGTCCGTGCCAGGACCGGTCATTCCGTATCCCTGGCGATGGTCACGCAGAATTGGGGCGCTTCGCGGGATGCATGACCTCGTGCCACCACGATTCGAGCCGACTCGGCTCCGGCCAGCGCACCACTGGCACATCGTCATCGGAACCGCTGGTGATGGTGGGTGGCGTCGGACGCCGTTTTCCCGGCCGGCGAGCGTGCCTGTCGCCGCGTGGTTCAGGTGGTGTTTCTGTCATGACGTGCCTCCGAATCTGTGCCCGACGCCGGGTCTCACCGGGCGGGCTGGATTCTCAGCTCGCGGCGGCGGTGTACGCCGAGGTCGACCGCGCGCTAGGAACGCCACGAAGGCCCAGGGGCAATGCCGAGGGGTCTGCGCCCACCGCAAAGGGGGCCGACGTGCGCCATAGTAGGCATTCAAGGTCAACAGCAGGCTACGTTCGAGCCGATTCCTGGGGACTACATCCGAAATCGCACCCCGGAACGCACCGCCACCAGTCGCCCGCAGTCGTCGTGGGCTGCGACAAGCAGCGACCCGAAGACCTCGCTGCTGGTGTTGCCGGTCGGCCGGCCGACCGGCAACACCAGCGGAGCGTCGCAGCAGGAGCATGCGTCACGCCTGCCACCGCCCGGCCCGGTAGGTGCTGTCCACGCGCTTGCCGATCACGCCCTCGAACACTGCCGCGAAAGATACCGAATGGTCGCATTATTGTGATGCTCCGGAATCTCGTACCCCTCGCGCTGTTCGCGCAGAATTTAGGGCGCTTCACCCCCCATTGATCAGCACGTCCGGACATGAGGAGGCAGCCCTATGACCACGGCACGAGACATCATGAGACCCGGTGCCCAGTGGATATCGCAGGATGAGACCGTCGGCAAAGCAGCACAGGTGATGGCCGAGCTCGGCGTCGGATCGGTGGTCGTCGCCGATGAGAACGAACGGATGGTCGGCATCATCACCGACCGAGATATCGCGGTGAAGTGCGTTGCCCAGGGGCTGTCGCCGGAGACCACCCGAGCCCATGCGCTGTGCGAGGCCACGCCGCGCTGGGTCGCCGACGACGCCGACATCTCCGAAGTACTCGGGTCGATGGAAAGCCACCGGGTCAAGCGCATGCCGGTGATCGACGGCCACAAGCGCATGGTCGGCATGATCAGCGAGGCGGACCTGGCGCGGCACCTCGACGAACACGCACTCTGCGAATTCGTCACCGCCATCTACGGACGGGCTTGAGCCACAAGACCGATCAGGGGCCATAGATGGCTCGTGCGACTCCGATGAAGATTGGGCGGCCCGGACGCTGCGGGAAAGGCGTCCGGGCCAGGCCCGGAAAGTGGTTGCCAGCGCCGCGGCCTGCCGGGCGCTGACCGGTGGGGTGTCCGGGGATCGGCGGGCGGTGTAGATCGCGATCTGTGAACACTGCGGGGGTCGTCGGCCTGGTGCTCGCTCGGTCCGGCACGCCCTGCATCAACCGATCCGGACCAACCGGCGAACCGGTCACCTCTCAGTGTGAAACACCCACGCCGCCAACGTATCCCACCAATCCGGGGCAGCTGCGGGCACCTGCGGGGCCCGGCCGGGCCGACAATACGTGGTGCGGGTGGATCGGCCGGCGAGCACGTGGCCGCGGGGTGCAGGCGGCGGCGAGGTACCGCGGAACGTGATTCGAACCCGTGCACGACCCAGCGCTACTGCCGGAGAGCTTCGAGCGCATCGAGTATCAGATTCAGGCCGTACGCGAATTCGCCGGTGTGGTCGTAGCCCGGCCGCAGAGCATGGTCGACGATCATCTCGCGCAGGTACGGCAGTTGATCCGGCGGCACGCGTTCGAGGACGTCGCCCGCGACGTTTTCGACATCGGCGGGCGTCGTCACCGGCAGGTTCGCCTCTTGGAGAACGTAGCCGTTGGTATAGCTGTCGATGAGCGAGACGGCGTGCGCAGCCATCGGCAGCGAGAAGCCCGCCCCACGAAGCACACCGAGGACCGCGTCGTGATGGCGTAGCGTAGCCGGGCCCGGGTTGCGCCGGGAGTCCATGAGCCCGAGCGCCCAGCTGTGCCGCGACAGGATCTCTCGCGCGGAAAAGGCCCGGACACGAATCGCGTCACGCCAATCGCCGCCTTCGGCCGCGGGCAGCTCGATCGCGGCGAACACCGCATCGACCACACCGTCCAGGACCGCGTCCTTGTTCGGTACGTGGTGATACAGCGACATCGCCTCCACGCCCAGCTCCTGCGCCACCCGGCGCATCGTGATCGATTCCACGCCGCCGCGATCCGCGACTCGGATTGCGGCCTCCATTACGCGGTCCCTGCTCAGTGGTCGAGGTGGTCGTGACACGGCGGCTCCCGAGATGAGGTGTTGACAGGCTTACAAGCGTAAGACACCCTTACGGGTGTAAGTCCTACTTACGCCCGTAAGGCAGTCGATGTCGAGCCGGGCGCCGTCCTCGTCACCGTATTCGGCCCGGTGGCGATGGCGCTCTACCGTCGCGAACGCTGAGATGAAACACCGCACGAGAGAAGGAGATTCACCATGCCGATGCCGAAATGGTGGGGGCGCGTGAACAAGCGGGTGTTCAACCCGCGTGCGATCGCGAGCGGGAAGTGGCCGGTGTTGACGCACGTCGGCCGCATCTCCGGCGCGACATACCACACTCCGCTGGACGCGTATCCCGTCGACGGAGGCTACCTCTTCATCCCCGTGTACGGATCGGGCTCGGACTGGGTGCGCAATGTCCTGGCGGCGGGCGGGGCCAGACTCCGGATCGATGGGAACGAGGTGGAGCTCACCGCGCCGCGTTTGGTCGGGGTGGACGAAGCATTCCAGGCTTTCCTCGACGAGTCAGCGCGTCCACCGCGCTGGCTCCGAATCACCGAGTTCCTCCGTATGGATGTGGTCGCGCACTGATCGTTCGCACAAGTGCCGACGTCGTCCCCGCGCGCCCTCGGCCTTCCATCGAACGCGGTGGGCCAGGATCGCGCTGACCTGCCGATCGAATGTCGCGATTCCAGGATGCTCGGATTCTTGCGGCTGTTGGGTAGTCTCGGCCCATGGGTACGTTCTGGCACTCCGTCACGCCGCCGCCGGCCGCCTGATCGGGCGCAGCGGCAGATTTTCGTTTCGCGCTCCGGCTGACCCCTCCGGGTAGGCCGGATTCGTCGTGCGCCCGTTTCGATTCCTTCCCCCTTCGGAATTCGACGACGGAGTACTCGACAGTGTCCGAACGCATCTCCACGCGCACTCCTGCACACACCTCCTCGACCTCCTGGCGCGGCAGCGCGCCGATTCTCGCCGCCTCGGTGCTGTGGGGCAGCACCGGTACGGCGGCCTCGCTGCTCCCGGCCGGAATATCCGCTGCCGCAATCGGTTCGGCCGGATTGGTCCTCGGCGGACTGTTGTTGTTCCTCACCGGCTGCGGGCACCGAATGCGAGCCTCGGCGGCGGAGCGCTCGCTGCTGATCCTCGGCGCCTGTGCGGTGGCCGGGTACCCGGTCACCTTCTATCCGGCCGTGGCCCGCACCGGCGTCGCCGTGGCCACGGTCATCGCT
Organism: Nocardia niigatensis NBRC 100131; assembly: GCF_000308655.1. GTDB lineage: Bacteria > Actinomycetota > Actinomycetes > Mycobacteriales > Mycobacteriaceae > Nocardia > Nocardia niigatensis. The sequence continues at coordinate 160,781 of NZ_BAGC01000035.1, read as the reverse complement.
CTCGGGAGCGCCCCGGTCTTCGCGGGCCTGCTGGCCTGGCCGACCGGACCCCGTCGGCCGGCCGCGCGCTGGTGTGTGGCCACCGGAATGGCCGTAATCGGTTGCGCCGTACTGGTCATCGGCCCGAGGTTCGGCGCCGATGTGGCGATCGATCTGCTGGGCGTGCTGCTCGCGGCCTGCGCCGGCCTCAGCTACGCCGTCTACTCGTTGATCGGCGGCACCCTCATAGCGCGCGGTCACGCCTCCGGCTCGGTCATGGGCGCCATGTTCGGTCTCGCTGCCGTCCTGGTCCTGCCCGTGGTCGCGACGTGCGACCCGATCTGGCTGACCACTCCACGCGGCGCGGTGGTCGCCCTGCACCTGGCGCTCTTCACGACGTTCCTCGCCTACCGCCTGTTCGGATACGGCCTGCGGCACACCACCGTCGCGGCCGCCACCACCCTCACCCTCGCCGAGCCCGCGGTCGCCGCCCTCCTCGGCGTCACCGTCGTCGGCGAGCGGCTTCCCATCCTGTCCTGGTGTGGCCTGGTCGTGCTGGGTGCGGGTCTGGCCGTCCTGACATTTCCCGTCAAACGCTGAAAGGCGCTGCTCACCAAGCACTTCCATGGCAGCGCTCGCTCATCGCGGTCCGGCGCGGCAGATTCGCCCCGGCGTCAGTCCTTGAAGTACACGAGTTGGTGGCTGGTGGCCAGCGCGGTGCCCTGCTCGGTCCACAGGTGGGCCGACTGGTCGAAGAAGCCATTGCCGAAGTGCTGTGCCCGGGCGGTCGCCAGGACGAACCGTCCCGGATCCGCCTGCGGGTCCAGCTCGGCGTGGAAATAGACCGTGAGGGAGACGGTTCCGGCGGGCACCATGCGGCCCAGGCGCAGCATGACGCGCGGGAAGAAGATGTCGCTCATCGCCGCAACGGCCGGGTAGTCCAGCGTGCGAGCGGGCGTGTCCCGAACCCACAGGGTGGAGGTGGAGGTCGAGGCCGGCGCGGCGTCACCCGCGAACGGGCCACGGCCGGCCACGAACCGCATCTCGTAATTGCCCAGCCACGCAGGAGTTTCCGGCAGCTCGGCCACTTCGAGGGCGTCCGGCGCGGGCGCGTCGGGCGGGGCGATCTCGGTGTCGGACCAGGTCGGGCGACGCAGCGCGCACACGACGGTCGCGGTGGTGGCCACGGTGTCGTCCTGGCGCATGGTCACCATCCAGTGCTGGGTGGTGCGATTGGTCCGTACTGGCTCGGCCTCGATGGTGAATGCCCCTGTCGCGACGGGCCCGGCGTAATTGACCGTCAGCGACAGCGGGCTGCCCGCGCAGCGCTGATCGTCGAGCACGGCCCGCAGCATGGTGGCCGCCGTGATTCCGCCGAAGGGGCCCACCATGTTCGAGTACTCGACGCTGGTGTGGCCGAGGAAGCGGCCCTCCCCGTCCGGCTCCAGCGTGGTGGCGGCATCGAACGGGTGCTCGAGGGCTGTGGTCGACCCCAAGGCGAAATCTCCTTCGAACAGGTGCGTATTCGTGCGCGCGAGCGCGTGGCTCTCCGTCTCGCCGGAGAATAGCCTGCCCCGACTATAACGACCGTTATATCGGACCGGTGGGCGGGGACCCGCCCGGCATGGAATCGCCCGGCCGCGACACGAATTCGAGATCTATTGCCTGGCCGATGCCCGTGGTTACAGCCGGCCTATGACGGTTCACGCCACGCTTGCCGCCCGCGGCCTCCTGCTCGACATGGACAGCACCCTCGTGAATTTGCACGGCCGCCAGGGTTGGGCAACCATGGCCGACCGGACCGCGGCGCCGACCAGCCGCCCCGTCCAGGCACGGGCCGCCAAAGCCCATAGGACCGCGAGAATTCCGGTGAAAGCCAGCGCGAAGGTCACGCCGCGAGATTAGCCCGCCGCGGATACGGCACGAGCGGGCCCAGCAGCGGTTCATCACGGGATCTCCACATTTCCCGCGGTTCTGCTGCATGCTCGGCAGTTGCTGTCGTCGGTGACGGGAGGGACGGCGGCATCGGGGGACGCAGAGGTGAGCGAAATCGCATCCGCGACAGCGGAATTAGCGGGATTCTGGCGGGCGGGCCAGGAGTGGCGGCGGGCAGGTATCGGTACGAGGGTGACCCGGGGTCTGGGCGGCGCCGTCGTCGGTGCGCCGCCCGGAGTCCTTCCGGCTCAGATGTTCTCGATCGAGGCCGGACGGCCCAGACGGGAATTGAAGCGGGAATAGCCGAAGTAGATGATGAAGCCGACCACCAGCCAGGTCACGAAGCGCACCCAGGTTTCCCAGGGCAGAGACCAGATCAGGTAGATGGAGAAGCCGATGCCGACCACCGGGACCATCGGCATGAGTGGCAGGCGGAATTCACGTGGCTCGTCGGGGCGAGTATATCGGAGCACGATCACCGACACGCTGACCACGATGAAGGCCATCAGGATACCGATATTGGTCAGTTCCGCAACGGTATTGATGGGCAGCAGCCCGGCCAGGCTCGCCGAGCCGGCGCCGACGATCCACGTCACGCGGGTAGGCACCCTGCGGGTGGGATGGGTCTTGGCGAACCAGGCGGGCAGCAGTCCGTCGCGGCTCATGGCGTACCAGACGCGGGTCACGCCGAGCATGAACGTGAGGACCACGGTGATGATGCCGACGATCGCGCCCACGGCGATGATGTTCGCGATGCCGGGCATCCCTGCGGATTTGAACGCGGTGGAGAACCCGGAGGTCGGGCTGATCTCGGTGTACTTCTGCATGCCGGTGAGCACCAGCGTGGCCAGCACGTAAAGCACCATGGCGATGGCCAGTGAGTAGATGATCGCCTTGGGCAGATGCTTTTTCGCCTCGGTGGACTCCTCGGCCGCCGTGCTCATCGCGTCGTACCCGAACACGGCGAAGAACACCGTGGCCGCGCCCGTCCACACCGCGCTGGTGCCGAACGGGAAGTACGGGTGGTAGTTCGCGCTGTCGATCTTGAACAGGCCGAGCACGATGATCAGCAGCACGATCGCCACCTTGATCCCCACCGCGACCGTCTCGAACCGGCCCACGCTCTTGATCCCGCGCGACAGCACCCATGCGCTGCCCAGGCAGAACAGGATCGCGAACACATCGACCACATGTCCGTCGCCGGTGCCGGAGGCCCCGAGCATCCAGTGCGGCAACGTGATTCCGATCTGATCCAGCAGGAAGTTGAAGTACCCGGACACGCCGATGGCGACCACCGCCGCCACGGCCACGTACTCGAGCAGCAGGTCCCAGCCGATGAACCAGCCCGCCAGCTCACCCAGCGACACATACCCGTAGGTGTAGGCCGACCCGGCCTTGGGCACCATGCCCGCGAACTCCGCGTAGCAGAGCGCCGCGCACGCACTGGCCACCCCCGCGATCAGGAACGAGATGAGGACCGAGGGCCCGGTCGTAGTGTGGGCGACCGACCCGGCCAGGGCGAAGATGCCCGCGCCGATGATGCCGCCCACCCCGATGGCCGTCAGCTGCCACAGACCGAGGTGTTTCGACAGCCGCTCGTCGGAGGGCGTGTCGTCGTCTACCTCCGAGATCGGTTTGCGGCGCAGGATCTGGCCGCGCAACTCCGCAAAAGACATGCGGGATCCTTTCGTTCCGCTGCGTTCGCCGCACTGCGGTAGCGCAGGTCACACTAAGCTAGCTCAGCTAATCGGACCACGACCGCCGCTGTGATCGGGCGGTTGGTTGAATAAAGTTCAGAAACGTTGTCCGACCGGCCGACGCGGCCGGCCCCGGCGCAGCACGGCCGGGGCGGCGCGGTCTGGTCATCGGATGGATCAGCTGCGCGAACCAGGGCCGAACGAGCGCAGGAAGAACGCGAGATTGGCTGGGCGCTCGGCCAATCGGCGCATGAAATAGCCGTACCATCGATCGCCGTAGGGCAGATAGGTGCGCAGATGCGCGCCCGTGCCGACCATCCGCCGCTGCTCGTCGTCGCGAATGCCGTAGAGCATCTGGAATTCGAAGCCGTCCGGGCCGCGACCCGTGCACCGTGCGGACTGCGCGGCCGCCTCGAGCATGACCGGGTCGTGGGTGGCTACCATGGGATAGCCCCGGCCGCGCATCAGGATGTCGAGGCAGCGCAGATAGGACGCGTCCACCTCGTCGCGGCTCTGGAACGCGACCTGCGCCGGCTCGCGATACGCGCCCTTGCACAGGCGGATTCGCGATCCCGGGCCCGACAGCTCGCGGCAGTCGGCCTCGGTGCGCAGCAGATACGCCTGCAGTACCGTGCCCACCCACGGGAAGTCGGCGCGCAGTGCACGGACGACGGCCAGCGTGGAATCGGTGGTGGCGTGGTTCTCCGCGTCCACCGTCACCCAGGCCCCGGCCGCCGCGGCCGCGGTGCAGATCTTGTGGGCGTGTTCGAGGGCGATCACGTGGCCGTCGCGGGGCAGCGACTGGCCGAGGGCCGACAGTTTGAGCGAAACCTCCAGCGGGCGAACCTCTCCCGTGGAACCGGGTAGCGCTCCGAGCGCCCCGAGCAGGGTGAGGTAGTGCGAGACGGTCGCCCGCGCCTGCTCGATATCGGTGGTGTCCTCGCCGAGGTAGTCGATGCTGACGAAGCGGTCCGAATCGAGCAGTGCGCGGGTGGCCGTGGCCGCCTGGGTCTCGGTCTCCCCAGCGACGAAGCGCCGCACCACCTTCCGGGTCGACGTCAGCCCCGTCACCGCTCGTTCCACCCGGGGCGACCGCGAGGCCGCCAGCAGCGCCGGACGCAGCACGGTCGTGAACATCAGCGCTTCCCCGCTTCCGTCGCGACGGCCTGATGCGGATACCGGTGATCGGTCGGCGGCACGAAGGTCTCCTTGATCGTGCGCGCCGAGGTCCAGCGCAGCAGGTTCTGCGCCGATCCGGCCTTGTCGTTGGTGCCCGAGGCCCGCGAACCGCCGAAGGGCTGCTGCCCGACCACCGCACCGGTCGGCTTGTCATTGATGTAGAAGTTGCCCGCCGCGTAGCGAAGTCGTTCGGACGCCGTCGCGACGGCCGTCCGGTCGTCGGCGATCACCGCGCCGGTGAGCCCGTACGCCGACCCGCGATCGACCAGATCCAGCACCGCGTCGAACCCGGCAGGTGCTGTGTCGTCGTAGACGTGCACGGCCAGGATCGGGCCGAAGTACTCCTTCCGGAACGCCTCGTCGGTCGGATCCTCACCGAGCAGGACGGTCGGTTCGACGAAGAAGCCGATGCTGTCATCGGCCCGTCCACCGGTGAGCACGGTCAGGCTCGGTGTGGCCTTGGCGCGGGCCAGCGCCTCGGCATTGCGTTCGAAGGCATGCCGATCGATCAGCGCCCCACCGAAATTCGTGAAATCGGTGATGTCACCGTAGGTCAGTTCCGACACCTTGGCCAGGAAATCCCCGGACATGCGGGACCACACCGACTTCGGAACGAACGCCCGCGACGCCGCGGAACACTTCTGTCCCTGGTAGTCGAAGGCCCCGCGAATCAGGGCCGTGCTCAACACGTCCGGATCCGCCGAACTGTGCGCGACCACGAAATCTTTGCCGCCGGTCTCCCCGACCAGCCGCGGATAGGTGTCGTATCCGGCGATGTTCTCCCCCACCGCGCGCCACAGATGCTGGAATGTCCCCGTCGAGCCGGTGAAGTGGATGCCCGCCAGCCGCCGATCGGCCAGCGCCACCGCCGACACTTCCGGCCCGTGCCCGTGCACCAGATTGATCACACCGGGTGGCAGCCCGGCCGCCTCCAGCAGCCGCATCGTCCAATAGGCCGAGAAGGCCTGTGTGGGTGAGGGTTTCCACACCACGGTGTTGCCCATCAGCGCCGGCGCGGTCGGCAGATTGGCCGCGATGGCGGTGAAGTTGAACGGCGTGACCGCGTAGACGAACCCTTCCAGCGGCCGGTACTCCACCCGATTCCACACTCCCGGCGTCGAGATCGGCTGTCCGGCCAGGATCCCGCGCGCGAAGTGCACATTGAATCGCCAGAAATCCACCAGCTCACAGGGCGCGTCGATCTCGGCCTGATACGCCGTCTTCGACTGTCCCAGCATGGTCGCCGCCGACACTGTCTCCCGCCACGGACCCGCCAGCAGATCCGCGGCCCGCAGGAACACCGCCGCCCGCTCATCGAACGACAGCGCCCGCCACCCCGGTGCCGCAGCTGCCGCGGCCGCGATCGCATCGGCCGCATCCCGCGCCTCGGCGATGGTGATGGTCCCGAGCACCGTCGAATGCCGATGCGGCTGCACCACATCCACTACTTCTCCCGCACTGCGTCGCTCTTGCCCGCCGATCACATGCGGAATCTCCAACGACATATCGCTGAGCTCGGTCAGCTTGGCCTGCAGTCGCGCGCGCTCCGGTGTGCCGGGCGCGAAGGTCCCCACCGGTTCGTTCACCGGCGGCGGAGTGACTGTGACGGCGTCCATGAAATCCTCCTGGCTGATGTGGCCCGGGTCACTGGGCGAATACGCCGAGTCAACCCCGAACCACACCGGAGATATTCAGCCGATCGGTCAAGGAACTGCTGCCCGTGTTGTACGTTCGGCCGAAGGGTGAGCCGCTCTGCGCACACGGCGAGAAGTGCCGTCGCAACGATGGGGCGCGCCCGCTCGCATCGAGGACACAGGAGGCAGGATCGTGGCCGCACACAAACCGAACAGCGCACCCGCGACGCGACCGGCCCTCTCGCGTGAGGCGCAATCCATGGCCGCAATTCCGGATGGGCCCGACGGAATTCCGGACGAAGGCGGCGGGGCTCGGTCGAAATCGGGGACGCCCGATCGCGAACCGGAGGGAGCGGCCGAACCTGAGGCGCCGCTCCACGGAACGCTCGACGAGCCGGTTGGCCGCCATCGCGAGCGCCCCGGTAGCGGCGTCATCTTGCGGGATCTTCTCGCGGCCCTTGGTACGACACTTGTCGAACTGGTGGACGCGCCACTCGGGGACGAGCTGGCTATTCGGTCGGTCGCCCTGGTGGACGGCTCCGATCTGAGCTCGGAAGCCGTTGTGCACGAGCCTATGTCCGATATGTATCTGCATGTCGGGGTCGTCGAGGTCGAGGCGGTGCGGTGGCTCGAGGAAGTAGGGCAGCGCCCGCCCGGGCAACGGCCTCGGGCGGTGCTGACCAAGTCGGCCGTCGAAGCGGCCGGTCTGCGCCGGGCGGCCCTGCGGGTAGGAGTGGCGGTGGTGGCGGTGCATCCGCAGGCGCGCTGGGATCACGTGTATCCGCTGATCCGGCGGATGCTGGACCGCACCCGACCGGCTCGGGACAGCGCGGAACAGGATCTGCTGGTGGCGGACACCGATCTGTTCGGGCTGGCGCAGATCATCGCGCGGAACGCGGGCGGGATGGTGACCATCGAGGACGCGCACTCGCAGGTGCTCGCCTACTCCGCGTCGAATGCGGCCGCGGATCCGCTTCGGATCCAATCGATTCTGGGTCGCGAGGGCCCGCGCGAGTACCTGCGCATTCTGCAGCAGTGGGGTGTCTTCGACCGGCTGCGGCAGACCGACGAGGTGATCGATCTGCCCGCGCACCCCGAGTTCGACATCAAACACCGTCTGGTCGTGGGGATTCGGCGGCCGGGTGCGGGCAGTACCGCCCGGGTCCTCGGGGCGATCTGGTTACAGGAGGGCGAGCAGCCCTTCACCCCCGATGCGGCCGAGGTGCTGCGCGGCGCGTCGGCGATCGCTGCCCGCATCATCTCCCGCAGCCTGGACGCCCCCTCCACCGAGGAGGTGCTCGTACAGCGGTTGTTCGGTGCGCGCGGCGGCGGCGTCGACGTGCCTTCGGTGGCGAGCGGGCTGGGTATCCCGATGGACGGTCCGGCCGCGCTCATCGGCTTCGCGCTCATCGGCGCGGCCCCCGCCGGCGCGGACCTGTCGGCGGTGGGCAGCACACTTCGCCTGCGCGCGAGCGCCTTTCGCCACGATTCGCTGGCGACCCTGATCGGCGACCGCGCCTACATCCTGCTCCCCGGCTACCAGTCCGCCCGCGCGGTGACCGCCTGGACCCGGCAACTGGTCGAGCAGCTGGAATCCACCGGAGCGCACATCCTGCGCGCCGCCATCGCCATCCCCGTCCCGGACCTGACCGAGGTCGCCCGCGCCCGTCTCGAGGTGGACCGCGTCCTGGACAGCACCGAGGCGGGCGGGTCGAAGGACCGTGTGACCACCCTCGCCGAATCCCGTACGGCCGTACTGCTCGGCGAGATCCTCGATCTCATCGCCGCCCGCCCGGAACTCGAGGACCCGCGCCTCACCGCCCTGTTCGACTACGACCGCGGCCACGCCGCGCAACTCGAGACCAGCGTCGATCACTACCTGCGCCACCACGGCGATGTCCGGGCGGCCGCCACCGCACTGCGCATCCACCCGAACACACTGCGCTACCGCCTGCGCCGCGCGCAGGACATCACCGGCATCGACCTGGACGATCCGGCGGATCGGCTACTGCTCGAACTCCAACTGGCCCACCACCGCCGCGCCGCCGACGGGGGCGGCGGAGGCCGCCTCAATCGCGCGAGAACGCCGCAGCCGCAGCCAATTCCAGATCCAGGTACGGTTTCCCGCTGACATCCTCGATGACCTGGTGCATGACTCCGCCGGTGAACGGGAACGGTGACCGATAACGCGCGGACACGGACTGACCACTGTCCCGGCCCACCCGGACTCCTTCGCCGACTCCGGAGAACACGGTCGGCTGGATCCGCATGTCATCGAGTGAGCCCACCACCTTCTCATCGATGTAGAGGACGGCCTCGCCCGTGGGCGTGAAGTGGTCGGACCGGGTGCCGTGCCGTTCGTAGCGAACCCCGAGGATGTGATCGCCGAGCGGAACCGTGCGATCGGAGACGATCATCTGCTCTTCCTCGCCGAGGAAGTTGTAGATGTAGCAGAGGTGGCCGTCCTGGACGAACAGGGAATGCCCGCCGAGCCGTCCGCCATGGGCGAACAGCACTCCCTCCGCGTCCTCGCTGGTGATGGTCGTCTCGGCGAGCAGCGCGAACGAGCGACCCAGAATCTCGAGTGCCGCGCCCGGCCCGACCTCCGCGCTGTCCGGATAGTAGACAGCCCTGTCCAGGCCCTTGGCGTAGGTCGGGCGATACCGCATCATCGCGGAGACGAAGTCGAGGTCGTTGAGCGGCATGCCGTTGTACTTCTCGGCCTCCGAGAACCACAGGGCCTTCAGCACTTCCAGCTTCTCGGGATGTTTTTGGGCCAGGTCGTGCATCTGGCTGCGGTCCTTGTCGAGATGGAACAGTTCCCAGCGGTCCTGGTCGAAATGGCCCCAGCCGGACGGGCATGCCGCGTGAATGGTGTTTGCGAACCACCCGCGATGCCAGATGCCGCGCGTGCCCAGCATCGAATAGAACTGGGTGTGCTTGCCGACGTCGGCGTTCGCGTCGTCGAACAGCGCCTGGAAGCTGACCCCTTCCAGAGGACGCTGCTTCACGTTCTTCACCTTGTCCGGGGGCGTGATGCCGAGCAGCTCGTAGACGGTGGGGGTGATGTCGCAGACGTTGAGGTACTGATGGCGGACCTCGCCGCGGGCCGCAATGCCGGCCGGCCACGACATCAGGCACGGGTCGGCGATGCCGCCTTCGTGCGAGGCGTACCGCTTGTACAGCTTGTACGGGGTGTTGAAGGCCATCGCCCACCCGATGCTGTAGTGGTTGTAGGTGGTCGGCATACCGAGCTCGTCGATCTTGGCCAGGCTGTCCTCGATCGAGTCGATGTAACCGTTGAAAAACTTCATCTCGTTGGCCGAACCGTTCGGACCGCCCTCGCCGCTGGCGCCGTTGTCCGAGAAGGTGACGATGATCGTGTTGTCCAGCTGGCCGGTCTCCTCGAGATAGTCCAGCAACCGGCCGATCTGCGCGTCCGTGTACGACAGGAATCCGGCGAACACCTCCGCCTGCCGGCTGAACAGCCGTTTCTCGTTCTCGGACAGCAAATCCCATTCGCGCACCGTGTCCTGTGCCGGCCACGGCTTACCGTCGGCACTGGTGACGTTCGAGTAGGGGTTCATGGGTGACAGCTCGGTGTTCTTCGGCACCAGGCCCATACGTTTCTGGTTCTCCAGCACTATCTCGCGGTACTTCTCATAGCCCATGTCGAACCGGCCGCGGTATCTGTCGGCCCACTCGTGCGCGACGTGGTGCGGGGCGTGCCCGCATCCGGGGCACAGGTACATGAACCATGGCTTGTCGGGGGCGATCACCTTTGCGTCGCGAATGAACTCGATCGACTTGTCGGCCAGATCCTTCGACAGGTGATACCCCGCCTCCGGAGGATAGGGCTGGGTGATCGGGTGATTGTCGTACACCAGATTCGGATACCACTGGTCGGCCTCACCGCCCAGGAAGCCGTAGAACCGCTCGAAACCGCGCCCCAGCGGCCAATGCCGTTTCGACGCCGCGAGATTCTCCTCCTCCAGCGGCGTCATGTGCCATTTGCCGACGGCGTATGTGTTCCATCCGCGTTCGGAGAGGACTTCGGAACACAACGCGGTGTCGGCCGGGATCCGTCCCGACATGCTCGGGAATCCGTCACTGAATTCCTCGATCGTCGCCATGCCGACCGATGACGCATTACGCCCGGTCAGCAGCGAGGCGCGGGTGGGCGAGCACAGCGCGGTGGTGTGGAATTGCGTGAACTGCACCCCGCGCTCGGCGATGCGCCGCATGTTCGGCATCTCGACCAGGCCGCCGTAGCAGTCCCAGGTGGCGATTCCGATGTCGTCCCACACCAGATACAGCACGTTGGGTGCACCCTGCTTCGCGGTCGGCTCCTCGTACGGTCCCCAATCGGCGACCGAGTCCCGGATATCGAGGGCGACATGTCCTTCGAACTTCTTGGCCATCATCCACCTCTGGAAAGGAGAATTGTTCGTTCGATCACCGGTTTCCGTACCCATAAAAGAGTACCGAGCGGCATGTTTTCATATCGGCAGTTGGCCGAACACGAGGCCGGAGCGGCCAATTATGTAGAGCCCGAGCACGATCAGCACGACCGGGATGACCCAGCGGCTGTAGCGTCGCAGAGTTTCGACCAGCCGGCGATGAGTTGTCAGCACCATGCTCGCCGAACACCAAGCGGCGGTGAGAACGGCGAACACCATGACGGTGAGCAGTGCGTCGGCCAATCCCATGAGGCGAAAGGCCGGAGCGTAGACGGAGATATTGTCACCGCCGGAGGCGACGGTGAGTCCCATGACGGACCACAACCCGGTCCCGGCGACCGGCGTAGCGCGATCGCGGCGCCGGCGGGCCGTGACCAGCATTCCGATGCCCAGGCACAGCGGGATCGCGCCGAGCAGTCCGATCCACTCCTGCGGGACGGCACAGAGGCCCAGCGCCGTCAGCCCGGACACGGCCACGATCAGCCCGACGCCGAGGTATTGACCGGCCCAGATCTGCCAGCGTCTCGGGACCCCCGTGCTGTGCGAGGTGACGTTGAGGACCGTCAACACGAGCGCGTTGTCGACATTGGTGCCGGCGAACATCGCAGCGGCGGTCACGACGGTGGCCATCCCCGCCGATCCTCGGTGCGCATCAGGTGGGGCAATTCGTACCAGGGACGCAGAAATCTGGTCATCCCTCGCCGTCGAATCGTGTCGGGATTGCGGTAGTCGAGATCATCAACGCGAAAGTGGCTGTTCGAGTCTACGCGCGTGGCGGTCTATTGCACGAGTGCCGCTTCGAGAATGGGCCACGATTCATGAAGATCCTCTTGCCAATACGGCCAGGAATGCGTGCCCTGCGGGTGGAAGACGAAGGTGGCCGGTACGTCGATCGCCTGCAATCGCCGCTGGAACGATTCGGTACAGTCGTGCACCAGATATTCCAGTGCCGCGCCGAAGGTCACCGCCTGCGGCATGAGCGGATCGGTGAGCGATTCCAGTCCCGGCGTGCCGCTGCCTGTCGATACATAGACCGTCTTGCCGCGCAGTGCGGCCGCGTTGGTGAGGGGATCGTGGGCCTGCCAGGCCGGATCGGCGTCTGTTCCCCACATATTGTCCGGATTGCCGCCGACCCAGCGCACCGAATTACGAATGGCGAGTTTGGCATTCATGCTCGTGGTGTCGAGGCAGCCGCTGAAGGCCGCCACACCGCGATACAGTTCCGGATAGCGGGTGGCCAGGGTGAATGCCGACAGTGCGCCCATGGACAGGCCGCCGATGACATTGCGTCCATCGCCGTGGAATTGCGCGTCGACCAGCGGCGGCAGCTCTTGGGTCAGGAACGTCTCCCACATCTGTGCCCCGCCGAGCGCGGGATCGGGACGCTTCCAATCGGAATAGAAGCTACCCTTGCCGCCGACCGGTAGCACCACATTGACACGCTTATCGGCGAAGAACGACACGATATCGGTCTTCTGCGTCCAATTCGTCTCCGCGGCACCGGAATCCACGCCGTCGAGCAGATAGTAGGTCGGCCGCGGCTCGTCGTCGACGGGATGCAGCACGTCGACGGTGACCGTACGGTCCATGGCGGCCGAATACACCGATACTCGTGTGCGCGCCGGATCGAAATCGCGTACATCGGCGATGGCCGATTCCGCCTGGAGGACGATGGGTGAATCCGCCGGTGCGTCCGTCGGTTCCTCGGCGTGTACGATGCCGGTTCCGGATATCAGTAGTGCCACCATGGTCACTGCCGCGGCTGCGGCCTTACGTATCTCGGCGGTCATCGATGATCCATTCCGGTGCGATGGTACGAGCGAGCGCGGAAACGGCACCCTGGCGGGCAATTCGGTTTACTAAGTGAAATGTCAGCGACTCAATGGAAACGACGCCGAAGCGACTTTGCTCGCTGTTTGCTAATCACTGTAGATGATCAGCGGCCAGGCCCGGTGCACCCCGCGGCACCAGTCGACCGGCCAGCAGATCCTCGATCCATCAGGGGGCAGTGGAATCGACAGCGCGCCAACGATGAAGTGCTCCCCCGGAAACGGCTGCAACCGCGCCACCCGCGCACCAGTCGTCGAACAGCTGCTGTGCGCCCGCGAACGGAACGAATATCTCGTTCGCACCGTGGAAGAGGAACACCGGTTCCGGCGCGGCGGTTCGGGCCGGCGGGAAAACGCGCGCAACGGGCCACCGTGCCGGATCGTTCTGGCACCCTGTCCCAATGAGGTGGTCAATCGTCCTGGTCGCCCTGCTGACGCTGGCGGCCGGATGTGCTGCGCGGCCATCGGATTCACCGTGGCGCGAGGTATCGCTGCCGCAACGCGGGGCACGGGTGCTGGAATTCGCGCCGATCCCCGGCGGCGTGCTCGCGCTGGGCTCGGTTCCTTCCGCCGATGGGCGCGCCCCGGCCGCTTGGTCCTCCCCCGACGGCGTCCGCTGGAACACGATCCCGGTACGGCCGGACAGCCCGTATGGTGCTCTGGCGGAACTGATCTCGGCGGGCACCGGCACCCACACCGTGGTGCTGGGTCAGGCATTCGGTGGCGCGCACAGCAATCCGCGCATGACCATCTGGAGCGGCGACGCCCATGGTCTGGCCGAACACGCCCAGGCCATGGAGATGTTCGGTGGCCCGCACGCCATCGCGGTGACCGCGGCCGCCGCGCGGGACGGCACCGATCTGCTGGTGGGCGGCTGGGACGGCGACAGCGGCCGTTACGGTGCCGCGTTCTGGACCTCCGCCGATGGCGCCGACTGGCAGCGCCACGCGGATGATCCGGCGCTGTCGTCCGCACCCGGAGAACAGACCGGCGTGGCTGGGGCCGGTGCCGGTCCACAGGGTTTCGTCATCGTCGGGGAAACCCTGCGCGACAACGTTCTTCGTCCGCTGGAGTGGACCTCACCCGACGGGTTCGGATGGCAGCGTCATGAGCTGCCGGGCTCTAATGCGGTCGCCGCCCGCGTGGGCTGTGACAGCACCGCCTGTACGGTGCTCGGTCAATCCATCGGCGCCGCGCCGCACGTCCTGTGCTGGCCGTCCACCGCCGCCGTCGCCGTGCCCGGGCCGGGCGCGTCGACGGTCGACGTGCTGCAGGTCCTGCCGACCGCGTCGCGGGTCCTGGTGCTCATGGCCCTCGACCACGTGGTGCGGCTGGCCTCGCTGACCGCGAATTGCACCGAGTGGCAGCAACTCCCCCTGCCCGGCAGCGTCCCCATCGCCCGCATGATTACCCTGCCCACCGGCCTGCTGCTGGCCACCACCGGCCAAGACCGCAGCAGGCTCTGGCTGCATGACCTGCCCTGACGGCAGGGCAGAAGTCATCGCATCACCAGGCGACGGGCAGTGACCGTACCCCGTACACCATGGCGTCGTACTTGAAATCGATCTCCTCGACCGGCACGGTCAGGCGCAGCCCCGGCACCCGGCGGAACAGCGTCTGCAGCACCATGCCCAGCTCGATGCGCGCCAGCTGCAGACCGATGCACTGGTGCCGGCCCGAGCCGAAGGCCAAGTGCTGTGCGGCATTCGAGCGCGCCAGGTCCAGGGTGCCGGGCTCGGTGAAGATCTCCGGGTTCCAGTTCGCGGTGGCCAGATCGAAGATGATCGGGTCGCCGGCGCGGATGACCTCAGCGCCGACCTCGATGTCCTCGACGGCGACCCGGCGCAGCCCGGTGTCGACGATGGTCATGTAGCGGATCAGCTCGTCGACCGCATTGCCGAGCACCTGCGGGTCGTCGGTGTCGCGAATGGTGGCCAGCTGCTCGGGCTGGTCCAGCAGTGCGATCACGGCCAGCGAGATCATGTTCGCGGTGGTCTCGTGCCCGGCGACCAGGATGCCGACGGTCTGCAGCGCGGCCTCCCATACCTGCAGCTCACCGTCGCGCACCAGTTCGGCGACATCGGAGAGCAGATCCTCGGCCGGGTTCTCGGTCTTGGCCTCGACCAGCTTGTTGAGGAAGCCGAGCATCTCCATCGTCGACTGCTGTTGCTCCTCGGCGGTGGCATTGCCGCCGAAGCCGAGCTCGGTGGCCTCCTGGAAGAACGCGTGGTCCTCGTAGGGGACGCCGAGCAGTTCGCAGATCATGAGCGACGGCACCGGCAGCGCCAGCGCCTTCATCAGGTCGGCCGAGTCGCCCTGCGCCAGCATCGCGTCGATGGTCTCGTCGATGTGCTTCTGGATATTGGGCCGCATGGCCTCCAGCCGCTTGGGGGTGAACGGCTTGGCCAGCATGCGCCGGTAGCGGGCGTGGTCCTGGCCGTCGGTATTGAACATGGTGCGCGGGCTCATCTCCGCGACCGCCTTCATCCCCTCGTGGATGTGCGGGTAGGAGGGATGGTGGTTGTCGGCGCTGACGCGGGTGTCGGCGAAGAGTTGACGGGCCTCGGTGTAGCCGGTGATCAGCCACGGCTGCTTGCCCTCCCAGGTCCGGACCTTGGAGATCGGGCCGGCGTCGGCGAGTTCGCGGATCTCCGCGGCGGGCACGAACGGGCAGCTCGCGGATCGGCGACCGGGATAGAAGGTCGGCTCGGCGGGGGCCTCGGTACTGGACTCAGACATGTTCGGGTCAATCCTCGATCTGTATGGCTTGTGCTGGGCAGAATTCGGCGGCGGCACGCACGGCCGGGGCCTGCTCCGCCGCCGGATTCTCGTCGATCAGCACGACGACACCGTCGTCGTCGCGCTGATCGAAGACTTGCTCGGCCCGCAGCACACAGTGACCGGCTGCGATGCACTTCTCCTGACTGACAGCGACTTTCATGAGGGCCTAGCCCTGCACGACGGCCGCAGCGCACAGCGCGGCGACCTGCGCCCGCATCGCGTCGGTGATCGGTCCCATCTGGGCGTAGCTGTTCCAGGCGGTGTCGAATTCGACCTGGACGGTGAGCCGGTCTCCGACGGTGAAGATGGTCATCTTGGGCGGCATGTTCACCGCCATGGCGAACACCTCGTCGCGCACGCTCTCCAGGCCGGCCGGGAGCGGATGTGCCGGGACGCGGCCCAGATTGGAGAAGCCCAGGGTCGGCTGGGCGGCGAACAGCGCGCTGACCTCCGGGTCCAGCCGGCGTTGCCCGGCGCACATGAACAGCGCGGGGACGTGTGCGTCGAGCGCGCTCCGCATACCGAGTTCGATCATCTTCGCCAGTTCGACCGGGTCCGGGTCGGCGGCCGCGAAGACGGGAGTGGCGAGCCCGCCCACGCAGTTGAGGACGTTCGATTCCGTCAGTGGCGGAACGAGTTCCGAGCGCACGTCCACGGCGTGCCCGGCGACCATCGGCACCGGCGCGGCGTCGGCCTCGATGTGCGCGCGGACCACCGTCGGCGCCGCGCCGGCGAGCAGGCTGTTCACCGACACCTCGTGGACACGGGAGGCCGAGACGAGGCCGGTGGTCTCCTCGGCGGTCAATTCGATGCGCTGCAGGGCGATCCGGCCCAGCGGGTCGGGGTCGCTGCCGTCGCCGTCCGGCGGCAGCGTCCGCGCGGCGAGTGCCGGGTCGGCGGTGGTGGCGATCATGCGCAGCTGGGCGAGGAACTCGTCGACCTGCTCGCCGGTAATGGTGCGGGCCAGTTGATTGTCAGCGCCGTCGACCAGTACGGCGTCCGAATCCGACGGCGGCAGTGGCGAACCCGACAGCCGCGCGGTGTAGCGCTGCCACATCTCGCCGGCGAGCGCGAAGGCCGAGCGCCCGTCGGACATGCCGTGGTGCAGGATCAGCACGATCTGGGTGCGGTCGCCCTCGCGCAGTACTTTCGCCTGAATGAACCCGCGGCTCCAGTCCGGGGCGGTGCTGAGCAGCGCCAGGTAGGCGTCCTCGCCGCCCTCGGCGACCTCCAGAACGGGCTCGAAGTCCTCGCGCAATCGGAAATGCCGTGCGCCATCGGCATCCTCGATCACCTCGGCGCGCAGGAGCACGTGCCCGGCGGCCAGTTCGGCCAGCACCGCCCGCAGCACGTCGATGTCGATGCCACCCCGGACGGTGCTGCTGACGAACAGCGGGCAATCGGCCTTCGGCGCGTTTCCCCACTTGGCCTCGGGGTCGAAATGCCTGACCTCGAACGGAGATAGCGGACGTTGACTACTCATACAGCTGGCGCTCCCCTATGTGAAACATGCGTGTCCGACGATACACACGAAGGGGACAATCGTCAGGAGAGACTGTCAGGGACTAGTACCCGACTCGAACGTCCTAAAACCTTCCGGCGCACAATTATTGCCAGGTTTGTGCCGGTACACGACGTACGGGCGGATCGGGTATACCGACTGCCCAGGCGCGGCAGCCGTGCCTCGCATAACAGGGAAGCCCTTGTGGTCCAGCCGAATTGGTCGGTGTGGTAGTGGTGGAGGTGGCCCAGCGCCTCGCGCAGCGCTGGCCGTTCCCGTGCACGTACCACCCGGTCCGGTACGCACTCATGCCTGCCCGCCGCATCTCGAACGCCCACCTTGATCCCGTTCGAGCGTCGAAATCCCAGGGCGCGTGGCCCATACGGGGACCCGCTGCGCTGACGTGCTCTCGGAGTGAATACGACCCGGCCGCCCGGACCGCCCAGCACCTCCGCGAAGTGACCCACATCACCGCGAAGGCATGTCACAACGCAGGGGCCGCCGGCACCTTGTGTGCGACGAGTCGTCACCACCGAGGAGTAATCGACATGAGCAGAATCGGCATCATCATCGGCAGCACCCGGCCCGGCCGCAACGGCGAGAACGTGGCCCGCTGGGTACAGGCCGTCGCGACCGAACACGCAGGCGACACCGCCGAATTCACGCTGATCGACCTGCAGGAACACCAGCTCCCCCTGCTGGACGAGCCTTTCCCCGCGGCTCGCGTTCCCGGACAGCACCCGCACACCCGTCGCTTCGCCGAGCGCATCGGTTCCTGCGACGCGCTCATCTTCGTAACCCCCGAATACAACACCGCGCCCCCGTCCTCCCTCACCAACTGCATCGACTACCTGCACGCCGAATGGGCCTACAAGCCGGTCGCCTACGTCGGGTACGGCATCTACGGCGCGGTCATGGCGATCCAGAAGCTACGCGCCCAGGCCGGTGTCCTGCGTATGGCCGACATCGCCCCTCAGCTGGCCCTGACCCTGCGCGACGACTTCGTCGACTACACCGAATTCCGCCCCCAGCCACCGCAAACCCCCGCCCTGCACGGCCTGCTCGACGAACTCCTGGCCTGGACCCGCGCCCTGACCCCGCTCCGGGAACCCGCCGCCGCTGCCACGGTCGCGTAGCCGAGCGGTCGTCCTCGGAACCGAAGTCGTTGGGGCACAACGCCTGATCGCCGAGTGCAATCGACCGGGCGGGTTCCTGACCCGCAACCCGGTCATCCGCTACGAAATCGCGGGCGACACACCAGGAGTCGTCACCAATCCCGACGGCGGCATCGGCATCTTGATCCCAGGCGCAGGCCCCCGCTCCCGACCGGCGCTTGCGGAACAGGTACTGCGCGCGGACGCGACGCTGGAGGCCACCCATTCCGTGAATGGCGGGCCGGCCGGGTGAACTGCCTCGGCATGCTCGCCGCCTGCGTGATGGGCGGGCCCGGCGACGGGCGGATGCTGCCCGCCACGGCCAACGGCCAGCCCGCCGCCATCGAATACCACTGGGAACTCGACGGCGTATTGTGCGCAAACGGAATTATGGTGCTGGCTGCGACCGCCACCGGCGTGTCCGGCGTGGTTTCGTTCCACGATCCGGCCCTGGTTGTATTGTTCGGCTTCCTCGAGATGCTTGCGGAATGAGCCGGTAGAAAGGGGTTTTTGTGTCTGCCCCCGTTGCCGCGAGTTCTTGAAACGTCCACGGTACGAATGCGTTTCATCAACGCTGGGTTCTGAAGAATACCCGCAATTCGCGCTGGTAAAACATCGGTATAACTTTTGAATTGCGACGGCGCGAAACGGACAAACCGCCCTTGCCGACCGCCGGAGATCGTGGCACTGTATACCAGGGTTTGGCTCAGTTCAACTCACAACGAGGAGTTTCGAAATGAGTAGCGAACTTTCGTGCGATGCTCCACTCGAGAACGCCTTCGACTTTCTGCAGGTTCAGACCGACAATTCCGCTCTGTACGGTGCGGTCAATTCGCGGAGTCGATCGCTGCACATCGTTCTCGTTGCTCCCCCGTATTTCGACATCCCGCCGGTGGGTTACGGCGGCGTCGAGGCCGTGGTCGCCACGCTGGCAGACGAACTGGTCGATCAGGGTCATCGGGTCACACTGCTCGGCGCCGGCCGGGCAGGCACCAAGGCGAGGTTCATCCGCGTCTGGGACGAGGTCATGACCAAGCGTTTGGGCGAGCCGTATCCGGAGATCGTCAACGCCATGAAGGCCTGGCAGATCATCGAGGCGTTGCACGCCGAGGATCCGGTCGACATCGTGCACGATCACACCTTCGCCGGCCCCGTCAACGCGGCCGCGTACCGGACGCTCGGGATTCCCACCGTCGTCACCGTGCACGGTCCGGTCGACCCCGAGATGCACGAGTACTACCAATCCTTCGATCGCAGTGTGCGGCTGGTGGCGATCAGTGACCGGCAGCGCGCGCTGGCACCGGATCTGAACTGGATCGGCCGCGTGCACAATGCGATTCGACCCTCGGAGTGGCCCTTCCGCACCGAAAAGCTCGACTACGCCCTGTTCCTCGGCCGCTACGCGCCCTACAAGGGCCCCCACCTGGCGCTCGAGGCCGCACACGCCGCCGGTATGCGCCTGGTACTCGCGGGCAAATTGAACGAACCGCCCGAACACGAGTTCTTCGGCAAGCACATCACTCCGCTGCTCACCGACACCGACGATGTGTTCGGCGAAGCCGACGCCACCGCCAAACGCCATCTGCTCGCGGGAGCGCGCTGCCTTTTGTTCCCGATTCGGTGGGAAGAACCCTTCGGCATTGTCATGATCGAGGCCATGGTCTGTGGCACCCCAGTGATCGCACTGCGCGGCGGCGCGGTGGAAGAGGTCGTCGAACACGGCGTGACCGGATGGATCTGCGACCATCCCGACGAACTACCCGGCGCCATCGCCCGCGCCGACGAGATCGACCCCTACGCCTGCCGAGAGCGAGTCGAAAGGCTGTTCGCCACCGACCTGTTCGCGCAGGGCTACGAGGCGGCCTATCGCCGGGCGATCGAGATGGCGACGGAACGGTCGTCGCGAACCTCGGTCCGGGTGCGCGTACCGGCCGGGTCCCGGGTCCTCAGCAGCCACGCGCCGGGCGGTCGCGCGTGAGTGTCTTCAATGCCGGACCACCAATCCTCGTCGAGGGCGGCGCAAGCGTGGTCACCCTCGTCGAGGCCGGTACCTTCTGCCTGTCCGACCGGCTCGGGGACATTCACCCGGGCACCGCCCACGGCTTGTACTACCGGGACACGCGCATCCTCGCCCGCTGGGAACTGCGCGTGGACGGTCTTCCGCCGGAACAGCTTTCGGTGGTGGTGCGCGAACCCTTCCGGGCGCGCTTCGTCGCGCGCAAACCGCCGCCGTACGGTATCGCCGACGCGACGGTGCTGGTCCAGCGCCGGCGCGTCGTGGGCGAGGGCATGCAGGAGATCATCAGCGTGCTCAATCTCGGCGACGAGGACACCGCCCTGACGGTGGTGCTCGAAGCCGAGGCCGACTTCGCGGACCTGTTCGCGGTCAAGGAGGGCCGGGCGGGCGGTGGCGGCAGCGAGTCGGCCGCTTCCGAGCAGACGCTGCGCCTCACCGACCGCAGTTACCAGGGGCGTGGCGTCGTCATCACCGCCACCGAGGACCCCGAGGTGCAGCCCGGATCGCTGACCTGGCGGGTGCTGATCCCGGCGCACGGCAGCTGGCAGACGGTCGTGCACTGCCAGCCGATCAACGACCATCAGGTCGTCCCGATGAAGCTCGACGACGGCGACGAGCACAGCCCGGCGGACAAGATCCGCCGCTGGCGCGCCTCGACCACCACCCTCACCGCGAGCGGCGCCGGCCTCAACATCATCCTGCAGCGCACCGAGACCGATCTGGGCGCGCTGCGCCTCGACGACCCCGTCGACGGCACCTCCTATGTGGCCGCCGGCGCGCCCTGGTTCATGGCCCTGTTCGGCCGCGACAGTCTGCTCACCTCCTGGATGGCGCTGCTGCTGGACTCGGACCTGGCCCTGGGCACCCTGCGCCAGCTGGCGAAACTCCAGGGCACCGAGACGAATCCGATCACCGAGGAGGAACCCGGCCGCATCATGCACGAGCGGCGCTACGGTCCCGGCAGTGATCGGGTGCTCGGCGGCACCGTCTATTACGGCACGGCCGATGCGACTCCGCTGTTCGTGATGCTGCTCGCCGAATGCCATCGCTGGGGCCTCGGCGCGGCGGCCGTGACGGAGTTGCTCCCGGCCGCCGACGCGGCACTGGCCTGGATCGACGCCGACGCCGACCTCGACGGTGACGGCTTCGTCGAATACCGGCGCAAGACCGACCGCGGTCTCGCGAACCAGGGATGGAAGGACAGCTGGGACGCCATCTGCTTCGCCGACGGCCGGCTCGCCGACCCGCCGATCGCGCTGTGCGAGGTACAGGGCTACGTCTACGCGGCCCGGCTCGGCCGCGCCGAACTGGCCGAGGAGGCCGGCGACCATGCCCTCGCCGAGCGGCTGCGCACGCAGGCCGGCGACCTCAAAGCCCGCTTCGACGAGGCCTTCTGGATACCGAAGAGCAGCTGTTATGCCTTGGCGCTGGATGGCTCGAAGCAGCCGGTCGATGTCGGATCGAGCAATCCCGGCCACTGCCTGTGGACGGGCATCGTGCCCGACGAACGCGCGGCCGAACTGATCGAGCGGCTGGGCGCGGAGGATCTGAACAGCGGATTCGGTTTGCGCACACTGTCTTCCACCGCCCGCCGCTTCAATCCCATGGGCTATCACACCGGTTCGGTGTGGCCGCACGATACGGCCATCGCTGTCGCCGGTCTCATGCGCTACGGCCACATTCCCGGCGCGCTGGACCTGAGTGTGAAACTCGCGAGCGGACTGCTCGAGGCCATCCTGGAATTCGGCGCCCGGCCGCCCGAACTGTTCTGCGGCTTCGCGCGCTCCGATTTCAGTTCGCCGGTGCCGTATCCCACCTCGTGCTCGCCGCAGGCGTGGGCGAGCGCGGCGCCCCTGCAGCTCATGCGCTCGTTCCTGGGACTGATGCCCGACGTGCCCGGGCGCACGCTCACCATCGCGCCGCGCCTGCCGGAACGGGCCGGCACCATCCGGCTCACGGATCTCCGCCTGGGTCCGGCCATCGTGTCCATCGAGGCGTGCGGCACCGAAGCGAAAGTCGAAGGGCTGCCGCCGGATTGGCAACTGCACCGGAGATAGCAGCGGGCGGCTCCACTTACCGGTGGGCCGCCTCGAATGCTATCGCACCGAGCATCGTGTGACTGCCGCGGGTGCATTTCTCTTGGTAGACAATGAGACTCGGAGAAATGATGCTGTCACCGGATGCCTTCGAGGGCACCCGCCGTCACGGTACTCGCGCACCAGATCGTCAGCATCGGCCGTGAGATGTTTTTCTCGGCGTGACCAACCGCTCGCACCAATCCCGATGCCGCCGAACGTATTCCGGGTATCTTCCGCTGGTCTCATCTTGCTCCCTGCCGTATTCCTGAACGGTGTCGAGCATTCGGAAGCGGATCGTGCCCGCGGTCTCCTCGCGGATCAGGATCCTATATTGGGGCACCGGCGGCTCAAACCCAAGGGCCAGGTAGAGGTTGGGCGGAGGACCGAAGGATGGCGCGACGGTCTTCTTGCCGAGTTCGTCGGGGTCATCCGGCGAGGAATAGAGCCCGACGGCTGCCCGATTTCAGAGGGATAGGTAGGTGGCATCAGGATCCCGCGCCGCGCGTGTTCGTGGAGACCCGCAGTGCCCGCAGTGCGGCGCCGAGCTCGAGGACGGTTTGTGGATTGTTCAGCGAGCGGCTCGTCAGTTCCTCGATTCGGCGCAGCCGGTAGCGCACCGAGTTCGGGTGGAGGAAGAGTTGCCGACCGGCCTCGATCGCGGAGCCACTCGCCGCGTACCAGGTGCGCAGGGTTTCCAGCAGTCGCTCGCGCTCGTCATATGGCAGTGCCAGCAGTGGTCCCAGCGAAACTCGCACCATCCGTTCGGCTTCGACCGGGGCTGCCGCGATCAGCATGGCTAGTGGGTCGTCGTCGAACAGCGCCACACCGTGTGTGCGACCCCGCAGCCCGGCCAGTGCGAGCCGCGCGAAATGCAGAGCCTGTGGGGTTTCGGGTAGCGCGTCGTAGGGCGGGCTGACTCCGACGCATGTGCGGTGTTTCCGTAATGCTTTGAGTGCGGCGGGTTCTCGTGCGGCGGGCAAGGCGAGAACGCCGATCTGCTGGTCCGGTAGCAGTCGCCAGGCGGAGGTGATCTGCTGGGCGCGCAGCGTGGCCTCGATGCCGGGCAGCGCCTCGCGGCCGGTGGCGGGCGCATCCGCCGCGACGACGACATACCGCCCGGTGGGCGGTAAGCCGAGAATCCGGGTGGCCTCGCCGAGCGTGGCAGGATCGGCGATCATGCCGGTGAAGAGAACCTCCACGAGTACTGATCGCTCGTGTTCGCGTTGCATCACCAGTTCCGCTGTCATGTCCCGGTAGGCGGCGGCGACCGCGACCGCGTACTCGCCGGACAGTGCCCACACGTCCGCGGCGAGCGGGACGAGCATGGCGTCGGTGACCTCGGGGTGGCGTCGGGACTCGGTGACGAGTTCGGACCACAGGAATTCGAATCCGATGCGGAAGGCGTGCAAGGTTTCCGCCAACGGCACCCCCTGTTGTGCGCGTAGTCGTCCGGTTTCTTTCGGTGGCTCCGGATCCGCCGGTGCGTCGGTGGTGAAGTGCCGCAGCATGAGTGCCAGATTGCGGGTACACGACGTTCGAATGCTGTCGAAGGGAACCTGCGCCTCGTTGCGGTAGGTGTCGAGTTCGATCAGGAAGCGCTGGGCCAGCCGGAGTCCTAGGTCATCGATTCGTTCGAGCAGTTTGTCCGCTACTTCGACGACCTCTTCCGGCGGGATGGATCGGGACATTTCCGCAGATTACCGGCATCGGGACTGTTCCTGAAGACAATCGAAGCGGCAGTGATGTTGTTCCCGCAGCC
Organism: Nocardia niigatensis NBRC 100131; assembly: GCF_000308655.1. Lineage (GTDB taxonomy): Bacteria > Actinomycetota > Actinomycetes > Mycobacteriales > Mycobacteriaceae > Nocardia > Nocardia niigatensis. The sequence continues at coordinate 136,778 of NZ_BAGC01000035.1, read as the reverse complement.
ATGGGACCGCCGTGACATCGGTGCAACGATTTCGGTGTCTTGGTTCAGCGCTAACGGAAAGTCGACGATGTCCGCCCTGATCGTGAATCTGCTCCAGTCCGCTCTGCGCTTCCCGGACCGGGTCGCGGTGCGATTGGACGACACGGTTCTGACCTACGCGCAACTCGGGGAACACGCCGCCCGCGTCATCGCAGTGCTGCGCGCCGAGGGCGTGACCCCGGGTAGCCGGGTACCGATGATGCTGCCGAACGTCCCAGAGTTCGTCGTCCTCTATTGCGGCAACTTGCGTGCGGGTTGTGTTGTGGTGCCGATGAATCCGCTGCTGAAGACGCGCGAGGTCGCCGACTATCTGGCCGACTCGGGGGCGCGGCTGCTGTTCGACCGGCGGGACGCGGCGTTGACGCTGATCCCGCCCTTCGAGCCCGCCGTGGTCTTCGATGCCATCGTCCGGGACAGGGTCACGATGTTCGCCGGTGTGCCGACGATGTACACCGCTCTGCTGCACGATCCGGGGGCCGCGACCGCTGATGTCGCGTCGCTGCGACGATACGCGTCGGGTGGCGCGTCGGCGGGTGCAAACCCTCGGCACGTGTGGTTCCTGGACGAACTGCCCACCGGCCCGACCGGCAAGATCCTCGATCGTGCCATCACCCGGCCCTGAATCGCACTGACGCTCCCCATATTTCATTCGAACGTTTGCACAGGAGTATCTCCATGTCCACATTCACCAGCAGTGACGGCACCGTCATCCACGTTCGCGAATGGCTGCCTACCGACCGTGAGCCGATCGGTATCGTGCAGATCGCGCACGGGATGGGCGAATTCGCCGGCCGCTACACTCACCTCGCCGAGCGGCTCGCCGACCTCGGATACGCCGTCTACGCGAATGATCACCGTGGCCACGGCCACAGCATCGCCGGTACGCCCGGCGACCTCGGTGCAAACGGATGGAACCTGCTGGTGGAAGACCTCGCGACACTGACAAAGTTATTGCGCGACAAACACTCCGGAATCCCTGTCGTGCTGTTCGGCCACAGCCTCGGATCCTTCGCGGTCCAGCAGTACATCCTCGATCATTCGGGATTGGTGGACGACATCGTCCTGTGCGGGACCGCCGCCGTCGACCAGCTGTTCGCCAGAATCGCCGAGTCCGATGGAGATCTGCTGGGGTTGTTCAATGCTCGGTTCCAGCCGACTCGAACGACCGCCGACTGGATCAGCCGTGACGCGGCTCAGGTCGACGCGTACATGACGCATCCATGGTGCGGGTTCGAGATCGACCCCGACAACATGGCATTGCTGGCATCGGTCGCCGCCGAACGGTTGTCGAAGCCGACGACCGTTCCCGTTGACCTTCCCATCTACGTGATGGTGGGCGACCAGGACCCGCTGAACGACGACCTGCGTCTGAGCGACCAGCTGATCGCGCGCTACCGTGACGCCGGTCTGACCGACATCACCTACCGTGTCTATGAGGGCGCTCGCCACGAGCTCCTCAACGAGATCAACCGTGACGAGGTCGAGGACGACCTGATCGCCTGGATTGCTCGCGTGAGCGAATAGCTCGCGCCCTCACGTGTTTCGAGGAGTCCGGCGCGGCGGTGGCGGATTGGGCGAGCTGAGTGTTCATCGCGGCCGTCCGGCCAGGAAAGTTTCGGACTGCCGCAGCAGCTCGGGGGAATAGCGGGCCATGACGGAGGTGACCCGCAGGCCGAGAGGGTGAAGACCGGGTGGCGTTCTGGGACAACGAGATTCGTTCGCTGAGGCGGGCGGTCGACAGTGCCGCGCCACGCTCTTCGGCGGCAAAGATTTCGATGAGGGCCTCGGCGTCGGATCAACGGAGATCGATTGGAGTAGTCCAGAGTGGCCTCCAACGCCAGGAAGTCCCCCGCCTACAGCGCCGTGATCGTGCAGACGATCCGACAATCAGGCCGACCTCACCGGCGCGTCACCCCGGCGGCGAACTGCTGCAGGCATGCACAAGATCGCCCCGGACCTGGCGACCACCAACCTCTACAGCACAAAACAACGACTGAAGCTCGCTGCGGTCGCTGATGGTCGAGCACTCGGAACGTATGCCCCGCCAGGCATCTTATGGCCTCAGCTCGACCGGGACATCGATCAGATCGAATGGTTCGCCTTGCCGGTCGATCTCTGCCACGCGCCGAACCCATGGTGCCAGGCCCCATGGTTCCATCCCCAACCGACAACGTAAACGTGCTTACCGGGGGCCCGCGCTTTCCCGTTTGCGCTGGTCATCGGGATGCCAGCAGTCCGCACCCCTCGACGAGTGGGAATAGCTCGCCCATCTTCGTCATCTCGTATAACCCCCCAAGACCGCCCTGGTTGAGCACCGCAGGGTCCACGCCGGGGTCTTGTGAACCTCATGACCGAGCCGTTCGTGAGCGTGGGCATTCGCTGAGGGTGTACCCGTACCCGTAGATCGGTGACGCTTTCGGCACTGAGGTCGGCGACAAACGACCCTGGAGTTGCCGGGACGAGGGGAGTGCACTCGGAGGTGAGGTGTTTCGGCGGCGAACCGGCGCCGTCCACCATGAGGACGAACACTCACGCAGCGGCGTCGACAACGGGCGGTTTGCGCGATCACCCGTCGGTGAGGTCGGGTACTAGGAGTTGTGTGCGATGAAGACGGTGACAGGACTCCTCCCGCTGGCGGTCGTTCTCTTGGTGGCGGTCGTCCTTGTCTGGTGGTTGCTGGACCGCGGCAGTGCCATGGGTGCGTGGCTGGTTGCGGCGATCCTTTTCGCGCACGGCTGGGTGCATCTGGTCTTTCTCCTTCGGATACCCGCGCGCGGGTCCGCCGCGGACAACCCGTTCGATATGGACCGCTCGTGGTTGATCGGGCGGGGCGTCGACAGTCGACTTGTGCACTCGGTGGGTGCTGTGCTGGCCGTCGTCACGTTCGCAGCATTGGCCGCGGCGGCGCTAGCGGTGCTGGGATGGCTGGTTCCGGACGCCTGGTGGTCCGGTCTCACAGTCGCCGGCGTCGTTGGTTCCACAACGTTGCTCGTGTTGTTCTTCGCGCCCACCCTCATGCTCGGCTTCGTCATCAACGCCGGCCTGGTCGCCTTGGCGCTCCAGACGGCCTGGGAGGTGCCTCGGTGACACCGAGACATCGGGGTCCGAGAGACTTCGCCGCCAGCCATTTCTGCACCCGCACATCGATATTCAGACCGGAGACCACATCGGAAACCGACGGGACCTTCGCGCCTTGGGTGCACGGCAGCGACAAGCCGAGCTGGAAAGAGATTCACACAGACTCGAGGCACTGGTGATGACATCCCGATTCAGATCCTGTCGATCGCGGGACGCACCACGTCGCAGATTCCGGACGGTTTGATCGATTGTCAATGCACAAGGCTTTCGGGGGTGCCCGAGTGAAGCGAATTACACGAAACCGCTGAACGCCAGAGCGAACCCGCGGGTCACGGTCCTGTTCGATGTCGAGAGCGAGCAGGACGATCGGAGAGTCCTGCGGATTCGCGGTCGTGCCACAGTCCGCGCCGACTCCGGGCTGCGCTGGTGGTATCTGCGCCACGACATGTGGAAGTACTTCGTGAACTGGCGTGGGTTCAGGAACGCGATCACGCACGCTCGCCTTCTGTTCGTCGTGCGCCACTACCTGTCGTCCGGGGTCGCAGGATCGGATGTGCGTGCTCGAGGTCCTACCGGAGACAACAGAAGTGCTGACCGCGCCCGAACGAATCCGAAATCTGGAGGCGTCCTGGGCCCGGACAGCGAGCCATCGAGCAGACCGCCGAGGGTAAACGGGTAGGCCGGATGGCACCTGCCGCTGGCTCGACGCAGGTCCGACCAAGCTCCCAAGCGTCCGGCCACACTACAAGACAGCAGCCCCAAGCGGATGACGATGAGACCCTCTCGGCGAACCCTGTGAATCGTGGGGGGCCAATATGGCTTCAGAATAGGAAGTCGTGAATTCCTTTGTGTGGCAAAGGAATTCACGAGACATTGTGTCCGGAGGGGGACTTGAACCCCCACGCCCTAATACGGGCACTAGCACCTCAAGCTAGCGCGTCTGCCATTCCGCCACCCGGACCGGTGGTGCTCAGCAAGGTTATCGGATCGGGCCGTCTGGACCAAATCGGCCCCTGTCCTGCGGATTTACCGAGGATACGAAGGCGGTGGGAGTGGTTGCCGCCGGGTCGGCTGCGCGACCCGGCAGGCCACCCCCCGATCTCAGGCCTTCAACGCCTCCAGCAGGGCGGCACGCTGCCGGGAACCCAGGCCGCCGATACGACGGTCCGCGGGGATTTCGGCCTCGTCCATCAGCTTGGCCGCCTTGACCGGGCCGATGCCCGGGAGCGCCTTGATGACCGCCGCCACCTTCGTCTTCTTGACCAGGTCTTCCTTGTCGGCGCGCTTGAGCACGTCGGCGAGGCTGACCGACCCCTTCTTGACCTGCGCGATGAGTTCCGAGCGGGCCTTACGAACCGCCGCGGCCTTCGCCAGCGCCTCGGAGCGTTGTTCGGGGGTCATGGTGGGCAGAGCCATATGTCCTTACCTTTCACTCGTTCGCTGGTACGTCGCCGACGATTCAACATGACACCGGGCCCTCCGCAAGTACGACACACCGCGTGGACGTGGCCGACACGTCGATCGACCGGCGAAATGCAGACACCGGGTACTGCTCGCACCCTCGAAAATACACCGGTCAGGCGACCAGGAGTTTGCTGGAGAGCGGAGCCGGCAAATAGGGGACGCGATGGGTGGCATCGGTATTACGGTGGGCCGAACATCACCGGGCACCGGCGGAAGGCGGGGCAGATGAAGGGGTTGTACACGTACGCCGAGTCGGCCACGACCGCACCATCATTGGCGGACCGATACGACAGCGCAGACCCCGTGAACTGGAACGGAGTGCAGGTCTACCCCCTGCACTCGGAAGTTGTCGGCGGCTCCCCCATGACGGTCCGGCTCGCCCTGCGCAGCGCCGCCCCGCTGCCCGGCGTCCACAGCCTCGGCATCGGTCTCGCCGTTGACCGCGGCGATGTGTTGCTGGACGGCCGCTGGCTCAGGGGGGTTGACGTCTGGAGCGATGCGATGGCGGGCGGCATCGAACTCGAGGTGTGCCCGGCCGAGGACGATGCCGCCATCACCCTGACCCCGGTCTGGGTGGACGACAGCGGGGACACCCTCTCCTGGGCCGGTAACTACGGGTTGCTCATCACGCGCGAACCCGGCATGACGGTCCTGCACTGCAGCACCGGCGTCGGCCCGCCCGACTTCGGCGAACTGGTCGTCGAACTCACCACCGCAATCAGCCCGCCACCCCCGGCTCCGGCCGCCGATGCCAGCCGTTATCAGAACGCGCTCTACGAGCTGGGTGTCGCCATGCAGAGTCGCGGCGACGACGAACAGGCCTGCCAACTATGGACGCAGGCAGCCGAATTCGGTCATCCGGCTGCCGCGTACGACCTCGGTGTCTTCCGCTATCGGCGGGGCGATTTCACCGAGGCCGAACGCTGGTGGCGCACCGCGGCCACCCATGGTGATACCCGTGCCATGGCGGGTCTGGCCGAACTTCTCAATCGCCGCGGCAATTCCGGCGAGGCCGGGTTCTGGCGGGCCGCCGGCGCCGCGGAAACCAGTACCCCTGAGGCTTTTCGTCAGGCGGACCTGTAGCGGCGCAGGTACTTCCCGGTGAGCGAGATCGGATCGGTGAGCAGTTGGGCGGGGGTGCCGGTGAACACGACCTCGCCGCCGTTCTTGCCGCCGTCGGGCCCGAGGTCGATGACCCAGTCCGCGTGCGCCACCACGTCCAGGTTGTGCTCGATGACCACCACCGTGTTGCCGCGATCGACCAGATTGTCCATGAGCGTGAGCAGGGTGTCGACGTCGGACATGTGCAGGCCGGTGGTGGGTTCGTCGAGGACGTAGACCGTTCCGGTGTTCTGCAACTGCGTCGCGAGTTTCATGCGCTGGCGTTCACCGCCGGAGAGCGTGCTCATGGCCTGGCCGAGGCTCAGATAGTCCAGGCCGACCTCGTTCATGGTGCGCAACTTGGCATTCAGTGCCTTCTCGGGGAAGAACTCCACGGCCGCCTCGGCAGACAGTTCCAGGACATCGGCGATGGACTTGCCGCGCAGAGTGAGCGCCAGCACCCGGTCGGAAAACCGCCGCCCGTCGCAGGATTCACAGTGGGTGGTGACCGGGTCCATGTAGGCGATCTCGGTGATGATCACGCCGCGGCCGCCGCACTCGGTGCAGGCGCCGTCGGAGTTGAAGCTGAACAGGCCGGCCGGTTCACCGGTGGCCTTGGCGAACAGCTTGCGAATCGGATCCATGAGCCCGAGGTAGGTGGCGGGCGTGGATCGGGAGGAGGCGGCGACGGCCGACTGGTCCACGAAGACCGATTCCGGGTGGCGGACCAGGAATTCGTCGCGGATGAGGCTGCTCTTGCCCGAGCCCGCGACACCGGTGATGGCGGTCAGAATGCCGGTCGGGATGGCGACGGTGACATCTTTCAGGTTGTGCGCGTTGGCATTCGCTACCGTCAGCACCCCGGTCGCGGACCGGAAGCTCTCCTTGACCCCGAAGGTGCGGCGCAGTCCCGCGCCGGTGGGGGTGTCGGCCTGCCGCAGTTCGGCGAAGCTGCCGGTGAAGACGACCTCGCCGCCGTGGACGCCCGCGCGGGGACCGACATCCACGATGTGGTCGGCGATCTGGATGACATCCGGGTCGTGCTCGACGACCAGCACGGTATTCCCCTTGTCGCGCAGCGCCTCCAGCATGTCGTTGAGCCGGCCGACATCACGCGGGTGCAGGCCGACGCTGGGTTCGTCGAAGATGTAGGTCATCCCGACGAGGGTGCTGCCCAGGTGCTTGATCATCTTCAGGCGCTGGCCCTCACCGCCGGACAGGGTCGAGGTGGCGCGGTCCAGGCTCAGATAGCCCAGGCCGATGTCGGCGACGCGTTCGAGCGCGACCCGGGTGGCCGCGGCCAGCGGGACGGCGGCCGGGTCGTCGATCTCTCCCAGCACCTCGATCAGATCCGTGATCTGCAATCGCGACCAGTCGGCGATATTGCGTCCATTGATGGCGGTGGCCAAGGCTTTCGGATTCAACCGCGCGCCCTGGCAGGCCGGGCACACGCCCTCGGTGAGAAACCGCTGGATCTGCTCGCGGGTCTTCTCCGACAGCCCGGAAGTGTCGCGCTTGAGCCGGGTGCGGGTGAACTTATCGACCAGGCCTTCGTAATTTGCCTTCCAGGTGCCTTTCGCGAAAGACAATTCCACTTTGCCGCCGGTGCCATGAAGCAGCTCGTGCCATTCCGTCTCGTCGTATTCGTCGAGTTTCTTGTCCGGGTCGAACCGGCCCGAGTTCACGTACATCTGCCAATCACCGCTGCCGACGGTGTAACCGGGCACCAGTAGTGCGCCCTCGTTGAGCGATTTCGTGCGGTCCACGAGTTTGGCGGGGTCGGCGGTAATGGTCACGCCGAGTCCGTCGCATTCGGTGCACATGCCCTGGGGTGTGTTGAACGAATAGTCGTAGACCAGTCCGGTGGATGGAGAACCGAAGCGCGCGAACAGGGCTCGGATCAGCGCGTAGATGTCGGTCATGGTGCCGACGGTCGAGCGCGGGCCGCCGCCGACCGCCTGCTGGTCGATGATGACCGGCGCGGTCAGGTTCTCGATGGCCTCCGCGTGCGGGCGTTCGTAGCGGGGCAGGAAATTCAGGATGAAGGCCGGGAAGGTGGCGTACAGCTGCCGTTGGGATTCGATGGCGATGGTGTCGAAAACGATGGACGACTTGCCGGATCCGGAGACGCCGGTGAAGACGGTGATCTTGTTCTTGGGAATGTCGATCGAGACGTTGCGCAGATTGTGCTCGCGGGCGCCGAGGATCCGAATCGTTTCGGTGGAGGCCGGGGACATGTCCCCCACCATGCCAGTACGACCCCCCTCAACGTGCGGTGAAATGTGATACAAATCACAGTGAATTGGCTCGGATCTCCGGGTCCAGCCCCGATTGCCGAGCGGTCGCGCCCATCTACAGTGGCGGTCGATCGCACGGCCGACACACCGCCGCGCACGACCCACGAGGAACGCATGATGAACACCGCCCGATGGACGGCCGTGGCCGCCGCCGCACTGACCGTCGCCCTGCTCTCGGGTTGCTCGGATGTCGAGAAGGCTCTCAACCAGGGTGGCGACACCAAGTGCAGCGACTACCTCGCCCAGAACGCCGACACCCAGCGCATCACCATCACCAAGTTCATCAAGCAGCAGACGGGCAGCGACCACGAACCCGCCGGCACCCAGGTCGACCTCTCCATGGCCGCCGTCCAAGGCCTCTGCCAGGTCCAGGCCAACAAGGACACCCCCATCAAGAACGCGAATCTGGCGGGCATCCTCCACTAGCCCCCCAAACCTCCCCTCGCGCACCTCATTTCGCCTGGCCAAGCTCCGATTTCCATTTCCGCCAACCTCTCCGCTAATCTTGTGCAGCATCACCGGTCCGGGTGGCGGAATGGCAGACGCGCTAGCTTGAGGTGCTAGTGCCCGTATTAGGGCGTGGGGGTTCAAGTCCCCCTCCGGACACAGTCGATAAGCCCGCGGGCGGTTATGGAGAAACTTCTCCACGACCGCCCGTATTTCGTTCTCGCGGCGACCGACCGCAGCCGTATGCGGTGCCCTTCGAACCGGTCGGCCAGAAACTGGTCATCGTGCACGAATCCTCCTCGATCTCTGCCTTCACCTCGATGACGAACGGCGCCGGAAAACGTGACCGGGCGGCCTCGGGTCACGTTTCCCCGCCGCCGTACGTCAATGCAGCGGAACAAGATCCGGCGGCAACCACCGGGCGGACGTGGGAGCGCCGAGCCGCATGGATCGCCCGAGCTGAGATTCGAGAGGAGAGCACGATGCGTGCGATCGAGGTGGGAAGGCACCCTCGCCCCCGGTTCCTTCCTTGTAATCTGCACCATCACAGCCGATTTCGCCCCCGCGCAGGTAGCAGCCGCCCAGAACGTCTACCGCATCCGCACAATGCCCGTGCAGGTCCGCACCCACGAAGAACTCACCGCCTGGTTCACCGGCCTCGACCTCATCTCCCCCGGCATAGTCCCCCACGCCGCTGGGCCTCACGGAAACCACCGATATCCCACCCGCATTCGACGCCAAGGTCTTCTGCTACTGCGGCGTAGCCCGCAAACCCCTGATCGCGCGATCGGTGTCCGAGTATCAGCCCGTGGAAGCACGGCCGCATCGTGCTGCTGATCCGGATCCGCCCAGGGCGGGGTACTTTGACCGTCGAAGCGAGTGGACCGGGGGGCTGGATGGAGCAACCGCTGTGGCGTGCGGGTGACGTCGTGGATCGTTCTTTCGATGTGGTCCGGCTTATCGGAATGGGGCGTACGAGACAGGTTTATCAGGTTCGCCATCGGCACTGGAGTCTCGATCTGGCGGCGATTGTTCCGAATACGGATGTGTTGCAGGCGCCAGGAGAGCATGCGCGGTTCGTTCGTGAGGCGGCGGCCTGGCTGCGACTCTGGTCGCACCCGAACGTCTGCCGCTGTCACTACGTCCGCGAGATCGCCGGCGTCCCAGTGCTGTTCGCGGAGTATCTACCCGATGGCGATCTGCCGGGCTGGATCGAGGACGGCCGGCTATATCAGGGAGCGCCGGGCGGGGCCCTGCTCCGTATCCTGGATATCGCGATCCAGTTGGCGTGGGGTCTCGACCATGTTCAGGGCCGGACCCCCGTGAACCGGAGCATCGAGCCCGCCACCATCCTGATCGATTCGTCCGGCGGTGATATCGCAGTCAAGGTCACGGGGCTCGGAGGCACCGATGTGCGCGGCTATGCCGAGTCGGTCCGGCAGATGTTCACCGGCACTCGCGAGCCGATGACCACAATGCCGACAGCACTGGCTGCGCTACTCGAACGCTGTACAAGTCCCGATCCCTCACCGCGGCCTGGTCCGATGAGGGCTGTCGCTGCCGAGATCATCGAGCTCTACCGCGAGGTTTCGGGTGGAATCGCCTATCCGAGAATGGTTCCGCAGGCACTCGAGCCGCTGGCGGATGAGTTGTCCAACCACGCGACATCGCTGCTGGACCTGGGCCGGGCAGACGAGGCGGATCAGCTCTTCCGGGCAGCACTGAGGGCCGACCCGCGGCATCTCGCGGCTACCTACAATTCGGGACTGCTGCGGTGGCGGCGCGGCGCCGTCACCGACGAAGGACTGCTCGGCGAAATCGAGGCGCTGCGTGCGGATCTCGACGACACCTGGCAGGTCCGGCGGCTTTCGTCCCTGATTCACATGGAGCGCGGCGACCTCGTATCTGCTGGACGACTCCTCATCGATATCGCCGATGACCAGCAGAACGCCGGGGATCTCCAGGACATCGCCGAACTCCTCTGGACGAGTACCGACGCCCATGCCCGGCGCCTCGCTGCGATATCGATTCCGTGGCAGAACTACACGCGAGACGCGATCCCCCCTGAGCATTCGATCAGGCTCACCCCCGACCACCGATTCGCACTGACCGGAGGCGCCGACCGCGCGGTCAGCCTGTGGGATGTGCACTCCGGCCGGCGAGTGAGAAGACTGTCCGGCCACACAGATCGCGTCTGTTCCGTTGATATCAGCGCTGATGGGCAGTACGGGATATCCGCCGGCTGGGATCGCACTGTGCGTTTCTGGGACTTGGCCGGCGGCCGCCAGATCCGGTCCGTGGACGTCACCAAATGGATCAACGGCAACGGGCCCGAACGAAGACGGCGAGCCGACGAGCAGAACGAGCTGAACAGGATCGCCGGTCGCCGGTACAACCTGTGCAAGCTCCGGGCAGATCCGGATTCCCTCACGCTGAATACCGCGAGGTCCGCAGTCCGGGTGAACCGGGACGGGAGCGTCGCGATGTGGGCCGAGCCGGATGGCCGGATTCAGGTCTGGGACCTGCGCACGGGCCGCCATTCGATGACTCTCGACGGCGCCCCTGGCCTCAGGTATCTCGAGGTCGTCCCGGATGGGCGATACGCGTTGTCGTCCAACCACGCCGGCCTGCAACTCTGGAACCTGACATACGGAAACTGCCCTTGGCAGGTAGCCGACTATCCCGGCACAATCCACGACCTATGGCTCGGTCCAGGTGGCGATCATGCGGTCGTACTGGGCGGTGACAAGGTGATCCGCGTCTGGGATCTGGTGCGGCACCGTTGCGTCCGCGCTGTGCGGCTCCCCTCGGATTCGGCCGTCAAGTCGGCTGCGCTGAGCGCGGACTCGCGCTTTCTGCTGCTCGGCGACAGCCACGGACCGCTCACCTACTGGGATCTCGCGCACGGCCGCTGCCTGCGCACCTTTCGGGCACACCACGACACCATCAGCGCCGTATCGCTGGGCCCGGATGATCGGACCGCCCTGTCGGCCGGCTTCGACAATGTCGCGCGCTCGTGGCGGTTGCCCGGCGGATTCAGCGCGCCCGCCCAGCTGACCCGCCCCTATCGCCACAGCGAGCTGAATCGCGCCGCCGCCCAGCACCGAGCATTGCTCGCGGCCGCGCGGGATGCCACGACTGCCGGCCGCTGTGAGGAGGCATTCACCCGCCTCACCGCAGCGCGGTCCCTAACTGGGTTCGAACGCACGCCACGGGTCATGACGGCGTGGCGTGCCCTGGGTGACCGAGTGACGCGCACCGGCCTCCGATCCGCGTGGCCCGCAGCCACTCTCGCTGCTCGCACCGGCGAATACCGTGACAGTGTCAACGGCCGCAGTCTCGATCTGACATCCGACGCCCGCCTCGGCGTGTACAGCGACGTCGATGGAAGACTTCAGATTTGGGACCTGACCACGGGACTCCGAAGCCGCGTGATCGACTCTCAGCAGCGATCCGTGGACCAACTTCGACTGGCCAGTGACGGTGGCAGGCTCGTGTCTGCGGGGGACGGCACCATCAAGGCTTGGTCGATGTCGTCCGGCGAGGGTTTGGCCTCGTATAACGTTCCCCGCCTTCACCGGGCCGTCTTCGACGCGGATGCGCGTCTGGCCCTGGTCTCACACCGGGGAACCGCGACCATGACGGTGTGGGATCTGCTCCTGGGCAAGGAGCTTCACTCACTGACGCCCACCGGAAGGGCGACCAGGACGCTGTGGATTTCTCCCGACGGTAATCGTGCGATAGCAGTGAACGACAGCGATCTGATCAGCCTGTGGGAGCCGAGGTCCGGCCGATGCCTGCGGACCGTTCAGTCGCCGCTCGAATATGTGTTGTCCGTATGCCTGAGCGGCGACACCGGCATTGTTCTGGCCGCGGCCGGCGGAGGCATCGCCATGCTGGATGCCGCGACCGGTGACACCATGCGCAGGTTCGTCGAACCGCGGCAGTCCATCAGCCACCAAATCGAAGCAAGTTCGGATGGACGGTTCCTCTTCACAGCGAGCACCGAACCGGTCGTCCGAGTGTGGGATGTCTCGACCGGTGCCTGCGTGCGCAGGCTGGACGGCCAGATGCGGGGAACGACAACCCTCTCCGTGACCCCTGACGCCAACTATCTGTTCACCGCGGATCGGGACGAGACCCTCCGGCTCTGGGCGCTCGATTGGGAACTCGCGGTCTGATCGAAAACCTCCGGTGGAACGGCGATCTCATGTCCCCGGCAACGAATCAGGTCATATCCTGGGGCGCCCACATTCAACAGTGACCAGAGGTCCGTAATTGTCACGATTCGCCGGCGCGGTCGCGGCCCTCGACGAAGAACTCGTAAACCGCGTTCGCATCACCCAGGGAGGTGAGTGTGCGTGCGGCGCCGAAGGATTCGTTCCAGAAGGGGCCGGTGGGCTGGTCCCGGGGGCCTACGTAGGCGTAGGGGGCGGGGATGTGGGAGTCGCCGGGTGAGACGCCGTAGTTGATGCGGTCGGCGGTGATGGCCAGGTCGAAGTGTTCGGGCCAGAGGACGGGGGTTTCGGCGGGCTCGAGGCGGCGTAGGGCCCGGTTGCCCCAGTCGAAGGCGCGGGCGACGGTGTGGGCGTGGTCGAAGTCGACCTGGATGGGGTCGGTGAGTATGCAGCCGGAGGAGTCGGCGTACAGGTCCGCGGGTGCGCCGGCGTCGATTCCGGCATGGGCCGCGAGGTCGGCATAGGTTGTGCCGCTGAGCTTTCCGATCACCGTGCCGGCGACCAGCAGGAGGTCGCCGTCCACCGCGATGAACGGAGGATGGATCGTGGCGAATCCCCCGGCGGCGGGGCGCAGCTTGATGGTGCCGTGGGCACGGTATTGCGGCCCTGCCATCAGAAGTTCGGCCACGCCGTGCAGGCAGCGGCGGGTCATGGCGTAGTCGTCTGATGCCAAGGGAGCGTCCTTCCTCCGGTGGGTATCTCGGCTATGTCCGGAAGCGTATTCGACGGATTCGTGCGATGCGGTCAGCGCGCGGCGAAGGGGTGGCCGGCGATGAGTTCGGTGCGGTCGATCGACGAGGGCCACTTTCGAGTGGCCCACTCAGCCGGTGAGCAGGCGGGTGAGGACGGTTGTCACCGAGGCGCGGGCGTCGGCTACGGACAGGGACTGGTGGCGGCGCAGGACATCCCAGGATTCCCAGGAGCAGAGAGCGTAGGCGGCCTCGCGGACGGGGGCGTCGAGGTTCTCGAGTTCGGGAAGATGCGTGCGCAGGTGGGCCCGCAGTGCGGCACGGCTCTCGTCCAATCGTTCGGAGAGGACGGGGGATTCGTGTTCGCGCAGCAGTGCCGCGCGACGGGTGGCCGACACCCGCTCGAACAGTTCGGCCCGCAGCGCGACGAGTCGATCGATGCGTTCGGTGAGTTCCCCGTTCACGGGCTCCATGAGCACGACCCAGTGCCGGGCGATCTGAGTCTGCGCGGCATCCAGATACAGCGTCTCCAGGTCGCGGAAATGGTGATACACCGAGCGGGTCGCCACGCCCGCGCGTTCGGCCACAGCCTGCGCGGTGGGCTGTAGCGTGCCCTCGTCGATCAACGCCAGGGCGGCCTCGAGCACCGCCTGACGGTTCTTGGCACCTCGTGCGGTCCGTCCATCCATCGACGGCCACGCTACACGCGCCCCGAAGAAGTTGCAGACATCATGCAACAACATTATCGTCGGCCCCATGCACGCACTGCGGACACCGGACGAACGGTTCGCCGATCTGCCGGACTTCCCTTTCGAACCCCACTACCTCGAGGTCGAGGCGGGCGACGGCAGCGCAACCCGCTTGCGGTCGCACTACCTCGACGAGGGCCCGCGCGACGGTGAGGTCGTCCTGCTGCTGCACGGCGAACCGTCCTGGAGCTTTCTGTACCGCCATCTGATCCCGCCGCTGGTCGCAGCCGGGAAACGCTGCGTCGCACCGGATCTCATCGGTTTCGGCCGTAGCGACAAGCCCGCCGACCGCGCCGACTACACCTATGCCCGCCACGTCGAATGGCTACGCGAGGCACTGTTCGACCACCTGGACCTGTCCGGGATCACCCTGGTCTGCCAGGACTGGGGCGGACTGCTCGGCCTGCGACTGGTCGCCGAGCATCCCGACCGCTTCGCCCGGGTGGTGGTCGCCAACACCGGCCTGCCCACGGGCGAGGCCAAACTGACCGACGCCTTCAGCGCCTGGCAGCGGTTCTCGCAGGAGACCCCGGAATTCCCGGTCGGCGGCATCATCGCGGGCGGCTGCCATACCGAGCTCTCCCCCGACGTAGTGGCCGCCTACGACGCCCCCTTCCCGGACGAGACCTACAAGGCGGGCGCACGAGCCTTCCCGCTACTGGTCCCCACCCGTCCCGACGATCCCGCCGGTCCCGCCAACAAACAGGCGTGGGAACAGCTGGCGCACTTCGGAAAACCGGTACTCACCGCCTTCTCCGACGGAGACCCGATCACCGCGGGCGGCCACCGCATCTTCCAGGAGCGGGTGCCCGGCGCCGCCGGTCAGCCCCACACCACGATCGTCGGCGCCGGTCACTTCCTGCAGGAGGACCGCGGGCCGGAACTCGCGGCAGTGGTCGCCGAGTTCATCGCCGCCAACCCGACTCCCGACAACACTGGAGGATCCGCGAAATGATCAGCAGGCGAGGATTTTTCGGCACCGGCGCGATGGCCGGGGCCACCGCCGCCGCGGTCGCCGCCACCGGCCCGGCCGCCGCGACACCGCGGCGCATGGACGCTCATCCGGACCGTCCCAATATCCTGGTGGTCCTGGTCGACGAGATGCGTAGCCCGATGTGGTTCCCCGAGCAGTCGGTGCTCGACACCATCCTGCCGAATATCGCAGCGCTGCGGAGCAAGTCGGTCTCCTTCGAGCAGCACTACACCGCCGCCAACGACTGCACCCCCTCGCGCGGGGCGCTGGTCACCGGCCTGTACTCGCATCAGACCGGCTGCCTGTCCACCTCGCAGTCGGAGCTCGCGGCGGCCTTCCCGACCTGGGGGTCCATGCTGCGGGAACAGGGCTACCGCACCTCCTGGTGGGGCAAATGGCATCTGGGCCACTACGCCGACACCACTCCCGGCGGCCTGGATCGCTACGGCTTCGACGGCGGCACCTACCCCTCGCCGAACGGCGCGCCCGAGCAGGGCCTGCAGATGGACGGGCGCATAGTCGACCAGTTCGTCGACTGGTTCAATACCGATGCGGGACAAGGCCCCTGGTGCACGACGGTGTCGCTGGTCAACCCACACGACATCCAGTGGTGGCCCCGCTGGACGCGACGCACGCTGGCGTTCAACAACATTCCGCGCTGGATCAATGACCTGCCGGGCAATTTCGAAACCCTCGAACAGCTCTCGCGTAAGCCGCGGCTGCAGAAGGCCCTGGTGGAGGTATCGGCCGCGACGTTCGGGCTGGCACCCTACGGCACGCCCGGTGCCGACCAGGAGTGGATCGACATGCGCAACCTCTACCTGTGGTTCCAGCAGCAGGTCGACATCCAGATCGGGCGCGTGCTCGACGAATTGGCGACCCAGCCGGAGGTCGCGGCGAACACGGTCGTGGTGTTCACCTCCGATCACGGCGACTATGCCGGGTCGCACGGCCTGCACGGCAAGGGTGGCGGCGCCTACGACGAGGCGATCCGCGTGCCGCTGTTCATCCATGACCCGCGCGGTCAGCTGACCGCCGCGCCCGGCACCCGCGACCAGCTGACCTCCAGCATCGACCTGGCCGCACTGCTGCTCACCATCGGCACCGGCGGCAACGGCTGGCGGGCCGACGACCGGTACGCGCACCTGGCCGGCCGGCACGACATCGCCTCGGTGGCCGCCGATCCGCGCGCACCCGGGCGGCCATGGATTCTGCACACCACCGACGAGCACTCCATCGAGGAGGCGGCGGTCCGGTTCAACGGCGACGCACCCGGTCATGTCATCGCACTGCGGACTGCGGATGCCAAGTTCGTCCGATACTCGCACTGGGTACCGGGTTCCGCGCAGATCGACCCCGCCGAGCAGGAGGAGTACGAGCTCTACGACTACGCGACCCAGGACGGACAGCTCGAACTGGACAATGTCGCGGCCGTCGGCAGCGACCTGCGCGACACCATGAGCCGGTTGCACGACGAGGCGGTCAGCACCGAACTGCACCAGCCGCTACCCGCCTATCTGCAGCAGGCCCAGCAGGACGGATGGAACGATTACAACACCCAGACGGCGAAGCCCTTCGGCGAGCAGCTCTCCGACTTCCTGCGGGACGGTATCGGTGCGAAATAGCGTCCGGGCGAACCTCGTCACCGGTGCCACCGCCGGACTGCTCGCCACAGTAGCCGGGACCGCGGCCGCCCTCCCGATTCCCGCCGTGCCCGGGGCACCGGCCGGATTCGCCGGCAATCCGGCTGTGGCACAACCGGTCACCGATGTGCCGCCGGTGCCGCAGCACCCGTATCTCGCGCCCAACGGCAACTCCGGCATCCACGACGACGGGTGGATGAGCAACACCAGCACCCGGCCGGGACCGCTCGGGCACGACCCCCGCGTGGTGTCGGCGGTGATCGGCGGGGAGTGCGGATCGATCACCTTCGACCGCGCCGGCCGCATCGTCACGACCTGCATCGGGCCCTCCCCCGCGCTGTATCTGCTCGACCCGGTCACCTTGAACGTGCTGGGCCGCAGCGCATTGCCGGGCGATCCGGGCGCGTTCCTGCGGCCGGGGGCCTTCGGCAACTTCACCGGCGGCGCCTACTTCTATCTGGACAATGCCGATCGTGCGGTGATCGCGTCTCGCGACGGCCACATCCGGGTGTTCGCCGAGAATCCCGGCGGCGACGGTTTCACCCTCGACCACGATTACGACCTGACCGGTGTGCTGCGGCCCGGGGAGACCTTCAACTCGGCGCTGCCCGACAGCAACGGCCTGCTCTGGTTCGTCACCCGGACCGACGGCGTGGTCGGCACCCTCGACCTGAACACCGGTGCCGCACAGGTGATCCGGCTCGGCGAAGGCGCCGAGGGCGAGATCGAGAACTCCTTCGCGGTCGGCAATGACGGCGATGTGTACATCGCCACCAACCGAGAGCTGCTGCGCTTCGATGCCGGGCCCGGTGGCGAACCCGCCATCACCTGGCGGGTCGCCTACGCCAACAGTGGACAGCACAAGCCCGGCCAGGTCGATGACGGCACGGGCACGACGCCCACCATCCTGTCCGGTGGCTATGTCGCCATCACCGACAACGCCGATCCGATGAACGTCGTCGTCTACCGCACCGCGCCCGGGGCGGCCCAGCGTCAGGTATGCGCGGTGCCCGTGTTCGGCGCCGGGACAAGCGATACCGAGAACTCGTTGATCTCAGCGGGCAATGCGCTGATCGTGGAGAACAACTACGGCTACACCGGGCCCGAGGCCACCCTGCTGGGCAAGACCACCACCCCTGGATTCGCCCGCATCGATATCGATCCCGATGGCAATGGCTGCCATCAGGTGTGGGCCAATACGACCGCGGCCGCGCCCACCGTGGTGCCCAAGCTGTCGCTGGCCACCGGCCTGATCTACACCTACACCAAGGGCACCGACGTCAGCGATCCCTGGTATTTCACGGCCCTCGATTTCCGCACCGGAGCAACGGTCTGGAAGCAGCTCACCGGCACCGGCCCCGGATTCAACAACAACTACGCCGGAATCACGATCGGCCCCGACAGCACCGCGTATCTCGGTGTGATCCCGGGCCTGATCGCCGTCCACGACGGGTAAACGATCGAGAGCCGCTGCACGGCACCGGCTCTCGATTCTACAGCCGCCCGCCGCCGCCCACGGGTTGACCGGCACCGACCGCATGCCCCGAGCTGTCCAGCAGCCGCCCCACGACTTGAACGCTCGGAACACGAGGCGCTGGTCGACGACGACCGCATCATTGAGCGCATTGGCCGTACGGCCGAGAAGGTCGCGGGCCAGATCCCGGTAGCTGGCCCGGCCGTTGTGCTGGAGCGCCAGGAACAGGTCGCGATCAGCCGACTGGAAGGTCCGGTAGCCGTCAGTGGACACGTGATCGCCTGCGGCAGACCGACCGGCATCTACGAGCGATCCTGGCCCGAACCATCGGGTCGGGCGGAAGCGGATTCGGCAGGTGGCAAATAATCAGCTGTGATGACTTCTTCGATCGGAGGAGAACGCATGGAACGCCTGACCAACCCGCCCACCGGGAAGGGCCCGGCCGACTGGTTCACCGGCGATGTCTGGTTCGACCAGATCTACAGGGGCGAGGAACCGTCACGAACCCGGATCAACACCGTCCGCTTCGCGCCGTGCGCCCGCACCGCCTGGCACACCCACGCGGTCGGGCAGACGCTGCACGTCACCGAGGGCATCGGACTGGTCGCCACCCGCAACGGCCGCGTCATCGTGATGCGGCCCGGCGACACCGTCCACACCCCGCCCGGCGAATGGCATTGGCACGGAGCGGTTTCCGACCGCTTCATGAGCCACCTCGCCATCTGGGAGGGCACCGGCGACCCCGACCAGCCCGAAACCACCTGGGGCGAACACGTCACCGGCGACGACTACGCCCACGCCGCCGCGCACCTCCCCCAGCACTGACCGAAATCGGCACCGAGCGAAGGAGTCTCATGCGAGCGACCTACATGTACGGTGCCGGTGACGTCCGCGTCATCGACGCTCCCGACCCCGGCATCCAGCACCCGACCGACGCCCTGGTCCGGGTGGTCCGCAGCTGCGTGTGCGGATCGGATCTGCATCCCTACCACAACATGCCGGTCTCGGAGCGCGGCCGATCCATGGGGCACGAGTTCGTCGGCATCGTCGAGGACATCGGCAGTGAGGTCCGCTCGGTCCGCAAGGGCGAGTTCGTCATCGCCCCGTTCGCCTGGTCCGACGGCACCTGCGATTTCTGCCGCGAAGGCTTGCAGACCTCGTGCCGCCACGGCGGATTCTGGAACGCGGGCGACGTCCGCGGCGGCCAGGCCGAGGCCGTCCGCGTGCCACTCGCCGACGGGACCCTCGTCCCGGTGCCGGTCGAGGAGAACTCGCCGCTGATCCCATCGCTGCTGACACTGTCGGACGTCTACGGCACCGGCTATCACGCGGCGGTGAAGGCGCGGGTCGGCGCGGACACCACCGTGACCGTGATCGGCGACGGCGCGGTCGGTCTCATGGGCGTGCTGTCCGCACGACAGCTGGGCGCACCGCGCGTCATCCTCATGGGCCGCCACAAGGAACGCACCGACCTGGGCCGCGAGTTCGGAGCCACCGATGTCGTCGCCGAGCGCGGTGACGAGGGTATCGCCGCGGTACGCGAATTGACCCGGGGCGACGGCACTCACGTCGTCATCGAAGCGGTCGGCCATCTGCCCGCCTACCAGCAAGCCCTGGGCGTGGTCCGGCCCGGCGGCGTGATCAGCCGTGTCGGCGTCCCGCAATACGACGAGGCTCCGGTCGGCTGGCCCCTCTTCGGCCCCAACATCACCCTCACCGGCGGTCCCGCACCCGCGCGCGCCTACATCGAGACCCTGCTTCCGGCAGTCCTCGACGGCAGCGTGGACCCGGGGCGGGTCTTCGATACCGAACTCCCCCTCGAGGAGACCGCCGAGGGCTACCGCGCCATGGATCAGCGTCGCTCCCTGAAGGTCCTCCTCCGCCCCTGAGGTCATCTCGAGACATTCACAGGAATGGTTCGCGACACGCGCCGACCGGTGGTAACCGGCGATTTCGACGCTCCCGGACATCACCTACGCGCCGGGGCCGGGTGGCGATCGCGTGGGCGCCTCACTACGGTGGGGCGGGCAGTCGGAAGCCCGGAACCGGGGGTGTGTGGATGCCGTTGTCGACGGTCGAACAGGTGACCGCCACGAATCAGGATGCGCCGCAGCGGCGCTCGATTCCACCGGCCGCGGTGTGGCTGGTAGCGGTGCTGGGCGGATTGGCCGGGTGGTACTACCTCGGTCAGCTGCTGGCCGCGCCGCGCACGATGCTGCACCTGGTCGATCTCGGCGTCTATCAGATCGCGGCCGACCGTGTGGTGCACGATGTTTCGGTGTACGACACCCCGTTGCGCGGGCACACGCGCGGCGTGTGGGAGTTCGTGTACACCCCGTTCGCGGCACTGCTGTTCGTGCCGCTGGCGGCACTGCACGGCACGCTGTTCACCTGGGTCGGCGGCCTCGCGAATTTCGCCATGCTCACCGGATCCGTCTGGGCGGCACTGTCGGTGCTCGGTTATCGCCGTGACCGGCGCATGCTGATCATGGGACCGACCGCCGCGGCCCTGCTGCTGCTGTGCGAGCCGATCCGCGAGACCGTGGCCTTCGGCCAGGTCAACATCCTGCTGCTGCTTCTGGTGCTGGCCGATATGGCACTGCCCGATTCATCCCGTTTCAAGGGCGTGCTGACCGGAATCGCGGCCGGCATCAAGCTCACCCCGGCCTTCTTCATCCTCTATTTCCTGGTCACCCGTCGAATCCGGGCCGCCGCCACGGCGACCGGCTCCCTGGTCGCGACCATGGTGATCGGTCTGGCTGTGCTGCCGAAGGATTCGCTGACCTTCTGGAGTGGCGCCTTCGCCGACCCGACCCGCGTCGGTGTCCCGGATAACCCGCAGAACGAATCCCTGCGCGGCATGCTCGCCCGCACCCTGGGTGCGGGCGGCGGCATCCAAATACTGTGGCTCGCAGCCGCTCTCGCCATCGCGGCGGTCTGCTTGCTGCTGGCCCGCCGCCTCTCGTTCACCGGCCGCGAACTCCCCGCCGTCGTCCTGTGCGGCCTGACCAGTACGGTCGTCTCCCCTTACAGCTGGATCCACCACTGGGTCTGGCTGGCTCCCCTGCTGATCTACCTGGCCGACCTCGCCCTGCGCCACCGCTCCCTGCCCACCGCCGCCGGCCTCCTCGCCGTCTTCCTCGTCTGCTCGGGCGGCGTCTTCGATCTGCTGGACCTGCACTACGGCAGCGTCTTCGACCTCCCCGGCCACGGCCCCTTCGCCGTCGTGGACCACAACGCCTACATCTGGCTCACCCTCGCCCTGTTCGCCGCCACCGCTATCGCCGTACGCCGCGATTCCGAACCACTCACCGCGCTCTGGGCTCGGAAATCCGCGCGCCCGCACAGTTCGGGCGGCGCGGATTCCGAATCCGGCTCCAGCGCAGGAGGTTCCCCGACAGCGGCAACCTCGGCTTCTGGTTCCTGAACAGCAAAGGCGCGCTGCGGAACCCGCTTACGCGGTGGTCACGGTGTGGCCACTGCGGGTCGCGCGGCGGCTTCCGGCCAGTAGTAGTCCGCTCGCGACCAGGATCATCGGCCACGGGGTGAGGATGAGTGCCGCGGCGATGAGCAGGCTCCAGATTCCCAGTGCCCAGGCGAGGAAGGCGGGTGGCGTGATGTCGTGGCGGTCCAGCCACAGTATGGTCACGCCGATGAGGGCGAGCGGGACGCCGAAGCTCGCCACCGAGAGCCAGAAGGCGCTGTTCTCCGGGCTCATCGCGGCGAGGTCGTCACCCCAGAGTCCACCGGTGAACCAGGTTCCGGCGTGGCCGGCCGCCCGTTCCACCGTGAGGGCGAGCAGTGTGTGTGCGGCTCCGAAGATCGTGATCAGCCAGCCTGCCCATTTGATCATGTCGAGCACCCCTTGGTCGTTGCTGGGCCACCGCCCGATTCTGTTATACGGTGGCGTATATCAAGCAGGCTAGGCGCTGATATACGGTGCCGTATATACCGGGATCAGTGAGAGGAGCCACACCCATGGGCGTGCCCCGCACTCCGCGCGAGGCGTGGATCGAGCAGGGCTTGCGAACCCTGGCCGGCAACGGTGTGGACGCGGTTCGCGTCGAAGTGCTGGCCAAGGCGCTCGGGGTCACCAAGGGCGGGTTCTACGGCTACTTCGCCGACCGCGGCGCGCTGCTGGAGGCCATGCTAGACACCTGGGAGCGTGAGAGCGTCGATGAAGTCCTCGAACACATTGCGCACGAACAGGATCCCCGTGCCAAGGTCGTCCTTGCCGGCCGGCTCACCCTGTCCGATGATCGGTTGCTGTCCATCGACCTCGCCGTCCGCGACTGGGCCCGCCGCGACGATGCGGTCGCCGAGCGTCTGCGCCGGGTCGACGACCGTCGCATGGACGTGCTGCGCGAGGCGATCGGCACCTTCTGCACCGACCCCGACGAGATCGAAGCACGCAGCCTGCTCGCCTTCTGCCTGGCCATCGGCCTGCACTTCCTCGGTGCCGATCACAAGGGCCGCACCCGCGAGGAGGTTCGCGCCCGCGCCTCCTCGATCATTCTCGACTCGGCGCAGCGTCCCGACGGCACCGCGCGATGAGGCGTCTCACACGCGATATCGGGTGACGAAGCGGCGCAGGAACTCCTGCGGTACCGTGATGCGTTCGCGGTGCCCGAGCGCGGTCAGGTAGTCGGCCTCGCTCGGGTCGAAATAGCCTTCGTGCCGGTAGATTTCGATGCGCAGGGCAAGTCCACGGCCGTCGAGCTCCGGGTGGAACTGGGTGGCGTAGACGTTCTCGCCGACCCGCACCGCCTGCACCGGGCAGGCGGCCGATTGCGCCAGCAGTACCGAGCCCGGCGGGACATCCTGACACGACTCCTTGTGTCCGACGAACGCCCGGAACGTATCCGGAAGTCCTTGCATCAAAGGGTCTTTCGCCGCGTCGTCGGTGAGTTCGATGGTGGTGGCCCCGGGTGTTTCGGCGTAGCCCTCGGTCCCGACCCGTCCGCCCAGCGCGTCGGCCAGCACGCTCAGCCCGTAACACGCACCCAGATAAGGGAAGTCGCGGCGCACGATCTCCATGAGCAGCTTCTTCAGCTCGGGCTCGAAGACCCGCTGATAGTCGTACTTCTTGGCCTCGGGGTAGCTGAGATTGCTCGGCCCGCCGCCGACGATCACCGCCCAGTGATCCTCGAGATCCAGGTCGGGCATCCCGCGATTCATCTCGACGCGCACCACGTCCGCGGCCGAGAGACCGCCTGCGTAGAGGATTGCTTCGTACTCCTGATCGGAGGCCGCTTGCTCGGGTCGCAGCTGCAACAGCAGACAAGACTTGGGCATGACCACATTGTGGGCGGTCCGGCCGCTCCGATTGACGGCTATGCGGGGATTGACCTCGAGTGGGGTCGAGGTTGCAGGCTGGAAGCATGACTCGACCAGTAGAAACCTGGAACGCCGTCTACGACGAGGACACCGCGCCGTGGGTGATCGGCGAACCTCAGCCCGCAATCGTGGCGCTCGAGCGCGCCGGCGAGATCAGCGGCCGCATCCTCGAACCCGGCTGCGGCGCCGGGGAGCACACCATCCTGCTCACCCGCCTCGGCTACGACGTGCTCGGCGTCGACTTCGCCCCCAGCGCAATCGAATACGCCCGCGCGAATGCCGACGCACAGGGCGTCCCTGCCGTGCAATTCCAGGTCGCCGACGCCCTGGCTCTCGCCGGGAACACCGACTTCGCGGGCGATCCCCCGGGTTCGGCACCCGCCTTCGACACCGTTGTAGACAGCGCCCTGTTCCATGTCTTCGGCACCGAACCCGAGGTCCGCGCCGCCTACGTCCGCAATCTCCACGCGGTCTGCAAGCCCGGCGGCGTGATCCACCTCCTGGCCCTCTCCGATGCCGAACCCGGCTTCGGCCCGCGCATCAGCGACACCGTGATCCGGGAGTCCTTCGGCGCGGGCTGGGATCTGGAACGCCTCGAACCGACCCGCTACCGTGGCCGGGTCACCGCCGCCGTCGCCGATCAAGCGGCCGGCCTCGAGGTGTCTCCCACGGGCCTGGTGGACGTCGCGGCCTGGATAGCACGCATCCGGAGGCTCTGATAGAGTCCGGGCCACCTCATCAGTGATTCTTCTGAAAAGACAAAGTACGTGTAACCAACGGTTACACGTACTTTGGTTTTCGGCTCCCCTCTCGTGCTCGCGGCGGCCTAGTGATCGCGGTGTGCCATCAGCTCGGCCAACGCGGTCAGATCGTCGGAGGCGAGATCGCGGGGCAGTGCCGCGAACGCGGCGTCCAGGGCGGCGGACGCGCGGCGCAGGGTGCGCTGGCGGCCGCCGGCCTCCTCGATCAGGTCCGCCGCCCTGGACGCGCGGGCCGCGTTCATGGGATGGCGGGCGTGATAGAGCCGGGCCAGTTCCCGCCCGGCGGGTGTGCCCGATTCCAGGGCGCACACCACCGGGAAGGACTGTTTGCGGTGAATCAGGTCGCTGTGCGCGGGTTTTCCGGTGATCTCGGGATCGCCCCAGATGTCGATGAAGTCGTCGACGAGCTGGAAGACGAGCCCGATCTCGATGCCGAAGGTGTGCATGGCCGAGACCACGCGGTGGTCGGCCCCGGCGCACAGCGCACCCAGCGCGCACGCACAGCCCAGTAGCGCGCCGGTTTTCCCGGCGGCCATGGCCAGATACTCGTCGACGCTGACGGTGGGCCGGGTCTCGAAGGCGCAGTCCGCGTACTGACCCCGGCACAGCGTGACCGTCGCCTTGGCCAGGCGGATGACCGCCTCGGAGGTGACGGTCTCGGGCGCGCCGTCGCACAGCACGCCGAGCGCCACGGCCTGCATCGCGTCGCCGAGCAGCGTCGCATTGGTCTCACCCCAGATCCGCCAGACCGTGGGCCTGCCGTGCCGGAATGGATCGGTGTCCATGACGTCATCGTGCACGAGTGAGAAGTTGTGCAGCAGTTCGACGGCCGCCGCGGCGTGGACCGATTCCTCGACGGCGCCGCCACAGGCCGCGGCGGCCGCGAAGGTCAGGGCCGGGCGCAGCGCCTTGCCCTGCGCGGCGGTGACGACGTTCCCCTCGGGATCACACCAGCCGAAGTGGTAGCCGGCCATCACGTCCAGGGGTTCGGCCAGCGCTCCGACCGCCGACCGCAGCACCGGGTCGATGGCGGCCCGGGCCTCGGACAGGCGTCTGCGGGCTCTTCGCTCGGTGCCCGCGTCGAGCGGGCGGGATATGGATTCGGGTGCGCGGACGCGGGTTTCGTCATGCCCGGCCAGGGCGGCCGTGACCGGGCGGGACAGTCCCCACCGGCGCTTGCTCTCGGTGTGCTGTCCCACGGTGAATCGGATCGGTTTCGATGCTCGCATAATCGGCCCCGCTCGCTCGGACACGGTCGCCGCAGCCACCCGGTGGCGGCTGGGTAGCCATGCTCAGAAGTAGCTCATAGTCCCATCGCAGCCTGAAACCTGGGGGTTGCCTGCGGATTTCATTTCGGCAACGCCGGCGGGTTCCGTGCTCAGGTCAGTGGCAGGCCGTGCTCGAGCGCTTCCGCTGGGGCGCTCGTGTAGCGGGCCGCCTGGTAGTGGTAGTCGTGGTTGGCGCGGACGTAGACGGTGTAGTTCTGGGCGGTGACCAGGGCGTCGGCGCGCTCGCGGCCGGTGAGGCCGGCGTCGTCGAGTTCGGTCGGCAATCGTTGCATCGCCTCGATCATGTGCTCGATGCACTCGGAGAGCATGCCGTTGACCAGTTGCCGGGCCTGAGCTCGGTTGTGCCCGTGGTGATACTGCGCGAGCAGAACCGAGTTGTAGAGGTAGCCGGAGGCCTCGTCGGAGGCGACCGACAACACATCGTTGAACAGGCCCATGTGCTCGACGGCGGCCATGCGCAGGGCGCGCATGGCGGGCAGGTGCCGGACGGCTGCGGACAGGTCCACCCCCTCGGCGCGTTCGCTGATATCGAGAAACACGTACAGCGCCACGCCGTCTCGCCGATGCGCGCGGTAGGTTTCGAGGTCGGGGAGGTTGCCCGAGAGCCTCCCGACGCTCTCGGTGTAGTAGGTCCAGAGCCAGTCGTGGATCTCCCGGCGCACGCTCTGCCGCCAGGGTGCCGACCGGCCGTGGCACAGGCGCTTCCAGAGATCATCGAAGGCAACGGCCAGGACACCGGAAGGCGTTGTCGTACCGTCCAGTACAGCCTCGATTGCGGTGATGGCCTCCAAACACCGGCGTGGATCGGGAATTTCGATGTCGAACTGATCGTCGACGATGAAAGCCCATGCGGTGTACTGGCTCAACAGCGTGAGCTCGGCGACGTCCGCGCTGGGACACCACAGGGCGTACATCCGGGCCGGGCGGGTGCGTTCCATGCGACGGCGGGTGGGCGCGGTCGGGACCAGCCCGTAGGCTTCCAGCCAGGACCACATGCCCGCTTCGGCTGCCGGCTCGGCGGGGTTGACACCCGCGGTGTCGAACGGCATGAAGAACTCGATTACTTCCATACGAAACTACCTATCCCCCAAGCATTTTACCGGCGACATCGTAACGATAACGGCATTTCGGACGTTTGCACTCGCATATGAAATCCCACTCATCAGGATTCTGCGAACAGTGTGCCGTCAGTCGGGGAGCCGGACCAGGCGCTGCGCGCTGTCGAAGAGGGTGCGCTCGGCCACCCGCGTGGCCGCCAGTGCGGCCAGGGTCGTGGCGGCGAGCAGCATATACATTACGACGATCTGGTAGCGGATGGCCGTGAGCGGATCCACGCCCGCCAGAATCAAACCCGTCATCGCGCCCGGCAAACTGATCAGACCGACCACCTTGGTCGAGTCGATGGCCGGAATCAGGGCGGTGCGCAGCGCGGACCGCCGGTTGGGCAGGAACGACTGGTGGGCCGAAAGCCCCAGCGCCAGCCGTGCTTCCACGGCATCGCGAGCCCGGCGCGCGTCCTCCACCAAGCGGCGCAACGCGATTCCGGTCGACTGCATGGCCGACGACACGATCATCCCGCCCACCGGCACCACCACCCGCGCCTGCGTCGAGATGATGCCGAGCACGATGAGCGCGCCCAGCGTGATGGACGCGCCGAACGACACTCCGATGGTCGCCGAGCGCGTCGCGTGCGGCAGCCCCGCGCCGCGCCGACCCGCCACCTGCCCGGCGATCACGATCATGAGCACCACCCAGCCCAGCGCGCCCGGCAAACCGGTGTGGCGGAACAGGATCAGCAGAATCGCGCCCACCGCGATCAGCTGCACGCCGGCCCGGGCGGCTGCGATCAGCAGTTCCCGCGTCAGATGCAACTGCTGCCGGTAGGCGATGGCCGCCGCCAGCGCGACCAGGACCAGCGAGGCGCCGACGCCTGTCCAGTCGGGAACCGAAAGTCCCTGGGTCATGGCTGATTTCCCGTCTGCGCGCCGCGGGTGAGTCGGCCGGCCGCCAGCGTCCACACCTCGTCCGACACCTCGGCGACGAACCCCGGATCATGGCTGACCAGCACCACGCTGCCGCCGGCCCCCACATGCGCCCGGATCAGCTCACCGATCGCCACCGCCGAGGCCCCGTCCAGCGCCGAGGTCGGCTCGTCGAGCAGCAGCACCCGCGGCTCCACCGCCAGCGCCCGCGCCAGGCAAACCCGTTGCGCTTCACCCCCGGACAGCTCGGCGCAGCGGCGCGCCGCGAACCCCTCGGGCAAACCGACCACCCCGAGCAACTCCGAGACTCGCTCGGCATCGACCGCCCGCCCCACGCGCACCTCCTCGGCGACCGTATCGGTGAGCAGTACCGGCCGCTGCGGCACCAGCCCCACCTGTCGCCGCAGCGCCAGCACATCCAGGTCGCTTATCGGAACCCCGTTCAGCAGCACCCGCCCGCTGTCGGGTTCCTCGAATCGATTCAGCAACCGCAGCAGCGTCGTCTTGCCCGCCCCGCTCGGACCGACCACAGCCGTGCACCGCCCGGCCGCGAAGGTCGCGTCGACCTCCGCGAGTACCGAGGTCGATCCGTGGCCGAGACTGACCCGCTCCAAGACAATGCAGGGCACCGCCTCACCTTGCCGCATTCGGGTTGCGTGATGCGGTGCGGGGGTCCGTCTACTCGGCCGACGTGGCCGGAAGACCGAGCCCCTCCGTGAGTTCGGCCCGGTAGGCGCGGTCGGGATCGATGAGCGCCTGCGCGGCGACGGCCACCAGCAGGGCCTGATAGCGGGCTCCGACGGTTCGGCCCGCCTCGTCCGCGTCGGTTTCGCCGAAGAGCCGGGCCAGACCCGCCCGCGACTCGTCGATCTGCTCGGCGAGCTGGGGGCCGGCCGATATGGTTCTGCGCTCCGAACGAGATCTATTGCATGCCCGTATATTTCGGAAATGGCAAGATCAACGCCTGCCTTGCCGTACGGTGGCCCACCGTCCCTGAAGAGTTATCGGCACCACTCGGAGGCACCATGCTGTCCCTGCAGGAGATTTCGGACCGGATGGAAATAGAGGACCTCATGGTCCGCTATTCCCACGCCGTGGACACCCATCAGTGGGAGCTGCTGGACGAGATCTTCACCCGCGACGCCCACATCGACTACACCGCCATGGGCGGCCCGGCCGGTGACCTGGAATCCACCAAGAAGTTCCTGGCCACCGTCATGCCGAATTTCTCGGCCTTCCAGCACATGATCGCCAACTCCTCCATCCACGTGGAGGGCGATCACGCCACCGCCCGCACGATGTGCCACAACCCCATGCTGGTCACGGGTGCCGATGGCGCGCGGCAGCTCATGATGTGTGGCCTCTGGTACCACGACACCTTCGTGCGAGTGGACGGCCAATGGCGTATCCAACAGCGAGTAGAGGAGAAGAGCTATATGTTCATCGCCCCCGACGCGGTCCCCGAGAGCTGATCGAACAGGTCGCGGTAGCCGCGCAGTGCCTGCCGCATTTCCTCGGTGTCGGCGGCATCGCCCCGCGCCCAACGGCTTTCGAGCTCTTCGCGGCGGCGCGCGCACCGGTCGGACAGCTGTTCGAGGGCCTCGGCCACGAGTCCGTCGGCGCGGGTGACCGCGTCTCGGGGATCGTCGACGAATCGGATCTGAATATCGCGCCATTGCTCGCGCAGTGGATTCTGATCGGTTGACATGGATACTTCCTTACTTCCCGGTTCCGGCTTTTCCGGACCGGCCGGCGTCGACCAGGTCCACGAACAATTCGCGGTAGTCGACAATGGCCGAACGCATTTCCTCTGTGGATACATCGCCGTGGTCGGCTCGGGCGGCGATGTCGTGGGCTGAACGGAACCGGCTCAGCGGCCGTGCGTGCTCCACCGACAGGTCCGCCAGCTGCTGGTCGTAGCTCTCGCTCGGGTAGCCGCGATCCGTCATCGCCTGGGTGACCAGCCGGTCCGCCGCGTCCAGCGCGCCTGCCGGATCGTCGATGAACTGCGCCTGTACCTGAGCCCAGGCCGCCTGATAGCGGTGCGTCTCCTCCGCCGACAATTCCCGCAGGTCCAGCTCGTCGTGCCGCTTCTCGCGATCGGTGAGTTGCTGCTCGGCGATCCTGCGGTTCTCCGCCTGCTGCACCGTCCGGTCGTACTCCGGTCCGAATCGGTCCCGGAGGCGGCGACTTCGCATTCTGGGGCGCAGGCTCAACGCCGTCGCCAGGGTCAAGGCCACGATCGCGACGATCACCACGATCAGTACTGTCCACGCTGTACTCGACATTCGATCCTCCTGGTCGAGTCCGTTCTCTCTGTGTGGACGCAATGCCTCGAAACCGGAGGGTCAAACCCGGTTGATCGCCGCCGCTGCCGCGGCTCGGCGAGCGGAGCCGGGGATCCAGGTCGGCAGGTTGTGAAACAGCGCGCGGACTGCCGCGATTGCGGCCCGCGCGATGCGACCTCGCGCCATCATGGGATATCGCTCGGTCCGGTCGCACCGCGAGGAGTTTGCGCCATGACACAGCTGCCAGTCCCTTCGCACCAGCGTGCGGAGCTGGAGAAGGCCTGGGTGCGGTGGACCACGGCCTCTTCCGGCCACCCGCCCGGCACCGAGGTGGTGCTGCGCAACGAGGTGGCGGAGTCCTGGAAGCGGTCGCTGCGGACGGTTGATCCGACGCGCGCGGTGGCGCCCGGCACCGACCGGGACGAATTGGGTTCGCGCTGGGCCGAATCGCCGCTGCGCACGCCCATTACCGAGATGGCCGGTGAGCTCCGGGCGCTGGCGGAGGACTCGGGCATGGTCGCGGTGGTCACCGATGACACCGGGACCGTGCTCTTCAGCTGTGGCGACCGGTCGGTCCGGAGGCGGGCGGAGTCGGTGAATCTGGCTCCCGGCGGCTGCTGGGACGAACCGTACATGGGCACCAGCGGCGTCGCGCTGTCGCTGTACAGCGGCCGGCCCACCTCGGTCTGGGCCGCGGAGCATCTGGTGGAGGCGCTGCACGGCTGGGTCTGCTACTGTGCGCCGATCCGGGCCGCCGACGGTCGCCAGCTCGGCGTGCTGGATCTATCGACGTATTGGGATCGCTCGCATCCGCTCATCCTTACAACGGTCAGAGCCCTGGTGACAGCCATCGAAGCCCGAGTCCATGCCGGACAGTCCCGGCCCGTGGGCAATACCCGCCTGGAGTCGCTGGGGGTGCCGCGGCTCTACAAGCAGGGCAAGCAGATGGCGATGCGGCCGCGGCAGCTCGAGATCCTGACGCTGCTCGCCCTGGAACCCGAGGGGTTCACACCGGAACGCCTGCACGAAGCTGTTTATGGTGGTCGGTCGGTATCCTCCAGCACCCTCAAGGCCGATGTCTCCCGCCTGCGCGCCGCCACCGACGGTGGCATCGCCGACCGCCGCTACATGCTCATCGAACCCCTCGCCTGCGATGCGGTCGAACTGCTCGCGGCCCTCGAAGCGGGAGACCTCACCACCGCCGTGCGCCTGTATCGCGGTCCGCTGCTGCCGGATTCGGATGTTCCGGGCATCGTGCAGTGGCGCGAACACCTCGATGTCTGCCTGCGCACCGCCGTGCTCGCCGACCTCAACCCCGAGCACGCCCTGCGTTTCGGTCAGCGCTGCCCGGACGACATCGAGGTCCACGAGTACGCCCTGCGACTGCTCCCCCAGGGCGACAGCCGCCGGGCCCTGGCGACCGCGCGCCTGCACACCGCCTTGCGCTCCTAGATGGGCGCACTGCATGCGCGTTTGCGTGCTCTGCAGTAGCTGCCTCATGTGTGTCCGGATTGTCCGATACCGTCGCCCTCTGCGACGGCAGTGACTCAGCAACGTTTCGCCAACCCGACGCCAACCTCCCGCCAACCTTCGCGGTTCATAGTGACCCCCGTCACCGCAGATATGCGATCAGGAGCCGCGCCATGATCTATGCCAAACCCGGCACCGACGGGAGCATCGTCAGCTTCAACCGCCGCTATGACAACTTCATCGGGGGCGAGTGGAAAGCGCCGATCGAGGGCAGATACTTCGACAATCCCTCGCCGATCGACGGTGAAACCTTCTGCCAGGTGGCGCGTTCGAGCGCCGCGGACATCGATATGGCCCTCGAGGCGGCGCACCGGGCGGCCGAGGCCTGGGGTGCCACGTCGGTGACGGATCGTGCCAACATCCTGAACAAGATCGCCGACCGGATCGAGGCGAACCTGGAGCGCCTTGCCGTCGCCGAGACCTGGGAAAACGGCAAGCCGGTCCGCGAAACCCTCGCCGCCGACCTGCCTTTGGCGGTCGACCACTTCCGGTACTTCGCCGGCGCGATCCGCGCGCAGGAGGGCCACCTCTCTCAGATCGACGCCGACACCGTCGCCTATCACTTCCAGGAACCGCTGGGCGTGGTCGGGCAGATCATTCCGTGGAACTTCCCGATCCTCATGGCCACCTGGAAGCTCGCGCCCGCACTGGCCGCGGGCAACTGCGTCGTCATCAAGCCCGCCGAGCAGACGCCGGCCTCGCTGCTGCTGGTCATCGAGCTCATCGCCGACCTGTTGCCGCCCGGAGTCGTCAACGTGGTCAACGGTTTCGGCGTCGAGGCCGGAAAGCCACTGGCCTCCAGCCCGCGGGTGGCCAAGGTCGCCTTCACCGGCGAGACCACCACCGGCCGGCTCATCATGCAGTACGCCAGCGAGAACATCATCCCGGTCACGCTGGAACTCGGCGGCAAGAGCCCCAACATCTTCTTCCCCGACATCATGGCCGCCGACGACGACTTCCTCGACAAGGCCGTCGAGGGCTTCGTGATGTTCGCGCTCAACCAGGGCGAGGTCTGCACCTGCCCGTCGCGGGCGCTGATCCACTCGTCCATTTACGACGAGTTCATGGCCCGCTGTGTCGAGCGGACCAAGGCCATCAAGGGCGGCAATCCGCTCGACGACGCGACCATGATCGGCGCGCAGGCCAGTAACGACCAGTACGAAAAGATCCTCTCCTACATCGATATCGGCCGCAAAGAGGGCGCGAATGTGCTCACCGGCGGCGAGATGCGCAAGGTCGAGGGTTTCCCCAATGGGTACTACATCGAGCCGACGATCTTCGAGGGCCGCAATGACATGCGGATTTTCCAGGAGGAGATCTTCGGTCCGGTGGTAGCGGTGGCCCGCTTCGACAACGAGGTCGAAGCGGTAACCATCGCCAATGACACGCTGTACGGCCTCGGCGCCGGCGTATGGACCCGGGACGGCAGCGCCGCCTACCGGGTGGGCCGGGCCATCAAGGCCGGCCGGGTGTGGACCAACTGCTACCACGCCTATCCGGCGCACGCGGCCTTCGGCGGTTACAAGAAATCCGGCATCGGCCGTGAGAACCACCGCATGATGCTCGACCACTACCAGCAGACCAAGAACCTGCTCGTGTCGTACTCCCCGAAGAAGCTCGGATTCTTCTGAGCCGCACGCACTTCGAGTCCTTCGAACTGCGAGCCCTTCGGGGTCGGACGAGCGAGCCGCACGGTCTGCGAGGAGCGTGATGAAAGCAGGTTCCGTATCCCGGGTGACCATCACCGAGGCCGCCGCACAGGTGCTGCAGGACCTCATCATCCACCACGGCCCGGTGATGTTCCACCAGTCGGGTGGCTGCTGCGACGGCAGCTCCCCGATGTGTTACCCCCTGGGCGAGTTCCGGGTGGGCGCGGCCGATGTCCTGCTCGGCCGTGTCTTCCCGGACACGGCGTTCTGGATCAGCGCCGACCAGTACGAGTACTGGCGTCACACCCATCTGACCGTCGACGTGGTTCCCGGCCGCGGCGGTGGTTTCTCCCTCGAGGCTCCCGAGGGAGTCCGATTCGTCATCCGGTCACGCCTGTTCACCGATGCCGAGACAGCGGTGTTGGAAGCGGCTCCTGCTCCGCTGCGCGGCAACGAGCTGGCCGGATGAGGGAAGGTGGCGCGGCCGGTTTCTCCGGGTCGGCCGCGCCATCGCAAATCTCTGGATCCGAAAGTCCTTATCGCGGAACGCGACCGGTGCCCAGCCACGCGGTCGTCGACAGTGGTGTGCCCGGCACGTAGTGCTCGCGCAGATAGTCGATCATGACCCGTTCCTGGGCCGCCCAGGTGGCCTTGTCGGTGCGGCGGCGGGTGGCCTGCAGCGGCGCGCTGCCCCGGGTCAGCCGATCCCACATCTGCTCGGCGCTGTCGTAACTGAACGATTCCGAGTGCGGCCGCAGGACGACTTCGGTGAATCCGGCCGCGAGCAGTTCCTTCTCGAACACGTTCGGATTCTCGAGGCTGTCCGGATTCGGCTGGGGTGCCGGGAATCCCGGGATCCCGGCCTGGAACGCCTCGAACAGCAGCGTCATCAACGGCGAGTCGGTGACCGGAGCCCAGCTCGACACCACCGCGGTGCCGCCCGGACGCACCACCCGGTGCAGCTCGGCGAATCCCCGGGCCCGGTCCGGGAAGAACATGAGCCCGAACATCGAGAAGGCGGCGTCGAAAGTATTACTGGCGTAACGCAATTCCTGTCCATCACCCACGCCGGTGAGCACATTGCCGATCCCGGCCTGCATGATGGCGCGCCGCAGCCGCCGGATCATGGCCTCGGAGAAGTCGACCGCGACCACCTCCGCTACCCGCGGCGCAGCCAGCAGCGCCAGCACGCCGGGCCCGGTGGCCACATCGATGACCCGGGACCGGCCGCTCAGCTCCGCGGCCGCCAATGCGCGAATCGCGAACGGCCGCATCATGTCCGATACGACGTCGTCATAGCTCTCGGCGACCTGGTCCCACGCCCCCGGCGCGGCAAGCGGATTCTCCGACATTCGACCACCCTTCCGACGGGTACAGTGTACGCACGCCGGACGGGTGGTCCAGCGGGGAGACTCAGCGCCCTGGCAGGAACCTGATGCCGCGGGCGATGGCCATGAGGAACGGCTGCCACTTGTCCTGCGGGATGAAGGCCGGGGCATCCAGGTTCAGGAACCGCGTGACCACGATGGACTGGGGTTCGGTGAACTTCAGCAAGCCGTCGGGACCGTGGCGGCGGCCGACGCCGGAGATGCCCATGCCACCCATGGGAGCGCCCGTGGAGCCCCACGCCGGCGCGTAGCCCTCGTCGACATTGACCGTGCCCGCGTGCAACTGCTCAGCGATGCGCTCGCCCTCGGCCTTGCTGCCCGCCCAGACGCTGGCGTTCAGGCCGTACTCGGTGTCATTGGCACGGGTGATGGCCTCCTGCACCGAGTCGACCGGGTAGATCGACACCAGCGGACCGAAGGTCTCGTTGCGGCCGCACTCCATGGCGTCGGTGACCTCGGACAGGACCGTCGGTTCGAAGAACAGCGGGCCCAGGTCCGGGCGGGCATTGCCGCCCGCGAGCACCTTCGCGCCCTTGGATACCGCGTCGGCGACGTGCTTGGTGACCGTCTCCAGCTGGGCCTCCGAGATGAGGCTGCCGATGTTCTGCGAGAAATCGTACGCGGCACCGACTTTCGCGGCCTTGACGGCGGCCACGAACTTCTTGGTGAACTGGTCGGCGACCGCGCGCTCGACATACAGCCGTTCGATCGAGATGCACAGCTGGCCCGCATTGGAGAAGCAGGCGCGAACCGCGGCCTTGGCGGCCTTGTCCAGGTCGGCGCCGCGGGTGACGATCATCGGGTTCTTGCCGCCGAGTTCGGCCGAGAAGCCGATGAGGCGGCGGCCGCACTGCTCGGCCAGGGTGCGGCCGGTCGCGGAGGAGCCGGTGAACATCAGGTAGTCGCAGTTTTCGACGATGGCCGTGCCGACCACCGTGCCGGGGCCCGGGACCACCGCGAACAGATCGCGCGGCAGTCCGGCGCGGGCGAAGAGTTCGGAGTTGGCCAGCGAGGAGTACGGGGTCTGGCTGTCGGGCTTGACCACCACGGCATTGCCGGCCAGCAGCGCCGGGATCGAGTCGCCGACCGAGAGCAGCATCGGGTAGTTCCACGGCGCGATCACGCCGACGACGCCCTTGGGTACCGCGCGCACCGAGGCACGGTTCAGCACCGGGAAGGCGCCCGCCACGCTGTGCGGGGCCAGCAGTTGCGGGGCCACCCGGGAGAAGTAGCGGGCCGCGAACATCAGGCCCATGATCTCTTCCTGGGCCGCCCACCGCGCCTTGCCGGTCTCGGCCTGGATGATGTCCATCAGGAATTCGCGGTTCTCCACCACGAGCGCCCGATACCGTTCCAGCACCTCGGCTCGCTGCTTGGGCGTGCGCGCGGCCCACTCGGCCTGCGCGGCACGCGCTTTCGTGATCGCGAGGGCGACATCGTCGGCGGTCCCGACCGGCACCGAGCCCAGGGTCTCGCCGGTGAACACCTCGGTGATCGCTCGGGTCGCGTGGTCCTGAGTGGTATCCACGGCCGCGAACGAGCGCAATCGTTCGAATACCGCGGCAGCCGGCACCGGCATCATCGCCTCCTACTTACGAGTAACCTCTGGATACACACAATCTACCCCGCGCCGCCCGCGCCGGGCCGGGACTGCGGGATTCCGCCCGCTCGGATCGAGTTTCCGGCCGAGAACTCCAGTCGGACGAATTGTCGTTATTGCCCAAATTTCGCTTCTACCTGCGAAATCTGTAACTGATCGTGATCGGGAAGCGAAGAAACAGCCAGTGGTATCCGGGCAGGGATCCACAGCCGATGAGGCAGCACCGGCGAAGCGGGACCCGATCCCGCGCACGCACGAGGGGTGCGTGCGCGGGATCAAGTAAAAGCTTGCGGGGCAAGGCTATTCGTTGACCAGCACCGGAATCGACAGCATGTCGGCCGAAATCGCCGCGTCGGCCGGGACAGCGGTGATGGTGAAGGGAATGCCATTCGGTTTCGGGGCGTGCGCGCCTCCACCGGCAGGTTTTTCGTCGGCGTGCTGGAAGGTTCCCGCACCGACCAGGTGACCGGTGGCGTCGTAGAATGGCCGCGCGCACCTCCAGCGCCAGCACGTCACTGACATCGGCGGTGACCGCGAGAGTGCCGCGCAACCGGATGATCGGTGAACGGTCCCGGGGCCAGTCGCACCTCGCCTCTTCTCGATGATGTCGAAACCGGCGCATCCGTGGTCGGCGGTCACGGCCACCGTGATGTGGCCCTCCCGCTTGGCGAAGTCCATGCCGCGGTGTCCCGGGCGCGGACGAACGTAGTGCCGGCGCTTTGCCCGCTTCCGACTCGCGGGACGCTCACAGGTGGCTCGAAGGTAAACGCATTCCGAAGGCATTACCAGGAGCTGGGCGAATCGGTGGCATACGTGACTCCACCTGCCACTATCAAAGTCCGTCTTGCGCATAAGGACTGGATCCGGCGCGTGAATCACGACCCAGTTATATTGTAGCAATGCGCCTTTCGGGGTCGGGGCGGAAGCTGGGACATCAGGCGCCTTATCCAGGCAATTCGGATGCACGCATGAATGAATGTGTCAAATCCGTTCCCGTTCAACGGGATATGGTGAGCCGACATTTCAGATCACCGTTATATTGTGCGGATGTTCAGACCGAGGCTGGGTGTCCGCACCCGTGTTCTCTCCATTGCATTGGTCCCGAGCTTGGCCTTGCTCGGGATCGGTGTAGGTGGCGCCGGGTACCTGGTTGTTCAGGGCAAGCACGCGCAACAGTTCGCCGATACGCTGACGTCTGCGACACCGTTGACAAGGGAACTCGTCGAAGCTGTACAGGCCGAGCGGCAGGTGACGCTCGCGCAGATATCCGGCGAGGAGCCGAACCCGAAGGCACTGCTGCAGGCGCGGTCCCGGCTCGACTCCGCTCTGAACGTGTTCGTCGTCGAGACGACGAAAGAGCTGGCCGACGTCGGGCCGGATGGGTTGCGTGGCAACGTCGGCGGATTCAACACCCTGATGAAGGGGTTGGCCGGCGTGCGAGCCGGTGTCGACAACAATGCGATCTCGGTTTCGGACACCTACTACTTCTACGGTCAACTTCTACAGGTCGTATGGGTCGGAACCCGAACCGTTATCTCCGACGCGCCCAGTTCCGACGTGGCGCGGCAGATCTCCAACGGACTGGTTGTCATTCAGTCCTCCGAAATGCTCGCCCGGGCGGTATCACTGGCGACACCGCTCATCGACGGCGTCGCACTGCCACCCGAGCTGGCCATCGAATTCAGCCGCGTGATCGGTACCTACCGGGTGAACCTCGGCATTCTCGCGGGCGGAGACGGCGGTAACGGCGACAAAGACATCGTCGCGCTGCTCAACGACCCTGACTGGACCAAGATCGTCATGATGGAGAACGTGCTGCTGTCGCGCGCGCTCGACCCCATGACGGTTCCGCCCGCCAAAACCGGTGCCCCGGCGCAGACCGCGCCGCTGACCTTCACGGCGGAGGAATTCCGGGCCACCGCCGCCCGCCTCAACAAGAGCATGATCGACCTGTGGTCCTCGGAAAGTAAGCACACCCAGGAAGTGGCCGCGGATTTGGCCCGACAGAACGCGCAGCAATCCGCTCTGGCGGGCGGCGGGGTCGCGGCACTGTCGCTGGTGGCCTTCGCGGTCTCGTTGCTGTTGGCCAACCGAACCATCCGCCGCCTCAAGCGACTTCGTGACCAGACTCTCGAATTGGCCGATGAGAGACTGCCCGAGACCATAGCCCAACTGCGTACAGGCGACACCGGCGACGCCGCCTCCGAGAAGGCCACGCTCGATTTCGGCTCCGACGAGATCGGTCAGGTGGCGAACGCGTTCGTCCACGCGCACAATGCCGCTGTCTCCGCGGCCGTCACAGAGGCCCGCACCCGTGAGGGTGTGAAGGCGATGTTCCTCAACATCGCGCACCGCAGTCAGGTGATCGTGCATCGTCAGCTCGAGATTCTCGATTCGGCCGAATCCCAGCAGGAGGATCCGGCCCTGCTGGACATCTACTTCCAGCTCGATCACCTGGCCACCCGGGAACGGCGCAACGCCGAGAACCTGATCATTCTCGCCGGTGGTCAGCCGGGTCGCCAATGGCGAAATCCAGTGCCGCTGCTGGAGATCGTGCGCTCGAGCGTGGGCGAGACCCTCGACTACACCCGGGTGAAGATCACCAGGCTGCCGGGAGTCTCGGTCGCGGGGAGCGCTGTGGCCGACCTCGTGCACCTGCTCGCGGAACTGGTCGACAACGCGGCCCACTTCTCACCACCACAGTCGCAGGTCGAGGTGCGCGGCAATGTGGTGGGCCGGGGCGTGGCCATCGAGGTCATCGACCAGGGCGTCGGCATGCCGGAGGAGGAGTTTACGAGGATCAACGAGATCCTCCGCGAAGCACCCGATTTCGGTGTCGCCATGCTGCCCGACGACTTCCGCCTCGGCCGCTTCGTGGTCGCCCAGCTGGCGGCCCGCAACGGTATCTCGGTACGGCTCACCGAATCCGACTACGGCGGCGTACGGGCCATCGTGCTGGTGCCCAACAGCCTGGTCGTGCAGCCCTCGAGCCACACCGGTGAGATCCCGGTCGTACCCCGCCAGCTTGATGCCGCCGAGCCGTCCGCGGCGTCTCTGGCGGTGGCCGCGCTGCCGCAGCTGCCCGCGGCTCCGGCGGTGCCGGCCTCGATGATCTCCAGTTATGATCTGCCCATCGTCGGATACGAGGGAGACCAGCCCCCGGCCGCCCCCGAACCGCCCGCCAGGCCCACCGCGCCCCAGCCGGAGCCGTTCGGGCCGTCCACCGGTTCGTACGTGCCGCCGGTGATGTCCTTCGGCGCCGCAACGCCGTTCGACCCGCCGACCGGCCCGCGGCCGGACCCGAATCCGCCGGCCGGGCCGATCCCGCCGGTGGAAAACGGCTTCCGCTCTCGCGAATTCGGGCGATCGCATTACACTGGCTCCGACGCCCGGCCCGCGCTCCCGCGTAGGCGCCGGCAGGCAAGTCTCGCACCGGAATTGGCGCAGGAGCAGTCGGTCCCCGAACCGACGGTCCAGGCCACCCGCACGGCCGAGCAGGCCCGAGACCTTTTCTCCGCCATCGAAAACGGAACCAGGCAGGGCCGCCAGGCCGACCCCGGTTCGTTCGGGCCTGAGTCCCAGGCCTTCTTCGAAGGCACACAGTCGGAACGACAGGAAGGCGACGGTGACCACCTCAAACGCTGGTGATCTCAACTGGCTACTCGATGATCTGGTCGACCGGCTCGCAGGCGTCCGTCACGCGGTGGTGCATTCCACCGACGGGCTGCTGCTGGGCCGCTCCTCCGCCATGAGCCGCGAGGACGCGGAGCACTTCGGTGCCATGTCCTCCACCCTCTACGGTCTGGCGCGCAGCGCCGGAGGCAGATTCGACGGCGGCGGCGTCCGCCAGGCGGTCATCGAGCTCGAGCGGGCGGTGCTGTTCGTGACCGCCGCCGGCAGCCACGCCTGCCTCGCGCTGCAGGCCACCGAACAGGCCAACCTCGGCATGGTTGCCTACGAGATGAACCTGACCGTGCAGCGCGTCGGCAACTACCTGTCCACCACCCCGCGCCACAACCTGGCCGGACAAGGCAACCCCCGACTGTCATGAGACCGGGGCCGGGGGAACAGTGGTTCGATGACGCGGCCGGTCCGCTCGTGCGTCCCTACGCACGGACCGGTGGCCGAACCATGGGCGCGGGGCACGATCTGGACATGCTCACGGTGGTGGTGGTACCCAATGCCGCCCCGCCGCTGCGTCGTGTCGAACCGGAATACACGGAAATCGTCCGGTTGTGCCGGCTGCCGTTGTCGGTGGCCGAGGTATCGGCCGCCCTGCGGCTGCCGCTGGCGGTGACCAAAATCCTGGTGGGGGACCTGATCTCAGACAACATCCTCAACTTCCGCGCGCCGGCCTCCCCCGAGGCCGCGCCCGGTGACCTCAACATTCTGCGAGCGGTACTCGATGGCATTCGAAAACTCTGATACCGCCCAGCCCATGGCCGCCTCGGTGAAGATCCTCATCGCGGGCGGCTTCGGCGTGGGCAAGACAACCATGGTGGGGGCGATCAGTGAGATCACCCCGCTGCGCACCGAGGAACTCATTACCGAGTTGTCCGCCGGCGTCGACGATCTGCGCGGCGTCGAAGGCAAGACCACCACCACGGTCGCCCTGGACTTCGGTCGCATCACCATCGACCAGAACCTGGTGCTCTATCTGTTCGGCACCCCCGGCCAGGACCGCTTCTGGTTCCTCTGGGACGAACTCGCCCGTGGTGCGCTGGGCGCGGTAGTGCTGGCCGACACCCGCCGCCTGGAGGGTTCGTTCGCCGCGATCGATTTCTTCGAACGCCGCGGCGTCGCCTTCACGGTGGCCGTGAACTGCTTCGAGGGCGCACCGCTCTACACTCCGTCCGAGGTCCGCGACGCCCTCGACCTGGATGAGCGAATCCCGGTGCTGCTGTGCGATGCCCGCGACCGCGGCTCGTGCAAAAACGTCCTGATGACGCTGGTCGAGTACCTGATCGACCGGGCGGCCACCGCGGGCGTGCGCTGACGCTGTTTCCCGATACGCGGCGAGCCCGTCCGGAGATCTCCGGACGGGCTCGCCGCGTCTTCGCTTGTCCCGCTGGTCAGTTGGGGACGACGTCCGCGAAATCGCTGATCCAGCGGTGTGTCCCGCGCGGGCTGTTGGGTTCGCCCGGTCGGGTGACGCCGATCGCCTGCCAGCCCGCGGCGACGGCGGCGTCCACCTCGTCGGGGTGGTCGGACAGGAACAGGATCTGGTCGGCCGGGACGCCGACGGCGCTCGTGATCTTCTCGTAGGACGAGGGTTCGCGCTTCGGACCCGCGGTGGACAGGTCGAAGTGGCCGCTGATGAGCGGGGACAGGTCGCCGCCGCGAGCGAAGGTGAACCAATCCTTCTGGTTGCGAACCGAACCCGACGAGTAGATATAGAGCTCCAGACCGGCGTCGCGCCAGGCGCGCAGGACCGGCGGCACGTCGGGGAAGAACTCGCCGTGCAGGGCGCCGTTGCGGAAGCCCTCGGCGCAGATGATGCCCTGGGCTGACTTGAGCGGCTCGGACTTCACATCGGTGTTCAGCCAGCCGATGAGGATCCCGGCCACCTCGGCGGCGTCCGCGTCCGGGCGATCGGCCTGGACGCGGGTCGCCTCGATGATGGGATCCGCTGCGCCGCCCTGATTCTCGGCCAGCCAGCCCGGCAGCCGGGTGCGGGTGTAGCCGTAGAGATCCTCCCGCACCGAGCTGGTCGGGCTGGTGGTTCCCTCGATATCGAGCACGACCGCCTTGATCATGCCGGGGCCAGCAGATCGTCGAGGGTCGGGAAACCGGACGAGATCTTGTCGCCGGTGAAATCGCCGATCCAGCCGTCCTCTTCCTCGAAGAAGCGCACGGCCACGAACTCCGGCCGGGTGCCCATGTCGAACCAGTGCAGCGTGCCCGCGGGCACCGAAACCAGATCGCCCGCAGTGCACACCGTCGCCAGCACCTCGTCGCCCAGGTGCAGGTAGAAGCAGCCCGTGCCCGCCGCGAAGAAGCGGACCTCGTCCTCGGCGTGGCGGTGCTCGTCGAGGAACTTGGTGCGCGCGGCGACCGCCTTGGCGGACCACTCCGGGTCGCTGTCATCGGGGTGGATGCGGGCCACGTCGATGAACTTGTAGCGGCCGTCGGCATTCAATTCGTCGATGCGGGACCGGTATTCGGCCAGCAGCTGCTCGGTGGTGGTGGCGGCGCTGAAACCCTCCAGCAGCGGCCAGCGTTCGAAGGTGATGCCGCGCTTGCCCAGTTCGGCGGCGATCACCGCGTCATCGTCGGTGCGCAGGACGACATCACCGGCGTCCTGGTCGGACATGATCTGCAACAGAGTCATAGGGTTCCTTTCTCGGAACTAATTGTCGCCCACGGGAATCTCGCGGTGACCGGTCAACATGGTCAGCTCGCACATGGCCTCGAGGCACTCCGCGCGATCCCGCGCCTGCGCCAGGCTCGCGCCCCAGGCGGTGACGCCGTGCCCGGCGATGAACAGCACCGGCGGGGCTTCCGGGTGCTCGGTCAGATACTTCTCGATATCCGCGCCGATCTGCGGGACATCGGCGTGATTCGGGAACACCGGGATGTCGATGACGTCCGGGAGGGCCGACCCGAGGCCCTTGATCAGCTCGTAGCCCGCGAAACGCGCTGTGGTGATGCCCGATTCAGCGGTCTTGATCGAGACGGCCGTGGCGTGCGGCGGGTGCACGTGCACTACCGCGTCGGCGCCGCGAGTGCGGTAG
Source organism: Nocardia niigatensis NBRC 100131 (assembly GCF_000308655.1). Classification (GTDB taxonomy): domain Bacteria; phylum Actinomycetota; class Actinomycetes; order Mycobacteriales; family Mycobacteriaceae; genus Nocardia; species Nocardia niigatensis. Next base: position 94,028 of record NZ_BAGC01000035.1, on the reverse strand, counting down.
ACGGCAGTGTGAATCGTGGTCTCTGCCGACGGCTTGCGGCCGGCGGCGTCGATCGGCTTCGAATCGACCACCGCGACGGTCACCATGTCGGACGCGGTGAGCTCGCCCTTCGACAGTCCGCTGGCCGTGACGACGGCCGTATCACCCTGGCGCACGGAGATATTGCCCGCCGTGCCCGGCATCCAGCCGCTGGCGTAGAGGCCGCGCGCGATCTCCGCGATCTCGGCACCGGCCGCCGACTTCGGAGCGGTGGCCGCGGAGGCGGAGGTCCGTGCTTCCGCCGGATTCTCGAGCACGCCGAACTCGGTGACCACCGCGGTGACCAGCTCGGCCGGGGTGACATCGAACGCCGGGTTGAAGGTCCGGGTTCCTTCGGGAGCCGTTGCGACGCCACCGAATCCGGTCACCTCGCTTGCCGCGCGCTGCTCCACCACGATGTCGGAACCCTTCGCGGTGGAGATGTCGCGCGTCGACTCGGGCGCGACCACGATGAACGGAATGCCGTGCTGTTTCGCCGCGATGGCCAGCATGTAGGTGCCGATCTTGTTGGCCACCGCGCCGTCCGCGGTGATCCGGTCCGCGCCCACGACCACGGCGTCCACCTGCTCGGTGGCCATGGCCCAGGCGGCGGCGGAATCGATGGTGAGCCGGTGCGGGATACCGGCTTCGGCCATCTCCCACGCGGTCAGGCGCGCACCCTGCAGCAGCGGGCGGGTCTCGTCCACGATCACCTCGGCGAGCGCCCCGCGCTGCTGCAGCACCCGCAGCGCGCCGATGGCGGTGCCCCACGCGGTGGTGGCGAGGCGACCGGTATTGCAGTGGGTGAGCAGCCGCAGCGGGCGGTCCGCGCACAGCCGCTGGATCAGATCGGCGGCCGCAGTGGCGGCGGCCAGGTTCACGCGGCCGTCCTCGGCCAGCAGCTCGAGAGCCTCGTCGAGCACGGCCTGCACTCCCTCGGGGAGGCGGGCCAGTGTGCGCTGTACCCCCCAGGCCAGATTCACCGCGGTCGGGCGGGCGTCCGCGATGCGCGCGGCCTCGGCCTCGACCTGTGCGGTATCCACGACTCCGTCGACCGTGGCGGCTCGCGCCGCGATCACCACTCCGAACGCACCGCACACGCCGATCGCGGGAGCCCCGCGCACAGCCAGGGTCTTGATCGCCTCGATGACCTCGTCGACCGTCGTGATCCGAAGCTCCCGCATCTCGTGCGGCAGCGCCCGCTGGTCGATGGTGACGAGCGCACCGTCGGCCCACGCGATCGAACTCTGGTCCATCTAGTTCTGTCCTCTTGACTGGAGAATTGCGGCAACGCCCACGGCGTGGGCACACTCCACCGTATCGAACCCGGATCCGCGCCTGACCGGCAGGTTTCGGATCACTCGAATCCGAATCGCCGGTTTTCGTGCGGGATGCCGCGAGAACGGGTAATGCGATGCCCGGCGGTGTCAGCTCGCTTCCGCGGGGCATACCGCTTTACTATCGCGGTATGGCGAGACCGCGTCGTACCCGCAAGATCACCGTGACGATGCCGGAGGAGATCGCCGCCACTCTCGACGATTGGCGCAGCTCCGGCCGCATCGCCTCGATCTCCGCGTTCGTCGCCGAATCCGTCAAGGTCCGCGTCGACCGGGCCGAATCGCTGGCCCGCCTGGAGAACGCGCTCGGCGGCCGCCCGCCCCTCGATCTGATCAATCGCGCCCGGGCCGTCCAGGGACTTCCGCCCTTATCCGAGAAGGAGAAACCCGGCGATCGCGCCGGCGCGGCATGACCACCGCTGCCCCGACACTGGGCGGCGTCGTGTTCGACACCGCCGCGCTGACCGCCTGGGCTCATCGCGTGGCGTACGTGCAATCGGTGGTGTGGGCGACCGCGGACGCCGGGCACACCATCATCATCCCGGCCACCGCCCTCGCCGCGGCCCGCGCCCTGATTCCGCCCGGCCGCCTGGACATCCTCTCGGTGCTGCTGGATCTGCCGAACACCGTCATCCAGCCTCTCGACCGGCTCACCAGTGATCATCTGGGCGATACGCTCGCCGATCGTCACGACGCCGATGCGCTCATTCCGGCCGGGCACGCGACTCTCGAAGCGGTGAGCCGGGATTGGCCGTGTCTCACCGACCGTCCCGAGACCTTGCGCAAGCTCGACCCCCGCGTTCAGACCGACAAACTGCCCTGATCGCTCGAATCCGGGTGCGGCCCAAAGGTCTTCGATTCAGGCGCGCCCCAGTGCGAGCGTGACATTGTGTCCGCCGAAGCCGAACGAGTTGCTCAGTGCGTAGCGCAGCTCCTGGTGACGCGGCTTGTCGGCCACCACATCCAGCTCGGTGTCCGGGTCCGGAGTCTCGAAATTCAATGTGGGCGGCACGATCCGCTCGTTGAGCGTACGCAGCGTCAGCATCGCCTCCAGCGCCCCGACCGCGCCGATGGAATGACCCAGTGCCGACTTGGGTGCGTACACCGAGGCATACGGCGCGACGGCCATGATCGCCTTCGCCTCGGAGGCATCGCCGACCTGGGTGCCGGTGGCGTGGGCGTTGATGTGGTCGATGTCCGGACCGGTCAGGCCCGCCGTGGCGAGAGCCTTGCGCATGGCACGTGCGGCGCCGTCACCGTCGGGCGCGGTACCGGTGATGTGGTAGCCGTCCGAGGTGATGCCCGCACCGAGGACCCGGCCGAGAATCCGCGCACCCCGCGCCCGCGCATACTCTTCCGACTCCAGGACCAGCAGTGCGCCCGCCTCGCCGAACACGAATCCGTCCCGGTCCCTGTCGAAAGGCCGTGAGGCGCGCTCGGGTTCGTCATTGCGGGTGCTCATGGCCCGCATCATGGCGAAACTGGCGATCGGGACCGCGTCGATATGCCCCTCGACGCCGCCCGCCACGACGACATCGGCCTCCCCGGTGGTGATCAGGCGCCAGCCGTGCGCGATGGCCTCGGCGCCGGAGGCGCAGGCCGAAACCGGTGCGTACACACCGCCTTTCGCCCCGATCTCCAGCCCGACCGTGGCCGCCGAGCCATTGGGCATGACCATGGGCACCGTCATGGGTGGCACCTTGCGGTAGCCCCCGCTCTTCATCAGGTCGACGGCGTTCACCAGCGCCTCGCCGCCGCCCAGCCCGGTGCCCACGGCGACCGCGAGCCGTTCCGCCTCGACGTCGGGTGTGCCCGCTTCCTGCCATACCTGCCGGCTCAGCACGAGTGCCAGTTGCTGCACGAACGACATCCGCCGCTGTTCGATTCGGGTCAGCTGCTCCCCCGGCTGTGCCACCAGACGGCCGCCGATGCGCACCGGCAGGTCGTTGTCGGTGACGAAATCGTCTGTGAGCGTGGCGATTCCGCTGTCTCCTGCCAGCAGTCGCGACCAGGTGGACTCGAGATCGGCTCCGAGGCAGGTGGTCGCCGCCATGGCCGTCACCACGACCGTCCGGCGAGTTTCTGTACCAGTTGTTACACCCATGCCGACATGGATACCTGTACCACCCGCTACAGTCAACCTGTGCCCCGCCCACTCGACCACGCCCGCCGCGCCCAGCTCCTCGCAGGCGTCATCGCCTACATCGCCGAGCACGGCCTGGCCGAACTCTCCCTGCGCCCGCTGGCCGAATACCTGGGCACCAGCTCCCGCATGCTCATTCACTACTTCGGAACGAAAGAGGCAATGCTTGTCGCCGCCTTGGAAACCCAGCGGCCCGACATCGCCGCGCTGTTCTCGGGCATCGACTCCGCGGAGGTCCTCCGTGAGCGACTCTCCGCCTCCTTTGCGATCAATACCGCAGGCGAACTCGCGAACAGCCTCCCGGTACTGCTTCAGGTTCTCGGAGCGGCCACCGTCCCGAACAGCCCGTTCAAGGCTTACGCGACCGACGCCATCCTTGTGCTCATCACCGCAATGACCCAGTCCCTCAGCCGAATCGACCCCACCATCCCCGACCCCGAGGCCTCGGCCACCCTTCTCATCTCGGGTATGCGCGGCCTGATCCAGGACTGGTGGGTCACGGGCGACACCATCCGGGTCCACCGCGCCGTGAACCTCCTCATAGCCCAAGCCATCCCCACGGCCTCCTGAACAGGGTCCCGGTAGTAACCGCCGAAAATCCAACGAAGTTCGGGATGTGCCCTGGTAGAGGGTGATTCGCCGGTCGGGGTGCGGGGTGGGTTGGTTGGTGCTTGCCCTCGGATGAAGGGCGTGCCTTGTTCTACGAGCGCTCCCGGCTCGGGTGCAGGATGCGGTCCAGGCGGACGGCTGCGTAGCCGAGGGTGGACAGGCAGCCGAGGATGAGCAGGTCGGTGGCGGCGAGCGGTTCGGTGCCGAGTAGCTCGCGCAGGATGGGCACATACAGTGCGGCCACCTGCAGGCCGAGCGCCGCGGTGACAGCGACCAGCAGCATCGGGTTGGCCAGCGAGCGGGGGCGGGCTCGGGAGCCGAGGGCCGCGCCGAGTTGTGTTGCGCCCAAAGCGAAGAACGCCATGGTCTGCCAGGGTCGGTCGGTGTGTCGCGCCCACACCGCGACACCTAGAGTGACGGCGGTCAGCACGATCGCGATGCGCGGCACCCGCTGCCACAGCCCTGCTCCGAGAATGCTCTGGCTCGTCGGGCGCGGTGGTCGCGCCATGAGGTGCGGGTCGGCGGGCTCGCCGCCGAGGGCGACACCTGGCAGACCATGGGTGAGCAGATTGATCCACAGAATCTGGGCCGGCAGCAGCGGCAGCGCAAACCCGAGGAACGGACCGGCGAGCATGACCGCGATCTCGGACGCGCCGCCCGCCAAGCCGTAAACGAGGAACCGGCGAATGTTGGCATAGATCCGCCGGCCTTCCTCCACCGCCGCGACGACCGTGCCGAGGTCGTCGTCGGCGAGCACGAGATCGGCTGCTTGGCGAGCGACTTCGGTGCCGCGTCCGCCCATGGCCACACCGATGTCGGCGCGGCGCAGGGCGGGCGCGTCGTTGACCCCGTCGCCGTTCATCGCCACGATTTCGCCTTTGCCGCGCAGGCTTTCGATGATGTCGAGCTTCTGCGCCGGGGTGGCACGGGCGTAGACCGTCACCTCCGCAAGACCATGATCGGGCTGGATGCGACAGTCGACGACCGGCTCGTCGGCATCGACGATGCCCACCTCGGTGGCGATTGCACGGGCGGTGCCGGGATGATCACCGGTGATCAGCACCGGTCTGATCCCGGCACGGCGGCAGGCCGAGATGGTGTCCCTCGCCGTGCTGCGAGGTGGATCGACGACCGCGACCAGGCCCAGCAGCCCGAGCCCCCGTTCCAGATCCTCACCGGGCAGCGGCCTCGTGTCACGCTCGGTCTGCGTGACGGCGAGCACCCGGAACCCGTTGTGCGCCAGGCGATCGGCTTGTTCGGTGGCGCGGGCCAGCAGCGCCGGATCGTCGGACAGCACGTCGGGATGCAACAGCATCTCGGGCGCTCCCTTGCAGATCACTCGGTACCGCCCGTCGGGCAGCTGGTGGACCGTACTCATGCGTTTGCGGTCACTGTCGAACGGTCGCTCCGCGATGCGCGGGAGTTGGGCATTCAACTCGTCGCGATGCACACCGAGTTTGCCCGCAGCCGACAGCAACGCGAGCTCGGTCGGATCTCCGAGCGCGACCCAGCCATCGCCGACGCCGCCGGGCGGTGTCAGGCGCGCGTCGTTGCACAATGCCGCCGCGGACAGCAGCGCGGCGATCTGTGGTGCGTCGGATTCCGCGAGAACCCGCTCACCGGTGCGGACTTCCCCGATCGGCGCGTAACCCGAGCCGGTGACGACGGCCTCCATCGTGGGCGTCCAGATCCCGCGGACGACCATCCTTCCCTCGGTGAGGGTTCCGGTCTTATCGGTGGCCAGCACCGTTACCGAGCCCAGCGTCTCCACGGCGGGCAGCTTGCGGATCAATGCATGTCGCTGGGCCATGCGCCGAGCGCCCAGCGCCAGACCCAGGGTGACAACGGCCGGAAGCGATTCCGGAACCGCGGCGACCGCGAGGCTGATGGCGGTCACCACCATCAACTCGACCGGCTCGCCGCGCACCAGCCCCAGCACCAGCACGATCACGCACAGCCCGACCGTGACGCCGGCCAAGAGCCGACCGACGTCGACGAGCCGACGCTGCAGCGGCGTCAGCCCGCTCGCCTGGTCCAACATTCGGGCGATGCGCCCGGTGGCACTGGCCGCCCCGACTGCGGTGACAACCGCTTGCCCACGGCCTTTGACGACAACCGTGCCCGCCGAGGCCGTATTGTCACCGCCCGCCGTCTTGTCCACGGGCACGGATTCACCGGTCAACGCGGACTCGTCCACCAACAATGCCGCCGCTTCGATCACCATCGCGTCAGCGGCCACGATGTCACCCTCGGCCAGCACCAGCAGATCACCAACCACCACATCGGCGGCGGCGATCTGCTGCTCGATGCCGTCGCGGATCACTCGTGCCACCGGCGCGGTCAACCGCGACAAGGCCGAGATGGCGTTGTCGGCGCGCACTTCCTGCACCACACCGACGGTGGTGTTGGCGATCACGACCAGCGCGATCACCGACATATCGGTCCAGTCGCCGGTCACGATGGTCAATGCCGCCGCCACCAACAACACCACGATCAACGGATCCCGCAACTGCGCGAGCACGCGCTGCCACAACCGGATCGGCGGACGCTGCGGCAGTATGTTCGCGCCATCGGTGGTCAGCCGATCGGCCGCCTCTGCCGACGACAGCCCGCTCGGCGCTACCGCAGGTTCGCCTCGACTCCGCGACATCTCAACCCCAGTCTGCTCCATGCCGCCGACAGTGTCCCTTCCTCTGCCGTTGGTGTAGTTGGGTACGACGTCTCTGGCCGGGTTCCAGACGGTCTCCAGGTTTCCTTGCGCGCCAAGTCCTCGGCTGCGCGCCAAGGTCACCGAAATCAGGGCCATTGGGCCTGGTTCGCCGGCTCGGATAACGGTATCCGGGCAACATTCAAGTCAGTCGCAGGGGTTCTGAACAGCCTATATGCCAGATTTCGTGGTTTTCTGCGCTGCTTCTACCGTGACCCCTTGAATGGCGAACACGCCTTGGCGCACACACCGGAAATTGGGCTGCGCCAAGGCATGCCGGCGGGTCAGGCGGGGGTGAGGGCAGGGCGATTGCGCAGGATGGCGGCGGCTGGCACGGACAACGCCAGCAGGGTCAGCGCGAAGGTCGTCGCGCCGGTCGAGAGGCCGACGATGTCGCTCAGGTACCCGGCGCTGACGGGCAGCAGACCGGCCGGGATGTAGCCGCCGATATTGAACGCCGCGTTGGCCTCTGCCAATCGAGCGGCCGGGACGGAGTGGTTGAGCAGGGAAAGCCCACCCAGCTGACCCAAGCCCTGCCCCGCCCCGGCGAGCAGCGCCGAGGCGATCAGGGAGGTCGGCGACTGGGTGTGGACGGCGATCACGAGGGTGAGCATCGCGAGGGCGGTCGCGGCGGCAGAGATCGCCATCGTCGCCGGGCGCGGCAGGGACCGCGCAGCGAACTGGACGGCGGTGGCGGTCAAGAACATCGCGAAGGCCATGGCGCCGGCGACGATTCGGCTCGTCGTGCCGAGCAGGCCGGACAGCAGGGCCGGACCGAGAGACAGCACGAAGGAGGTGGCCGTGATTCCGGGTGCGAATACCGCGATGCCGAGGAAGAGCTGGCGGCGGTTCGCGTGGGGCACTCGTGGCACCCGGATCCACGAACCTGCACCCCGGTGCGCCGGACGGCCGAGGGGCATCCGCAGCACCGTCGCGAAAGCGGTCGCCAGCAGCGCGATCTCGACCAGGAACACGGTGACGGTCGGGGCCGGGACGGTCTCGGACAGGACGCCGGACAGCTGCGGGCCGACGCCCGCGCCCAGGACCATCGCCGTCGAGGCGAAGAGCGCGCCCAGGCGTTTGCGCTCAGGTCCGGCGACATCGGTCACGGCGGCCATGCCCGCGGACACCGCTGCCCCCACCGCGATACCGGTCAGGAGGCGAGCGATCATCAGCGCGATCACATTCGGCGCGGTGGCGAAGATCAGACATGCGGCCGCCGCGAGGATCAGCGCCGGGATCAGCACGGCCTTGCGGCCGAGCCGGTCCGAGGCGACGCCGGAGACCAGCAGTGATCCCAGCAAACCGACGATGTAGAACGCGAAGACCACGGTCATCGTGCCCTTGGAGAAGCCGAAGTCGCGTTGCCACAGCACATACAGCGGCGTCGCCGCGTTCGAGAGCACGAAGACGGCGGTCACCGGCCATGCCGCGAGCCAGATCCACCATCTCGGGGCGATGCGAGATTCGGCGCCGAGATCGGCCGGCTTCGCGGTATCCGCGGGACGGGATTGTGTCGCAACCACTTCCACTACCTCCACTCATAGTTCGAATAGACTCGAACTAGTACGAATGAAGTCGAACATAACATGCTGTACGATCAAATTCGTACTAGTGCCGACCGTGAGGAGTTCACCGATGCCGACCAGGCAGCGCCCCGGGTCGAAGTACACGCTCCCCGCGGAGCCGGCTGTTGTTCCGGAGCCCCTGCCGGAGCCCGCGATCGACGAGCTGCGCCTGGAAACCGTCCTGGGCGCACTCAGCGACCCGCTGCGGCTGTACATCGTCCAGAAGCTGCTGCTCGACTCCGAGGCGTTCGACCACTCCTGCGGCTGGTTCGGCATCGACCGCCCGAAATCGTCACTGACGCACCACTTCAAAGCGCTGCGCGAGGCCGGTGTCACCCGCCAGCGGCAGTACGGCCTCGAACGCCGCAGCCAAATCCGCATCGACGACCTCGAAGCCCGCTTCCCCGGCCTGCTCGACCTCGTCGCCGAATGGCGGCCCGCGGACTGATGCCCGCTAGGCTGCGCCAATGCGAACGGAGCGGGAGCAGCGGCTGATCGACACGGTGGCGTGGGTTCGGATCGAAGACGGGCGCATCCTGTGCGCGCGACCGCGCGGCAAAGACGTCTTCTATATCCCCGGTGGCAAACGCGAGGGCGCGGAGACCGATATACAAACGCTCGTCCGTGAGATCCGTGAGGAGCTGACCGTCGAGCTCGCGCCCGATACCGTCGCCCATGTCGGCACGTACGAGGCCCTGATGCTCGACGCAGTCGTGCGCATGGCCTGCTACACGGCCGAATACTCCGGCGCCGTCGCGGCCAGCAGCGAGATCGACGAGATCGCCTGGTTCAGCTACGCGGACCGACCGCATGTACCGCCCGTCGACCAGCTCCTTTTCGATGATCTGCACGCCGACGGCCTGCTCGCGTACGCCTGACCGGTTCCGGCAACTAGAACATGTTGTTGACATCGACCTACGGGTAGGCATCGGGAGACTGGTCCTAATGTAGAACATGTTCTAGTGTGGTGGGCACAACATTTCCAATGCCGGAAAGTTCAGAGGAGCCCACCACACCATGCGTACCGAGATCTGTGATCGCCTCGGCATCGACGTGCCCATCTTCGCCTTCACCCACTGCCGGGACGTGGCCGCCGCGGTCAGCAATGCGGGCGGTCTGGGTGTGCTCGGTGCGGTCGGGTTCACCGCCGAACAGCTCGAGGTCGAGCTGCAGTGGCTCGACGAGCACGTGCAGGGCGTCTACGGCGTGGACCTGGTCATCCCGTCCAAGTACGAGGGCAAGGGCGTCGAGGGCCTGAGCCCCGAGGAGCTGGAAGCCCAACTGGCCAAGCTGGTTCCGCAGGGGCACCGCGATTTCGCCGAGAAGATCCTCAACGATCACGGCGTGCCGCACCTGCCGCCGGAGGAGCACCACAACCAGCTGCTGGGCTGGACCGCCACCACGGTCGCCCCGCAGATCGAGGTGATCCTCAAGCACCCCAAGGCCAAGCTGGTCGCGAATGCGCTGGGCACCCCGCCCGACGACGTCATCAAGCAGATCCAGGACTCCGGCCGCCTCATCGGCGCGCTGTGCGGTTCGGTCAAGCACGCGCTCAACCACAAGAACGCCGGGCTGGACTTCGTGGTCATGCAGGGCACCGAGGGCGGCGGCCACTGCGGTGAGATCGCCTCGATGGTGCTGTGGCCGCAGGTCATCGACGCGATCGGCGACATGCCGGCGCTCGCGGCCGGCGGTATCGGCAATGGCCGTCAGGTCGCGGCCGCCCTGGCCATGGGCGCGGCCGGTGCGTGGACCGGTTCGCTGTGGCTGACCGTCGAGGAGGCCAATGTGCCGCCCGCGCAGATGCAGACCTACATCGATGCCACCAGCTCCGACACCGTGCGCTCGCGCTCGTGGACCGGCAAGCCGTGCCGCATGCTCAAGAACGACTGGACCGAGGCGTGGGAAGCGCCCGAGAACCCGAAGCCGCTGGGCATGCCGCTGCAGATGATGGTCGCCCTCGACGGCGTCAAGCGCGGCCACCGCTACCCGGAGCAGGCCAAGGACGTGAACTTCAATCCGGTCGGCCAGGTCGTCGGCATGATGAACAAGATGGAGCGCTCCGCCGACGTGGTGCAGCGGCTGATCACCGAGTACCTGGAGTCCTGCGAGCGGCTGAACAAGCTCAACAACGCCTGATTCTCAGGGACATCGATATCGCCTGATTCTCAGGATGATTCGGCGCGCCGGGTAGGGGCTACCCGGCGCGCCGTCCTGTGTCCGGCCTGCGTTACCGGTGGATGCTGCTGAGTGCCGGTTTCGGATTGCTCGAACAGTGTCTCGCTCAACGGTTGCTGGGTCGCGCCGGGCCGTGGTGGCGGTGCCGGTGGCCACCGGGCCGGTCGTGGAGGGCGCGGCGTTCGCCATAGCCTGATGGCATCAGATCCAGCGCGACGCGGCCGACGCGCTGGTACCTCGGCGGGAAGCCGTGAACCACTATTGTTTTCGATCTCAGCGGGACTCAGTATGGAATTGCGGCGAGTGTGCCGCAGGTCCGGTTCCGGAGGCGATTTTCGGGTCGCGGTGTGACACCGGTCTCCGAAACCCACGTGCGGCTTGCCGTTTCGGGGCACTGATTGTCAAGGTTTGCGGGATATGTTGCACACGAAGCCGTCACGCCAGTCGAAGCCCCTGTCCCCGGCCGCCGCGAGCGGTGATGCACGGTGACATGGTCGAAGATCCGTTCCTCCCCCGCTCTACGCCGTCTGCTGAAGGCGGTGCTGTCGCTGCTGTTCGTGGTCGCGCTGGCCGTCGTGGTCGCCGTCATCGAAAAGCACGGCGGTACCGGCAAACCGGATGCGAGTGGGCCTCCCGTACCCGATCGCGGCGCACAACCGGCGGGGTCGGCCAAAGAGATCACCAGTCTGCTGGGAAAACTGAAGGTGGCCGACGAACTGCCGATGACCGGCTACTCGCGCGACCGATTCCCGCACTGGGACACCGAAAAGCCCGAACACGGATTCGGTGACGCCTTCGCGCAATACAGTCGCTGCGCCACCCGCGACGTGGTACTGCTGCGCGACGCGACCGGGCCGGTGACGCTGGATCCGAGCAGCTGCAAATTGAGCGTCGGCACCAATGGCGGCTGGCGCGATCAGTACGGGGTCATGGACAAGAAGACCAATGCCCTCAAGCCCTACAAGTGGACTACCGATTCATCGGCCCTGGATATCGACCACATCGTGGCGCTGGCCGAGGCATGGCGTTCAGGCGCTGCGAAGTTCGACGACGACACCCGGCGCCATATCGCCAATGACGCGGTGAACCTGGTGATTTCCGATCCCACCGCCAACCGCTCGAAGGGCGATCAGGATGCGTCCAGTTATCTGCCGCCCGGGAATTTCCGGTGCGGCTATATCGGGCACTACATCCAGGTGAAAGTAAAGTACGGATTGAACGTCGATGCCAAGGAGCAGACCGCACTGCAGGCCGCGGTGCAGGACTGCGTCAGCAAGGGAGAGTTCACATAATAGCCATCGTCGAAATCCGCAGTGAGGCAGCCGTCATGACCCGGGAAGAGGGAACGGTCTCCGGGGATCTCGATGTGACGCTGGATTATTCGGGCCACGGGCTGGTGCGCTATCGCGGCACCGCCACGTGGTACACCATCGGCAATCTGGAGGACGAGGAACCACGCAGCTGGTCCAGCGTGCAGGAGCTGGCCACCGCCATCGAGAACGAGAGCGGTGGCCGCGACGCCTCCGGGAATGTGACGCCGTTCGAAGCGTGAGCGTTAGGCCGTGTCTCCCAATGGTTTTCGCCATTCGACGGTGGAGTGCGTGACGACTTCCGGCTGGGTCGAGGCGAGCTCGGCGATCAGGCGTGGTCGGTCGGGTTCGCGAGGTGGTTGTTGATGCGGCCGAGCAGGTCGAACAGTTGCGCGCGTTCGTCGTGGCTGAGCGGGGCCATGATGTGTTCGTTGACCCCGTCGAGGACGCGGTCGAGTTCAGCGAGCCGGTGTTCGCCGGCGTCGGTGATGGTGATGACGTTGCGTCGTTTATCGGCCGGGTCGGGGGCGCGGTGGACCCAGCCATGCCCTTCGAGGTGGTTGAGGACCGAGACGAGGTCGCTCTTGTAGATGCGGGTGCGATCGGACAGGGCTGCCTGGCTCGCGGGGCCGAATTCGGTGAGGGCGGCCAGTGCCACGAAGTGGTCTTTGTGGGCGCCGACCGTGCGCAGGGCATCGCCCGCGACGCGGTGCGTCTGTGCGGCCGTCATTCCGACGAGGCGTGAAAGCTGGCCCTTGAGCCGGATAGGGGTCTGCTCACCGTCGTCGAATCGCAGTTCATCACTGGTCTGCACGGAGTCAGCCTACCCCTCTTGCGTTAGAGCCACTAACGATCTAGATTCGTTAGTGACATAAACGTTAGAACTTCGAACGAATAGGGTAGGCCGTTATGACCAGCACCGACACCCTGATCCGCGACCTCGCCGACCGCGCCGAACTCACCGACTTGGTCGCCCGCCACAGCCTGTGGATCGACGAGGGCCGCTTCGACGAGACCGACCGGCTTTTCACCGAGGATGTCGTCGTCACCTCCCCACGCGGGCAGGTCAGCGGCATCGAGGCGCTCATCGGACTCGTGCGCGCGGGCCACGGCACCTACGCACGGACCCTGCACAACAAGTGCAACCTGGTCATCAACCTCGACGGTGGCACTGCCACGGTCCGCGCTCACGACATCGCCGTGTTCGTCATCGACGACAAGACCGAGGCCGTCGCCGCCGGGATTCACCGCTACCGGGCGCGCCGGACCGAGGACGGCTGGCGCTTCGACCGCCTCGAGATCAATGCGGTCGCGCTGACCGAAGCCCTCGGCCGCGCCCTGTAAACCCTTTCCCGATGAGGTACGACCGGCCCCATGTTTGGGGGGCCGGTCGTTCATCATGGCCGTCTCAGCAACTGCACTCGATGACCGGCATCGTGTTCTGACCGACGAACAATGGGAACTGCTGGAGCTACTGCTGCCGAAATCCGAAGGCCACGTAGGCCGTAACTTCACCAACAACCGTCTGGTGGTGGAAGGCATGCTGTATCGGCTGCGCGCCGGTCTGCCATGGCGGGATCTGCCCGAGCAGTTCGGTGCATGGCAGACGGTGTGGAAACGCCATCGCCGCTACGGCGCCGACGGCACGTGGGACCGCGTGCTGACCGCGTTGGTCATGTTGGCCGACAGCACGGGCGGTCTGGATTGGGTCGTCTCGATCGACTCGACGATCGTGCGGGTGCATCAGCACGGCGCCAACCTCGCCCGTCATACGCGACCACCGTCGAATTACACGAGTCTTCACGATGAACCGGCAGATCACGCGATCGGCCGATCACGCGGTGGGCTGACCACCAAGATTCACCTGCTCGCCGACGGCGCCGGTCGCGGTTTGGCGGTGCTGGTCACCCCCGGGCAGGCCGGTGACAGCCCGATGCTGCCGGACCTACTCGCGGGGCTGGTGGTGCCCCGCCTCAACGGCGGCGCACCGCGCACCACGCCGCGGGCACTGCTCGGCGACAAGGCGTACTCATCGGCAGCGAACCGGGATCTGCTGCGCCGCCGGCGAATCCGGGCCGTGATCCCTGAACGAGCCGATCAGGTTGCCAATCGCAAACGACGCGGCCGTTCCGGTGGCAGGGCTCCCGCCTTCGATTCGCGGGCATACAAGCGCCGCAACGTGATTGAGCGGGCCTTCAACAAAGCCAAACAATGGCGAGCCGTGGCCACCCGATACGACAAGTTAGCGCTGAACTACCGGGCTGGAGTCGTCCTGGCCCTGGTCATCGAATGGCTCAAATTATTGGGAGACGCGGCCTAGTCGCGCGCGGCTTTCAGGGCCTCGGCCCGCGTCTTGACGGCATCGGTCATACCCTCGAATCCGGTGGTCAGCGCGCCGCCCAGCAGGCCGGAGACCACCGGGGCCAGCGGGCCGTTGAGCTGGAAGTGGGAGACATAGCGGGTGCGGCCGTCCTCGAGCGAGGTCAGGGTATGCGAGCGCTCGCTGCTGAGCAGGCCCAGCGGCGCGGGTTTCATGCGGTAGCTGAATTCCTTGCCCGGTGTGTGGGAATGGATGAATTCGCGCTGCTGCTTGGGCTTCGGCCCGACCAGTCGCACCTTCATGTCGATCGGTGACCCCGGTTCGAGGGTGGTCTTGCACTCCAGGCAGAAGGGATTCCACTCCCCGTACTTGTCCACGTCGGTGAGCACCTGCCAAACCAGTTCGGCGGGCGCGTCGATCTCCACGGTTCTGTCGATGACGAAGGCCATGGGGGAACAATACTGAAACCAGTTCTAGAAGGTCGGGTGGGTCGTCACTCTGTGGAGGGATGGCGGTCTATCTCGCCCAACTGGCCCCGGCACGCCGCCATATCCGCCACCATCGCTACGGTCCCATCGAATTCCGGCTCCGCACAATCACATACGGCCCCCAGCACCGGCGCCGCGCCCTCGGTACCGTCGAACCATGACGCTCGCCGACCGCTACCCCCTCCTGCACACGCCCGCCCGCTGGGAGTGGGGCGGCCTGGACGTCCAGTTCTCCACCGACCTCCCGCCCGACCACCTCGTCACCAACATCCACGTCATCTGTTTCGTCGGCGACCACATCGTCCTCTGCCGTGACGACCGCGACCGCTGGATCATTCCCGGCGGCACCCGCGAAGCCGGAGAATCCATCGAGTCCTGCGTAATCCGCGAACTCGCCGAAGAAGCCGGTGCCGAACTGACCGGCCCCCTCCACCACATCGGCGCCCACTACGCCACCACCGACCGCCCCACCCCCTACCGCCCCTGGCAACCCCACCCCCACAAGGCATGGCTCTGGTCCACCGCCGACGTCACCCTCACCGCCCACCCCACCAACCCCGCCGACGCCGAGCAAATCCTCGAAGTCCGCCCCTTCTCCCTCTCGGAGGCCCTCCACCACGCCGCCACCGACGGCCCCCACCTCCCCGAACTCCTCCAACTGGCCGCCGAACTCCACCCCCACTGACCCGAACCCCTCAGTGACAGTGGGTTATCCATCCGACTGAACGGCGCAGCGCGATCGCGACCTCCTCGGCAGGAGTGAAGGTGCGGCCGCCGGCCGCGGCGCGCACCTCGTCGAGGCCGGGGTCATCGGACATTTCCGGTAGTCCGCTGCGGTGTTGCAGGATGTGCCGCACGGTGATCGTGCGTCCGTCCATGCCATTGCAGTACAGCAGCCCGGGCAGATAGGCGTCGACGGGTTCGTCGAGCCGCACCCCTTCGATGCCAGTTGCATGATGATCGCCGCCGCAGAGGTTTTGGAGATGCTCCCGACCCGTACCTGCTGTGGCGGGGCCATGGGAATCGGGGCCCCGGCTGCTGCGGTCCCCGACCCCGGCGGTGAGGGTGACGGCCTGCCCGTTCTCGGTGAGGGTCGCGATCACGCCGGTGGTCCTGGCCCGCGCCAGCCCGTCGATGTCGTCGCGAATCCGCTCTACCCGGTCGGGTGACACCATCATCCGGGTGGTCGAGACCGGTTGCGGCGCAGAGGTTGTCACGGTTCCGCATCCCGCGGCCGCCAGCACCGTCACCGTCAGTCGGATTCGCATATCTCGACGGTAGGGTCGGCCGCGGTCAGCGACATCCGGACAACCCCTGAGACCGTTTCTGAGGATCTACCCGGATACCGGTGCGGCCTTCGGCATTCGCGCAGCCAGGCCCAGCACACCCGCTGCCACCGAAGCGCCGGCGATCACGTACCAGCCGTGCCGGAAGGCATCGAGAGTCGCCTCCGCACCGCCGGGTGTACCCAGCACCGCCACCAGAACGGCCACGCCGACGGCCATTCCGAGTTGCCGCGCCATACTCAGCACTGCCGACCCGGTCGCGAACTGCTGGGGCGGCAGCCCCGCGGTGCCCGCCGCGACACTGGTCGGCATGGTCAGGCCGACGCCGAGACCGGTGATCAGCATGCCGCCGAGCAGGCCGGCGGGATAGTTCGGCGGCAGTGTGATCGCCTGTGCCCACCACACGATTCCGGCCGCGAACGACACTCCGCCCAGCGCGAGCACCGGACCGACACCTATCCGGGCGATCAGCCGTCCCGCCGAGATCGCCACCAGCGGCACGATCAGCGGCCCGGGCGCGATCCCGAGACCGGTCTTCAAG
The DNA here is from genome assembly GCF_000308655.1 of Nocardia niigatensis NBRC 100131. Taxonomy (GTDB): domain Bacteria; phylum Actinomycetota; class Actinomycetes; order Mycobacteriales; family Mycobacteriaceae; genus Nocardia; species Nocardia niigatensis. The sequence goes on along the minus strand of NZ_BAGC01000035.1, from coordinate 77,523 downwards.
GCCGACCAGCCCCACACGTTCTGCATCCAGAGCACCGCCGACAGCAGCATGCCCGCGAACGCGATATTGAACAGCAGCGAATTGCCGAGCATGAGCGCGAAATTCGGTACCCGCAGCAATCCCGGATCGACGACCGGACTGTGATGGCGACGCGACGAGACCACGAACGCCACCGCGAACACGACAGTCGCGGCGAAGGCGCCGACCACACCGGCCGATCCCCAACCCCAATCCTCGCCCTTGACCACGGCCAGGATGAGCGATGCCACCGACCCGATCAGCATGAGCGCACCGGCCCCGTCCGGCATCGATCCGCCGGTACCCGACGGCCGCGGCAGCAGCCGCATGCCCAGGATCAGTGCGATGATCCCCAGCGGCACATTCACCAGAAATACCCAGCGCCAGTGCAGTTCGACCAGCAGGCCGCCGATCACCGGTCCAAGCGCCGCGCCCAGACCTCCGAACGCCACCCACAGCCGTACTGCGGTCGCGCGCCGCTCGGCCGGTGTCGCGGCCAGCAGCAGACCGAGCGAGGACGGTGTCAGCAGAGCCGCGCCCGCCGCCTGCAGGACGCGGAAGGTCACCAGCGCACCGGTGTTCCACGCCACCGCGCACAGCGCCGATCCGAGCACGAACACACCCAGCCCGATCAGGAATGTGGTCTTGTTCCCGTTCCGGTCACCGAGTCGCCCGGCGGGTACCAGCAGCGCGGCGAACACGATCGAATACGCGTTCAGCACCCACGACAGCCCCGCGATCCGGGCCCCCGAGAAGTCGACCGCGATCCGTGGCAGCGCCACATTGACGATGAACAGGTCCAGGCTCGACAGCAATACCGCCACCGCGACGATCCCGAGCACCACCCGCGGATCGACGGCCCGCCGTTCCTGCTGCACAACAACCGTATTCATCGCGCTCTCCCCTGCGTCCGGCCACCGGCCCGAGTGAGTTTCTTCATAAGACGGACGATAGGCGAGTGAGTCTCTTCAAGCAACCGACTATGCTGGAGTCATGCGTCGAACCAGCTTCGAGGACATGAACTGCTCCATCGCCCAGTGCCTGGAGGTGGTGGGCGAATGGTGGACCCTGCTCATCGTTCGGGACGCCCTCTTCGGCATCACCCGCTTCGACGACTTCCGCTCCCGTCTCGGCATCGCCCGCAATGTCCTGACCCAGCGCCTGGAACACCTTGTCGCCCAGGGCATTCTGGAGAAGACCCCCTACCAGGAAAACCCAGTCCGCTACGACTACCTGCTCACCGACAAGGGCCGCTCCCTCTGGACGATCCTGGCCGCCATGCGCCAATGGGGCGACGAATGGGCCGCCCCCGACGGTCCCCCGATCGAATCCGTCCACAAATCCTGCGGCCACATCATGACCGTCCAGCCCGTTTGCTCGGAATGCGGCGACCACCTCACGGTCAAGGACCTACGCCCCCAGCTCGGCCCAGGCGCCCACGACCCGTCCCTGCTGCCCAGCCGGGACTGAGGTAGAAGTCCGTCAGCGACGGGGCTGAATCACATCAGCAGTGCTCCCGTACCAAGGCGTGAACCCTGTCGGGCCACTGCGTGGTGTCGTCGTATTTCGCATGGCCCGCGATAGCTCCCGCGATCTGCACGTGTTCAGGAAGTTCCTTGACCACCGTGAAGTCACCACTCTTCGCTGACGATCTGCGGTACCTCCGAGCGGTGGTGTGAAACACAACGGTGCCGGGTGGCTCGGAGGCATAGAATTCAATGTCTCGGGCGAGTCGAATGGGCTCGCGCACAGTAGATTCGGGGGGATCTCGGGATGTCGGACGTTCGTCGGACGCGGTGGAACTGGAAGTTCGTCGTCGCATTGATTGTGGCGGGTGGGTTCTGCCTCGCCAGCCTGGTCAGCCTCATCGTCAACTTCGATCACGTCGAACCGTGGACGAAGTACCTCGCGCAGGCGAGTTTGGTCGCCACCGCGGTGTTCTGGCTGCTGGGCTGGTTTCCGAACGGCAGCGGGAGGGCGCTGTGGAGGCGCACTTCGACGAAATGAGCCAGGTGGCGACTTGTGTCAGACCGGGCGGACTTTGGTCGCCGGCTGGCCGGTGGCCCTGGTGATGCGGGGTAGTTCGGCGGTGATCTGGGGTGTGGGGACGGGGACGTTGTCGAACATGGAGACGGTGAGGTCGCCCTTGTCGAGGTCCCAGGTTCCGGTGATTCGGCCGCCGGTCAGGACCAGTGGGGAGATCCAGCCGGCGGTGCGGCTGACCTTGGCGCGATGGTCGCCGGGGAGCAGGATGGTGTCGCCGGTGCCGGGTCCCAGGACGTACTGGTCGAATTGGCCGAGGAGGTGGACGGCGGATGTTGGTTCGGTCCGGGTGAGTTCGTCCAGGTGCTCGGTGAGGAAGTAGCCGGGGCGGCCTTCGACGTCGATCTCGGTCAGCTCGTCGCCCAGTTCCGAAAACCAGCGGCGCACAGTCGGTTTGCTCAGGAAGCCGCGGGTCAGCCAGGTATTGAAGATTTCCGGCGTGGCCGGGCCGTAGGCGCCGAGGTAGGCGCGGATGATGGCGGGCGCGGCGACATCCGGGGCGGGGATGCCGGCCCAGCCGGGAATGATGTGCGCGGGGTTCGTGAAGGTGACCGAGGTGCCGCGGGACGGTCCGTGGCACAGGGCGCCCTGCCAGGCCAGGGGTTTCAGGATCGAACCCCAGCCGGAACGCAGATGTTGCTCCAGCGGCCGGAACCGGGACTCGGCGATCAGCTCCGCGACCAGTTCGCCGCGCGTCAGCACGCGTCCGTCGAGGATGTCGCCGACCGCCTTGACCAGTGCCGCCACATCCTCCGGTGTCGCCCCGGAAGCCTTGGTCCACGCGGGCTTCTCCCACGTGCGCGCCGCGGCCATGAGCGACAGCGCCGCAGCCCCCTGCTCCGGGGTCAATGCGTGCAGCGTGCCGCGCATGGCCCAGGTCTTCAGCAGCGCGCCCTCCTCCAGCGCCTGCACGACCGCACCGGGCTTGCCGGCCGAACGCCGCAGCGCCACAGCGGTTTCCGCCGCCGATGTCACCTGCGCCTGCACCCCGCACAGCCGCTCGACCACCGCGACGGCATCACCCTTCGTCCGCGGATCAACGAACTGCCGCCGTACCCGCCAGCCGAACACCTGATCCCACGAAACCCGCACAGCGCCTCCCACACCCGGTCCGCACGCCAGCCGTACGCCGGCCTCAGCCTAAGGCCGACCCCCGACACGATCGGCCATCTCCGATGTGCCACCGCCCTTCCGGCGCCACACCTGCCGGGGTCATCCGATACTCGCCGACGCGCGGCAGACCGCCACCGAGGTGAACGGTCGTACCGACGCCCGCCGTGCCTCACCGCAGTTCGCGTGGGCGACGACGGGTGTCGGTCACCGATTCGAATCCCAGCGGTCAGAGTCGTTCGATGATGGTGGCGTTGGCCAGACCGCCCGCCTCGCACATGGTCATCAGCCCGTAGTGGCCACCGGTCTGCTCGAGGTGGTTGAGCATGGTGGTGAGGATGCGGGTGCCGGAGGCGCCGAGCGGGTGACCCAGGGCGATGGCGCCGCCACGCGGGTTGAGCTTGGCCGGGTCCGCGCCGAGTTCGTGCGCCCAGACCAGCGGCACGGGCGCGAACGCCTCGTTCACCTCGTAGACGTCGATGTCGTTGATGGACAGCCCCGCCCGCGCCAGCACCTTGCGGGTGGCGGGAATGACAGCGGTGAGCATGAGCAGCGGGTCATCACCGGTGACCGCGAACGAGTGGAAGCGGGCCCGCGGCTTCATGCCGAGCTGAGCGGCCTTCTCCTCGCTCATGATGAGAGCCGCCGACGCGCCGTCGGTCAGGGGCGACGAGTTGCCGGGGGTGATGGACCACTCGATCTCCGGGAACCGCGCCTTGAATTCGGCGTCGACGAAGGCGGGCTTCAGCCCGGCCAGGCCCTCGACGGTGGTGCTGGGACGGATGGTCTCGTCTGCGCTGATCGATCCCGCCGGGACCAGTTCGTTGTCGAAGCCCCCGGATGCCGCGGTGGCGGCGGCCAATTGGTGCGAGCGCGCCGCGAATTCGTCGAGCGCGGTCCGGTCGAACTTCCAGCGTGCGGAGATCACCTCGGCGGAAATGCCCTGCTGCACAAGCCCGTCCGGGTACCGGTGCGCGATCGGCCCGCGGTTGGGGTCCTTGCCCTGGATGTTGGAGAACATCGGCGCCCGCGACATGGACTCGACACCGCAGGCGATGGCGATGTCGTAAGCGCCGGCCATCACACCCTGCGCCGCGAAGTGCGCGGCCTGCTGCGAGGATCCGCACTGCCGGTCCACCGTCGTGGCGGGCACCGCTTCCGGGAAACCGGCCGCCAGCACCGCGGTGCGGGAGATATTGCCCGCCTGCTCACCGGCCTGCGTTACGCAACCGCCGATCACATCATCGACCAGTGCGGGATCGATCCCGGTGCGCTCGACCAGGCTGCTCAACACGCCGGAGAGCAGCGTCGCCGGATGCACTTCCGAGAGGCCGCCACCGCTTTTCCCCTTCCCGGAGGGGGTGCGTACAGCATCGACGATGACGGCGGAGGTCATGACTTCTCCTAGTTCCCATTGGACAATCCAGAAGCGAATTCCGGTTAACATATGCACTGTACCGCACTGTGGTCGCGCCGTCAGCAGGGTCGTTTTCGGCCCCCGGCGGGCCGCGATTCGATTGCTAGCCTATTGCTGTGACTGCGACCGGCAAGCGACCCTACGAGCCCTTCTGGGGACTCGAGATGCGGCTGTCCGCGGTTCTCTCCGCGCTGGCGGGATTCATCGGCGCGGCCGCGTACGCCCACTCCGAGGGCTATTTCGTCACCTTCATGACCGGCAACACCGAACGCGCCATCATCGGCAACTTCGCCGGCGACCACACCCTGGCCGTGGGCGCGGCCTCGATCCTCGCCGCGTTCATGGCCGGCGTCTTCATCGCCTCGATCTGCCGCCGCTACTGGTGGACCAATCATCCGCACGGCGCGACCGTGCTCACCACCCTCGCCTTGGCGCTCGCGGCCATCCTGGACGTCGTACTGGACGAGCGCGGGATCGGCCTGTTCCCGATCCTGTTCGTGGCGTTCGGCATGGGCGCGCTGAACACCTCGTTCGTCAAGAACGGCGAGGTGTCCGTCCCGGTCAGTTACGTCACCGGCACCATGGTGAAACTCGCGCAGGGTGTGGAACGGCACATCTTCGGCGGCGGTGGTGTCCGCGACTGGCTCGGCTATGCGACGCAATACTTTTCGTTCGGACTGGGCGCGCTCATCGGTGGCCTGGTGTCGCTGGTCGTCAACGGTTCCTCGATGCTCAATGCGGCGGTTGCCGGTTCGCTGCTGGTCGCCGGATACACCTGGCGGGCCGACATCCGCTGGGTGCGGCGCACGCTGCGATCGAGCGCCGAGCAGAACGTCCGGCTGAACACCGATGATGAATGAGGCATGTCACAGCCGCGCAACACTTAGCTAATTGAACGCAAATCGCCCTATCTGGTCATATTCTGCTGAACATGACAACCAGCAAAGAGGGAGTTTATGAAGGGCCGGTCCATGCACTGGCCCGCAGTGCGTGGCAGTCGATCCTGGTCACCGGTCTTCTCTCGGTGGTGCTGGGCATCCTGGTGCTCGTGTGGCCTGGACCCACCCTGGTCGTCGCCGGTGTCCTGTTCGGCATCTACCTGCTCGTGTCCGGCGTTTTCCAGCTGATCGCGGCCTTCGGTCTGCACGTCAGCGCCTGGATGCGGGTGCTGTCCTTCATTACCGCCATCCTGTCGTTCATTCTGGGTTTCTTCTGCTTCCGCAATGAGTTCCAGGCCATCGGCCTGCTGGCGCTGTGGATCGGCATCACCTGGATCTTCCGCGGCACCGCGGTGCTGGTGGCCGCGCTGTCCGATTCGGCGGTTCCGGGCCGGGGCTGGCAGATCCTGTTCGGCGTGCTGCTCATCGTCGGTGGTGGTCTGCTGATCGTGGAGCCGTTCCGGTCGATCACCGCGCTGGTCGTGGTGGTCGGGTGCTGGCTGATCGCCATCGGCGTCTTCGAGGTGGTCTCGGCGTTCCAGGTCAAGAACCGCGCCAAGAATGTTCCGGCCGGCATCTGACCGTTTCCTCCGCACACCCCGTGGCGGCCGCCCTACCGAGGGCGGTCGCCTTTCTTCTGCGGCACAGCGGGATTCAGCGCAGCCGCTTGGGTCGCTTGTCCATCAGCCGCAGGATCAGCGGCGTGAAGATCAGTTGCATCGCCAGATCCATCTTGCCGCCCGGCACCACGATGCTGTTGGGCCGCGACATGAACGAGTCGTGCAGCATGGACAGCAGATACGGGAAGTCGATGACCTTCGGATCGGCGAAGCGGATCACCACGAAGCTCTCGTCCGCGGTCGGAATGGTCCGGGCGGTGAAGGGATTCGAGGTGTCCACCGTGGGCACCCGCTGGAAGTTCACGTACGTCCGTGAGAACTGCGGGCAGATATGCTTCACGTAGTCGGGCATGCGCCGCAGGATGGTGTCGATGATGGCCTCGCTGGAGTAACCGCGTTCGGTCTTGTCGCGATGGACCTTCTGAATCCACTCCAGATTGATAATGGGAACAACGCCCACCAGCAGATCGGCATAGCGGGCCACATCGATTCCGTCGCCGACCGCCGCCCCGTGCAGGCCTTCGTAGAACAGCAGATCGCTGCCCGGTGACAATTCCTCCCACGGCGTGAAGGTGCCCGCCGGCTGCCCGAAGGGTTTGGCTTCTTCATCGTCGTGCAGATAGCGCCGGACCCCACCGACACCGGTCTCCCCGTATTCGCGGAACAGCGATTCCAGTTCGGTGAGCAGGTTCGCCTCCGGCCCGAAATGCGAGAAGGTCAAGTTTCGCTGCTGTTCGGCCTCGGCCATGGCCAGTTTCATCTCGTTGCGGTCGTAGCGATGGAACGAATCCCCTTCCACGATGGCCGCATTGATTCCCTCGCGGCGGAATATCTCCTGGAAGGTTCGCGTGACGCTGGTCGTTCCCGCACCGGACGACCCGGTGATCGCGACCACGGGATGTTTGACCGACATGGCACCTCCTCGATTGCCGGACAACAGCTTTCACGCACCCGGCCGTCAGTGCCGGGACGCGCGGAACAGGGAGCGGGAACCGAAGAGCGAGGCGTCGAAACTGGGCCCCTCCTCCGGCTCGCGGTGATAGCGCTCGATCCGCTCGACCTCGTTGCGGGAGCCGAAGATGAACGGGATCCGCTGATGCAATTCCTCGGGCCGCACATCCAGCACGCGTTCGTGCCCGGTGCTGGCCGCGCCGCCGGCCTGTTCGACGATGAAGGCGATCGGGTTGGCCCCGTACAGCAGCGAGACCCGGCCCGGCCGTTCGGGATTGCGGGTGTCGCGCGGGTACATATAGAGCCCGCCGCGGGTCAGGATGTGGAAGGTGTCGGCCACCAGCGAGGCGACCCAGCGCATATTGAAATCCCGTCCGCGCGGGCCGTCCACGCCCTCGAGGCATTCGTGGACGTAGCGGCGGACGGGACGTTCCCAGAACCGCTCGTTGGCGGCATTGATCGCGAATCCGGAGGTGTCGTCGGGGATTCGCATGCGCGGATGGGTGAGTACGAACGCGCCCACTTCGCGGTCCAGCGTGAATCCGTCGACCCCGTTGCCGGTGGTGAGGACCAGCATGGTCGCGGGCCCGTAGAGCGTGAACCCCGCGCACACCTGCTGGACGCCCGGCTGCAGGAAGTCCGCGCCGGCCGCCTCGCGCCCGTCCTCGGGCGCGCGCAGCACGCTGAAGATCGTGCCCACCGGCAGATTCACATCGATATTGCTGGACCCGTCCAGCGGATCGAAGGCGAGCAGGTACTTCCCGCGCCGGTACTCGGTGGGCACCTGATGGCAGCCGCGCATCTGCTCGGAGATGAGCGCGGCCAGCGGACCGGTCCACTGGCTCTCGGCCACCATGATGTCGTTGGCGATAGCGTCCATCTTCCGGTGCACGGTGACCGGCAGATTGTCGGCATCGGCAGCGCCCAGGGAGCCGACGATCGCTCCCCGGGTCACTTGATTCCCGATGATCTTGGTTGCCGTGGCCAGCACGTTCAGCAGCGCCGAGAACTCCCCGGACGATCCGGGATGCCGGTGCTCCTGCTCGATGGTGTAGCGGGTGAGGGTCTTCAGTCCTTCGGGCACAATCGCTCTCAATTCGTCATGGAGGGGCCCCCTCGTCGGCGAGGGCGTCCGCGAACACGCTGCTGCCGAGGACATCGCTGTCCGTCAGGGTGATGAGATCCGTGCGCCCGACCGGCCGGTCCAGTTCCACCAGGCGCTTGGCCTGGCGCAGCCGGCACCGGTCGAGGGCATTGCGCACACTGCGGGCATTGGCGAAGCGGGGGCGCGCCATGCGCAGTTCGAGGTAGCGTGAGAAAGCCTGCGCGGCTTCCGGATCGAAGCGGAAGTTCTCCTGGCGCACCATGAGTTCGGCGATGGCCATGAGCTCGTCGTGGGTGTAGTCGGGGAACTCGATGTGATGGGCCACCCGGGAGGACAGCCCCGGGTTCGCGGAGAAGAAGGTCTCCATGCGATCCGGATAGCCGGCGAAGATGACCACGAGGCTGGTGCGCTCGTTCTCCATCTCCTGCAACAGGATCTCGATGACCTCCTGCCCGTAGTCGCGCTCGTTCTCCGGGCGGAACAGGTAGTAGGCCTCGTCGATGAACAGCACTCCCCCGGCCGCCTTGGCCAGCGCCTCCTTCGTCTTGGGGGCGGTATGGCCGATGAACTGGCCGACCAGGTCGTCGCGGGTGACGGTGTGCACCTTGGGTTTCCGGATGTACCCGAGGGCGTGCAGCATCTCGGCCATGCGCAGCGCGACCGTCGTCTTCCCGGTGCCGGGTCCGCCGGTGAAGCTCATGTGCATGGTCGGGCGGGTAGCCTGGAGCCCGAAACGCTGACGGGCGCGATCGATCAGCAGCAATGCGGCGATCTCCCGCACGCGGCGTTTGACGTTCGCCAGACCCACCAATTCCGCGTCGAGGCGGGCGAGGGTGTCCTCGACGTCTTTGCCCGCGACATCTGTCGACAGGTCCAGCAACGCGTCGTCGGCCAGCGGGGACAGGTGGCCGGCCGCCGAATCCTCCGGTCGGGGAAGCTCATCGGCGGCCGCACCGCGCATCGGTGCGGGGTTCGTGACCCCGGGCCGATGCATCTGGAACCCGCCCGCCGGGCGGCCGGCTGCAGGCTGCCGGCCGTCCGGTACCGCGGGGTGTTCCGCGCTCACAGTATCCTCCAGTTCCGAAAGGTGTTCAGCCGCCATACCTTTGGCCAGGACGGTCATCGAGTGCGTAGGCGTGGAAGCCGTAGTGCTGGCGGCGGTCCTCGGACTCGGTGCGGTCGAGACGGAAGCCGGGCTCGTCGGCCGGGCGCTGGACGATGAAACTGATCGCCGTGGTCTGGCGACCGTAGGAGGCGTCATAGGCGTTCACGCGAATGTAGTGGCGCGGGAACGTGGCCCGGCAGGCGTTGATCTCTGCGAGCACCCCGTCGGGCTCGTCCAGGTCGAACAGCGGCAGGCCCCACATCTCCCAGTAGTTGTTGCGCGGGTGCGGATCGTCGGTGTACTCGATGGACACCGGCCAGTTGTTCAGCAGGGCGTAGCGGACCTGAGCGGCGATCTCGGTGTCGTCGAGTTCCGGCAGGTGCGAGAAGGTGCCTTGGCGCAGATGCATGGGGATTCCTCGACTTTCAGCGGGAGGCCGTCGGGACGGCGTCGGGGGCGTCGGTGGAGGTGTAGTCGAAGGTGACATCACCCCAGGTGGCGAGCGCGACATCGAGCGGGCGGCTGATCTCGGCGGCGCGGCGCAGCACGTCGGGGCCCTCCTTCAGCAGGTCGCGACCCTCGTTGCGCGCCTTGACCACTGCTTCCAGCGCGACCCGGTTGGCCTCCGCGCCCGCCGCGATGCCCATCGGGTGGCCGATGGTGCCGCCGCCGAACTGGAGAATGGCGTCATCGCCGAACAGGTCCAGCAGCTGATGCATCTGCCCGGCGTGGATACCGCCCGAGGCGACCGGCATGACGCCGGGCAGGCTGGCCCAGTCCTGGTCGAAGAAGATGCCGTTGACCGGGTTCATGGGAATGTGGTTGTCCCGCAACGTGTCATAGAAGCCCTTGACCGTGTGCGGATCGCCCTCCAGCTTGCCGATGACCGTGCCCGCGTGCAGGTGATCCACGCCGATCAGCCGGCACCACTTGGCCAGGACCCGGAAACTCACGCCGTGGGTCTTCTGCCGGGTGAAGGTGGAATGCCCGGCCCGGTGCAGGTGCAGCAGCATGCCATTGCGGCGCGCCCACTTCGACATGGACTGCATGGCGGTGTAACCGACCGTCAAATCCATCATGATGATGCAGCTGCCGAGCGATTTCGCGAACTCCGCGCGCTCGTACATATCCTCCATCGTGGCGGCCGTGACATTGAGATAATGGCCCTTCATTTCACCGGTTTCGGCGATGGCGCGGTTGACGCCCTCCATCGCGAACAGGTACCGGTCGCGCCAGCGCATGAACGGCTGTGAGTTGATGTTCTCGTCGTCCTTGGTGAAATCGAGTCCGCCCTTGCAGGCCTCGTACACCACGCGGCCGTAGTTACGCGCCGACAGCCCGAGTTTCGGCTTCACCGTGGCGCCCAGCAGCGGGCGGCCGTATTTGTTCAGATACTCCCGCTCCATAACGATTCCATGCGGCGGACCCTGAAAGGTCTTGACATACGCCACGGGAATACGCATATCCTCCAGCCGCAGTGCCTGCAGCGGTTTGAAACCGAATACATTGCCGATGACCGAGGAGGTGAGGTTCGTGATGGAACCCTCCTCGAAGAGATCGAGATCGTAGGCGACGTAGGCGAAGTACTCGCCCGGGCGCCCCGGCACCTCGTCGACGCGGTAGCACTTGCCCTGGTAGCGTTCGTGCGCGGTCAGCCGGTCGGTCCAGACGACCGTCCAGGTGGCCGTGGAGGATTCACCCGCGACTGCCGCGGACGCCTCCACCGGATCGACGCCCTGCTGGGGCGTCACCCGGAACACCGCCAGGACGTCGGTGTCCTTGGGCTGATAGTCGGGGGCGTAGTATCCCATCGACGCGTAGGACTGCACACCCGGATCCCACCGGCTGCGCTGATCATCGGCAGATCCCGCCATCTTTCCTCCTGCGAACCGGGTTGGGCGACTTGTGATTCCCAGGATGACGGGGCCGTTAACGACAAACAATTCGATTGTTTCTGTTCTCGCTCAACCTTTTCGTCGAGTTTGCTACCGTTGAGTATGGGTACGGTGAGCGCGGTGCGCATGGAAACCTTTCTCGCCGTTGCCAAGCACTCCAGCATTCGCCGAGCGGCCGCGCAGTTGCACATCACCGAGGCGGCGGCCTCCGCGGCCGTAGCACACATCGAGAAACAACTCGGCGCGAAACTCGTGGCCAAATCCGGGCGGGGTATCGCGCTCACCGACGCCGGGCGGATATACGCCGACTACTGCCGCAGCATCCTCGGATTGATGAAGGAGGCGCACGCCGCCGTGCGGGAGGCGGAGACCGGCCGGCTGCGGATCGGGGTGGTGGCGACGGCCGGCGAATACGTGCTGCTCCGGCTGCTCGCGTCCTTCCGCGTCCGGTATCCGGACATCGAGCTGGGGCTGTCCATTCAGCCCCGTGACGTGCTGTACCTCGAATTGACACACCACGAAACCGATCTCGTGGTCGCGGGCCGTCCGCCCCGGGACGCGGGACTGATCACCCGGGCGCGGCGACCCTGCCAGCTGGTCGTGGTCGGCGCTCCGAAGCTGTGGCCGGACCCCTGCGAGGCCACCTGGCTGCTGCGCGGCAACGGCTCGGGCACCCGCGATACCACCCTCGCGCTCTTCGACCGGCTCCAGATCCGGCCGCCCACACTGACTCTCGGCACACACGGGGCAGCCCTCGCCGCGGCGCGGGAGGGACTGGGCATCACCCTGATCCACTCCGACGCCATCGCCTCGGACCTGGAGGCCGGTCATCTGGAGGTGCTCGAGGTCGAGGGCACTCCCCTGACCCGGCCGTGGCACGCCGTCACCACCCGCACTCCCACGCCGACGGCTCGCCTGTTCCTGTCTCACATCACCGATCCGGATCGGGTCGGCGACAAGGCGTTCCGCGGGGTCTGATCAGCGCCGCGCGGCGAGCGCCGCGACAGGGACCACCGCCAGGGCCAGTAGCCCTCCCGTCAGCGCGAGCGCCGGGAAGCTTGTCGCCGCGACCATCAACCCCGAGCCCATTCCACCCGTCGCACCGGCGATCGCGATCGAGACGTCCACCGTGCCCTGGGTTTTCGCCCGGGTCGCCAGTGGCGCGGAATCGGTGATGATGGCGGTCCCGGCCACCAGGCCCAGGTTCCATCCCAGGCCCAGCAGGGCCAGGGCCACCGCCAGCCACCCGATGGTGTCGGTCGGCGCCACCGCCGCGAGCGTACCCGCGGCCAGCAAGGTGACGCCCGAAGCTGTTGCGACGGCGAGCTTTCCATAGCGGTCGACCAGCAGACCGGTCACCGGAGACGGGAGGTACATTGCCGCGACATGGATCGCGATCACGATGCCCGCCGCCGTCGTGCCGTGACCGTGAGCGTGCATGTGCACGGGCGTCATCGTCATGATCGCCACCATCACCAGCTGCGTCACGACCATCACCAGTGCGCCGATCGCGATACCTGTGCCGCGCGCGTTCTCGGGCTCGCTGTCGAGGCCGGCCTCCCGGGACTCGCTGTGCAGCGCCCGGGCCAGCAGCAGCGGATCGGGCCGCAAGTAGAGAGCCAGCACCACCGCGGCCGCCCCGTAAGCCGGCACGGCCAGCAGGAATGGCCCCGCCAGATGCGGAATCCCCAGTGCCGCAGCGAAGTTGCCGGTGGGCGTGGCCAGATTGGGTCCGATCACGCCGCCGAAGGTGGTCGCCACCAGCACCGTCGAGACGGCCCGCCCACGATGCGCGGGGTCGGCGAGATCCGCGCCCGCGTATCTGGCCTGCAGATTGGTCGCCGTTCCCGCGCCATAGACGAACAAGGCCGCGAACAACAGCACCGGATTCGACAGCGTCGCGGCCAGGATGACACCCAGCGCGCCCACCGCGCCCACGCCGTATCCGAGCGCCAGCCCCGGCCGCCGCCCGTAGGCCTGGGATATCCGGCCTACCCCGACCGCGGCCAGCGCGGACCCCGCCGTGAACAAGGCGCTCGGCAACCCTGCCAGCCCGGTCGATCCGAGCATGTCCTGCGCCAGCAGCGCGCCGACGGTGATTCCCGCCGACAGTCCGGCCCCGCTCAGCACCTGCGAGCCAACGAGTATCCGGAGGATGCGCCGCTGCGCCAGTTCGCGGTTCATGGGCAGGACAGCGGTCATCGACGGTCTCCGAGCAATCGCGTACATCAGGGCAATATTCCAAAGAATATTGGAATATGGAGGCCGGCGGCAAACGCCCCGGATCGTCGCCGATGGCGGACCGACCCGACATTGCGCTTGACCTTGCCCCCGGGGGCAGGGTTTACCGTCGGCGCGTGAGAATAGGGCAGGTTGCGCAACTGGCGAAGGTGAGCCCCAAAGCGGTTCGGCGCTATGAGGCACTGGGTTTGATCCAACCGGCCCGTTCGGGCAACGGCTATCGCGAGTACTCCGAACATGATGTCCGGCTCATCCGTGAGATCCGGGAGCTGAGCCGGCTCGGCATACCCGTCGAGGAAACCCGTCCATTCCTGGACTGTCTGGCCGCCGGCGGCGAGCACGGCGACGACTGCCCGTCATCGCTGGCCGAATATCGGCGTGCCATCGACGAAATCGATTCCCGGATAACGGCTTTGGCCAGGCGCCGCGATGCGCTGAACGCCCGGTTGCAGGAGGCGTCCTATCGCGGCATGCAAACGGTCCGGCCGCCGGTGGATCTGCTCGACCTGCCGCCGAACCTGCCGGTGCCCGTCGACGACGACGCGGCCGCGCATCTGCCCGGGATGGCATTGCCGCCGATCTCGTTGCGGTGCACCGACGGCACGATCGTCGACCTGGGCGCTCTCCCCGAGGGCCGGACTGTCATCTATCTCTATCCGCTGACCGGCCGCCCGGACACCGATATCCCCGTGGGCTGGAACGAGATACCGGGCGCGCGCGGCTGCACCACCCAGGCGTGCGATTTCCGAGACCACCACACCGAGCTGCACGCGGCCGGGGCGGTGAGGGTGTTCGGGCTCTCCAGCCAGACCTCCGAGTATCAGCGCGAAGTGGTTGGCCGCCTGAACCTCCCGTTCGGCATACTCTCCGATCCTTCGCGTCGGCTCGGCGCCGAGCTGTCGTTGCCGACCTTCGAGGCGGTAGGCAGCACCCTGTACAAACGCCTGACCCTGATCGTCCGCGGCGGCGTCATCGAGCACGTTTTCTACCCGGTCTTCCCGCCCGACCGGCACGCCCGGCAGGTGATCGACTGGCTTCGGTCGAATGCCGGTCAGTCGTGGTCCGGGCAGGCGAGTCCGGTGTAGGTGGGGTCGAGTGCCTGCTGGACGAGGAAGCGACAGCGGGTGACCGCGGAAGGATCCCGTGATCGACAACGTCTGTGGGGCATACGTCCTGGACCCACTCGTTGCGGACGGTGGCGCCGGGTCCGGCCTGTAGGAAGCTCGCTTCGGGAGGCGTGGAGATCGGCGCGGCTGGCGATCGCCGCGCGTCCTGTGCTGCTCACGTCCTCCGAAACCCCTTCTGTGAAAACCGGCGCTCACCCGGGCGAACGATGCATACGCCCGGGTGTGGTCGCACTGAAAACCGCACAACGCTCTGTTTTTGTGCGCGGGATCTCGGGCGTGATCCGGCCCCTTGATTCATGTCGCGTCCAGTCAGCGGGACAACACCCGATTTCATTAGTTAGCAACATGCAACTATATTTAGGCGCTGTTCGTTCGTTGACTTTGCGGGAGGCTCTGATGGCTGCGGCCCCAACCACCGGTTTGGATACCGGTGATGTCCAGACCATTCGGAGGCGACTCCGAATCGAGCATGATCACCCGCACTACAAGTGGGTAGCTCTGTCCAACACGACCCTGGGCATGCTCATGGTCACGATCAACTCCTCGATCGTGATCATCTCGCTGCCCGACATCTTCCGGGGCATCGATCTCAACCCGCTCGCGGCGGGCAATGTCAGCTACCTGCTGTGGATGATGATGGGCTTCCTGCTCGCGTCCGCGGTGCTGGTGGTCATGTTCGGCCGGCTCGGTGACATGGTCGGGCGCGTCAAGATCTACAACTACGGGTTCGTGATCTTCACGATCGCGGCGGTCGCGCTCTCGTTCGATCCGCTCACGCACGGCGGCGGCGCGGTGTGGCTCATCGGATGGCGTGTGTTCCAGGGCATCGGCGGCGCCATGCTCATGGCCAACGCGGCCGCCATCCTCACCGACGCGTTCCCGGCCGAACAGCGCGGCTTCGCGCTCGGCATCAATCAGGTTGCGGCCGTGGCCGGTTCATTCCTGGGCCTGCTGCTGGGCGGCCTGCTCGCGCAGTGGGACTGGAAAGCCGTGTTCTGGGTGAGCGTGCCGTTCGGCATTCTCGGGACCGTGTGGTCGTACCGGTCGCTGCACGACAACGGTCAGCGCAATGCGGGCTCGCTCGACATTCCGGGCACCGTCACCTTCGCGGTCGGCCTGACCGCGCTGCTCACCGGCATCACCTACGGCATTCAGCCGTACGGGGATTCGAAGACCGGCTGGTCCAACCCGTGGGTGCTGGCCGCGGTGTTCGGCGGTATCGCGGTGCTCGCGCTGTTCTGCTGGATCGAGACCAAGGTGGAGCAGCCGATGTTCCACCTGTCGCTCCTCAAGATCCGGGCGTTCGGGCTCGGCAACCTGGCAGGGCTGATGTCGTCGCTGGGTCGTGGCGGTCTGCAATTCATGCTGATCATCTGGCTGCAGGGCATCTGGCTGCCGCTGCACGGCTTCGACTACGAATCCACGCCGCTGTGGGCGGGCATCTACCTGCTGCCGCTGACGGTGGGATTCCTTGTGGCGGGGCCGGTTTCGGGAAAGCTGTCCGACCGCTACGGCCCGCGACCGTTCGCGACCCTCGGCATGGCGATCACCGCGGTGACCTTCGTGCTGCTGGTGGTGCTGCCGGTCGACTTCTCCTACTGGGCGTTCGCGGTGGTCATCGCGCTCAACGGTCTGGGCTCGGGCATGTTCGCCTCCCCCAATACCGCCGAGGTGATGTCCGCGGTGCCGGCGTCGCAGCGCGGTGTCGCGTCCGGCATGCGCGGCACGCTGCTCAATGGCGGTATGGCGCTGTCGATCGGTGTGTTCTTCTCGCTCATGATCATCGGCCTGTCCAACTCGCTGCCCAGCGCCATGAACTCGGGTCTGCAGGCGCAGGGCGTGCCCGGCGATGTCGCGGAGAACATCTCCGGTCTGCCGCCGGTGGGCAGCCTGTTCGCGGCGTTCCTGGGCGTGAACCCGATCGAGGCGCTGCTGGGCCCGACCGGCATCCTGGACCACCCGGGCGTGCACAAGGACGTCCTCACAGGTCAGGAGTTCTTCCCGCACTTGATCTCCGGCCCGTTCCACTCGGGTCTGGTCGTGGTCTTCCTGGGAGCCGCGATTATGATGCTGATCGGCGCGGTGGCCTCGTGGTTCGCCGGCAGCCCCACCGTCCCGGACGAGGCTGCCGAACTCCGCGAAGCCGCTCGCGAGGGAATCTGACCGGAGGAGATCACGCTGCCCGAGCCCACGAGCGTCGCCGACCCCGACCAGCTCACCGAAGCCGCTGAGCTGTACCACTCGATCGGCCGCCTCCTGCGCTTGTTACGTCAGTCCGGCGACCTCGGGGCGCTGAGCCCCGGGGCCGCGTCGGCCCTGGCCACCGTCGCCCGCTCCGGCCCCATACGTCTCGGCGACCTGGCCAATATCGAACGGGTCAGCGCCCCGACCATGTCCCGCATAGTGACGGGCCTGGAAAAGGGCGGCTACCTCACCCGCGACGCCGACCCCGAGGACGGCCGAGCCCAACTCCTCACCGCCACGGCCGCCGCCCACGACCTGGTCACCGGCCTCACCTCGGCCCGTATCCAGCGCTTCGCCGGGGCCCTCGAATCCCTCACCCCGGCCCAGCGCCAGTCCGTCAAATCCGGCCTCACCACCCTCATCGAGGCCCTCGACCAATAGTGTCTCTTACGGTGTTTCCGCCCTGGGCAATGCCGTGTCGGCCGCCGGTTCGATATCCCTTGAACATGGGTGAAGCGAGACGGCATCGTGTTCTCGACCCGCAGACCGTCGCCGACAGTCTGGCAGCCTTACAGATCGACGACACGTTGGATCTATCGGCAGCCCAACGCTGCCCAGGAATACCAGGCCGCCGCCTATGCCGACGCTCGGCGCCGCCCCCGCGGCGCGGCGTGAAGCGCGGCGAAGTCTGGCAGCACTCCCCCTACTGCTCCGCAGCGGCACCCCGTCGCCTCGAAGTGACCTGTTGTCGTCGTATCGGATCCGCAGTCATCTCTTCGCCCTATCGCTGGCTGCACGTCGTGCCTTTGGTTCAGGCCGACCCTGGGCATGTGCTTGCCACGTACACAAACTCCGGCTGGGCCGATGCCCGCGAGCTGCATCGCGTGTGCCGACCGCGGCTTACCGACTACATCGGTGAGCTCGGCGCCGAAGAAATGGAAGCGCTCGACATTCGGCTTCGTTCGACGCTGAGTCTCTGATATCGGCGGGATTTCAGGTCAGGACGGTGCGGATTCGGTTGTTCGGGTCCACTCGGCCGCGGAGGTCGGCGAGGCGGGTGTGGTTGGGGCCGTAGTAACGGGACATGGGGTCGCCGGGTTCGAGGTAGTTGACGTAGGCGCCGACCGAATCGGGGGCGATGGTGGCGTGGGCGTCGGACAGCCAGGCGAGGGCCGAGTCGTGCGTAATCGGTTCGTAGGCACCCCATTCCACCATGGCGGCGTGGTTGCGCCAGGGGAAGGCGGCGGCGGTGGGCGACAGGTCGCGGATCGCGCCGTCGAGGGTGTTGATCTGGACCCAGCCGGTGCCGCCGACGCTGGAGAACCGGGTCATCGCCTCGAGGATCCGGCCGATGGTGTCGGGGGTGAGGTCCGAGACGATGTCGGAGCCGTTGGTGAATGAGACGCGCGGCTGATCGGGGGTGCCGCCCGCCAGATACACGACGGTGTCCATGTGCGAGAGGGTGCGGGCGTCGGTCTCGATGGCGTCGACGCCGATCGCGTCTATCAGCGCGGGCGTGACCGTATCGGCCGAACCCGCGGGACACACCAGCTGCATCCAGCAGCGCAGGCCGCCCTCTCCGTCGGCGTCCACGCTGACGTCGGCCCACTGCTCGCGGTCCGCGCCGCGCAGCCAGTCCTGCCAGCCGGCGATGACGCGATCCGCGTTCTCACCCGAGAACGTCAGGCGGACCACGTCTTTCGCAGTCGCGGGGATGGTTTCGAACGTCAGTGACGTGACGATGCCGGCAAACGAGCCCGCGCCCCGCAACGCCCAGAACAGGTCCGAGCCGTCGGTGGCGGACACATCGTTGATGGTGCCGTCGGGCAGCACCACGGTCGCGGCGGTGAGCCGGTCACAGGTGAGTCCATGGGCACGGGATTCGAAACCGAGTCCACCGCCCAGGGTGAGACCCGCGATGCCGACGCTGGGACACATGCCCGTCGGCAGGCTCTGCCCGGACCGGTCGAGTTCCCCGTAGACCTCGTAGAGGGTGTGGCCCGGTGCCACGACAGCGGACCCGGGCTCGACTCGGATGCCACGCAACCGTCGCACGTCGATGACGAGCGTGCCGGTCGCCGTGGAGATCCCGGCGTAGGAATGTCCGCCTGCCCGGGCAGCCACCTCGAGATCGTTCTCCGCCGCGAAACCGAAGGCCGTGGCCACATCGTCGGCATCCGCGACCTGCACGATGGCCATCGGCATCTCGCCGTCGAAGCGAGTATTGAAGACCTCTTTGGCGCCCGGATACCACAGATCGCCGGGCATCAGCAGCCGGCCACGCAGCTTGTCCTGCAGCGCACGCCATTTCGGCTCGGCACTGCCGGTGCCGGAACCGGTGACGCTGTCCGAGGGGCCGCCGCCGGCGGCGGACGATCCCGCGGCGGGCGCCGCGTCCGAGGCAGGCAGCCGGGTCGTCCCGGCGAAACCGACACCAGCGGCCGCGATTCCGAACGCGCCGCGCAGAAACACGCTGCGTGAGAAGCGTGGTGTCACAATGTGCTCCGCAGGCCGTTCGAAATACGATGCCCCACCCGGTTATTCACTGTCGACATCAAAGCCTGCGACCCACCTGTACTCATCGGACAACACAGCACCAATCGATCATGGTTCACTCACTGTTCATTCGGTGAATCGCCTGCGGGCGTGTCGACGGTGAACACCACCCCGGCGAGCGAGGCTACCCAACCGGAGACCGACCGGAACCCCATATCCGCCGGAGTGTCGGATGGAACGAACCACACCGGAACGGAAGTGCCACAGAGCCGTCGAGAATTATGCGGCTGGTTCGGGGTGGAGGCGGGTACGGAGGTAGGCCAGGATTTCGTCTCGGGCCTGCAGAGTGGGGTGGCCCTGTTCGTCCACCAGGTGGGCGGTGACGACGCTGTGGGGAGTTCGGACCACCTCTTGGAAGAAGGGCGGGGGGTTGGGGTTGGCATGGGCGCCGGAGAGGACTCGGCCGTCGAAGCGGTCGCCGAGAAGTTGGGCGTACGCGGCGAAACGTTGACCGGTGCACCACTTGTCGTTGTCGAAGCGGTAGGCGAGGGCGCGGAGGTCGTCGCGTTCGAAGCGGGCGGCGATGGCGGTGGCGTCCTCCGGAGACAGCTCCAGGCCGGCGGGGTCGTCCAGCGGGAGGGACGGGTGGTTGATCACGGGGGCGATGACCGCGGGCTCCAGAGTCATGGTGAGCGCGAAGTTTCCGGTGAAGCACATCCCGACCGCGCCGACGCCCGGGCCGCCGGACTCGCCGTGGGCCAGCCGGGCCAGGGCGCGCAGCCACACCGCGACAGGGCTGGTGCCGCCGCCCGCGAAGGCACGGAACTCCTTGCTGACACAGGTCTTGCGCGCGATCGGATCACCGAGTTCGACGGTCGGGTACGCGCCGTCGACACCGAACAGGGACGGGACGTACACGGTGAAGCCCGCGTCGCGAACCCAGCGCGCGAAGCGCAGCACGTCGGGGCTGATGCCCGGCATCTCCGGCATGATGACGACGGCCGGTCCGCTGCCCGCTACATAGACGGTCTTGTCCTCGCCCTCCAGCGAGATCGTGCGCCGGGTGAAATCGCCCAGAGTGTCATCGGGCATTGGGTTTTCGGACTCCACGGGCGCACGGCCTTCCTCGATACGACGAATCGAGTCGATCGTAATCGGGGCGGCCGCGGCCGAGCCCGGTGCGGGCGTCCGTCAGCCGTGCTGCAGGTATTTGACCAGCGCCTCGCGCTCGGTTTCCAGTTCGGAGATCTGGCTCTTGACCACGTCTCCGATACTGACGATGCCGATCATCCGGCCGTCGCTGAGGACCGGGAGGTGGCGGATTCGGTGCTCGGTCATGGTGGCGTTGAGGGTTGCCACGCGATCGTCGGGCGAGCAGGTGTGCACGGCGGCGGTCATGATCGAGGAGACGGGGGCGTCGAGGAGTGCGGCGCCTTCGGTGTGGAGCCGGCGCACGATGTCTCGTTCGGAGACGATGCCCGACATGGCGGCGCCGTCGCGAGAGACGATCACCGCGCCGACATTGTGTGCCGCCAGCACTCTGAGCAGTTCACGCACTGTGGCATCCGGTGCAATCGTCACCACGCCGCTGCCCTTCCGGCGCAAGATCTCGGAGATTCGCATATGCCCACCGCCCAACGCTCGGGACTATCGATGATTACAGGATGCCGCTGATCACAGCGCGTGACCAGCAACGATTGCGATTCGATGCCTAACCGGACGCAAGGGCATCGGGCGCGCGGCCCGTGCGCGGTGGTTCGCGAGGCGGCAACCGCTGCTATCCGCGCCCGCGCCGCGAATCGAAGGTGAAGACGCGGCCGCCGAGCAGTGGCCGGCTGCCCGGTTTCAGCACGGTCGGCTGTCCCGGCACCGCGCCCACCCAGTCGGACGGGCCCGTTCGCCGGACGCCCGGCGCTGTCCCCCAGCCATATCACGGCCCCGGAACCGGGCACCCGGTCGTCGCGCAGTGCGAACACACCCGGTGATGCCGGGATCCCCGATCGATGATCCACGGCCACCCCGTACCGCTTGCGCGCCATGCGTACCTGCCCCCTGTGCAACGACCGAGCGAACTCCATCCGCTAGGACTCGCGCTCCAGCTCCGTGAATGCCTGCCCGCTCGTGGCGTGGAGAATTCGGCGAAATCCGGCTCCGTCAGCACATTACATTCCACAGCGGCTTCAGCGATCGTTCAGCTAACTTCGCCCGCGGAATCCGGTAGATCCGCAAAGTGTCGAACAGGGTGAAGGATCCGAGCCCGCTACCGACCGTCACCAACGGCACATCGATGACCGGGATCCCCGCCTGCCCCGCCAACCCGTCGGTCCACACGTCGGTTTCGATGGGGAGTTGCGTGATGTCTCCCCTCATTCGCCGGGATGGTACCGGTCGTGGATTACGAACAACCGGCCATCGACATATTGCGCGACAGGCGATTCCGCGACGCGCGCGCGACTTCGGGCGAAGCTGCCCCGCACTCCCCCACCAGCGACGTAGCATGCGGAACGTGGCCGATGCGAAACGTCCCGCCGCGGTGCGGGTCCTCGTCTACAGCAATGACGCCGATACCCGGAGCCAGGTGATGCTGGCCCTGGGCAGACGGCCGCACCCGGATCTGCCGCCCATCGAATACCTCGAGGTGGCGACCGGGCCGGTCGTCCTCGAGCGCATGGACGCCGGTGATCTGGATCTGCTGATCCTGGACGGCGAGTCGGCCCCGGAGGGCGGTCTCGGCCTGGCCAAGCAGCTGAAGGACGAAATCGCCGACTGCCCACCGATTGTCGTGCTCACCGGCCGCCCGGACGATGCCTGGCTGGCCAATTGGTCGCGCGCCGAGGCCGCGGTGTCCCACCCCATCGACCCCATCCGCCTGACCGGCGCTGTCCTGAGTGTGCTCGGTAATAGCTTCGCGGCCTGATCTTCGTTCGCCCTCGTGATCAGGGCAAACCCGTGTCACGTGACATTCGCGATTGCGTCCGATCGGTCATAAAAGACCATTCCGAATTCGATCAAACGCATTCGCGAATCGTCATGTATCTTCGCATCCGAGTTGTAGGCTGTGCCGTAGCTCACACGAGCGCGGGCATCGGTATCAATGAAGCCGCCGCCTCACTCCCCGTACGTCCGTGCCGTAGCTGAGCGGTGCCCGGGGAACGAGACTGGCCCGGCGGACGACGATGTCAGCCCGCGCCTCGGCAGCTGCCGTCCGTATTGCGTCGTCCAGCTCGCAGGAGGGGTAGTGCTGTTGTGAATATCGAGGTACCGACCCTGGTGCTCGGCGCGGTAGCCGCCGCGTTCGGGGTGTTCTCCATCTTCCTGGCGGCCCTCATCGGCCCCAAACGCTACAACCGGGCCAAGCTCGAAGCCTATGAATGCGGTATCGAACCCACCCCCCACGCTGTCGCGGGCGGGCCGGGAAATGCTGCGGGCCAGCGCTTTCCGGTGAAGTACTACCTCACCGCCATGCTGTTCATCATCTTCGACATCGAGATCGTCTTCCTCTACCCGTGGGCCGTGCACTTCGACGCGCTCGGAGTGTTCGGACTGGCCGCCATGGCGTTGTTCATCTTCAACGTCTCGGTCGCCTACGCCTACGAGTGGCGGCGCGGCGGCCTCAGCTGGGATTGATCGGCGCACAGGGGATTTCCAATGACACACCCTGCGCGAGGCGGGGTGTCCCGATCCGGGAGATGTAGTCCGACATGGGTCTCGAGGAGAAACTGCCCAGCGGGTTCCTGCTGAGCACGGTGGAAGATTTGGCCGGCTATCTGCGCAAGAGTTCGCTCTGGCCGGCCACGTTCGGCTTGGCATGCTGCGCGATCGAGATGATGGCCACCGGCGGCGGGCGATTCGATATCGCCCGCTTCGGCATGGAGGCGTTCCGCGCCTCGCCGCGCCAGGCCGATCTGATGATCGTCGCGGGCCGGGTGAGCCAGAAGATGGCCCCGGTGCTGCGCCAGGTCTACGACCAGATGACCGAACCGAAATGGGTGCTGGCCATGGGTGTCTGCGCATCCTCGGGCGGCATGTTCAACAACTACGCCATCGTGCAGGGCGTCGACCACATCGTGCCGGTCGACATCTACCTGTCCGGCTGCCCGCCGCGGCCGGAGATGCTGTTGAACGCGATCCTGAAGCTGCACGAGAAGATTCAGGAGATGCCGCTCGGCGTCAATCGCGAGGAAGCGATTCGCGAGGCCGAGCGCGCCGCGCTCGCCAGCACCCCGACCATTCAGTTGAAGGGGCTGCTGCGATGACCTTCGATACACCTACCGGCACGGAGAGCCCCCCGGAGGCGGCGGTGGAACCCAGCGAAAACAGCCCGGAGACAACCGAAGCCGAGCCCGCCGATGAGGTGATCGGCGTCCGCAAGGGCATGTTCGGCGTCTCCGGCACCGGCGACACCTCCGGCTACGGCCGGCTGGTGCGCACGGTCTCCATGCCCGGCGGCACGCCCGCGCCCTACGGTCCCGTCTTCGACGAGATCGTCGCGAATCTGCACCTGGCGCTGGCGAAGACCTTCGACGAGGCGGTGGAGAAGATCGTCGTGTTCCGCGGCGAACTGACGCTGCACATCCGCCGCGAGCACCTGGTGCTGGTGGCGAAGACGCTGCGCGACAACGAAGCCCTGCGCTTCGAACTGTGCCTGGGCGTCAGCGGCGCGCACTACCCCGGCGACACCGAGCGCGAATTGCACGCGGTGTATCACCTCAACTCCATCACCCACAACCGCCGGGTGCGGCTGGAAGTCTCGGTGCCGGACACTGATCCGCACCTGCCCTCGCTGTTTTCGGTGTATCCGACGGTCGACTGGCACGAGCGGGAGACCTACGACTTCTTCGGCATCCTGTTCGACGGTCACCCCTCGCTGACCCGCATCGCCATGCCCGACGACTGGCGTGGCCACCCGCAGCGCAAGGACTATCCGCTCGGCGGAATCCCGGTCGAATACAAGGGCGCGCGCATCCCGCCGCCCGACGAGCGGAGGACGTACAGCTGATGAACGACATCGACACCAAGTCCCGTCGCGACACCGGGGAACGACCCGAACGCCAGGTCACCGTGGTGGGCAACGATTGGGACGAGATCCGCTCTGCCCTGAACGGGGTCGCGGAGGAACGCATCGTCGTGAACATGGGCCCGCAGCACCCCTCCACGCACGGGGTCCTGCGGCTCATTCTCGAAATCGAGGGTGAGACCGTCATCGAGGCCCGCTGCGGCATCGGGTACCTGCACACCGGCATCGAGAAGAACCTCGAGTACCGCAGCTGGGTGCAGGGCACCACCTTCGTGACCCGCATGGACTACCTGTCGCCGTTCTTCAACGAGACGGCCTACTGCCTGGCGGTCGAGAAGCTGCTCGACATCACCGACGATATTCCCGAGCGCGCCAATGTCATCCGGGTCATGCTCATGGAGCTCAACCGCATCTCCTCACATCTGGTCGCGCTGGCGACCGGCGGCATGGAGCTGGGTGCGCTCACCCCGATGCTGTTCGGTTTCCGCGAACGCGAGCTGATCCTGGACGTGTTCGAGACCATCACCGGTCTGCGCATGAACCACGCCTTCATCCGCCCCGGCGGCATCGCGCAGGACCTGCCCGACGACGGCGTGCAAAAGGTGCGCGAACTGCTGGACCTGCTGCCGAAGCGCCTGCGGGACATGGAACTGCTGCTCAACCAGAACCCTATCTGGAAGGCCCGCACCCGCAATGTCGGCTACCTGGACCTGACCGGCTGCATGGCGCTGGGCGTCACCGGCCCGGTGCTGCGTGCTACCGGCCTGCCGCACGATCTGCGCAAGTCCCAGCCCTACTGCGGATACGAGGAGTACGAGTTCGACGTCCAGGTCGACACCGGCTGTGACTGCTACGGCCGCTACCTCATCCGGGTCAACGAGATGAAGGAGTCGGTGAAGATCGTCGAGCAGTGCCTCGACAAGCTGCGGCCGGGCCCGGTCATGGTGGAGGACAAGAAGATTGCGTGGCCTGCCGACTTGCAGCTCGGGCCGGACGGCCTCGGCAATTCGCCGAAGTACATCGGCGAGATCATGGGCACCTCCATGGAGGCGCTCATCCACCACTTCAAACTGGTGACCGAGGGCCTGCGGGTCCCGCCCGGCCAGGTGTACGTGGCGGTCGAATCGCCGCGCGGTGAGCTGGGCGTGCACATGGTCAGCGACGGCGGCACCCGGCCCTACCGGGTCCACTATCGCGACCCCTCCTTCACGAATCTGCAAGCGGTGGCGGCAATGTGCGAGGGCGGCCTGGTCGCGGACGTCATCGCGTCCGTCGCCTCCATCGACCCCGTGATGGGTGGTGTCGACCGATGACCGAGATCCTGCTCAATCTGACCACGCGCCCGATTCCCTACCCGGAGAAGGTACGCGACGGTCTCCAGGTCGAGGCCCGGGAGATCATCGAGCGGTACCCGCACTCGCGTTCCGCACTGCTTCCCCTGCTGCACCTCGTGCAATCGGTGGAGGGGTACGTGTCGGGCACCGGCATCGAATTCTGTGCCGAGCAGCTGGGATTGACCGATGCCGAGGTGACCGCGGTGGCCACCTTCTATTCGATGTACCGGCGCACGCCGACCGGCGACTATCACGTCGGGGTCTGCACGAACACGCTGTGTGCGGTCATGGGCGGCGATCAGATCCTCGCCGAACTGAAGCAGCACTTGGGCATCGAGCATGGCGAGACCACCGCCGACGGCGCGGTCACCCTCGAGCACCTCGAGTGCAACGCGGCCTGCGATTACGCGCCGGTCGTGATGGTCAACTGGGAGTTCTTCGACAACCAGACCCCGGAATCGGCCCGGGGACTGGTGGATGCGCTGCGACGCGGGGACGAGGTGACCGGATCGCGTAGCGGCATCCCGCTGTGCACCTTCCGCGAGACCGCCCGCATTCTCGCCGGCTACGAGGATCAGCGGCCCGGGGCCACCAATGGCGCCGCCGGGCCCGCCACCCTCGCCGGGCTGCATGCCGCCGAACAGCATCCGCATGGCGCCGAACAGCATTCGACCGACGGAGGCACGCAGTGACGACCGCTC
This sequence comes from Nocardia niigatensis NBRC 100131, assembly GCF_000308655.1. Classification (GTDB taxonomy): domain Bacteria; phylum Actinomycetota; class Actinomycetes; order Mycobacteriales; family Mycobacteriaceae; genus Nocardia; species Nocardia niigatensis. Next base: position 51,221 of record NZ_BAGC01000035.1, on the reverse strand, counting down.
TGACTCCCGTCCTCTCGAAGCACTGGGCGGACCCCGAAGGCTGGACCCTGGAGGCCTATCGCCGCCAGGGCGGGTACCTCGCGCTGCCGAAGGCGCTGCGCATGCACCCGGACGAGGTCATCGCCACGGTGAAGGACTCCGGTCTGCGCGGACGCGGCGGCGCGGGCTTCCCCACCGGCATGAAGTGGGGCTTCATCCCGCAGGGCCCCGGCCCGGACGGCATCACCAAGCCGCACTACCTGGTGGTCAATGCCGACGAGTCGGAACCGGGTACCTGCAAGGACATTCCGCTCATGCTGGCGACCCCGCACACCCTCGTCGAGGGCGTCATCATCGCCGCCTACGCCATTCGCGCCTCGCACGCCTTCATCTATGTGCGCGGCGAGGTGGTGACGGTGCTGCGCCGACTGCAGGCCGCGGTCCAGCAGGCCTATGCCGCAGGCTATCTCGGCCGCAATATCCAGGGCTCCGGCTTCGACCTGGAGATCGTGGTGCACGCCGGTGCGGGCGCCTACATCTGCGGCGAGGAGACGGCACTGCTGGATTCGCTCGAGGGCCGCCGCGGCCAGCCACGCCTGCGGCCCCCGTTCCCGGCGGTTGCCGGTCTCTACGCCTGCCCGACCGTGGTCAACAATGTGGAATCCATCGCGTCCGTGCCGTCCATTCTCGCCCATGGCGTGGACTGGTTCCGGTCGTTCGGCACCGAGAAGTCGCCGGGCTTCACGATCTACTCGCTCTCCGGTCACGTGACGCGACCGGGGCAGTATGAGGCGCCCCTCGGAATCACGTTGCGGGAGTTGCTGACCTACGCGGGCGGCGTCCGCAGGGGACACGCCCTCAAGTTCTGGACCCCGGGCGGCTCGTCCACCCCGATCTTCACCGGCGAGCACCTCGACGTCGCCCTCGACTACGAAGGCGTGTCGGCCGCGGGCTCCATGCTCGGCACCAAGGCGCTGCAGATCTTCGACGACACCACCTGTGTCGTGCGTGCGGTGCTGCGCTGGACCGAGTTCTACGCCCACGAATCCTGCGGCAAGTGCACCCCCTGCCGCGAGGGCACCTACTGGCTGGTCCAGCTGCTGCAGCGGCTGGAGAACGGCCAGGGCCACGAGACCGATCTGGACAAGCTCGCCGACATCGCCGACAACATCAACGGCAAATCCTTCTGTGCTCTCGGTGACGGCGCGGCCAGCCCGATCTTCTCCTCCCTCAAGTACTTCCGCGACGAGTACGCCGAGCACATCCGCATCGGCGCCTGCCCGTTCGACCCGGCCCGGTCCACCGTCTGGGCTGAAGGAGCGCGATGACCTCGACAGTGAGCTCCACGACCGGCGGCGGGGTGACCCCGACCGACATGGTGACCGTCACCATCGACGGCGCCACGGTGTCCGTGCCCGCCGGCACGCTGGTGATCCGGGCCGCCGAACTCATCGGCACCCAGATCCCGCGGTTCTGTGACCATCCACTACTCGATCCCGTCGGCGCCTGCCGCCAGTGCCTGGTCGAGATCGAGGGACAGCGCAAGCCTGTCGCCTCCTGCACCCAGACGGTGGCCGAGGGCATGGTGATCAGCACCCAGCTGACCTCCCCCGCCGCCGCCAAGGCCCAGGAGGGGGTGATGGAGCTGCTGCTCATCAATCACCCGCTCGACTGCCCGGTCTGCGACAAGGGCGGCGAATGCCCGCTGCAGAACCAGGCCATGTCCACCGGCCGCGCCGAATCCCGCTTCGACGGCGAGAAGCGCACCTATCCCAAGCCGATTCCGCTGTCGGCGGCCATCCTGCTGGACCGGGAACGCTGCGTGCTGTGCGCGCGCTGCACCCGGTTCTCGCAGCAGGTGGCCGGTGACCCGTTCATCGAGCTGATGGATCGCGGTGCGCTGCAACAGGTCGGTATCGCCGCCGGGGAGCCCATGGACTCCTACTTCTCCGGCAATACCGTGCAGATCTGCCCGGTCGGCGCGCTCACCGGCTCCACCTACCGCTTCCGCGCCCGGCCCTTCGATCTGGTGTCCAGCCCCGCGGTGTGCGAGCACTGCGCGTCGGGGTGCGCCCAGCGCACCGACCATCGCCGCGGCAAGGTCATGCGCCGGCTCGCCGGTGACGACCCGCAGGTCAACGAGGAATGGAACTGCGACAAGGGCCGTTTCGCGTTCGCGTACATCACCGAGCGGGACCGGCTCACCACACCCATGGTGCGCAGCTGGAAGGACGGGACGCTGCAGCCCGCCTCCTGGTCCGAGGCGATCACGGCCGCGGCTCGCGGACTGGCTTCGGCGCGCGGCAATGCCGGTGTGCTGATCGGCGGCCGCGTCACGCTCGAGGACGCCTACGCCTACTCCAAGTTCGCGCGAGTCGCGTTGAACACCAACGACATCGACTTCCGCGCGCGCGAGCACTCGGGCGAGGAGGCCGACTTCCTCGCGGCCCGCGTTGCGGGACAGGGCATCACGGTCGACTACGCGGCGCTCGAACGGGCGCCCTTCGTGCTGCTCGTCGGCTTCGAGGCCGAAGAGGAATCGCCGATGGTGTACCTGCGGCTGCGCAAGGCGGCCCGCAAGAACGGCACTCCGATCTACTCGCTGGCGCCTTACCTCACCCGGGGCCTGCAGCGTATGTCCGGCACCCTGCTGTTCACCGCGCCCGGCGCCGAACCCCATGTCCTGGAAGCGATTCGCACCAGCGAGACCGAAGGCTTCACCGCCGGATACGCGCGCCTGCGCGAGGTCGCGGACCAGCTGCGCGAGCCCGGCGCGCTCATCCTCGCCGGTGAACGCCTCGGCGGCATCCCAGGTGGCCTGTCCGCGGCCGCCCGCCTGGCCGACGAGACCGGCGCCGCCCTGGCCTGGATCCCGCGCCGCGCCGGTGAGCGCGGCGCACTGGAGGCGGGCGCGCTCCCGGTGCTCCTCCCAGGCGGCCGTCCCGTCGCGGATCCCGCTGCGCGCCGGCAGGTTCGCGAAGCGTGGAACGTCGACGACCTGCCCGCGACCCCGGGCCGGGACACCACCGCCATCCTGGCCGCCGCGCCGGCCCTGGGCGCACTGCTCATCGCCGGTGTGGAGGCCGGCGACCTGCCCGACCCGCACGCCGCCCTGACGGCCATCGACGCGGCGAGCTTCGTGGTGTCGATGGAACTGCGCCGCAGCGATATCAGCGACCGCGCCGATGTCGTCTTCCCCGTCGCCTCGGCCATGGAGAAGACCGGCACCTTCCTCACCTGGGAAGGCCGGCACCGCCAGTTCGACGCGGCCCTGCGCGACGCCACCGTGCGCCGCGAGGCCGCTCCGCTGCCCGAATATCGGGTGCTCGACGCCATCGCCACGGACATGGGCATCCGGCTCGGCCTGCCCGACGCCGCCAGTGCCCGAGCCGAATTGGCCGATCTGGGCGCCTGGGACGGACCGCCCGCCGCCACGCCCGTGCACCGCCCGCACCCCATCGCCCAGCCGCACGCGGGTACCGCGGTCCTCGCCTCGTGGCGGATGCTCATCGACCGCGGCCGCCTCCAGGACGGCGAGCCCAACCTGGCCGGCACCGCCCGCACCCCCGTGGTGCGGCTCTCGGCGCACACCGCCGCCGAGATCGGTGCCACCACCGGCGATCCGGTGACGGTCGGCAACGACCACGGCCATATCACCCTGCCCCTGGTCATCACCGAGATGCCCGACCGCGTGGTGTGGCTGCCCATGAATTCCCCCGGCTCCGACGTGCTGGTGCAGCTCGGCACCACACCCGGCCACCTCGTGCGCATCCGACGGGAGGACCACCGTGAGTGACCTGTCCATGTTCGGCCACGACCCCTGGTGGCTGGTGCTGGTCAAATCGATCGGCATCTTCGTATTCCTGCTGCTGATCCCAATGCTCGCGGTGTACGCCGAACGCAAGATCGTGGCGTTCATGCAGATGCGTATCGGCCCCAACCGGGTCGGCCCGCGCGGCAGCCTGCAGTCCATCGCAGATGGTGTGAAGATGCTCCTCAAGGAGGACATCGTCCCGGCCATCGTGGACAAGCCCATCTTCATTCTGGCGCCGGTCATCTCGCTCATCCCGGCCGTGATGGCGTTCGCGGTGATCCCGTTCGGGCCGGAGGTCAGCATGTTCGGGCACCGGACGCCGCTACAGCTGACCGACATGCCGGTCGGCGTGCTCTACATCCTGGCCATGACCTCGGTCGGCGTGTACGGCATCGTGCTGGCCGGCTGGGCGTCGGGCTCCACCTACCCGCTGCTCGGCGGTCTCCGCTCGACCGCGCAGGTCATCTCCTACGAGATCGCGATGGCGCTGTGCTTCGCGGCGGTGTTCCTCCTCTCGGGCACCATGGCGACCTCGGGAATCGTCAAGGCGCAGCACGGAACCTGGTACGTCTTCCTGCTGCTGCCCTCGTTCCTGATCTACGCGGTGTCCATGGTCGGTGAGACCAACCGCGCGCCCTTCGACCTTCCCGAGGCCGAGGGCGAGCTGGTCGGCGGCTTCCACACCGAGTACTCCTCGCTCAAGTTCGCCATGTTCATGATGGCCGAGTACATCAATATGGCGACGGTGTCCGCGCTGGCCACCACGCTGTTCTTCGGCGGCTGGCACGCGCCGTTCCCGATCAGCCTGTGGGCGGGCGCCAACTCCGGCTGGTGGCCCGTGCTGTGGTTCATCGCCAAGGTGTGGGCGTTCCTGTTCGTGTTCATCTGGCTGCGCGGCACGCTGCCGCGACTGCGCTACGACCAGTTCATGAATCTGGGCTGGAAGGTCCTCATCCCGATGTCGCTGGCCTGGGTGATGTATGTCGCCACCCTGAAGGTGCTGCAGGACAACGGAACCCACATCCAGACGCCGGGCATGGTGATCGGCGGCCTCGTGGTCGCGGTGGTGCTGCTGGCGCTGGTCCTGCGGGCCGGGAACGCGGGCTCCGACCGCACCGAGGCCGCCCCGGATCCGGACTCCACGCGCGCCTACTCGGAGTTCCCGGTGCCCCCGATGCCCGCCGAACCGCCCGCGGCCACGGCGAAACCCGGTCTGCTGGAACCGCTCGGCGGCTTCCTGGTCACCGCCTCCACCATGTTCAAGAAGCCGAACACCGAGCTGTACCCCGAGGTGAAGACCCCGACCGCGCCGCGCTATCACGGCCGGCACCAGCTCAACCGGCACCCGGACGGTCTCGAGAAGTGCATCGGCTGCGAGCTGTGCGCGTGGGCCTGCCCGGCCGACGCCATCTACGTCGAGGGCGCGGACAACACCGACGAGGAGCGTTTCTCGCCCGGTGAGCGGTACGGCCGCGTCTACCAGATCAACTACCTGCGCTGCATCGGCTGCGGCCTGTGCATCGAGGCCTGCCCGACCCGGGCGCTGACCATGACCAACGAGTACGAGCTCGCCGACGACAATCGCGCCGATCTCATCTTCGAGAAGGACGACCTCCTCGCGCCGCTGCGGCAGGGCATGCTCGCCCCGCCGCACGCCATGTACCCCGGCGCCGACGAAGGCTCCTACTACCGCGGTGAAGTTCCCGGCGCCGCAAGCGAACTCGCCGGAGCGGAAGGGGCGCAGCAATGATCGGCACAGGACGCGTCGATGCGGTGACGATCACCCACATGTCCCAGCCCGCCCAGCAGATCGTCACCCACACCTCCACCGGTGAGGCGGTTCAGTTCTGGATCCTCGCCGTGGTCGCGGTGCTGGGTGCGCTCGGCATGGTCTGCGCGCGCAAGGCCGTGCACTCGGCACTGTGCCTGGCCGCTACCATGATCACGCTGTCCGCGTTCTACATCGCCCAGAGCGCGCTGTTCCTGGGCATCGTGCAGATCGTGGTGTACACCGGCGCGGTGATGATGCTGTTCCTGTTCGTGATCATGCTCGTCGGCGTGGATTCCGCGGAGTCTCTGCGGGAAACGCTGCGCGGGCAGCGGCTCGCGGTCATCGTGGTGGGCATCGGGTTCGGCATGCTGCTCATCGGCGGCATCGCGCACGGCATGTCCGGCAAGAGCGTCGCCGAGACCGGGCCCGGGCTGGGCGGCAACTACTCCATCGGGGCGCTGGCCGAACTCATCTTCGTGCGCTACGTGTGGGCGTTCGAACTGACCGGCGCGCTGCTCATCACCGCCACCATGGGCGCCATGGTGCTCGCGCACCGCGAACGATTCGGGCCGCCGACCGACCAGCGCACGCTGTCCAAGCAACGGTTCCGGCAGGGCACCCGGGTCACGCCGCTGCCCACCCCCGGCGTGTACGCCCGCCACAACGCCGTCGACGCCCCCGCACGACTGCCGGACGGCTCCTTCGAGGAGCTGTCGGTCAGCACCATCCTGCGGCATCGGCGCAATCGCGCCCACACCGAAGCCGTGGTGCTCACCGTCGGCAATGGCAACGGCAATGGCGACGGCCACAACGGCGCCGACGCGCACGGCAAGAACGGCAACGACTCCCACGAGGAAGGCTTGCGGTGAATCCGGACAACTATCTGTATCTCTCGGCGCTGCTCTTCACCATCGGCGCGGCCGGAGTCCTGTTGCGCCGCAACGCCATTGTGGTGTTCATGTGCATCGAGCTCATGCTCAACGCGGTGAACCTGGCCTTCGTCACCTTCGCCCGCACCCACGGCAACCTCGACGGCCAGGTGTTCGCCTTCTTCACCATGGTGGTGGCCGCGGCCGAGGTCGTGGTCGGCCTGGCCATCATCATGAGCATCTTCCGTGCCCGCCGCTCGACCTCGGTCGACGACGCGAACCTGCTGCGGTACTGACATGGATACCGCACAGATGATGCTGTGGCTGCTGCCGGCGCTCCCCCTCGCCGGCGCCGTGAGCCTGCTGCTGCTCGGCAAGATCAGCGACGCCTGGGGCCACCTTCTCGGCACTCTGTTGGCGCTGGCCTCGTTCGGGGTGGCGGCCTGGGCGTTCAGCGACATGCTGGACCGGACCGATGCCCGGCGGGCCGTGCACTACAGCCTGTTCGAGTGGCTGCCGGTGACCGGACTGAAGGTGGACTTCGCGCTGCAACTCGATCAGCTGTCGATGTGCTTCGCACTGCTGATCACCGGCGTCGGCTCGCTGATCCACCTCTACTCGGTCGGCTACATGGCCCACGATCCGGGACGACGGCGATTCTTCGCCTACCTCAACCTGTTCCTGGCCGCCATGCTGGTGCTCGTCCTCGCCGACAACTATCTGGTGCTCTACCTGGGCTGGGAAGGCGTCGGCCTGGCGTCCTACCTGCTCATCGGGTTCTGGTACGAGAAGCCCTCCGCCGCAACGGCGGCCAAGAAGGCGTTCGTCGTCAACCGGGTCGGCGACATGGGTCTGGCCATCGCGCTCATGATCATGTTCGCGACCTTCGGCACCGTCGACTTCCGGGCCGTGTTCGGGGCCGCCGACCAGGCGAGCACCGGAATCCTCACGGCCATCGGGCTGCTGCTGCTCCTCGGAGCCTGCGGTAAATCTGCGCAGGTGCCGCTGCAGTCCTGGCTCGGGGACGCGATGGAGGGCCCGACTCCCGTGTCGGCGCTCATCCACGCGGCCACCATGGTCACCGCCGGTGTCTACCTGATCGCACGGTCCAACCCGATCTTCGATCTGGCCCCCGGCGCGCAGGCCGCCGTAATGGCCGTCGGCGCAATCACTTTGCTGTTCGGCGCCATCATCGGCTGCGCCAAGGACGACATCAAGAAGGCCCTCGCCGCCTCGACCATGAGCCAGATCGGCTACATGGTCCTCGCCGCCGGCCTCGGCCCGGTCGGCTATGCGGCGGCCATCATGCACCTGCTCACCCACGGCTTCTTCAAAGCCGGACTGTTCCTCGGCGCGGGCTCGGTCATGCACGCGATGAACGACGAGACCGACATGCGGCGCTACGGCGGACTGCGCAAGCTGCTCCCGGTCACCTACGCCACCTTCGGACTGGGATACCTTGCCATCCTGGGTGTTCCGCCGTTCGCGGGCTTCTGGTCCAAGGACCGGATCATCGAGGCGGCCTTCGCGCACGGCGGATTCGGCGGCATCATCACCGGTCTCGCCGCCCTGTGCGGCGCGGGCATCACCGCCTTCTACATGACCCGGGTCATGATCCTCACGTTCTTCGGCGAACGCCGCTGGCGTGCGGGCGTGCACCCGCACGAGGCGCCCGTCTCCATGACCGGTCCGATGATCCTGCTGGCGTTCGGCTCGGTGTTCTCCGGCATGCTGTTCGCCTACGGCTCCTCGCTCACCAACTGGCTGGCCCCGGTGGTCGGCGAGCACCACGGCGAGCCGTTCATCCCGTCCTGGGCGATCACCTTCTTCGCGCTGGCCGTCGTCGCTGCCGGCATCTGGGTGGCCTACGACCAGTACGCCCGCGCCGAGATCCCCGAAACCGCGCCCGCCGCAGGCCCCCTCGTCGAGGCCGCCCGCCGTGACCTCTACGGCGACGCCGCCAACGAGGCCGCGTTCATGCGCCCCGGTCGGCACCTGACCCGCTCGCTGGTTTTCGTCGACAACCGAGGCATCGACGGCCTGGTCAACACCACTGCGGCCGTCATCGGTGGTCTGTCGGCCCGGATCCGGCGGGTGCAAACCGGTTTCGTGCGCTCCTACGCCCTGTCCATGTTCACCGGCGCGGCCCTGGTGGTCGCCGCCCTGCTGGCGGTGAGGTTCCTGTGAACGACCTGGCTAGTTCCTCGTTGGGCGCCGCGCGCGAATTCCCGTGGCTCACCACGTTGTGGGCGGTTCCCCTCGCGGGAGCCGCACTCGCACTGCTGTTTCCGGCGGGCCGGCGGACCGGGGTGCGGATCTTCGCGCTGCTGGTCTCGCTCGGCACCCTCGGCATCGCCATCTGGCTGGCCACCCAGTTCGAAACCGGTGGCGAGCAATACCAGTTCGTCGAGAACCAGAAGTGGATCCCGGCCTTCGGGGCGGGCTACACCCTCGGCCTGGACGGCATCGCACTCGTCCTGGTCCTGCTGACCGCCGGGCTGGTGCCGCTGCTGCTGCTCGCCGGCTGGCAGGACGAACGCGAGGTCGGCACCGGCCCCCGGGTCACGCACTACTACGTGGCGCTCACCCTCGTCGTCGAATCCATGGTGCTGGTCTCGTTCACCGCGTTGGACATTCTGCTGTTCTACGTGTTCTTCGAGGTCATGCTCATCCCGATGTACTTCCTCATCGGCGGCTTCGGGCCGCGGACCGGGGACGTCACGGTACGACAGCAGCGATCGCGGGCCGCGGTGAAGTTCCTGCTGTACAACCTGTTCGGCGGGCTCATCATGCTGGCCGCGGTAATCGGGCTCTACGTCATCACCGCCCGCGACAAGCTCGGCAGCAACGGCGGCGGCACCTTCGACTTCCGGGCGGTCATGGAGGCGGCCAACTCCGGCCATCTCGGCGCGACCCCGGCGGTCCTGAACGCACTGTTCCTGGGCTTCATGTTCGCCTTCGCGGTGAAGGCCCCGCTGTGGCCGCTGCACACCTGGCTGCCCGACGCCGCGGTATCGGCGACACCGGCCAGCGCGGTGCTCATGATGGCGGTGGTCGACAAGGTCGGCACCTTCGGCATGCTGCGCTACTGCCTGCTGCTGTTCCCCACGGCCACGTCGACCTACGCGCCGCTGATCAGCGTGCTCGCGGTCATCGGCATCATCTACGGCGCGCTGCTGGCCATCGGCCAGACCGACGTCATGCGACTGATCGCCTACACCTCGATCTCGCACTTCGGGTTCATCATCCTCGGCATCTTCGCGCTCACCACCCAGGGCGGCACCGGCGCCACGCTGTACATGGTCAACCACGGCATCTCCACCGCGGCGCTGTTCCTGATCGCCGGATTCCTGGTGTCGCGCCGCGGATCCCGGCTCATCGCCGCGTTCGGCGGCGTCCAGAAGGTCGCGCCCATCCTGGCGGGCACCTTCCTCATCTCGGGCCTGGCCACCCTCTCGCTGCCCGGCCTGGCACCGTTCATCAGCGAATTCCTGGTCCTCATCGGCACATTCACCCGGTACCCGGTGGCGGCCGTGCTCGCAGCCTCCGCGCTGGTGCTGGCCGCGCTGTACGTGCTGTGGATGTACCAGCGCATGATGACCGGCCCGGTGAAGGAGGGCAACGAGCGGCTCTACGACCTGCTCCCCCGCGAAATGGTCGTCGTGGTCCCGCTCATCCTCGCCCTGCTGTTCCTGGGCGCGTACCCGAAGCCGGCGCTGGACCGGATCGATCCGGCCGTCGCCAAGACCCTCTCCACCATCGGACAGCACAACCCGGCGCCGGCCGTGCAGCCGGAAGCCGCCCAGACGACCACCGGAGGTGCCCACAAATGAGCGGAGGTCTGCTGCTCGCCGCGACAGTCCCGGCACCGAGCATCGAATACCGGGACCTGTCGCCGATGCTGATCGTGTTCGCCGTCGCCGTCGCGGGCGTGCTGGTGGAAGCGTTCGCGCCCAGGCGATCCCGATACGGCATCCAGCTGGTGCTCGGGCTGGGCGGTCTGGCCGTCGCGCTCGGCGCGGTGATCGGACTCCGCGACGTCCGTGAGACGGCCGTCGTGGGCGCCGTCGCCATCGACGGGGTGTCCCTGTTCCTGCAGGGCACCATCCTCGTGGTCGGCATCCTCGGACTGCTGTTCATCGCCGAGCGCCGCGCCGACCGGATGCCGGTGCGCCGCGAAGGGCCCGGCACCTGGAGCCTGACCGCCTCGCGCGCCGGAGTCGACGCCTTCACCCCGCAGGCGGCGTCCACACCCGGCAGCGTCGACGAAATCGCCGCCACCCGAGCCGGAATCGCGACCACCGAGGTCTTCCCCCTCACCCTGTTCGCGCTCGGCGGTCTCATGCTGTTCCCCGCGTCGAACGACCTGCTCACCATGTTCGTGGCGCTGGAAGTGCTGTCGCTGCCGCTGTACCTGCTGTGCGGCTTGGCGAGGCGGCGCCGGCTGCTGTCGCAGGAGGCCGCGCTGAAGTACTTTTTGCTGGGCGCGTTCTCGTCGGCCTTCTTCCTCTACGGCATGGCGCTGCTGTACGGCTATGCCGGAACCATCCGCCTGGGCGGCATCGCCGAAGCGGTCACCCGGGACAGCGGAAACTCGCACACCCTGGCCCTTCTCGGCGTCGCGATGCTGGCGGTGGGCCTGCTGTTCAAGATCGGCGCGATCCCGTTCCAGTCCTGGGTGCCCGACGTCTACCAGGGCGCGCCGACCTCGATCACCGCGTTCATGGCCGCCGCCACCAAGATCTCGGCGGTCGGCGCGCTGATGCGCGTGCTGTACGTGGCGGTGCCCGACCTGCGCAACGACTGGCGGCCGGTGCTCGCGGCGGTCGCCATCGCAACCATGGTCGTCGGCGCGATCCTCGCCATCACCCAGACCGACATGAAGCGGATGCTCGCGTACTCGTCGGTGGCACACGCCGGATTCATCCTCACCGCACTGGTGGCCGCCACTACCGCCGGTGTCTCGTCCACGCTGTTCTACCTCGCCGTCTACGGCCTCGGCACGCTCGGCGCCTTCGCCGCGGTCAGCCTGGTCCGCGACGAAAACGGCGACGAGGCAACCTCATTGCCCGCCTGGGCCGGCATGGGCCGCCGCTCGCCCTGGCTGGCCACCATCTTCTCGCTGTTCCTGCTGTCCTTCGCCGGCATCCCGCTCACCAGCGGCTTCATCGCCAAGTTCGGCGTCTTCGCGGCTGCCACCGGCGGCGACGCCGCCACGTTGGTCATCGTCGGTGTCATCTCCAGCGCCATCGCGGCCTTCTTCTACATCCGCGTGATCGTCCTGATGTTCTTCACCGATCCGGCGGCCACCCCGCCCACCGTTGTCTACCCGACCCTGACCAGCACCGTCATCGCCCTCACCGCCGCGGCCACCCTGGTCCTCGGCATCTTCCCTCAGCCCCTGCTCGACCTGGCCAAGAGCGCCTCGAGCTTCACCCGCTGAGCATCGGCCAATGAATCGGGCCCGCCGCGAGATTCGCGGCGGGCCCGATTCCTGTCGGGTCCAGTCCGACTCACGGCGTCGGACCGTTGGCGATCCAAACCCGGTACTTGGTCTGCACGCTGTGGTACAGGTCGGTGAGAATGCCGTCGGGTCTCGCGGCCAGTTCGCGGGGACGGCCTTCCACGATGGCTATCTCGAGCGCGCTGCGAGGTGCGATGGGAGTGAGGTAGCCGCCGCAGCGGACCATCGGCCAGACCAGCACATCGGGCGGTGCGTTGTCGAGCACGTTGCACCACGATCCAGCGAACTGGCGCACGAACACTTCCCCGGCGAACCGGCCGAATCGATCGATGAGCGCCCGGTTGGCCGGGTCGAGGACACCGGCGCGATCGGTGATCCGTTCTCGCGCCACCCGAACCGCGGCCTGCAGTCCTCGTAATGTCCAGGGGTCGTCGAGCGCGGCCACGCTCGGCGCGTCCTGCGTGAAGAACACATCGAGCGCGACGGATCGCCCGGCGAGCCAGGCCTGATAATCGTCCATTCGCGGTTCGGCAGGAGCCGAAAGCTGTTGTGCGACCACAGCAGCATCAAGAATCGTCACGACGCTACCCCTTTCGAATTCGGGCACCTGCCATCGAACTCGACATCAGCCCTATCACTGACAGCACGCCCCCGGCCACTGCACACCGGTCCTCCTGCTCGACATCTGACCGGTGGATGGCAAACCATGAGCCTTCTTCGCGTCCATGTGCGATTCCTTGCCAGTGAACACAGCCCGAACAGGAAGTTCACCGTAAGGGACAGATCATCGAAACGGCTCACACCGAGATCGAATGGATACCGAACTAGAAATCGGCTACCTCCTGGCGATCGAAGTGGCGACTGCGTCCCGGACGCGGGATTCCCCGGCCGGCCACGGCTGAACTCCAAAATGCGGGGTTGACCTGGAGTGTGCTCCAAATTCTAGGTTCGAGGCATGAGCAGAATTCTTGTCACCGGCGCGAACAAAGGGATCGGCTTCGAGACCGCGCGGCGGCTCCGCGCGGCCGGGCACACCGTGTACCTGGGCAGCCGGGACGTAGAGCGGGGCGAGCGGGCGGCGAAAGAGATAGGGGCCCGGCCGATTCGGATCGACATCACCGACGAGGGGTCGGTGTCCGCCGCCGTCGAGGCCATCCGGGCCGAGGGCGGACTGGATGTGCTGATCAACAATGCCGGCATCCAGACGGAGATGGGCGCCGATGGGACCGTGGTCGGAGCGGCCCACCTGACGGCCGACGTCATGCGGGAGACGTTCGAGACCAATGTCTTCGGCACCGTGCGGGTGCTGCACGCGTTCCTGCCGGTCCTGCAGGAATCCGCGACGCCGGTGGTCGTGAATGTCAGCAGCGGGCTGGCCTCGCTGACAGGCGTCGCCACCCCCGGCAGCATCATCCACGCCTATCCCGGTGTCGCCTATCCGGCTTCGAAGACGGTCGTCAACATGCTGACCATCCAGTACGCCAAGGCTTTCCCGCGGCTGCGCATCAACTCGGTCGAGCCCGGGTACACCAAGACAGATCTGAACAACTTCAGCGGCCATCAGACCGTTCAGGAAGGGGCCGAGATCATCGTGCGCATGGCCCTCATCGACGCGGACGGCCCGACCGGCGGCTACTTCGACATCAATGGGCCGCTGCCCTGGTAGGGGCTGAAGATCACCCGAAGCAATGCTCGGGCCGTGGCCGTGCGGTGCTGGGTATGTTCGGATGCTGTGGATGGACAGTTGGGGTTCCAGTAGTAACCGCGCGAAAAACAACGGATATGGCCTGACGTCTGGTCGTTGATCCGCCCGCACGGCGGGTCGAAAACGATCGTATTTGTCCCACGCCCAGCCCACCCGTTCCGCGATCGAGAACCCGCAGTTCACGGAGCTCTCAAAACGGGACACAACCCATGTGCGATATCTACGGGACAGAACCTGATGTGTCGGCCCTTTATGGGACAGTTCGGGGCATGGGCCGGTTCGGGTACGCGCGGGTGTCCACGCGCGGGCAGAAGGATGATTCCCAGATCGATGCGCTCACCGCTGCCGGGTGCGAACGGATCTGGGTGGACAAGGCGTCGGGCAAGCTGGCGCGCCGCCCGGAGTGGGACAAGTGCTTCGACCATCTGCGCCGCGGTGACGAACTGGTGATCACGCGGCTGTCGCGCCCTTTTCGTTCGGTGCGGCACATGACCGAGCTCGCCGCCCAGCTCGATGAGCGTGGAATCGATTTGATCGTGCTGAAACAGGGCATCGACACCACTACTCCGGCCGGGCGGTTCTTGTTCCACGGCATCGCCGCCATGGACGAGATGACCGCAGATTTGATCAGCGAGGGCACTCTCGAGGGCCTGGAATCGGCCCGGGCCCGTGGACGATCGGGAGGCCGGCCACCGGCGCTAACCGAGCTGCGGGTACTCAAGGCGCGGGAGATGTACGACGAGCTCGACGCCCGCGGCAAACGCAAGTACACCCTCATTAGATTGCCGAAACCTTTGGAGTGTCACGCAAAACGATCTACCGCCACCTGGACCGAGGCGAGCACGATGCGGCCCGGAGAGCGAGTGAGGTGAGAAGTCAGGCTTCCGGTTCGGCAAGGGTGCCGCTGACATAGAGCATGTCGCCCATCCGCAGGTCGTCGTCCTTCAGTGGCGGGATGTCGTTGGCGGCCAGCAGGTCTCGGACGCTGAATCTGTCCAGAGCCCAGCCGCGGTCGGTCAGGTAGGGAGCGGCTTCGTCGCGGTCTCCGAAGTATCGCAGCCTGTCCATCCCGGGATCGAAATCGTCCGTGCGGAGGTTTTCGGAGATGCGGTGCAGGCGTTCCTTCGTCCTGTCGTCCTGGCCCTGTTTCGGGTTGGGCCTGCTCTCGGTGGCCACTCTGCTTCCGGGCGCGCTGAGGTGAGTGATGGTGTCCAGCAGGCGATCCTGTTGCCTCGGGCGGCAGGTAGCCCAGCAGCCCTTCAGCGCTCCACGCGGTCGTGCAGGAGGGGTCGAACCCGGAGGGGCGCAGGGCAGTGGGCCAATCGTCACGCAGATCGACCGCGGCCACTCGACGGTCGGCAGCCGGTACCGCGCCCAAATCGGCCAGCGTGCAGGTTTTGAATTCGATGACCTGCGGCTGGTCGACCTCGTACACCACGGTCCCGGTCGGCCAGGACAACCGGTATGCGCGCGAATCCAGCCCCGAGGCCAGGATCACTACCTGTGTGATGCCCGCGTTCGTAGCGTCGCGGAAGAATTCGTCGTAGAACCGGTACGCACCTTGGCCAGGTCGATCCACATCTGCTCCACCATCTCATCGGGAGCCGCGTCACCGGACGCCAGCCGGGTGAGCAGGTCGATGCCGACCGCCCGGACGAGCGGTTCGGCGAACGGGTCGTCGATGAGCGCATCATCGGCGCGGGTCGCGATCGCCCGGGCCACGGCCGCCATGGTGGCGGTAGAGCCGACGCTGGATGCCAAGTCCCAGCTGTCTCCGTCGTACCTGGTCGAAGTCATGTTCTGCCCCATCCTTGTCCTGGCTCGGTGTGTATTCGGCAAGTGACAGAACCCTTTTCAGGGTTCAGTTCGACGTGTCGGATTGTTGGTGCGAGGTTCGGGCCGTCGGTGGTCACCCGGTCGAGCTATGTGGTGGCGCTTCGGAGGATCGCGTCCAGCTCTTTCCGGATGGCGGGTGGCGTGGCCGGCTGTACTTGCTGTTGCACAACCGTGCCCAGCAGCCACGACAACACCATGCGCGCCGTCGCAGCGGAATCCTCCACGGGCAGTTGGGCGATGACGTCGCTCAGCAGCGTGTGCATATCGCCGAGGGTGGCACCGACGGCTCCGGAGGAGCTCCGTCGGCCGCTGTCGATCCAGTACTCGAACCATAAGAAGGCCGCGTTGGGTTGCTCGGCGAACATCCTCAGGTAGGCGTCCACCATGGCCCAGACCTTTTCGGCCGGATCGGTTTCGGCGTCGACGGCCCGACGCAGCGCCACCACCATCGCGGCCACATGTTCACCCATGGCGAGATCCACAATCTGGTGGATGTCGTCGAAGTAGTAGTGCACCGCGCTCTTGCTGAGGGGGCTCGCCTCCGCGACCGACCGTGCTGTGCATGCGGCCAAACCATCGCGTGCGAGGACATGTTTGGCCGCGTCGATGATCTGCTCGCGCTTACCGCGCCGGTTGGCCTCGATCACCGGTCTCGTCGCTGTCACGCGACCCAATCTACCCATCCCGTTGCCAAGTTGGGACACTCGACCTAAAGTCAGGACGCATGTCCCAAGTTTTCGTTTTCCACGATGTCCGGACCACTGACCTCGATGCGTCGCGACGCTTCTACTCCGAGCTGTTCGGCTGGCCGATCACCGAATCCCCCGCAGGCCCGATGTTCGGCAATGGCGACGGTCTCTGGGGTGGATTCACCCCGCTCGCGGACGACGATTCGCGTCGCCCGCAATGGATTCCGTACGTGCCTGTGTCCGATGTGGATGCCGCCGCCGAGCAGGCGGTCGCGCTCGGCGCCCGAATCGTCAAGCCCCGCATCGACCTTCCGCCAGGGTCGGTGGTCGTGATCGACGAACCCGGCGGCGCGACATTGGCGCTGTGGCAGGCAACGCAGCAATAACGGCCGGGCCCGTCCCGCGCGGTACCGCCGCGTCGGGCTCTCGCCGACCATGCCCACGACGCCGGACGGCCATCAAATCTCTGGTACTGGTTACCTATCCGCCGAGTGCGAGCCGGGAGTTCATGTTGAGTTTGACCTCGCCGTAGGGCAGGACATGAGACCAGAACAGCGGGGTCAGGCCGCGTTCGTCCTCGGCGGTGAGCACGCCGTCCCATTCGGGGTCGGCAAGGATGTCCTGGATCATCAGGACGTTGACGTAGACGAGGGCGGCCTGGCAGATCCGCAGGCACAACACGCTCATCTCCTGCTCATCGCGCCGGTTGGACGCGATCTCGGAGGTCTTGCCGTAGTAGATGACCGAGTTGGCCCCGTTCCAGGACTCGACCACGTTCAGACCACTGTTGATCTCCCGTTGAAGTTCACGACTGCGCAGGTAGCGACACAGGAAGATGGTCTTCTGGACCCGGCCGAGTTCGATCATCGCCTGATAGGTGGGGTGGGCGGCGTTGGCCTTCATGAATCGGCGCAGGATCGCCTCGGTGGAGGCGGTGCGGGTGCGGATCGCGGTGGCGTACTTCATCATCTGGTCGTACTGCTGGGCGATCAACTCCCACCTGATGGGCCGAGTCATGGCTGGTTTCAGGCCCGGCCACAGATCCGGTTCCCCGGGAGCGGGCCGGTAGAGCCTGCATTTGTTGATGCGCTTGATCCGCGGCAGCAGATCGAATCCCAGGAGCTTGGTTACGCCGAATCCGATTTCGGACTGGCCGTGGGTATCGACATAGGAGGATTCCACTTCCATGTCGGTGCCGTGGTGCATCGCGCCCTCGACCATGGCATGAACCTCCGAGGCCGAGCAGTTGAGCAGCTGGGAGTGGATGACCACCGATCCGTTCTTCTCCACGCTCCAGTAGATGAGCACGCCGCGACGCCCGTAGCGGGAGTGGTGTTCGGTGAAGATGTTCTGGTCGTATGCCCCGAAATGCGTTGAGTCGCTGGCGATAGCGGTCGACGACTCACCCCAGATCGAGGGTTTGCGGGCGGCGAAGGTGGCGTTGGCGATCTCGATCGCGATCCGCCGTGCCGCTTCGGCGTTGAGGTAGCGGCGGCGGGTGTAGCGGATATCGTCCTCGCTGTGTCGGTCGGTGCCGCCGGCCACCGTCCCGCAGATTATGACCACAAGCTGAGACGCCAGTTCTCCGGTTTCACTTCGACGGGACGCCAGTGTCGGTTTGGGGTAGTTAGGTTGGCCATCGGGGTGTCGTCGCCGGTGATTGTTGAACATGATGGGCGCGGTCGCCGAATTCGAACGCGCCCTGATCCTCGAGCGCCAGCGCGAGGGCATCGCCAAGGCCAAGGCCCGCGGCGTCTACAAGGGCCGCAAACCCTCCCTCACGACCGAGCAGGCCCACACCCTGCGCGCCCGCGCCGCCGCCGGTGAGTCGAAAGCGAAGCTGGCCAAGGAATTCGGGGTACACCGCGACACTGTCTACAGCTATCTCAACACCCGCCCTGCCCTCCCGAGGATCATCGGCCGTTGCCCGACGTCGCGGTGTAGGACCACGGGCGGGCGAAACCTGGTACCGCCGCGCCGCCGACAAAGGCAACACCGATGCGATGAACAGCCTTGGGGTCCTGTCCCAGAACCGAGGTGATCGCGACGAGGCCGAAACCTGGTACCGCCGTGCCGCCGATGAAGGCAACACCGATGCGACGGTCAACCTCGGGAAACTGCTCAAGAAACGAAGACGCTGAGCCGAGTGTCAGTCTTCTTAGGCCGGAACCAATTCCGCGGCACACGCGAGGAACCAGTAGTGGCGGGGGGCGTCCTCGACCGATTCCGCCGTCGCGGCGCCGTCAGGGCTGAGCTGCTCAAGCTGAAGTGCGGGCCGTGCGGTAGGTTACCGCCATGCCCGCTGATGCAGACCTCGGCTTCGCGCGCATCGAGGTCGCCCTCGACCTGCCGCTGTTCGAGCCGGAGGAGTCCGAGGTCGGTTTCACGAACTGCACGGCGCGGCTGATGGTGGCGAGCGAGCAGCTCGGTTCCGCGAAACTCCACCTGATCGAATTCGACAACTGCGTCAACCCCGTCGACTGGTCCGAGTGCCAGGGCGACAGACATCTCGCCGAACTGGGCAACGCGGTGTTCCTTCTCCACCACGACCGCTCGTGGGACGTGCAGCACCATGTGCGGGCTGTCCTGCCGCCTGAGGAGCCGGACTGGGCCGTGCTGGTGTCACAGGTAGACGTCGACCACGGACTCGCCGAACGTTATCCCGGCCTCGCTCCGGCCGTTCTGGATGCCGCTCTGGTCGGGGTTCGCCGGCCAGGCGTCGTGCTCGCTGCGCTGCTTGCCGACGAACCTGAACACTTCGCGGGCATCGGGTTCACACGGTGCCCCGATGGGGATCCGCGACTGTCCGTCAAGAACATTCCCTCCTGACCGTACGCCACTGGAATCGACTGGGACCGTGCACAAACGAACCCGGCCCTACACCCCACGTACCAACGGCAAGGTCGAACGGTTCAATGCCACCCTGGCCCGTGAATGGGCCTACATCCGCACCTACAACTCCGAACAGGCGCGCCGGGCGGCGCTGGTTGAGTTCCTCAACCACTACAACCACGACCGCCCACACGCCGGAATCGGACACAAACCACCGATCACCCGAGTTTCGTTACACACCTACCGGCTTACCGACACCGCAACCTTCACACCCAACATCGGACCGAGCAGGCCCGAACAACTCATGCTCGACCTCGACGCCGTGGAACCACCGTCATGAGACACCACATCTAGGTGCCGGAGGTGGGAGGTGTGCGGTACCAGGTTTGAACGTCGGCGAGGGTGGCGGCGGTCGCGTTGACCAGTGGTGCGCCGAATTGTTCGGTGTCGCCGGTGGCAATCACGAACCGGGCCGGCGCGGAGCCGGTGACAACGAGGGTGTAGGTGCCGGTCTGCGCGGCCGAGGCGGTGTCGGCGAGGGTTAGGTACGAGGTCTGGGTGAACGGTTCGAAGAAGGGGGCGCGCGCGGTGTTATCGAGAGTGGTCACGGCTCCGTCGGGGCCGAGGATCGACAGTCGGGGCAATTGCGGGACGGGTAGCTCGTTCTCGGGGGCCAGATCGGGAATGAGGAGCTGGGCATGGAAGGGCTCGCCTCCGGAGAGTTGGATGCGGACCGCGCGTGTGTCGCCGACCGCGCTGGTTCGGCCGTAGAAGGCGAACGAGACGGTTCCGATAGGGGCGAGTGGACTCGTGTCGAGGGCGTCGACGGTGTCGTCCGAGCCGAGCAGGACCGGGGTGTGCGCGGCGGCCGGAGCGGCAAGGCCCACCAAGGCCAGGGCGCTCGCGACGACAGTGAGAATGCGCCGCCGCGGTGCGCGTGGTCGAACTGTTCTCGGTGTGTCAGGATCTGCGTGATCGCCTCCTCGACTCCGGTTCCGATGCTGGTCGGCACCGGGATATGGACATCGCGCGGCAAAAGACGGACGGCTGGTCATCGGCTCATCCTCCCGGCGCTGGCAACGTTGCGCAGGCACCTCGACGAGCACGCTGCCGCCATCGGCCAACGGAAGCGCACCAATTCCGTCATCGCGCCACCTCGCTGTCTCGACGAATGCGCCTGCTTACCCCCACCGCCTGGTTCCTGCACCAACCCAACCCAACGGACGCTATCGATGCCAGGCGGCCTCCACTGGTAAATGTCCTCGCTGCCGCCGATCATTGCACAGGGCCGAAAGCCTCACAGCAACAGGACTTCAGCACCGAAACCGGTCGAGGGCCAGACCGGCAGGGCGGTGACCTCGGTCGCCAGGGACCACTGCTCGGGCTCCCTTTCCGACACACCTTGAGACGCTCACCCAGCGCAGTCGGCCAGCCAGAAGAATTGATCGCCGACGGGTGCGTCACATTGGGGTCTACCTCAAAGGGGTCCCGGTAGTAATCGCGCGTAAGACAACGAAGTTCGCCGGACCTGCTGTTCCAGTGAACCCCCGTCATGCGGAACCGTGCTTATCTCGCATCGGATGCGAGCGATGGACGTCATGATCGACTATTGCCCCTTGCTGACGTATTCGGGTCGAGTCCGTAAGCTGTTGCAAGACAGCTGATCACAGCAGATCCGCCCGCACTTTCGAAGAAAACTTTCGCCATCGCTGCTGGTCAAGCCATTGTCGTTGCCTTTTCGCGCAATTACTACTGGAACCCCCAGTTGGGGAGACGGTCGTTGTTGGCGATGGGGTCGGCGGCCACCGGGCGATTACACCACCCTCATCGGGTGAGACTTGCTCGGCCGCAACGATTTCCGATCAGATCGCGACGCCGACCAGGTGGCCGATCACATAGGTGGTGATCATCGCGAGCGCACCGCCCGCGAGGACTCGCACGGTAGCCCGCGCCACCGGCGCCTGCCCGAGGCGGGCGCCGGTGGCCCCGGTCAAGGCCAGTGCGGCCAGCACCGCGGCCATGGTGAGCGGCACCCGGATGGCATGTGGAGTCAGGATCGCCAGCAGCGGCAGCAGGGCGCCCAGTGTGAACGACAGCGCCGAGGAGAGCGCGGCGTGCAGCGGGTTGGTCAGCCCGTCCGGATCGATGCCGAGTTCGGCTTCCGCGTGTGCGGTGAACGCGTCCCGGGCCGTGAGCTCCTCCGCCACAGCCTGAGCCGTGGCCGGAGAGAGACCCTTCGCGCGATAGATGGCCGCGAGCTCGGCCAGCTCGGCCTCCGGCTGTTCGGCCAGTTCGCGGCGCTCGATTTCCAGCAGGGCGCGCTCGCTGTCGCGCTGCGTGCTCACGGAAACGTACTCGCCCAAGGCCATCGAGACCGCGCCGGCCGCGAGCCCGGCGACACCCGCGGTCATGATCGCGGTGCTGTTGCTGGTGGCCGCCGCGACCCCGACGACAATGCCTGCCACCGAGACGATTCCGTCATTGGCTCCCAATACGCCGGCGCGTAGCCAATTCAGGCGTGTCGCCAATCCCGCTACATGCGGTTCGGTCGCCTGCGCGACCGCCACCGATCCTTCGAAATCGTCCCTCACGGGGGGAACCGTAATGGTTCAGAGGTTTTCCCGCCAGCAAAGAGAGGCTCACCGAAATTAGGTAATGCATTGCATACCAGACATTTTCGGGGGGCTGCTGGAACACCGGCGGCGCGGACACACCGATCGCGACACGTTTGCGACAGGCAGTTTCTCGGCGGATCGCCGTATGTTCGGCCGAGGTTAGCCGTAGCGTTGACACCGGCGTCAGGCGGACAGTTCAAGAGAGCGGCGAGATGCGGCCACAGCCATCAGCGATCGGATTCCTCCGGCACGATGTGTCGGGGGCACAGCAACAGTGGGACGAGGCTCAGATCCAGCATCTGGCTCGCCGGCTCGGCTATGACCTGTGCAAGACCCTGATCTTCGGACCCGAGACCGATCGACCGTTCGTCCGGGTGCGAACCCTGGTCTCCCGGCTCGAGGCCGACGCGGTGATCGTGCCCAGCCTCGCGCATTTCGGCGGTCACATACCCGAGGACATCGTCCAGGTCGCCGACATCATCACGGTGAGTCCCGAAAACACCTACGCGCGCTCGGAAATTCGTCCGGAATGAATCGCGGTCAGGAGGTCGGCGCGCAGTGGGTCCCAAACCCGTTGACCTCACCCGGCAACCATGCTTCCCCGGTCGCCCCGCCGCCATTGTCGTAACAGTGCACCGTGTAATTGTCCGAGCGCTGCGCGATATCGAAAGCGCCGGTGATCGCTCCCATTGCCGGTGCGCCACCGCCCGCGGATACGCAATTGCCGGTTCCGATCCCGTGACCATCGGTGGTCATCGACACCACATCGCACAGGTAGCGTTGGCCGTCGGCGTGAGCTGCCGGTGCTACCGCCCCGACGCCCACGAGCGTCGCGAGCCCGATCATCCCGATTCCCGCACCCCGAACCAGTCGAATCCTCATCGTCCACACCTCCGAACGCCCCCGGATCAGCGTGCTACCAGCCTAATCCTCCCCGATTGCCGTCGACCATGCATCGCCGCCACGGAAAACCTGTGAGGGCGCCGCAGGCGATACATGGTCGTCGACGAAATCGGTTAGTTGTCCTGGAGGATTTCGCGCAGGCGCTTGGCGAAGGCGTCTGGCTGCTCCATGAAACCGCCATGGCCGCCCGGGAACATGGTGGGTTCGATGCCGAGTTCGGTGCCGAGGGCACGCGAGGTGCGGTCGCAGAACTTGTCGGCGGATTCGTCGCCGATGCCGATGATGATCTTCGTCGGGGTGCCGCGCAGCGCGTCGAGGGAGGGTTGCCAGCCGGAGGTGGTGTGCAGCTCGTGGCGGTAGAAGAAGTCGTCGGAGGCGATCGACTGCGGGTCCCGCTCGCCGCCGAACATCTGCTGCAGCACTTCCTCGGGCATGAAAAGGCCGGTCATGGCGAAGAACTTGCGGACCGCGCCGAGCACATCGCCGGTCTCGTAGACGGCCATGATCTCGTCGGTGCGGGCCCGCAGCTCGTCCCGGTCGGCGAGCAGTTCGCGCAGCGGCGGCTCGTGCGCGACGAGGGTCGGGACGAGATCGGGCCGGGCGATGGCCAGCGCAAGACCGGTGATGGCGCCGCCGCTGGAACCGAGCACCGTGGCCGGGCCGAGGCCGACGTGGGTGAGGACGCGAGCCAGGTCGTCGGCGCGCAGTTCCGGGGTCGAGTCCTTGCCAGGATCGGTGACCGGGCTGCGGCCGTGACCGCGCGGATCGCTGCAGAGCACGGTGTGGTCGGTGGCGAGCAGTTCGGCCAGCGCGGCGAACGGCCCGGAATCCATCGGTGCGCCGATCAGCGCGATCAGCGGGCCGCTGCCGCGGACCTCGTAGTAGATGGTGCCGTCGGGTACGGCGAGTGTTCCGGAGGTGACGGGTGCGGTCGAGGTCATGGTCGCTCCAAGTGGTCAGGACATGGACACCGGCTATGACGGCACGACCGCGCCGAATTCATCGCTGCGCGAATGGAAAAGACGTGGCTCGGCGACGTCAGCCGAGCTGCCGGGATTCGGGCAGCGCGCACGTCATGCCCTCCGCCATGCCGACCGGGCGCACCCCGAGCGCCTGGTTCAGCCGGGCCCGCTGGTTCTCCCACGCGATGGTCGCGGCCAGTTCGGCGAGCTGGCCCTTGCTCAGATGGGTCAGCAGCTCGGCGCGAATCTCCTCGAGATCGAGCGAGGTCGGTGTGAGCGTCATGGCCTCGGCATAGGACAGGACCAGCTTGTCCCGCGCGCTGTAGGCATCGCTGTCCCGATATTTCGCCAGCTCGGTGACCTGCGCTTCGGTGAGCCCGCCATAGTGGGCCAGCGTCGACCCGATGTCGAGGCAGAACTGGCAGTTCACCAGGGCGGCCGTCTTCAGCTCGGCCAGCTCCTTCAGATTCGGGTCGAGCCGGTTGGAGAGCAACAGCATCGTCTCGTGGATCGTGGTGCTGACCAGCAGCTGCGGCCGCCGGAGGAGCCAGCCGACGAGATCCGTCCGGTGCCGACGGGCACGCCCCATTGCCTTGACGTAGTGCACGATTCGGGTGATTGCTCGCATGCGCTCTACTCCCCTTCGCGTTTCACGAATGCTCGCCAGGAGGCATCCTAGGCCGAAAACGACGTGGCGTAGTAGACAATTCCGACGAGCTTCGGGCCGGTATCAACCGACGTCGTAACCGTCTTCCAGATAAACCGTAACCCCTGCCGTTCTGGCCCGCCGCGCTCCTGCCACTCGCCTGGCCAGCGCTGCCGGCAGCAGTCGCGCGACCGCCGCGCCATCGCACCAGGTCCAGCTCCGAAGTTCTTCTGCCGGAAGCGCTATCGCGGCAACCTGCTCGGCGTTCAGCATCCCGCCGTCGTACACCATCATCACCCCGTCACCGGGATACGGGCCTTCGGGCACCCAATCGACCACGAGCAGCCGCCCGAGCGTCGGACTCAGCCCCAACTCCTCCCGAATCTCCCGCACGGCCGCGCAGTAGGGCGACTCCCCAGCCTCCACGACCCCGCCGGGCACCTCCCAGTGCGGCTTGTACGTCGGTTCGACCAGCAGCACCCGATCCCGCTCATCGACGAACAGCGCACCCGCGGCCATGCGTTTGCGAGGCAACCCGGCGACGTAGTCGCTCAGTTCAGAACCCATGCGGCACAACACTATCCGCCGACGGTGCTGCTCGGTCTGCCTCGCTTGGAGTTGGCGCAACCCGTGAATCTAGGTAAATTAGTTTTTCACCTAATGCCATTAGGATTACTGTTCGGAGTCGGCCGATCAGTCGAGCGAGGAGAACTACCGATGAAGTCCGCGACGTTGCCTGTGCCGGGCGCGACCCTCTACTACGAAGTGCGCGGCACTGGGCCGCTGGCGTTGTTCCTGCCCGGTGGTGGCGGCGACGCGGCTTCGGTCGATCCGATCGCCGAGGTCCTCGAGGATCGGTTCACGGTGGTGTCGCTGGATCCGCGCGGGTACTCGCGCAGCGTGCTGGACGGCCCGCAGCAGACGCAGCGGGTCGAGGTGCAGAGCGATGACGCCTTCCGGCTGCTGAGCCATCTCACCGATGAGCCCGCCTTCGTCGTCGGGGGCAGCGCGGGAGCCATCGTCGGGCTGGATCTGCTGGCGCGGCATCCGGATCGGGTCCGCCTCCTCATTGCCCACGAGCCACCGTGCTTCGCGGTGCTGCCCGATGCCGCAGAGCATCGCGCGATGATCGATGAGGTCTGTGCGCTGTTCCGCACCGAAGGCCCAGCCGCGGCGGGCGCGCGTTTCCTGGCCGGTATCGGGAACGCGATGAAACCGTCCCCCGTGCCCGCCGAGCTACCGCCGCGTGCCGCGGAGATGTGGGCCCGGCTGGCGGCCAACGGCCCGCTCATGCTGGAGTACGAACTGCGGGAATTCACCTCGTACATCCCCGATTACGAGGCGCTGACCCCGGTGGCCGACCGGGTGGTGCTGGCGGTCGGTCACGAGACTCGGGGTTGCCTACCGTACCGTCCGGCCGTGGAGATCGCCCGCCGGATCGGCCGGGTGGTTACCGAGTTCCCGGGCGCCCACAATGGAATGCGCACCGAAGCACCCGAATTCGGCGCGCAACTGGCCGACGCCATGACCGCTCGCTTGCAGGCCGAAAGCGCTGGGCGCTGTTAGCGTCAGCGCATGATCAGCGGCGCGCACACCATCCTGTATGCCGAGGACGCCGACGCGGCGCGGGCATTCTTCCGTGACGTCCTGGGCCTGGCCCACGTGGACGCGCACGACGGTTGGCTGATCTTCAAGTCGCCGCCCGCTGAACTCGCGGTCCATCCCGCGGCCGCCCCGGACAGCGGCCGCGCCGAGATGTACCTCATGTGCGACGACCTCGCCGTCACCATGGACGACCTGCACGCGAAGGGCGTCGAATTCACCGAGGACGTCACGAATGCGGGCTGGGGCATGCTCACCATGCTGAAAGTGCCCGGCGCCGGGGAGATCGGCCTCTACCAGCCCCGCCACGCCACCGCCTACGACCTGCCCTGACGGTCACCGGCCGCCCGCTGCGAACCTGCCTGCAGCGGAACACGATTCACGTCGGCGCCTGCCGCCGGGCGGGCAGCGACATGTGGGTGGCCGCGCGCAGCAGCCACTCCACCGGACCGTACGGGTGCCAGCGCAACCACCGGGCGCTCCGCTGCAACTGCACCAGGTAGGTCACCACGGCGAGGAACACGACCCCGACGGGCGGCACGTGATCGGCCAGGGCCAAACCGTATCCCGTACAGATCAGCACCACCGACTGGCCGATGCAGTCGGACGCCGCCATCCGTCCGGCGGGCGCGAGCCGTGCCACGGGCCCGGCCCAGCGGTAGCGGGTCATCCAGACGACGCCATGGCCGAGGGTTGCCGCGGGCGCTCGCGGTGGGTTCCGTCGAACTCCCCCAATGCTTCGATGTCCGAACGGGGAGCCCGACTGACCCCGCAACGAGCCGCTCACGCTCCGACGCCCGGCCCAGCGGAGCCGAATCAGGTTGGCGGGAGGACGGTTTCAGCCGCAGGGCGGCGTCGTGCGGCACGGCTCGCACGGCGGGAGAGATCGGCGAATGCCTCACGCAGTGACGGTGGACCGATGACCTCGATCTCGGTGTCGAAACGCGCCAGCGTCGCCGCCAACGCGGCCCATGACCAGGAACCGGTGACCAATCTGGTTCGGGTGGGTCCGAGTTCCTCGACGATGCCGTCGCCGGCGAACGGGATCACTTCCGCGGCAGGGAGATCGAGGAGCACCTCGCCGCGGCAGGGCCAGGTGTTCGCGCCGTCGGAGCCTTTGAACCGGGCCGAGAGGAACGTGGCGATCTCGCCGCCGGGCACGGGCCGGGGTGTGAAGCGCGGCCCGTTGGGGATGCGAAGGGTCATTCGGTCGGCGCGGTAGATCCGCCAGTCCGCGCGTTCGGGGGCCCACCCGACGAGGTACCAGCGGCCACCGCGAACCACGAGGTGGTGTGGCTGCACACGACGAGGCGGGCGCGGACCCGAATCGTCCGGCTCGCTGGGCGATCGGTAATCGAATCGCAGTTCCTCTCCGGATCGGATGGCGGCGCTCAGGGCCAGCAGGATACGCGTGTCGACTTGCGGATCGCCCCCGCCCGATTCGATCGCGGTGATCTCGAGGGCATCGACCCGCTGTCGCAGGCGAGCAGGCAGGACCTGCCGCACTGTCGCCAGGGCGCGCTCGGCACCCTCCTCGATGCCCGCTCCGGTCCCGACCGCGATCCGCAATGCGACAGCCAGCGCGACCGCCTGCTCGTCGTCGAACAGCAATGGCGGGAGTTCGCTCCCCGCTTCGAGCCGGTAGCCGCCGTCGGGTCCTTTGACCGCCCGGATGGGATAGCCGAGCACACGCAGGCGGTCGACATCGCGACGCACTGTGCGCTCACTGACCCCGAGCCGCTGGGCGAGCTGACCGCCGGGCCAATCCTGGTGGACCTGCAGCAGCGACAACAGCGCGAGCAGACGGTGCGAGGTCGACGTCGAGGAGGTGGTCGGCATGAATGCCAGGTTGCCACGAGTAGCGGACAAACCCTGACCGCTACCGGTGACAGGGTGGCTGTCGTCGCCGGAAGCCTCCGGCGGCAAACACATGTCGAAGGGAACAGATCACCATGTCGGTCAACGCTGTTGCGCACCTGAACTTCCATGGCCAGGCCCGGGCCGCCCTGGAGTTCTACCAGTCGATCTTCGGCGGGCAGATCACCATCGCCACCTACGGTGACTTCGGGATGCCGTCCGCGCGGCCCGACGCCGCCAAGGTGGTGTTCGGGCAGATCGTCGCCGACAACGGGTTCCGGGTCATGGCCTACGACGTGCCCGGTGACGACGCACCGGTCGCCGAGGGCGCGCCCAGTACCCGACGCGAGAACGGCACCACCGTCACCCGCGAGCCGTTCTTCCTCTCGGTCCGCGGCGAGACGGTCGAAGAGGTGACCGCGCTGTGGGAACGCCTCGCAGACGGCGCGACGGTCATCGAAGCCTACGGACCCGCGCCGTGGGCGCCCGGCTTCGGGATGCTGCGCGATCGATTCGGCATCACCTGGATCCTGGACGTCGCGGCCGAGTACACCCAGGCGTGAAGCCTTCTCGCAGGGTGTGACCGGGATCCCGGTCACACCCTGACCTCGGGTCATCCCAGGGCCGAACCACGAAGCAGGTCAATCAGTTTCGTTTCGGAGAGATCGCCGTGACCGGCCGCGACCAGCCGCTGAAAGATCTGCTCCGCGGTGTGCCCGAGCGCGGCGGGCGTGCCGACCGCGTCGGCCAGTTCGACGCCGATCCTGGTGTCCTTCAACCGGAGCGCGGCCGTGAAGGCGATATCGCGATCGTGCACACCGGCCGTCATCTCCTCGCACATGCGGACGACGGTCGGGCTGGCGGCCCCGCCTCGCGACAGGGTGTCCGTGACGACCGCCAGGTCGAGTCCGGCCAGCTCGGCGGTGCGCAGCGCCTCCGCGGTGGCGGCGATCTGGATCGAGCCCAGCAGATTCTGGATCAGCTTGTAGCTCGTGCCCGCACCCACTGCCCCGAAATGCACGATGCCGGTGCACAGCGGCGCCAGCAGCGGCCGGGCCGCATCGAGATCCGCCGAATCCCCGCCGACGAACAGGGTCAGCTCGCCAGCGGCAGCCGCGTCCGGCAGCCCGGTCACGGGCGAATCTAGATACCGAAGACCGTACGCCGCAGCATGTTTCGCCAGCTCGAGCACCCACGGCCGCGAGATGGTCGAGAATTCCACCGCGAACGCGCCCGGTGCATACTCCCCTGTCAGCGCACCCGCCGTGCCCATCCAGGCCGCCCGCGAGGCCTCGTCGTCGGCCACCATGGCGAAGACGGCGTCGGCCTCGTGTACCGCTTCCCGAGGTGTCGTCGCGAAGACCGCTCCCGCGGCGACCAGTCCGGCAGCCTTCTCCGGCGTCCGATTGAACACCGTCACCGCGTGCCCGGCGTCCACCAGCCGCGCCGCCATCCCCACACCCATCCGACCTGCACCCAGAAACGCGATCCTCGCCACCCGCCGAACCCTACCGATTCAGCGGAGTTCTGAGCGACGCCGCTGATTTCGTTCGCGACGGCTGCCTCGGGCAGGATGAGGTGTAGCCGGTGTTCATCATGAGTTTCCCTCGATTCGAAGTGTGCGGCCCATCCACTCCGCGGAAGGTGCCGAGCCGATCCGGACACGGCCGCTGAACAGCGGCCATGTTCTCCCCGAGAATCGCCGCCCCCGCAAGGGATCTCGGCGAGATCACCTGATTGTCCTCGCCGTCCGCAACGATTCTCCGAGCAGTGAATTACTCGAATTCCTGCGGAGTACCCCCTCAGGTCCGGAGGCGAGAAACTATCGCGACGGAATCCGGGTAGTTATCGTGAGCTCTCCATATGGAAGGTCATCTGAAACGTTGGAAGGGTGGCAGAGCCGAACATTCGCATATATTTGACCCAATCGGCGTCGGCTTTCCTGGAGTCTTCGTTCGACACACCTCTTGCCGAAAGTCGGCACATCTCTGCACATCCAATCCGGAACCGTCGAATCACCTTCTGCCAGGGCGCATCCGAACTTCTCCGGATTTTGACGATTACTACCGGAACCCTGAATATGTCCGAACCGGATTTAGGGCGCCGCGCTACTGGCCGACATCCTCGTCCGGAGGCCCGGCGGCGACGAGCGCGGCGATGGCCTCGCGTTCGGTGCCGTGCAGGGCGGGCAGGGTCGCCGAGACCGAATCGAGGACGCCCGTCCACGGTGAGGCGGCCTCCCGCAACGCCAGTCGCATGACCTCGATGCCCGGGCGGTGCTCCGCGAGCAACTTCTCCCCGGGAACCGGATGCGCCGAGGCGAATTCGAGCACCACCGCCAGGTGATCGGACAGTTCGTCGTCGACGAGCACCAGTCCCGCGCTGCGGTACACCTGCTTGAACCGCAGCCGAGCCGTGCCGCGTTTGCGGGTGTCGCCGTGGAGAAACCAGGTCAGATAGGGGCTGAAGCGTTTGCGGTGATCGAAGGTGTCGCCGTATCGGGTTGCCGCGGTGAGCGGTTGCGTGGTCTCGAGGTAGGACAGCACCGGATGCAAGGGTGCACCCACTGCCTCGGGCAGGGCCGACGTGGCTCGTGCCAGGATGGGCAGCGAATCGAGCAGCGTCTCATCGGGATACCCGAGCAGCAGCGACTGCACCCGCCAGGCTGCGGTCCGACGGCTGTCTCCGAGTTCGGGTCGCGCGGGCTTGCTTCTCGTTTGCGTTGCCTCCCCGGTTGTTTCGGCATGAGCCCGTCGCCGTCCGCCGCGCAGGTATTCACTGCGCAGGTCCGGCGGCATCTCGGCGCGGTTGAAGAATCGCCTGGAACGGATCAGTGCCTCGGTGAGCTCACCGTCCACCACACCGCTGCCGTCGTTTCGCGCCATCCATCTCTGCCTCTCACCGTGTCGCGGCGGCATCCGTCGCGTGATCGATCGCCCGACCACACGAACAGACCGAACGTACTGGTAAATTCTGGGAAATTGACGAATTTCCTCTTGGTTAGTTATGTGAAGGCAATTCGGTTTTCGACGATGCGATTTGTCAGACAGTTTCGACGGTCCCACGCTCGATGCGGGCGCCGAGCAGGATCTCCGAGATGCCGAGGGCAATGGTCAACAGTCCCACCACGATCGACAGCGACGTCAGCGACCCGAACGGCACCACCGCGACCACCAGGCCACCGGCCACAGTCAGCAGGCCGACCACCTCCAGCCGGCCCGCCCCCGCGTACTGCTCCGACCACACCCCCACGAGCGCCTGCACGATGCCCCGCACCACCCACGCCATCCCAATCCACAAGGACAGCAACGCAACCCATTCACCACTCGTGAAAGCCCAGGCTGCCAGCATCAGTGCGATGGCCGCGCTCACGAACTCCAGTACCTTCAGCGTGGTGGTGATCCGGGCCCCGAACGCCATGACCAGCTGCACCGCCGCCGAGGCCACCAGCGTGAGCCCGTAGAGAATCCCCGCCACCGACTCCGACTTGTCCGGCCACACCGCCATGACCACCCCCAGCGCCATCGAGCAGCCGCCGGTCACGACCAGCGACTGCCAAGCCCAGTCGGCGAATACGTCGGTTCGCCCCTCGATCCGATTGGCGGGCATGCATAAATGATATGTCCGATTCACCTAGGCAACTGGACGTTAGCCTGCTCATCGGCTCCGGCGCGTCGCCCGTCGGCGAATTGCGCGGCGCCCGAGAGCACGCACGACAGCAGCCGGACGAGCTCGGCCTGCCGGTTGGTGCCGGTCTTGGCGAATACCTGACGCAGGTGGGTGCGTGCGGTATTGACCGAGATGTAGAGCTCCTCGGCAACCGACGCCAGCCCGCTGCCGCGCAGTACCTGGAAGGCGACCTGCGATTCGGCCCGGGTCAGCCCGTAGAGTTCGCGCAGGGTTTCGCGGCCGCCCGGCTCCTCACGTTCGGGATCGACGACCACCATCAACGCCCGGCGGCGGGGTGACTCGTGCGGACCCGGGCAGAGCGGCAGGATCGACACGGTCAGCGGCAGTCGGCCGCCCGTGCGTGGAATGAGCAGGCGGGCCGCGGCATTCGACGGGTCGGACCGCACGGCCGCCGCCAGCAGCCGGCGCAGCCGGCGCGACACCGCGGGGTCGTTCGATTCCAGGCGCGCCTGGGCGCCCAGGCGCAGACCGTCGCGGGCGCGCAATATGGCCAGCGCCGCGGGGTTGGCGTAATCGACTCGGCCGCAACCGGATACCAGCGCCAGTCCGTGGCGGTGGCGGTCGAGCACGCTGCGGGCGAGATCCCGGTCGATGACGGCATCGGTCAGCCGCGCTCCGATGCCGAGGGCGTGGTCCAGATGCGGAAGGGACAACCTCAGCACCTGCTCGGCCAACTCCCGGTCCAGGTGCCGGTCCGCGTGCGGATAGACGGCGATCCAGGAGCCCGGTGTCGCCAGCCGCATGTACACGCCGTCCCCGAGCTCGTAGGGCGCGGCCCAGCCGGTGACGAACGGATGCCGGCGCCCGCCATCCGGCGGGATCAGCTCGCTACCGGTGAGCACCGTTGCGGTGAGCGCGAATTCGAGCGCGGCCGCGAAGGGATCGATACGTCCATGGCGCTCGTTGTAGCTATCACGCAGCCCATCGGTGGTGCTCGCGGTCATGTACCGCCGCCCGCCCTGGTTCGTGACGAGGCAACAGTGGTGGCCGCCGAGGCTGTCGGTGATGGCTCGCAGTGCGCGCGTCCACGCGCCGGGCTGCCCGGTAGCCCGGTTGATCTCCGCGATCAGCTCGGAGAAGCGAGCCAGCGAGATGCCGGTCTCCCCCATGTTCATTGCATTGCCCCCCACTGTAGAACGATCACGTCCCAGGCCGCCGAGCCCCGGCCGGAGGTGATACCAGTTTATCGGCCGAGCGCACCGGGTTATCCCCGAGAACTTCATCTGTTCGGGTGAGGATTCCGGCGGGCGATCCGGCTTTACTCGGGGCACAGCAAACGGCCGGTCACCGGATTGGCTGTGCTACAAGGGGGAGCAGACTCATGGGCTTCATCAGGTATTGGCCCATGGCCGCCGGGCGGGTGGTCACCTCGGGCTTCGGGCCGCGCGACGACGGCTTCCACTGGGGCGTGGACTTCGGCAAAGAGGGCGGCAGCGGAGGCGAGCCGGTGTACGCGTCCCAAGGCGGGACGGTCGTGTACGCCGGTGCCGCAACGGGTTTCGGCGGACCGGATCCGGCGGGCTGGCTGGTCGTCGACCATCCCGCGGCCGACGGCGGCGGCACCACCGTCTACGGGCACATCGTCCGCGAGGTCGAACTGGGTAGCCGGGTCGAGGCCGGGCACCGCATCGCCCATGTCAATCCCGACTCCGGCACCAATGGTGGCGTGCCCCCGCATCTGCACTTCGAGTGGCACCGGTACTCGTGGGTGCCGCCGGGTCCGGATCGCCTGGACCCGCTCACCATGCTGACCGACGCCGCCGAACCGCCCGCGCCCGACCAGAACGGAGCCGATATGACTTCCAGCGCAACGATTTTCGGCATCGACATCTCGCACTATCAGGACGGGCTCGACCTCACGGAGGTCTTCGCCGAGGGATTCGAGTTCGTCATCGCCAAGGTCAGCGAGGGCGACTACTACACCGACGACTCCTGGCCCGCGTTCCGCGACGCCACCCTGGCGGCCGGCAAGATCCTGATCGGCTATCACTACGTGCGCGGCGATGTCGACGCCGACGCCCAGGCCGCGCTGTTCGTCGACCACCTCGGTGATCACGGCATCCCGGCCATGCTCGACCACGAGCTGAACTCCGGCGACATCGGCGTGTTCGAGGCGGTGCGCACCGCTATCGAGAACCGTGGGGTGCACGTCGCGCTCTCGTATCTGCCGCGCTGGTACTGGCAGGGCACGATGGGCTCACCCGACCTCAGTGGAATCCCGCCGCTGATGACCTCGAATTACGGCGACGGCCGCTCCGGCTACGCCTCGGTCATCTACCCCGGCGACGACGACATCGGCTGGCAACCCTACGGCGGGGCCGAGGTCGCGGTATTCCAATTCAGCGACAGCGGCTCGGTGGCCGGTCGCTCCCTGGACGTGGATGCCTTCCGGGGCAGCCCCGATCAATTCCGCGCCCTACTCACAGGAGACGACATGAGCTTCACCGACGACGACCGCCGCATGCTGCGGGACATCTGGACCCAGCTGCTCGGGCAGGACGGCCACGGCTGGCCCCAGCTCGGGCAGAACGCCCAGGGCCAGAATCTCACTCCGGTCGACGCCCTCAGCGAGATCAAGAAGGACATCGAACACGACTGAGCCACGGCCGGGTGCGCCGCGGACGTACCGCGCGTCAGCGGCCGGCCCGCGGCTACGGAGCGCTGAGGAAGACACCACGCGACGAGGTGCCGTCCGCGGCCGACCACGGTGCATCGACGTGGCTGCGCTCGCGCTGGAGCGCCGGTCCGAGAGTGAGGCGGCGGTGGACGCGGATCAGCTCCGGGCCCGCGTTGGTCGAGCGTCCGGAATCGAAGGCGATATCGGTGTGGGTGTCGGTGTCGATGACCGTCGGACGGAATCCGGGTGCGGGCCAGAGAATGTCGCCGGGGACCACGTGCACGGTCAGGTCCGGGGTGTCGCTCATGCTCTGGTCCTGGGCGGTGGCCTTGCCGGTCAGCAGGTGGGCGGCCTGCTCGATGAAGACCGGGTCGTGGGCGGCGTCGTAGAGCCAGCGCGGGCCCAGCACACCGTGCTCGGCGGTGCCGATCAGGGCGTCACCCAGATCCTCGACCGGCGCACCGCGATAGGTCATGGGAATCAGATATGTCACCGGCTCCGTGCCCGAGGTGTCGGTGACGACCATGAGATCGATACCCACCTCGCCATTGGGATCGTCGAGCCGGAAGCCGCCGGATTTGGCGAGGGCGGGCGACGCGGCGCCGGTGTACCAGTGCCGGGTGGGTAGCCACCGGGCCAGCAGCTCCAGCTTGCTGGGCGTCATGGTCGTCTTGTGGATCTCCGCCATGCCGCCATCCTGCCAGAGTTGAGCAGGATGGCAGCGGAACTGGTTGCGGCGGTGCGTTATTCGTTGGATCCGCGCAACTTTCGGAAGAAGTCCCGCAGATCGGTGGTCAGCAGATCGGGGGCTTCCATGGCGGCGAAGTGGCCGCCACGATCGAACTCCGACCAGTGCACGATGGTGTTACCCCGCTCGGCGACGCCGCGGATACTGCTGCTACCCGGGAAGGTCGCGACACCGGTGGGCACCCCCGAGTCGGCCGGTTCCGCACCCCATTGCCGGGATTCCTTGTACAGGCGCATCGACGACCCGGCGGTGTCGGTGAACCACAGCAGTGACGCATTGGTGAGAAGCAGGTCGCGGTCGATCGCGTCATCGGGTGTCGACTTGGCCGGATCCTTGTAGGTATTGACCACATCCATCACCCACGCGAGCATCCCGGCCGGCGAATCGGACATCGCGGGGGCGAGAGTCTGCGGGCGCGTGGAGTGCATGCCCGCGTAGCCGGAAGTCTCCAGGTTGTCCCAGCTCCGATAGCGAGCCAGCTTCCGCTGATCGCCCTCGCTCAGTCCGGCGGCGTCGAAGTCCGGGCCGGGGATCGTGATCGGGTCGTTGAGGTGGACACCGGCCACGCGCCGCGGCGCGATCCGGCCCAGCTGCGGCGCGATGAAGGAACCGGCGTCGCCGCCGTGCGCACCGTATCGGTCATAGCCCAGCACCGCCATGAGCTGCGAGATCAGTTCCGCACTGCGGTCGGTCGCGGCATCACCCGCCCGGCGGGTCGGGCCCGAGAACCCGAACCCGGGCAGCGTCGGGATGACGACGTGGAAGGCGTCCGCGGGATCGCCGCCGTGGGCGCGGGGATCGGTGAGCGCGCCGATCATGCCGGTGAAGTCCTCGAACGGCCAGCCGTGCACCAGCACCAGTGGCAGCGCGGTCG
Source organism: Nocardia niigatensis NBRC 100131 (assembly GCF_000308655.1). Taxonomy (GTDB): domain Bacteria; phylum Actinomycetota; class Actinomycetes; order Mycobacteriales; family Mycobacteriaceae; genus Nocardia; species Nocardia niigatensis. The sequence continues at coordinate 15,748 of NZ_BAGC01000035.1, read as the reverse complement.
GCTCCGGCGAGCGGACATGTGTGAAATGCAGTCGCTGACCGTCGATTTCGGACAGGAACTGCGGGTGACGATTGCGTTCGGCCTCGTGGATCCGCCAGTCGTAGCCGCTGCCCCAGTACTCGCACAGTTCCCGCACGTACGCGGTCGGAATGCCGTAGGTCCAGTCCACGCCGGGCAGGTCCGCGGGCCAGCGGGTGCGGGCCAGGCTGGTCCGCAGATCGTCGATGTCGGTGTCGGGAATGTCGATTCGGAACGGCTCGAAAATCGTCATGTCGCCACCGTAGGAAGGAACTAGGTCAGATTCCGTCCTATACCGTCAGCGGATTCCGCTGCGGTACGCGCGCGTTCTAGGCTGTTGGACAAGCGTTTCAGCCGCAGTGACGCGGCCGGGTGAAGGGATCAGCATCGTGGGCACCGCTTTTCCACCGGGACCGCCATTGCCGCGTGCGGTGCAGACCGTCCTCTACGCCAAGTGGCGGGGGACCCTGCTGCGCCGATCGGCCCGCCGCTACGGTGACGTCTTCACCCTGCACCTGGTCGCCCCCTACGCCGAGAACCTGGTCGTCTTCTCGCGTCCGGAGCACATTCGCGAGATCTTCGCCGCAGACCCCGCGGATCTGCATGCCGGCGAGGGCAATCGGCTGCTGGTGCACATCATGGGCGAGCATTCGCTGCTGCTCACCGACGAGGACGAGCACGCGCGGGCGCGGCGGCTGCTCATGCCGGCGTTCGTCGGCTCGTCGCTGCGCGGCTATCGCGGGCTGGTCGACACCATCGCCACGACGCATGTCGACCGGTGGGTGTCAGGGTCGACCGTGCTCACGCTGGACGCCATGAACGACCTGACACTCGATGTCATCATGCAGGTGGTGTTCGGCATGACCGATGAACGCCGCCGCGCTCAGCTCGCGCCGCGGCTGCGCCGCATCGTCAATATCGATCCGATCATCTTCTTCGGCTGGAAATATCCGTTCCTGGAACGCCGCGGACCGTGGAAGCGCTTCCGCGAGAACCAGAACGCCATCGACGAGCTGCTCTACAGCGAGATCGCCGAACGCCGCGCGCATCCGGACCTGGAGACCCGCACCGATGTGCTGTCGCGGCTGCTGGCGGTCGGATCCGGCGAGAACTCCACCGACACACCGCTGTCCGATGAGGAATTGCGCGACCATATGGTGACCCTGCTGCTGGCCGGGCACGAGACCACCGCATCGGCGCTGTCTTGGGCCTGCCACGAGCTGGCCGCCAATCCGGAGGTGCAGGCCGAGGCGCGCCGGGCGGCGCACGACGGTGACGAGAAACATCTCGAGGCGGTGCTGAAGGAGGCCATGCGCCTGCACACCGTCATCGGCGGGACCGGGCGGCGGCTCACCCGCGACATGACCCTCGGTGGCTATGACCTGCCGAAGGGCACCGTGGTCGCGACCTCAATCCTGCTGGCGCACCGGCGCACCGAGGCCTTCCCGGACGCCCTGACCTTCCGGCCCGAACGATTCCTGGACGGATCGGTCGCCGCCAACACCTGGCTGCCGTTCGGTGGCGGGGTGCGGCGCTGCATCGGCGCCGGGTTCTCGCTCATGGAAGGGACGGCGGTACTGCGGGAAATCCTGACCCGCTACCAGCTTTCACTGCCCGAGGGTGCGGGCAGCGAACCGTCGCGCATGCGCAACATCACCCACGTTCCGGCACACGGCGCGCGTGTCGTGGTCACCACGGACACCACTGTTCGAGTCTGACTACTGGCCCTGCCCGGTGACCGGGTGCACGTGCAGGGCACAGCTGTCGATTGTCACTGTGACAGTGCGGGTGTCGGTCGAATTCGGCGGCGTGACCTGCAAACTCGTGTACAGGGGGCACCCGCTGCCGGCGGCGTCGAAGGCGACGCCCTCCACGATCGCGGTGCCCGGACGATCGGATTCCAGTGTCACAGTGGGCGGTTCGTCGCTGCCCTCCGGCAGTCCGCCCATGTATCCGCGTGGGGTCCGGTCGGCGTGCAGCAGTGGGCCGCCCGCGCCGGTGTCGACACCCGGATAGCCGGTGAGCGTGCAGGGAGCCGCGCCCGCGGCAAGGCTGAAAGTGAGTTTCACGCCGCGGTGCCCGGTGGCCGGAGACATGACGGCGGCGGTCACGTCGACCTGGCCGGCGCCGCAGGTCGCCTGCCGCGCCGGGACGGTGGTCGGCACGCCTTGGGAACCCAGCGTGGTGGCGGGAGCCTTGGCGCTCTCGCCTGCCGTGGTGGCTTCGCCTGTGGCTGCCGGCGTAGTGGCGGGTGGCGACGTGGTGGGCGTACTCGACGAGCACGCCGCCAGCCCGAGTGCGAGCGCCCCGGTTGCAGCGAGAATCCCTGTGCGATAGCGCATTTCCCAGTACCTCCCGGTTCGGGAACGTCGGCGGGTGCCCTGGCGTCCTCACCCCGTGTATCGATGCACGCCGCGCGTATGTGAGCGCTCTCCCCCAGCCTACGGCCGGTCCGGGAACTCGACGGTCCGCCGCGCGTGCGCTCGCGAGACGAACTCCGAGCACTCGGGGCATTCGCTGATGATCGGATGGGTGCATTCGAGCAGATGCTCGAGGAATCGGTCCGTCGCCTGCAGCAGTTCGATGCGTTCGCGCACCTCGGCGCGACGCTCGGCGATCATGTCCCGCCGGCTGGTGCACTCGCTCATCCCGAGTTGCCGGATCTGGTCCAGCGAGAGCCCGGTTCGCTGCAGTGTCTGGATGATGCGGGCGTAGTCGAGGATGTGCTCGTTGTAGCTGCGATGGCCCGATGGGCTGCGCGGGGGCGCGAGCAGCCCGACCGACTCCCAGTGCCGCAGCACGTGGGACTCCACGCCGAGCACGGCGGCGGCGTCACCGATTCTCATCTCCTGGGTCGTGGCCACAGTTCACCTCTTTACTTCATGTCGACCTTAAGTATTAGCGTTCCAGCATGTCCGATCCAGTACGCAAGACCACTCTCTGGCAATGCTGCACCGCCGCAGTGAGTTCCCTGCACGGCGCCGTCCGCCCGCGGCGCGTCGACGAACGGTTCCTGCGCTCGCTCACCGACGCCGGACTGCCCACCCCCGAACGCACGGTCACCGTCACGGCGCTGCCGCAGTTTCCGCGGTCGGCACCCACCAGCGCGATCGTGGAGGGCGTGTTCACGCCGAGTCGCCTCGCCAGCTCGCTGACGTCTTTCGTCGTCCAGCATCCCGAGGCCACCTTCATCGTCGACCCGAGTTACTGCCTCGACGCCGAACACCGCGCCATCGCGCAACTGCACGGCGTGATCCGCCCGTTCGTCCGGCCGCCCGTGGAGACCATCCCGACCATCACCGCGCTGCAGGGCGAATCCACCTTTCCCGCACTCGATTTCGCGCTCCCGACCCACGCCCACTGGGATCACGTGTGCGGGCTGCTCGATTTCCCGGACCTGCCGGTGCACCTGCACAGCACCGAGCGCGCCTGGGCCATGACAGGTCCGGTGGCGCCCGTCGGCGGCGTGCGGGACGCGCTCGTGGATCGCCCCGTGGTCGAATACGAGCTGGACGGCCCGCCTGTGCTCACCTTCACCCGCAGTCACGACCTGTTCGGCGACGGCAGCGTGGTCCTGGTGGATCTCGCCGGGCACACACCGGGCAGCGTCGGCGTGCTCGCGCACACGGCCCGCGGCTGGATCCTGCTCGCCGGCGATGCCGCCTGGCATGCGCTGCAGATCGAGCGGGTGCGCCAGAAGCCCGGCTTCCCAGGGCTTTTCGTCGACGAGAACCGCGACCTGGCGTTCCGGACCCTGCACCGGCTGCACCTGGTCCAGCGCCTGATCCCGGTCATCCCCACTCATGATCACGACGCGGCACAGCAACTCGCTGCACACCGTGAGGAGGCCACCGAGCCGCTACCGTGAACGCATGGGGATCACCGTACGCCCGGCGCAAATGTCCGATATACCCGAGTTGGCGCGTGTGCTGGGTATCGCGTTCTCCGACGATCCACTCATCGTCTGGTTGATCCGGGACGACGCCACCCGGGCCCGCCGCGCCGCCGGTCTCTTCGCCGCCCAGGCCCGCCACCATTTCGTGCCCATGGGTGGCGTCGAGGTGGCCTGCAATGACGCGAATTCGGTAGTGGGCGCGGCACTCTGGGCTCCGCCCGGCCACTGGCACGTCGACGACAGCGCGATGCTGCCCCAGTTGCCGGGCCTGGCCGGCGCCTTCCGGTACCGTCTGCTCGTCGCGGCCAGGCTCGCCGACCGCATGGCCGTGGCCCATCCCCGCGAACCGCACTGGTATCTCGCCGTTCTCGGCACACTGCCCGGCGTCCGCGGTCAGGGCTACGGCCAGGCGCTGATGCGGTCCCGCCTGGACCGCTGTGACGCCGAGGGCATCCCCGCCTACCTGGAATCCAGCAAGCCTCAGAATGTCCCGTACTACGAGCGCTTCGGCTTCGATGTCACCGGCACCCTCGCCGCCCCCCAGGACGGACCGTCGCTATGGCCCATGTGGCGCGCTCCCCGCTGACAACGATGCGCTGGTGGCGATAAGTACCGCCACCAGCGCATCGTCATTGCGGACTATTTCTTCTGGGCCATCCCGCCCACGACGAGCTCGCCCCAGATGTTCAGTTCCGGCCTGGGCTCCCCGTCCTCCACGGGATCGGGACGCCACTGGGCACAGGGGCGCAGACCGTCCTCGTCGAGGGTCAGTGTGCCGAAGCAGGACTGGATCTCGGCTTCGGTCCGGAATCGTCCGCGGCCGAAGGCTTCCAGGATCTTCCTCGCGGTCGCGAGGGCCTCCCGGGTCACGCCGGTACAGAAATGGGAGATGTAGGTATGGCTGCCCGACGCCGCTCGATCGGTCCAGTACTGGACCACACCGATCGGGTCCTCCTCGTCATTGACGAAACTGAGGGTGATCGCGAACAGGATGCCGACCGGTTCGTCGAAGTTGATGAGGCGCTGCACGTCGGGATGCTTGTCGATGCCGGCAGGATCCCGAATATCGGCCTCCAGCACCGCGATTCCGTCATCGACGGCGAGCAGCGCCCGGCCGTGCGCCACGACGAACGGGTCGTCGTCGACGTAGACCACGCGGGCCTCGGGCTGGACCTGCCGCACCACGTCGTGCACATTGACACCGGCGGGCAGACCGCAGCCCATATCGATGATCTGGCGGATTCCGGCTTCCGCCATGATCCGGGCGGCGCGGAGGACGGCCTCCCGGTTGGTGATGGCCAATTGCTCGGATCCGGGTAGGTCCTCGATGAAGTAGTCACCGAGATCCTTGTCGACACCGTAGTTGTCGCGTCCGCCGAGCACGTAGCTGTATACGCGTGCCACGCTCGGCCGGGACTGCCGCGCTCGCATGGCGTTGATGTTCAAGTGTCACACCCCTCTTTCCCCACCGACGATACCGCTATCCACCAGGAAATCCTGCGCCATCCACGCAAACATGGCCAGTCGTCCGGAAAGACCGATCGTGCCTATTGTGTGGCGTTTGCCGCAGCCGCCGTCGTCGGCGCGGCCACGGTGGTTGTCGTTGTGGGAGCGGTGGTTTGGGGCGGGGTCGTCGTCGTGGTGACCGGTGCGGTGGTTCCCGGATCCGTGGTGGAGGTCGGGGCGGCCGTCGTGGTCGGTGTCGGGATTATGGACGCCGAGACCGGATCGGGGCAATGGCCGAGTATCTCACCGAGACGGTTGATCTCGGCATTGCTGCGTGGGTCACCGGCATAGTTGATCTGGTCGGTGCACTTGACGTAGCCGTCCGGCGCGGGGGCTCCGCCGGGACCCGGGTCGGACACGGGCGGAGTGTCGGGCGACTCGCCCGGGGGCTGCTGCTGTGGCGCACCACCGCCCGGCGGACCGGCCGCGGGACTTCCCCCGGCCGGTCCGCCGCCAACCGGACTCGCCACGGGCGCACCGGAAGTCGTCGAGGGCGCCACCGTGCTCGTCGCACTGACCGACGGCTTCGCCGTCGTCGGGCTCGCGGTCGACTTCCCCGAGTCGCTCGAGCAACCCGCCACCAGCGCGACCACCGGTGTCATCGTCAGCACCGCGATACGCGTGGCCGTCTGCAGGCGCGACCGACCACGCCATTCCGCCAGAGCGGACATTGATTCCTCCTGAGCGCGCAGCCCCAGCCCGACTCATCCGCTGCGCCAGAACACCTTTCGCCCGATCCATGATTGAACCGGCCGCCTGAATCCAGGGGTTTTGAGACCCTTGGATCGACCCTATGGGCTCCAGCAACCGGACACCATCAGGCTCGGTGCCCCCAATTCCGTGGGCCACTTATCGATCGGGTACCTGCGATTTATCGATTGAGCCCGGCGGCAGTGCTCAGGACTTCGCCGCAGGGGCCGGATCACGCTGCGCGAGCAGAGCATCCAGCTGTTTCTCGGCGCGCTCGGCACGGGCGAGGGTCTGGGTGCGGGCATCGTCCAGGGCGGCGAGCCGTTCGGCCGCCTCCTGCCGCGCCTTCTCGACGGCGGCCGCAGTTTCCGCGCGCACCGTCGCGAGGTCGGCGGCGGCCTGCCGACGTACGTCGCCGAGTTCGGTCCGCGACCGATCCAGCTCGGTCCGGGCCGCCTTGAGTTCGTCCCGGGTGTCGGCGACCACCTGATTGCGTTCGACCACAGCGGCTTCGGCGCGCTCGATGGTGCGCTCGGCGTCGGCTGACCGCTGCACAGCGAGGTCGCGTTCCGCGCCGGCGGCGGTGATCCGCTGCGTGGCGTCCCGGCGCACCTGCTCGATTTCGGCGGCGGCCTTCGACCGGGCGAGCTCGATATCTTCGTTGGCCTGTTGGCGCGCCCGTTCGATGTCCTCGGTGGATTCCCGTCGGATGGTGCGGATCTCGGCCTCCGCCTCGGCCCGTGCCGCGAACACATCGTCGGCCGCCTGCTTGGTGACCCGCTCGACTTCCTTCAGCGCGTCGTCCCGCGCGGTGAGTGCTTCCGCGATTCGTCCCTCGGCCTCCTCTGCGGCCAGCGCCGCATCCTCGGCCGCCGATTCGGCTGCCGCCCGGGCCTCTTCGGCCTCGCGCCGTGCTTGCTCGGCGGCCACGGTGGCCATCTCCGCCTCGGCGATCCGTCGTGCCGCGTCCGCCTGCACGGCCTGGACCTGGGCCTCCGCCACCGCGGGATCAGCCAGCGTCGACAATTCCGCGACAGCGGCATTGAGCGTCGTGCCAAGCTGTTCGGCGATCGTCCGGAACTGTCCGAGCAGTTCATCGGCGCGCAACCGAGCCACGGTCACCGGCCCTCGTTGCGTCACAGTGACATTCGCCGGGGATGTTTCCCCCTCGCTCTGCTGCTGCCTCTGCCGCTCTCGCCAGGCCCGCCAACGCGTGTGCTCCGGATGATCACAGTATTCCGACGGACGTCCCGGCCCTCCGCCGCGCGTAATCGGTTGGGTGCAGCCTGGGTAGTTGCAGATGCTCGACACGACGCAAATCGTAGCGTTGGTTTCGTCAAACCCAACGGAAGGACACGAAACGAAACCTGAACAGCTCCAGATCAAACCGAGTCGTCCTGACCTCCGATAAGTGAACGTTATCGGCGGTCAGATTCCCCACTCCCCCTGAGAGACGTTGATTTTAATTCGTTTACGTTTGGTTGGTGCAAACGCTATGAAATCACAACGAAACCCTTCAAAAACTGGGCACGCATGTACGCCCGTACCAATTGTCGGTTCTCAGGTGAGGTGTCGGAGTCTCACGAGACCTGTCGTACGCATGGCGTGTTCTCAGCTGATCTGTCGGAAACGAACCTTTGATCTTGCGAAGTCGCGACGATAGTTCGGTGCTGAGTGCACCGGCGGGCCAATGGGGTCCGGGCCTGGGCATGGACGTCGATGGGTTCGAGGCCGCGTTCGTGTCGAAGTCCGGTGTGGAGCGGCGAATTCGATGGCAGGGTCTGCCGGCGGTGGTGGGCGAGATCGCTGGTCCGGTGCGGTCGTTCCGGTCCCATCGTGGCCAGAGAAATTTTCCCGGTTGGTACTGGTCGGCGACGACGGGCGGGCGCGTCGGGTTCGAGTCGTGGGTCGAGCGAGATCATTTGGTGGCGTTGGACTTCGATCCCGAGGTGGTCGACGTCGTGTCGCAGCCGTTCTGGCTGGTCTGGCGGCAGGACGGCGGCAAGCAGCGTCGGCATGCGCCGGATTTCCTGGTGCATAGGACGGGTGCGCGGTGGTTGGTCCTGGATTCGCGGCCGAGGGAGTTGATCGGGGACCGGGATAGAGCGGCGTTCGCGGTGATGGCGCACGCTTGCGCGATGGTGGGTTGGGGTTATGCCGTGTGGGATCGGCTGGATCCGCTGCTGGCCGCGAATCATCGCTGGTTGGGCGGCTATCGCCATCCGCGCTGTTTCGACGGAGCGGTGGCACGTGAGCTGCTGGAAACGTTCACGCGGCCAAGGCCGTTGATGGACGGAGCCGAGATGGTGGGTGATCCGCTGCGCACATTGCCGGTCCTCTATCACCTGCTCTGGCGGCAGTGGTTGGTGGCGGATCTGTCGGTGGTGTTGTCGCACCGCAGCGTCGTGTGTGTCTCACCGAAGTTGTCGGATCTGTCGGACATGGCGCAGGGGCCCTTGCACAGGGAGGAGCACCAATGATGTTGGAGCGGCCGGGCGTGCTCACCGTCGGTGACCGGGTGGTCTTCGGAGGGTTCGCGCATGCGGTCGTCGCGATCTCGGGGACCAAGATTCGGTTGCTGTCCGACAGCGGTGAGGCGAGCGTGGTCGCTCTGCCGTTCCTGTTGGCGGCAGAGGATTTCGAGCTGGTGGGCTCGGCCCCGCTGCCCAGGATCGAACCGCGGGGACTGCTCGAGTCATTGCCGGAGAAGGCGCTCGCGGAGGCCAGGGAGTGGGAACGTCACGTGATGGAGGTCGAGACCGGGCTGCCGCCCGGCGCGGGCGAAGGCGCAACGCCGCGACCGCAATACGATCCGGCGACGGTGGTGGTCACCGACCGAGAGAAGGCCAAAGCGGTCGAGTTGAAGGTGAGTGCTCGGACCGTTCAGCGCATGCGGCGCCGATATCGTGATCAGGGATTATGGGGTCTGGTCGATTCACGCTACGTCCGGCTGCTGGAACCGACCGGGCAGGTCGATCCACGGGTAGTCGCCGCCGCAACAGCGGTGATCGCAGCACAGACCCATACTTCGACCGGCACCAAATCGCGTGTGATCGAGCAGGTTCGGCGGCTGCTCGATGACGAGCACGGGCCCGGAGCAGTGCGGTTGCCGTCGAAGGCGACGTGCTATCGCCTGCTGGAGGTGCTGGCGGCGGGCCGACATACATTCGGGTCGGCGGTCACCCGCCGACAGACAGCGAACAAGCCCGACCGGGTTTACACCCCGACCACTGCGGCGCGGCCCGGGGAGCTGGTTCATCTGGACACGACACCGCTGGATGTGATGGCGGTGATGGACGACGGGGTGCTCGGCCGCGCCGAGTTGGTGCTGGCCGTCGATATCGCCACTCGCACCATCTGCGCTGGGGTGCTGCGGCCGGTCGGCGCGAAATCCGTTGATGCAGCGTTGATGCTGGCACGCATGATGGTCCCCGAGCCGATGAGGCCGGGCTGGGATCAAGCGTTGGCGATGTCGGCGTCGCGGATCCCCTATCAGCGGCTGGTGTCATTCGACGCCCGGATGGCCTTGGCGGCGGCCAAACCGGTGATCGTTCCGGACACGGTGGTCGTCGACCATGGGAAGGTCTTCATTTCGGAGGTGTTCTCCCGCGCTGCGGACACTCTGGGCATCTCGGTTCAGCCCGCCCACGAGTTGACCGCGACCGACAAGGCGATCGTCGAGCGCACCTTCGGATCGATCAATACCCTGTTCTGTCAGCATGTTTCCGGCTACACCGGCCGCGATGTCACCCGCAGAGGCAAGGACGTCGAAGACCGCGCTGTCTGGCCGCTGGCGGATCTGCAAGAGTTGTTCGATGAATGGGTCCTGGCCGGATGGCAGACCCGTCTCCACGATGGCCTGCGGCATCCGTTCACCCCGAATCAGAACGCCTCCCCCAACGACACCTACGCGGCACTGATCGCTGCCGCCGGCTACGTCCCGGTCACGCTCTCGGGCGAGGACTACATCGAGTTGCTGCCCGCACACTGGCGGGCGATCAGCGATGCAGGCGTTCAGATCGACTATCGCACTTACAACAGCAACGAACTTCGGGTCTGCGCTGGTCAAAGCTCCGGGATCACATCGAAGAGCGGACGTTGGGAAGTGCATTACGACCCTTATGACGTCTCGCGGGTTTGGGTTCGCAACCACCGTGGTCATGGATGGTTGACCGTTCCCTGGACCCATCACGGCATCGTCCGCCAGCCTTTCGCCGACTTCACCTGGCGCGCCGCACGCAAACTCGCCGCGCAGCGCGGTGTCGATGACGCGAACGAAATGGCTGTCGCGGTCATCCTGGCCGCGCTGCTGCGCCGCGCCGAAACAGGCCCCGACACCAGTCGGCCGCTGGCCCGCACCGCCTCCACCCGCGCGATGACCAATCATCTTCCCGCCGAACTGGTCTCCGAGGTCGGCCGCTGGCGCGCCTCGATCCCCGAGCACCCGGCGCTCCCACCAGCAGACACGGCCGAGGACGGCGGTGAGGTGACGGTGATCGAGGCCGATGGCGTCGAGGTCGTTCCCTTCGGTCTGCTCGATCCCTTCGATGAGCGGGAAGGACGCTGGTGACCTCCCTACAGCTGGACGCGCGGCACCCGCTGGCGACCAAGGAAGGATGGTCGCTGTTTGTCGGGCAAGCCAATCCCGAACCACCCCAACTGCTCTCGGACAACGACCTCGAACGCATCGACGATCTCGAGCGGGATCTCTACAACGAAGCCCGCCAGGACTACCACTCCTCACTACTGCTGGTCGCCACACCCGATATCCGCAAGATCATTCACACCGGACAGAAACTGATCGTCAACAACCGTGGCAAGCAACTCGGTCGCCGCGGCCTGCTGATCTCCGGAGCCAGCGGCACCGGCAAGTCCACCTCGATCACCCAGCTGGGCAAGCGATTCCAGCTCGACTTCGAGCGCCGCAACCCGGGCATCCCCGACCGGATCCCGGTCGTCTATATCTTGATCCCGCCCGACGCCGACCCGAAATCGCTGGCTGGTGAGATGGCCGTGTTCCTCGGCCTGCCGGTCGGCCGCTGTGACGGACCACAATCATTGGCACACGCGGTCGCGGCCGTGATGCGCCGGGCCGGAACAAGATTGGTGCTCGTCGACGAGATCCACCGGCTGGATCTGTCCACAAAAGAGGCAAAGGGGCCTCTGATCAGCTGAAATATTTCTTCGACACGGTCTCGGCGACCTTCGTCTACTCCGGACTCGACCTCGAGGAAACCAACCTGTTCTCCGGAGTTCGGGGACGTCAGATCGCCGGCCGGTTCATCCCCGTCAGCACTGCGGCGTTCTCCTACAACACCATCGCGGCGAAAAACGACTGGAAGAAACTGGTCGCGACCATGGAGCAGTCACTGCGACTGCATCGCCACAAGGTCGGCACTCTTCTCGAATGGGCTTCCTACCTGCACGCCCGCACCGGCGGCATGATCGGCAGCCTCGACCAACTCGTTTACGAGGCCGCCAACGACGCCATCAGCGACGGCTCCGAGAAGGTCACCAAGGCCCACCTGGAAGCGGTCATTCTCGACATTGCAGCGGGCAACCAATACGAACCGCGACGGAAACCGCGGCAATGATCCTCGCGCTCTGGCAGCGACCAGCGACGCCACTGCCGTTCTCGGTCCGGCCAGTTCGCGGCGAGACCACCTCGTCCTATCTCTTCCGGCTGGCACGCACCAACGAGCTCGTCGTCCCCACCACATTGCTGCGCGCTCTCGGCGAACCCTCAGTCAGCCTGGATCGATATATGCTGCGAGACCACGAAGAGATCATGCTCAACCGGACCGCCCAGCAACGGCTCGCGTGTTTCGCCGGGATGCCGCTGGAACGACTGCGCAGCAGCCTGCCGTTGCCCGCTCTGGCTGACACACGCGAAAAGCCCTCGCCGCGAACAGCGATCCAGATCATCGGCTCACACATTCGCGACCACTGCGCATCCTGCTGCGCACGAATCCCAGGAAACCCTCCGATCCAGATCTACTTCGCGCACTCGTCGATCATCTGCCGACGGCACCGACGCTGGCTGGGCACTCGATTCGAACGAGTTCAGATCGACCTCTCCGGGTCTCTGGAAATTCTGACCGCATACCGTCGGCGCGACAGACTGTTTCGCGCTGAGGAGAATCAGCATTGGGTCGACACACAGTTCGCTGCCGCGCAGGCGGTCACGACGGCATGGTCGCGCATCACGGACTCGTTCTACCACACGCCCCTGCTCCGACGCTGGGAAGCACGATCGGCTGTTCTCGCTTCCGCGACAAAGGTTCCCGTCCCACCATCGCTGGTCATGATGCCGGAAACCGTGATCATCGCCGAGGCGATCTGCGATCCCGTCTGGCGCCATCAGATCGCCACCGCCGAGCACTACTTCCAACAGAAGAATTTCTACGCTCACATGGTCGAACAGCTCGGATTACGCCGCACCACGGCCTACGCCTTCAGCGCCTACAACGATCCACTGCGGGACTGGGTCGAACGGCATCGCCTTCAGCACCGAAGCACCTACAGCACCACAAAGACCCACAGCGTCACGAAGAGCCGACGGGCCAGACAACGAACAGCTGGCCGGGAATTCAAGTGAATGGGTTCGCGGAAGATCTCACTGTCCTCGAAATATCCGTATCAGCTGGGTGTTTCCGGCGCGAGATTGCCTTTGCGCTGCTCATCGCCGAATCTCGGGAATGCCTCAGAGATGGTTGTCCAGCCTGAATCAACGAGTGTGTTCAGAAGCACCAGCGCCTGGGCACCAGCCGTTCCCGGTTCGGCCCGATAGATGCATAACGTCTGTTGGCCACGGGGGAGGATCAAGATCTCGGGTTCGAGTTCGAACGTTCCGGCCTGGACATGTCGAAAGGCCTTGCGGCGGCTAACAACCGCGCGGACATCGTGTCGCGACCACAGCCGCGCGAAATCGCTCGAAGTCATCGTCAGTTCCCCGATGAGCTGCGTCAGCGCCGGATCACTTGCGCGCTCAACCGACACTCGTCGCAGATGACCCACCATCTCTTCCGCGACAGCGTTCCAGTCGGGATACAGGTCACGAGTTTCGGAAAGCAGGAACATACGCCGGGCCATGTTGCGTTCGACGAACTCGTTCAAACCGAGCAGAGCACCGCCGACCGGAGTCCACGCAAGTGCATCCAGGTGCTGACCCATTACCACCGCGGGCAGGTCCGCAACGCGGCCGAGGATCTCACGCACCCCATCGCGCACGACTTCCGATTCAACCTGACGCCGCCGGAATGCGTTCGACGCACGGCCTACCAGGGAAAGACGCCGCACATGCTCGCGTTCGATCTCGTTGAGTCCCAACGTTGTGGTGATCGCGTCGAGGATCTGTTCCGAGGGCCGGACACGCCCTTGCTCGATACGGGTGTAATAGTCAGGACTCAACCCCGCCAGCAACGCTAGCTCCTCCCTCCGCAGGCCAGGAACACGGCGCACGCCGCCGCTCGGCAAACCGACGTCGCTCGGTCGTATTCCGGCTCGCCTCGCCTGCAGGTAATTCCCCAGTTCAGAAGCCATGCCACCAGCATGCCCGACCGAAACCACTTGTGAGTGGCCCGATTCGACCTAGGCAAATTCAACATCTGGCTGACCAACATCGACCACCTCCAAGCTGCTGAACATGACTACGAACCCCTTGTCCGGCCGGGTCGCCCTGGTGACCGGCGCAGCATCGGGCATCGGCGCTGCCACAGCCCGCCGGCTGGCCGCCGACGGCGCGCGCGTCGCGCTCGTTGCCCGCCGGACCGATCGACTGCGGGCGCTGGCCGACGACATCGGCGACCGAGCTCTAGCCCTCCCAGCCGATCTCACTCAGCTCGACACGATCGACCCGCTGATCGACGAAACCACCGATCGCCTCGGCACGATAGATCTGCTGGTCAACAATGCCGCGATCATGCTGCCCAACCCTGTCACCGACCAGCGGGGCAAGGAATGGCAGCGCATGATCGATCTCAATCTCGCTGCCCTGCTACACATCACCCGCGCCACACTCCCAGGCCTCCTCAGCGCGGCCGTCGACGGCCGCGCAGCCGACGTCGTCAACATCTCTAGCACCGGTGCCGATGCCCCGGTTTCAGCATTCGCCGTCTACGGCGCAACCAAAGCCGCCGTCAGCTACTTCTCCCGCGCGTTGCGAACCGAACTCGCAGCCACCGGCGTCCGAGTCACCGACATAAAGCCCGGAGGCGTCGCCACCGAACTGTTCGACCACGCCACCCACCCCCAACTCCGTGAGCGAATGGTCGCTGCTTCCAACAGCGGAAAGCTCCTCTACGCCAACGATATCGCCGACACGATCAGCTACGTCGTCACCCGCCCCGAACACATCTGTCTGTCCCAGATCACCGTCGTTCCCCGGACCCAACCAGCGTGATATTTCGCACCTACATGACCCTGCTTCCAGGAAACCGCCATTTAGCATGAGACATGCTCACGAGCAGATACTCATCCGCAGTTGGCGGACCGCAGGTCAGACAGTCGCACTCCGCCAACTCGGCTGAGAACTGACACTCGCGGGGGCGACGGGGCAGGCCGAGGCGCGTCCGTGACGAGATAGATTTGCGCGGAACCGCAATCAACCGATTCGGAAGGCGGGATGTGGCGTGTCCGATGAAGCACCGATCAATTGGGACCATCTCAAAACACGGCGGCCCACCGACGCCGACCGGATAGCGCTGCGAGCCGCACTCGTCGAGCGAGCCCTAGCGGTCAAGCAACACGGATGGGACGACTACCGCAACGCATGGACGCCCGGCGAGGTCGCCGGCGTCGCCTACCTCCTGCAGGACACCGCGCTTCTGGAAGAGCTCGAGGAACACGAGGGTTCGGTGCTCACCCGGTTTGCCGGAGACCTGTACGGCTTCCAAGGCGCTCGCAAAGAGATCGAATCCGGTCTGGTCGATACCCAGGCCTGGTTCGCCGCCGCCCGCAAGGAATTGAATGCCCGCATTCCCCGCGCGGACCGATAGAGCGAGTCGGATCTGCGTGTGAGTAGTTGGCGTACAGGAAATGATCTTGGTCGGTTAGCACTCCGTCCTGGGGCCTCGCTGAGGCTCACGGAAAGATCGTCGAGCGGTTGCCGGCGCTGGCTACCACAGGCGCTCAACGACTCCACCGGCGCGACCCGGACTGTTTGCGCAGTGTCGGAACATCATGAAGCGGCTCATCAAGAGCGCGACTCCGATTGCAGTTTCGCCGTTGCCCGGTCGCAGGCGGCGCGGCCGGGCTCGGCGGTGGAGGTCATCCTGGCGTAATGATCAGCTTGCCTCGCTTGGCCGTGCCGTTTTGTTCGAGTTCGGTGAGTGCTGGGATGGCTTGCGAGAGCGGGACGGTGCGGCTGATCGGTACCCGCAGTGTTCCCTGGCCGGCGGCTCGGGCGACCTCTTCGAGGTCTTTGGTGACCGGTCGGGCAATCATGGCGTGGAACGGCCCGGGCAGGACACTTCTGGCGAGGTTCGCCGGGGTGGGGAGGATGCTGATGATGCGGCCGCCCGGCTCGAGTATCGTCCGCGCGACTTTGACCGGGAGCGTGCCGGCGGTGATGAGGACGAGGTCGAACCGCCTTGTGAGCGAGGTTGCTGCGTTCGGTTCCCAGGACAGCCCGCTGCTGAC